>NZ_CP130630.1:11083322-12347483 GCF_030551255.1 Streptomyces sp. NL15-2K
TGCCGTCCTGGAAGTTGGTGGCGTTGGCGGTGATGGCCGTCAGCGCACCGGGCTGGACGACGTTCTTGGCGCCGCAGAAGAGGTTGTCCTTCATCCAGGTGACGGTTCGCACGGCGGCCGCCGAGTCCATGGCGGGGCGGTAGCCGCCGTCGCCGACCGGCTCGATGATCTTCGCGCCGCCCTGCCACAGGTAACTGGCGCCCCACCAGGCCGCGTATCCGTTCTGGGCGCTGCCCGGGACGACCATGCCGTAGGTGTCGGCCTTGCCGTCGTCGTCCGGGTCGCGGGTGGCGAAGGCCTTGGCGACGGTGAGCGTCTCCTGCCAGGTCGTGGGCTCCTGGAGGCCGAGTTTCCGCAGCCAGTCCTTGCGGATCATCAGCGTCATGGCCTGGCGGGAGTACGGGATGCCGTAGTGCTTGCCGTCGATGCCCACGGTGGAGGACCAGGTCTTGGCGGTGATCTGGGCGTGGCCCGTGATGGCGTTCGGCTCGATGGGCTTGAGCAGGCCCTGGGCCTGGTAACTGCCCATCAGGGCGGTGTCGTTGATCATGACGTCGGGCAGGTCCTTGGTGGACGCCCGGCTCTGGAGCTGCTGGTCGAAGTTGAGGGACACCGGCTGGTAGTCGATCTTGATTCCGGTCTTCTTGGTGAAGGCGGCGAAGACCCGGTCGTAGGTGGCGGCGGCGTCCGGATTGCTCCGGGTCCACACCTCCAGCGTGTTCGGGTCACCGGATCCGGCGCTGTCGGAACCGGAGCCACAGGCGGCCATTCCGAACATCAGCCCCGTGACGGTGACCGCGGCAGCCAGGCGGCGACGTCGTCGGCGATCGCCCATGGGCACTCTCCGTTCATATTCGTGAACAAGCTTCACGAATCTAAATGATCGCCCAAGCTACGAACGGTTTCGGACGCATGTCAATACATGGCTGGAACATTTCACCGGCGTCACACAACCGCGCGCGGACCCCCGTTTTCCCGCGAAACTCCGTTGTCGTTCGCGGGCCGGCGGCCTACCGTCGCGGGCGTGCTTCCTGTGGTCGAGACGGGCGAGGAATGGGACGCGGTGGGCGACGAACCGGTCCTCAAGCTGTCTCCCGACGGCCGTCGCCCAGGACGGCGTGGTCGAGGGGCGACCCTGCCGCCCGACCCGCAGTCCGCCCGGCTGCACACCGAGGTCATGCGCCGGGACTTCCTCGTCGATCCCGCCGACCGCCGGCTGACCGGCCTCTTCGACTTCGAACCGGCCGTGATCGGCGACCGTGCCTACGACTTCGTCGGCGTCGGCCCGTTCGTCACGCGCGGCGCCCCGCACCTCATGGCCCGCCTCACCGCGTCGTACGGCCGCGCCTTCGAGGCGGCCGAACTGCTCGCGTACACACTGCTGCACGTGTACAGCGACCTGCCCTGGTACCTGCGGGAACCGGACGCGCCCGCCGGAGGAATACCGGACGCGCCCGCCGGAGGAATGCCCACCGCGCTCGCCGACGCATGGTTCGGTACGGCATGAGGCCCCGGGACGACGAGGGACCCGGCGCCACCGCGGCCCGCTTCACCGGACGCCCGGTGACGGGGGAGCGCACGCTGTCCGCGACGCTCGCCGAAGTCACCCTCGACGGCGGGCAGGTGGTCATGGTCAAGCGGGGCGACGGCCCCGGCGCCGCGCAGGCGGAAGCGGCCGGCCTGCGCTGGCTGGCCGACGCCGGCGAGGTCCCTGTCCCGGCCGTCCACGGCCACGACGGACACCGCCTGGTGACCGACCGGGTCCCGCAAGGCCGCCCCGACAGCCGGGCGGCGCTCCGCCTCGGCCGGGACCTCGCAGCCCTGCACGCCGCTGGCGCCCCCGCGTTCGGCGCCCCGCCGCCCGGCGGCCCGAGGGACGCGTACATCGGCAGCGCCCCGATGCGGAACGTCGACGGCACCGACTGGCCCGCGTGGTACGCCGAGCACCGCGTGCTGCCCTACCTGCGCCTCGCCGTCGACGAGGGCACCGTGCGCCCCGCCGAGGCGGCCGTGATCGAGCGGGTCTGCGAGCGGCTGCCCGAGCTGGCGGGCCCGGCCGAGCCGCCCGCCCGGCTGCACGGCGACCTGTGGAACGGAAACGTGCTGTGGGGCGCCGACGGCCGGGCCTGGCTGATCGACCCGGCCGCACACGGCGGCCACCGCGAGACCGACCTGGCGATGCTCCACCTCTTCGGCTGTCCCCACCTGGACGAGGTGCTGGACGGCTACCAGCAGGCGGCGCCGCTCGCCGACGGCTGGGCGGACCGCATCGGGCTGCACCAGCTCTTCCCGCTCCTGGTGCACGCCGTCCTCTTCGGCCGCGGCTACGCCGAACAGGCCCTCGGACAAGCACAAGCGGCCCTGGCGCACTGATCCACAGGGCGCCAGGGCCGCCGTACGAACGCCTTCCGGCGTGACGTCGAGGGCGAGGAAAGCGAAGGGACTAAGAACTTTAAGAGAGTTGTGAGAAGGAAGCCCCTTCATGGCCTCGCCGTGATCAACGCTAGCACTCAGGCCGGGACCAAGTCGCGCAGATTTCCGAGGGTGATGACCCGGGAGTCCGGGTGCAGTCCCTCGGGGCGTTCCAAGCCGATGTACGTGACGGGACCGTCGGGTATCGAGGTACCGTCCCACACCTCGGCGCCACCGCCGGCCATCAGCTCGGTGAGGTACCGGACCGTCAGCTGCTCGCGCTCCACGATGCCGCGCAGCAGCGTGGCGACCGACACCCGGTTGCCCTCGACCCGGTTCGACGTCGGGGTGCCCTTGAGGTAGAGGTGCAGCCACTTCGCGCGCCACCGGCCGTCATCGCCGCGCAGGAACGCCAGCGGCAGCGCCACCCGGCCGGGACCGCGCAGCTCCGACTTCATGCGCACCGTGCGCGGCTCGAAGGGCCGGCCCTGCTGCTCGCCGTCGCGCAGCATGAAGCCGAAGAACGACTCCTCGACCTCCTCAAAACCCTCCCCGGAGAAGATGTTGACCTGCGGCACGACGAACGTGCCCCGCACGGCGCCCAGCCGCAGGTTGATGAACTCCGAGGCCCCGTCGGGCGCTTCGGTGATGTCTCCCGAGTGCTCGCCGTCCACCGCGGAGAGATGGGTGTACGACAGCCAGGAGACGGTCTCGTAGTCGGCGCCCAGCATCAACGCGGACAGGTCGTAGTCGGTCGTATGCTCGGTCTCCTTCCAGTACACGAAGAAGCGCAGCAGCTCGCCGTCGACCGGCGAGAGCGAGCCGCGCGGCAGCACACCGAGACCGGCCGCGGTCGCCTTCCCGCTCAGCGGGAGCGCCACGTCGAGGACGTCCGGGTCGACCAACAGACGGCCCGGGTCCGGGAGGCGGCGGCGTATCTCGGCGTCCAACGCGGCGACCAGACGCTCCCGCTGCCGCGGCGGCACGGGCGCGCGGTCGTCGTGGTCGACCCAGGCGCGGCTGAGGCGATTGACGAAGACACGGCGTGCGTCGGACTCCTCGGCGCGGTTGTGGAGGTGCTCGCGCACGGACAGCACGACCCGCCCGGAGACCGCGGGGGCGGCCTGCTCGGCGGCGGCCACGACGGCGTCGCGCTCCGCCTCCGTCCGGGCCGTGCGCAGCAGCCGGTCCAGCGAACGGAACAGCTTGCCGGGAGCACCCTTCAGCACCTCGGCCGCCCCCGTGATGTCGTTCTCCCGGAGCAGCTCCTCCACCCGGCTGTCGAAGGAGCGCGCCTTCTGCTCGCCGCGCGCGACGGCGAACACCTCGGCGGCGTGCGGCCGGTCCGGGTACTCGTGCGGATGCAGACGCTCACCGAGGCGCTTGAAGGCCTCGCGGTGCGCGGGGACGTCGGCGAGCTTGGCGGGAGCCGCCGCGACGACCGCGTCGAGCCCCGCCATCAGCGCGCGGCGCACCGGCCGGGACAACCCCCGCAACCGCGTCGGCTCCTGGAGGGTCACGTCGCCGTCCGACAGCGCGCACGCCAGGCGGAGCACGTCGGTGACGGTGTCCAGCAGGAGGTCCGCGCCGGCCTTCAGACGCGCCTGGTTGACGACCGCGCGGTTCTCCCGGACCGGGATCGCCTCCGGCTGAGGGCCGTCGGCGCAGTGCTCGGCGAGCACCTTCAGGTCCTCGAGGACCTCCTCGCCCAGCGGTGCAGCGCTGCCGGCCAGGGCCAGATACAGGGCGGTGACCTCGTCGTCCGGCGCGCCACCGAGGTGCAGGACCGTCATCCGGTCGCCCGCCGCGGCGATCAGTTCGTCGTGGGCGGCGAGCATCTCGGCGTACGTGTGCCGGTAGCGGCCGTAGGACGGCAGGGTGAGCAGGTCCACCACGCCGCTGCGCAGCTGCTCGAGCGTGCCCGCGCGGGTCCTGCTGTCGTCGAGCGCCTCGGCGATGCAGCGCATCCAGAAGTCGAACGTGTCCGGCACGTTGGCCGGGAAGTCGACGAAGTAGACGTTGTGCCGGACGTGGTCGCCGGCCATCTCACGGACGGTGGCCAGGGTCCGTACGGCGGTGTCGACGACCGTGCCCTCGGACAGCCCCGACAGATGCCTCAGCAGCTCCGCCGAGAGCTTGAAGCCCACGGACATCAGCGCGGCGTCGAACTGCCGCGCCGCGACGTCGCCCTCCCCGGCGGGTCCCGCGGGGGAGGGGATGCGGTGGGTGTGCCGGATGACCAGCGGTTCCAGACGGTGGACCATCCCGGAATGATCGCAGCGCGGCGGGCCCCGACGCACACGAGTTTTCGAGTGCGCGGCCCCCGGGGGAGGTCAGGAACGCTCGGCCCGCTCCGCGTTCTTCTCCTTGATCCGCGCGGCCTCCTTGCGGACCTCGGCCTGGGTGGCGCGCTCCTTCTCCAGCCACTCGGGCCGCTCCTCCTTGAGCGCCTCGATCTGCTCGGTGGTCAGCGCCTCGGTGACCCCGCCGCGCGCCAGACCGGCGATGGATACACCGAGCTTCGCCGCGACCACCGGACGCGGGTGCGGGCCCTGGCGTCGCAGTTCCCGCAGCCACTCGGGCGGATTCGCCTGCAGTTCGTTCAGCTCGGAGCGCGTGACGACGCCCTCCTGGAACTCTGCGGGTGTGGCCGGGAGGTACACACCCAGCTTCTTCGCCGCGGTCGCGGGCTTCATCGTCTGGGTGGTCTGGTGCGACTTCATGCTGTCCAGACTATCGACCGCGTACGAGAGGTCCGACCACGGCGGGTAGCCTGGCGTGGTGACAGGCTCGGCAGCATCCCCTTCGTTCCGCCTCGCGTACGTCCCCGGCGTGACCCCCGGCAAATGGGTGCGAATCTGGAACGAACGCCTGCCCGACGTCCCCCTGGAGCTCATCACGGTCCCGGCCGCCGAGGCATCCGACGTCCTGCGCGGCGGCGACGCCGACGCGGCGTTCGTACGGCTCCCGGTCGACCGTACGGTCTTCAGCGCGATCCCCCTCTACACCGAGACGACGGTCGTCGTGGTCCCCAAGGACCACCTCGTGACGGCGGCGGACGAGGTGTCGTGCGCCGACCTCGCCGAGGAGGTCGTGCTGCATCCCCTCGACGACGTCCTGGACTGGGAGCGGCCGCCGGGAGAACCCGCCTTCGAGCGCCCCGCCACCACGGCGGACGCCGTGGAACTCGTCGCGGCGGGCATCGGCCTCCTCATGGTCCCCCAGTCCCTGGCCCGCCTGCACCACCGCCGGGACCTCACCTATCGGCCGGTCGTGGACGCACCCCAGTCGAGCGTCGCGCTGTCCTGGCCCGAGGACGCGACCACCGATCTGGTCGAGGACTTCATCGGCATCGTCCGCGGCCGGACGGTCAACAGCACACGCGGTCGCGCCAAGCCCCCGGCCGAGGCGGAGCGCAAGCGGCCCGAGAAGAGCGGCGGACGCAAGCCGACGGCGGGCAGGTCGACCGGAAAGGGCGCCCGGGGTGCATCCGGTGCGCGGGACGGTGCGGGCGGTTCCGGCACCGGAGGCGGCTCCAAGGGCGCACGGCGCGGCAAGCCCCGCCGCAAGCCGTAGCGCGGGCCCCGCCACCGGCCCGGGACCTGCTCCTCGGAAACCCGGCGCCGCACAGCACCGGGTTTCCGCACGTCCGCTCCGCCAGGACGCGAAGGACGCCTTCCGCGCCGTACTCACCACCTTGTCGCCGCCCGCCCGTGGGAGCAGTCGGCCGCCACCAGTGGCGAACTCGGATCAGGCGGCCGGAGTCGAGTTCATCAGCCAGTCGTACGCGGTCCGCGCCGTGAACTCGGCCTGGCCGCCGGGCAGCAGCAGATCGGCCGTGGCGAACTCCGGGGCGTCGGCCTGTGCGGCCACGTACGGGATCGCGATGCAGCGCATACCGGCCGCGTGCGCGGCGGCGGCGCCCGGAGCCGCGTCTTCCAGGACCACGCAGGCGGCCGGGGCCGCGCCGAGCCGGCGGGCCGCCTCCAGGAACACGTCGGGAGCGGGCTTGCCCTGGGCGACCTCGTCCGCCGACACGACGGTCCGCAGATACGAACCCAGGCCCGTGCCGGCCAGGATCGCGTCGATGGCCTCGGCCGACGAACCCGAGGCCACCGCCATCGGGACCCCCTCGCCCGCCAGCAGCTCCACGAACTTCCGCATCTCGGGGTACGCGCGCGTGGAGGCGCGGGCCAGTTCCAGATACCGGCGGTTCTTGGCGGCCAGGATCTCCTCCACCGGGGCGCCCAGCCCGTACCGCCCCTTCCAGTCGGCGACCGTGTCCTGCGTGCCGATGCCGACGTACCGCTCGTGGTCCGCCCAGGTGAAGTCCGGGACGCCGTGCTCGGCGAGAGTCTGCCGACCCGCTTCGTAGTAGTTCGGCTCGCTGTCCACGAGCGTTCCGTCGAGATCGAAGATGACTGCGGTGTCGCCGAGGTTGCTCATGAACCCAGGATGTCAAAGGTCATTTCCGAGCAGCTCGCCCGATGGACTCCACCAGCGGCAGCAACCGGTGCGGGACGCGCTCCCGCAGGGCCACCTCGGTGCGGGTGCGGACGACGCCCGGCAGGCTGATCAGCTTCTGGATCACGTCCTCCAGATGCGCGTTGTCCCGCGCCACCACCCGCGTCAGCAGATCCCCGCCGCCCGTGATCGAGAAGGCCTCGACGATCTCCGGTACGGCGGCCAGCGCGTCGCCCACGTCGTCCAGATGTCCCTGGGTGACCTCGATGTGCACGAAGGCGAGCACCGGGTGGCCGAGGGCGGCGGGGGACAGGGACGGCCCCGTGCCGGTGATCACCCCGTCCCGCTCCAGGCGGTCGAGACGGGCCTGGAGCGTGCCGCGCGCGACCCCGAGGATGCGGGCGTACTCGCGCACGCTCGTGCGGGGCTGCTCCAGCAGCAGCCGCAGGATGCGGGTGTCGAGCTCGTCGACGGCCATGGTGCCCGGTCTCCTCATACATGGTCGAGGTACATGGTCGAGATACATGGTCGAGCATGGTCCGTTGGCTCGCCGGCGGACGTGCCGGAGCCGTCATGTCTGTGCCAATGGCCCAGCATTCTAGGCGACACTTGAGCCAGGTGGGCCCTTGATGCTGTGATGGACGCGTCGATGGCGCTGCGGATCCCGCGGCGCCTTTTTCATGCCGTCGTCCACCGGTGTCGAAGTCGTCCACCGGTGTCGAAGGGAGCGGGAAGCAGTGCTGAAGAGGATGTTCGTGGCGCCGGACCCGGGGCGGGCGCGGCTGCGCTTCGCCGCGCGGGCCGTGCTCGGCATCGGGCCGGCGGTCATCGTGTGCGGGATCGCCGGGTACTCGCTGGTCGGAGCCGTCACCGGCGGACTCACCGCGCTGCTCGCCCTGTTCACGGTCACCGACGCCACGGTCCGCGGCCAGGCGGTCACCACCGCGCTGCTGCCCGCCGTCGGACTGCCCGTGCTCGCCGCCGCGGCCGAACTGCACGACCACCCCGTCGCCCGGGACCTCACCTTCCTCGCCGTGGTCGGCGCGGGCGTGTACGCGCGCCGCTGGGGTCCGCGCGGGCACAGTCTCGGCGTGTTCGCGTTCATGACCTTCTTCGTGGCGCAGTTCCTGCACGCGACCACCGACCGGCTGCCCGAGCTGTACGCCGCCGTCCTGCTGTCCGTGCTCACCGCGGCGGCCGTCCGCTTCGGCCTGTGGTGCTACGAGCGTCGCCTGCCCCCGGCCCCCGTGCCCGCCCCGCCCGGCGGCACCGGCCTCGCCCGCGTGACCACCCGCCAGGCGATCCAGGCCACCGCCGGCGCGGGCTTCGCCCTGGTGGTGGGCCAGCTGGTGTCCGGGCAGCGCTGGTACTGGGCCGTCGGCGCCACCTGGTGGGTCTTCGTGAACACCACCTCGCGCGGCGAAACCCTGGTGCGCGGCTTCCGCCGGGTCCTCGGCACCGTGATCGGCATCGGGCTCGGCCTGCTCGTCGCCGTGCCGCTCGACGGGGCCGCCCTGCCGACCGCCGTGCTCCTGACCGCCTGCGTCTTCGGCATCTTCTACACCGCCGCGGTCTCGTACACCTGGATGATGCTCTGTGTGACCGTCCTCGCGGAGCTCCTCTACGGCCTCCTGGGCGTCCTCGACCCCGCACTGCTCGCGCTGCGGTTCGCGGAGACCGGTATCGGCGCGCTCGGTGCCGTGCTGGCGGTGCTCTTCGTCCTGCCCGTCACCACCCACACCGTCACCGACGGCTGGATCCAGCGGGCCCTGCGCTGCGTCCACGCCTGCACCGCCGAGGCCGCCGCCCGCCTCGCCGGCTCCGAGACCGCCGACCCCGCACCCCGCGTCGCGGAACTGGAGCAGTTGCTCGGCCGGGTACGGCTGTCCGTCGCCCCCCTCGTGCATCCCCTCAACCCGATGCTCGGCCGCAAGCGGCGTGCCCGCCGGGTGCTGGCGCTGCTCGACGACTGCGCCCGTGAGATCCGTGGCCTGGTCGCCGTCGCCGCCGACCCGGAGGCCTCGCACGACGCGCGGCTGACCACCGCGTGCCGGCGCGTCGAGACCGCGGTCGAGGCACTCACCGGCGGCACCCGCGAGAACGCCACCCCGCTGCTCGCGCCCCAGCCGCACGCGGCGGAACCCGCGCTGGCCCATCTGCACGGCCTGGAGCGCGCCCTCGCCGAACTGGCCACGCCCCTGCGGGCATCGTCAGGTTCTCCGCTGGTGGGTGCCTGAGTCACGGGGCCCGTCCCGGCGACCGTGAATCCTGTCCTCTTGGTCTAGACCTCGCGTGATCGACTGCTACCGTCACCCCGAACGGCACAGCACCGAGAGGGGACTGCGGTGACAGACGGCGGCAGGCGGAGAGGGCGGGCCTTCATCGGATCCTTCACGGCGGCCGGGGGCCCCGGCATCGTGACGGCGGCCGTGGACCCGGACAGCGGCGCGCTCACCGTCCTGAGCAGCGTGAAGGGCCTCCCCGACCCGTCGTACCTGGCGCTCTCGCCCGACAGGGCCACGCTGTACGCGGTCAGCGAGACGGCCGAGGGCGCGGTGGCCGCGTACCGCGTGACCGGCGACAAGCCCGAACCGGCCGGCCCGCCGGTACCGGTCGACGGCAGCGGGCCCACCCACCTCAGTGTCCACGCGGGTCACGTACTGACCGCCAACTACGGCTCCGGCAGTGTGACCGCCGTGCCCGTCCGCGCCGACGGCACCCTCGCCGACGCCCCGTCCGGCGTGCTCCGGCACACCGGCTCGGGCCCGTACACGCCCCGCCAGCAAGGGCCGCACGCGCACCAGGTGCAGCCCGACCCGAGCGGACGCTGGGCCGTCAGCGTCGACCTCGGCACGGACTCGGTACGCGTGTGCACACTGGCCGACGGCCGTCTCGTACCGCACCGCGAGATCGCCCTGCGGCCGGGCTCCGGACCGCGCCACCTCGCCTTCGGTCCGGACGGCCGGCACGCGTACGTGCTCAACGAGCTCACCCCCACCGTCACCGTCTGCCGCTGGAACCCCGCGGACGGCACATTGCAGCCGCTGGCCGAGACGCCGGTGCTGCCCGGCGCCCCGGACGGCGACGCCTACCCGTCGGGCATCGTCGCCGCGCCCGACGGCCGCTTCGTGTGGACCGCCACGCGCGGCGAGGACGTCCTCTCCGTATTCGACGCCGACGCAGACGAGGAGGGCGGCCTGCGGCTGCTCGGCACGGTGCCTTGCGGCGGCCACTGGCCACGGGCGATCACCGCGTCCGACGGATTCCTGTACGTCGCGAACGAGCGCTCCGGCGACGTGTCCTGGTTCGCCGTCGACCCGGACACGGGACTGCCGCGCTACGGCGGCTCGGTCGAAGTGCCGGCGGCCTCCTGCGTGATCCTGGACTGACACCCGGCGGACATGGCGAAGGGCCCGCTTGCGTGGGGAGCGGGCCCTTTCGCCGTACGAACGTGAAGGCGCGGTGCGTCAGCGGACCGGCGTGCCCTGCGGCTGCTGCGGGGCGATGCCGAGCGCGGTCGTGTACTTGGCCAGCGCGAGCTTGCCGATGGCCGGGTAGGGGCCGAGCGCCTCCGCGGCGGAACAGTCCGCCTCCCTGGCCGCCTCCGTGATCAGCGTCGGGTCGATCTCCGGCCCTATCAGGTACGGCGCCAGCGCCAGCTGCTGCGAGCCCGAGGACCGCAGCTGCTCGGCGACGGACGCGATCGAGCCCTCCTGGTCGAGGGCCGCCGCCATCACCGGCACGGCCAGGCGCGCGGCGAGCAGCATGCCGGTGATCCCGGCCGCCTGCACGGCCTCGTCGCCGCCCACGGAGGCCAGGATGATGCCGTCCGCGGCGGTCGCCACGGTGAACAGGCGCGCACGGTCGGCGCGAGCCAGACCGGCCTCCGACAGGCGCACGTGCAGCGCCTCGGCGAGCAGCGGGTGGGGACCCAGTACATCGGTCAGTTCGGCCGCGACCCGGCTGTCCATGACGGCCTGGCGGATCCGGCGCAGCAGCGCGCTGTCCGGGCCGGCCAGCAGCGGTACGACGACGGCCACCGGGCCGTCGGGCTCCCTGACGTCCATACCGGCGGCTCGGGCCTGCTCATAGCGCGCGGTGCGCTCCTCGGCGGCGTGCGCGAGCACGGCCTGCAGCGCGGGGAACTCCGCGTCGCCCCCGTCCAGGTACCCGATCCGGGCGTCGAGGCCGGGGAGCTCGGAGCGGGCGATGCTCACGACCTCCGCGGCGAGACTGCGCGTGGCGGTGCCCGGAGTGCCCGGCACCGCGAGGACGAGCGCGGGCGCACCATCGGGAGCCGCCAGGGGCTCCGGACGGCGGTGCCGTCCGGGCTGGCGGGGTCGCGGCATTCGTACTGGCAGGCCGGACGCGGGCCCAGTGGGGGAGCTCATGGCGTCGCATGTTACTGGCTTCTTGGGCTCCCCTGTTCGGGGAGGGTGCAGGTGAGCGGTATCCGTCCGGTTTTGTCTGATGAGTTACGTACGGATGAGTTGAGTACGGGTCTGAAGTGATCAGCGGGTTTCCCGACGGCCGAATCAATCACCTTTTCGTGGTCACCACGTACAGCATCTTCTCCGCACCCGGAAGGGTGAACGAACCGGCTGCCAGGCCGGTGGCGATGCGGACCGAGCCGTGCAGCGGGTCCCCCTCGGCCGGCACCCGCCGGGCATGGGGCAGCCGCCTCGCCAGCTCCTCCTCCAGCGGTACGACGAGAGGGTCGCCCATCTTGAACAGGCCGCCGGTGAGGGCGAGGCGGGGCTCGCCGTCGGACGGGCAGACGGCGGTCGCGGAGTCGGCCATGTGCCGGGCCGCCGCACGCAGGATGCCCGCGGCGACGGGGTCGTCATCGGCGGCACATGCCGACACCCGGGGTGCGAAGGAGGCGAGGACGGCGGGACGGTCGGGGCGCGGATAGACCTTGCCGGGCAGTTGGGGCATCGGGCCGAACAACTGCTCGGCGCACGCCAGCAGCCGGGCCGAGCCGCCCTCCCGGCCGTCGTGGGCGCGCAGCGCCGCCTCCAGCCCGGCCCGGCCGATCCAGGCGCCGCCGCCGCAGTCGCCGAGCAGATGCCCCCAGCCGTCCGCGCGGCGCCAGCGCGTCAGATCGGTGCCGATCGCGATCAGACCGGTACCGGCGGCGACGACCGCACCGGGCCGTGGGCCGAGGGCGCCGACGTAGGCGGTGACGGCGTCCGCGACGAGGGCGACCGTGCGCACACCGAACTCGTGTGCCAGGGCGGCCGGGAGTTCGGCGCGCAGCGCATCGCCCAGCGTGGCGAGCCCGGCGGCGCCGATCACGGCCGTGCCCAGCCCGCCGACACCCGTCTCGGCGACCGCCGCGCGCACCAGGGGCACCAGTTGCTCCATGAAGTGCACCGCGTCGATGCCGCGGTCACCTGTCCGCACCGGCTCCCGGGACTCCCACTGGGCCCGCGGGCCGGTCCCGCCGGATCCGGCGGCGCCGACAACGATGCGAAGACCGGAGCCGCCGGAGTCGACGGCGAGGATCCCGTCCCCCACGCCGGTCACGGCAGACGCCGCTCGACCACTGGACGCGACAAGCGCCCCTCCTTCTTCCAGGTGACCGGTTGCGCGATGCGCTCGACCGACCCGACCGACTCGACCGACTCGACCGACCCGAGTGTCTCGAGTGTTTCGACGGGGAGGAAGGGTAGCGCCGAGCGGCGGTCGCCCGCGCGGGGCCCCTCCTCTCTGTGCGGGGTGTCGGTGCGGGCCAGTAGAGTGACGCGCCGTGGCACCACGACCTCTCCATGAACTCGTTGAAGCAGGCTGGGCGAAGGCTCTGGAACCTGTGGCCGAACGCATCGCGGCCATGGGCGATTTCCTCCGCGCCGAAATAGCGGCCGGCCGGACCTACCTTCCGGCTGGAGAGAACGTCCTACGGGCCTTCCAGCAGCCCTTCGACGACGTCCGTGTCCTGATCGTCGGTCAGGATCCCTACCCCACGCCTGGAATGGCCATCGGGTTGAGTTTCGCGGTGGCGCCCGAGGTGCGGTCGTTGCCGGGCAGTCTGGAGAACATCTTCCGGGAGATGCACTCCGACCTGGGGCTGCCCAGGCCGTCCAACGGGGACCTCACGCCGTGGACCCGGCAGGGCGTACTGCTGCTCAACAGAGCGCTCACCACCGCACCGCGCAGCCCTGGTGCGCATCGGGGCAAGGGCTGGGAGGACGTCACCGAGCAGGCGATCCGGGCGCTGGCCGCGCGGGGCAAGCCGCTGGTGTCGATCCTGTGGGGGCGTGACGCGCGCAATCTGCGGCCGTTGCTCGGGGACCTCCCGTCGATCGAGTCCGCCCATCCCTCGCCGATGTCGGCGGACCGGGGTTTCTTCGGCTCGCGTCCGTTCAGCCGGGCCAACGAGCTGCTGCTCAAGCAGGGTGAACAGCAGGTGGACTGGCGGCTGCCGTAGACCGTAGCGGCCCTGGACCACGGCAGCCGGTCCGGAACAGAAGGCTCACGTGATCGGCCGGCTACTCGCCCGACGGCGAGGTCAGCGGGACGCCGAGGGCCGCCGGGGTGCCGAAGTTCGGGGTGCCGTCCGCGTTCCACGTGAACTTCTGCGCCCTGGTGGAGCGGTTCATGTCACAGCCACCACTTGCGGAGTTGCTGGCGTGGTAGACCATCCAGTCCTCGGTCCCGTCGGGCGACTTGAAGAAGCCGTTGTGGCCGGGGCCGTACACGCCGGCCGCGTTGGACCGCTGGAAGACCGGGTTCGGTGACTTGACCCAGGAGGAGGAGTTGAGCGGGTCGCCGCCGTTGTAGGTGAGCATCCCCAGCTTGTAGTCGGGCGTGGAGCAGTGGCTGGCGGAGTAGACGATGAAGGTCTTGCCGCCCCGCTGGAGGACCTCGGCGCCCTCGTTGACCGCGCCGCCCACCGTCTCCCAGCTGTAGGTCGGGGTGGACAGCACACGGCGGGTGCCACTGGCGGTCCACGGGTTCGACAGCGGTCGGATGAACATGGGCTGCGAGCCGTTGTAGAAGGTGCCGAGCAGGTAGAGCTTGCCGTTCAGCTGGAGGATGCCCGGGTCCAGCTCCCAGGTGTTGTCCTGGGTCGGGTCGAGCAGGTCGGCTTTGAAGCTGTAGGGCCCCATCGGATCGAGGCCGGCGCTCTCGAGTACGTGGATCCGCTGGGTGCCGAGGTCGTACGGCTCCCGTCCGGCGGTGTAGTAGAAGTACCAGCGCTTCCCGTTGGGGCCGTCGAGCAGGTGGAACTCAGGGGCCCACATCGTGCCCGCCCCGTTGGGCCGGGTCAGGTTGAAGATCACCTGTTCGTTGGCCGTGGCGAGCCCGCCCAAGGTTGTGGACTTGCGCATGGTGACCGTCGAGTTCCAGGTCGTGGTGGCGAGGTAGTAGTAGCCGTCGTGGTACGTCAGCCAGGGGTCGGGGCCGCGTTGGGCGATCGGGTTGGTGAACGTGCGCGGGCTCGTGCCGCCGCCCGTGAAGCCGGGCAGCCGCCACACCCTGCCGTTCGCGGTGGCGCACGGCAGCTGCACCAGGTTGGTGTTCGACGCCGACGAGCCGCCGCTCGGGGCGACGCACTTGCCCGAGCTGACGGAGACCAGGTTGAAGGTCTTGTCGGTGCCGCTCACCGTCACTGGGACGAGACGCCACTGCTGGTTCGTTCCGTTGTGGCAGGGCCACTGGATGATCGCGGCGTTGTCGGCCGTGGACGCGCCGTGGACGTCGACGCACTGGCCGGACTGGGTGGTGATCGTGTACGTGTCGCTCGTCCCCGAGACCGGGGTGAAGCCGAGGCTCTGGTTCGCGCCGGTGCCGCACGTGAAGGCGCGCAGCTGTGTTCCGTTGGCCGACGAACTGTTCGGCAGGTCGAGGCAGTTGCCGCCGGTCTGGTTCACCCCGGTCGAGGTGAACGTGACGGCTGCGGCAGCGGGGGGAGGCGCCACCAGGAAGGCGACCAGCATGGTGAGTGCGCCTAAGAGCGTGGACAGACATCTGGAACGAGTCACGGGCCGTACACCTTTGCTTCCAGGAGGCCGACGGAGTTGGAGCCGTTACCGGTGAGCTGCAGACGCAGTCGCGTGGTGTTCGTGGCGGTGAACGTGACGGTGTTGTACTGGTTCTTGGCCAGCGGGTAGCCGCTCGCCCCCGCCACGTCGACGTAGGCACTGCCGTTCCAGTACTGGAGCTTCCAGGAGGAGGGCATGTCGATGCCCTGGTCGTCGTCGAAGAAGTACACCTCGGCCTTGTCGATGGTCTTCGCTGACGGCCAGGTCAGCTCGGCCCACTGCTGACCGGTCTCCGGCCAGGTGCCCCAGCGCGGGTTCACGGTGTCGTTGGAGGAGGGCGGGTCGATCCCGTCGTTGACCGCGGTGACGCTCTCCCAGGAAGAGGTGTACGAGGCGGAGGCCGTCGCGGATGTCGCCAGGTTGGCCGGTGGCTGGGCGCCGCCCCGGTTGTACACCTTGACCTCGGTGAGGCCCGTCTTGGCACCCGAGACGTTGGTGGCCAGAACCCGGATGCGCTGGGCGGTGAGGGAGGGGAACCGCACCAGGTTGTAGTTGGCCCGTGGTGCGGCCGGGCTCTTGGTCTGGCTGGGCGCGTTCACCCATGAACTGCCGTTGTAGTACTGGATGGCGTACGCGGACGGCGCCCGGTAGGTAGTACTCGCCGGTCGGCTGTCCTTGAAGTACAGGCGCACCTCGTTGAGCGTGCGGGTGGTGCCGAAGTCCAGCTCGTACCAGTCCTGGCTGTTGGAGGAGCCTGCGGCACCCCAGAACGGTTCGTTGGTGGGGTACCCGTCGACGGCGCCGGAGACGTTGCTGCCGGATCCGGTGTGGGACGCGGACACGGTCGCCCCGGAGGCCAGGTTGGTCAGGTCGGCGGTCAGGTCGACGCCGGCCTTGGCGAGCATGTCGACCATCCGGGGACTGTTCTGCACGACCTGGTGGGGGGCCTTGAGGCCGGGGACGGACGTGTGGTGCGTGACCGTGCCGCTCGTGGTGACCTCGCCGGTGGCCGGGTCCCAGGTGAAGGGCACCAGCGAGCTGACGGTGGCGGCGCGGTTGCCGTTGACGTAGATCGAGTAGCCCTCCGGGACGCCGGGATAGCGCACCACGCCGTCGGCCGGGTCGTCCCAGACGATGGTCAGGTCGGCGCCCCGGTAGCGGAGGTTGTTGACGGTGAAGTGGCTCCAGCCGATGTCGATCGGGGAGAGCTCGACCTTGGCGTCGTTGCGCGGCCGAAGCCCCGCGACGTCTTCGATCACCGTCCAGTTGCTGCTGCCGAGGATGTTGTGGTGGATCCAGGAGCGGTAGTTGATCGAGCTGCCGTTCCAGTCGGCCCAGAACTCGTTGGCGTCGGGCCACTGGGTGTTGCCGCCGATGTACTGCGACCAGGCGTTCCAGTACAGCAGCTTCTTGTAGTCGGTCGCGTTCATCCAGGAGTTGGGGTAGTTGCGCAGCACCGAGGAGTAGAGCCGGAACTGTACGGTGGAGTTGATGGTGGAGAAGTTGTTGGAGCCCGGCTCCCCGGCCTCGGCCGCCGCCTTCTTGTCGACCTGGTTGGCCGTGTAGAACGGGAAGACGGGGTACTGCGCCGGATCGTCGTACAGCCGGAGCGCCTGCTTGTAGGTCGCCGTGTTGGGGACGGCTCCGACCGAGAAGGGGTAGTAGTTGTTGATCTCCTTCCAGGGCACCCACTCGTTCGTCGGCTTCAACCGGTGCTCGAACAGCTGCCGGTTCGGGTTCCACAGCACATTGACGATCGCGTCCTTGATCTGATTCGCCAGCGTGCGCATCTCGGTGGCCTTGGCCGTGTTGCCGATCGCCTCGTAGGCCTGCGCGGCGGCGAGCGCGCCGCTGTACTGGTAGGCGGACTCGGCACGGTCCATGTTGGTGTTGGGCTTCCAGTGGAAGGAGACCGCGTCGGCGTCGTTGCCGGTCAGGGCGCCCCAGTCGTACTCGATGAGCTTGTTGTTGTCGTGGTCGTAGTGCGCGAGCTGGCCCTTGACGTCACCTTCGGCGTATCTGGCCAGGTTCGCGGCGATGCCCGGCTGGCCGCCGTGGATCTGGTAGCTCTTCCAGGCCGCCTCGGCGATGTACTGGGTGTAGCTGTTGGACCAGTTCTCCGGGTCACCGGGGTTGTCGAGGAAGCGGCCGCCCTTGGAGGTCTGGCCGACGCTCAGCCAGTCGCCGTAGGCGTAGGCCGGGTCGCGCAGGTACTTGAGGTCGTCGATGTGCATGGGCTGGGTGAGGGCGATCGCGTTGTTGTAGCCGAGGACGCCTTCGGTCGAGGTCGGGAACTGGAAGGTCTGCCCTGGGATGTCGGCGTCGAGGCTGTTGAAGCGCATCAGCCACCACCGGTAGTAGATGCTCTTCTTGATCGCGGGCTCGGGTACGTCGATATAGGGCACGTTCTGCGCCCACCACCGGTTGTAGTCCCTGACGTGGGTCGCGAACGCGGTGGTGGGGGAGTGGCCCGCGTAGGCGTTGTACTCCGTGAGGGACTCGGGGATCTCGTCGGTGACGAAGCCCATCACCACCTTGGTGGTCACCGTGGCTCCGGCCGCGATGGTCACGGAGCGGCTGAGCCCGCCGCTGGAGACGGTGAACCCGTCGCCGGTGAGCCGGGGACGGATGGTGGTGAGGTTGTTGTAGGCGTTCACCTGCCCGGTCAGTTCGCTTCCGGTACCCGTGGTGGCGTACGGGGAAGTCGCCCGTAACTGCAGCGTGGTGGAGCTCGTACCGTTGTTCTTGATCGACAGGTTGGTCACGGCGACGTTGTTGTCCGTGATGAACTTCGTCTGGTCGACCGTGATCGAGCCGCTGGTGTGCACGCTCTTCCAGTGGCTGGGCGCCTGTCGGCGCTGGGAGACCTGTTCGGTGAAGGTGCCCGGGGTCACCGCGATGGTGTAGGCGTTGTTGTCGTTGATGCTCTCCCAGTAGGCGACCTTGCCGCCGAAGCCGAGCCGGGAGGGGTCGTGCTCCTTCATGAAGACGGCCCGCCCACGGCTCATCAGCCAGGGGCCGGCCGGGTCGTTGCCGGAGCGGGCGAGCAGGCGGTCCATCCAGAAGTCGGTTCCCGAGCTCTCCGCGTCGTAGATGGCTTTCATCATGTCGCCCGTCGTGTGGGCGACGGGCGGGGCCGGGATCGCGGGTCCGCTGAAGGTGGGGAACCCGATGGTCTGCGCGGCGGCGGCCGGGGTCGCGGAACAGACGGAACCGATGAGGAGCGCCAGTGCGATGAGGAGGCGCTTCATGACAGGCCCGCCGTTCCGCGATGCCCTGGATTCCCCGGAGGCCCATGGAGCGCCCGGATGTCGAGGGCGCTCATCCCCGGCGTGGCCGGGTCCCCGGTGGCGGACCCACGCAGGGCCGCCGTCTTCCGTCTTCTCATCGGATGCTCCCTGTCGGGTTGACAGCAGGCGTTGGCTCACGATGGTGCTGACGTTCTCCGGCGAGGTCTCCCAGGAGCCTCAGCCGCTGGCTACGGGGCCGGGTCAGGTAAGGAGCAATGACGTCTGACCTGAAAGGTTTTCGCAACGTAGAGGCGAGCGTATGCACTGTCAAGAGAGACGGGTGGCTGATGGTTTTCCTCAGGCGAAAAGGCTTTCGGCGGGATGAGCTCTCAGCGGCGACGGAATTTTTCACGGCTGCGCTTGTCTGGTGGCGGGAGCGCTCCCATGGCACCATGGCGCAACTCCGCACGTCGCATACAGCCGATTCGATCCGTCGAACGGAGACCCCCCACATGACGACCGCACGAAGATTATTGGCATGCTCACGTCGCCTAGCTGTCCTGTTGGCGGTGGGTGCGCTGGGTGTGGCCCTCGGAATCACTCCCGCGTCGGCCCGCCCGGACACCGCCTCGCAGGCCGCCTCGCAGACCGCGGCAGCCGCCAAGAGCGTCTACATTCCGCCCAGTTGGGCCGCGGCCGGCGAGGTTCCGTGGGCGCAGAACCGCACCCGGGAGTCGGCCAACTTCATCCTGTTGTGGGGTGAGAAGTCGGGTACCGACCCGAAGAACGCCCCCGGCGACTACCGGTTCGACCCGGACAACATCCTCGGCCAGCTGGAGAACCTGTACTCCTACTACGTGAACACCATGAAGTTCACGCCGGAAACAGGCCTGTTGGCCCAGCACAAGATCGACGTGATCATCACGCGAACCTGGAACCGCGGTGCCCTCGACGCCTGGGCCACCGGCGGCTCGGCCGACGGCAGGGTCGGGGTCATCAACATCGCGCCCGCCGCGGCGGCGCCCGGTTCCTGGGGCCTGGCCCACGAGCTCGGCCACGTCTTCCAGAACTACACCTTCCTCGGCAAGGGCGGGGGTGTCGGCTTCACCGACCCGTCGGCCGGGACGTTCTGGGAGACCAGCGCCGAGTTCATGGCGATGCAGGTCTACCCGAACGGGGGTGCCGGTGATCTGACCCGGTTCCTGCGCACCGAGAACCTGGCGTACTCCTCCAGCCGCCACCACTACGGCAACTGGATGCTCGTGCAGTACCTCGTCGACAAGTACGGCGGCATCAAGACCTTCAACGACCTCTGGAACCAGGCACGCAACAACGAGCATCCGCTCGAGACGTACCGGCGCATCAACAACCTGACACAGGCTCAGTTGAACACGAGGATCGCCGAGTACGCCCAGCGCCAGGTCACCTTCGACTACTCCAACCGCAGCCGCTTCATGCCGTTCATCAACAACGTGTACGGCGCGGGCTTCATCAACGCCTACAACGGGGTCCCGGTGAACGCGGTCAACAAGTCGACCGGCCACTACGCGATCCCGGACGCCCTGGCCCCCTCGGACTACGGCTACAACAAGATCAAGCTGGTGCCGTCCAGTGACGGTGCTCTGATCAAGCTGCACCTGAAGGGGCACACCACCTCGGACGCCGCCGGCTGGTCGTACGGGTTCGTGGCCGTCAGGAACGGCGTTCCGCGCTACGGGGCCCTCTCCAGCAGCCCCGATGGCCAGATCAGTTTCCAGACCCAGCCGGGCGAGAAGGAGGTCTACCTCGTCGTCACCGGCACACCGAGCAGGGTGCACCACTACGCGTTCCTCGACGGCTACACCAAGAACCACCGCTACGCCTACGAGTTCCGTATCAGCGGCGCCGTTCCCTCAGGCCACGAGTCCGGGTACCAGAAGCCGGCCGCGACCGGCGGCGGCCACTGGCACTCCAACGGCGGAGGCTGGGTCGACAACCGGGCCAACGTCGCCTCCACCGCCTACGTCGGCCCGCGCGCCGCGGTCTTCGGCAACTCGACCGTGACCGGCAACGCCCGTATCGAGGGCCTCGCCTGGGTCAACTCCGGAGCGACGATCAGCGGCAGTGTCGTCGTCAAGGACAACGCGATCGTGCAGGGCGGAGCCAACCTGTCCGGCAGCACCGTGCTCGGTGGAGACGCCGAGATGTGGATCACCTGCTCCTCCGGCACGTACCTGATGTTCAACCCCGACCGGGGATGCGACGGCAGAGGTGGCGAGAGCGACGTCAACCCACCGCACGGCACGTTCACGGACGAGCAACTCGCGATCACCATCTAGTGTCGGCGTTGTGAGAGCCGTTCGAGGCGATCGCCGACCTACGGTTCCGGACGCTCGCGGCGAACCGCACAAGCGCCGCCGCATGTCCGACAGCTGATGCCCGCGTGCCCCGGCGTCGAGTGGGGGTCCTGACCGGCGATCAGGACCCCCGCTTCGTCGAAGGGCTGCTGGAAGGCCCGCAGGGCATTCGGCCGAGCCGAGATCCGCTCCGAGTCACCCGACCACCGCGGCCCGCACACACAGCACGTCCGGCAGGTGCGACGTCAGCTGCCGCCAGCTGTCACCGTCGTCGGCCGACGCGAACACCTCGCCGTTGCGGTTGCCGAAGTACACGCCCGCCGGGTCCGCGTCGTCCGTGCACATCGCGTCCCGCAGCACCGTGCCGTAGTGGTCCTCCTGCGGCAGGCCCGCCGTGAGCGGCTCCCAGGTCTTGCCGGCGTCCCCCGTACGGAAGACCCGGCAGCGCCGGTCGGCGGGCACCCGGTCCGCGTCGGCGTTGATCGGGAAGACGTACGCCGTGTCGCCCCGGTGGGGATGGGTGGCCGCCGCGAAGCCGAACGTGGAGGGCAGGCCCTCGCCGATGTCCGTCCAGTGCGCGCCGGCGTCGTCGCTGCGGTACACCCCCCAGTGGTTCTGCAGGTACAGCCGGTCCGGCGTCGCCGCGTCCTGCGCGATCTTGTGCACGCACTGGCCGAACTCCGGGTTCGGATCCGGAAGGAACACCGCGGAGACGCCGGAGTTGGACGGCTGCCAGCTCGCGCCGCCGTCCTTCGTACGGAACACCCCGGCCGTCGACACCGCCACCGTCACCGCGCGCGGGTCCCGCTTGTCGGTGATCACGGTGTGCAGACCCTCACCGCCACCGCCCGGCACCCACTGCGACCGCGTGGGGTGCTCCCACAGCGGCCGGACGAGCTCGAATCTCTCGCCGCGGTCCTCGGAGCGGTACAGCGCGGCGGGTTCCGTGCCCGCGTAGACCACGTCCGGTTCCGCGGCCGCCGGGTGCAGCTGCCAGACCCGCTCCAGCGACGCCTCCGTGTCCTTGGGAAACTTCACGGCGGGCTGTGCCGGTTCCGTCCACGTCCGGCCCAGGTCGTCGGAGTGGAACACCGACGGACCCCAGTGCGCGCTGTCACCGCCGGCCAGCAGCCGTGGGCGGTCGCCCCGGGTGTCGATGGCGACCGAGTACACGGCCTGTGCGTTGAAGTAGGGGCTTTCGTCGAACTCCCACGCGCTGCCCTTTCTGCGCCCGATGAACAGGCCCTTGCGTGTGCCCACGGCGAGCAGTACTTCGGTCATGCCGATCACCTCCGCGACGTCTTCGTCTCAGACACCGGCCAGTCTGCACCCCACCACTGACACTCACCCCCGGAAAGCGCTTCGCAGCAGGTCAGAGTGGCGATGCAGCCGACCGCGGGGAACCGGAGGCCGCTTTCCGCGAGCTGCCACGCACGGGAGAGGGAGGCCTGGGGGCGCCGAGTCGGGAAACCCGCCGTGAGCATCCAGGACACGTCTGACGTATGGGAGGGCGGTCCGGCATGTTCGTGTGCTCGTGAGGAGGATGCCTTCGATGGCGTTCCGTGGTCGGAAGGTGTGGCTGTGGCGCTGGCGGCGCAATCCGCTCAAACGTCGGGCCGACTGGTTGGAGGGCTGGGTCTTGCTGGGCGCCTGGGTGTTCACCGTCCTCGCCGGGGTGCTCGCCGGTTTGGCGGTCGCCCGGTCCGTCGAGCACGACCTGGCCCGGGAACGTGCCGAGTGGCGACCGGTCGTGGCGCACCTCACCGAACCCGCTCCCGGAACGGCCACCACGCACTCCGGCAGGTCCAGCGGGGATCGGGTGTGGGCCGAGGTGCGCTGGACCGTGGCGGACGGCTCCGCGCACACGGGCCAGGCCCGGGTCCGGCCGGGCAGCGCCCTCGGGGCTCCGGTCACGGTGTGGACGGACCCGGAGGGCCGACTGGTGACGAAGCCCGCCACCGCGACCCAGGCCAGGGTGCGGGCCGCCATGATCGGCGGCCTCATCGGGGTGACCGCCGGGGCCGTTCCCTTCGTCGGCGGCCGTGCGCTGCGCGGCCGCCTGGAGCGCCGCCGCCTGGAGGAGTGGGACGCCGAGTGGGCGCGGTTCGGTCCGCTGTGGAGGCGCACGGCCGGCTGAGCGCGGGCTGACGGCGGGAGACCGGTGGGCGATGACGGCGGCGAGGGCGGTGGCGAGGGCGGCGCCTGCCGTCGTATCGACGTGCCCATGACAGTAACCGGCACGGCCACACGCCGCCGCACGGCCCGGAGCCACCCGCGCCGCGGCCCAGAGCCACACCCGCCGCACGGCACAAACCCGTCCCCCGGCCGCACTACTCGCCCCGCAGCAGCTTCCGGCACGCCCGCAGCAACCGCTCGTCCTTCAGGATGTCGTGACCGCGGTATCCCCTGAGCAGCGCCAAGTGGCGCCGCGGTGCGGACAGTTCCGTCTCCAGCAGGTCCCGCAGGGGTGCCGCGGCCGATGGTCCCGCCTCGACGAGGCACTCGGCGACCGCGCCGCGTGTGTGCGGGTGCTCCGTCCAAGCGGCGCGCAGCACCGGAAGGACGGGTTCTGTATCCCCGTCGTACCCGTGGTGTGCGACGTCCCTGCCGTACTCGCCGTACCCGTCGATCCGCCACAGCGCGCATGCGGCCGTCACCCGCTCCCACACCCAGTCGGCCTCCGTCATGCGCCGCAGCCCGGACGGCGCGGGAGCGGCCGCCGGCCCCAGCCGCGACAGCACCTCCGCGGCCGACCGCCGACGATGGGCCTCCTCGGCCGCCAACTCCCGCAGCAGAACAGGAAGGACGACGGACGCGTCCCCCTCCACCTCCCACAGGGCACGTGCCGCCGCGCTCGCGCACGCGCTGTCCAGCAGGCCCCGCAGCACCGGTATCGCCTCACGTGCGGCGGGCCCGAACGCGCCCAGCGCCCGCAGGACGGGTCCCACGTGCGCGTCGTCCGGCCGGAGGCCGACGGGTATGCCGTGCACCAGCCGCATCACCTCCGGCACGGCCTCCCGGTCACCCAGGGCGGTGAGCGCCGTCACCAGTGGCACGGCCCGGGCGGAGGTCTCGGGCGAGTCGAGGGGGATCTCACCGAGCCTGCGCCGCACCGCGGGCGCCAGCGGGGCCGCGTCCCCGCCGAGGTGACCGATCACCTGCCCCAGATCAGCCGGCACGACCGGTCCTGCCAGCACTTCGGCGAGCACCGGCACCGCCCGCGGATCCCCGCTCCTGGCCAGGGCCTTGAGCGGGCCGCCGAGCGTCGGCACCCCGCGCTCCCACGACCGCACCCAGAGATCGGGTCGGGATGTCACCAGTGCGGCGAGGCCGTCGGCGGCGGGAGCGGCGAGGTGGAAGAGATCCACGAGGACGGACACCGCCGCATCGCGCAGCCGGTCCTCCGGCGCACCCGACTGAGCGCCGAGCAGTGCGACGAGCCCGGTGCAGTCCGCCCGCCACTCGCGCAGCAGCCCCGCGGACATCCACACGCCGTTGCACCGGTCGGTCGGATCCGGGCTGGTCAACTGCCCGTCGAGGAGTGCGATCCGGTCGCTCACCCGGTCGTCGAGCGCGGTGTGGAGGGTCCGCAGCAGCTGCGAGCCCTCCTCGTCCGAGGGGCGCAGCCGCCGCAGCCGGCCGACGAGCGTGTCCTCGCCGGGACCCTCGGCCTCCGGCTGCCCGACCGGCCGCAGCGCGGACCTCTCCCTGAGCAGCCGGACGGCGACGGCCGCCAGGTCGGGAGGGAGGCGGTCGGGAGCGCAGCCCGCGAGCTGACCGAGCGCGGCGAGCCGCAGCCCGGGCCCGTACGGCGGCGCGCTCTGCGCCACCAGCAGCTCCAGAGCCTCGGCGGCGTGCCCGGGGTGCCGCCGTACGAACAGGCCGAGGCTCTCCGCCAGGGCGAGCAGAACCCGGTCGTCCCGCTCCACCGTGATCCGCTGCCGCAACAGGCCCAGGACCCGGGCCGGTTCGTCGACGAACCGCACGACCGCGCCCGCGGCCGCCCTGCGCACCGCCGCCTCCGCGTCCCCGCTCAGCCGGACGAAGAGCTCCGCACCCGCGCGGACCGCGGCACGGGCCGCCGTGCCGGGGGAGTCGGTGCCGTCCTCCCGTTCCTCGCCCTCCCACCCGATGCTCACCAGGAGCTCGACTATCCCGCCCCGCTCGCGCACGTCCTCACCCCCCGCGAGCGCGAACAGGAACGGAACGCTGGCGAGCGTCGAGTCGTACACGTCTCCCTGGTGGTGCACGGTGCCGTACATCCCGTCCAGCGACACCTCCCGCTCGGCCCGGTCCGCCGAGGCGAGCCCGCGCAGCAATCCGGGCACGTCCTCCGCACTGCCGTACGCATGTCGCAGCGAGGCCCAGTCGACCTCGTCGATCCCCGTGAACACGTTGTCCTCCCCAGGCGAAGTCCCACTGATCGTGAGTCTGCACCACGGCACTGACAACGAAGCGGAATCGTGCGATGACTGTGTGCGAACCGGCCGAAGAACCGCTGCGCCCGGCGGATCAGCGGAGAATCAGCTCGCCTCGGGCAGCGCCCGCGCCAGGATCGCGTCCAGGTCGGCGGCGTCGGGAAGCGTGCCGAAGGCGTGCCCCCAGTCGCCCCCGAGCCGACTCGCGCAGAAGGCGTCGGCGACGGCGGGCGGGGCGTGCCGGACCAGGAGCGAGGCCTGCAAGGCCAGGGCCATCAGCTCCACCAGCCGCCGTGCGCCGGCCTCGGACGTCCGGGCCACCTGCTCCTTCAGCCGCGTCACGGCCGTGTCCAGCCGGGCGTCCGCCCCCTGCGCCAGGGCGAGTTCGCCGAACAGGGCCTCCGCGGTCGCCCTTTCACGCCGCAACGCCCGCAGCACATCGAGCGCGTTGACGTTCCCCGACCCCTCCCAGATCGACAGCAGGGGAGCCTCGCGGTAGTGCCGGGGCATGCCCGACTCCTCGACGTAGCCGTTGCCGCCGAGACACTCCAGGGCCTCGGCGGTGAAGGCCGGGCCCCGCTTGGTGACCCAGTACTTGCCCACGGCGGTCGCGATCCGGCGGAAGGCGGCCTCACCGGTGTCCCCGCGCGCCACGCGGTCGGCCGCGCCGGCCAGCCGCAGGGTGAGTGTGGTCGCGGCCTCGGACTCCAGCGCCAGATCGGCCAGCACGTTGCGCATCAGCGGCTGGTCCAGCAGCCGTGCCCCGAACGCGCTGCGGTGGCGTACGTGGTGCCCCGCCTCGACGAGCGTCTTGCGCATCAGGGTGGCCGACATCATCACGCAGTCCAGCCGGGTGCAGTTGACCATCTCGATGATCGTCTTGACGCCTTGCCCCTCGGGGCCGACCAGCCAGGCGACGGTTCCTTCGAACTCGGGCTCGGAGGAGGCGTTGGACCGGTTGCCCAGCTTGTCCTTCAGCCGCTGGATGCGGAAGGTGTTGCGGCTGCCGTCGGGCAGCACACGCGGGACCAGGAAGCAGGACAGGCCGCCTGGAGCCTGGGCCAGCACGAGGAAGAGGTCGCACATCGGCGCCGACGTGAACCACTTGTGCCCGCGCAGCGTGTACACGCCGGACTCGGCGGTGGGCGTGGCCGTCGTGGTGTTCGTCCGGACGTCGGAGCCGCCCTGCTTCTCCGTCATCCCCATGCCCGCCAGCAGGCCGCGCTTGTCGGTCGGCACCTTGAGGCCCGGTTCGTACTCACGGCTGGTCAGCAGGGGTTCGTAGATCTTGGCGAGTTCCGGCTGCCTGCGCAGCGCGGGGATCGCCGCGTACGTCATCGACGTCGGACAGCCGTGGCCTGCCTCGGTGTGCCCCCACACCAGCCCGCCCGCGGTACGGGCGACATGGGCGCCCGCCCGGTCCTCCGCCCAGGGCGCGCCGGCCAGCCCCTCGGTGACCGCGGCCCGCATCAGGTGGTGCCAGCTCGGGTGGAACTCGACCTCGTCCACGCGGTTGCCGTACCGGTCGTGCGTGCGCAGCTCGGGTTCGTGGCGGTTGGCCAGATCGCCCCACTCCTGCGCCTCGGCGCTGCCGGCCCTGAGCCCGAGCCGCCGGATGCCCTCCTCGGCCCATCCGGCACCCTCGCGGCGCAGCCCGTCGAGCAGGGCCGTGTCCGCGGACGCGTCGTAGGGGGCCAGGGGAGGGGGCTGGTTGGTGACGGCGTGGGTGGCGGATCCCTCGTATTCCATGCGTCCAGTGTTGCACTGTTGATTCGGTCGCAGCAATCATGCAACATGAGCCGTCCCGTACAGTTTGGCCCCATGCGGATCAACGTGTCGGCGCAGCACGCCGAGCTGGAGCTGCGTCCGCTGTCCGCGCGGTCGGTCGTGCTGAGCCTGCTGCTGGGTGTGCATCCCCCGGAGCTGACGGCGAAGGACCTCGTGCGGGCCGTGGAGCCCTTCGGTGTCGGCGGCTCCACCCTGCGGGCGGCGCTCAGCCGGATGACGGCCGCGGGGGATCTGCGGCGCACCGACACCGGATACCGGCTGAGCGACCGGCTGCTGGAGCGCCAGCGCCGCCAGGACGACGCCGTCGAGCCGCACGCGCGCGCGTGGGACGGCGACTGGGAGATGGTCGTGATCACCGCGACGGGCCGCGGCCCCGCCGAGCGCGCCGACCTGAGGGCGCGACTGGCCGGCCTCCGGCTCGCCGAGCTCCGGGAGGGCGTCTGGCTCCGGCCCGCCAACCTGCGCCGTCCGCTGCCCGAGGACCTCGACCGGGTGGCCCGGCATTTCACGGTCCGGCCCGACGGGCCCGCCCGCGAACTGGCGGCGAGCCTGTGGCCGCTCGACACCTGGGCGGCCACCGCCCGGTCGCTGCTCGCCCACGTCGTCGGCACGGACCGGCCCGCCGACCGCCTCACCGTCTTCGCGGCCGTCGTACGCCACCTGCTCGCCGACCCCGTCCTGCCGCCCGAACTGCTCCCCGCCGACTGGCCGGGGGCGGAGCTGCGCGCCGCGTACGCGGTCTACCGGCGCGAGATCACCGCAGCGGAGTGGGCACGCGGACACCGGGCATGACGGGGCGGCCGTACGAAGCGCCGTGCGGGGACGCTTCGTACGGCCGCTGTCACCGTGAGGGGAGGGGATCACCTATAGCTGATGTCCGAGGTGCTGTACTTGCAGTTCGTGCTGTCGGGGCCCGTCCCGACGGCGGTGTTGTTGTTGTACTTCTGGCAGGGGATGACCTTGCGGCTCGCGTCGTTGCGGATCGTGATGCCGCGCAGCGTCGCCACGTCGTTGCGGTTGACGTTGATGCCGACGATCCGCGCCGTGGAACCCGTGCCGGTCACGTCGATGGTGTTGAGGTTCACCTTCCGCGTGTACTGCGTGGAGCAGTCCCCGCAGGAGCGGTAGAGCGTCTTGAACTCCTGCACCGCGAAGTTGGAGATGTTCAGCGTGCCGCCGCCGTTGTGCTGGAAGACCTTGTCCGCGGCCTTCTTCGCACCGCCTCCGATCACGTGGTACGTGGCGCCCGTGCCGCCCTTGAAGGTGGCCGCGTCCTCGCCGACGTCCTCCCACCAGACGTTCTGCAGCGTGCAGCTGCCCTGGCAGTGGATGCCGTCGGCGGCGGGGGCGCCGAGGATGACGTTCTTCAGCACCGCGCCGTCCGCGAGCTTGAAGATCGGGTCCTGGCCCTCCTCCTGGCCGTCACCGGCCAGGTCCCCGGTGCCGTAGAACTTCTTCATGCCGTAGTCCTTGGTGCCGGACACGGAGATGGTGGAGGAGGTCCCCTGGCTGCCGTTGGGGGTCGGCCAGGTGGCCGCACTCGCCGGCGTCGTGCCGATTGCCATGATCATGCCAACCGTTAAGCCGAGCGAGGCGAGGCTGCCGATGACCTTTTGCCGCCCGGAAATCCGGCGGCGGTGCTGCGTCTGTGAAGTCATGTCCCGTTTTCCTTCTCCGGTGGGGGTCAGAGCTTCCCGGCACCCGCGCCCGACGTCACCGAGGCGACGACACTGGAGGCGGGCTCTGCCGTGTAGCTGTAGGGCGGATTGGTGAACGTGCCGACCCGCGAGACCTCGGTCGCGGCTCCACCGAGGTCGTTGCCACGCAGGTTGGCGTATCCGTCGACGTCACTGCTGCGGTTCGTGGTGACCGCGACCTTCGTCGAACGGAAGACGTTGTTCTCGACGAGCATCTGTGCGCCCATGCGGGAGTGCACGGCCGTCTCGGCGCCGACGACGTAGTTGTCGTAGAAGTGCCCGGTGCCGAAGCGCAGGCTGGGGATGCGCGAGTAGACGTTGCTGAAGTGGTTGTGGTGGTACGTCACCTTCAGGTGGCCGGTGTCCTCGCTCGCGTTGTTGTCGCTGTGGCCGACGAGCGAGCCCTTGAAGTGGTCCTTGAAGGCGTTCCAGGACACCGTGACGTTGTCCGCGCCGTGGTTGATGTCCAACAGGCCGTCGTAGTAGTCCTTGTCGTGCGCGCGGTCGGCCGAGAAGGAGTTGTGGTCGATCCACACCTTCGTCGACGCCTCGACGGTGATGCCGTCGGCGGGCGCGACCGGCTTGCTGATGTTCAGGTTGCGGATGACCACGTTCGTCACCCTCTTCAGCCGCAGCCCGCCTCCGGTGAACCCGGACGACGAACCGACGCCCAGGACCGTGGTGTTGGAGCCGATGTCGACCTGACCGCTCAGCGAGATCAGGCCGTTGACCTTGACGACCTTGGCCGAGTTGCCGGTCACGGCCGTCTTGAACGCGGCCAGTGTCGAGACGGTGACCGCCGAGGCGCTGCCGCCGCCGGTCGTCCCGCCGCCGAACCCGATCGGCGAGGTCTCGGCCGCTCCGGCCGGCTGGGGAAGGGCCAGGACGACCACCGTCGCCAGAGCGGCCGCACCGGCTGCCAGTGCGGATCTTCGCGCATGTCTGCGTGGGGGGCGAGTACGCATGCGGGTGCGTCCCTTCAAGGTGCCAGGTAGGTCATGTACGTGAATGTTGTACGCCATTCTGATCGCCGCGCGGATGCAGAGTGACCGAGCCGGACGTTCCGTCGCAGTCCAGGGAGTGCAGTTCCCTTGACTTCTCAAGCTCCAGCGGTCGTCGTCGCCATCCGTGAGATGACGGTGACGGGTCACACTGCTGAACGGAACGTAGGGGGCAAGCGCTTTCTAGTCAACGCCTTGCGCAGAACACATTCGGCCAGCCCTGGTGAGTGGTGCCGCGAATCCTTTCGAAGCGTGGGAGCGCTTCCACCGCAGCCATGTCCATGCCACGATGCTCGGCGGATGCTTCCCTTCCGAGAGGGGCGAGTCGATGACGACTCCACGGATTCGTACGTCTCCACGGATGCGTACGTTCATCAGCGGGCTGGTGCTGGCGTTGCTCGCCGTGGTCCTGACGGCCCTCTCGCCCGGACCGGCGGCCGCCGAAGGGGCCCCGCCCGGCCGGGCCGACCCGCTGCCCGACTCCTTCAGCTGGTCCTCGACCGGGCCGCTGATCAGCCCCAAGCCGGATGCCGCGCACCCGATCGTCTCCGTGAAGGACCCGACGGTGTTCCGCTACAAGAACCGCTGGCACGTCTACGCCACGACCGCCGACACCGCGGGTGCGTGGAGCCTGGCGTACACCAGCTTCACGGACTGGTCGCAGGCGTCCGCCGCGCCGCAGACCTTCCTGGACAGCAACCCCAACATCGGCAACCGGTATGCGGCCGCGCCCCAGGTGTTCTATTTCGCACCCCGGAAGCTGTGGTACATGGTCTACCAGACCGGTCCGCCCTCCTACTCCACCACCACCGACCCCGGCAAGCCCGGCAGTTGGAGCGCACCGAAGTACTTCTTCGACGGCGAGCCCCCGATCGTCACGGAGAACAAGGGGTCCGGCAGCTGGTTGGACTTCTGGACGATCTGCGACAAGACCGACTGCTACCTGTTCTTCAACGACGGCAACGGTCACCAGTACCGCTCCCGGACCACGCTCGCCGAGTTCCCGAACGGCTTCCGCGACACCACGATCGTGCTGTCCGAACCGGGCCGCTTCGACCTGTTCGAGGCGAGCAACGTCTACCGCCTCGGCGACAGCGGCACGTACCTGATGCTCGTCGAGGCGCTGGCCACCAAGTCCGACTGGCGGCGCTACTTCCGGGCCTGGACGGCCGACAGCCTGGACGGCACCTGGACGCCGTTGGCGGAAACCGAGGCGAACGCCTTCATCCGCTCCAACAACGTGACCTTCGCGGCCGGGCAGCCCGCCTGGACCACGGACTTCAGTCACGGCGAGATGATCCGCGACGGTGTCGACCAGACCCTCACGATCGACCCCTGCCGGCTGAAGTTCCTCTACCAGGGAATGGATCCGTCCGCGAGCGGCGATTACTCGCAACTGCCTTGGAAGCTCGGCCTGTTGACCCAGACGAACTCATCCTGCTGACTCCTTCCGCCGAGCAGCCGCGCACCACGTCCCCCGAGCCGACCAGAAAGGGACAAGGACGTGTCCAACACCCCCCGCAACACCACGAGAAGACCGCTGCGTTCGGTGCTCGTGGCCCTCCTCGGAGCGCTGGTGCCGTTGCTCGCGGCCACCGTGCTCACCGCGCCCACGGCCGCGGCCGACCCCCGGCCGGCCGAGGCGGTGCCCACCGCGACGCTCACCGAGGTCACGAACTTCGGGACCAACCCCAGCAACCTTCAGATGTACCTGTACGTGCCGGACAACGTCACCCCGCGCCCGGCGGTCGTGGTGGCCGTGCACTACTGCACGGGCTCCGGACCGGCCATGCACTCCGGCACCGAGTGGGCCCAACTGGCCGACCGCCACGGGTTCATCGTCGTGTACCCGTCGGTCACCCGCGCCAGCAAGTGCTTCGACGTCGCCTCGCCGCAGGCGCTGAAGCGGGGCGGCGGCAGCGATCCGGTCGGCATCAAGTCGATGGTCGACTGGGTCACCCGCACCTACTCCGCCGACACGGGCAAGATCTTCGCCACCGGCATCTCCTCCGGCGCGATGATGACGAACGTCCTGCTCGGCGACTACCCGGACGTGTTCGCGGCGGGCGCCGCGTTCTCCGGCGTGCCCTTCGGCTGCTTCGCCACCGCCGACGGCTCGGAGTGGAACAGCGCCTGTGCGAACGGCACGGTGACCCGCACCCCGCAGCAGTGGGGCGACCTCGCCCGCGCCGCCTACCCCGGCTACACGGGCCCCAGACCGCGGATGCAGGTGTGGCACGGCACCCAGGACGACGTCCTGCGCTACCCCAACTTCGAGGAGGAGATCAAGCAGTGGACGAACGTGCTCGGTGTCAGCCAGACCCCCGCGGCCACCGACTCGCCCGTCTCCGGCTGGATCCGCACCCGCTACGGCGCCAGCGGTGACCGGGCCCCCGTCGAGGCGATCAGCCTCCAGGGCGTCGGCCACAACCTGTACGCCTGGGGCATGGCGGATCGCGCGCTCACCTTCTTCGGCCTGGACAGCTCCGGTCCGTCGCCCCAACCCCAGCCCGGCGCCTGCAAGGTGACCGCCACGACCAATGCCTGGAGCACCGGCCTCACCGCCTCGGTCACGATCACCAACACCGGTACGAGCTCGATCAACGGCTGGCAGCTCGGCTTCACCCTGCCCACCGGCCAGACCGTCACCAACGGCTGGGGCGCCACGTACACCCCGTCGTCCGGCTCGGTGACGGCCACCAACGCCACGTACAACGGCACGCTCGCTCCGAACGCGAGCGTGACCATCGGCTACCAGGCGAGCCATACCGGCAACAGCGCGGCACCTGGCGCGTTCACGCTGAACGGAAAGGCCTGCACGGGGAGTTGACCCCAGTGGGCTCGGGTGGACCGGAAGAAGCGGCTTCCGGGCCACCCGGCCCCGGCGCTGATCAGACCGACCGGTGGTACTGGTCCGGCACGTGCACGTCCCCGCCCAGCTCGCGCGCCGCGAGCCGTGCCCATGACGGGTTGCGCAGCAGTTCGCGGCCCAGGAGTACGGCGTCGGCCTCGTCGTTGGCCAGGATCTTCTCGGCCTGTTCGACCTCGGTGATCAGGCCGACCGCGGCGACCGGAAGCGTGGTCTCTTCCTTGACCCTGGCGGCGAAGGGCACCTGGTAGCCCGGGCCGGTCGGGATGCGGACGCCGGAGGCGTTGCCGCCGGAGGAGACGTCCAGGAGGTCGATGCCGTGCGCCTGGAGGTCCCGGGCGAAGCGGACCGTGTCGTCGGGGGTCCAGCCGCCCTCCTGGAGCCAGTCCGTCGCCGAGATGCGGAAGAACAGCGGCTTGTCGTCCGGCCACACCTCCCGTACGGCGTCGACGACCTCGAGGGCGAAACGGGTGCGGTTCTCGTACGAGCCGCCGTAGGCGTCGGTGCGGTGGTTGGAGTGCGGGGAAAGGAAGTTGCCGATCAGGTAGCCGTGGGCGCCGTGGATCTCGGCGATCTCGAACCCGGCGTCGAGCGCACGGCGGGCCGCGTCCGCGAACTGGCCGACGATCTCCTGGATCCGGGCGACCGTCAGCTCGGTCGGCACCGGGTGCCGCTCGTCGAACGCGACCGGGCTCGGTCCCAGCGGCTGCCATCCATGGGCGTCCGGCCCGACCGGCGCGCCACCCTTCCAGGGCTGGTCGGTCGAGGCCTTGCGGCCGGCGTTCGCCAGCTGGATGGCCGGAACCGAGCCCTGGTCCGTCAGGAAGCGCGTGATCCGGCGGAACGCCTCGACCTGGGTGTCGTTCCAGATGCCGAGGTCGTAGGGGGAGATCCGGCCCTCGGGGCTGACGGCGGTGGCCTCGACGACGATCAGGCCGGTGCCGCCCGCCGCGCGCGCCGCGTAGTGCGCGAAGTGCCAGTCGGTGGGAGCGCCGATGTCCGGCCCTTCGGGTGCGGCCGAGTACTGGCACATCGGGGGCATCCACACCCGGTTGGGGATCGTCACATCGCGCAGGGTGTAGGGCTCGAAGAGCGCGCTCACGGCGGACTCCATTCGTCACGGGGCCGGTGTCGGCTTCTACGATAAACGTCGTAGTACGTCAGATGTCAAACTACGAGGGATCTCGTACAATGAAGGTCCCCGAGGAAAGTGGACCCGCCGTGACCTCTCCCGCCGTCAGCAGCCGTGACCTCCCGCACCCGGCGCGCGAGGAGATCCGGCTGGAATCCGTTCTGCACGCGCTGTCCGATCCCATGCGGCTGCGGATCGTGCGAGAGCTCGCCGCCGACGGCGACGAGCTCTCCTGTTCGCACTTCGATCTGCCCGTGACGAAGTCCACCACCACGCACCACTTCCGGGTGCTGCGTGCGGCAGGGGTGATCCGGCAGATCTACCGGGGCACGGCCAAGATGAACGGCCTGCGCCGGGAGGACCTAGACGATCTCTTCCCGGGGCTTCTCGACCGTCTGCTCGCCGCCGCCGACCGGCAGGCCGTCCGCCTCGGCGGCTGAACCGGCTGAAACCCCGGTTGAATCAGCTGAATCGGAGGAACCGGCTGAACCCGCCTTCGCCGGCAGGTGGTTGAACAGCAGGTTCAGCACGATCGCCGTCAGGCAGCCCGCGCTGATGCCGCTGTTCATCACCGTCTGGAACCAGTCCGGGAACTTCTCGTAGATCGTCGGCACTCCGACCGGCAGTACGCCCATGGCCACCGACACGGCGACCACGGTCAGGTTGTTGTTGCCCTTGAAGTCCACCTGGGTCAGAGTCCTCAGGCCGCTCGCCGCGACCGTCCCGAACATCACCAGACCCGCGCCGCCGAGGACCGGCGCCGGAATGGCCGCGACCACCGCGCCCAGCTTGGGCAGCAGACCGAGCAGGACGAGGATGCCGCCCGCGGTGGCGACGACCCAGCGGCTGCGGACGTGCGTCATGCCGACGAGGCCGACGTTCTGCGCGTACGCCGTGTACGGGAACGTGTTGAAGACGCCGCCGAGGACGGTCGACAGGCCGTCGGCGCGCAGGCCGTCCGACAGGGAGCGCGGCTCGACCTTCCGTCCGGTCATCTCGCCGACCGCGATGAAGTCGCCCGTGGTCTCGGTCATCGTCACCAGCGCCACCACCAGCATGGAGATGATCGCCGACGCCTCGAAGGCGGGCGCACCGAAGTGGAACGGCGTGCTGATCCCGACCCAGTCGGCGTCCCCGACCCCGCCGAAGTCCGTGAACCCGAAGTGGACGGCGACCGCCAGACCCACCGCGATACCGATCAGCACCGCGATCCGGCTCAGGAAGACCGGCGCGAACCGCTGCACGCCCAGCACCACCGCGAGCACGAAGGCGGCCAGCGCGATGTTCTTCGGCTCCCCGAAGTCCTCCGCACCGGCGCCGCCCGCCACCCAGTTGCCCGCGACCGGCAGCAGCGAGATGCCGATGATCAGGATCACCGTGCCCGTGACGAGCGGCGGGAAGAAACGCAGCAGCTTCCCGAAGACCGGCGCGAGCAGCACGATCGCGAGCCCTGCGACGATCACCGAGCCGTAGATCGCGGGCAGTCCGCCACCGGTCGTACCGATGAGGACCATCGGCGACACGGCCGCGAACGTACAACCCTGCATGATCGGCAACCGCACGCCGAAGCGCCAGAACCCGATGCACTGGATGAGCGTGGCGATGCCGCACACGAGCAGATCGGCGGTGATCAGATAGGCCAGGTCCGCGGCCGACAGCTTCATCGCCCCGCCGACGATCAGCGGAACGGCCACCGCGCCCGCGTACATCGCGAGCACGTGCTGCAGACCGAAGGCGGCCAGCTGCCGTACGGGTGGGACCTCGTCTACGGGATGCACGGGGGTGGTGGTTGCCATGGGCGCTCCAGAGCGGCGGACGAGCGGGGACGATCGAACAACATGAGACCGTAAGCGGCTTGAACAGTTTGTTGATTGCTGGGGTGTTGCCGCTTTGTGTCATGCCCACTCAATGGCCGCCGACTCTGCTGGGGCCTGTCCTGCCGGCAGGTCCTAGGAGGCTTCCGTCCGCGCCGCCGCCAGCAGTGACTCCCAGTCGGGCAGCTTGACCACGCTCCGCCCGAGTGAGGCCCCGAGCTCCGCCTCCGCCCGCTCGATGGCGCACCACCCGGCCCACTCGACCGGTTCGATCCCCTCGGCGCGCAGTGCCGCGAGCGGGTCGCCGGGCAGATCCCTTTGTACGAGCACGGAGGCGTCCTCGAGCAGGGAGGTCACCGTCTCCTTGGCGTCGGGCCGGTTGGTGCCGATGACGCCGGTCGGGCCCCGCTTGATCCAGCCGGCCACGTACTCGCCCGGCGCGACGAGGCCGTCGCGCAGCACCCGCCCGGCCAGCTGCGGAACGGTGCCGCGCGCCGCGTCGAACGGCAAGCCCTCCAGCGGCACACCGCGATAGCCCACCGACCGCAGCACCAGCTGCGCCTCGATGTCCTCGTACCGGCCCGTGCCCGTCACCCCGCCCTGTCCGTCCGGCGCCGTCCGCTCGAAGCGCACCGCTCCCACGCGCCCTCCGTCGGCGAGCAGTTCGACGGGACGCAGGAAGAAGCGCAGCCGGATCCGGCGCGACGCGGCCCGCGACTCGGACTCCGCCCAGCCGCGCAGCACCTCCACGTTGCGGCGCTGCGCGGCGGGCAGCGCGGAAGGGTCGACGTACGCCGGATCCGACGCCGCCTCCGCCGGATCCACGGCCACTTCGGTGTCCGGCAGGGTGCCCAGCTCGCGCAGCTCCTTGGTGGTGAAGCGGGCCTGCGAGGGGCCTCGCCGCCCCACCATGCTGATGTCGGTCACCCGGCTGGCGGCCAGCGCGGTGAGCGCCGCCTGCGGCATGTCGGTGGGGGTCAGCTCCGCCGGGCCCCGCGCCAGCATCCGGGTGACGTCCACGGCGACGTTCCCGACCCCGATGACGACGGCCGACCGTGCGCCCAGCACGAAACCGTCGGCGGCGGCGTCCGGATGGGCGCTGTACCAGGACACGAACTCGGTCGCCGACCAGCTGCCCGGCAGGTCCTCCCCGGGAATCCCGAGGTGCCGGTCGGTGGCGGCGCCCACGCAGTACACGACGGCGTGGTACAGCTCGCGCAGCCGCGCGGCCGGCACCCCGCCGGGGCCGACCTGAACGCCTCCGAGGAACCGCACCCGCTCGTGCTCCAGGACGGTCCGCAGATTGTTCTGCAGCGACTTGATCTTCTCGTGGTCCGGTGCCACGCCGTACCGCACCAGGCCGTACGGGCACGGCAGCCGGTCCAGGACGTCGACGAGCGTCTCGGAATCCTGCTGTACGAGGCTCTGGGCGGTGTAGCACCCGCTCGGCCCGGAGCCGACGACGGCGACATGCAGCACGGCGGAACTCCTTGTCCGGGGTCGGAGGAGATCGCTGGTACTTCCAGCATCGCACCGCTGCCGCTCCGCTGACAGGGTGCTGTGCGCCGGACGGGCGTGCGTGTCCGTTCGTGTGGAATGTGATCATGCGGTTACGTTGCGTGTGTGCTCGAAGCATCATTTCTTGACCTTTCTGATCGTTCTCCGACGGACGGCACCGTGTCCGTGTGGTCCGCGTGGGAAGTGCAGGAGGACGGGGGAGCGACGTCGTGGTTCGACGTCCGGCTGGCGTTCACCGACGGCGCCCGGGTCGACGTGCTCGCCGTGATGTGCGAGGGGTGCGTCTCCATCGAGGACGTCCGGGCCCAGCCGGCGCTGTCCCTCGATGACCTGGCGGCGCTCGCGGACTGGATCGAGGGCCCTCTCGCCGAGGCCTGCGGAGGCGGGCCGGAGCCTGCCCCGGAGGCGGCCGGATCGCGCCGCGCCCGCCCCGCGTGGCCGCACGGCGTCGAGGGGCGGTGGCTGGCCGCCCAGGAGTACCGCACGGCCCAGGAGGAGGGCGCCGATCCGGTCCTCGCGGTGATGTGCGCGACCGGGCACAGCCGCCGCATGTCGCTCCGGCTCATCGCCCAGGCGCGTGACGCGGGCTTCCTGGCACCACGTCACGCGCGGCGCTGAGCGGGCCGGTTACCGGTAACCGGTCCCACGAGCGGGCCGGTTACCGGTAACCGGTCACACCATGTCCCGCATCCGCGTGATCTCGCTGGTCTGCTGTGCGATCACGTCGTCGGCCATCTCCTCGATCCGGACGTTGTTGCCCTGCCCCTTCACGTCCGTGGCCATGGTGATCGCGCCCTGGTGGTGAGTGATCATCAGCGTGAGGAAGAGCTGGTCGAAGGCCTCCCCCCGGGCCGAGCGCAACTTCTTCAGCTGGGCCTCGGTGGCCATCCCGGGCATCGTGGCGTGCTCGTGGCCCGTGCCCTTGTCGTCCTTGCCGTGCTCCTTGAGCCAGCCCCGCATGCCGGCGATCTCCGGCTTCTGTGCGGCCGCGATCCGTTCGGCGAGCGCCTTGACCTTCGCTGACTCGGCGCGGTCCGGGACCAGTTCGGTCATCTCCAGTGCCTGGGCGTGGTGCTCGATCATCATCCGCGCGTAGGAGACGTCCGCGGAGTTGGGGGAGTCGTCGTCGGTGCGCTGCCGCGCCGCGTCCTCGGCGGACATCTTCCGGTTCGCCTCACCGGGCTTGCCCGGCACGAGGACCGACGGGCCGGTCTCGGCGGCCGGCTTCGCGTCCGATCCGGAATCGCAGCCCCCGGCACCGAGTACGGCCAGGGCGGCCAGCGAGGCCACGGCCAGGGGCACGCGGGACGCACGGCGGATGAGCACAACGACCTCCTGTGGCAGGCGGGTTGAGAGACGCCTCGTCAGGCGTCGGACACCTCGTGAGTGTCGAAGACCGTCCTAGCACGCTTCCGCGCGTGACTGATCAAAAACCTTTATTACATGTTCGTTGCCCCCTGTTGATATGTGCATGGTGAAGAAGATACTTCGTGGGTACGTGATCCGTTCCCACGAGAACGGCACCAGGGAGGAACCAGTGATCCTGAAGGACCCCCGAACCAGGCACAGACGCCTGGGAGTTGCCGCGACAGCCGTCGGACTCCTGGCCGCGTTACTGACGGCCAGCCCGGCGGCCGCGACCCCCGACCCCGGGGACAAGCCGGCCACGAGTAAGGAGGTGTCCAAGAGCACCGAGGCCCAGGTCCGGTCGGCGATCGCCGAGGGCGAGATACCGGGCCAGGACGAGATCGTCCACTCCGCCAACATCGAACACGTCGTCAACGTCCCCAAGGACGTCCTGCCCGGCACCAACTCCGACCTGGCCTTCCAGGGCAAGTACGCCTACGCCGGGAACTACGACGGCTTCCGCATCTTCGACATCAGCAACCCGAAGGCGCCGAAGACCGTCGCCCAGGTCCTGTGTCCGGGCTCGCAGAACGACATCTCCGTCTCCGGGAACCTGCTGTTCCTGTCCACCGACTCCTCGCGCAGCGACAGCAGTTGCAACAGCACCACGCAGCCCGCGACCGAGAAGTCGTCGTGGGAGGGCATGAAGGTCTTCGACATCAGCGACAAGAAGAACCCGAAGTACGTCGCCGCCGTCGAGACCGCCTGCGGCTCGCACACCCACACGCTGGTGCCCGAGCGCAGGAACGTCTACATCTACGTGTCCTCGTACTCGCCGAACGCCGCGTACCCGGACTGCCAGCCGCCGCACGACGGGCTCTCGGTCATCAAGGTGCCGCGCAGCGCGCCCGAGAAGGCGGCGGTCGTGGGCTTCCCGGTGCTCTTCCCCGGTGACGGCCCCGACGGCGGCGGCAACCCCGGTGCGCCGACCAACCCGGGCGTCTCCAAGACCACCGGCTGCCACGACATCACGGTCCTGCCGTCCAAGGACCTGGCGGCGGGCGCCTGCATGGGCGACGGCATCCTGTTCTCCATCGAGGACCCGGAGCGTCCGAAGGTCATCGACCAGGTGCAGGACAACGTGAACTTCGCGTTCTGGCACTCGGCGACCTTCAACCAGAAGGCGAACAAGGTCGTGTTCACCGACGAGCTGGGCGGCGGCGGTGCGGCCACCTGCAACGCGGAGATCGGTCCCAACCGCGGCGCCGACGGCATCTACGACATCGTGGGCAAGGGTGACAAGCGCAAGCTGGTCTTCCGCAGCTACTTCAAGATCGACCGTCACCAGGCGGACACCGAGGTCTGCGTGGCCCACAACGGATCGCTGATCCCGGTCAAGGGCAAGGACCTCATGGTCCAGGCCTGGTATCAGGGCGGCGTCTCCGTCTGGGACTTCACGGACTCCTCGAAGCCCAAGGAGATCGCCTACTTCGAACGCGGCCCGCTGACCACCGACCGGGTCACGACCGCCGGCTCCTGGTCGGCGTACTACTACAACGGCTACATCTACTCGAACGACATCGCCAAGGGCTTCGACGTACTGAAGCTCAACGACCGGCGCACGGACCCGGCGAAGTGGGTCCGCATGAGCGAACTCAACGTCCAGACGCAGCCGGACTACTTCGACTGATCGGACTGATCGGCCGGATCGGTCTGTCCGGCTTGATCGATCTGGTCGGCCTGGCCCGCCTGGCCGTCGGGGCCGCACTCCGGTGCGGCCCCGGTCGCGAAGAACCGTGACAGATCCGTGTCACACGTCCCGTCGGACGCCTTCCCGGCGTCCGGCGGGACACCCAGCTCCCAGTCGAGCCGGTACCGCTTGAACAACTCCGCCCGCAGCACGGGAAGCGGCATCGGCACCCCCGGCACCAGGGCTGCGAAGACCGAGCCCATGAGCAGGGCGCGCAGCATGGGGTAGTCCGCGTCGACGTCCTCGGTGCCATGGCGGGCGACGGTGTCCCGCAGCAGCTGGGACAGGCGCTGCTGCTCCGGGCACTGCACGAAGCCGTCGGCCTCCAGGATCCCGGCCATGTGCTGGCGCATCAGCACGGGCTGGTCCCGGGCCAGGCCCAGGATCGCGTCGATGGCCCGCGCCATCCGCTCCCGGCCGTCCTCGGTTCGCGGCTCGCGCTCCAGCGCCTCCTCCAGCGTGCGGTGCATCAGCCGGTGCACGGCGGACTGCACCAGTCTTCGCTTGCCGGGGAAGTAGTACGACACCAGACCGCGCGCCGAGCCCGCTCTGTCCGCGATGTCGCCGAGCGTCGTCGCCTCGTACCCGCGTTCGCTGACCAGCTCCACGGCCGCCTGCAGAAGCCGCTCCCGGGAACGCCGCCGCAACTCTTCATTGACCGAGGCGCTGCGCGGGGACATCCTGTAACTCCTGCGTTGACTGGCTGCCAGCCAACTATACTCAGCGCGTCCGGATCGGCCCTGTGAAGGGGCTGATCGGGCTGCCGTCTGCCTCGGGCGACGCGGGGGATCGTCCGAGGCGGGCGAGCATGTGCCGAGGTCAGTCCACCAGGTCCAGCACCGGCAGCAGCCCGTCCGGCCGCCGCGCCACCGGCAGGTGGTCCACGAAGTGCACCCCGCATCCCAGGGCCGCCGCGCCGCCGTCCGCCCGCCGGTCGTCGCCGACCATGACCACGTCCCGCGGATCGGCGCCGAGCGCCACGCAGGCGGTCTCGAACAGCCGGGGGTCGGGCTTCTGGATGCCGTGCTCGTACGACAGGACGTAGGTGTCGACGTACGGGTCGAGGCCGTGGTCGCGGAACACCGGCCGCAGATCCCAGCCGATGTTGCTGACCACGCCGACACCGACACCGCGCTCGCGCAACGTGCGCAGCACCTCGAAGGCGTCGGGATACGGGGCCCACGCGGCCGGCGTCATGTGCCGGTCGTACAGCGCGTCGTACAAGGCGGGGTCGGGGAGCGGCACTTGGCGGGAGAGGCCGGTGTACGCGGCCCGGTGCAGCTCGGCGCTCTTGTCGCGGATGTCCCAGAGGGCGGCGAACTCGTCGGGGATCTCCTGTACGGGACTGGTCCCGCCCGGCAGGGCGCCCACTCGCTCCAGGCCCTGCGCGGCCCGCAGCAACTCGGGCTCGGTGAGGGAGAGTCCGGCCTCGGCGAGCACGGCCCGCAGCCATGACTCGGCGGACTCGATACGGAAGAGGGTTCCCGAGAAGTCGAACAGCACGGCAGCCATGGGGTGATCTTACGGGGCCACGTTCCACGCCACCGGAAGATCAGCACCGCAGAAGACGCAGACGAAGTCGCCCTCGCGCACCACTGAGCACTCCCCGCACCGCTCGCACCGCCGGAACACCACCTCGTGCGTGAAGCGGCCGGGGTGGGCGACGCCCGCCCGGTCCAGGGCGCGGGCGACCGCGTGCCAGGAGTCGAGGTCCGGGCAGTAGCCGGTCGACTGGTTGGTGACCTCATGGACCGCCCAGCACGCGGAGACGTGCCGGAACCCCATCTCGCCCGCGGCCAGCACGTCGCCGCCGCCCGCACACGCCACATGCTCGCTCCTGCGCGGCGCGAGCCGCAGCAGGCCGTCCGGGGCGACGACGTAGGTGAAGGGCTCCGAGAGTTCGGCCGTCCCGCGGCCGGTCAGCCACGTGGTGAGGTCGGTGGCGTATCGGACCGCGTGGCCCGTGGAGCCCGGCCGCACGGCCGATCTCAGGTCGGGCGGGCCCACATAGCGATAGCGGCGGGTGCTCACGCCCGCTGCCGCTCGTGGACCGCCACCGCAAGGGCCACCACCAGGGCGCCCAGCAGCCAGCCGCCCACCACGTCCGAGGTCCAGTGGACGCCCAGCCACACGCGGGTCAGACCGACGCCGACGACGGAGACCACGGCGACTGTTACGGCCGTACGCCACAGGACGCGGTCGACGCCGTGGCGGTGCAGCAGCCACAGCAGGAGGCCGCAGACGACCGTGGCCGTCAGGGCGTGGCCCGACGGGAAGGCGGCGTAATGGGCGGAGTCGACGGGGTCGGGCCAGACGGGCCGCGGCCGATCGACCACGGCCTTGAGGGACTGCTGCACCAGCGTGCCCAGCGCACAGGCGAGCGCCAGCCATCCGGCCGTCCACCAGGCCGCGCGTCGCCACACCAGCCACACCACGACGACCGCGCACAGGATCCGCATCGTCCACGGGTCCCACACCCAGTCGGTCAGGATGCGGAAGGCATGGCTGACGCCTGACTCGTCCACCGCCCAGCGGTGGGTGGTGCGGGAGATGTCGCCGTCCAGGGTGAACAAGGGGTGCCACTCGGCGGCGACCAGCGCGAGCAGCAGCGCGGAGCACAGGGCGAGGACGCCCGCCGCACGGGCGGCGGTGCGGTGGGTCGGCGGACGGGGCGGGGAGTCGATGGATGGGGTGTGCATACTGCGATCCTCACCGACGGGTGGGGCAGGAGGCCAGTCCGGGGCGATCTTGGGAAGATCTCGGAACTCCACCCGAGGAACCCGCGCCGCGCGTCATCCCAGCGCCCGCAGCCCCGGTACGAACGCCACCAGGACCGGTACCACCGGCACCAGCGCGGCCGCTGCCGTCAGCCGCAGCCGACGGCCCGCCGTGAGCCGGTCCGGGGGCGCCAGCAGCCGGTGCACGCGCTGCGGCACCTGGGCCTGCGGGGTCGGGCAAGGGCCGAACACGCCCCGGTCCTCGTTGAGTTCCACCAGGGCCAGCGCGGTCGTCAGCCGGCCGAAGCGGCGGGAGGCCATGTCGTCGGCGGCGAGTTCGACCAGGCGGTGCATCTCGTCGCGGAACGCGGCGAACACCGGCACCTGGGGGAACCCGCCGGCCAGCGCGGCCGAGCAGTGCAGCAGCCAGTCGTGCCGGGCCTGGGCGTGTCCCTCCTCGTGGGCGACGAGGGCGTCCAGCTGCCGGCCCTTCAGCCGCCGCAGGGCGGCCGTGGTGACGACGAGCCGGGGCGCCGCACCCGGCAGCCACCAGGCGTCGGGCCGCTCGCCCTCCAGCACCACGAGCCTGCTGCCGGGTTCCTCGCCGGGCAACAGCGGGGCGCGGACGAGGAGTTCGGCCCGGCGCAGCCGACGCCGGGCACGCGCCCGTACCACCTCGCTCACCAGCATCGCCGCGCTCCACACCCCGCCGCAGGCCAGCGCCACCGCGGTCGTCGCGGCCCACGGCCCGGCGGCCGCACCCAGGGGGTAGGCCTCGACGACGGCGTGCGGCGCCGGGGCGAACACCTGGCCGCGCACCACCTGCCAGGCCACCGCCGCGCTGAGCGTCATCGCCAACGCGCAGCACACCAGCACGGCCGCAACCACGCACTGCCACACCCACAGCGCCACCACCGGTTCACGGTCCGCCCAGTCGGCCCGGGCCAGCAGCCGGGGCGCGACGACGGCGGTCAGAACGCCGAGCAGCAACAGTGCCGCGGGGAGCATCATGAGGGCAGCTTACTTATGAGTGCCGTACCGCTCAGGCGTACGGACCGCGCGGCCAAAGTGACGCAAGCAACGGTCGCGTACGGCAGCAAGGGTCGCGTACCCCAGCAACGGCAACGGTCCACGCCACCGGCCTCAGAGCGTCAGCAGCATGGCCACCATCGCGATCCCCATCGACAGCCGGCACGCCCGCGCCAGCTCCGGCCGGTCGCCCCACCGCCCGGCCCCGCCACCGGCGGCCACGGGCACCAGACGTACGCCGGTCAGCAGCACGTACCCCGCGAAGTAGAGGAGCAGCGCCCCCGTCAGCAGGGGGACCCCGGCACCACCGTGCCCGGTGTGCCCCCCGGCGGAGGAGGCCATGACCACCGCCATGTAGACCATCGCCGAGGCACCCACGAGGTGGTGCAGGTGGTGGGCGCTCGCCCGGGCCGCCCACAGGGCGTGCAACGCGGCCACGCCGAAGACGACCGCGTAGAGGGGCCAGGCCCACGAGGGCGGGGTGTACACCGCCGCCGGTACGGCCATGGCGGCCATACCGAAGCCCATGAGCGCCTCGCCGCCCGCCGCGCGGCGCTGTTCCTCGACGGTGCTGCGCATCCGCAGCAGGCAGTAGGCCCCGGTCGCCGCGCACAACGCCACCAGCAGCCAGCCGGGCGAAGCCGGTCCGTGCACACCCACCTCCCCGCTCGACGGTCGGTCAAGGGATGCGATGCCCGGGCCGTGCGGCGCGCACGCGAGCGCAAGGGTGTATACGGGGAGCACTCGAGGGAGCACAGCAGGTCACCGATGCTCCATCCCGGCCTGAACTCCTCTGTGGGCGGGTACCGGAAGTCTCGGAGGTCGTGCCCCATTGACGTGGTCGACGCCTCCTTCTTACGTTCGACCCGGCCGGTTCGGATCATCGACTGGCGTACGACATGCCGGACGAAGGATGGATGCCGTGGCAGCCGAGACCCCCGCCGACCCCGTTTCCGATTCCGAGCAGCTCGTCGTCGACCTCGGCGCCGAGACGGGCCCCTTCCACGGCGGCGCGAGCGGAACGCTCTACGGCCTGTACGGCGACGGCGTCCCCAGCCGCGCGCTGGTCGAGGGCATGTACGTCCGCACGGTCACGACCAAGGCCCAGGACGGCATCCAGCACCCCGGCGCCGACGCCCTGGAGATCCTGCCGTCCTTCGTCGCGGCGGGCGGCAAGGACGTCTACGTCTACCTGACCGACTTCTACCGCGGCTTCCCCTACGAATGGCCCGGCGCCACCGGCGAGGAACGGCTCGCCGGATTCCTGGAGATCATCCGCCGCCAGGTCGAACAGGTCCTGACCGTGGGCGCCCACAAGTCCCACGTCGTGTACGTCCCCTTCAACGAGCCCGAGGGCAACATGTTCGGCGAAGGGGAGTGGAGCTATGACGGGGTCTCCTGGCGCACCGATCCACGGCACTACTTCGCGGCCTGGAAGGACGCCTACCGCCTGATCAAGGGCCTCGACCCCGACGCCCGCATCGCCGGCCCCAACACCAGCATCCTGTACCCCGAGGTCAGAGGCTTCCTGGAGTTCGCCAAGGCGCACGACGTCCTGCCCGACGTGATCACCTGGCACGAGCTGTCCTCACCGGCCGAGGTGCGCACGAACGTCGCCAAGTACCGGGAGATGGAACGGGAGCTGGGCATCGGACCGCTGCCCGTCAACCTCAACGAGTACGCGCACAACTACCACGTGTCCGTCCCCGGTCAGATGGTGCAGTGGATCTCCGCGATCGAGGAATCCAAGGTCGACGCCGACATCGCGTACTGGAACATCGCCGGCAACCTCAACGACTCGGCGGTCGAGGCGGGCAAGGGCAACGGCCAGTGGTGGCTGTTCAACGCGTACGGGCAGCTGACCGGGAACACCGTCAGGGTCACCGCGCCGCACCCCAACGCGCAGTACACGCTGCAGGGGCTGGCCACCCTGGACCGGGACAAACGGCAGGCCCGAGTCCTGTTCGGCGGCGCGGGCGGGCCGGCGGACGTCGTCTTCGAGGGCGTGGACCCGGACGTCTTCGGTCCGGCCGTACACATACGGCTCCAGGAGATCCCGTGGACGGGACAAGTGGGACCCTGCGCCCAGCCGTTGCGCCGGTACGACGGTGAACTGCCGGTCGTGGACGGCCGGGTGACGCTCGAGGTGAGCGGCCTCGACGCGATGTCCGCCTACCAGGTCATCCTGTCCCCCGGCGGCAACGGAGCCGCGTCCCTGCCGTCCTCGGTCGGCGGGAGGTGGACGTACGAGGCCGAGGACGCCACGTACACCGGCGGCGGCTACGCGAAGAACGGGCCCGAGGGATCTTCGTCCGCCGTAGACCGGTTCGCCACTTCCGGCGGCTACCACGTGGGCGGTCTGCGCACCGGTTCCGACGGCGTCCTCGCCTTCGACGTCGAGGTCCCGCAGGACGGGACGTACGACGTCAGCGTGTTCGCCAACTCCTACAACCTGGCCGAGCTGGTGCGCGAGCAGGGCCCCACCAACGTCTTCCTGCGCGTCGACGGCGAGGACCCGCGCGAGCTGCGGCTGCCGCTCGGCTACAAGTGGGCGGTGTGGGGCCACGCGGACACGCGGGTCGAGCTGACCGCCGGCCGGCACCGGATCACCCTCGCCGCACAGGACCCGGACCTCGGTGTCACGAAGGGCGAGGCGGTCGTCGACAAGCTGGACCTCACCCTGCGCACCGAAGACGACACCGCCCTGTACGAGGCCGAGTACGCCTCGCTCGGCGGCGGCGCGGTCGTCAGCCACGCGCACCTCGGCGCGTCGGGGCCCGGCGCCGCCGTGCTGCCCAGGGGCGGCACGGTCACCTTCTGGGTGCACGCGGCCGACGACGGCGAGGCGAGCGTGACCGTCGACGTGCTCGGCCCGGGCGAGGGCCTGCTGACGGTCAACGGCGAAAAGGCCGGGCGCGTCGAGCGGGGAGCCGTCCCCCTCTTCCTGAACGGGGGCGTCAACAAACTCACGGTCACCGGCACTTCGGACAGCCTGGTGGTGGACCGGCTGCGCGTCGGCCCCTCCCGCGGGCTGCTGCCCGCCACCGCGTACCCCGCCGAGGAAGGCGCCCTGACCGGTACCGCGAAGGTGACCGGATATTCGTACGCCACCGGCGGCAAAGCGGTGGACGGCATCGGCGGCGGTTACGACAACGCGCTCACGCTGACCGTCACGGCGGAGCGCGCCGGACGCCACGCCTTGACGATCCGCTACGCGAGCGGCGAGCAGGCGCCCGCCACCCACTACAACCCGGACCCGGTCTGCCGCCACGCGGACGTCTTCGTCAACGCGGTTGGCCCTCAGCGCGTGCTGTTCCCCACCACCTTCCACTTCAACAACTTCTGGAACCTCTCGATCCCCGTCACGCTGCACCAGGGCGCCAACACGGTCACTTTCACGGCCGACACCCTCCCCGGCTTCGACGGCGACATCGGCGACGAGTACGGCCGGCGTTCGGCTCACGCCCCGGTCATCGACCAAGTCACCGTGACGCCGCTGTTCCGGAGCGCCTCGGCCGCATGAGGTCAAGGTCCTCGCCCCACGCATCCAGCGTGGGGCCGTGCCCGGCTCGTCGTGCCGCGTCCTCGACCCGGGCGAAGAGCCGCCGCTGCACATCCACCTCACCGGAGCCCGCGATCCGGCCGACCACCTCCAGCAGGGCGGCCGTTTCCCATCCCGGCAAGGGGAACCTCTCCAGCTCCCACGCCAGGTACTTGTTGTACGGCCGCGGACGGCGATCGAGGGCGAACAGCACCTCCAACAGGGACGACATGCTGTCGGCGGCGTCCAGCCGGGCGGCGAGCGGACGGCCGTCCCGGGCGTTCTTGACCGACCGGTAGAGCGAGTTGGCGTAGGCGTCCAGCGAGCCGGCGGCGGCACCGAACGCCTCTTCCTCGCCCAGACGCCCCTTGGCGGCGACGATCTCGGCGATCTCGCCATCGAGCCGGTCGAGCAGGACCCGAGCCCGGGCGAGGGCGTACCGTTCCCAGCCCCCGAGCCGGCGGAAGTCCTCGACCGTGGTGACGAGGAGGTCGAGCCGCGCGGAGCGGTGGCCGTCAAGACGGGCGAGGTCGCTCACCGCGTCATCGCCGTCGCCGTTGTCGGCGGCCTCGTCGGTGAGGACGACGTACAGGTCGTGGTCGGAGTGTTCCGTGGCCATGCCGTCGTGGGCTCGGGAGCCCTTCAGGACGAGTCCGACGACGGCCGGGTCGTCGGCGGCGCGGGCGAGGAACGCACGCTACCCGGCTCGGACGGCCACCCGCACCCCGGGTCTCTCCCTCGCTCAGCCCTCGTCGGCCGCCCGGTACACACCGAACATCGCCGCCTGCGGATCCCGCAGCACGGCGATCCGCGGTCCGTCCGGCACGGCGGTGGGTTCCATGAGGACGGCGCCGCCCGCCTCCGTCGCCGCGGCCGCCGCCGCGTCCACCTCCTCCACCGCGAAGTACGGCAGCCAGTGCGCCGGCACCTCGTGCGGGAACTTGTCGTCCATCGTCACCATGCCGCCGAAGTCCGCGCCGTCGATGCCCCACTGGGTATAGCGCTCCGAGGCGTTGACGCTCCAGCCGAACACCGTCGTGTAGAAGTCGACGGCCCGCTCGGGGGCACGGGTCAGCAGCTCCACCCAGCCCAGCGAGCCGGGCGCGTTGAGCAGCCCGGCGCCCGGGAAGGACCGTGCCTGCCACAGATGGAAGGCGGCGCCGGTCGGATCGCGGACCACGGCGAAGCGGCCCAGGTCGAACACGTCCATCGGGCCCACCAGAACACTCCCGCCGGCATCGGTCACCCGCGCCGCAGTGGCGTCCGCGTCCGGCACGGCGAACGACACGCTCCACGCGACGGGCTGCCCCTCCTGGTACAGCGGGCTCAGCGCGGCGACCGGCGCGTCCCCGAGGTGCGCGAAGGTGTAACCGCCCGCCTCCTGGCGGGGATCCGTCTCGGCACGCCAGCCGAACAACTCCTCGTAGAACCGCTTGGCACCCGCCAGGTCACTGGTCCCGAGCTCGGCCCAGCACGGCCCGCCGGTCACCGGCTTGTCGAGCTTCATGGCGTCCCTTCCGCTGAGAAACCCCCTCCAGCACGCTAAGCCCCGCCCCGGCCACCGGCCATCCGGCGAAACCCTCTGGAACCGGCGCCGCCGCCGCCGTACCCTCGGTCCCGTACCGCACCGCATGGCGGCCTCCAGCACCCACCGATGACCCGGAGGTCCCGCATGTCCGCGCCCACGGTGCGCCCCTTCCGCCGCGACGACCGCGACCAGCTCACCGAACTGATCAACGCGCACGTCGCCGCCGTCGTCCCCGGCGTCTCCGTCTCCGTGAACACCGTCCTCAGCGAGATGGAGCGGCAACCCGGCGAGTCCATCACCGACCCGTGGGTGAGCGAGCGGGTCACCCTCGTCGCCGAGCAGCGCGGCTCCGTGGTGGCGGCGGCCCATCTGCTGCGCTACCGCGCCGACGCCGAGGTCGGGGAGTGCTACCGGGACGTCGGTGAGATCGACTGGTTCGTCTGGCAGCCGCCGGCCTCCTTCTGGCCCGACTCCGAGGAGGCCGCCGATCTGCTGATGACCGCCTGCCTCGCCCGGCTCGCCCGCTGGAAGGTCCGCACACGGTACGCGTCAGCCGACGTGCCCGCCCCGGTCGTCTACGGCCTGCCCCGCACCTGGCCGCACATCCGAGCCGTCTTCGAACGCGCGGGCTTCCGGCACGCCGGGGACACCGAGGTGATCCTGATCGCGCGCGTGGCCGACCTGCCGTCCTGCGAGCACCGGCCGGGCGTCACCGTCGAACGCACGCTGGGGGAGTGCGGCACCCGTTTCACGGCGCACGCCGACGGCCGCGCCCTGGGCTTCATCGAGGTCGACACCACCCTCGCGCGCCCCGAACGCCACTCCCGCGCCGCGGGCCTCGCCGACATCGGCAACCTGCACATCGATCCCGCGGAATACGGCCAGGGCCTGGAGCACTGGCTCCTCGCCCAGGCCGCCGACTGGCTGCGCCTGTGCGGCGTGGACCGGCTCCTCGCCTACGAGCCGGCCACCGACCGCACGATGATCGGCCACCTGACCTCGGCGGGCTTCCGCGAGCTGACCCGTACCGACCGCTGCTGGGAGCACCGGCCGGGATGACTCAGACACCGGGGCGGCGGCGCAACGGATGGTCCGCCGGCACCTCCACCAGCACGATCGGCGTGCCGTCCGGATCCGCGATCCACATCTCGACCAGCCCCCACGGCTCCTTCACCGGCGGCCGCACGATCTCGACGCCCTTGGCCCGCAGCTCGTCGTGCGCCGCGGCCACGTCCTCGACCTGGAGCCACAGCCGCACGGCAGAGGACGGGGGAGTGTCGGACCGGCCGGAGACCTCCAGGAAGCCGCCGCCGAGGAAGTAGACGGTGCCGCGCTCCGCCCCCGTTCCGAACTCGCGGTAGACGGCGAGGCCCAGCTGCTCGCCGTAGAAGACACGAGACCGTTCCGGATCAGTGGGCCGCAGCAACGTCCGGCCACTCAGTACGTGCACCATGCACCCGGAGCCTAGTGGCCGGGTTACTCTCATCGATGCCCGAGCCGCGCCGAAGAACCGGAGATCCGAGCCATGGACACCGCCGCCACCGGAACCGCCCCCGGACTGACCTTCCGCGATGCCACCGACGCCGACGCGGACGCGCTCGTCGCGCTGATCGAGTCGGCGTACCGGGGGGACTCCAGCCGCACCGGGTGGACCACCGAGGCGGACATCCTCGAAGGGCAGCGGACCGACCAGGAGGGCGTGCTGGCCGTCATCAAGGCGCCCGGCAGCCGGCTGCTCACGGTCGAGCGCGACGGGCGGATCGTCGCCTGCTGTCAGCTCGAACACCGTGGTGACCACGCCTACTTCGGTTTGTTCGCGGTCAGCCCCGAGCAGCAGGGCGGAGGCCTCGGCAAGGTGATCATGGCGGAGGCGGAGCGCACGGCCCGCGAGACCTGGGGCGCCAAGGAGATGCACATGACCGTGATCTCCGTACGGAACGACCTGATCGCCTGGTACGAGCGCCGCGGCTACCGCCGTACGGGAGAGATGACCCCCTTCCCCTACGGCGATGAGCGCTTCGGTATCCCGCAGCGCGACGACCTGCAGTTCGAGCTGCTGGTCAAGCCGCTGGCGTGACGTTCATGCGGTGAAGCGGCCGGTGCGCTTGATCTCCGGGTAGTCGGTGGTCGCGCCGTCCAGCCCGAGGGCCCGTACGAGCCGCAGGTGGTCCTGCGTGTTCACCACCCAGCCGATGATCTTCAGGTCGGCCTTGCGCGCGTGCTCCGCGATCTCCAGGGTGAGCCGGCGGATGTTCAGGCAGACGGTCGCGGCACCGGCCTCGACCGCGCGGTCCACGATGTCGGTGCCGTACCGGCTGCCGATGAGCGCGGTGCGTACACCGGGCACCAGCCGGGCGATCTCGGCGATCGCCTCGTCGTGGAACGAGGACACCTCGACCCGCGAGACCAGGTCCCGCTCGTGCATCACCTTGGCCAGCGCACGCGCCGCCGCCACGTCCTTGATCTCGGCCTGAAGCGGTGACCGCACGGCGTCCAGCACCTCCTCGAACACCGGAACGCGCTCCCCGCGGCCGGCGTCCAGGGCCCGCAGTTCGGCGAGGGTCAGCTCGGCGATCGGGCCGCTGCCGTCCGTCGTGCGGTCCACGTGGGTGTCGTGCATGACGACCAGGGCGTCGTCCTTGCTCAGATGCAGATCGAGTTCGAGAACGTCGAGGCCGGCCTGTTCGGCCGCGACGAAGGAACGGAGGGTGTTCTCGGGTTCCACACCCATGATTCCGCGGTGACCGATGGTAAGGAAGTTCAAGGTTCAACTCGCTTCCGTCGACGGCGGCTCGGCGGCCCGCGCGGGCCGCAGGGAGCGGCCACGCGGGCTGATCCGCAGCCTAACGGCCCTGCCCGGCGATGGACCCGTGCCTGCGCCGGGGGCGGGCGCGTGAAGCGGAAGCAGTTGCCATCGCGGTGGCGGACAGGAAAATATTCTGTGTCTACGGGGAGTGGACAGGACAATTTCCTGAGTCCCGCCTTGCTGGGAGAAACCGCGTATGTATACGGTCTCCTTACGCGAGGTTCTCCAGTGGAGGATGGGACATGACGGAAATTCTTGTGCAGGCGGCTTCGGGGGAGCAGGTTCTTCCCGCGACTCGGGTGGTGGAGCACCCGGCGTGGCCGGTGCTCAAGGATGCCGTGGAGCAGATCCGGCCATGGCAGTCCAAGGACGGGTCGATCGACTTCGAGGCCGAGGGCGCCCCGGACCCGGCGGACGCCGAACTCGCCGTACGGCGTGTCGTCCACGCGGTCGAGGAGCTGTCCCCGCTGCTCCCGCACGACGCCGACTACCACGCGGCCCTCGTGAAGGACCTGCACCACTGGGCCGACGGCGGCTTCAAGGTGCCCGACTTCCTCGACTCGCTGCTGGCCTTCCAGCCCGCCGCGAACCGTGCGGACGGACTCCAGCACCTGGTCGTCTTCCCGATGTACACGCAGAACGGCAACCCCGACCGCAACCTCGAAGCGGTCGTCCTGCGCATGGTCTGGCCCGACTGGCTGGCCGAACTGGAGCGCACCCGCTACGACAACCCGCTGTTCTGCGGCATCAAGTTCGAGGACTTCACGGCCGGCTACGACACCAACTCCGCCGTCCTCTTCCCCGAGACCATCGCCGTGCGCGAGGCCCCCGAGCGGTTCAGCTGGGGCGGCATCTTCTGCGACCGCGAGGCCGCCCGCTTCCGCCGCGTGACCGCGGCCGCCGTCGACATCCTCGGCCTGGAACTGCCGGCGGACGTCGCCGCCATGGTCGACGACCAGAAGCGCTGTGAGGAGGCCTTCGTGCTGTGGGACATGGTCCACGACCGCACCCACAGCCACGGCGACCTGCCGTTCGACCCGTTCATGATCAAGCAGCGCCAGCCGTTCTGGATGTACGGCCTGGAAGAGCTGCGCTGCGACCTCACCGCCTTCAGGGAGGCCGTGAAGCTGGAGACGGACGGCGTCCCGCAGGCCCGTGACGTGCAGTACGCCGTGCTGTTCGACCGCATGTTCCGCTTCCCCGTCACCGGCGAGCGGGTGCGCAACTACGACGGCCTCGGCGGCCAGCTCCTCTTCGCCTTCCTCCACAAGCACGACGTCGTCCGCTGGACCGACAACAAGCTGTTCATCGACTGGCAGCGCGCCCCGCAGGTCACCAACCAGCTGTGCGCCGAGATCGAGAAGCTCTACCGCGAGGGCATCGACCGCCCCAAACTCGTCCACTGGTTCGCCGGGTACGAGCTGGTCGCCACCTACCTCGCCCCGCACCCGGGCTCCAAGTGGGCCAAGGGCCCCGACGCCCTCGACCTGAGCCAGCCGCCGAGGAAACTCGTCGATGACGTGCTTCCGGACGAGTTTCCGCTGAGCATGTTCTATGAGGCCCTGTCCAAGAAGCTGAAGAACGTGATCGCCTCCACCAAGGGCATCACGGCGGACAGTGCCGAGCGGGTCGCCGCGTGAGCGACCGCGCTACCGGTGCGCCACCGCGGCACACCATGGACACGGACACTGCTCAGGAGGCGAAGACCATGGGGAACGGGGCTCTCAGCGGTGCGGTGATCGCGGTGGCCGGCGCGGGCGGACCCGCCGGGCGGGCGACACTGCTCCGGCTCGCCGAGGCGGGCGCTACCGTCATCGGCTCGGACAACGACCCCGAGCGCCTGGCCGAGGCCGTGGACGCGGCGAGCTACGCGCACGGCGGCGCGACCGTCACGGGTGACACGGTCGACCTGCTCGACCTGAAGGCGGCCCACGAGTGGGCCACCCGCGTCGAGAAGGACTTCGGCCGCGTCGACGGGCTGGTCCATCTCGTCGGCGGCTGGCGCGGCAGCGAGACCTTCACCAGGACGAGCCTGGACGACTGGGACTTCCTGGAGATGCTGCTCGTGCGCACCGTCCAGCACACCTCCCTCGCCTTCCACGAGGGGTTGCAGCGCAGCGACCGCGGCCGGTACGTCCTGATCAGCGCCGAGGGCGCGAGCAGGCCCACCGCGGGCAACGCCGCCTACGCCGCCGCCAAGGCCGCCGCCGAGGCGTGGACGCTGGCCATGGCCGACTACTTCCGCAAGGCCGGGGGAGCCGGGGGACCGACGTCGGCGGCTGCGATCCTGGTGGTGAAGGCACTGGTGCACGAGGCCATGCGCGCCGAGCGCCCCAACGCGAAGTTCGCGGGCTTCACCGACGTCAAGGACCTGGCCGAGGCCATCGTCGGGGTCTGGGAGAAGCCCGCCGCCGAAGTGAACGGAAAACGTCTGTGGCTGACCGAGAAGCCGTGAACCCGCCCAAGACCGACGCGCGTCGCCACCACGACCCGGAGGTCCGCGGTTTCGCCAGCGACAACTACGCCGGGGCCCACCCGGAGGTGCTCGCGGCCCTGGCCCTGGCCAACGGCGGGCACCAGGTCGCGTACGGCGAGGACGTCTACACCGAGAACCTCCAACGGATCGTCCGCAGCCACTTCGGCGCCACGGCCGAGGCGTTCCCGGTCTTCAACGGCACCGGCGCCAACGTCGTCGCCCTCCAGGCGGTCACCGACCGCTGGGGCGCGGTGATCTGCGCCGACAGCGCGCACATTAACGTCGACGAGGGCGGCGCCCCCGAACGCATGGGCGGCCTGAAACTGCTCACCGTGCCCACGCCCGACGGCAAGCTCACGCCCGAGCTGATCGACCGGCAGGCGTACGGCTGGGAGGACGAGCACCGGGCGATGCCGCAGGTCGTCTCGATCACCCAGGCCACCGAACTGGGCACGGTCTACACACCGGACGAGATCCGCGCGATCTGCGACCACGCCCACGCCCGCGGCATGAAGGTCCACCTGGACGGCTCCCGCATAGCCAACGCGGCGGCCTCCCTGAACGTGCCGATGCGGACGTTCACCAACGCCGTGGGCGTGGACATCCTCTCCCTGGGCGGCACGAAGAACGGCGCGCTGTTCGGTGAGGCGGTCGTCGTCATCAACCAGGACGCCGTCAGCCACATGAAGCACCTGCGCAAGCTGTCCATGCAGCTCGCCTCCAAGATGCGCTTCGTGTCCGTGCAGTTGGAGGCCCTGCTCGCCCGGGACCTGTGGCTGCGCAACGCCCGCCACTCCAACGAGATGGCCCAGCGACTGGCCGAGGGGGTGCGGGCCGTGCACGGCGTCGAGATCCTCTACCCCGTGCAGGCCAACGCGGTCTTCGCGCGCCTTCCGCACGACGTGAGCGAGCGCCTGCAGCAGCGGTTCCGCTTCTACTTCTGGGACGAGGCGGCGGGCGACGTGCGCTGGATGTGCGCGTTCGACACGACGGAGGAGGACGTGGACACGTTCGTGGCGGCGCTGAAGGAGGAGATGGCCGGCTAGGCCTGTCCGAGGTCCTCCCACTGGCAATGCATAGGTATGCGTTAGCTTGAAAATTGATTGACGTGTGAGTGATCGCATATCTATGCTCTGCCGACATGCAGCTGATCCAGAAAACCGCTGACCTGTCTGCCTACTTGGCCGCTGATGAGGCGATCGACCACCATCATCCGCTCGTCCGCGAGACGGCCGCCAGGCTCGCTGAGGGAGTGGCGGATTCGTATGAGTATGCGCGAGCGGCGTTCGAATTCGTCCGCGACACCATCCCCCACTCCCAGGATTCGGGCGACCCGCGTGTCACCTGGCGCGCCTCCGACGTCCTGGAACAGGGCACCGGCATCTGCTACGCCAAGGCCCACGTCCTCGCCGCGCTCCTGCGGGCCGAGGACATCCCGACCGCCCTGTGTTACCAGAAGTTCGACGTGGTCCACGGCCTGGTCGCCGTGCGGTTCAACGGGGCCTGGCATCGGCAGGATCCCCGGGGCAACAAGCCGGGAGTGGACGCCCAGTTCTCCCTCGATGGGGAGCGTCTGGCCTTCCTGCCCGATCCGAAGTCCAATGAGCTGGACTATCCGGTCCTGTATGCCGAACCGCACCCGACGGTCCTCGGCGTCCTCAAAGCAGCCCCCGACCGGCCGTACCTCTGGAAGACGCTTCCCATCGCACTCTGAGGCACGTCGCCATCGAGGCCCACGGGCTCGTCAACGGACCCAGCACCGCTGGCAGGTCGGCACTCCTCGACGACGCGGCCCGCCATCTCGCCGTACGCCTGGACGGCCGTGCCCCGCACGAGGACCGACCGGCCTCCGGCGCCCTGGCCCGGGCGGAGCGTGGGGGTGTCAGCGCGCCTCGGCCGCGCGGACCTCTTCCGGTGTCGGTGCGGTGCCGCCGAGGTGGGCCGGCATCCACCAGGTGTCGTTCGCGTCCCTGGGGCGCACCGGGTAGGCGCGCTGGGCGGCCTCCAGGAGTTCCTGGACGCGCTCGCGCAGCTGCCGGGTGATGGCGCCCGCGTACTTGTCGCGGGAGGCCTCGAGCGCCTCGCCGACCCGGATGGTGATCGGGGTGTGGCTGCGCTTGAAGTTGCGCGGGTGGCCCTTGGTCCACAGCCGCTGCGTGCCCCACACCGCCATCGGGATCAGGGGCACGCCCGCATCCTGGGCCAGGCGCGCGGCACCCGACTTGAAGCTCTTCAGGGTGAACGACGGCGAGATGGTGGCCTCCGGGAAGACCCCGACGATCTCACCGGACCGCAGCGAGTCCAGCGCGTGCGCGTACGCCGCCTCACCCTGCCCGCGGTCGACCGGGATGTGCTTCATCCCGCGCATCAGAGGGCCGGAGATCTTGTGGCGGAAGACGGACTCCTTCGCCATGAAGCGAACGAGACGTTTCTGCGGGAGGGCCGCCAGTCCGTTGAAGACGAAGTCCAGGTAGCTGATGTGATTGCTCACCAGCACGGCACCGCCCGAGCGGGGGATGTTCTCCGTACCCTTGCAGTCGATCTTGAGGTCCCACGCCTTGAACAACACCTGGGCGAGACCAACGACGGGACGGTAGACAAGCTCTGCCATGGACGGTGTGGGCCCTTCCTTCTCTGCCTGGGAAGGGGACTCCAGGCGGAAAGTTACGCGGCCGTAGGTTTACGGCATCTCGCAGATCGTGCCCCAAGAACGGACGGGTAGCCAGTCCTGGTGCCCGCCGACGGCGAGATTCTCGTCACGTCCACTCCCATGACCCACCTCGTGCTTTTTAAGGCGCCTTTACTGCGCGCGCAGCGTCGCCCGCCGTGCCAGCAGGTACGTCTCGCACCCCAGGCAGTAACCGAACGCCGCGTTCAGGAAGGCGGCCGCGAGCGCCGCACCGGTGGCGGCGAGTCCCAGCCAGTCCGGCCCGAGCGTGTAGCCGACGAGCCCGACGCCCGCGAAGACGAGCCCCACCGCCTGCGCGAACCGCGGCGGTTCCGGCGCCTCGAACTCGGTCGGCGGCCCGATCCGCGGCCGCAGCGCCTTGCGGAACAGCCAGCCGTACGGCGAACGGCCCACCCCGCCCGCCGCCCCCAGCGCGAACGCCAGCGTCTGCCAGGCCAGCAGCCAGACGCTGCCCGTGATCAGCACGACCGCCAGCACGACGGTCGTCACGGCCGCACCGAAGCGCGGCCCCCTCACATCAATGTCCATGGGGTTCATGGGAACCAAGCATTCCGCAGTGGAGGCGGATTCGGGGAGCCGGGAATCTTTGCGGTCTCGTGAATGCTTGTGCAGGAGATGACCGGACTCGTGGTGTGCGTGGCGGTGCTCGCGATGGCGAGCGCCTACGGAGTGCTGCATCGGCGGCGGAGCGGGAGGGTACGGGTGCGAGGGCGCGACGACGGAAAGCGGCTCGGCGCGGCCGAACTGGGCGGGCCGCTCGGCGAGCGCGCCACCCTCGTCCAGTTCTCCAGCGCATTCTGCGCCCCCTGCCGGGCGACCCGACGGGTCCTGGGCGAGGTGGCCGACATGGTCCCGGGCGTGACCCACGTGGAGATCGACGCCGAGGACCACCTCGACCTCGTCCGCGAACTCGACATCCTCAAGACCCCGACCGTGCTGGTCCTGGACGCCGGCGGCCGGGTCGTACGGCGTGCCACCGGCCAGCCGCGCAAGGCCGATGTGATCGCCGCGCTGGGGGAGGCGGTGTGAGGGCGGTGGAGCCGGCGTGAGGCATCTCCCATATTCCGGGACGTACTTGACTGTGCACACCACCTATCGTCAGCCTGACCGTATGCCTTCGGAACTCCTTCTCTTCGGGCGGGCCCATGTCGACCTGGCCCGTACCGCGAGCGCGCGCTGTCCGGGCTGTTGAGCAGCCACGGACCTGATCGCCACTCCTCGCAGAAGGACCACTCCATGACGGCCATGCCCGGCCTCGGCACCCCTCGGCTCGCCTCCCCCGACCTCCTGCGCTCGGTCTTCCGGCGGCACGCGGCCGGAGTCGCCGTGATCACCGCGCGCGGCGACGCCGGCCCGGTCGGCTTCACCGCCACCTCCCTCACCTCCGTCTCCGCCGAACCCCCGCTCCTCTCCTTCGGCATCGGCACGGGTGCCTCGAGCTGGCCCGCGATATCCGAGGCCGACCACGTCGGCGTGCACATACTCGGCGAGCACCAGCAGGACCTGGCCGCCACCTTCGCCCGCAGCGGCGCCGACCGCTTCGGTCCGGCGACCTCCTGGCACGAGGGCCCCGAGGGCGTTCCCGTCCTCGACGACGTCCCGGCCTGGCTGGTGTGCCGGATCGCCGGACGCGTGCCGGCCGGCGACCACCGCATCGTGGTGGCCGAGGTCGTCCTCGGCGACTCCACCGGCCCCGGCCGTCCGCTGCTCTACCACCAGGGTCGGTTCCACGGCCTGCGGGACTGATCGGCTCACCCGTTCTTCTGTGAGGTCGTCCACGTCGTCCAAGTCGTCGAGTGCGAAGCCGTCGAGTTCCGATTACGCTGCGTTGCAAAGGTCACAGTTCAAAGCGCTTGCTCAGCGGGAACGAACTGGGTGTACTGACGAGTAATATTGCGGTCGGAGCGCAGGTCGCCCCGACCGGGATCGGCCGCTTGGGGCGCCTATGCTGCCTGCAAGAGGCAGCAGAGAAATGTCGATGCAGTAGGAGAGCCGGCGTGAGCTTGAGGATCGTTGTCACTGTGAAGTACGTGCCCGACGCCACTGGCGACCGGCACTTCGCCGATGACCTGACCGTCGACCGGGACGACGTGGACGGTCTGCTCTCCGAACTCGACGAGTACGCGGTCGAGCAGGCGCTGCAGATCTCCGAGAACTCCGACGACGACGTGGAGATCACCATCCTGACGGTGGGCCCGGAGGACGCCAAGGACGCGCTGCGCAAGGCGCTGTCCATGGGCGCCGACAAGGCCATCCATGTCGAGGACGACGACCTGCACGGCACCGACGCCATCGGCACCTCCCTGGTGCTGGCCAAGGCGATCGAGAAGGCCGGCTACGACCTGGTGATCTCCGGCATGGCCTCCACCGACGGCACCATGGGCGTCGTACCCGCCCTGCTCGCGGAGCGCCTCGGGGTACCGCAGGTCACGCTGCTGTCCGAGGTCTCGGTCGAGAACGGCACCGTCAAGGGCCGCCGCGACGGCGACGCCGCGTCCGAGCAGCTGGAAGCCTCTCTCCCGGCGGTCGTGTCCGTCACCGACCAGTCGGGCGAGGCGCGGTACCCGTCCTTCAAGGGCATCATGGCGGCCAAGAAGAAGCCGGTGCAGTCCTGGGACCTGTCGGATCTGGACCTGGAGGCCGAGGAGGTCGGCCTGGAGGGCTCCTACACGGTCGTGGACTCCGCGGCGCAGCGTCCGGCCCGCACGGCCGGCACGATCGTCAAGGACGAGGGCGAGGGCGGCAAGCAGCTCGCCGAATTCCTCGCGAGCCAGAAGTTCATCTGAGGCTCGTAGTTCGCTGACCGCCCCTCAAACTTATCCAAGCAGGAGAGCAATCCCATGGCTGAAGTTCTCGTCTATGTCGATCACGTGGACGGTGCCGTCCGCAAGCCCACCCTGGAGCTTCTGACGCTGGCCCGCCGCATCGGCGAGCCGGTCGCCGTCGCGCTGGGCAACGGCGCCGCCGACACCGCCGACACCCTCGCCGAGCACGGCGCGGTCAAGGTCCTCACCCACGACGCCGCCGAGTACGCCGACTACCTGGTCGTCCCGAAGGTCGACGCCCTGCAGGCCGCGTACGAGGCCGTCTCCCCGGCCGCCGTGCTGGTCCCGTCCTCCGCGGAGGGCAAGGAGATCGCCGCCCGTCTGGCGCTGCGCATCGGCTCCGGCATCATCACCGACGCCATCGACCTGGAGTCCGGCGACGAGGGCCCGGTGGCCACCCAGTCGGTGTTCGCCGCCGCCTTCACCACCAAGTCCCGCGCCGCCAAGGGCACCCCGGTCATCACGGTCAAGCCGAACTCGGCCGCCGTGGAGGCCGCCCCGGCCAACGCCGCGGTCGAGGCCCTGGAGGTGACCTTCTCCGAGAAGGCCACCGGCACCAAGGTCACCGCCCGCACCCCGCGCGAGTCGACCGGCCGTCCGGAGCTGACCGAGGCCGCGATCGTGGTCTCCGGCGGCCGCGGCGTCAACGGCGCGGAGAACTTCGCGATCATCGAGGCCCTCGCCGACTCCCTCGGCGCGGCCGTCGGTGCCTCGCGTGCCGCGGTGGACGCCGGCTGGTACCCGCACACCAACCAGGTCGGCCAGACCGGCAAGTCCGTCTCCCCGCAGCTGTACATCGCCTCCGGCATCTCGGGCGCGATCCAGCACCGGGCCGGCATGCAGACCTCGAAGACGATCGTGGCGGTCAACAAGGACGCCGAGGCCCCGATCTTCGACCTCGTCGACTACGGCGTGGTCGGCGACCTCTTCGACGTCGTCCCGCAGCTCACCGAAGAGATCAAGACCCGCAAGGGCTGATCCCGCGCTCGGGCGTACGAGGCCCCCGCGACCGCTTCCTGGGCGGCCGCGGGGGCCTGGGGCCCTTCTGCTGGATCTCCGCGGCGTCGCGACGCCCGGCACGCACTCTCGCCGCACCGGACAAAAGCCCTGGTAGCTCCGCTACAAGGGCTTCCGCCCGGCACGCCGAGAGCACGCACCGAACGCCGCTCCTTCTTCCACGGATATCCAGCAGAAGGGCCCCAGGCTCATCCCAGGCTCAGGGACGCCTGCACCGGCAGGTGATCGCTCGGGAACTGCCCGTTCCGGGCGAAGGTGTTGATCGAGGCCCGGTGCGTCCGGACGCCGGGCGTGGCGAGGATCCAGTCGATGCGGTCGCCGTCGGGCGTCAGCGGCTTGTAGCCGTGGAAGGTGGCGTACAGCTTGCTCCGCTCGGCCGCGGTGTCCCAGGTGTCGACCAGGCCGGCGCCCAGCATCGTGTCGTAGACCGGGTTCTTGTGGGCGGCGACGTTGAAGTCGCCGGTCACCACGAGCGGGAGCGAGCGGTTCAGCCCGGCGATCCGCTGGGTGGTCAGGGTGGCGGCACGCGCGCGTGCGTACTGGCTGGCGTTGTCCAGGTGGGTGTTGAGGAAGTAGAACTCCCGGTCGCCGTCGAGCAGATCACGGAAGCGGACCCAGGTCACCATCCGGATGGAGCCGCCGCCCCAGGTGTTCGACCCGACCACGTTGGGCGTGTCGGAGAGCCAGAAGTGGTCGTACTCCCGCGGGGCGAGGCGGTGGGTGTCGTAGAAGATCGCCATGAACTCGTCGCGGCTGCCGCCCGCGCGTCCGGTGCCGATCCAGTCGTATTGGGGTCCGAGGTCGGACTCGATGTCCCGCACCTGCTGGTAGAGGCCCTCCTGGGTGCCGACGAGGTGCGGGCCCTCGCGGCGCAGCAGTTCGCGCATCACGGGTCTGCGGACGTTCCAGCTGTTGGGTTCGGCGGTGCTCGCGAAGCGGAGGTTGAAGGACATGACCTCCAGGGGGCCGCTCAGGCTTTCGTCCGCCGAGGCGGGTGCGGGGGAGAGTGCTGTACTGGACAGGGGAACGGAGATCGTGGCGGCTAACGCGGTCTTCAGGCCCATGCGGCGCGTGACTCGGCTGTGGTTTCGCACAGGGGCTCCTTCTGTGGCGGCTTCCGGGGCGAGTCGTGCGGGATGCGCTGTGACATGTGTGGAGCACGTGAGGGAAACGGTGCCAGATAGACGTGAACATGCCGAGATGTCGGAGTGGATCGAGAGGGAAGACGGTGTTGACCGGCGGGAAGAGTGACCGATAGCTTCGTTCTACGGATTGTTGATTCCGTAAAGCGGAAAACGGGAGGCTGTGGGATGGGTCAGGGCCAGCAGGAGCAGGTGGCGACGAGCCTCGCGGGCGCCGTCAGCGAGGAGATCAGCGCCTCCCTCGCGCCGGTCGACGCCGAACTCGAGCGCCGCTACCCCGGAGACCCCGGCACCCGCCAGCCCGTCCACACCGTCTACGTCCCCGGCGACGCCTTCGCCGCCGACACCATCCGCTCATGGGGCGACAGAGCCCTCGCCGCCCTGGACGAACACGCCCCGGACGCCGCCTCCTTCGCCGCCGTCCTCGGCCTCTCCGGCGAACTCGCCGAGCCCGTCCACGCGCGCGTGCGGGCCAAGTTGGAGCGCGAGCCCATCGAAGACCTCCGCGTCGACTTCGAGGACGGCTACGGTCCGCGCCCGGACGCGGAGGAGGACGAGACGGCGGCCCGTGCGGCGCGGCTGATCGCCCAGGCGTACGAGGACGGCACGGCTGCCCCGTACATGGGCATCCGCATGAAGTGCATGGAGGCGCCCGTCCGCGACCGGGGCATCCGCACCCTCGACATCTTCCTCACCGGCCTGATGGAGGCCGGCGGCCTGCCGGACGGGCTGGTGCTGACGCTGCCGAAAGTGACGTACCCCGAGCAGGTCACCGCCATGGTGCGGCTCCTTGAGGCCTTCGAGAAGGCGCGCGGGCTGGAACCCGGCCGGATCGGCTTCGAGATCCAGATCGAGACCAGCCAGTCCATCCTCGCCGCCGACGGCACCGCGACGGTGGCCCGCATGATCCAGGCCGCCGAGGGCCGCGCCACCGGCCTCCACTACGGCACCTTCGACTACAGCGCCTGCCTCGGCGTCTCCGCCGCCCACCAAGCCAGCGACCACCCCGCCGCCGACCACGCCAAGGCGATCATGCAGGTCGCGGCGGCCGGCACCGGCGTACGCGTCTCGGACGGCTCGACGAACGTCCTGCCCGTCGGTCCGACCGCGAAGGTCCACGACGCCTGGCGGCTGCACTACGGCCTCACCCGCCGCGCCCTGGCCCGCGCCTACTACCAGGGCTGGGACATGCACCCGGGCCACATCCCCACCCGGTACGCGGCCGTGTTCGCCTTCTACCGCGAGGGCTTCGAACAGGCCGCCGGCCGCCTCGCCCGCTACGCGGGCCGCATGGGCGGCGACGTCATGGACGAACCCGCCACCGCCAAGGCACTCAGCGGCTACCTGCTGCGCGGCCTGGACTGCGGCGCCCTCGACATCGCCGAGGTCGCCCGCCTGACCGGCCTCACCCGGGCCGACCTCGAGGGCTTCGCCGTGCCCCGCCGGGGCGATCTGACGGTCTCCGCCAAGTAGCGGGCCTGTCACGGGGTCACCATCCGGCTGGCGTTGTCACTCCTGCCACGTAATCTGTACGGCACGCATGGACGGGTCACAGGAACGGGGCGGCGGTGTCTTCGGGGGAGTACGGGCGGGCGGACGGGGCCGGGAGGCTGCTGGCCGGGCGTTATCGCGTCGTGGCGCAGCTCGGACGCGGCGGCATGGGCGTGGTCTGGCGGGCCCTCGACGAGGTGCTCGGCCGTGAGGTCGCCGTCAAGGAGCTGCGCACCTACACCGACGCCGACGGGCCCGAACTCGCCGGTCTGCGGCTGCGGATGCAGCGCGAGGCCCGCGCGGCGGCCCGGGTGCGTCATCCCGGCGTCGTGTCCGTGCACGACGTGGCCGAGGTCGACGGCCGTCCGCTGATCGTGATGGAACTGGTGGACGGGCCGTCCCTGGACGACGTGCTGCGCGAGAAGGGCACCCTGGACCCGCGCGAGGTGGCCGGGATCGGCGCCGAGGTCATGGACGCGCTGGCCGCCGCCCACAGCGTCGGCGTCCTGCACCGCGACGTGAAGCCCGGCAACATCCTGCTCGACCGCTCGGGCCGCGTCGTCCTGACGGACTTCGGCATCGCCACCATGGAAGACCCGGGCGACGGTTCGGCCACCCACCTCACCCGCAGCGGCGAACTCGTCGGTTCCCTGGACTACTTGGCGCCCGAGCGCGCCCAAGGCGCCGACCCGGGCCCGGCCTCCGACATCTGGGCCCTGGGCGCCACGCTGTTCTCGGCCGTCGAGGGCGGTTCGCCCTTCCGTCGTACGTCGACGTACTCCACGCTCGCCGCGATCGTCACCGAGCCGCTCCCGGAACCCCGCCTCGCCGGGTCCCTGGGCCCCGTCCTCAAGCGCCTGCTGGACAAGCGACCGGAGGGCCGCCCGGAGGCCGACGAGGCGCGGGAGCTGTTGCAGACGGTGGCGGACGCATCCACCCGGGACACGCCGACAACGACGCTACGGGCGACGACGGATCCAAGGTCGACGCCAACGAAGCCGGAGCGGAGCGTGTCGGCGGTACCGCCGGGGACCGGGGCGCCGGGGCCGTCAGGATCGGGGGAGACGGAGGGTTCGGCGAAGTCGAGGGATTCGGCCGGGCAGGAATTCGGGGCTGCGGGGCAGAGCGCGCCAGGGATTCAGAGGGCCGGCGCTTCAGAGCGGCGAACGCTGGAGGCACGGGGATTCGGAGCTCCGGAGCAGGGGGCACCGGAGGCTCCCGGTCCAGGTCAGGGCACTCCAGGCCCCGGCGTACCGGCGGCTTCCGGCTTCGGCGATTCCGGGGCGGTGGGGGAGGACGGGCCTGTTGGGTCTGCGGGGGTGCCGCCAGGGTCTGCGGGGGATAGCGGGCCTGTTGGGTCTGCGGGGGTGAACGAGTCCGCTGGGTCTAAGGGGGACAGCGGGCCTGTCGCGTCTGCAGGGCAGAAGGGGCTGGACGAAGCCCGGTCGTCGACGGCAGCCGAGTCCCGAGGCACCTTAGGCCGACCGAGGTCCCGTCTGCGGGTGAAAACGAGCCTGCCGGGTCTGTGGGGGAAGGGGACTGCTGGGTCTGCCGGGGGGAACGCTGGGTCTGCGGCTGTGAACGGGCCTACCGGGTCTGCGGGGCAGAACGGGCTGGACGGGTCTGCGGGGGAGATCCGGCCTGCGGGGCAGACTTGGGCCGCAGGGCAGACTGGGCCGAATGGGCCGGCGGGTCACACCGGCGCGACCGGATCGGCTGGTTCGCCGGGGGCGAGTGGTCCGACTGGTTCGGTCGGCCCGATCGGGCATGCCGACGAAGTCGGCGAGGCCGGGCACGTTGGGCAGACCGCTCACAGCGGCCACGTCGGCCAGACCGCCCACGCCGGATCGCCCACCCCTGGCTCCGCAGCCCCCACCCCGCCCGGGCCGGACCCGGCCGCCACCGGCCCCATGTCCGCCGCTCATTCCTCCCACCCCACCGGCTCCTCCCGCCGCAAGGGACGTGCCCTGCTCGCCGCCGCGGCCGTCACCGTCGTGCTGGCCGCGGCCGGAACCACCGTCGCGCTGCTGAACGACACGGGCGAGGCCGAAGCCGGCGCGCAGCCCACCTCCGGCTCCTCCGCCGCCTCGCCGCCGACAGCCGGCCGCACCGACGCCGAGCGCTCGGACGACCTCAAGCCCGCCGAGGAGGACGACGGCAAGACCCCGACCACGACGAAGGCGCCGGGCGACAAGGCCGAGACCACGCCCGCCGATGGGACCACCCCGTCCCCCACCAAGACCTCGGGTGGCGGCACGTCCTCAGGAGGCGGCACCGACGGCGGCACAACCGGTGGCGGCACGTCAGGTGGCGGCGGCACGCCGGGCGGCGGAGGCGGCGAGACCAGCCCGGCCCCCTCCTGCTGGCACATAGGCGACGGCAAGTACGACTGCAACGTCTGGCGCACCGCCAAGTCCTACACCGCCGACGGCACCGAGGTCGGCGTCCTCAACGCGGGCACCAACTACTTCTACTGCCAGCAGAACCTGGGCCGCCGCGAGACGTACGGCGAGTGGACCAACGTCTGGTGGGCCAAGACGGACGACGACAGCGGCAACACGAACGTCTTCGTCAGCGATGTCTACATAAAGGGCGGCGACAACGACGCGCCGGTCCCCGGACTCCCGGTCTGCTGAACCCGCACGTACCGCTCCAGGCCGGAGGCCGTCACCCGTTTCTCCTCCTTGAACAGCCGCGTGCCCCGCTCGCACAGCAGCCGGTCCCCCCGGGCCCGCACACAGAACTCCTCGGGCGTCACCCCGAACAGCTCCCTCAACCGGACGGAGCCCACGAGGAGTGCGGTGAGCAGGGCCCGCTGGCCGGGATGCGTACGCGGGGCGTCGGGGGTGCCGTTGTGCAGGACGCCGTGCCGGTTGACGTACACGTGCACGCCGGGCAGCGTCACTCCGGCGCCCACCTCTACCCGCACCTCGCGCGCGGGCAGCCAGGCGCGGCCGTAGTTGCCGTTCGGCAGCGGCACGCCCTCGCTCGCGTCGACCACCGCGAGCTGCTCGGCGTCCAGCCAGATGACGAACAACTCCCGTACGGTACCCGGCGCTTCGAAGGGCGATGCGGAGACGTATCCCATGCGGCTGACGTGCGCGGAGACGCCCACGTCGATGCCGGTGACCCGGGCCCTGACCATCGGGATGGGCGAGGAGATGCCGAACTCGACCATTTTGTGCCGCAGTTGGGCCGGGCTGGCGTTGGAGCCGACAGCCAGGACGGGGACGCGGTCCTCGTGTACGAGAAGGTCGAGGGGCAGCAGCCGGTCGCCGTCGAGGAGCCCGGACTCCCGCGGCCACGCCCCGGGGTAGAGCAGCGGGTGATCGCGCGGCGCCTCGGCGAGGCCGAGCGCCTCCAGTGTGCGGTGGTCCACGGGCGGCTCAGTCCGCCGGCGGCAGCTCGCCCGAGCCCCGGGTGATCAGCCGCGTCGGCAGCTCGATCCGCTCCGGGGTGATCAGGGTGCCGTCCAGTTGGCGGAAGAGACGCTCGGCGGCGGTACGGCCGAGGGCCGCCGCGTCCTGGGCGACGACCGTGACGCCCGGCTGGAGCAGATCGGCGAGCTCGATGTCGTCGAAGCCGACGAGGGCGACGCGGCGGGCCTGTTCGGCCAGGACCCGGATCACGGTGACCGTCACCCGGTTGTTGCCCGCGAAGACCGCCGTGACGGGGGAGGGGCCGGAGAGCATCGCCTCGGCCGCCCGCCGTACGCGCTCGGGGTCGGTGACGCCCAGCGACATCCAGGAGTCCTCCACCGGGATGCCGGCGTCCTCCATGGCGGCCCGGTAGCCGCGCAGCCGCTCGGCGGCGGTGTGGATGCGGGGCATGTCGCCGATGAAACCGATCCGGCGGTGCCCGTGGGCGATGAGGTGCGCCACGCCGTCGCGGGCGCCGCCGAAGTTGTCCGAGACCACCACGTCGGCGTCGATGTGCCCGGCCGGACGGTCCACGAACACCGTCGCCACGCCCGCCTTCAGCTCGGGCTCCAGATACCGGTGGTCGTCCCCGGCCGGGATGACCACCAGCCCGTCCACCCGCCGTGCGCACAGCGCCAGCACCAACTCCTGCTCGCGCTCCGGGTCCTCCGCGCTGGAACCGTTGATGAGCAGGGCGCCGTGGGCGCGGGCCACCTCCTCGACCGCGCGGCTGAGCGGGCCGTAGAACGGGTCGGCGAGGTCCTCCAGGACCAGCCCGATGCTGGCGGTGCGACCCTTGCGCAGCACTCGGGCGCTGTCGTTGCGGCGGAAACCGAGAGCGTCGATGGCCTCCTGGACACGGCGCTCCGTCTCCGGGGTGACACCCGGCTCCCCGTTCACCACCCGCGAGACCGTCTTGAGTCCGACACCGGCACGGGCGGCCACGTCCTTCATGGTCGGACGGTTGCCGTAACGACTCCCGGAGGGGCGGTCTGCGCGGCGGTGGGTCTCGGGCACGGTGCGGTGTCCTGTCCTGTCGTCCACTTCGGATGCGTCGGTCATGATGTTGTATGAGGATGTGCCGACGAGCATAGAGCCTGGACAACGTTGTCAGATGCGGGGGACACTGTCCACCGCAATCTCCGGCCTGCGCCCCCACCGCGAGACCGGCCTGCTTTCCTCATGGTTGTTCTCTGGTTGTTCTCACGTCTGACGGGGAGATCCCACACTCATGCACACCGACCTCGTGGCCGCGCTCGACATCGGCGGCACCAAGATCGCCGGAGCGCTGGTGGACGGCCACGGCCGGATCCTGATCCGCGCCCAGCGCGCCACGCCCGCACAGGAGGACGGCGAGTCCGTGATGCGCTCCGTCGAGGAGGTGCTCGGCGAGCTGACCGCCGCGCCCCTGTGGGGTCGCGCCACGGCCCTCGGCATCGGCAGCGCCGGCCCGGTGGACGCCTCCACAGGCACGGTGAGCCCGGTGAACGTGCCCGGCTGGCGCGACTTCCCGTTGGTCCCGAGGGTCCAGGCGGTGACCGGGGGGCTGCCCGTCGAGCTGATCGGCGACGGCGTCGCGATCACGGCCGCCGAGCACTGGCAGGGCGCCGCCCGCGGCCACGACAACGCACTGTGCATGGTGGTCTCGACGGGCGTCGGCGGCGGCCTGGTCCTGGGGGGCCGGCTGCATCCCGGCCCGACCGGCAACGCGGGCCACATCGGCCACATCAGCGTCGACCTCGACGGCGACCCGTGCCCCTGCGGCGCGCGCGGCTGCGTGGAGCGCATCGCGAGCGGCCCGAACATCGCTCGGCGGGCGATCGAGAACGGCTGGCTGCCCGGCCCCGACGGCGACACCTCCGCCGCCGCGGTGGCCGCCGCGGCCCGGGCCGGCGATCCGGTCGCCGTGGCCTCCTTCGAGCGGGCCGCCCAGGCGCTGGCCGCCGGCATCGCGGCCACCGCGACCCTCGTCGAGATCGACATCGCCGTCATCGGCGGCGGTGTCGGCAAGGCGGGCGACGTGCTCTTCACGCCGCTGCGCAAGGCCCTCGGCGACTACGCGACCCTGTCCTTCGTCCAGCGTCTGACGGTGACGCCCGCGCAGATGGGCACGGACGCGGGCCTGGTGGGGGCGGCCGCGGCGGCGCTCACCCGGCGGGCGGACGCGACCGCCGCGGGGGTGTGACGGACCTCCGCAGGAACGTTCACTCGGGAGCTCGGCCGGCCACAGGGGTCGGTCGAGCTTTTGTATGTCTCGCTACGCGCCTCGAGTGCTTCGCCTTCCACCACGCCGCATGGCCGGAGGCCGCCGAGGGCCTGGTCCAGCGCCGGCGCGGCGCGTCCGGCCCCACCGAACGGGCCCCGGGGCTGCGGCGGCCGCCGCGGACGGTCCGGCTCCGTTCGTGAGCATCGGCGACACCGCCGTGATCACTCCGACACCGGGCGTGACCCCCGCGCCGTTCGCCAGTTGAACCCGGCATGAAGAAGCGCAGCATGCTCGCCATCGCCTCCCTCGCCACCGGCTTCGTCGTCGCGGCGGTCACCCCGTCCCACGCCCTGGGCCAGGAGCTGGGTCACCCCGACGCCGACAAGACCCTCAGCGACCTCGACCGCGCGATCCCCGACGACAGCCTGGCCGTCGACGACAAGGCACGCGGGCAGAACGGCTGACGAGGTACGGCACAGCACTACCGTGGCGCCGGTGCCCCCCGAGAAAGGGGGCACCGGCGCCACATGTCGTGCGCCCTCAACTGGGGCTGGTTTCCGTGGCAGGGTGGAGCGGGCAAGCCACAGGGGGCCAACAGAAGAGGGGGAAACGTGACCGTCGTTTGGATCAACGGCGCGTTCGGTGCGGGGAAGACCACCACCGCACGGGAGCTGATCGAACTGATCCCGAACAGCATGCTCTTCGACCCCGAGGTCATCGGCGCAGCGCTCACGCACCTGCTGCCGCCCAAACACCTCGCCGAGGTCGGCGACTTCCAGGACCTGCCGATCTGGCGACGACTGGTGATCGACACGGCGGCCGCGATGCTCGCCGAGCTCGACGGGACCCTGGTGGTCCCCATGACCCTCCTGCGGCAGGACTACCGCGACGAGATCTTCGGCGGCCTCGCCGCGCGCCGGATCAGCGTCCAGCATGTCCTGCTCGCTCCGGCGGAAACGATCCTGCGCGAACGCATCGCCCACCGCGAGGTCCCGCCGGACCTCTCCGACGGAGAGATACGCATACGGCAGTGGTCGTACGACCACATAGAACCGTACCGAGCCGCCCTCGCCACCTGGCTCGCCGCCGACGCCCATCCGATCGACACCAGCGCCCTCACGCCGTACGAGGCCGCCGCCCGCATCGCCGAGGCCGTGAACAGCGGCACGGTGCCGGTCTGCGACATCGTGCAGACACCCGAGCCGACCGCCGAGACCCTCGCGGCCGGCGTTCTCCTCTTCGACGAGCGGGACCGGGTACTGCTCGTCGACCCCACCTACAAGGCCGGCTGGGAGTTCCCCGGCGGCGTCGTCGAACCGGGCGAGGCGCCCGCCCGCGCCGGCATGCGCGAGGTCGCCGAGGAGACCGGGATCCACCTGGACGACGTACCCCGCCTGCTCGTCGTCGACTGGGAACCGCCCGCCCCTCCGGGCTACGGCGGCTTGCGCCTCCTCTTCGACGGCGGCCGCCTCGACTCCGCCGATGCCGGACGCCTCCTGCTGCCCGGGCCCGAGCTGCGCGACTGGCGCTTCGTCACCGAGGAGGAGGCCGCCGACCTGCTGCCGCCGGTCCGCTACGAACGGCTGCGCTGGGCCCTACGGGCCAGGGAGCGCGGGGCGGCGCTGTATTTGGAAGACGGGATTCCGATCGGCTGACATGCGGTGACATTCCCCGCCGCTCCCTGGTGACGGCGGGGACCTCGGCATGCCCGGACGAGCCGCCCGACGCAGACGTTGGCCCGGATCTCCCCAAGGGACCGTCCGAATACCTCCATGTCAGAGCTAACGAAACGTCCCACTCTCGTCAACTCTTGGCAACAAGCGCAAACAATCCCCTTTTTGCCCCTTATCCGTCTTGACCGGGCTCTCGGCGCGTTGCGAGAGTCCGCTCAGTCTCACGGCGCCGGCACCCGGCCGCCGACCATGCCTTTCACTCAGGGGCACATCCGCATGACGACTCCCTACCCTTCGGCGACCGCGCTTCCGGTCGACGAACCGGCGCCCGGCCCTCGCTCCGACGGCCCCGCCATCGCCGGACGATCCCCGGCCCGCATGGCCTGGAAGCGCATCAGGCGGGACAAGGTCACCATGGCCGCGTTCGTGGTGTCCGTCCTGTTCATCGTGATCGCGCTGCTGGCCCCGGTACTCACCGCGCTGACCGGCTGGGGGCCCATCACCCCGGACGGAAAGGCGATCGACCCGGACACGGGCAACTTCCCGCACGGATCGCTGGGAGGGATCAGCCTCACCCACCTGCTGGGGGTCGAACCGGGAACGGGATACGACCTGTTCGGCCGTATCGTCTACGGCCTGCGCACCTCGCTCTTCGTCGGCTTCGCGTCGGCCGTGCTGTCCACCGTCGTCGGCGTCGTGGCCGGGCTGGCGGCGGGCTACTCCGGCGGCTGGGTCGACTCCGTGCTGTCGCGAGTGATGGACGTGATGCTGGCCTTCCCGCAGCTGCTGTTCATCATCGCGCTCACCCCGGTCATCCAGAGCGCGCTGCAGACCAACAGCCACGGCGGCACCGACGAGAACCTCCGGCTGCTCGTCCTCGTCCTCAACATCGCGGTGTTCGCCTGGGCCTACACCGCCCGCCTGGTGCGCGGCCAGGTGCTGTCCCTGCGCGAACGGGAGTTCGTCGACGCGGCACGGCTGATGAGCGCCGGCCGGCGGCACATCCTCTTCCGGCAACTGCTGCCGAACCTGTGGGCGCCGGTCCTGATCTCCTTCGCGCTCGCCGTCCCGCAGAACATCACCACGGAGGCGGCCCTGTCGTACCTGGGCGTGGGTGTCATCCCGCCCAACCCGGACTGGGGAGCCCTGCTGTCGGACGCCTCCCAGTTCTTCCTGCAGGACCCGATGTACCTGTTCATCCCCGGCGTCCTGCTCCTCGTCCTCGTCCTGGCCCTCAACCTCCTCGGAGACGGCGTCCGGGACGCCCTCGATCCCCGCGCGGCCCGTAGCTGACGCGTTTTCCTCTGAGCACCGGCCGGACGGTCCCACCGCGGGCCGCCGAAGCCGAGCCCGTAATAGAACGGAGTGTTACCTCATGACGCGCAGAAGGCGCTCGATCGCCCTCACGGCCACCGCCGTGGCGATCGCCCTGGGGGCCACCGCCTGCGGGGGCTCCTCCAGCACCACAGGCAGCGGTTCCCCGACGAAGGGGGGCACGCTGACCGTCCTCAACCAGGCGGACTACGACCACCTCGACCCCCAGCGCGTGTACACGACGCAGGGCTCGAGCATGGACGAGGAGTTCGTCCGCACCCTCACCGGATGGGACGAGACGGGCTCGGCGCCGAAGCTGGTCGGCGACCTGGCCACCGACATCGGAACGCCCAGCAAGGGCGCCACTGTGTGGACCTTCCACCTGCGCCACGGGATCAAGTGGCAGGACGGCACCGAGGTCACCGCACAGGACGTCAAGTACGGCGTCGAGCGGACCTTCTCCCCCGACATCAACGGCGGCCCGCCGTACGCCAGTCAGTGGCTGGTGGGCGGCTCCACGTACAAGGGCCCTTACAAGGGGCAGCAACTCGCCTCCATCCAGACGCCGGACAAGTACACGATCGCCTTCCATCTGAACCAGCCGGTCGCCGACTTCAGCCAGACGACCGCCATGCCCGCGTGGTCGGCGGTGCCCAAGGCGCACGACACAGGCGCCACTTATGACACGCACGTCTGGTCCGACGGGCCTTACATGATCAAGTCGTACACCAAGAACAAGGAACTCGTCCTCGTCAAGAACCCGCACTGGGTCCAGTCGACCGACCCGATCCGGCAGCAGAACGTCGACGAGATGGACGTGAAGTTCGGGCAGGACCAGTCCGCCATCGACCAGCAGATCAAGTCCGACGCGGGCACCGCCCAGACCTCGATCATGCAGTGGCCGATAGCGGGCTCCGACCTGACGTCGATCGCGAGCGATTCGTCGCTCAAGTCGCGTTTCTACAAGATCCCGGCCCCGGGCATCAACTACCTGGCGATCAACACCACCCGGGTCAAGGACATCCGGGTCCGCCAGGCGATCGAGGACGCGATCGACAAGACCACCGTGCGCGGCGCCTTCGGCGGTTCGGCGTACGGGGACTACGCGAGCACGATGCTGAGCCCCGGCATCGACGGCTACAAGAAGTTCAACCTCTACAGCACGAACCCGGCCGGTGACCTCACCAAGGCCAAGGCGCTGATGAAGCAGGCCGGCAACCCCAAGCCGACCATGTCGCTCGCGGTGGAGAACAACACCACGCAGGAGCACTTCGCCGACGCGGTGAAGACCTCGCTGGGCAAGATCGGCGTCACCGTCAACATCACCCCGATCGACAAGGCGAATTACTTCAGCACCATCGACAACGTGAAGAACCAGTACGACCTGACCTGGGGCGACTGGATCGCGGACTGGCCGAACGCCTCCACCGTGCTGCCCGTGCTGTTCGACGGACGGCAGATCGCGAAGCTGCCGCAGTCCAACCAGGACCTGTCGTACCTGAACGACCCGAAGGTCAACGCGCAGATCGACAAGATCTCCAAGATGACGGGCATCAACGAGGCCAACACCGCCTACGGAAACCTGGACGAGCAGATCATGAAGGACGCCGCCGTGGTCCCGCTGATGTACATGAACTTCAGCGAACTGGCGGGCTCCAAGGTCGGCGGGGTCATCCCGGACGCCGTCCTCGCCGAGCCGAGCCTGGTGCACGTCTACGTCACCCACTGACGCATCCCTCTCAGGCCCGCCGGCGGACCCCGGCCGGCGGGCACCCACCTCACGTCAGGGCCCCGCGCGACATGTTTCGTTACCTCATCCGACGCCTGCTGGCAGCGGCCGCGATCCTGCTGGTGATCACCGTGATCACCTTCGTCATCTTCTTCGCGCTGCCCTCCGACCCCGCGCTCCTGGCCTGCGGGAAGACCTGCTCGCCCTCCCGACTGGTGGAGATCAGGCACTCGCTGGGCCTCGACCGGAGCTTCATGACGCAGTTCTGGGAGTTCTTCAAGGGGCTCTTCGTCGGCCGCGACTTCGGCGACCAGAGCGTGCGGGTGCACTGCGGCGCGCCCTGCCTCGGGGTCTCCTTCCAGACCGACACGCCGGTCCTCACCACCCTGCTGGGCGACTTCCCGGCGGACCTGTCGCTCGGCCTCGGTGCCGCGGTGGTCTTCGTCGTCCTCGGCGTCGGCCTCGGCACGGTCGCCGCGGTCCGCAGGGGCCGGGCCGCCGACAAGGCGGCGGTCGGACTGGCCCTGGTCGGCGTCTCCGTGCAGATCTACTTCATCGGTCTGCTGCTGCTGTTCCTGTTCGTCGACAAGTGGCAGATCCTGCCCGCGGCCGGCTACACCCCGTTCACCCAGGACCCGGCCGCATGGTTCCAGGGGCTCCTCCTGCCCTGGGCCACCCTCGTCATCGTCTACCTCGCGATGTACACCCGGCTCACCCGCTCCTCCATGCTGGACGTCTTCGCCGAGGACTACATGCGCACCGCCCGCGCCAAGGGACTACCGGCCGCGAAGGTCGTCCTCAAGCACGGACTGCGGGCCGCGATCACCCCGATCATCACCATCTTCGGCATGGACGTCGGCTCCCTGATCGGCGGCTCCGCGGTCATCACCGAGTCGGTGTTCGGCATCAACGGCATCGGCAAGCTCGCGGTGGACTCGGTGCAGAACTCCGACCTGCCGGTCATCCTCGGCACCACACTCTTCGCCGCCACCTTCGTCGTGCTCGCCAACGTGGTCGTCGACGTGGTGTACGGCCTCGTCGACCCCCGCGTACGCCTCGCCTGAGCCCGACAGCCGCGTAAGGAAAGCCCAGTGTCCCTGCAGACCTCTCCCCAGCCCGCGGACCTCGCGCCCGCGTCCTCCCCCTTCCTCGACGTACGGGACCTGCGCGTGCACTTCCCCACCGAGGACGGCGTCGTCAAGTCCGTCGACGGCGTCTCCTTCACCCTGGAGAAGGGCAGCACCCTCGGTATCGTCGGCGAGTCCGGATCGGGAAAGTCGGTGACCTCGCTGGCCCTGCTGGGGCTGCACAAGGGCACCCGCGCAACGGTCTCCGGCGAGATCCGGCTGGAGGGCAGGGAACTCGTCGCCCTCCCGGAGCGCGAGATGCGCGCACTGCGCGGCAGGACGGTCTCCATGATCTTCCAGGACCCCCTGTCCGCCCTGCACCCGTACTTCACCGTCGGCGCCCAGATCGCCGAGGCCTACCAGGTGCACCACAAGGTGTCCAAGAAGGAGGCCCGCGAGCGCGCCGTGGAGATGCTGAAGAGAGTCGGCATCCCGCAGCCGGAGCGGCGGGCGAAGGACTACCCGCACCAGTTCTCCGGCGGAATGCGGCAACGCGCCATGATCGCCATGGCCCTGGTCTGCGACCCCGAGCTGCTGATCGCCGACGAGCCCACGACCGCCCTGGACGTCACCGTCCAGGCGCAGATCCTGGACCTGATCCGCGATCTGCAGGAGGAGTTCGGCTCCGCCGTCATCCTCATCACCCACGACCTCGGCGTGGTGGCCGACGTCGCCGACGACATCCTGGTGATGTACGGCGGCCGCAGGATCGAGTACGGCAGCGTGCGCGACGTGCTGAAAGCACCCCAACACCCCTACACCTGGGGTCTGCTGGAATCGATGCCGCACCTCACCGGTGACGTCGACCGGCGGCTGAACCCGATCGCCGGCTCCCCACCGAGTCTGATCAACCCTCCGGGCGGCTGCGCCTTCCACCCGCGCTGCACCTACAAGGGCTGGGTGCCCGAGGGGCGTTGCACGGTGCAGCGGCCCGAGCTGCTGGCCGTCTCCGGCACGGACCGGCACCTCGCCGCCTGCCATCTCACCCCGGAGACCAGGAAAGAGATCCGCGGCCGCACGGCCGCCGGGGCCGCGCGGTGACGGCGGCGGACGAACAGGAGCATGCCGTGAGCACCACCGAGCACCTTCCCGCATCGCAGGCCGCGCCCACCACGGAGTCGCTGCTGGAGGTCAGCGGCCTCGCGAAGCACTTCCCCCTCCGGCAGGGCATCGTGTTCCAGCGGCAGATCGGCGCCGTGCACGCCGTCGACGGCATCGACTTCACGGTCGGCGCGGGGCGCTCGCTGGGCCTGGTCGGCGAGTCCGGGTGCGGCAAGTCGACCACGGGCCGCCTGGTCACCCGGCTACTGGAACCCACGGCCGGCACCGTCGTGTTCGACGGCGAGGACATCACCCACAGGCCCGAAGCCAGGATGAAGGAGGCGCGCCGGAACCTCCAGATGATCTTCCAGGACCCGTACTCGTCGTTGAACCCCCGGCACACCGTCGGCACCATCGTCGAGACGCCGATGAAGCTCAACGGCATCAACCCGCCGCAGGGCCACAAGCGGCGGGCCCAGGAACTGCTGGAGACGGTGGGCCTCAACCCCGAGCACTACAACCGCTACCCGAACGAGTTCTCCGGCGGTCAGCGGCAGCGCATCGGCATCGCCCGGGCCCTCGCCCTCAGGCCGAAGCTCATCGTGGCCGACGAACCGGTCTCCGCGCTGGACGTGTCCATCCAGGCCCAGATCGTCAACCTGCTGCAGGACCTCCAGCGGGAGTTCGGCATCGCGTTCGTCTTCATCGCCCACGACCTCGCCGTCGTCCGTCACTTCTGCGAGCGTGTCGCGGTGATGTACCTCGGGAAGATCGTCGAGGTCGCCGACCGGCAGGCGCTCTACACCCGACCCCGGCACCCCTACACGCACGCACTGCTGTCCGCCGTCCCCGAGGCCGACCCGGACGGCACCCGGCGGCGCGAACGCATCCGCCTGGCGGGCGACGTGCCCTCCCCGGTCGACCCGCCGTCCGGCTGCCGCTTCCGTACCCGCTGCTGGAAGGCCCAGGACAAGTGCGCGGCCGAGGAACCGCCCCTGGTCCGCCTGACGGGCAACAACGAAGGGCACTTGACGGCCTGTCACTTTCCCGAGGAACCGACGATCGAGGCGCGCGACGAGGACATCGTCCTCGACCCGGCGGTCACGGGGCGTGAGGAGACTTCGGCGGGTACGGCGTAAGCCTGCTCTCTTCCTGGAACCGCCGATTGAACTCGCCCATCACGGTGGCCGCTTGGGCGTGCCGCGCGATGACGTCGGCGGCGGCCTTGGGAATCCCCTCCGGCAGCGCACCGTCGGCGCACGCGCGGATGAAGGCGTCCCGCTCCTGCCCCCAGTACCCGTACAGGTCGGTGACGAGCCAGACGACCAGGTACGAGCGGGTGTAGGCGCGATCGTAGCCGCGGTGCCGGTCGACGAAGTCGCGTTCCTCGGACGTCAGGCGGTAGTGCGTGGAGAGGGAGAGGCCGTAGTCGGTGAGGTAGAGCTGCCTGCCATCGGTGAGGATGTTCTTGAAGTGGGCGTCGAGGTGCAGCAGTTCGTGCTCATGCAGAAAGGAGACGACGTCCTCCAGTCCCTGTTCGACCAGGGGGACGGCGGCGTCCGCGTCACCGGCTTCGAGGCGGGTTTCGAGCCAGTCGTGGAGGGTGTGCGGGATGTACTCCAGGAACAGTGTCAGGCTCGCGGACGCCGTCCGCCGGGCCTCGATGCGCTCGCGGACCTGCGGGGTGCCGCCCCAGTAGGCGACGGCCCGTTCCACGTCGGCCAGTTCGTCCGGGAGAGGGCGCGGGGTGTCCGGCAGGACCCGCCAGTGGTGCATCAGCGGGAAGCCGGCGAACCGGTCGGCGAGCACCCAGTTCGTGGTCATCGTGTGCGCGGCGAGTTCCCGCCAGGCGCCGAGGCCGGGGCTGGCGACGAGCCCGATGCCGTAGTGGAAGAAGGGCGGCAGGCCGAAGACGTTGGCGGTGGAGCGGACGTGCTCGGGCAGCAGTTCGGTGTCGGTGAGCGATACACGTTTCACGAAGACCCGGACGCCGTCGACCTCGATCAGCGTCGAACGTCCGCCGATCCCCGAGCCGTTCGGCGTGCCCGATGCCACCAGGTCCGCGAGTTCCCGGTCGCTGAGGAGGGAGAGGGCGGTGGCGACGTCGGTGTGGCGGCCGATGCGTGCGTCACTGGGCATGAGCCCATCCTCAGTGATCAGGGCCGTACGTGTCCGCCGATCTCCGAAGTGCCGCCGAGGCCCCGCCGATCACCGGATCGCCGTGGCCGAAACAGGCCAGGTCCGCATCCAGCGCCGCCAGCCGGTGGAAGGAGGCCACCGCTTGGGCGCGGTCGAGGTTCAACACCCCGAGCATCACGGCCCCGTCGACCGGGGAGGCGGCGACGGCGTCCCCGGTGAACAGCACGCCGTACTCCGGGAGGTGGACAGCGATACTGCCGTGCGTGTGCCCGGGGATGTGGAGGACGTGAGCTTCGCCGCCGAAGTCGAGCACCTCCCCGTCGGACAGTTCGGTGACCTTCGGCGGCCGCACGAAATCGCCCTGAGGCAGGTGCCGTAAGGCCTCCGCGTGGAGAGGGCGCTCCCAGTCCTCGAACACCGGTGGTGGGCCGGGGACTTCACCTCGTACGACCGGTGCGTCCAGGTGGTGGGCCAGCACCTCGGCGCCGGTCGCCGCGGCCAACTCGCCCGCCCCGCCGACGTGGTCCCAGTGGAAGTGGGTGAGCACGATCCGCCGTATGCGCCCGAGCGTGCCCGCGAGAGCGTCGACTGCCGCACCGGAGCCCGGCGGACCGGCATCGATCAAGGTCAACTCGTCGCCGTCGCGCCAGAGGTAGGCCTGACCGACCGGGAAGCGCAGGAGCTGCAGGCGCGGGAGGAGCTCGATGACGTCCATGGGACGACCGTAAGAGGACCCCCGCCGGGTGACGAGGGCCCTCTGCTCTCGGCAGAGCCGTCAGCTCGCCGCGTAGTTGCGCAGGAACAGCGCCTCCGCCACCGAGAGCCGCTCCAGCTCCTCGGGGGACACGCTCTCGTTGACCGCGTGGATCTGGGCTTCCGGCTCGCTCAGGCCTATGAGCAGGATCTCCGCGCGCGGGTAGAGGGCGGCGAGGGTGTTGCACAGCGGGATGGAGCCGCCCTGGCCGGCGTACTGCATCTCCTGGCCCGGGTAGGCGACCGCCATCGCCTCTGCCATCGCCGCGTACGCCGGGCTGGTCGTGTCCGCGCTGAAGGGCTGCCCCTGGCCGATCTGCTCGGTGCGCACCCGGGCGCCCCATGGCGTGTGCGTCTCCAGGTGGGCCTGCAGCAGCTTGGTCGCCTCCGCCGCGTCCACGCCCGGCGGCACCCGCAGGCTGACCAGCGCACGGGCGCTCGCCTGCACGGACGGGGTGGCGCCGACGACCGGCGGGCAGTCGATGCCGAGCACCGTGACGGCCGGGCGCGCCCAGATGCGGTCGGCGACCGTGCCGTCACCGATCAGCCGCACGCCGTCCAGGACCTTGGCGTCCTTGCGGAACTGCTCCTCGTCGTACCGCAGTCCGTCCCACCGCGTCTCGGGAGTGAGCCCGTCGACGGTCGTCGAACCGTCCTCGGCGCGCAGCGAGTCCAGTACGCGGATGAGCGCGGCCAGCGCGTCGGGGGCGGCGCCGCCGAACTGGCCGGAGTGCAGGTTGCCCGCGAGCGTGTCGATCCGCACGCGGACCAGGGTCATGCCGCGCAGCGTGGCGGTGACCGTCGGCAGACCCACACGGAAGTTGCCCGCGTCGCCGATGACGATGGTGTCGGCCTCCAGCAGGTCGGGGTGCTCCTCGGCGTACCGCTCCAGGCCGCCGGTGCCCATCTCCTCCGAACCCTCGGCGATGACCTTGACGTGGACCGGGACGCCGCCGTTCGCCCTCAGCGCACGCAGGGCCAGCAGGTGCATGAGCACGCCGCCCTTGCAGTCGGCGGCCCCGCGCCCGTACCAGCGGCCGTCCCGCTCGGTCAGTTCGAAGGGCGGGGTGGCCCACGCGGTCTCGTCCAGCGGCGGCTGCACGTCGTAGTGGGCGTAGAGCAGGACCGTCCTCGCACCCTCGGGGCCGGCCAGGTAGCCGTACACGGACTGCGTGCCGTCGGGGGTGTCGAGCAGGGCCACGTCCTCGAAGCCCTCGGCGCGCAGCGCGTCGGCGACCCAGCGGGCGGCGCCCTCGCTCTCGCTCCTGGGGAACTGGTCGAAGTCCGCCACCGACTTGAAGGCCACCAGCTCGGTGAGCTCCGCCTTCGCCCTGGGCATCAGCGAGGCGACGGTCTCGGCGACCGGATGCGACGACATGGGCACGCTCCTTGTGGGTGCGACGTTGTACCGATGAGTGCCGCCGATCCTGCCACAGCGGTTCGGGACGGCGGTCCGCCCAGTGGCCTGGGGCGACGTCCGCCGTAGGATGCGGGAGACAGGTGCGGCAGCGGCTTGATCGGGAGCAGTAGACCATCGTGAGCAGCGAGAACTCTTCGGCGGACGACGACGTGCAGCGGGTGTGGGACGTCGTCGTGGTGGGCGCGGGACCCGCGGGGGCTTCGGCCGCCTACGCGGCGGCGGTCGCGGGACGGCGTGTGCTGGTGCTGGAGAAGGCGGAGCTGCCGCGCTACAAGACGTGCGGCGGCGGCATCATCGGCCCGTCGCGCGACTCCCTGCCACCCGGCTTCGAGCTGCCGTTCCGCGACCGGGTGCACGCGGTCACCTTCTCGCACAACGGCCGCTTCACCCGCACTCGCCGCTCCAGGCAGATGCTGTTCGGCCTGATCAACCGGCCCGAGTTCGACCAGCAGCTGGTCGAGCACGCGCAGAAGGCCGGGGCGCAGCTGCGTACGGGCGTCACCGTCCAACGGGTCGAGCAGCACGGATCGTCCGTGCCGGACCGGCGCACGGTCGCGGTCGTCCTGCAGGGCGGCGAGACGCTGCTCGCGCGGGCGGTCGTCGGCGCCGACGGCAGCGCCAGCCGCATAGGAGCGCACGTCGGCGTCAAGCTCGACCAGGTGGATCTCGGCCTGGAGGCGGAGATCCCGGTGCCGGAGACGGTCGCCGAGGACTGGAAGGGGCGGGTGCTCATCGACTGGGGCCCGATGCCCGGGAGCTACGGCTGGGTGTTCCCGAAGGGCGACACGCTGACCGTCGGGGTGATCTCGGCGCGTGGCGAAGGCGCCGCGACCAAGCGGTACTTGGAGGACTTCGTCGCCCGGCTCGGCCTCGCGGGCTTCGAACCGAGCATCTCCTCGGGCCACTTGACCCGCTGCCGTGCCGACGACTCGCCGCTGTCGCGCGGGCGGGTTCTCGTCTGCGGAGACGCGGCGGGGCTTCTTGAGCCGTGGACCCGCGAGGGCATCTCGTTCGCGCTGCGCTCGGGGCGGCTCGCGGGGGAGTGGGCGGTACGGATCGCGGAGGCGCACGACGCCGTGGATGCCCGGCGTCAGGCTCTCAACTACGCCTTCGCGATCAAGGCGGGGCTGGGCGTCGAGATGGGCGTCGGCAAGAGCATGCTCGCGTTGTTCGAGCGGCGCCCCGGCCTCTTCCACGCGGCGCTGACGGGCCTCCGCCCCGCCTGGAAGGCGTTCATGGACATCACGCGCGGCGCCACCTCGCTGGGTGAGCTCGTCCGCACCCGACCCATCGCCCAGCGTGCCCTGACCGCGCTGGACAACCGCCGGGCCGCGAGCGCTGCGGGTGCCGCGGACGCCTCGGGTACATCGGGCGGTGAGGTCAGCTCGTGACCTCGACCCGGAAGACCGGGTGGTCGGGGGCGATGCGGCGCAGGTCGGCGTCGGGGGAGTCGGGACCGACTCCCTTGAAGAAGACGCCGACCTCGGCCTTCCAGCGCTTGAGGTAGGCGCGCAGGAGCGGAACCTTGTCGTCGTCGGCCACCTCGGTCGCGGTGAAAACCTCCGCGTTCTTGCCGAGGCGCAGCTCGCCGCCGCCGGCCGCGCGCATGTTGTGCGTCCACTGGACGTGGCCGCGCGGGGCGACCAGATACTGCTGTCCGTCGACGGTCAGCAGGTTCACGGGGGTGGTCCGCCACTCGCCGCTCTTGCGGCCGCGGACCGCCAGGACCCGCGAGCCCCAGACGCTGATGCCGCGGCGGGTCATCCAGGCCACCGCGCGGTTGAGAACGTGGACCGTGAACCAACCGGGCTTCTGGACGTGCGTGGACATGGGGACCCCCTGCGTGTGAAAGAGCATCTGAAAGAGCGCCGCTCTTTTTTGTGAGCACTGCTCTCGCCCAGGAACATTGTGGACGAGGTCGGTGACCCAAAGCAAGAGCAGTGCTCTCTTTTATGTGCGCCGATCTGATCTGTGTGCAGTGCTCTCGCTTCGTGGGACACTGGTCCGCATGAGCAGCAACACCACGCACGGCGCCCGTGCCCGGGCCAGGATCGAGGTCACCGCCGCCATCAAGGACGAGGCACGCAGACAACTCGCCGCGGACGGCGCCGCCAAGCTCTCGCTGCGCGCCGTGGCCCGTGAGCTCGGCATGGTCTCCTCCGCGCTGTACCGCTACTTCCCCAGCCGCGACGACCTGCTGACCGCCCTCATCATCGACGCCTACGACTCCCTCGGCCAGAGCGCCGAGGCGGCGCACGAAGCAGTCGTCGAGGCCGGACACTCCCAGCGCTGGAGCGCGGTGTGCGAAGCCGTACGCGGCTGGGCCCTCGAGCACCCCCACGAATACGCCCTGATCTACGGATCGCCGGTCCCCGGCTACGCCGCCCCCAGGACCACCGTCCCGGCCGCCTCCCGCGTCGGCCTCCTCCTCATCGGCATCCTGCGCGACGCCCACCAGGGGCCCGGCCTGGCCAAGCCTCCACTGCCGGCCGACCTGCGCCCCGAGGCCGAACGGATGGCCGCCGACCTCGCCCCCGACCTCCCACCCGAGACGGTCACGGCACTCGTCGCGGCCTGGGCCCAGCTGTACGGGCTGATCGGATTCGAGCTGTTCGGCCAGTTCAACCGGGTCGTGGCGGACCGGACGACGTTCTTCCGGCATGCGGCGGCCCAACTCGCCCACGGTGTGGGTCTGGTGTCCCCCTGAGGGCGACGTACTTCGCGGGGAGTACGTCTGATCACCGCGCTCGGCTGACGCCGCCGGGGGCCGTCGGCGTCTAGCGTGGCTGACATGGACGAGCAGCGCGTACGCGGGGGCCCGCCTCACTGGTGGCGGCACGGGCCGCCGTGGTGGAACCGCTGGGCCACCGGGGACACGGAGGAGCAGCGTCCGCGGTGGCCCTGGCGGTCCACCGCGCTGCTCACGGTCTTCGTGCTCGCCGGCTCGAACTACGCGGCCGAGCAGCAGGTCGGCGAGAAGGCCGCTCTCGACCCCTTCGCGCGCATGCTGCTGCTCGTGGCGGGCGTGCTGCTGCTGTGGCGACTGCGGTATCCGGTGCTCGTGGTGTTCGGCACGGCGGCGGCCGCCATGCTCTACCGGGGCGCCGGATACCCGTACGGACCGATCTTCCTCACCGTGGCCCTGAGCTGCTTCAGCGCCATCGTCGCGGGGCACCGCAGGGCGGCCTGGGCGGCGCTGGGGATGCTCTGGGCCGGGCACGTCCTGGTGGCCCACTGGCTGTACCGGTGGCTGCCGCCGTCCGGGGACGACGCCGCCTCCTGGGGGCAGGAGGTCGTCGTCGCCACCTGGATGGTGGCGATCCTCGCGGTGTCGGAGCTGGCCCGCACCCGGCGCGAGCAGTGGGCGCGTGAGCGGGCCGAGCGGGCGCAGGCCGCTCGGCGGCGCGCCGACGAGGAGCGGCTGCGCATCGCACGCGAGCTGCACGACGTTCTCGCGCACAGCATCTCGGTGATCAACGTGCAGGCCGGTGTCGGCCTCGCCCTCCTCGACACCGACCCCGAGCAGGCGCGCACGGCGCTCACCACCATCAAGGCCGCCAGCAAGGAGGCGCTGGGCGAGGTCCGCCAGGTCCTCGACACGCTGCGCACCCCCGGTGACGCGCCGCGCGCGCCGGCGCCCGGCCTCGACCGGCTGCCCGAACTCGTGGAGCAGGCGGCGGGCGCGGGCCTCACGGTCGAGGTGGAGGGGAAGCCGCCCCGCCTGCCACCCGGGACGGACCTCGCGGCCTTCCGCATCGTCCAGGAGGCGCTCACCAACGTCGTACGGCATTCCGGTTCGCGGCACGCGCGCGTGCACCTCGATCACGGCGACGGGACGACGCTACGGCTGCGTATCGACGACGACGGACCCGCTACCGGCGCCGACGCGGGCGGCAGCGGCAACGGTCTGGCCGGAATGCGGGAGCGGGCCGCCGCACTGGGTGGCACGATCGAGGCGGGCCCGCGTGCCGACGGAGGGTTCCGGGTGCTGGCCGTGCTGCCGCTGAAGGTGAAGCCCAAGGAGGACGACCGGTGATCCGTGTACTGCTCGCCGACGACCAGTCACTGGTGCGGGCCGGCTTCCGGGCGCTGCTCGACGCGCAGCCGGACATCGAGGTGGCGGGGGAGGCCTCCGACGGCGAGGAGGCGCTGCGCAAGGTGCGCGAACTGCGTCCCGATGTCGTGCTGATGGACATCCGCATGCCGCTGCTGGACGGTCTGGCCGCGACGCGGCGGATCACCGAGGACTCCGGGCTGGCGGAGGTGAAGGTGGTCATGCTCACCACCTTCGAACTCGACGAGTACGTCTTCGAGGCGATCCGCTCGGGCGCCTCCGGCTTCCTGGTCAAGGACACCGAGCCGGAGGAACTCCTGCGCGCCGTGCGGGCGGTGGTCGGCGGCGACGCGCTGCTGTCACCCGGTGTGACCCGCCGGCTGATCTCGGAGTTCGCCGCCCGCTCCAAGGAGCCCGCGGCCGCCGACGCGCTCGCCGCACTCACCGAGCGGGAACGGGAGGTGATGGCCCTGGTCGGCATCGGCCTGTCCAACGAGGAGATCGCCCGCCGTCTGGTGGTCAGCCCGCTCACCGCGAAGACCCACGTCAGCCGCACGATGGTCAAACTGGGCGCCCGGGACCGCGCCCAACTCGTCGTCCTGGCCTACGAGTCGGGGCTGGTCCGGCCGGGCTGGCTGGGCTGAGCCGTCCGCCGGAAACGGATCAGGACGCTGACCACCCGGGCGAAGAAGAGGACGGGGGCGAGGACGAGACCCGTGCGGAGCAGCACCACCGCCAGGGTGTCCGGCAATTCGAAGAGCAGCGCCGGACCGGCGACCGCCCCGAACACGACCGCCGCCGCGAACAGCGCACTGCACAGCGCGTATCCGATCTCCACGGTGATCGCGTCCCGCTCTGCCTGACTGCGCCGTCCCCCGTAGCCCGTCATCCCGGCAGTCTCACAAACGTGCGCCCGACGGAGCAAGCGGCTCCGCCGGGCGCACCGTGTGGGAGGCGGTCCCCCTAGTCGCGTACGGGCACGCGCTCCGTCTCCGTCTCTGTCTCCTTCATAGTGGACTGGGCGACGACGACGGACCGCTGCGGACGACGGCCGCTGCGCAGACCCGTGAGGGTGATCAGCAGCCCGGCAACGGCGATGCCCGTCACCACGATCAGTCCGGGCCGGTAGCTGTCCAGGACGGCCTGCGGGGTGGCGGTCTCGGGAGCGCCCGCGGTCACCACCGCCGTCACGATCGCCAGGAAGATCGCCCCGCCGACCTGGACCGAGGTGTTGAGCAGCCCGGAGACCATGCCCTGCTCGTGGTCGTCGACGCCGTTGGTGGCCTGGATGTTGAGCGACGGGAAGACCAGCGCGCAGGCCGCGCCGATGAGCAGCATCGACGGCAGGATCACGGCGGCGTACACGGGGTCGAGGTCGACCTGCAGGAACAGGGCGTACCCGATGACCATCAGGCCGAAACCCACCGGGAGCAGCCGCTGGGTGCCGAACCGGTCGACGATCGAGCCCATCTTCGTCGCGGACAGCGCCACCAGCGCGCCCGCGGGCAGGAAGGCGAGCGCGGTGTGCAGCGCCGACCAGCCGAGCAGGGACTGCATGTACAGCGTGACCAGGAACTGGAAGCTGACATACGAGCCGAAGAAGAGCATCGCGCCGAGCTGGGCGCGGATCTGGATGCCGGAGCGCAGCACGCCGAGCCGGACCAGCGGGCCCGGAGAGCGCCGCTCGACCAGGACGAACACGGTGAGGAGCACGGCGACCGCGAGGAAGGACAGCAGCGTGCGGGCCGAGGCCCAGCCCACTTCCGGGGCCTGTACGACGGTGAAGACCAGCAGCAGCATCGAGGCGGTGCCGAGGACGGCGCCGGGGATGTCGTAGCCGTTGTGGTCCTTCTCGCGGGCGCTGCGCGGCAGCAGCTTCAGACCCGCGACCAGGGCGATCAGGGCGATGGGTGCGGGCAGCAGCATGGTCAGGCGCCAGCTGGCCTCGGTGAGCAGGCCGGACAGCACCAGGCCCATCGAGAAGCCGGTGGCCGCGCAGGTGGTGTAGATGGAGAGGGCGCGGTTGCGCAGCGGGCCCTCCGGGAAGGTCGTCGTGATGATCGACAGGCCGGCGGGGGCGGTGAAGGCCGCGCTCAGGCCCTTGATGAAGCGGCTGGCGATCAGCAGCGGGCCGGAGTCGACGAGTCCGCCGAGCAGCGAGGCGACTGCGAAGACGCCCAGGGCGATCAGGAAGACCTGGCGTCGGCCCAGCAGGTCGGCGGTGCGTCCGCCGAGGAGCAACAGGCCGCCGTAGCCCAGGATGTAGCCGCTGACGATCCATTGCAGGGTCGAGGTGGACAGGCCGAGGTCGGCGCCGATGGACGGCAGGGCGACGCCGACCATCGACACGTCCAGCGCGTCCAGGAACATCGCGGCGCACAGCACCAGCAGGGTGCCCCACAGCCGGGGCGTCCAGCGAACCGCCGGGGACGGGGCCGCGGGGGTGGTGAGCGGAGAGGTCATGCCGCAGACACTACATGCGCCTGCATCTGATGCAAATGCATTTAATTCCGATGCAACAAAACCGTTTCTCTGCTACGGTGCGCCTCATGGCGGCGAAGAAGGCCGAGCAGACGCTCGTGGATCAGTGGCGGGAGATCCTGGCGCTGCACGCGCGCACCCAGTGCGAACTCGACCGCGCACTGCACCGACACGGCCTGTGCGCCAGCGACTTCGAGGTACTCGACGTCCTCTCCGAACCACGGCCGGACGGCGTGTGTTCCTACCGCGTCCAGGAGATCTCCGAGCGCGTCCACCTCAGCCAGAGCGCGCTCTCGCGGCTGATCGCCCGGCTGGAGAAGGACGGACTCGTCGAACGCGCCATGTGCGCGGAGGACCGCAGGGGCGTCCGCGTCGCGCTCACGGCGAAGGGGCGCGCGCTGCACGGCGACGTACTGCCGGTGCAGCGCGCCGTGCTGACGAGGACGCTCGCCTCGGGCTGAGCCGGGCCCTAGGTCACGGCGGACTTCTCGCGCCACAGCTCGGCCACCGAGTCGTCCCCGGTCACACTCGGGAACGGTAGCCGGTTCCACAACGACAGGTACACCCGCGCGACGGGCCCGGCCACCTCGCAGTCCGCCTCCGAGGCGTCGCCGCGCTCGGTCACGGGCGGCTCCTGCGACAGTCGTACGGTCCACACCGCGCCGTCCGTGTCCGTCGCCCGCACCCGCAGCACCCGGGGCTGCTCGCTGCGGACCCTGCTCTTGGGGCGGGCGTGGAAGCCGCACAGCAGCTCGTCGATGCCGTCCGCGGCGAAGTCGCCGCTGATGTCGCTGGGTTGGCCGCCCCTCGCCGACTCCGCGTCGAACCGGTGCACGGTCGTCTCGTGCGCCTGCCGCCGGGCCCAGAACGCGAGCGGCGACGGCGCGGGCAGGAAGTGCCAGCACTGGACGTCGGGCGAGGCGGAGCGCAGGGTCTCGACGAGCTGCCCGTGCCCCTCCCGGAACCAGGCGAGCAACTCGGCGCCGTCGAGGTCGGGCAGGCCCGCGTCCGGGTGGTAGGAGGTGTGTCCCTCGGCGACGAACGCCGCCGCCCAGCGGTGCACCATCCCCGTGTGCCGCAACAGGTCCCGCACCTGCCAGTCCGGGCAGGTCGGCACCTTGGCCCCGGTCCCGGCCTCCTCGGCGGCCGCGGCCAGCGACCGGCCCTCCCGGGCCAGGATCGATACGTACTCGGCAGTGTCCATGGGGGGAGTGTGCCGGATGGAGTGCGGTCCAAGGGAAGTGATTTCGGTGGTCGAGCCAGGTCGTGTCAGCCCGCTGCCGCACGTCGGGTCACGAAGGCGATGGCCGCGGCCGACGCGGCCAGTGTCGCCACACTGAGGAGGGCGGGGGGAAGGGAGAACCAGTCCGCCATGAACCCGATGGCGGGCGGGCCCAGGAGCATGCCGCCGTAGCCGAGCGTGGACGCGATCGCGACTCCGTCGGGACCGGCCAGCGCGCCGGCGCGTTCGACGGCGACGGGAAAGAGGTTGGCGAGCCCCAGCCCGGTGATCACGAAGCCGAGGAACGCCGCCCACAGGGACGGCGCGAGCGCGCCGAGCAGCATGCCGACCGCGGCGGTCGTGCCGCCGGACACCAGCGTGCGGGTCTGGCCGAGGCGTTCGAGCAGCCTCGTGCCGGTCAGCCGGCCGATGGTCATCGCGAGCGCGAAACAGGAATAGCCGACCGCCGCGACGCCCGGTGTGGCGTGCAGATCCTGCTCCAGGTGCAGGGCGCTCCAGTCGGCCAGGGCTCCCTCGCCGTACGCCGTGCACAGGGCGATCAGACCGAAGGTGATCACCAGACCACGCGTGCGGGTGTCCAGACGTCGTGGCGCGGACTGCTCGTGCGGTGCGCTCTCGGGTGGTGCCGGGGGCTGGATGCGCAGCAGGGTGCGGCCCGTGAAGGCGGTGACGAGAAGCCCGGTCGCGGTGAGACCGAGCAGGTGTTGGGCGGGGGACAGCGCTCCGGCGACGAGCCCGCCGAGGCCGGCGCCGATCATGCCGCCGAGGCTGAAGGCGGCGTGGAAGCTGGGCATGATGGGGCGTTGCAGGGCCCTCACCAAGTCGACGGCGGCGCTGTTGAAGGCGACATTTATCCCGCCGTAGGCGGCGCCGAAGAGCAGCAGCACGGCGCCGAGTGCGACGGGCGAGTGGGTGAGCGGAGGCAGGGCGATGCTGAGGGAGAGCAGGACGGCGCAGACGACGGTGACCTGGTGGGTGCCGTAGCGGCGGCAGAGGCGGCCGGTGAGCGTCATGGTGATGACGGCTCCGGCGGAGACGCCGAGGAGGGCGAGGCCGAGGGCGCCGGCGGAGGCGCCTGTCTGTTCCTTGATGGCGGGGATGCGGACGACCCAGCCGGCGAAGATGAAGCCGTCGAGGGCGAAGAAGACGGTGAGGGCGATGCGGAGCCGGGTGAGGGGGGTGCCCGGCACGGCGTTGTGCGTTCGGACTTTGTTTATTAGCGGCACAAAGTCAGGCTAGGTGGGTGCCGTGGGCGGCGACAAGTGGGTTACCGCCCTTCCGGTAGCGCGGCGGGCCGTTGACTGTCCGGGACCCGCCCGAGGTGCGACGCTGGGACGAGAGGCATCCGCCGAGGGGACTCGGGAGGGCACGATGGGACGTGACGTGCCGGCCCTGGTGTTCACACGGGAGGACCGCCGTCGGTACCGGGACAAGATGCACACCTGCCTCGATGTGCTGGCGCAGATGCTGCGCGAGTCGGGCTTCGAGAGCGAGCGCCCCCAGGTCGGGCTGGAGATCGAGCTCAACCTGGTGGACGACGACGGGTTGCCGGCGATGCGGAACACCGAGGTACTCCAGGCGATCGCCGCCCCCGCCTGGTCGACCGAGCTGGGCCGCTTCAACCTGGAGATCAACCTCCCGCCGCGGCGGCTGACGGCCGGCGGCCCCGGCGACTGGGAGCAGGAGATCCGTGACGCGCTCAACCACGCCGAGGAACGCGCCTCGGCCGTGGGCGCGCACCTGATCATGGTCGGTATTCTGCCGACGCTGGGGGAGGCGGACGTGGGGGAGTCCGCCCTGTCCGGTGATCCGCGGTACCGGCTGCTCAACGAGCAGATCTTCGCGGCGCGGGGTGAGGACCTGCGGATCAGGGTGGACGGCGTGGAGCGCCTGGCGATGTACGCCGACGCCATCACGCCCGAGGCCGCCTGCACCAGCACCCAGTTCCACCTGCAGGTCGACCCGAAGCAGTTCGCGGACTACTGGAACGCCGCCCAGGCCATCGCGGGTGTGCAGGTGGCCCTGGCGGCGAACTCGCCCTTCCTCTTCGGCAGGGAGTTGTGGCGCGAGACCCGCATCCCCCTGTTCGAGCAGGCCACGGACACCCGCCCCCAGGAGATCAAGGCCCAGGGAGTACGCCCCCGGGTGTGGTTCGGAGAACGGTGGATCACCAGCGTCTTCGACCTCTTCGAGGAGAACGTGCGCTACTTCCCGGCGCTGCTGCCGCTGTGCGACGACGAGGACCCGCAGGAGGCGCTCGACCGCGGCGGCGTTCCCCAACTCGGGGAACTGACGCTGCACAACGGCACGATCTACCGGTGGAACCGCCCCGTCTACGCCGTCACCGACGGCCTGCCGCATCTGCGCATCGAGAACCGGGTCCTGCCTGCCGGCCCCACCGTGGCCGACATCATCGCCAACGGCGCCCTCTACTACGGCCTGACCCGTGCCCTGGTCGACGAGGACCGCCCGGTCTGGACGCGGATGTCCTTCTCGGTCGCCGAGGAGAACCTGCACACCGCGGCCCGAGACGGCATCGACGCCCGCCTGTACTGGCCCGGCACGGGCGAAGTGCCGGTCACGGAACTGGTGTTGCGGCGCCTGTTGCCCCTGGCCCACCAGGGCCTCGAGCTGGCCGGCATGGACGCGGCGTGGCGCGAACCCCTGCTGGGGATCATCGAGCAGCGCTGCGTCACCGCCCGCAACGGCGCCCTGTGGCAGGCTGAGACGGTCCACCATCTGCAGAAGGCCGTCACCTCCGACCGGCGGGAGGCACTGCGGCAGATGACCATGACGTACATGGACTACATGCACATGAACGCGCCCACGCACACGTGGCCCGTGGACTGACAGGCGAAACGGACCTGCTCGCGCGCCCGTCACCGTGCGGTTCGCGGTTGCGGCAGTACGGCGTCCTGGAGCCAGATCCCGCCTGCCGGTTCACTGCGCGGCGAGTCGGCGGGTGGCCTGCCCTCTCCACTCCTCGGCCGCCGTCAGCGGAACGAGAACGGGCGGCTCCGCCGACGTCGTCAGCTCGATGCGCCGCCCCTCCGCCGACGAACGCAGCAGGGCGCTCATCGTCTCCAGCACGTGCAGGGCGAGATCGCCGTTCGCGCGAGGCGCCCGCTGCCCGTCGGCGGCGATGAAGTCGAGCAGCCCGAGACCCCGTGCACCGCCGACGTAGCCCGCCGACGGCGAGAGCGTGCGCCACTGTGTGTCGCCGAGCTCGCAGAGCCGCACCTCGCCGTCGAAGCCGTTCGGATCCGGCACCGTGAGCGTCCCCGTCTCGCCGTGGACCTCGATCGGCGCGGCTGTGGTGGCCACGCCGTCGAAGCTCGTCGTGATCGTTGTCAGGGCCCCGCCCACGTGCTCGAGCACACCGGAGACATGACTGGCCACCTCGACCGGTATCCGCTCACCCGCGCGCGGGCCGGACCCGATGACGCGCTCGGCGCGCAGGCGGCTGGACGCCCCGATCACGGCACGCACCGGCCCCAGCAGGTGGACCAGGGACGCGAGGTAGTACGGCCCCATGTCCAGCAGGGGGCCACCCCCGGTGGTGTAGTAGAAGTCGGGGTGGGGATGCCAGCGTTCGTGCCCCGGGGTCACCATCACGGCCGAGGCGAACAAGGGACGTCCGATGCTCTCCGCCTCCACAGCCGCCCGCGCCGTCTGGATTCCGGTGCCCAGGACGGTGTCCGGCGCGCACCCCACACCGACCGCTGCCTGAGCGGCGGCCTCCATGACGGCGTGGGCGTCCAGGAGGTCGGCGGCCAGCGGCTTCTCTCCGTAGACGTTCTTGCCCTGGCCGATGGCGGCGAGGGCGATCTCGGCGTGGGCCGCGGGGACGGTGAGGTTCAGCACCGTGTCCACGTCCGGGCTGCTCAGCAACTCCTCGACGGTCAGTGCCTCGACGCCGGGCAGCTCGGCGGCGACCGCGGCCGACCGGGAGGCGTCGAGGTCGGCGACCGCGGTGACGCGCACGGCGGGATGGCCCAGGAGCGTGTCCAGGTACGCGCGGGAGATGACGCCGAGACCTACGACGCCGATGCGGTGCGCGTCGCCCACAGCATGCCCCTTTCGATGATGGTGCGGACGTTGGGGTTCTCGAGCACGTCGAGGCTGTGCCCCGGCGTCGTCACCACGATGCGCCCGGCGCCCCACTGACGGGTCCAGACCGCCGGCGAGCCGACCGGCCGGTGCCAGGGCTGCCACGGCCGGGCGGGATGGGTGGTGGTGGCCAGGACATCGATGAGGTCGTCGTGGAGCACCCAGTACTGCTCGGTGTCCAGCTCGAAGGCCTCGATGCCCGCGGTGATGGGGTGCTCGCGGCCGAGCTCGGTGATGTCGATGGTGTGCGGCAGGTAGTTGTCCCCCGCCTCACCCCGGCGCTCGCACGGTTCCTTGCCCGGATGGGTCGCGAACTGGCCTCCCACCAGGTGGAGATAGTCGGACGAGGCGCGGAACGAGTCGGCGATGCCGCCGTGCCAACCGGTGAAGCCGGTGCCGGCCACGACCGCCGAGCTCAGTCCCACCAACTGCTCAGGGGAGATCTCCGACATCGTGACGCACTGCACGACGAGGTCGGTGCCGGCCATCTCGGCGGCGTCGGCGTAGACGTCGGTCGACTCCTCGACCCGAACGTCGTATCCCTTGCTTCGGAGGAAGGGCAGGAACAGCTCCGTGGCCTCGACCGGCTGGTGTCCCTCCCATCCGCCTCGGACCACCAGCGCTTTCTTCCGCGTCATGTTGTCCTTTCATGGGGCCGCCGCCGCCCCGGAGCATCGCTTCGAATCAGCACTATGTGCCAGTCGCCCGCGCCCAGGAAAGGGGTGCCGGATTCACGAAAGTTTCGCGGCCGATACGGACTGGGCTCGGGCGCCGACCATCCAGCAGGCCGCGGTGAAGCGGACTTCCGTGCCCTGCACATAGGGGTCGAACGCGGCGCGGACCGTTTCGACGACCTGGGCGCGGGTCTTCTCGTCCGCCTGGTCGAGGATCAAGCCGAGTGGACCGAACCGGGTGAAGTAGCGGACCAGCTCCCGCTCGGGCAGGGTGCAGGGCACGTCGATCGGCCGGATGTCGATGCCGGTCCACCCGCTCTCCGCGAGGATGCGGTGGACCCTGCCCGAGTCCGCGAAGGCGAACCGCCCCGGCTCCTCCGGTCGGCTCGTGGGAAGGTCCGGCAGGAACGGTGCCGCGGCGCGTTCGGCCGTCGTCATGAACGGATTCTCCGCGGGACTGCGCCAAGTGATGCAGCAGAGCCTGGCCTCGTCCCTCGCGGCACGCCGCAGATTCGCGAAGGCCTGGACGGAGTCGTTGAAGAACATCACGCCGAAGCGGGAAATGATGGCGTCGAAGGTGGCGGGTTCGAACGCGTGATCCTGCGCGTCGGCACGGATGAAGGACGCCCGTGCGCCCTCGCGCTCGGCGCGCGCCCGGGCGGCGGTGATCATCGGTTCGGAAATGTCGATGCCGACGCACTGCTCTGCCGGACCGAGCCGTCGTGCGACGGCCAGCGTCGTGCTGCCGGTGCCGCAGCCGACATCGAGCACGTGGCCTGGGTGTTCGGCCATTACCGCTTCGACGAGCAGGTCTTCGAAGGGCCTGAGCATCTCGTCCAACAGTGTCTGAGCCTCGACCCAGGTATGGCCGGCGGGCCCGTTCCAACGGGACGCCTGTGAGCCATCGGTCTTGCGCGTGCCGTCCATGCTCGTCTCCTGTCGCTTGCCTGCACCGGGCGGAGATGACAGCGTGCTACTTCAAGTCGACTTGAGGTCAAGGATGACAGAGCTGGACATCGCCGAAGTGGCACACCGCGCCGGGATTCCCGCCTCGACGCTGCGGTTCTACGAGGAAAAGGGACTGATCGCCTCGATCGGCAGGCGGGGCCTGCGCCGTCAGTACGATCCCGGCGTACTGGAGCGCCTGGCGTTGATCGCGTTGGGGCGCACCGCCGGGTTCTCGCTCGATGAGATCGCGCGCATGTTCGCGCCCGACGGACGGCCGCGCATCGACCGGCGGCTGCTTGCGGCCAAGGCGGAGGAACTGGAGGGCAGGATCCGCGAACTGAGCGTCCTGCGCGACTCCTTGCGGCACGCCGCGGCCTGTCCCGCGCCGACCCACATGGAATGCTCCACGTTCCGCCGCCTCCTCGAGGCCGCCGCGTCGGGCGCTGTTCGAGTGCCGCGGAAGCGGGCTCCGCGACCACCGTGAAAAGCCTTGCGGAGTCCGTGGCGAGGCAGGGCCGGTGAAGAGCGGCTAGTTGATCGGCTTCACCGTCTCGGAGCGGATCTGGAGCGTGAGCCTCGCGTAGAACTCGAGCTTCACGTCCGAGGGATCCTGCGTGGCCGTCTCGGCGGTCATCTGGGCAACCGTGGCTCCCGTGTTGCCGTCGGTCCAGGCACACATGGGGTACGTCATGGTCGCACCGAGCCTCTCCTGGCTGAGTACTTGGCAGCTGACCGTGGGTGAGCCGTCCTGTGTGAAGTCCTTCGGCCCCACGGCCACGGTCACGCCGTCAGCTTCTGCGGCACCCTTCAACATGCCGGCGCGAGCCTCGTCCGTGTTCTTGAACCGGCCGTACATGCCGGAGAGCACCAGCACGCCCTGGGTCTGATCGCCGCCCAGGCTGTACTGACCGACCACGGCGTCGCTGATCTTCGCGTCCCGGGCGCCGTCCGCCTCGTCCTCGACCTTCTGCCCCTCGGAGTCGGAGAGGTCCTGGGCGAGCTCGAAGCGGCCGTCGACCAGCGTCTTGGGCAGCGTCAGTTGGAACCTGGCCTCCGGAAAGCCGCTAAGTACGGTCCCTGGGGCGCGGGCGGCTGCTGGACGTACGGCCCTGGCGCAGGAGGCTGCTGCGTGTACGGGTTGTGAGGCGGAAAAGGCGGCTGCTGCGCGTAGGGGTTCTGCGGCGGAGGAGGCGTGGACATGCCAGCACGTTACTGTAAGCGGGCGGGCCCTCCTCGTGCGCCGCCCGCCCAGCATGCAAGCAGGCCCCGGGGGGCCTGTCCCCCGCGATACCGCTCCTGGCGCCTGTGCCATACTCGGCGTCGATCTGCAGGATTTGGAGTCGGGGGAACCATCGTTGAAGCCGCGGTCGCGCGCTCCTTTCTGGGGGCGCGGATGAGTTGCCAGGCCTGTGCCGGATGAACGGCATAGCACTCGCCACACCGTATCTCGACACCGACGCCGACCAGCTCTCTTTCGCGCTCGACCGTCCCGGCTACGACGCACTCGCTGTAAGGGATCTGACGGTCGGTGGGATCGACATGCAGCTCAGACTCCTGGGCGCCTCCCATCAGGTCTTCGCGGGCCCGGTCCGGGAGACCGTGGCCTGCCTGCCCGGCGTCGAGGGCGGCCTGCCGGACGCGGTGGACCACGAGTTCGACGGCTGGCACTACCGCTTCGACGCCCGCGTCCGACGCTTCCCCGCGGCCGAGTTCAGTACGCGGGTGGTGGGGATACGCGGTCAGGCGGACGCACACCCCCGGGCCCTGTGCGGGATCTTCCCCGGTTCGCCGGAAGCGGTCACCGCACTGATCGTCGATCGGCGCGGCACGGAACTGGGCTGGCGTACCTGGCACACCTATCCGCAGAGCCGCACGATCGTGGCGACGCACACCCGGCTGGAGATCCGATGAAGACCGCTCGACGCATCAGCGTCCTGTTCCTCGCCACGGCGGCGCTCGCCGCCTGCTCCGACGACTCCGGCGGCAACGCCGTACCGTCGAGCTGGATCCGCAAGGAATACCGGTCCAGCGGCGTGGGCTACGTGGACAGGACGGACCCGGTGTCCACGGTCGCGGACGAGATCCACGGGCGCACCTCGGCCCAGGACCGCACCACCAGCGGCGATATGGTCTTCCTCCGCTACCGGGACGACATCGTCGCGGTCAGCCCGCTCCAGGGCGGCAGCCGGATCGAGATCGACGACTACCGGACCGGCTACCGCCGCTGGAGGCCGCACCTGCAGTCCGTGTGGCCGGATCCGGACAGCGAATCGTTCCGCGGCGGAGGCCCCGGCGCCGGCAAGTGACCCACTCGCAGTACACCCACCCGCAGTACACCCACCCGCAGTACACCCACCGAAGTCCTCGACGACGTCCCCGAAAGGCACCCCCGTGGCAGAGATCTTCGAGTCGGCAGGCACCGCCCTGCTCTACGGCCTGGTCGGCTTCGTGGTGATGACGGTCGGGTTCATCGCCCTCGACCTCGTCACCCCCGGCAAGCTGATCCACGTGGTGTGGACGGAGCGCAACCGCGGCGCGGCCGTCCTCCTCGCCGGCCAGACGCTCGCCATCGGCCTGGTCATCGACCAGGCCATCCGGGCCAGCGAGTCCGAACAGGGTCTCGAATACGGCCTGTTCAGCACGCTGCTGTACGGCCTGGCCGGAGTCGTCGTGATGACCCTGATCGCCTGCGTCGTCGGACTGCTGACCCCCGGCCGCCTCGGCCACTCCGTCCTCGACGACCAGGACGGTCGTCCCCATCCCGCCGCCTGGGTGCAGGCGGCCATATACATCGGCACGGCCTTCATGGTCGGCGCCGCCGTCTCCTGAACCGCACCGACGTGAGTACCACCACCCTGGACCGCACCGACCCGGCCGTCACACCCCCGCCCGCGACCCACTCGCGGGCGGCGCGTTTCCTGCTCCTGCTCGCGGTGTTCGTCTGCGCCGCCTGCGGACTGGTCTACGAGCTGGCGCTGACCGCGCTGGGCAGTTACCTCATCGGCAACTCCGTGACCCAGACCTCCGTGGTCATCTCCGTCATGGTCTTCGCCATGGGCATCGGTTCCCTGGCCGCCAAGCCGATGCAGCGGCGCGCGGTCGGCGCCTTCGCTCTCCTGGAGGGGGCGCTGGCGCTCGTCGGCGGCCTGTCGGTGCTCGTGCTGTACGTGTTGTTCGCCTGGCTGCGGATCTACATGCCGGCCATGGTGGTGGTGTCGTTCGCCGTCGGCCTCCTCATCGGGGCGGAGATTCCGCTGCTGATGACGCTGCTTCAAAGGATCAGGCGGCAGCAGGCGGGCAGCGCGGTCGCCGACATGTTCGCCGCGGACTACGTCGGCGCGCTGGTCGGCGGCCTGTGCTTCCCGCTGCTGCTCCTGCCGACCTTCGGACAGCTCAAGGGCGTGCTGGTGGTGGGAGCGGTCAACGCCGTGGCCGGTGTCGTCGTCGTCCTGTGGATCTTCCGCCGGGAGACCCGGCGCGCCGTGCGTATCGCGCTGCTGACCGGGGCGGGCGCCGTACTCGCCGTACTGGGCACGGTCTACGTCCTGGCGGACGACATCGAGGTGACGGCGCGTCAGCAGCTCTACCGGGATCCGATCATCCACGCCGAGACCACGGCGTACCAGGACATCGTCATCACCCAGTCCACCGCGTTCACCGGCACTCCCGACACCCGGTTGTTCCTCAACGGCGACCTGCAGTTCTCCTCCGTCGACGAGTACCGCTACCACGAGGCCCTCGTGCATCCCGCGCTGTCGGGGAAGCGCTCCTCCGTGCTGATCCTGGGCGGCGGCGACGGGCTCGCCCTGCGGGAGGTGCTGCGCTACGACGACGTCGAAGAGGTCACGCTGGTCGACCTCGACCCGGCCATGACGCGACTCGCCCGTACCTTCGGTCCGTTGGCCGACCTCAACGACGACGCGTTCGGCGACCGGCGTGTCAACGTCGTCCACGCCGACGCCTTCAACTGGCTGCGGGACGCCACCCAGCGCCATGACGCGGTCATCATCGATTTTCCGGACCCGGACACCGCCGCACTGGCCAAGCTCTACAGCGTCGAGTTCTACCACCTGCTCGGGCACGTCCTGAATCCCGAAAGCCGGGTCGTGGTACAGGGCGGGTCTCCGTTCTTCGCCCCCAAGTCCTACTGGTCCATCGCCAAAACGATCGACGAGGCCGGCTACCGCACCACCGAGTACCAGGTCGACGTCCCCAGCTTCGGCAACTGGGGATTCGTCCTCGCCGCCCCTGGCACGGACGGGCCGCCGCAGACGGTGCGCCTGGCCGAGGACGCCCCTCGGCTGCGGTTCCTGGACGACGCCGTACTGAAGGCCGCCACCGTCTTTCCGGTGGACCGCCGCCCCCAGGACGTCCGTGCGAGCACCCTGATGGATCCCGTAGTGCTCGAATACGCGCGGCACGAGTGGCAGAACTACTGAGCTTGAGCGGGCGGCGCTCGGTTCAGCCCCGATAACCCCGCAGCTTCCGGTACAACGTGGCGCGGGCGATGCCCAGGGCCGCCGCCGTGCGGGCCTTGTTGCCGCCGTGGCGGTGGAGGGCCTCCAGGATGGCGGCGCGCTCGGCTTGCTCCATGGGGCTGAGAGGTCGGGTCGCGGGGCCCTCTCGTACGGCGTCCGGCAGCTCGGTGCGCCGCACGGGACCGGTCGTGCGGCGCCCCTCGGCCAAGGCCCGTACCAGATGGGCGAGTTCGGTGACGTTGCCGAGCCACGGGTGCTGCTCCAGAGCGCGCAACGCGTCCAGTGTCCAGGTGAGCGGGGGCCGTCCCGGTGCGGGCCTGGGAGCCAGAGCCCTGAGCAACTCCCTGATGTCATCGGGTCGTTCACGCAGCGCGGGGAGGGTGACCGAGCGTGCGGCCAGGGTGTCCAGGAGCCGTTGGAGGCACGGGCCGGGCGGCGTTCCGGGGGTGTAGGTGACCAGCAGGGGTACATCCGGATGTGAGGCGAGGAGCGAGTTGAGGGTCGCTGTGTCGGCCTGCGCGAGACGCTCGACATGACGGACGAGGAGCGAGTGACCGTCCACCAACTGGTCGACCTCGCCGCGGAGTTCGCTTTCCGCGGCGTCGATGGTCAACGGATTCGCGACCAGCTTCCGTGCGAGCGAGGCCTTCCCGGTGCCGCGCTCGCCGACGAGGAGCAGGGGCTCGGGGGACCTGGTCAACTCCACCGCGCGGCCGACCGCATGGCGCCATGGCACCGATCGCCCGGCCAGTCCCTCGACGGTCCGCACGGCCGACGTCACGGCCGTGTGCCCCACCGGCTCCAGCACGGCGACGGCACCGGCCGGCGAGCCCAGGTGGGGTACGGGGGTGAGGGTCGCGGTGCACCCCGTGCCGTCCGGGAGCCGGATGCGGTACGAGGCCGAAGGCGCCGGGTCGGACGCCGCATGGGACCCTTCGGCAGGACCGGATGTCGCGTCGGGCCCGTCGGCAGGGCCGGATGTCGCGTCGGGCCCGTCGGCGGGACCGGATGTCGCCCGCGGCTCGGCCGCCGGGGCTTCGGCGGTATCTGATGCCGGGTCCGGCTCTGCTCCGAGGCGTGCGGCGCGATCCAGTGCCGAGCCGCCTTCGGTCCCGTCAGCCGTATGCGTGGCGGCCTCGAACTCCGGCTGCGCCCCTCGGCACCAGTCCCGCAGCAGGGCGACCGTGCTCCGCTCCAACGCCTCCAGCCCCTCCGGTGACAGCAGCTGCCCCGCGGCCTCGCTGACGAGCCGGTTGCGACCGTCGAGGGCGACGACCGCGCGCCCCCCTTCCCCCGCGGCCCGCAGGTACGCGTCCAGCAGGACTCGTTCCGCCGATCGCGACCGCGAGAGGAGTTCCGCCTCGACGGCGCTCGCCGCGGCCTCGGCGAGCGGGGCCCCCGGGTGCGGCCCGTACTCGGCGCACAGGTCGCAGGCCACCGTCACTGTGCCCAGCATCTGTCCGGTCTCCGGCGCCCGCACCGGCACGCTGACCGCGGAGACTTCCTGCCACAGGTCGAGGAAGTGCTCGGGGCCGTGCACCTCGGCGCGTCGGCCGGTCCGCAGCGCTAGGACCGCGCTGTTGTGGCCGACCAGTTGCTCGGAGAGGTCCAGACGGCGGAGGCCTTCCGGCGCGAATCCGGTCACCCACAGGACCCGCGGCCGCTCGTCGGTGAGGACGAGCGTCGACCGCCCGATACCGAGCGCCGGGGCGATCCGCTCGAGCACGGGCCGGGCAGCGGTCAGCAGGGGGGACACGGGAGGTCGTACGGAATGCTCCGGCGCCGGGTCCTTCACGTCGTGTCGTACGCCGAAGAACCGGGCACGTTTCCAGGCGGCGACGACTTCTTCCGGTGCCCCGTCCGGCAGTTGCCGTCCCAGCAGGAACAGCTCGCGGGCCCTGCGCAGCGAAGCGAGGCCGGAGCGGACGGAGGGGCGCTCTGCGGTGGTCACGACGCCGCTCAGCTTACCGGGAGCGATTGAATGCGCAACAACCAGTGACGGGCCCGGGGCACTGTCTCTTATTGAGACACCCAAGTTCTCCCGTCTCCCTACATGATCTTGGACGGTCGGCATCTCTTCTCATTCGGCACCTCTTTCCATTCGGCACCTGTTCTCATTCGGCGCCTGTTCTCATGCCCAGGAGCGTTTCCCGTGCACACCGTCGAGCCCGATGTCGTGACCGACGTACTGATCGTCGGCAGCGGCCCCGCGGGCGCCTCCGCCGCGCTCGCCCTGAGTACCTACGGCGTACCGAACATCGTCGTCACCCGTTACGCGAGCCTCGCCGACACGCCCCGGGCGCACATCACCAACCAGCGCACCATGGAAGTGCTGCGCGACCTCGGCGTCGAGCAGGAGGTCGTGGCGAAGGCCACCCCGCAGCACCTGATGGGCAATACGACCTTCTGCACCAGCCTTGCCGGCGAGGAACTCGGACGGGTCCGCTCCTGGGGCAACGACCCGCTGATCCAGGCCGCGCACGAACTCGCCAGCCCCACCCGCATGTGCGACATGCCCCAGCACCTCATGGAGCCGGTGCTCGTCGACGCGGCGGTCGCGCGGGGCACGCGGCTGCGCTTCAGCACGGTCTACAAGTCCTTCGTCCAGGACAGCGACGGTGTGACGGTCACCGTCGAGGACCGGCTGCGCGGCGACGAGTACACCATCCGCGCCAAGTACCTCATCGGCGCCGACGGCGGTCGCTCGAAGGTCGCCGAGGACGCCGGGTTGCCGATGGGCGGCCAGATGGGGGTGGCCGGCAGCATCAACATCGTCTTCGGCGCGGACCTGTCCAAGTACACCGCCCACCGGCCGTCCACCCTGTACTGGGTGCTCGCCCCGGGCGCCACGGTCGGCGGCATCGGCGCGGGCTTGGTGCGCTGCGTGAGGCCCTGGAACGAGTGGATGATCGTCTGGGGGTACGACGTCACCGCGGGCGCCCCCGATCTGACCACCGAGTACGCCGAGTCCGTCGTCCGCAAGCTGATCGGCGACGACGAGATACCGGTGACCGTCAAGTCGTCCTCGGCCTGGACCGTCAACGAGATGTACGCGAAGACGTACTCGGACGGCCGGGTCTTCTGCGCCGGCGACGCCACGCACCGCCACCCGCCGTCCAACGGCCTCGGCTCGAACACCTCCGTCCAGGACTCCTACAACCTGGCCTGGAAGCTCAAGCTCGTCCTCGACGGCACCGCGTCCCCGAAGCTGCTGGACACCTACACCGCCGAGCGCGCCCCGATCGGCCGGCAGATCGTCACCCGCGCCAACAAGTCCATCGGCGAGACCGCTCCGATCTTCGAGGCGCTCGACGGGCTCTCCCCGCAGACCCCCGAGCAGCTGTGGGCCAACATCGCCGCCCGCAAGGACGACACCCAGGCGGCTCAGAAGCAGCGCACGAAGCTGCGCGAGGCGATCGCGTTCAAGGTGTACGAGTTCAACGCGCACGGAGTCGACCTCAACCAGCGCTACGCCTCCGCCGCGATCGTCCCCGACGGCACCCCCGACCCCGGTTTCGACCGCGACCCCGAGCTGTACCACCAGCCCACCTCCCGCCCCGGCGCCAAGCTTCCGCACGCCTGGATCACCTCCGGCACCCGCACGCTGTCCACGCTCGACACCGTCGGTCAGGGCCGCTTCACTCTGCTCACCGGCATCGGCGGCACGGGCTGGCTGCGGGCGGCCGAGGCCCAGGACCTGGAGATCACTACCATCGTCATCGGACCCGGCCAGGGGTACGAGGACCCGTACGGGGACTGGGCGCGGTTGAGTGAGGTGGCCGACGCGGGCGCACTCCTCGTACGGCCGGACGGTTACGTCGCTTTCCGGCATGCGACGGCGGCCGCATCCGACGAGGATGCCGAGCGCATGCTGACCGAAGCGGTGCGGCGGATCCTCGGACATGCCTGACGGTAAGACCGCGCGCTTCGAACTACGAATACCGAAAGGTGAACACCATGCCCCTCGGACTGCTGCGGCGGCGATTCAAGAATGCCTCCAGGGGCGCTGCGGACCTCGCGCTTCCGGTCCCGGCCGGTGCGGGGGTCGTCGTCCGCGAGGTCCTGGACCCGGTGAACCAGCCCCTGGGCGCCGCCGATGTGACGGTGACCGAACTCCGCGGCCACCAGGTAACGGCACGCGGCACCACGGACCCGTACGGTCTGTTCATGGCCGTCCTGCCGCCGGGCAGCTACAGCCTGCTGATCCTGGCACAGGGGCTGGAACCACACCGTGAGACCGTCGAGGTCGTGGCCGACGCCGGCCTGTCCCCGCAGCGCGTGTGGCTCCAGCCGGCCCGGCAGGCCGAACTCCCGGTCCCCGGCACCTGGCTCTTCGACCCACCGCACACGGCGATCCGTTTCATCGCCAAGCACGTCGGCATGGCCAATGTGCACGGCCGTTTCGAACGTTTCCAGGGCGGTATCCAGGTCATGCAGGACGTGTCCGAGTCCCGCGTCCACGTGCGCATCGACGCGGCGAGCATCACCACGGGCAACAACACTCGGGACACGCACCTGCGTTCCGCCGACTTCCTCGACGTCGACCACTTTCCCTACATCGAGTTCGCGAGCACCCGCTTCGCCTTCCGGGGCGGGAACAAGTGGTCGCTCCTTGGCACCCTGACCATGCACGGCGTGAGCCGGTCGGTGTCGCTGGACACGACGTACCTGGGCATGGTCAACGGCGGGTACGCCGAGGAGCTGCGCTGCGCCGCCCTGGCCAAAGCGGAGCTGCACCGCGAGGACTACACCCTCAACTGGCGCTCGATGCTGGCACGCGGCATCGCGGTGGTCGGCCCGACGGTCCAGTTGGAACTGGACATCCAGGCGATGTACCGCACACACGACACGCCGACGCCGCCGGAGTAGGGACGGCCCCCCTCACGCTCGCCCCGCTCCGTCCACTCAGCCGCCTGTCGACTCCCGGATCACCACGGAGAAGTCGCTGACGAACTCCTCCTGGTCCGCGCCGGGCCCGGTCCGTTCGATCCGCCCGGCCAGGAGATCGACCGCGCGCCGCGCCATCACGTCGTGGTCCGGATCGATGGTGGACAGCGAGGGGATGAGGAACTCGCTCTCCTCGACGTTGTCGAAGCCGATCACCTTGACCCGCTCCGGCACCGGTACGCCGGCGTCGGCCAGGCCGCGCAGCACGCCCATGGCCACGGTGTCGGTCACACAGAACACGCCGTCGAAGTCGAGGCCGCTCTCCACCATCTCCCGGGCGCGCCGGGCACCCGCGCGCATGGTGAGCGTCTCCACGCTCTGCACGAGTGCGGGGTCCGCGGGCAGGCCGGCATTCCGCAGCGCCCGGTGGTAGCCCGTGCAGCGGAGGCTGGAGACGTCGATCTCCTCGCCGACCGGTCCGCGCACGATCGCGATGCGTCGGCAGCCCCGCTCGACCAGGTGGCGGGTGGCCGCTTGTGACGCCTCCACGTTGGGCATGGCGACGTGGTCCACGGGACCGCCGAAGATCCGCTCGCCCAGGATGACCACCGGGTAGTCCACCTTGAGCCGCTCGACATCGGCCGGCCCCATGCCGACGGTGCTGAGGATGAGCCCGTCGTAGAGCCGGTTGCGCGACTGGGACAGCGCGTCCAGCTCGTTCTCCCGTGAGGCGCCGGTCTGCTCGATGCACACCCGGAGGCTGTACCGCTCGGCCGCGGCGATGATGGCGACGGCCAGCCGGCCGTAGTAGGGGCTGTTCACGGTGGGGACGGCGAGACCGATGGTGCCGGTTCGTCCCTTGCGCAGATTGCGGGCCGCCACGTTGACGCGGTAGTCGAGCCGGGCCATCGCGTCGAGGACCTTTTCCCGCGTCGCCTTGCGCACGTTGGGATGGTCGTTGATGACGTTCGAGACCGTCATCGCCGAGACTCCGGCGGCCTTCGCCACGTCCTGGATCGTTGCCACCTTCGCCCCCGTTCTGGTCGGGACCGGTCCGACCCCATTACACCGCAGCCCTGCCCCTCGGGCGCGGGGCAGGACTGCGCCCTGGTCAGCCGGTGGTGTCGGGTGGTGTGAGGCGGTAGAGGGCCGCGCCGTGGGCGGGCAGATCGGCGCGCAGGCAGTGGCCGTCGTGCGGGGTGTCGGTGCGGGTCCACAGTTCCCGGACGCGGTCGTCGGGCCGGGCGCCGATGGAGCCGAGCGGGACGGCGACGTGCTCCGGGCGGTCGGCCAGGGAGAACACGGCGGCGTAGCGGGTACGGCCGTCGGTGTCGCGGGCGGTCCACAGCACGAGGTCCTTCTCGCGGAGGACCTCGCGGTTGTCCCCGCTGTGCCACAGGACGTCGAGCGCTTCGTCATTGGTGAGCAGCTCGATCGTCTCCACCGGGCTGGTGGGCAGGTCGCCGCCCATCATGAGAGGGGAGCGGGAGATCAGCCAGAGCGTCAGCAGGCTGATCTGCTCAGGCCTGGTGAGTGCGCAGAGGCGGTCTTCGCCCCGCTCGGCCCGGATTCCGATGCGGCCCAGGGGCAGCATGTCGGCGTCCGCCCAGCCGCCCGCGGTGGAGCCGCCTGTCGACACTGTGCCCTGCCATGGGGCCCACCGGGCCATGCGGCCGAACTGGGCCTCCACGTCCTCCCAGCGGTCCCACAGGTCGTCGCAGACCCGCCACATGGTGGCCGTGTCCCGCAGGTGGTCCAGGTGCGCGACGGAGACGTCGGTGCCGGGGGAGAGGCTCAGCTCGATGCGGCCGCTGCGGGCGATGGCCCGGGCGTAGGCGGAGATCTCCCGCTCGTGGTAGGGGAAGAGCATGTCGTCGGCCTTGATGAAGTCGACGCCCCACTGCGCGAATTGGGCGACCTGTGAGTCGTAGTAGGCCTGTGCGCCCGGATGATCGTGGTTCAGGCCGTAGTTGTCGGAGTTCCAGGGGCATACGGAGCCGGTGTCGGCGATCTCGTCGGCGGTCCAGTCCGTACCCGCCACGGGGAGGCGGGCGGCCACGGCGCGGCGCGGGATGCCGCGCATGATGTGCAGGCCGAACCGCAGACCGAGTTCGTGCACGCGGTCGGCCAGTGGCCCGAATCCCGCGCCGTCCGCCGCCGAGGGGAACCGGTTCGGCGCGGGCATCTGGCGGCCGTGGTCGTCGAGGACCAGCGGGGCGTCCGGGTTGTAGCCGTGGGCGCGGGCAGTGGGCTCGTACCACTGGATGTCCACGACCACGGTGTCCCAGCCGTGCGCGAGCATGTGATCGCGCATGAACGTCGCGTTGGCGAGGACCTCTTCCTCGGTGACGGTGGTGCCGTAGCAGTCCCAGCTGTTCCAGCCCATCGGCGGACGCAGGTGTCGGTCGGGGATCGGTCGCGCGGGTCGGGTCATGGGGAGGGCGTGCCATTCCGGTCGGTGGGCGGTGATCAGGCCAGTGTGGCTTGGACGGTGAGGAACGAGTGGGGCGGCAGTGTCAGGGTCAGGCCCTGGGCGGTGACCTTCAGGTCGTCGAAGGGGCGCGGGCTGACCGCTGCGGGTGCGTCGGCGGTGTTGTGGTCCTGCAGTCCGTCGGCGGTCAGGATGCGGGCCGTCGGTTCGGCGATGGAACGGCCGCGCAGGTCGAGCGTCACCTCGGCGGGCTCTTCGGCGTCGAGGTTGGACAGCGAGATGAGAACGGTCCCGTCCTTGACGCTGGCCGAGACGGACAGCGTGTCCAGCTCGGCGTCGCCCACCGGGCGGCGGGCGTTGTCGGTGCGCAGGTGCACGGCGAGGGAGGCGGCGTCCTGGTGGCCCTTGTTCATCTCGAAGACGTGGTAGGTCGGGGTCAGGACCAGCGCGTCGCCGTCGGTGAGGACCATCGCCTGCAGGACGTTGACGGTCTGCGCGATGTTGGCCATGTGCAGGCGCTCGGCGTGCTTGTGGAAGATGTCGAAATGCGTGCTCGCCACGAGGGCGTCGCGCAGGGTGTTCTGCTGGAACGGGAAACCGGGGTTGGTGCCCGGCTCGACGTCCCACCAGGTGCCCCACTCGTCCAGGACCAGACCGACCTTGCGGCCCGGGTCGTAGCAGTCCATGACCGTGGAGTGGCCGGTTAGGATGCGGTCGATCTTCTGGGCGGAGACCATCGTCCGGTAGTAGTCGTCCGTGTCGAAGACGGTGGCGCTGCCCTTCGCCTCCCAGGGGCCGGCGATCGTGTAGTAGTGCACGGACAGGCCCTGGAAGAAGTTACGCGGGGTGGCCTCGCAGCCGAAGCAGCTGATCTGCTGCATCAGCGTCTCGGTCCACTTGTAGTCATCGTCGGACGCCCCCGAGGCGATGCGGTAGAGCTTGTTGTGGCCGTGGTCGCGGCAGTACGTGGCGTACTGCCGGGCCAGGTCGGCGGAGTACTCGGCGCGCATGTTGCCGCCGCAGCCCCACGTCTCGTTGCCGATGCCCCAGAACTTCACCCGCCAGGGTTCCTCGCGGCCGTTGGTCTTGCGCAGCCGCACCATGGGGCTGTCGCCGTCCCGGGTCAGGTACTCGACCCACTCGCTCATCTCCTGCACGGTGCCGGAGCCGACGTTGCCACTGATGTACGGCTCGGCGCCGAGGAGTTCGCACAGGGCCATGAACTCATGGGTGCCGAAGTGGTTGTTCTCCTCGACGTTGCCCCAGTGGGTGTTGACCATCCTGGGCCGCTGGTCCCGGGGGCCGATGCCGTCCTTCCAGTGGTACTCGTCGGCGAAACAGCCGCCGGGCCAGCGCAGGTTGGGGATGTCCAGGGCGCGCAGTGCCTCGACGACGTCGAGGCGGATGCCGCCCTCGTTGGGGGTCGGTGAGTCCTCCCCGACCCAGAAGCCGCCGTAGATGCAGCGGCCGAGGTGCTCGGCGAAGTGACCGTAGAGGTGACGGCTGATCTTCGGGCCCTCGATGTCGAGGCTGATGATCGCGGTGGCGTTGGCCACGGAGGTACTCCAGGGCTGGGTGGCTCGGCAGGTTTGTATCGATAAAATTTGCCTCCGTGTCACTGGCGTGTCAAGAGAGGTGCAGGAACTGTCCGGGTCGTCATCCCACCGCGGCGTCAGGGGTCACGGCCGCCACCAGGCGCAAGGTGAGGATCTGGAACGGGCGCAGCCTCAACCGGACCGTGCCCTCGGTGACGTGATGGCTCGGCGGGTCGTCAAGGGGACGTTCCAGGAGGTCGGTGGCGGTGGCGGACGCGAGGGGGAAGCCGGGGGTGAGGGTGGCGCGGGCGCGGACGCCGTGGGCCTCGTAGAGCCGGACGACGACATCCCCCGACCGGTCGTCGGCGAGCTTCACGGCCTCGATGACCACCCCTTCTTGGTCGACCGCGACCAGGGGAGCGACGGGCGTGCCGCCCGGCAGCGTGCGCTCGGGCAGGTTGAGGCGGTAGCCCTCACGGACGGCGGCGGCGACGTCGGCGCCGACCACCAGGGCGTAGCGGAGCCGGTGGGTGCCCTGGTCGGTGTCCGGGTCGGGGAAGCGGGGGGCGCGCAGCAGGGAGAGGCGGACCGTGGTCGTCGTACCGCCGTCGGGGCGCACGTCGCGGGTGACGTCGTGGCCGTACGTCGAGTCGTTGACCAGGGCGGCGCCCCAGTCGCGTTCACCGACGTGCAGGAAGCGGTGCGCGCAGATCTCGAACTTGGCCGCGTCCCAGCTGGTGTTGGTGTGGGTGGGCCGCTCGACGTGCCCGAAGGGGATCTCGGCGGTGGAGTGCGCGGCGCGTACGTCCAGCGGGAAGGCTGCCTTGAGCAGCTTCTCCCGTTCGTGCCAGTCGACGACGGTGTCGATCACGAGCCGCCGGGAGCCGGCGGACAGGGTCAGGGTCTGTTCGATCCGGGAGGCCCCGAAGGCTCGGACCACGTGGACGCCGCTGTCGGTCGCGGTGACCGACTCGCTGTCGGTGAGGTCGCGGACGGTGTTGCGGTAGAAGACGTCGATGTCCCAGGCGTCCCACTGGTTGGGGAAGTCCTGGTGCAGCTGAAGCAGGTTGGCACTCGCGCCGGGCGGCAGAGCTTCGCGGTCGGCCGTGTGGTCGTAGGCGGAGGTGATCAGCCCGCGCCCGTCGACGGTGACCCGGACCAGGCCGTTGTCCAGGACGAAGCCTTCGCCGTCCGCGACCGGGGGCACGTTGTCCTCGGCCGAGTCGGTGCGCAGGGCGGCGCCGAGCGCCGGGACGCCGGCGCGGTCGTGCGGAGCGGCGTTGAAGACGACCGTGCCGTCGCCCGGTCCGGCCAGGGCGCGCTGCGCGTCCTCGACGATCCCCTCCAGCTCCCGGGCGACGGCGACGTACGTCTCCTCGGCCTCGCGGTGCACCCAGGCGATCGAGGTGCCCGGCAGGATGTCGTGGAACTGGTGCAGCAGCACCGTCTTCCACAGCCGGTCCATGGCCTCGTACGGATACGGGTGCCCGTGGCGCACGGCCGCGGTGGCCGCCCACAACTCGGCCTCGCGCAGCAGATGCTCGCTGCGCCGGTTGCCCTGCTTGGTGGCGAGCTGACTGGTCAGGGTGCCGCGGTGGAACTCCAGGTACAGCTCGCCGGACCAGACGGGGGCGCCGCCGTTCGCCTCGTACTCCGTGTGCGCGCGGGCGAAGAAGGTGGCGGGCCTCTCCAGGGTGACCCGGGCCGAGCCCTCCAGGTCGGCCAGGCGGGCGGCGCGGGACAGCATCTCCCGGGTCGGGCCGCCGCCTCCGTCGCCGTATCCGAAGGGGATGAGGGAGTGGTTGGCGGCGGCCTTGTCCTGGAAGTTGCGCACGGTGTGGGCGATGTCGGCGCCGGACAGGTCGCCGTTGTAGGAGTCGACGGGCGGGAAGTGGCTGAAGATGCGGGTGCCGTCGATGCCCTCCCACCAGAAGGTGTGGTGGGGGAACTTGTTGGTGGTGTTCCAGGAGATCTTCTGGGTGAGGAACCAGCGCACCCCGGCCAGCTTCATCAGCTGCGGCAGCGCGGCGTTGTACCCGAAGGTGTCCGGCAGCCACATCTCCTCGGTCTCGACGCCGAACTCCTCCAGGTAGAAACGCTTGCCGTGGACGAACTGCCTCACCAGCGACTCGCCGCCGGTGAGGTTGGTGTCGGGCTCCACCCACAGGCTGCCCGTGGGCAGGAACTGGCCCGCCTTCGCCTTCTCCTGGGCGCGGGCGTACACCTCGGGCCGGTGCTCCTTGAGCCAGGCGAGCTGCTGGGCCTGGGACATCACGAACCGGAACTCCGGGTGGTCGTCCATGAGCTGGGTGACGTTGGAGACGGTCCGGGCGACCTTGCGTACCGTTTCGCGCAGCGGCCACAGCCAGGCCGTGTCGATGTGGGCGTGCCCGACCGCGGAGACGCGGTGCGCGCCGGCGTTCGCGGGTGCCGCCAGCGCGGGGGCGAGGGCCTCCCGGGCGGCCACCGCACTCGCGCCGGGGTTCTGCAGGTCGACCGTGTCCAGGGCGTGTTCGATCGCCCGCAGGATCTGCCAGCGGCGCGGGGCGTCGACCGGCAGCTCGTGCATGAGCTGGCCCAACACGTCCAGGTCCTGGACGAGTTCGTAGACGTCCCGGTCCACCACGGTCAGGTCGAGGCGCCGCAGCCGGTACAGCGGTTCACCCGGATCGGCCGCCGGGTCGCCGAGCCAGGGCGCCCGACCGCCGACCGAGGTGGGACCGAAGGTGAGCTCGTCCGGGCCGGTGTGCATGACGACCGGGTTGGCGGCGGCCTCGATGTACCGGACGAACTCCTCGCCGCCCACGGCCGATTCGGTGACCGGAAGCCAGGTGTTGCGCGGGTTGAGCGCCTTCACCGCGGTGCCGTCGGCCCGCAGGACCAGGCCCTCGGCGGAGAAGCCGGGGGAGTGGGTGGCGAACCCCAGGTCCAGGATGGCCTCGACGGGCAGCCCGGCCCACTCGGCGGGGATCGTGCCGCTGACCCGGAACCAGCTCGTCGACCAGGCCGGACCCCACCGGTCGCCCACCCGCGCCGGCTGGTAGGGCGCGGACAGAGCCTCCTGGACCGGCACCGGCTCGCCGGGAACGTTCCAGATCTCCACCTGGAGGGGGACCGACCGGGCGTGCACGGCCGGCCGGATGCGTTCGTTCAGCACCCGGGCGAGCCGCTGCTCGGTGACGTCACGGTCGTAGTGCATGAATGTCTTCTCCGAGGGTGTGGGGGGTCAGCCCTTGAGCGCGCCGCCGAGCGCGAAGCCGCCGCCCAGCCTGCGGGACAGCAGCAGGTAGAGCATCACGACGGGCAGGGAGTACAGGATCGAGAACGCCGACAGCTGCCCGTACTGGGTCTGGTCGTGTGCGCTGAGGAAGGTGAACACGCTGACGGACGCCGGGAGTTTCTCCGGGGACAGCAGCAGGATGAACGGGACGAAGAAGTTCCCCCACATGCCGATGAAGGTGAAGATCGTGACCACCGTGAGGCCGGATCGCATCAGCGGCAGGATGACCCGCCACAGCACCTGGAGGGTGTTCGCGCCGTCGATCCGTGCGGCCTCCTCCAGCACGATCGGCACACCGTCCATGAAGCTCTTCATCAGCCAGATGCCGAACGGCAGCGCGGAGGCCGCCAGGAACAGGGTCGTACCGGGCATCGAGTCGATGAGGTTCACCTGCACGAACATGCTGTAGACCGGGATCATCACGGCGGTGATGGGCAGGCCGGTGGAGAACAGGATCGTGTAGAGGAACGGCCGGCGCAGCCGGGAGCGGTACCGGGACAGCGGATAGGCGGCCAGCACCGACACCACCACCGTCACCGCCGTCGCGAAACCGCACAGCAGCAGGCTGTTGAGCAGCGGCCGGTAGGTGGTGTCGACGTTGAGGATCGCGTCGAAGTTGTCGAGCGTGAGCGCCGACGGCCACGTCAGCCGGAAGCTGTTGGTGTCGCTGACCGAGGCCAGCAGCATCCACAGCAGCGGCAGGACGTACATCAGCGACACCGCCAGCAGGACGGCGTTGACCGCGATACGGCCGGGAAGGGAGCGGCGCCGCCGCGAGACCGGTGGTGCGGTGGTCGTGCTCCGTCGGTGGGACGCGGCACGCGGGGACGTGAGCACGGCCATCAGTCGTCCTCCAGTTTGAGCAGCCGGATGTACACGACGGAGAACAGGGCGCCGACCACCAGCAGCACCAGGGCGATGGCGGTGCCGTAGCCGATGAGGCTGTTCTGGAAGGCCTGCTGGTACATGAAGATCGGCAGGGTCTCGCTCTTGTTGCCCGGCCCGCCCCGGGTCATGGTGTAGATCAGGCCGAAGACGGAGAGCGTCTGGAGCGTGATCAGCATCAGGTTGGTCATGATCGACCGACGGATGACCGGCAGCACCACCCGCCACAGCCGCTGCCAGGGGCCGGCCCCGTCCATCTCGGCCGCTTCGACCAGCTCCTGAGGCACATCGTTGAGCGCTGCGGAGAAGACCATCATCGAAAACGCCGTGCCCCGCCAGACGTTGGCCAGGCACACCGCCAGGATCGGCATCGTGTAGAGCCAGTTCTGCTGCGGCAGGTGCAAGGCGTCCAGGATCGAGTTGAGCGAGCCCTGGTCGTAGAAGAACGCGTACATCAGATAGCCGGCGACCACCTCGGGCAGCACCCAGGCGGCGATGACGACACCGTTCGTGAGCGTCCGCACCGGCTTGGTGGCCTTCTCCATCAGCACGGCCAGCGCCAGCCCGAGGGTGTTCTGGCCGATGACGGCGGAGCCGAGCACGAACGCCAGGGTCAGCCACACGGCGTTGAGGAAGTCGGCGTCCCCGAAGGCCCGGGTGAAGTTGTCCAGACCCACGAAGCGCGTGCCCGTCGCGCCGGTGAGCTGCATGTCGGTGAACGCGTAGTACACGCAGTACGCGATCGGCCCGGCCATGAACACGGCCAGCAGCACCAGCGACGGCAGCATCGGCAGGCCGCGCGTCAGGGACCGTACGGCGGCGGGCGGCGCCCCGCCGGGCCGGCGCCGGCCACCGGCCTTGCGGGGCGCCGAGGTCAGCGCGGTCATGGGGCGCCCTTGACGGTCTTGTCACCGCCCGCGGCGGCCTTCACGTCGCTGTCGTACGTGGCGGCGGCCTTGTCGACGGAAGCCTGGCCCGTGGTCACCGACTCCATGGCCTTCTGGATGGCGGTCGAGACCTGGTTGTAGGCGGGCAGGCCGGGCCGGTAGTGGGTGTACTTCACGAGTTCGGTGAAGAACTTGTTGGTCGGTACGGCGTTCAGGTACGCCGGGTCGGTGGCGGCGTCCGTGCGGACGGCGATGCCGGCGTTGATGGCGTTCCACTTCGAGTGGTTGGCCTTCGCCTGGACGGTCGTGAGGAACTTCCAGGCCAGGTCGGGGTTCTTGGCCTTGGCCGGGACCGACCAGGCCCAGCCGCCGGACATGCTGACCTTGCCGGGTGCCTGGCCGTTCTGGGTGGGCATCGCGGCGCTGCCTATCACCGTCTGCCACTGGCTCCACGGCTTGGAACTCGAGGGACCCCAGTTGTTGGGCATCCAGGAGCCGTCGATGTCCATCGCCAGCTTGCCCTGGGGGAACAGTTCGGTGCCGACGGTGGTGCCGAAGTTGGCGCCGAGGGCCTGCTGCACCGGCGGCCCGAGCTTCTCGCTGTACACGGTGTGGACGAAGTCCAGCGAGTCCTTGAAGGCCTTGCTGCCGACGACCCACTTCTTCTGGCCCGCGTCGTAGAGGGACTTGTCGCCCGGCGGGGTGCCGTACAGCAGCATCTCGAAGCCCTGCATGGAGGAGGCCTCGCCGCCCGCCGTGCCGGTGTAGAGGTTCATCGGGATGACGCCGGGCAGCTCGGCCTTGATCCTGCGAGCGGCGCTGAGGACGTCGTCCCAGGTCTTGGGCTGCCAGGGCACGGATATGCCGGCCTTCTCGAAGAGCTGCTTGTTGTACCAGATCCCGCGGGTGTCGGTGCCGTCCGGGACGCCGTACGTCTTGCCGTCCGAGGTGCCGCGCACCGCGGTCTTGGCGGCCGGGGCGAACTTCGACCAGTCGCTCCATTTGGCGAGATAGGCGTCGAGCGGTTTGAGGTAGCCGCTCGCGATGTCGGAGTTGATCAGAAAGGTGTCCTCGTAGACCAGGTCGGGAGCGGTCGCGGGGGACCGCATCATCAGCTGGATCTTGGTGTAGTAGTCGTTCTCCGAGGCGGTGACCGGGACGAGGGTCACCTTCGTGCCCGGGTTGGCCTTCGTGAACTGCTTCACCATCGAGGCGAGGAAGTCCGCGTGGAGCTTGTTGTTGCTGTCCAGGTTCTGCCAGTAGACGACCTTGATCGACTTGCTGGAGCTCCCTGAGGAGCCCGAACCACAGCCGGCGGCGACGAGGGCGGTGGCGGCGGTGAGGGCTGCGGCAGCGATGAGTCTCGAACGCACAGTGGTGCCTCCGGAGTGCGAAACCTGAGGGAAAACCGCGACGAATCAGCGGGCTGCGGGCAGCTCGGACGAGGCGCTCCACTCGGCGCCACCCCGCGCGACCTGGCCTGTTCGGCCCGGCTTGGTGCGTCAGCTAAATCCAATTGATGGATTAAGTCAACGCTTCTGCCGTGTAAACTTTGGTCATGAACTGCCCTCCGGCCCCGGCGCCGCGCCCCCGGGCACGCCGGTGCCGACCGGTGACCAGGGCAGACCAAGGCGGCAACGGAAGGCATGAGGTGCGGTAGGTGACCGACAGGTGACGATGCTCGGTGGGACCAACCTGCCGCGGGTGGGCGGCTACAACCAGGCCGTCGTGCTGGACGCCATCCGGACCAGGGGCCCGGTGAGCCGGGTCGAACTGGCCACGCTCACCGGCCTGACCAACCAGACCGTCTCGAACGTCGTCCGCAAGCTCCTCGACGCCGGCCTGGTGACCGAGTCCGGCCACGCCCCCTCCAACGGCGGCAAGCGCCGCACCCTGCTGTCCCCCCGTCCCGACGGCGCCTACGCGCTCGGGGTCCACCTCGATCCCGACGCCGCCGTCATCGTCCTGGTCGACCTGGCCGGCGAGGCGGTCATGACCCGCCGGCTGCGGCTCACCATGCCGAGCGAGCCCGCCGACGTCGTGGACCGGGTGGCCCGCGCCGCCCTGCGGCTCGTCGACCGGTCCGCCGTGGACCCCGACCGGCTGCTGGGCCTGGGCGTCGCCGCGCCCGGTCCCATCGACGGTTCCACCGGCGCCGTCGTCTTCCCGCCGAACCTGCCCGGCTGGGACCGCGTGCCGCTGACGAAGATGTTCGCCGAGGCCACCGAGATGCCCGTCGCACTGGACAACGACGCCACCGCCGCCGCCATCGGCGAACGCTGGATCGGCGGCGAGGCCAGGGCGGGCAGCTTCCTGTTCGTCTACCTGGGCACCGGCGTCGGTGCCGGCATCGTCCTCAACAACACCGTGCTGCACGGCGATTCGGGCAATGCCGGGGAGTTCGGCCACATGGCCGTCGAACCGGGCGACCGGGCCTGCCACTGCGGCAGCATGAGCTGCCTCGGCCCGTACTGCAGCCCGGCCGCGATCATCGACGACCTGCTGCGCCGCCACGGACGGACCGTGGCCGACCGCATCGGCCTGAGCTGCACGCCCGAAGATCGCCACGAGGACTGGCGACGCCTGCGCCGGGCCGCCCGCAGCGGCGACCCGGACGCCCGCGACGTCGTACGCCACGCCGCCCGCCGCATCGGCCAGGCCGTCCGGGGCGCCGCCAGCCTGCTCGACGTCAGCCGTGTCGTCCTCGGCGGCGAGGCGCTGCGGGGCATCGAGCCCCTCCTGTGCGAGGAGATCGACGCGGCCGTCAACAGCACGTCCGTCGCCCGCGCCATCCGCCCCCTCGCGATCGAGCAGAGCGTCATCGGTGAGACCGTCGGCGCGGTCGGTGCCGCGTCACTCGTGCTGCACGGCAACTACACGCCCGGCTGGCGCATGCTCACCGACGCCTCCGGCTGAACGCCGGGCGGGGAATCTCGCAGAGCTCGCCGGTTCGGCGTAGCTGGGCCTGGTGCCGGGCGGCGAGCGGCTGCCCGCCGCCGGCTCGCCTCACTGGCCGTCAAGGGCCGGCTGGTGGAGGTCGAGGTCACCGTGGCGTACGCAAGCCGGCAAGCCGTGACCTGAACCTGCGCAGGAAAGCCGACCGGTCGGGACCGGCCGAGAGGTGACGGGGCGGGGTCCGGCATAGGGCGGCGCCCCGTCACGTCGTCGGCGTCAGCGGGGGTGAAAAGGCTTGGGCAGGCGCATGCCGCGGTCGGCCATGATCTGCCGGACGCGGTCGGGGTAGTTGGTGATGATGCCGTCGACGCCCAGGTCCATGAGCGCCTCGACGGTGGCCGGATCGTCGCAGGTCCACGGGATGACCTTCAGGCCCCTGGCGTGTGCCTCGGAGATCATCTTCCGGTCGGGGTAGAAACGGAAGCCGGGATCGCCGACCTTGCCGCTCTGCGGGAAGCCGTAGTTGGGGGAGAGGGCCCTGACGCCGGGGACGGTGGCGGCCGCCCTGACGAAGTCGCCGCCGTAGTCGTCGGCGTCGATCCCGCCCAGCCACGGGGAGGCGCCGGCCTTGCCGACCTGAAGGAAGTCGTAGTTCGTGAGGGCGACCAGCGGCCACTTGGGGGCCAGCTTGTGCATCGCCTTCAACGCGCCCCAGTCGAAGGACTGGATGGTGACCTGGTCCTGGATGCCCGACGCGCGGATCTCCTCGTGGACCCGGCGTACGAACAGCTCACGTGGTGCGGTCTGTTCGGGCGCGCCCGCCTCGACCTTCGTCTCGATGTTCAGTTTCACCTGCTTGGCGCGGTAGCTCTTGACCAGGTTCAGGACGTCCTTCAGCTCGGCCGTCCGGAAACCCTTGATCACCTCCTGCTCGGGGAAGCCGGGCAGTTGCTGGTAACCGCAGTCCATCGTCTTGACCTGAGCCAGCGTCAGATCCTTGATGTACTTTCCGACGTACGGGTACATCGGGTCGCCCGGCGTGACCGGTGCCGTGTCACGGCACTTCTGGGCGCTGACCTGCCGGTCGTGGGTGACGACGACCTTCTCGTCCTTGGTGATCTGGGTGTCCAGCTCCAGGGTGGACACCCCGAGCCGCATCGCCTTGCCGAATCCCTCGAGGGACTCCTCGGTCGTCATGCCGATGCCGCCGCGGTGGGCCTGCAGATCGAAGTGGGCCTTCCGGGGCGGCATGCCAAGGCCGTCGTACGTCGTCGCGTGAGCGGTCGCCGGAAGGGCGGACAGCGTGAACACCGGGGCCAGCGCCAGGCCGGCGAGGACATGCCTTGAGGACATCGACACCTCACTCATGGGGAGTTGGGACGACCCCTGACGCTAGTTCGGCCTCGGACGGGTTCAACCGCCTGGACATGATGAGGCCGTGAATGTCGGCAGAACGCCTCTCGGAACCAGGCCGGGCAGGCCGCCGACCCGCTGTTCGTTCGGTACGCCGGACACACGATTTCTTCACATAAATGAGTGCGGTGAGGTATCTGAAGATTAAAATGATGGGCGTAGGGTCCGATCATGCACGGCCCGAACGACTCCCGTCCTTCACCTCGCCTCGCCGACCTGGCGAACCTGGTCCGCCTGCCCGCGGCGCTCAGCGTGCCCGGTGACATCCTCGCCGGTGCCGTCGCGAGTGCCGGGAAACCCCGGCCCCGTATCGTCGCCACGATGGCGTCGTCCGTCGCCCTCTACTGGGCCGGAATGGCGCTCAACGACTACGCGGACGCGACCGTCGACGCGGTGGAGCGCCCCGAACGCCCCCTGCCCTCCGGCCGCGTGGCCCGCAGCACCGCGCTGGCGACCGCCTGCGGGCTCACCGCCGCAGGCCTGGGCCTCGCCGCCCTGGCCGGCGGGCGGCGCGCACTCGGCGTGGCGCTGCCGCTGACCGGACTGGTCTGGGCGTACGACCTGCGCCTGAAGTCCACCCCCGCCGGTCCCGCCGCCATGGCGGGCGCACGGACGCTGAACGTGCTGGCCGGAGCGGAGCCCGGGCACCGGGCGTCCGCGCTGCCGGCCGCCCTGCTGGTCGGCGCGCACACCTACACCGTCACGGCGCTGAGCCGCCACGAGGTGTCCGGCGCGCCGCGCGCGCTGCCCGCCGTCACACTGGCCGGCAGCACCGCGACCGCCCTGGCCGCCGCGGCACTTCCCGGCGTACGACGGCGGCGGGGGACGGCACGGATCGGCGCGGCCGTCGGCGCGCTCGGCTACCTCGCCTCGTACGGCACGGCGCAGGCGCGCGCGGCGCGGGAGCCGTCCGCGGCGAACGTCCGCACTGCCGTCGGCACCGGGATCATGTCGCTGATGCCCCTTCAGGCGGCGCTCACCGCGGGCGGCGGGGGAACGGGCCTGGCCGGTGTCCTGGCTGTGGCGCACCCGCTGGCGAGAAGACTCGCCCGGAAGGTGTCGCCCACATGACCCCGAGCCACGGGCCCGCGATACCTGAGTCCGTGAGCCGGCTGCGGTTCGGCTTCGGGACCAACGGATTCGCCCACCACCGGCTCGACGACGTGCTGACCGTGCTCGCCGACCTGGGCTACGACTCCGTCGGCCTCACCCTCGACCACGGCCACCTCGACCCCTACGCCGCCGACCTGCCCCGGCAAGTCGCCCACTTAGCGCGGCGGCTGGACCGGCTGGGCCTGGCCGTCATGGTGGAGACCGGATCGCCGTACCTGCTGGATCCGTGGCGCAAACACATCCCCACCCTGATGTCGGCTCAAGGCGCCGAACGGCGTGTCGACCTGCTGGCGCGCGCGGTGCGCGTCGCGGCCGACCTGGGCGCCCCGGCCGTCCACCTGTGCAGCGGACCGGCGCCGGAGTCCATGCCCGAGGAGGAGGCCTGGAAGCGGCTGGCCGCGGGCTGTGAAGAGGTCCTGGGCATCGCCCGTGAGCACGGCGTGGCCCTGGGGTTCGAGCCCGAGCCGTACATGTTCGTCGACACCGTGCAGCGGGTTATGGACCTGCGGCACCGGCTCGGCGACCCCGACCTGTTCGGCATCACGCTCGACATCGGCCACGCCCACTGCGTCGAGGAGCTGCCCCTGCTCGACTGCGTCGGGCTGGCGGCGCCGCATCTGGTGAACGTGCAGATCGAGGACATGAAGCGCGGTGTGCACGAGCACCTCGGATTCGGTGCGGGCGAGATCGACTTCCCGCCCGTCCTGGCCGCCCTGAAGGCCTCCGGCTACCAGGGACCGGTCTCGGTGGAGATCCAGGGCGCGTCCCTGAACGCCCCCGAAGTCGCCCACCGCTCCCTGGAGTTCCTGAAGGCCGCCGAGCCCTGCTGACGCAGAAACGTTCAGGCATCCCGATTCCGCGGAGCATCACCCACCCCTACCCCCGTACGGCCGTCGCCGTACGCGCATCCGAACAGGAGGTATGCGCGTTGGACCCACGCATCCATACCGCCCTCGACCGGCAACTCACCCCCGAGGCACAAGACTGGCTGGCCGATGCCGTCGCCCGCGCAGGCCAGGATCCGGCAGCCGTGCGCACCGTCTTCCCGGCCGTCGGCCGGCGCTGCGGGCGCGGACCACTCGTCGCCGGCTGGACCGTGGCGGATGCCGCCCGCGCCCGGCTGCTCGCCGCCCTGCCGCTGCGCGGAGCAGCGCTCGCCGAGGAGATCACCGCCCTCCACCGGTACGGCGACGCCGCCGAGCAGCGGGCGGTGCTGCGGTCGCTGGCCCTGCTGGAGGACACGGACGCCTCGTTCGCCGACCTCGGACTGCCCCTCGTGCGCGCGGCGCTGCGGGGCAACGACACGGACCTGATCGAGGCGGCCCTCGGCCCGTACGCCGCACGCCACCTGGACTACGACGGCTACCGCCACGCCGTACTGAAGTGCGTCTTCTGCGGCATTCCCCTCGACCGGGTCGCAGGCCTCCAGGAGCGTGCGGACCGCGAACTCGCCCGCATGCTGGCCGACTTCGCCCACGAGCGGGTCGCCGCCGGCCGTGACGTCCCCGCCGACGTCTGGCCGGTCGTGCGCGCCTACCCCGGCACGCTGGAGGCCTCCGGGCTGCCCGCGGAAACCGACTCACCCGTGCCCGACCGCCGCGCCGCCGCCGCACGGGCCCTCGCCGCCTACTCTGCCACCGCGCCCGCAGGAGCCGCATGATGCGTATCTTCGACCCCCACATCCACATGACCTCCCGCACCACGGACGACTACGAGGCGATGTACGCGGCCGGCATACGGGCGGTCGTCGAGCCGTCGTTCTGGCTCGGCCAGCCGCGCACCTCCGTGGACAGCTTCACCGACTACTTCGACGCGCTGCTCGGCTGGGAGCCGTACCGCGCCGCGCAGTTCGGCATCCAGCACCGCTGCACCATCGCCCTCAACCCGAAGGAGGCGAACGACCCGCGCTGCGCCGGTGTGCTGGACGTACTGCCGCGCTACCTGGCCAAGGACCGGGTCGTGGCCGTCGGCGAGATCGGCTACGACTCCATGACCCCCGAGGAGGACGAGGCACTGGCCCACCAGCTCGAACTCGCCGTCGAGCACGAGCTGCCGGTGCTGGTCCACACCCCGCACCGCGACAAGGCCGTCGGCACCCGCCGCACCCTCGACGTGGTCCGCGAGTCCGGCATCCCGCCCGAGCTCGTCCTCGTCGACCACCTCAACGAACTCACCGTGGCCATGGTCGCCGACAGCGGCTGCTGGATGGGCTTCTCCATCTACCCGCACACCAAACTGACCGAGGACCGCATGGTGCGGATCCTCCAGGAACACGGCACCGAGCGGATGCTCGTCAACTCGGCCGCCGACTGGGGCCGCAGCGACCCACTCAAGACCCGCAAGACCGCCGACGCGATGATCGCCGCCGGCTTCGACGACGACACCGTCGACCAGGTCATGTGGCGCAACCCGGTGGCCTTCTACGGGCAGAGCGGCCGACTGGACCTCGAGGACGTCAAGCCGGAGGACACCGAGCCCGACGGCACGGCCCTGTTCGAGGGCAACTCGATCAAGCGCGGCGGAGAGTGACCCCGTAGTGCGCTTCCGACACCCCGACGGTACGACCGTCCACCTCGCCTACTGCAGCAACGTCCACCAGGCCGAGGACCTCGACGGAGTGGTGGACCAGCTCGCCGCCTACGCCGAGCCCGTACGGGAAACACTCGGCGCCGACTTGCTCGGCATCGGCCTCTGGCTGGCCCGGGACGTGGTCACCGAACTGTCCGCCCGCCCCGACGCCGTACTCCGCCTGCGCGCAGAACTGACCGCACGCGGCCTGGAGACCGTCACCCTCAACGCCTTCCCCTACGGCGGATTCCACCGCGAGGTCGTCAAGAAGGACGTCTACCTGCCCGACTGGACCGACCCCGCCCGCCTGCACTACACCGTCGACTGCGCCCGGGTCCTCGCCGGACTGCTGCCCGACGACGCGCTGCGCGGCAGCGTCTCGACCCTGCCCCTGGCCTGGCGTACCCCGTGGGCGGCGGACGCCCGGGACACGGCCCGACGGGCCCTGGACCGACTGGCGGCGGAACTGGCCGACGTGGAGCGTGAGACGGGCCGTACGATCCGCGTCGGCTTCGAGCCGGAACCCGGATGCGCGGTGGAGAACACCGTCCAGGCGGCCCGGGAACTCGGGGGAGTGGACCCCGAGCGGCTCGGGATCTGCCTGGACACCTGCCATCTCGCCGTGCAGTTCGAGGAACCGGCGCCCGCACTGCGCCGCCTCGCCGACGCGGGCCTGCCGGTCGTGAAGGTGCAGGCGTCCAGCGCCCTCCAGGCCGACGACCCCGCCGACCCGGAGGCGCGCCGCGCGCTGGCCCGGTTCGCCGAACCCCGCTTCCTGCACCAGACCCGGACGGCCCCCGACGGGGCCGTCACCGGCGTGGACGACCTCCCGGACGCCCTGGCCGGAGGCCTGGACGCGGGCTCCGCCTGGCGGGTCCACTTCCATGCCCCGCTGCACGCAGAGCCCGAACCGCCACTGCGCACCACCGCGGACGAACTGACCACCGCCCTGGGCGAGTTGCTGGGCGGCCCGCAGGCCCTCTGCGACCACGTCGAGGTCGAGACCTACACCTGGTCGGTCCTGCCCGAACACCTGCGGCCCAGCGACCGCGAGGGCCTCGTCGCGGGCCTGGCCGCCGAACTGACCTGGACCCGCGACCGGTTCGAGGAACTCGGCCTCACCCAAGAAACACTCCTGCGAAGGGAACCCATCTCATGACGAGACTGGTGGTCCTCGACATCGTCGGCCTCACCCCGCGCATGCTGCGCCACATGCCCGCCGTCTCGGCCGTCGCCGCACAGGGCTTCCAGGCCCGCCTGAACCCCGTGCTGCCCGCCGTCACATGCTCCGTGCAGTCCACCCTCCTCACCGGCGTGCCGCCCACCGAGCACGGCGTCGTCGGCAACGGCTGGTACTTCCGCGACCTGGGCGAAGTCCTCCTGTGGCGCCAGCACAACGCCCTGGTCGGCGGCGAGAAACTGTGGCACACAGCGCGCCGCACCCGACCCGACTACACCGTCGCCAACGTCTGCTGGTGGTACGCCATGGGCGCCGACGTCGACTTCACCGTCACCCCGCGCCCCGTCTACTACTCCGACGGCCGCAAAGAACCCGACTGCTACACCCGGCCACCCGCCCTGCACGACGAACTCACCAGCAGACTCGGCCCGTTCCCCCTCTTCACCTACTGGGGACCCAACGCGGGCATGCCGTCCAGCCAGTGGATCCTCGCCGCCGCCCGCCAGATCTTCGACGAGCACCGCCCCGACCTGACCCTGGTCTACGTACCGCACCTGGACTACGAACCCCAGCGATCCGGCCCGGACTCGCCGCAGTCCGCCCGCGAGGCACGACGGCTCGACGACGCGCTGCGCCCCCTGCTGGACCACTTCCGGCGCGAGGACGCCACGGTGGTGATCCTGAGCGAGTACGGCATCGCGCCCGCCTCCCGCCCGGTCGACATCAACCGCGCGCTGCGCCGGACCGGACTGCTCGAAGTCCACAGGCAGGACGGCATGGAGTACCTCGACCCCTGGGCGTCCCGCGCCTTCGCCGTCGCCGACCACCAGGTCGCCCACGTCTACGTCCGCGACCCCGCCGACCTCGCCAAGACCGCCGAGATCGTGGCCGGCCTCGACGGCGTGGACGAGGTGCTCGACGAGCAGGGCAAGGCCCGGCACGGACTCGCGCACGAACGCTCGGGAGAGCTCGTCGCCGTCGCGGAGTCCGACGCCTGGTTCACGTACTACTACTGGCTGGACGACGACCACGCCCCGGACTTCGCCCGCCAGGTCGAGATCCACCGCAAGCCCGGCTACGACCCCGCCGAACTCCTCTACGACCCCACCGTGCCCGGCGTGAAGGCACGCGCCATCGGCCAGGTCGCCCGCAAGAAGGCCGGCCTGCGCTACCGCATCAAGACCGTCCCCCTGGACCCCTCCGGCGTGCGCGGCAGCCACGGCCGGCTGCCGCACGACCCGCAGGACAGCCCCGTCCTGCTGTGCTCGCGGCCCGGTTCCGCCCGTAACGAGATCGCCGCGACCGAGGTGAAGGATCTCCTCCTCACCCTGGCCGGCATCACCGCCCCCTGAACACCGGAGCCCCCCACCATCCACTCGACGGACCCCACGCCGCCGCCCCTGCCCGATCCCGCCGCCGAGTACGGGCGTTGAATCGCCGAGCGGCCCCTGGCCAGGATCGCCGGCGTGACGGCGCCGCGGTCCTTGGGACCGCGGCGCCGCCCGACGGGCGAGGTGCCAGTGGGCTCAGACCAGGGGCCACAGGCAGGCGGTGAGCGCGAAGCCCATCAGCCCCATGGTGGTGGTCAGGACGGTCCACGTGCGCAGACCGGCCGAGACGTCGAGGCCGGCTAGCTTGGTGAACATCCAGTACCCGGCGTCGTTGATGTGCGAGACGGACAGGCCGCCCGCGCCCATCGCGAGCGCCACCAGCGACAGCTGACCGGTCGACAGATCGGCGCGCTCCAGCAGCGGGGTGAGAATGCCCGCGGTGGTGATCAGCGCCACCGTGGTCGAGCCCTGGGCGGCACGCAGGGCCAGCGCCGTCACGAAGGCCAGCACCAGAGCGGGGAATCCGGTCCGCTCCAGTACGTCGGCGATCGCGTCGCCGATGCCGCTGGCCACCAGCACCTTGCCGAAGACGCCGCCCGCGCCCGCCACCAGGATCACCATCGCGACGGACGGCAGCGCCGAGCCCATCACGTCCGCGATGCGCGCACGGTTCCAGCCGCGCCGGGCGCCCAGGAAGTACGCGCACAGGGTGACGTCGATCAGCAGGGCCACCATCGGGGCACCGAGGACGGTGAGGACGGCGCGGAGCGTGGAGCCGTCGGCGAGCAGGTTCTGACCGAGGGTGCCGAGCAGGATCAGCAGGATCGGGGTGACGATCAGCGTCAGCACCATGGCGAACGACGGCGGCCGGACCTCCGTGGCCGTGCCGGCCGGTCGGGTGAGGACGGCGGTACCGTGCCCGTCGCCGGCGGGAGCGGGAGCGGGCGATGCGGTGCCGTCCGGCCCGGTGTCCGTGCCGCCGGACCCACCGGCGGGGGCCGGCTTCTCCGAGCCGTACACCTCGGCGTACACGGCGGGATCCATCGGGTACTCGCGGCGCGTGAGGCGCTTGGACACCAGGTAGCCCAGCAGGACGACGACCGCCGTGAGCGGGACGCCCATCAGCAGGACCAGCCCCTGGCTGGCGCCGATCGCCTCGGTGACGGCCACCGCGCCCGGGTGCGGCGGCAGGAAGGCGTGCACGGTGAGCATCGCGGCGCCCATCGGCAGCGCGTACACCAGCAGCGGCTTGCGGGAGGCGCGGGCCACGCCGTACGCGATGGGCATCAGGATGATCAGGCCGACCTCGAAGAAGACCGGGATGCCGAGGACGAATCCGGCGACCGTCAGCGCCAGCGGGGTGCGCTTGCTGCCGAACTTGTGGATGAGCGAGTGCGCGAACGCGTGGGCGCCGCCGGAGAGTTCGATGATCCGGCCGATCATCGCGCCGAGCGCGATGATGGTCGCGATGTGGCCCAGGGTGGCCCCCATGCCGTCCTCGATGGTCTTCACCAGGTCGGCGGCGGGTACGCCCGCGGACAGGGCGACGCCGATGCTGACGACGACGAGGGCGACGAAGGGCTGGGCCTTGGCCTTGAGGATGAGCAGGAGCAGGGTCGCGACACCCGCGACCGCGATGATCAGCAGAGTGTTGTGGCTCATCGTCCGTCTCCCGCCGCTCTGACCGGCTTCTTCGTGTCCTTGGTGTCCTTCGCGTCCATGGTGTCCTCGGTGTTCTTCGTGTTCTTCGGGGACAGCACGGTGACGACGGAGGAGTCGTCACGGTCGCCCAGGCCCGCGTGCTCGCCGAGCAGATAGAGCTGTTCGGCGGCGGCGGCGAGCGGCACCGGCACATGGGCGTCCTTGGCGATGCCCGTCACGATGCCCATGTCCTTGACGAAGATGTCCAGCCGGGACCTGACCTCCGGGTCCGGCCCGTCCTCGTACGTCTCGACCATGCGCGGCCCGCGGTCGGCGAACATGAAGGAGCCGGCCGCCCCGTGCTTGAGGCTGTCCACGACCGTGGCCGGGGCGAGCCCCAGGCCGCGGGCGAGGGCGACCGCCTCCGCGGCGGCGGCGATGTGCACCCCGGCCAGCAGCTGGTTGACGGCCTTGAGCGCCTGGCCGTCGCCGGGCCGCGGGCCGATGACGGTGAGGGTGGAGGCCAGCAGGTCGAGCACCGGACGGGCCGCCTTGAGCGCCGTGTCCTCGGCGCCGACGACGATCAGCAGATCGCCGTTGCCGGCCCGTACGGGACCGCCGCTGACCGGCGCGTCCACGAGGAGGACGTCCTGCGGGGCGAGCCGCTCGGCGACGGCGCGGGCCGCTTCGGGGCCCACCGTGCTGGTGAGCACGACCACGGCTCCGGGCCGCAGCGTCGCGGCGGCGCCGTCCGGACCGAACAGGGCGCCTTCGACCTGCGCGCGGTCGCGTACCGCGAGCAGCACCACGTCGGCCTCACGGGCCGCCTCGGCGGGGGACGCCGCCTCGGTGGCTCCTTCGGCGGTCAGCAGCGCACGCCGTTCGGCGGATATGTCGTACACGACGACAGGCAGTTCACCGGCCAGCCGCCGGGCCATGGGCAGACCCATGGCACCGAGGCCGAGCACGGCGGTACGGGGACGGGGAGACATCTTTGTCCTCCTAGTAGTGAGGGCGGGCGGGATGGATTCACATCTGACGTCTGACGTCTGACGTCTGATGTCATAGGTTCGTGCTCAGGCGGTCGATGACGGTCAGAGCAGCGGCGGTGACCGCTTCGCGGGCGGCAGACCAGAGCCCGACGACGTCGGAGCCGGGCAGCGCGTCCGGAAGGTGGTCGCGGACGGCCTCCAGGTAGGCCCGCCGCAGCTCCGCGTTGACGTTGACCTTGGCGACCCCGCGGGCGAGGGCCCCGCGCAGTTGCTCGGTGGGGAGTCCGCTCGCGCCGTGCAGGACCAGGGGCACCGGCACGGCCGCGTGGATCGCGGCGAGACGGTCCAGGTCCAGCCGTACCGGTTCCCTGGTGAAGCCGTGCACATTGCCCACCGCGACGGCCAGGGCGTCCACGCCCGTCTCGGCGACGAACTCGGCCGCCTGCCGCGCGTCGGTCATGGCCGTGGCCGATGCCACCGCGTCGGTGGAGACGTCCTCGTCGCCCGCGAGGGCGCCCAACTCGGCCTCGACCCAGGCGCCGTGGTCACGTGCCCGCCGTACGGCCTGACTGGTCAGCGCGATGTTCTCGGCGAACGGCAGATGCGAGCCGTCGATCATCACCGACGTGTAGCCGGCCTCCAGACAGACGGTGATCTCGTCGAGATCCCGGCTGTGGTCCAGGTGCACCCCCAGCCGTGCCGTCGAGCGGTCGGCCGCGTCCAGCGCCAGCCGCATCAACGCCTGCTGTCCGGCGTAACGGAACGGCCCGGCGCCCGCCTGGATCAGTACAGGGCGTCCCGCGATCTCGGCTGCCGCCGTGATGGCCTGCACCGTCTCCAGGTTGTACGCGACGAACCCGGGCAGCGCCTGCCCGGTGGCGGCCGCCGCCTTCAGCGCGTCGGTTCCGTGTAGCAGCATCATGCGCTCCTGAGCAGGTCGAGGGCGTCGGCGAGGGCCTCGTCGCCGCCGACGTTCCCGGCGAAGACGATGTACGGGATGCCGGCGGCGGGGCCGTCGACGGGCTGCCACAGCGAGACGATGCCGGGCAGCAGGGTGCCGCGCGCCCAGGCGCGGCGGATCTCCAGACCGTGGGTGGCGGTGTCGCTGGAGGTGATGCCGCCCTTGGCGATCACGAACGCGGGCCTGCGCGCCGCGTTGACCAGCCGGACCGCTTCCACCAGCGTCGCCGAGACCCGGCGCGAGATGGCCAGGCTCTCTTCGGCGTCGGCGCCCGTGACCAGGGCCCGCGAGGTACGGATCACGGCGTCCGAGGACTCCAGCGCGGTGGCCGCCCGGGCCGCCACCTCGGCGACATGCGGCTCCCGCCGCTCGTCATCGAGGAGGAGCGCCACGTCCAGTTCGAACTCGGCGATTCCGCCGCGCTCCCTCAGCCGCTCCAACTGCCGTGTGGTCAGGGAGACATGGGAGCCGATCGCGATCAACCCGTGCGGGGCGTCCCCGCGCAGCGGCCGCAATTCCCCGGCGGTGAGCGGCGGCCGCCCGGCCTGTCCGGCACGGGCCCGTACGAACGACGGGCCGACCCGGTACAGGAGCCGGACGCCTCCCCCCTCGGCCTCGGCCACGGCGAGCGCCAGCACCCGCAGATCGTCGTCGCAGACCGCGTCGACCACCGCGGTGCGGCCGTCGCGGAGGCCGGACAGCAGCTCCGCGACCCGGGCCGGGCCGCCCACGCGCAGATCGTCGAGGGTGATCCGCAGTACGTCGGCGGCGGCGACGCGCCCGCCCGTCTTCTCCTCGACCCACTCGGGCAGTGCGGAGCTGCGGTAGCCGAACGTCGCGTCGCGGGCGAACTCGCTCTCGCCGACCGGCAGCAGCCCGCCGTCCGGCGTACGCATCCAGTGGTACGAGTCGACGGTGATCCGTCCCGCCTCGATGTACGCGGGGACCAGCACCACCCCGTCCGGCGCGTCGGCTCCTACGGCGGCGAGCTCCTGGGCGAGGACGTCGGTCTCCAGCGGGAAGTGGCCGCGCAGCGTCGAGTCGCCGCGACTGGCCAGCACATAGCCGGTGCCCTCGGCGGCGGAGGCTTCGTGCAGCGCCCGCACCACCTCGCGGTTGCGGGCCGCAGCGTCCTCGGGGGACAGGCTGCGGGTGTTGGTGAGCACGAAGAAGGCGGCGCTGTCCTGGCGCAGTGCCCAGCGCAGGTCGTCGACGGTCCAGGAGGTGAGGACCGGAACATCGGCGACGGTCTGGGTGCCGGTCGGATCGTCGTCGAGGACGACCAGACGCGGTCCGCCGGCGATGCGGGCGGCCACTTCGGCGGCGGGCACCTCACGGACGGGCGGCAGTCCGTCGAGCGCGGTGCGCCCGGTCCGGGCAGGGAGGGACACAGACATGGCGGATTCCTGAGAGGAGAGAGAGGAACAGGTCGGCGGTTCGTGCCGGGGGCGGAGAGGTGCGCGCTCAGTCGAGGTCGCGCTTGATGACGTGCGTCCGCAGGTCGTCGGCCGTCTGGTTCATATGGGCGTTCATCGTCGTGCGGGCCGCATCCGGGCTGCCCGACTCCAGGGCGGCGAGCACCTGCTCGTGGTGGGCGATGGCGTTGGTACGGATCTCCGGCACCGCGGACGTCTGCCGGCGGCCCTCGACGAGCAGCGCGCCGAAGGGCTCGAAGAGCAGCGGAACGAAGAGGTTGCCGGCGGCGCGCATGACGGTGTCGTGGAAGTCGATGTCGGCCTGGACGAACAGCTCGGTGTCCGCGGCCTCGGCGGCCTCCCGCATGGTGGCGAGGTGCCGTCGCAGCTCTTCGAGGTGCGACGCGTCGCGCCGGGAGGCGGCCAGCTCGCAGGCACCGTTCTCGATCAGCCGCCGGGCCTCGATCAGCTGCTCGGACAGCGCCCCGCTCGCGGTACGCGAGGCGGCCCTGACCACCGCGTCCAGTGCTGTCCAGCGGTCGGGCGGATTGACGTAGGTGCCTCGGCCACGCACCACACGGACGACGTTCTGCGCGCGGAGCTGCTTGATGGCCTCCCGCACGGTCAGCCGGCTGACACCGCCCTGCTCGGACAACTCGCCCTCGGGCGGGAGGGCGGAGTCGGGCGGGTACGCGCCGTCGATGATCGCGGTGAGCAGTTGCTCGGCGAGGTCGTCCGGGAGTGACATCGCAAATCCCTGAGGTTCGGGGGAGGGGTCTCCGGCACATCTGACGTCAGACATCAGATGTCTATGTGGCGGAAACAATGACAGCGAGTGAGGGGCGCGTCAATACCCCGCGAAGGACACGCACAAGGACACGTACAAGGAAACGCATCGGGCCGCGCTCGCGCCGTGCGGTCAGGAAAACGCTCGGACGACCGCGCGGATCCGCATCACGTGGTCGCCCACCGCGCCGAAGTGCGCGACCACGCTGAGGAGTTCACGCAGATTCAGCAGGGGCATGCGTTCCCGCCAGCCGTCGGCGAGTGGCGAGATCTCCTGGTAGGCGTCGAAGAAGCAGTCCGGAGGCGGGTCGGTGCAGAACAGCATGCTGAGTTCGGATTCCGCCCACATCCAGCATGCCGCCGGGTCGATGAACGCGGGTTCGCCCTCGGAGTCCGCGACGACGTTGCCGCGCCACAGATCGCCGTGGTTCAGCACGCTCGGAGCGTCCGGCACCAACAGGTGAAGGCGGTCACAGATGCGCTCCAGTCCGGCTAGGTCGGCTGCCTCCAAAGTGCGCCGGACCTTGGGTTCACGGACGTAGCGGAGGATTCGGCGCTCGGCGAAGAACGCGTGGCCGCTGTCGGTCCACGCGTTCTCCTGGGGGAGGAGGCCGAGCCATCCGTCGGTGTGCCAGCCGAACCGGTCTCCCCGCACCGTGTGCAGCCGTGCCACGGCCCGGCCGGCCGCCTCCCAGAAGCCGTCGGTGTCGGGACGGGCTTCCAGCGATTCCATGAGGAGGTGACGGGAACTCACCTCCCATACCCGGGGCGTTCGGAGCTTCCCCAGGTCACGGAGGACACGCAGGCCCTCCGCTTCGAGCGAGTAGAGGTCGGCCGGCACTCGGGCGGAGCCCTTGAGGACGCGTCTGGTGCCGTCGGTGAGGGTCAGCCGCCAGACGTCGTTGACCGCTCCTCCGGAGAGCGGCTCCGCCTCGGCCACATCCGCGATGACGGCGCTGGGCAGGCTCTTCCATGCCGGATCGCGGTCGTTCATGCCGCCTCGCCCTCCGAGAGCAGTTCCGACAATGCCTCCCCCAAGGGAGGCCGTGCAGGAGCGATGCTGTCACGAGCCGGCGGCGGCCTCCGGGCGGGGCTGCCGGTATGGCTTCACCGCGCGGCGCGCGATGGCGAACCGGTGTGTCTCCGACGGGCCGTCGTAGATCCGGAACGGCCGCACCTCCCGGAGCAGGCGTGCCAGTGGGGCGTCGGCGGCCGAGATGCCGAGCGCTCCACAGATCTGCACCGCCCGGTCGACCACCCGGTTCACCGCCTCCGCCACGAAGGTCTTGGACACCGAGGTGAGCTGGGAGGCGGCGGCCGAGCCGGTGTCCAACTCCCAGGCGGTGCGCAGGATCAGGGCGCGGCTCGCCTCGATGTCGATCTCGGAGTCGGCCAGCATCTGCTGCACCATGCCGAGGTCTCCCAGCACGGAGCCGAACGCCGTCCGGCTGCCCGCCCGATCCAGGGCGACGTCCTGGGCGCGACGGGCGGCTCCCAGCCAGCGCATGCAGTGGGTCATACGGGCGGGGCCCAGCCGGACCTGAGCGTTCTCGAAGCCGCGGTCGACCGCACCGAGCACCTGCTCCTCGCCGACCACGCACTCCTCGAAGACGATCTCGCTGTGCCCTGCGAAGAGCCCCTCGTCCAGGGTCTCGATGTCCCGGACGATGCGCATGCCGGGGGTGTCGGCGTCGACCAGGAACATGGTGGCGCCGCCGGGGTCGCCGGGGTTGCCGGAGGTGCGGGCCATGACGATGGCGAAGGCGGCTCCGTTGGCCCCGCTGATGAACCACTTGCGCCCGTCGATGCGCCACCCGCCGGGGACCCGGGTCGCCGTGGTGCGCAGGGAGCGGGGATCGGCGCCCGCTCCCGGAGCCGGTTCGGTCATCGCGAAGCAGGACCGGGACTCACCTGCGGCGAGCGGGCGCAGATAGCGCTCGTGCTGCTCCTCGGTGGCCACCTTCTCCAGTAGATGCATATTGCCCTCGTCCGGGGCCGCGCAGTTCAGCGCCAGCGGGCCCAGCAGTGAGTACCCGGCGGCCTCGAACACCACCGCCTGTCCGCGCAGGTCGAGCCCGTGCCCGCCCCACCGCGTCGGCACGTGCGGCGCGAAAACACCTGCCTCGCGGGCACCTTTCTGCAGAGTTTCGCGCAGGGGCTCCGGCGCGTCGTGCACGGACCCGCCGCACTCGCGCTCGGCCGGGATCACCACGTCGCGTACGAACTCCGCGGTGGCCGCGGCGAGTCGGGCGACAGGCGGATCGACATCGAACTGGATGGGCACGGTTCCTCCCGCCGAAGGGCTCCGGGCATCGGCGCCCGTCGCGTCCTAGAAACTGTACAGCGTCTTCAGTATCTTGCTGAGTGGCGCTGGATCTGAGGAGCGCTTGATCCGAGGCGTGCTCGACCGGAGCGGGCCTCGACGACGGAAGAAGACCCCATGAGCACCGAGCCGGTCCGCGTCGTCCGTCATCCCGACCGAGTCGTAGAACTGAGGCTGGACGACCCCGGAAGGGGCAACGCCCTGGATCTCCCGACGGCCGAGGCGCTGCGCGACGCGACCGCCGAGGTGGCCGCCGACCCGGGTGGCGCGGTCCTGCTGCGGGCAGCGGGCACGACCTTCTGCGTGGGTGGTGACCTGCGCGCATTCGCCGGCCGGGGCGAGGAGACGGGCGCCTATGTGCACGCCGTGGCGACCGCGGCGCACACGGCGGTGCGGGCTCTGTACGAGCTGCCCGTACCCGTGGTCGCGGCCGTGCGCGGCGCCGCCGCGGGCGGCGGGATCGGTCTCGCCCTGGTCGGCGACATCGTCCTGGCCGCACGGTCGGCGCGCTTCCGGCTGGCGTACACGGCGATGGGACTCACCCCGGACTGCGGGGCCACCTGGCTCCTGCCGCGCCTGGTGGGCCCCCGTCTGGCGGCGGACCTGGTTCTCACCAACCGGGTCCTGACGGGCGCCGACGCCGAGCGGTTCGGCCTGGTCACGCGTGCCGTCGCGGACGACGAAGTGGACGAGGCCGCCCACCGGACCGCCGCCGAACTGGCCGGTGGAGCGGGCGAGGCACTGCGCGCCGCGAAACGCCTGCTGCGTGACGGTGCCGAGGGTGGGCTGAGCCGTCACCTCGACGAGGAGGCGCGGCTGATCGCCGGCCTGGCGGGGAGCGACGAGGCGCAGGCGCGGATGACCGCGTTCCTGGCCCCGCGGGCTCGTGCACGGGTGGGCAGAAGCCGGTCCGCGCCAAGCAGTCCGGAAAGTGTTTCTTGATTACCTCTTCACTAACACCTCCGCCGGAGCGTAACCTCCGGGCAACACAGAACTGAGGACCGGGCGACAGCACCGGGGAAATGGTGTGGCGATGCAATCTCCTGCCGTGGGCCGGACGGACGCTCTCGACAAGACCCCCACCGAAGACGAGGCACTCACCGAAGCCGTCGTCGACCTCGTTCTGCGTGGGATGTGGCGCGGCAGGCCCGAGTCGGACCACCGCCCGCTGGTCGACGCCGGCCTGGCCATGGTGAAGGGCCCGATGGTGCTGCCGACCGAGCCCGCCAGGGCGGCCGCGTCCCGGATCCTGCGGGTTTCCGCCGGTTCCGCGCAGGAGCAGCGGATCACCGCCGCCTACGAGGCCTTCCTGCCGATCAACAGGACGCTGCGCGAAGTGTGCACGGCCTGGCAGTGCCGGCCCGACGGCACGGTCAACGACCACGGCGACAGTGTCTACGACGCCGGGGTGCGCGAGTCGCTGGAGGACGTGCACGAGGCCATCCAGCCCGTACTGCGCAGGCTGGACGGGCTGCCGTCGGGCAGCGGGCACTATGTCACGGCCCTGGAGGAGGCCCTCGACCGCTTCGACGACGGCGCGGTGGAGTGGCTGGCCTCGCCCCTGTGCGACTCGTACCACACCGTGTGGATGCGGCTGCACCAGGAGCTGCTGCTGGTTCTGGGGATCAGCCGGGCGCAGGACGAGGCGCTCGAAGAGGAACTGGTCACCAGGAGCCGAGGTTGAGCGTCACCGACCGCCACTCCGGCACACTCGCACAGACGCACACCCCCGGCCACGCCCTGGTGCCCTACGGCCAGGGACGGATCCGAGGGCTGGACGCCGGTGAACTGGGCACGCACGGCATCGCCATGGACCGGCTGGTGGCCCTCGGGCTCCCAGTGGTGCCCGGACTGACGGTGCCGGCGGGCTCGGCCGCGTCGCTGTGCGAGCCGGGTACCGCCCGCGCCGCCCTGGACCTTGTGGAGCAACTGTCGGGACGGCGGATCGGCGACCGGAGCAGGCCGCTGCTGCTGCGTCTGTCGGCGAGCGCGTCGACCGAGGTCGCCGGGCTGCCGCCGGAACTCGCCTGCATCGGTATCACCCCGGCCGACGCCGATGGCATCCGTGCCGTCATCGGCCGCGACGATGTGCTGTACGAGGTATGGGCGGCCACCGTCCGGTTGATCGCGGAGTACGCCCTTGACGTGCCCGCACCGGAGCTCGACGACGCATCGCTCGACACCCCTGATCCCAGGGCCCGCGTCGACGCACTGCTCTCGACGGTCGCCCGGCATGCCGAGCGGCAGTACCCCGACGACCCGGCCGAGCAGCTCGCGCTGGCCGCTCGGGCGGTGCTGGGGCGGTGGGCCTCACCCCGGGCCAGGCGATCCCGCAAAGCCCAGCGGCTCCCCGCGGAGCTGGGCATCGCACTCCATGTCCAGGCCGTGCGTATCGGGCCATGGGACCACTCGGGCTTCGGCACGGCGGTCAGCCGGCACCCCGACAGCGGCCGCTTCTCGCCGCAGGGCTCCTTTTTCCGGGGCGTACGCCGCAGCGCGCCGTCCCCGCGCACGGGCGAGCCGCTGGAGAAGCTGGGCGGGAGTTCCGCGTTGCTTGAGCACTCGCTGCTCACCCTCGAACGTCATCTGCACGCCCCGGTCACCGTCGACTTCGAGGTGCGCGACGGCGAGATCTCGCTGCTGGCCGCCTCGGCGCAGAGCCGCCCGCCGCTCCGTGCGGCGGTGTGCCTCGCTGCGGACCTGGCCGGGGACGGGGCGCTCGACCGGGAAGAGGCCGTACGGCGGATCAGCCCCGCGCAGGTGCAGGAACTGCTGCACCCCCAGCTCCGCCTGACCGGTGGCGAGCAGCTCCTGGTGAAGGGACTGCCCGCCTCCCCGGGGGCGGCGACCGGGGCGATCGTCCTGTCGAGCGAACGTGCCCTCGAACTGGCCGCGGACGGCACGCGGGTCGTGCTCGTGGCCCATGAGACGACTCCGGCCGACGTCCCCGGGATGCTGGCCGCCGTCGCCGTACTCACCGGCAGCGGCGGCATCGCCTCGCACGCCGCCGTGGTGGCGCGCGGTGCGGGCAAGCCCGCCGTGTGCGGCGCCGAGGGACTGCGCGCCGACCGGGCCGCCGGCACCGTACGGATCGGGGACCGGCTGCTGCGCGAGGGCGATCCCGTCTCGCTGGACGGCCGTACCGGAGCCGTCTACGCGGGGACGCTGAGCGTCAGCGTCGCCGGACCGCCGCCCGAACTGTCCACCCTGCTGGAGTGGGCGGACGACATGCGCCGGCTGGGCGTGCGGGCCAACGCCGACACCGCCGCGGAGGTGAGCACCGCCGTCGCCCTGGGCGCGGAGGGGGTGGGGCTGTGCCGTACGGAGCACCAGTTCCTCGGCGACCGGCTGCCGCTGATCCGCCGGGTGATCCTGGCCGCCGACGCCGCGGCCCGCGACGAGGCGCTGTCGGCACTGGAAGAGGCTCAGCACGAGGACTTCAAGGCCCTGCTGACCGCGGTGGGGGACCGGCCGGTGACCGTACGCCTGCTGGACGCCCCGCTGCACGAGTTCCTGCCCGCCGCCGGAGAGGCCCAGGACGCCGCCGAGGAACAGCGGGCCGCCGCACTGCGGGAGGCCAACCCGATGCTCGGGCTGCGCGGGGTGCGGCTGGCGCTGCTGCACGAGCGGCTCTACCCAGCACAGGCCGAGGCGCTCTTCACCGCCTGGGCCGATGTCGCCGCCACCGGAGTCCGCCCCCAGCTCGAAGTGATGATCCCGCTCGTCAGCCTGCCGGAGGAACTGGCCGCCGCGGCCGCGTACGTGCGCGGTGCCGCCGACGCGGTCGCCGCCCGCACCGGCGTGGAGGTCCCGTACCGGCTCGGCACGATGATCGAGACGCCGCGCGCCGCGCTGCTGGCCGGCGAACTCGCCGAACACGCCGAGTTCTTCTCCTTCGGCACCAACGACCTCACCCAGCTCACCTACGGATTCTCCCGGGACGACGTCGAGCGCCAGGTGCTCGCCTCGTACCAGGAGCGCGGGTTCCTGACGGCCAGCCCGTTCGCCCGGCTCGATCCGCACGGGGTGGGCGCGCTGATCGCCCTGGCGGTGGAGCGGGCGCGGAGCGTACGCCCCGGCATCAAGCTGGGCGTGTGCGGTGAGCACGGCGGAGACCCGGAGTCCATCGCCTTCTGCGACGAGCTGGGCCTCGACTACGTCTCCTGCTCCGCGCACCGCGTGCCGGTCGCCCGGATGGCGGCGGCGCACAGTGCCGTGCGGGAGCGGCACGACGACAGCGGGAGCACACGATGACGACCACCGTGACCGACGGCACGGCCCTGTCCGACGCCGAACTGGACGACCTGCGCGAGACCGTACGGTCGGTGTGCGCCGACAGCGGCGGCACCGCCGCGGTGCGCCGGCTGGCCGAGGAATCTCCGGGTATCGACGCCAAGTTGTGGGACACCCTGGGCCGGCAGGTCGGCCTCGCGGCCCTCGGTCTGCCCGAGACGGCCGGAGGCATCGGCGGCCTCGCCGAGATCGCCGCTGTCTGCGAGGAGTTGGGCCGAACGCTGACGCCGGTGCCGCTGCTGTCCTCCACCGTGCTGGCCGGGCAGGTCCTGGCCGGCTGCGGCACGGCCGACCGGGCCCTGGCGGAGCTGGCCGAGGGCAAGGTGCACGCCCTGGCGGTGGCGGCGCCCGACGGGGTGTGGCGGCCGGACGCCGTGCCGGTGGCCGTCACCTGGCGGGGCGGCGTCCCGCTGCTGGACGGCACCGCTCCCTTCGTACTGGACGGTGCCGACGCCGAACGCCTGGTCGTCGCCGCCATCGGGGCCGACGGCCTGGACCTCTTCCTCGCCGACCCGAACGAGCCCGGGGTGAGCGTCCGCCGAGTGCCCACCCTGGACCTCAGCCGCGGACAGGCGGTGGTCTCCTTCACCGGCGCCCCTGCCCGGCCCCTGACCGCCGGGGGCGAGGGCGCGGACATCGTGAGCCGCGCCCTGGACGTGGCACTGGTGGCCCTGGCCGCCGAGCAACTCGGCGGCGCTCAGGCCGCGTTGGACATGACGGTGGCCCATGTGCGGGAGCGCACCCAGTTCGGCAGGGCCATCGGCGGCTTCCAGGCGGTCAAGCACACCTGTGCCGACATGCTGCTCCAGGTCGAGGCAGCGCGGTCGGCGGTGGTGCGCGCCGTCCGGGCGGCCGACTCGCCCGAGTCGCTGGCCGAGGCGGCGGCGGTGGCGCAGGCATGGTGCGGCGAGGCGTTCGTGTTCGTCGCCGCCGAGTGCGTCCAACTGCACGGCGGCATGGGCTTCACCTGGGAGCACGACGCGCACCTGTACTTCCGGCGCGCCCAGTCCGACGCCGTCCTGCTGGGCGGCGCCGCGCACCACCGGGAACGGCTGGCCGGACTGCTCGGCTGGTGACTTAGGGGTCCTTGCACTATGCCCGCCCGGGTCGCGCGGCCTGGCACCGCACCTCGCCGCGTTGCCGAAACGCCCACGTGGCTCCTCCCCCACGCTCGAACAGCCTCGCGCGGGGGGACCCCCATCGAGGGCGCTCCGGCGCCTTGCGATGCACGGCACCAGACCACGCGACCTGATCGGGCGCTCATAGTGCAAGGACCCCTTAGCCCGCGGGCACAGCACCACCGCACGAGGACCGTGCAGAAAAGGGCAGGACGGCATGATCACCAGACTCATCGACGAGGACCTGTTCGAGAGCGTGCATCCACCGCGCCTCAACGGCGGGCGCTGCTCCGGGTGCGCCACCGTGGTCTTTCCCCGGCAGGACTCGTGCCCCAAGTGCTCGGACGGAGCCATGTCCGCCCATGTGCTGCCGGTGAGCGGACGGGTGTGGTCGTGGACGCTGCAGGCGTTCCCGCCCAAGCCGCCGTACCGGCCGCCGACCGGGGGCTACCAGCCGTACCACGTGGGCTATGTCGACCTCGGTGAGGTGCTGGTCGAGGCACGGCTGGAGGTTCACCGCACCGAGATACGGATCGGGCTACCGGTCCGGCTGACCACGGTGCCCGCATACCAGGACGAGGACGGAACCGAGGTGCTGACCTTCGCGTTCTGCCCGGCCCCGGAAGAGGACCGATGACCAGATCGAGGTCCGACGAGGTCTACGTCGTCGGCTGCGGCATGCATCCCTTCGGCCGCGACGAGACCGTCACCGGGATGGACATGGCCGAGCGGGCGGTGCGCGAGGCGCTGGCCGACGCCGGCACGGCATGGGAGGACATCGGGTACGCGGCCGGCGGCTCCGACGTGTCCGGCAAACCCGACACGCTGGTGGGCCGTCTGGGCCTGACCGGTGTGCCGTTCGTCAACGTGCAGAACGGCTGCGCGACCGGTGCCTCGACGGTGCTCGCGGTGGCCAACGCGCTGCGCGCCGGCGAGGCCTCGCTCGGGCTGGCTGTGGGCTTCGACAAACACGAGCGGGGCGCCTTCAACGTCTCCGCGGCCCGCTACGGACTGCCAGACTGGTACGCCGAGACCGGCATGATGCTCACGACCCAGTTCTTCGCCCTGAAGACCCAGCGGTACCTGTACGACCACGGGATCTCCGAGCGGGCGCTGGCGAGGGTGGCCGCGCGGGCCTTCCGCAACGGCTCCCAGCACCCCCTGGCATGGCGGCGCAAGGAACTGACGGAGCAGGAGATCCTCGACTCCGCCGAGGTCAGCCCGCCCCTCACCCAGTACATGTTCTGCTCGCCGGGGCAGGGCGCGGTGGCCCTGGTACTGGCGCTCGGCGACCGTGCCTTCGACCTGTGCGAGCGGCCGGTCAAACTGGCCTCGCTGGCCTTCCGGACCAGACGGTTCGGGTCGTTCGAGGTGTTCTCGCCCTGGCTGCCGCCGGGGCCGCACCGCAGCCCGAGCGTCGACGCCGCGGAGGCCGTCTTCCGCACCGCGGGTCTACGGCCCGCGGACGTACAGGTCGCCCAGTTGCAGGACACCGACAGCGGATCGGAACTGATCCACCTGGCGGAGACCGGACTGTGCGGCCACGGCGAGCAGGAGGAACTCCTCGCCGGCGGGGACACCGACCCCACGGGCCGGATCCCGGTCAACACCGACGGCGGCTGCCTGGCCGGCGGCGAGCCGGTCGGCGCCTCGGGACTGCGCCAGTTCCACGAGGTCGTACGGCAGTTGCAGGGCCGGGCACCGGGAGCGCAGGTCCCCGGCGCTCCCCGGGTCGGCTTCACCCACGTCTACGGGGCACCCGGGATCAGCGCCTGCTCGGTGCTGACGGTCTGACATCGGCGCTGACGGTCCGAAAGGCGGAGGACACATCATCATGCGACAAGGCGACAGAACCGCACTGGTCACCGGCGGAGCACGCGGAATCGGCATGGAGATATGCCGACAGCTCGCGGACCGGGGGCTGCGGGTCCTGGTCGGGGCGCGAAGAGGGAGGCGGCCGAGGAGGCCTGCCGCGCCATCGGTCCGGCGGCGCTGCCGCTGGCCCTGGACGTGACCTCCGCGAAAAGCGTCACCGACGCGGTCCGGGAGGCCGGGAAGCTGACCGGCGGGATCGACGTCCTGGTGAACAACGCGGGAGTGTCCCTGGACGGCGAGCTACGGCCCCCGTACCTCGACGAGGAGCTCCTGCGCACGACCCTGGACACGAACTTCACGGGCGCCTGGCGCATGGCGCAAGCGGTCGTGCCGGGCATGGTGGAGGCCGGCTACGGACGGGTCGTCAACGTCACCAGTTCCTACGGCTCGCTCGCGCTGATGGACTCCGGCCGCCACCCGGCCTACCGGATCTCCAAGACCGCCCTCAACGCCCTGACCCGGATGCTCGCGGCCGAACTGGCGGGCACCGGCGTCCTGGTCAACGCCGCCGACCCGGGCTGGACGCGCAGCGGCATGGGCGGCCCGTCCGCGCCGCGCGGTCCGGAAGTCGGCGCGGACACCCCGGTCTGGCTTGCGACCCTGCCCGAGGGCGACGGGACGACGGGCGGGCTGTTCGCCGAACGCGAGCCCCTGCCCTGGTGAACCGCCTCAGGCGGACGCGGTGGTCGGCTTCTGCTCGGCGGCGACGATACGCAGCGCCAGCGACCTGACCGCCTCCTGCACGGACCGGGAGGGCAGCTGGGACAGCGGCCCTCCCTCCGTCCGCAAAGCGGTGACCAGAATGGTCGTACTGATCAGCGTGCGCACCGCGAGCGCCTGCGCCGCGTGCCGTGACTTGGCCGCCCGGGGACTGCGCGTGGTGCCCTCCGGCAGGTAGTCGTACGCCCGCTGGATGTGCCGCTGCTCGAACTCGTCCCGCAACACCTTGATGTTGCCGTTGGCCGAGGCGATCTGCACCTGGTACAGCCGGGCCTCCTCCGGGTTCCGCTCCACCCAGTCCCACACCGCGTCGATGACCCGCAGCAGACCCTCCGCACTCCCCGGTTCGGTCTCCGGCCGGGCCGCCTCCACCACCGCGTTCAGCTGGTCGAAGACCCGCCGCATGGCGAGTTCGAGCAGCTCCTCCTTGCCGTCGAAGTGGTAGTAGACGGCCGTGGGCACGACCTGGGCCTCGTCCGCGATGTCCTGGATGCTGGTCTCCGCGAATCCGTTGCGGCCGAACACCCGTACGGCGGCGGTGATGATGTGCTGCCGCCGCGAGGGCCGGTGGGCGGGCTGCTTGCCGTTCTGCGTGGTGGCCATCATGCTCCCTGGCGGCTGCCGTGACCCCGCGTCTGCGGGCCCTGTCCACTGCCCATGCTATCCAGTAACTCCGCCGGGCCGATGACATAACTCCTGCTACGTATGTGCAGTCGGAGGACGAAGACCCCGGCATACTTGACACCATGACGACATCCGGAGCTCGCGCCGCCCACCGTCCTTCGCGCAAGCAGTGGGTGATCGAAGCGGCCACGGAACTGTTCGCCACCCAGTCGCCGGACGAGGTCACGGTGGCCGACATCGCCGCTCGTGCGGAGATGACCTCGGCAGCGGTGTACTACCACTTCTCCTCCAAGGACAAGGTCCTGGTGGAAGGGATGCGGGTGTTCGCCACCGCGCTGCGCGAACAGCTGCACGCGCTCACGCAGGCCCACGCGCCCGGCACGCCCGTCGGACCGGCCGTCACCGCGCTGGTGGCCTGGCTGGGCGAACACCGGTCCGCCGCCACCGTGTTCTTCACGTCCTCGGCCGGCATGAGCCAGGAGGCGGAGGCGCTGCGCCACGAGAGCCGGACGCAGTTGCTGGAGGAACTGGTCCGGCTGACCCGCAAGGCCCGTGAGTCGACCTCCGACGCGGAGGCGGCGGTCGTCGCCCTGGGCCTGCTGTCGCTGCTGGAGACCGCGGCGATCTCGCAGGTCCGCGGGGACGACGTCTACCGCTCGCTCGGACACCGCTCCTTCGTCCGCGAGGTCGGCCGCCTCGCCGAGCGGATCGCCGACCCGGCGGCGGCCGAATAGCCCTCGGACCTCCGCCCAGGTCAGACCAGCAGCCGGAGCGGCTTGCGCAGCAACTCACCGACCGTGCGCAGATACTCGGCCGCCGGTGCCCCGTCGACGGCACGGTGGTCGAAGGTGAGACTCAGGGTGAGCACCTGCGTCCGCGACGGCCGGTCGTCCACCCACTCGACACCGTCCCTGAGCCTGCCCACGCCGAGAATGGCGACATTGCCGGGGTTGATCACGGGGGTGAAGAAGTCGACGCCGTATCCACCCAGGGAAGTGACCGTGAAGGTGGCCCCTTCCAGCTGGGCCGGGGAGATCCGCCCCTCGCGCGCGGCCTCGGCCAAGGCCCTCGAGCGGCGGGCGATCTCGGGCAGCGGCAGCTGCGCCGCGTCCTCGATCACCGGGACCATCAGGCCGCCCGGAACGGCCACCGCGAATCCGAGGTGGATGTCGCCGAGCAGATGGATGCCGTCCTCCCGCACCGTCGCGTTGAGCAGCGGGTGTGCGCGCAGGGCCAGGGCGGCGGCCTTCAGCAGGAAGTCGTTGAGGCTGGGCACCGGCAGGTCGCTGTCGGCCCATTCCTGCTTGAGCCGGGCCCGCAAGGACACGACCGCGTCCATCCGCACCTCGTACCCGTGCGTCAGCTGCGCCATCTCCTGGAGACTGGCGTGCATCCGGCGGGCGATGGTGCCGCGCATCCCGGTGAGCGGGATGACGTCCCCCACCTGAGGAGTGGTGGCCGGGCGGCGGGCGGGGCGGGCGGCCACCGGTTCGGCCGTCCCGTTGACGGCGTCGAGGTCGGACCTGCGGATCCGGCCGCCCGCGCCGGTGGCCCGTACCGTCGACAGGTCGATGCCCCGCTCCCTCGCCAGCCGGCGGACCAGGGGCGAGACGGGGATGACGGAATCGGCGGGCAGGACGGAGGGCGCCGGTGCCACCGGGGAAGGCGCCGGTGCCACCGAGGAGGCGGCAGCGGCCGCGAGGAAGTCCTCCACGTCCTCCGAGACGATCCGGCCTCCGGGCCCGGTGCCGCGTACGACGGTGAGATCGACGTCGGCCTCGGCCGCCACGCGCCGGGCGTTCGGGGAGGCCAGGAGCCGGCCCCCGTGACCGATGGAGGCCGCGCTGCCATTGAGGGAGGGCGCCGCGGAAACGCTGCCGCCGTGACCGGACGGTGCCGCGCCCGCGCTGTGGCCCATTAGTGCCGGGGCGGCGGAATTCCCGCTGCCGTCGAATGCCGACGACGCGGCGACGGCGGCCACGGGCTCAGCGGCCGTACCGCCGGCCCCCGGCCCGGCAGGCTTCGGCGCACCCCCCGGCTCCGGCGGCTGCTCTCCCTCCGCCAGCAGCCAGCCGATGAGAGCCCCGGCGGGGAGCGTGGTCCCGGCGGGAACCACGGGGTGGAACAGCCCCCCGGCCTCCGCCTCGACCTCCACGTCGACCTTGTCGGTGGCCAGCCGCAGCAGGGTGTCGCCCTCCGAGACGGCGGTGCCGGTGGGCACGAGCCACTCGTCGATCGTGCCCTCCTGCATGGTCAGACCGATCTTCGGCAGCAGAACCTCGACCGCCACGTCGTCACGACCTTTCCAGAAGACGGCGGCATCCCTGGGCGATGCGGGCACGATCGGGTACGTAGGCCTTCTCCAGCACCGGGGAGAACGGAACCGGGGAGAAGGGGGCGCCGATGCGCAGGACCGGCGCGTCCAGGTAGTCGAAGGCCGCGTCCTGGATCTGGGCGGCGATCTCCCCGCCGAGCCCGCCGAAGGTGACGGCCTCGTGCACCACGAGGACCCGGTTGGTGCGCCGCACGGAGGCGATCATGGTCTCGGTGTCCAGGGGCTGGACGGTGCGAGGGTCGATCACCTCGATCTCGACGCCCTCGCCGGCGAGTTCCTCGGCCGCCGCCAGTGCCTCGCCCACCATGCGGCCGAGCGCGATGACGGTGACGTCCGAGCCTTGGCGCGCGGTGTGGGCCTGGCCGAGCGGGATGCCGTAGATCGGCTCGGGCACCTCGCCCTTGCTGCCCAGCAGGACCTTGTTGAGCATGACGACGACCGGGTTGTCGTCCCGGATCGCCGAGACGGTCAGGCCCTTGGCGGTGTACGCGTCGCACGGCATGACGACCTTGAGGCCGGGCACGTGCGCGAGCCAGGCCTCCAGGCTCTGGCTGTGCTGGGCGGCGGCCCCGAGCCCCGCGCCGGAGGCGGTGGTGATGGTGAGCGGCACCGAGAGGGCGCCGCCGAACATGTACTTCATCTTGGCTGCCTGGTTGACGATCTGGTCCAGGCAGACGCCGATGAAGTCCATGAACATCAGGTCGACGACGGGACGCAGACCCCGGGCCGCGGCCCCCACGCCGAGGCCGACCAGCGCGGCCTCGGAGATCGGGGTGTCGATCATCCGTCGGGGACCGAACTCGTCGAGCAGGTTGTCGAACATGCGGAACACGCCGCCGTATCCGGCGACGTCCTCACCGGCGACGAAGACGTTCTCGTCCTCACGCATGGCCTGCGCGAGTCCTTCGTTGAAGGCCTTGACGTAGGTCAGTTCACGGGCCGTGGCGTCCGGGGCGGCGGCGGGTGCTTCGGTGATGGTGGTCATGGCGGTCACCCCGAGTAGACGTTGAGGAGCAGGTCGGCGGTGTCGGGCAGCGGACTGGCCTCGGCGTACGCGATGGCGTCGGCGATCTCGTCCCGGGTGCGCTGCCAGGTGTCGTCCAGCTCCGCGCGGGTGGCGGTGCCGTCGGCGAGGGCGCGGGCCTCCAGCAGGTCGATCGGGTCGCGGGTTTTCCACTCGGCGACCTCCTCGTCCGAGCGGTAGGGGTGACGCAGTCCCTTGACGCCCTGGTGGTCGTAGAAGCGGTAGGTCTTGGCCTCGATCATCATCGGTCCCTCGCCGGCCCGGGCGCGTGCCACGGCCTCGGCGGCGGCCTCGTGGACGGCGGCCGCATCCATGCCGTCGACGATCACGCTGGGCATGCCGTAGGCGGCGGCCCGGTCGGCGACGTCGGTGATCAGCATGTGCTTCGACTGGGGGGTGAACTCGGCGTAGCCGTTGTTCTCGCAGATGAACAGCACCGGCAGGCGCAGTACGGCGGCCATGTTGGCGGCCTCGTGGAAGGTGCCGATGTTGGTGGCGCCGTCACCGAAGAAGGAGACGGCGACGCTGTCCTCGCCCTTGTACTGGGCGGCGAACGCGGCGCCGACGGCGATCGGGATGCCCGCGCCGACGATGCCGTTCGCGCCGAGCATGCCGAGGCTGAGGTCGTTGATGTGCATGCTTCCGCCGCGTCCCAGGCAGGCTCCGGTGACCCGGCCGTACAGCTCGGCGTACATGTGCCGGAAGCTGACGCCCTTGGCGACGGCGTGGCCGTGTCCGCGGTGGGTGGAGGTGATCTGGTCGTCGTCGCGGAGGGCCGCCATCACCCCCGCGGCCACGGCTTCCTGGCCGACGTACAGGTGCAGGAAGCCCGGCAGCTTGCCGGCCTCCATGAGTTTGCCCGCCTCGGTCTCGAACAGCCGGATGCGCACCATGCGCTCGTGCAGGTCTCTGACGACCTGCGCGGACGCCTGGTTCGCGGCCGGATCGCCCGACTTCTTCGGTGCCTTGGATGTGCTTGATGTACTTGAGGCCCTTTGAGCCATCGTCCGCCCCTTCGCCCGAGGGAGGTGTGCCACGCAATCGGACTTTGTAGTGTCGGTCTACAGTAAGTAGCAGTGGGCACCTTACTGAACAGGCTCTCTAATTACTACGCCTCTGTCCGATCCGGCGCCGGATCGTCGCCGCGCTCGTCGACCAGCTCCACCGCGTTGCCTTCCGGGTCCGCCCAGAAGCTGATCCGCCGCCCCCGCGCCCGGACGACGACCGGATCCGACAGGGGCCGGGCGCCCGCGGCCGGCAGTGCCGCCACCACCGGGTCCAGGTCGTCCAGGCGGAAGGTGAGGTACGACAGCCCCCGGCGTCCGGTCAGCGGTACGGCCGACTCCGCCGGTGCCGGGGGCGTCCGGGGCAGGATCAGCTTCACGCGCCCGCCGGAGGGCACCTGCAGCCAGACGACCAAGAGCTCGCCGCCCAGCCCGGCCGGGGTGCCGATGGACTCCGGTATGCGCGAGCGATGCACCGCCAGGCAGCCGAGTGCCTCGCGGTAGAACCGCTCCATCAGCTCCATGTCGCGGACGACCACACCCGCCTCGAACGGCTCGGTCATGTGCGTAGGCGCCCGATGTGCCGGGATTGTTGTGTCCTCGCCCACTCCTCGCCGCCCTTCGTCGAATGTCCGGCTTTCGTGTTCTTATGACTGGAGTCGTTTCCCAGAAAGATCCGGGCCCGTAAGGGCCGTGATCACCAGGGAAGGCGAGGTGGCTTGCGCGACGCCGTGTTGCGACTTCACCACTTTCTATTGACAGACAACACTAAGTCCTGTTGTCGTTTGCGTCACAGCCCAGCTGTCGCATCCCAAGCCCTTCGCCGGCTCGCGGCTGGGAGGATTGTGAGGACAACGTGGTCCAGATCAGTGCGCCGGAGGCTTCGGAGACAGACGCCCGGCGTCAGCCGCCCCCGGCCCCCGAGTACTCCTCGTGGATCAGCCAGGACCGGTCCACCGACGCAGCGTCCGTGACGATGCGGCGCGAGGCCGCCGAACTCGTCGAGCGCGTGATGACGCACTACCGCGACAACACGACGCACGAGGCGGACGGCCAGTGGACGGAACCTGTCGCCCACTACCACGACGCCGACCGCTGGCGACGGGAGACGGACGCCGTCCACCGGAGCGTCCCGCTGCCGCTCGCCATGTCCGCGGAACTTCCCGGACCGAACACCTACAAGGCCCTGGACGTGCTCGGCGTCCCGGTGCTGATCACCCGGGACCGCCAGGGCGCCGTACACGCGATGATCAACGCCTGCCGGCACCGGGGCGCGAAGATCATCGAGCCGGGCTGCGGGGTGTCCAAACGCCTCACCTGCCCGTATCACTCCTGGTCGTACGACCTCGCCGGGCAGCTGCGAGGTGTGTACGCCGAGAAGACCTTCGGTGACGTACCGCGCGAGGGGCGCAGCCTGGTGAAGCTGCCCGCCGGGGAGCGCGCCGGGATCGTCTTCGTCTCCCTCGACCCGGCGGCCGAGCACGACCTCGACGCCTGGCTGGGCGATCTGCAGCCGCTCCTCGAGGGGATGCGGCTGGGGGAGTGTCACCACTACGGGACCAAAGAGCTACCCAGTCCCAACTGGAAGGTCACCCTCGACGGGTACCTGGAGACGTACCACTTCGCCTCGCTGCACCCGAAGACGGTGTTCGAGACGAACCTCTCCAACATGATGGTCCACGACACCTGGGGCCCTCACCAGCGCCTCGCACCGGCCCTGCGCCCCATCGCGCAGGCGGTCGAACTCTCCCCGGACAAGCGCGATCCCGGCGAGTGCGTCGGCCCCATCTACTGGCTGTTCCCGGGGCTGGCGATCGCCGGTGGCTGGCGCCAGAAGATCGCCGTCTCCCTGGTGCTTCCCCGGACGGCCACCGAGTCGGTGACCCAGCAGATCATCCTGCTGCGGGAACCGGCGGTCACCGACGAGGAACGCCAGGCCGCCGACCGGTTCGGCGAGTGGTTCTACGAGGTGGTCCGCGACGAGGACTACGCGACCACCTACGGAGTCCAGCAGGGCCTGCACGCCCTCAGCGGCACCGACTTCGTCTTCGGGCGCAACGAGCCCGGACTGCAGCACTTCCACCGCACCATTCACCAGCACCTGGAAAACACAGCAAGAGCCGCCAGGTGACAAGCCGACAAGATTCGCGGGAGAACACCATGGTGGCTACGGGCAGCCTCGACGGACGTGTCGCGGTGATCACGGGCAGCACGCGCAGCATCGGCCGCGCCATCGCCGAGGCCTTCCTGGCCGACGGCGCGACGGTCGTGATCAGCGGCCGTTCGGAGCTCAAGGGCAAGCAGGCACTGGAGGAGATGGGCGCCGGGGACCGGACCGCCTTCCACCCCTGCGACGCCAACAGGCAGGAGGACATCGAGGCCCTCGCGGACTTCGCCGCCGAGCGCTTCGGCCGGCTCGACATCTGGGTCAACAACGTCGGCGGCACCTCGGGCTTCGCCCCCGTCCACGAACTCAGCGACGAGGCCTGGCACGACGCCCTCAACCTGAACCTCAACGCCTACTTCTACGGCACCCGCCGAGCCCTGCCGAAGATGCTGGCGGGCGGCTGGGGCCGCATCATCAACATCTCCTCCGTCGAGGGCAAGCAGGCCAACAAGCCGGCGATCAGCCACTACATCACCAACAAGCACGCCATCCACGGACTGACCAAGGCGACCGCCTTCGAGTACGGCACCCAGGGCATCACCTGCAACGCCATCTGCCCCGGCGCCGTCGACACCGACCTGATGCGGGCCGCGGGGCCGGCGGCGGCCGAGGCCGAGGGCATCTCGTACGAGGAGTGGCTGGGCCGCTTCGCGGAGCACGCCGCCACCAAGAAGATCACCACCGTGGAGCAGATCGCCGGTGTCGCCTCGCTGCTCGCGAGCGACGCGGGCGCGGGCATCACGGGCACGCTGATCAGCGTCGACGGTGGAACGGCACAGTGGTAGGCACCGGGACGGACGGCGGGAGACCCTCGGTCATGAAGAGCTGGATCACGGACTGGCAGCGCAGTGAGCGGCTGCCGCACTACACCCGGGCCAACGCGGGGGAGACCCTTCCGGAGCCCGCCAGCCCGCTGGGCTGGAGCCTGGTGTGGGGGCGCGGGCTGCAGGGCTGGCGTCGCGGATTCGTCGGGTTCGGCATCTACCGCGAGGAGGAGGTGGCCGGTCCCCGACCGCCGTTCGTCGGCATGTTCGGCGGCTACTTCTACCTCAACCTCTCGCACATGCGGCTGTTCGGCATCCGCATGGGCCAGACCGCCGACCAGATCGACACGGCCTTCGTCGGCCAGCGCTCCGACACCCCGGTGTACGCGGCGCACCCCGAGGACCAGGACGGCGAGCTGACGGCCAAGGCCGGCGGCACGCTCCAGCGGATGCTCGGCCAGACCTCCTTCCCGGAGGCCGACGCCGACCGGGAGCGGCTGCGCCGTGTCCGCCGCGAGCGGCCCGACCTGACGCGGCTGTCGGACGCCGAACTGGTGGCGCACGCCCGCTCGCTGCTCGACGAGGTGGAGACGACGTTCCAGCGGCATGTCGAGTCGTCGCTGCCGGCGTCCGTCGGACCGGCGATCCTCGGCCCGCTGTGCGCGAGCCTGGACCGTTCCGGCGACCTGCTCGACCTCATCGGCGGGCTGGGAGACGTCGACTCGGCCTCGCCCTCGACCGGACTGTGGACGCTGTCCCGCCACGTGGCGACCTCCGCGGAACTCACCGCGCTCTTCGACGAGGGCCCGGCCGCGGTGGAGCGGGCGCTCGACGGGGCGACCGGGGACGTCAAGACGTTCCGTGACGCGTTCGAGGAGTTCCTGGCCGAGTCCGGCGACCGCGGCCCCAACGAGTGGGACATCCACGCCCGGTCCTGGGAAGCGGCGCCAGTCCAGGCGCTGGCCCTGGTCGACCGGATCCGGCACAGCGCCGACGACGACTCCCCGGCCGTCCGCCACCAGCGGCTGACCGAGCGGCGTGAGCGGACGGCGCGGGAGATCCGGGCCGCGCTGCCCGAGGACGTGCGGCCGATGTTCGACGCCGGCATGCACGCCGCCCAGGTGTGGATCCCGGCCCGCGAGCGCACCAAGGCGAACTGTGTGACCGTCGTCAACGAGATCCGGATGGCGGTACGAGAGCTCGGCCGGCGCGGGGTCGAGGCGGGGCGCTTCGACCAGTCCGAGGACGTGATGATGCTGCTGGACACCGAACTCGACGACTACGTCGCCGATCCGGAGTCCTTCGGCCCCGTCATCGCGCAGCGGCTTCGGGAGTACGCCGGCCTGCACGAGCTGGAACCGCCGTTCTTCGTCGCGCGGGACGCGCAGACCGAGATCGACACCTGGCCGCGCCGCACCGAGGAGCGCACCGAGGCCGCCGTCGAGGGTGATGTGCTCAGCGGCGTCGGCGGCAGCCACGGCACCTACACCGGCAGAGTGCGGGTGGTCACCGACCCGGCCTCCTGCGAGGCGCTGGAGCCGGGAGAGGTGCTGGTGGCGCCGATCACGGACGCGGCCTGGACCCCGCTGTTCCTGGTCGCCGGAGCCGCCGTCGTGGACGTGGGCGCGCTCAACAGCCACGCCGTCGTGGTCTGCCGCGAGCTCGGCATACCGGCCGTCATCTCCGTCGAGGGCGGCACGCGGCGGCTGCGCGACGGCATGGTGATCACGGTCGACGGCGACAAGGGAACGGTCACCGTGGACAGCGTCCCGGCGGCGCTCGTCATCTGAAACCGCCGCGGGCCCGTCGCTCCCCCTGACAGGGGCGGCGGGCCCGCGCGCATGACCCGAGAAGAGGACCACCGTGTCAGAGGAAGTCATCGTCGCCGGCTGGATGGACTACGAGCCGGGCGACCGCGGCGCGATGCTGGGGCAGCTGGTCGAACTGGGGCGCCGGACCCTCGAAGAGGAACCGGGCTGTCTGGACTACGCCATGACCGCGGACCCGAGCGACGAGCGGCGGATCCGCGTGTACGAGCGGTGGGCCTCGCAGCAGGCCCTCGACGACCACTTCACGACCCCGCACATCACGGACTTCCGGGCTGCCGTGGCCGGGCTGACCCGGGTGGGGGTCTCCTTGCAGGCCCACAGCGTGGCCGCGTCACGCCCCATGCGCTGACGACGGCGAAGTCTCTGCGGTTACGCGGAATCGCCCAGCCGGACCAGCATCTTGCCGACGTTGCCGCCGGCCAGCAGGGCCAGCAGCGCGCCGGGAGCGTGCTCCAGGCCGTCGACGACCGTCTCCCGCGCGGTGATCCGGCCCGAACCGAGCCAGCTCGCGACCCGGCGCTCGAACTCCGGCCGCAGATCCTCGTGGTCCCGGACGATGAAGCCGTTCAGGGTCAGCCGCTTGAGGACCGCCTGGATCAACTGGTTGATGTCGGCGGGCCGCCGCTCCCCGCCGAACTGCGACATCATGCCGCACAGGGCGACCCGGCCCCCGGTCCGCAACGCGTGCAGGGCGGCGGCGAGTTGCTCCCCGCCCACGTTGTCGAAGTAGACGTCGATGCCGTCGGGCGCCATCCGGGCCAGCGCTTCGCGCACCGGTTCGGCGCGGTAGTCCGCGGCGGCGTCGTAGCCGAACTCCTTCACCAGCAGGGCGCACTTGTCCGGCCCTCCGGCGGTCCCGACGACCCGCTCCGCGCCCAGCAGCCGGGCGAACTGTCCGGCGGCGCTGCCCACGGCCCCGGCCGCCGCGGACACGAAGACGGTGTCGCCGGGGCGCAGCGCGGCGACCCGGGTCAGCCCGACGTACGCGGTGAAGCCGGTCTGCCCGAGCAGCCCCAACCAGGTGGGCAGCGGGGCGAGTCCGGGGTCGATGCGACCGGCGCCGTCGGTGTCCGCGGGGTCCAGCACGGCCCACTGCCGCCAGCCCAGCTGGTGACGCACATACGCACCCGCCGGCACGGAGGCGCAGCGGCTCTCCTCCACGACGCCCAGCGCCCGGCCGTCGAGCGGCGATCCGGGCGTGAAGTTGTGCGTGTAGTGCTTCTCGGTGCTCTCCAGCCGCCCGCGCATGGACGGGTCGACGCTCATGTAGAGGTTGCGGACGAGCAGTTGTCCCTCCGCGAGGGACGGCAGGGGGCGCTCCTCGACGGCGAAGTCACCGGGGACGGGTTCTCCGTCGGGCCGGCGCACGAGACAGACAACCCGGGTCGTACGGGGTGTCACGGGGTCACTCCTCCGGCTGCTCGGGGGCGCGCCGCCGGGCGAGGCGCCCCACCCAGCCGGCCATCTGGAGGTCGGCGTGGCGCAGTTCGCCCGACTGCCACCGGGCCTGGAAGTCGAAGGTGCCCTGAGCTCCGGTCTTCGGGTCGGTCACCTCGACCAGACCGTTCTCGGTGAGCCGGTACACATGCCCGGTCAGCGGATGGATCACTTGCTTGGCCATGGGGCTCACTCCTGCACTCGGCGGCGTACGCCGCGCTTGGTCACGGTCACCGGGCCCTCGACCCGGAGGCGGCAGGCGAGCCGGGTCAGGCCGTCCACGGGTCTGCGCAGGGCTTCGATGCCCTCGCGTTCCAGCGGGTCCACGGGGGAACAGTTCTCGGTGCCCTCGTCGACCACCACGAAGCAGGTACGGCAGGTCCCCTTGCCGCCGCAGACGGTGGGCCAGCGGTATCCGAGCCGTTGGGCGGCGCTGAACAGGTCCTCACCGTCGAGCACTTCGAGTTCGGCGCCCAAGGGCCGGACCGCCACGCGGTGGGTCACGTGCTCATCCACCGGTCGAGTGTCTGGTTGAAGTGGCGGATGCGGCTCTCCTGGTAGTTGGCCAGGGTGATGCCCGGCTTGCGCATCGCCTTCAGTCCCTGCTGGACGTAGGGGAGGTTCTCGCAGTCCTGGTCGAAGACGGGCCCGAGCACACCGAGTTCGGGGATGTCCGCGAAGAGCATGTCCTCCGGCACCCAGCGGATCTCGGCCGGGGGCGGCATCTCGCCGGGCTTCTTCGGGGCCGACATGAAGATGATCTCGGCGGTGCAGGAGTCGGGGTCGAGACCGTTGGGCTTGAACCGGTAGATGATGTTGGACTTGGCGCCGCCCCAGGGGTTGAAGTTGGGGAACAGCAGGTAGTTGATGGCGTCGAGCAGTTCGGTGTCGGCCGTCTGGGAGAAGTCCTGCTGCGAGGTGGCCGCCAGCTGGGCACGCATCCGCTCGGCGAGGACCTGGCGGGCGGTGCCGCCGGGCGGGATCGGGGGCATTTCCTCTCCGTCCGACATCACCAGGTCACGGCCCTGGGCCGCCGCGTAGAACGCACGCGAGTCGTAGAACGTCTCCAGTACGTCCTCCTCCGTGACGGAGTCCGCCACGTGGGGACTGGGCGCGCCCTGGATGTTGATCATCCGGTTCCAGTTGGGCTGGTCCGCCATGACGTCGTACTGCGAGTTCGCGTCGGCGAGCCAGGGCAGCATCTGCGGGTGGGTCGCGATCACATGGAAGGACTCGATGAACGCGTCCTGGGCGACCTTCCAGTTGCAGGGCAGCACCTTGGCGATGTGCAGCGACTTGTACCGGTCCTCCAGCGGCCAGATGTAGTACTCGTCGAAGGTGCCGCGGTAGCTCTCGAAGGACTCCGCGTACGGGTCCATGTTGATGAAGACGAAGCCGCGCCAGGTGGCCACCTGCGCCTCGGGGAGTGCGAACTTCTCCGGGGTGACATGCGGGAAGTCCCAGGCGCAGGGCGGCGTCTGCATGGTGCCGTCGAGGTTCCAGGCGAAACCGTGGAACGAGCAGCGGAACTCGCCGACGTTGCCGCCGCTGGTGCGCAGTTTGCGGCCGCGGTGCAGGCACACGTTGACGTACGCGCGGATCTCGTCGGGCGCCGTCCGTACGACGATCAGCGAGTCGTCGCCGATCTCGTAGACCTCGTGGTCGCCGACCTCCGGGATCTCGCTCTCCAGGCACGCGAACTGCCACACGCGCCGCCAGACCTGCTCCATCTCGCGTTCCGCCCACGCGCGGGAGACGAAGCGCGCGGAGTCGATGTCCTCGCTGCCGATGTAGTCGTTCCTGTCGTACCTCAGTGCGGCGGGAACGGGGCGGCTGTCCTGGTCGAGGTAGTCCTGGACGCTGGGCCCGGGGCACCGCGCGGTGACCGACTCCGACGTTTCGTCCATCATCTCTCCTCTGGCAGAAACTTTAGAGTGAGTGTAGTTAGCAGGTGCGGCTGGGGGCAACACTCGCGACGCCGCTCGGAGACCGCATTGGCCGAGGTCGTCGAGAGAAGTTGCCAGGAATCCCTTAATTTATTGCGACAGACCTCTCCCCAAGCCTGCCGGGCCATGTCACACTCCGACGCACTTGAGGCTGTAGTGCCTCATAAGTTTCTTGGGTCGGGGCGGAATCTTTCCGCCTCGGCCGCAGCGCCGCGCGGTCACACCGGCGGCCCCGCGCCGTACCCCACGACGGCGGTTTACGCAGCCCTCTTCACCATCCATGCGTGGGAGTACTCAACGATGAGTTCCAGACCCGCTCGCGCGGCCCGCCGCGCCCTCACCGCGATCATCCCCGTCACCGCCCTGCTCGCCCTGACGGCGTGCGGCACGGAGGCGACTCCGGCCGCCGCCGACGTGTCCCAGGAGCCGGCGTCCGACAGCCCCGGCCTGGCGGCCGCCCGCGCGGCCTTGGCGAAGTACTCCGAGCGCCCGGCCCGGATCCCCGTCACCGAGCCGGTGGGCAAGCAGATCCCCGAGGGCAAGAAGATCGACTTCATTCTCTGCGGCGTCCAGTCCTGCAAGGACCTCGCCGACTTCTTCACGGCCGCCGCCGAGGAACTCGGCTGGACGGTGAATCAGATCGCCACGCAGGGCACACCGGAGTCCGTCCAGGCCGCCTACGAGCAGGCCCTGCGCGACAAGCCGGACGCCGTCGTCGCCTCGGGCTTCCCGCGCGCGGTCTACGCCAAGCAGCTGGCGCAGCTCAAGGCGGCGGGCATCCCCGTCATCCAGTCGAACGCCGACGACGTGGTGGGCGACGGCATCTCCCTGCTGAAGAACGGGCCGAAGGACGTCGGCATCCAGGGCGAGATGATCGCCTCGTGGGTGGTGTCGGACAGCGGTGCCAAGGCCGACACCGTGTACTTCGATCTGCCGGCCTACACGATCCTCAAGCCCGTCAAGGACGGGTTCACGGCCAAGTACCAGGAATGGTGCGAGGGCTGTGCGCTCGACAGCGTCGACGTGCCGATCACGGCGGTCGGCAAGGACATGCCGGACCGCGTGGTGTCGTACCTCAGGTCACACCCGAAGGTGACCCACGTCGTCTTCTCCCTGGGCCTGCTCAACGTGGGCGTCCCGGCGGCGCTGAAGACCGCCGGCATCACCGGCAAGCACCTCGTCGTCAACGTCGGTGACGCGCAGAGCTACCAGTACATCCAGGGCGGCCTCACCGACGGCGCGATGGCGCTGAACTCCCACGAGACGGCATGGATCCAGGTCGACGCGCTGGCCCGCCACTTCACCGGCCAGTCCATGGACGTGGACCAGAAGGCGGTGCTGCCCAATATGCTGGTCACCAAGGACAACCTCCCGTCCGCCGACGGCGACTTCCCGCTCGTCGAGGACTACCAGGCGCAGTTCAAGGCGCTGTGGGGGCTGAGTTGACCCGGCCGGTGCTGCGCGTGGCCGCCCTGTCGAAGAGGTTCGGCGGAACCCAGGCGCTGCGGGACGTCGATCTGGAGGTCGCACCCGGCGAGATCCACGCGCTGATCGGGCCCAACGGCTCCGGCAAGTCCACCCTCATCAAGATCCTCGCCGGCTATCACCACGCCGACCCGGGAGCGGTCGCCGAACTGGACGGCGAGCCGTTCGACCTGAGCCAGATCGCCGCCTCCCGGCACGACCGGCTCCGCTTCGTCCACCAGGAGCTGGGGCTGGTGGGCGAGCTGAGCGCCACCGACAACCTCGCGCTCAGCCGCGGCTTCGCCCGTACCGCCTTCGGCAACATCCGCTGGCCGGAGATGGAACGACGCACGACCGCTCTGGTGGAACGGTTCGGCCTGGGCATCGACGTACGCCGCCCCCTGGCCCTGGCCTCCCCCGTCCAGCGCGCGGTGGTGGCCATCGCCGCCGCGCTGCAGGGCTGGGAGGGCCGGCGCGGTGTCCTGGTGCTCGACGAGCCGACCGCCGTGCTGCCGCCCGGTGAGGTCGCCCGGCTCTTCGACATCGTGCGGGAGATCCGCGACGCCGGCGCCGGCGTCCTGTACGTCTCGCACCGGATGGACGAGATCTTCGCGCTCGCCGACCGGGTCACCGTGATCCGCGGCGGGCGACGGATCGCCACCCTCCCCGTCGCCGGCCTCACTCCGCGCTCGCTGGCGGAGCTGATGGCGGGCGAGGAGACGGAGACCGACCACCGGCCGGCTTCCGCCCCCGGGCCCACCGAGGCCGTACTGGAGGTCCGCGACCTGTGGGCAGGCCCTCTGCGCGGAATCGGCTTCGACCTGGCCAAGGGCGAGCGACTGGGCATCACCGGCCTCGTCGGCTCCGGTCACGAGATCGTGCCGTACGCGGTGTGCGGGGCCCACGCGGGGCCGGTGCGCGGCAGGCTGCGGCTGCCGGAACGCACCGAGCGGTGGGCCGACCTGCGCGACGCGGGCCGGCTGGGTCTCCCGCTGGTCCCCGCCGACCGGGCGGGCGAGGGAGTGATCGGCGACTTCTCGGTGGGGGAGAACCTCACCCTTCCCCTCCTCGACCGCCTCCGCGGCCGCGCCGGCCGGCTCCACCGCGGACGGGAGGCCGCTCTCGCCGGGGAGTGGATCGAGCGGGTCGGGGTGCGCACCGCAGGCCGCGGCGCGCGGATCACCACACTGAGCGGCGGCAACCAGCAGAAGGTCGTCATGGCCCGCTGTCTCGCCCAGCGCCCGCCGATGCTGGTGCTGTGCGAACCCACGGCCGGCGTCGACATCGGCACCCGCCTGCAGCTGTACGACCTGATCGAGCGCCAGGCCGACGAGGGCATGGGCGTCATCGTGTCCTCGTCCGACACCCAGGACCTGCTCGCGCTGTGCACCCGCGTCCTGGTGGTGAGGGACGGCCGGATCGTACGGGAGATCGGCGGCCGGGACATCACCGAGCCCGCGCTCGTCCACGCCATGGAAGGAACGGAGTGACATGACATCCACCCCGACACGGGCCGCGGGATTCCGTCCGGCCGCACCACCACCGGGACCGGACAGGTCCGCGCCCGCCCTGGGCGCCTGGGGCCGACGGACGGCGGCGGCCCTGTCGTTCCGGAACATCGGCGCCGTCTACGTGTGGCTGGTCATCGTCGCGCTCTTCTCCGTCTGGGCGCCGGAGACGTTCCCGACGGCCATCACGGTCAAGCAGATCCTGAACGGCAACGCCGTGGCCGGACTGGTCGCCCTCAGCGTCGTACTGCCGCTGGCCGCGCGTGTCTTCGACCTGTCGGTCGCCTTCACCATGTCGCTCACGAGCGTGCTGACCGCCTACTTCATGGTCACCGCGGACCTGGGAGCCGGTGTGGCGATCGCCCTGGCGATGGCGGCCGCGCTGCTGATCGGGGTGGTCAACGGCATCGTGGTGGTGGCGCTGCGGGTCGACTCGTTCATCGCCACCCTGGCCACGGGGGCGCTGATCCAGTCCCTGATCACCATGGTCACGAACGACAGCTCCATCACCGGCGTGCAGCTGCTGGCCGAGCCGTTCTCGAGCATCGCCCAGCTGGACGTCGGCGGCATCACGCTGCCGGTGCTGTATCTGCTGCTCGCCGCGGCGGCCATCTGGTTCCTGCTGGAACACACCGCCACCGGACGCCGGTTGTACGCCACCGGCTTCAACGCCGACGCGGCACGCCTGCAAGGGGTGCGCACCGACCGGCTGCGCTTCCTGACCCTGGTGGCGTCCGCGCTGCTCTCCGGATGCGCCGGGATCGTCTTCGCGTCCTCGGTGGGATCCGGATCGCCGACCGCGGGCACGCCGTACCTGCTGTCGGCCTACGCGGCGGCCTTCGTCGGGGCGACCCAGCTGCGCGCGGGCCGTTTCAACGCCTGGGGCACCGTTCTCGCGGTGCTGCTGCTCGGCACCGGCATCACCGGACTCGGGCTCGCCACCAGCGCGCAGTGGGCCGCGAGTCTGTTCACCGGCTCGGTCCTCATCGTCGCGCTCGTCCTCACGGGTGGGCGAATCGCGCTACCGGCGGTTCTGCGCCGCCGTAAGGCGCCGCCCGCCGACCCTCTGGCCACCCCGGACAAGGAGGTCTGATGATGAAAGCAGTTCAGTACCGGACAGTGGGCGCACCACCCGAGGTGGTCGAGGTTCCGGTACCCGAACCGGGCCCGGGCCAGGTACTGCTGAAGGTGACGGCCGCGGGGCTGTGCCACTCGGACCTGGCCGTCATGGGCTGGCCCGAGGAACAGTTCCCCTATCCGCTGCCGATGACGCTCGGCCACGAGGGTGTCGGCACCGTCGCGGCCCTGGGCAGCGGTGTCACCGAAGTGGCGGAGGGCGACGAGGTGGCGGTGTACGGCCCGTGGGGCTGCGGCCGCTGCCGCACCTGCGCCGAGGGCAGGGAGAACTACTGCCCGCACGCCGCCGGACTCGGCATCCTGCCGCCCGGCCTGGGCTCTCCCGGCGCCCTCGCCGAGTACATGGTCGTGGACTCGCCCCGCCACCTGGTGCCGCTGGGCGGACTGGACCCGGTACAGGCCGCGCCGCTCACCGACGCCGGGCTGACGCCGTATCACGCGATCAGGACGTCCCTGCCCAAGCTCGTGGCGGGCAGTACGGCGGTGGTGATCGGTGTCGGCGGCCTGGGCCATCTCGCCGTACAGTTGCTGCGCGCGCTGAGCTCGGCCCGGGTGATCGCCCTCGACGTGAGCAAGGAGAAGCTGGAGCTGGCCCGCACGGTCGGCGCCCACGAGACGCTGCTCTCCGACGGTGAGGCGGCGGCACGGGTGCGGGAGCTGACCGGCGGCACGGGGGCGGAGGTGGTGTTGGACTTCGTGGGGGCCGAGGCGACCTTGGCGGTGGCCGCCGCGTCGGTGGCGGTGGCGGGCGAGGTGACCGTGGTCGGCATCGGCGGAGGCACTTTGGCGGTCGGCTTCGGCGGCGGTCTGCCGTTCGGGGTGTCCGCGTCGGCGCCCTACTGGGGCAGCCGGGTGGAGCTCATCGACGTCGTCGGGCTCGCGCGGCAGGGGCTGGTCTCCTCCCACGTCGAGACGTTCTCGATCGAGGACGCCCCGTCGGCGTACGAGCGTCTGCACGCGGGGGAGATCAACGGCCGTGCGGTGGTGCTGCCGCACGGGTGAGGTGGGACGGCGGTGGCTTTTTTCGCCCCCGCCGCCCCTACCCGTCCCATCCTTCTGGGGCTCCGCCCCAGACCCCGTCGGGGGCCAGCCCCCGAACCCCCGCTCCTCAAACGCCGGACGGGGCTGATTTCAGCCCGTCCGGCGTTTGAGGACGAGGCCCGTTCAGGGCCGACAAGCGGGGGTCTGGGGGCGCAGCCCCCAGGGATGGGACGGGTAGGGGCGGCGGGGGCGAAACCCTCTCGACGGCACCCCGGGTTCGCTCAGCCGCCCACCGGGCTCTCCGCACCCACGGCCCTCTCCACACACCGCCCCAACACCGTCAGGAACTCCGGCGTCTCCCACGGCCCCAGGTCCACCCGCCCGGTGTCGTCCACACCGAGGTCCTGCACGTCGTACCGGCCCCGGCAGTGGCCGAGCGTGAAGCAGCACACCTCACCGGAACCGTGCCGCTTCAGATACAGCACCGGCCGCGGCGCGTCGTCGAGCGCCGCCGTGTCGCCCTCGGCGAAACCCCGGCACGGCCCCGTGTACTCGGCGTGCAGCAGCACCTCCAGCTCCCCGTGCAGCTCACAGACGTACAGCTCGTCGGTGACCGTGAACGGCTCGATCCCGGCGACCAGCGGATGGTCGGGCCGGGTGACCTGGACCTCGTACGGCTCGATCGGCGGGTGGGCGAGGAACTGGCTGCCGAGCACCTCGGCGAGCTCCCCGAGGAGCCGCGGGGTGGTGAACACCCGCGGCCCGCCGGGGGCCGGCGCCTCGATCACCGCGTTGGTGCCGTGCAGGGCGAGCCAGCGCCCGCCCCGCTCGACGAACCGGGCCAGCGCGGCCCGCTGGGCCGGGCGGGGCCGGACGTCGCAGGTGTAGGTGACCAGCAGGTCGGCCTTCTTCAGCGCGTCGACACAGTCGTAGTCCTGGTGGACGGTGGTCCGCACCCGCGGGTGATCACCGAGCAGTTCCAGCAGCCGGAGCCGCGCGTAGTCGAAGTCGTGCCATCGGCCGCCGCAGACCAGTACGGCGTCCAGGCGGCCGGCCGGGCCCGCCACGGCTCAGTACTGGACGCGGGTCAGCAGCCCGCCGTCCACCACGAGGTTGACGCCGACGCAGAAGGAGCCGGTCCGCCCGAGCAGGAAGGCCACCGCCGCGGCCACGTCCTCGGCGGTGCCGTAGCGGCCGATCGGCAGTTTGGCGAGGACCTCCTCGTAGACCTCCGGGCGGCTGGTGCGGATGGTCTCCCAGGCGCCACCGGGGAAGTCGATCGGTCCGGGGGAGACCGTGTTCACGCGGATGCCCTTCGGAGCGAGCGCGTGCGCCAGGGCGGAAGCGTGCTGGACGACGGCGGCCTTCATGGCGGAGTAGGAGTTGGCTCCGGCCGGGCGGGCGGTGTCGGAGGCGTTGGTGGTGCCGATGGCGACCACGGCGGCCCGCTCGGATGCCTCCAGGTAGGGCATGGCTGCCTCGACCAGTCCGGCGAACGGCATCAGGTCACCTCGCAGGCTGGCCTCCCACGACTCGGGCCCCTTGACGTTGCCCGCCGACACGTTGGACACCAGCAGGTCCAGGCCGCCGAGTTCACCGGCCGCCCGCTCCACGAAGCCCGCGAGCGCGGCCGGGTCGGTGACGTCGACCGGCTCGGCGAACACCGTCGCTCCCTCGCCGCGCAACTCGGCGGCGGCCTTCGCCAGGGCCTCCTCGCCCCGGGCGCACAGCGCCAGCGCGCACCCCTCGGCGGCCAGGGTTCCCGCGATCGCGCGCCCGATACCCCGGCTCGCACCGGTCACCAGTGCCTTCGCACCTGTCAGTCCAAGATCCATGGATGTCACTCCTTTGTGATGACGAGATGGCGTGATGGCCGTAGCGGCCGGTGTGTCAGTTGCCGGGGAGCTGTGAGAACGGCACCCGGTCCACCCGTGGTTCCGGCGGCAGTTTCAGTACGCGCTCGCCGATGAGGTTGCGCTGGATCTGGTCGGTGCCACCGGCCAGCCGGTAGCCGGGGGCGCCCAGCAGGTGCTGGGTCCAGGCGAACGTGCCCGGCTCCCCGGTGTCGGCACTGATCCGGGCGCCCATCAGCTCGGCGGCGACCTGCCCGGTGCGGCTCAGCAGGTCGGAGGCCATGAGCTTGGTCAGGGACGCCTCGGGGCCCGGTCGGCCGCCGGTGGCGCTCGCCCTGGCGACGCGGTCCACGGTGGCGGCACGGAGCGCGGCACGTACGTACAAGTCGGCGAGGCGCTGGCGAACCAGCGGGTCCCCGGTACGGTCGAGCGAACGCGCGAGGGCGAGAACGTCTTCGAAAGTGCCGCCCTTGCGCCGGTTGCCGCTGCCGGAGGCGGTCCGTTCGAAAGCGAGGGTGGCGGTGGCGACCTCCCAGCCCTGCCCCGGACGCCCGATCCGCAGCCGGTCCGGAACGCGTACGCCGCTGAGGAACACCTCGTTGAACGAGGCACCGCCGCTCATCTGACGGATGGGGCGCACCTCCAGGCCGGGCGCGTCCATCGGGACCAGGAACGCGGTGATGCCGGCCTGCTTGACGACGTCCGGGTCGGTGCGGGCGAGCAGCAGCCCGTAGTCGGCGAACTGGGCTCCCGAGGTCCACACCTTCTGACCGTCGATCACCCAGTCGTCGCCCTCCCGCCGGGCGCGCGTACGCAGCGCGGCGAGGTCGGATCCGGCACCGGGCTCGCTGAAGAGCTGGCAGGCCAGCAGGTCCGTACGCAGGAACGCCCGGGCGTGGTCCTGGCGCTGCTCGGCGGTCCCGAACAAGGAGACCGCCATCGCGACCAGGCGCACGGTGACGCTGATCAGCTCGGTGGAGGGCGGCACCTCGAAGGCCGACTCCTCCTGGGCGAAGGCCGCCACGTGGGCGGCGGTCAGGCCTGCCCCGCCCTTGTCCCCGGGGAGGGTCAGGGCCTGGTACCCGGCGTCGAATCGGGCGCTCTGGTAGGCGCGGCAGCGCTCCAGCAGCAGGCGTTCCTCGCCCTCGGGGAGGTTGTGGAAGACGGCGAGGTCACCGGTGGCCTCGGCTTCCCGGGCCGGTTCGAGCACGGTGGCCAGCCACTGCCGGGCCTGCGTGCGCCATGCGTCCAGATCGGGCTGGGACATGGCTCCTCCTCAAAGACAGTTACCAGATGACGGTTTCAGTAACAGCGAGTGGGATGTACGGCACCTTGCCCGCCAAAGCCATGGGCGGATGCCCTCGTCTCGGGTCAGAGTGTTCCGTACTTTCTTGATAAACGCTACAGTCTCCGCATCGACTCTCCCGTGAAGGCAGGGGAGGACCGAGGAGCCGCCGGAGGAGCCATGTCCCTGCTACCACTCGACCGTCGCGCCCAAGAGACGCCCGACGAGCCCGCCCTGGTGGACGACCGGGAGGTGCTCTCCTGGTCCGGCCTCGCCGACCAGGTCACGCGGGCGGCGGCCCGCCTGCTGGAGATCGCACCGGGCCCGGACGACCGGGTCGCCGTTCTCGGCGACAACGCGAACCCCACGCTGGTGGCCCATCTGGCCGGGCTGCGCGCCGGAGTGGGAACCGTCGCCACCTCCCGGCACCTGATGGTGGGCGAACTCGTCGACCAGATCACCGACGCGGGCGTGACGGGGATCGTCTCCGGACCCGCCGGCGCGGTCACCGCCCTGGAGGCGGCCCGTGAGCTGGGCCTGCCGGTCGTGATACACGGAACCCCGCCGATCGGACACGCCTTCGACTGGGACCTGTGGCTGGCCGCGGCGCCCACCGGGTGGACCTATCCCACGGGCCGGGCCGCCCGCCCGCCCCTCGTCTACACCTCCGGAACCACCGGCCGGGCGCGCGGCACCGAGGTGCGCTGGGTGAGCGGTCCGGTCACCGACAGCTCCGCCTACGTGGAGGCGATGGCCGCCCGCCCCGGCTTCCCGCCGGGACCGCACCTCGTGTGCGGCCCCCTGCAGCACAACGCGCCCCTGACGTCCCTGCGGCACCTGGCGGCCGGTCAGCAGGTGGTCGTCCTCGGCGGATACGACGCGGAGGCGTTCCTGCGCCGCGTCGAGGAGTGGCGGGTCACCTCCACGGTCATGGTGCCCACCCACTTCCAGCGGCTGCTCGCCCTGCCGGAAGAGGTCCGTGCGCGGTACGACGTCTCCAGCCTGCGGCAGGTCTCCCACACGGGGTCCGCATGCCCGCCGGACGTGAAGCGGGCCATGATCGAGTGGTTCGGTCCGGTGCTGACCGAGTCGTACGGCGCCAGCGAGGCGGGCACCGTGGCACGCATCAGCAGCACCGAATGGCTGGCGCATCCCGGTTCGGTCGGGCGCGTGCAACCCCCGTTCGAGGTCCTGGTGACCGACGGCGAGGGCCACCCGCTGCCTCACGGCGAGTTCGGACTGCTCGCGTTCCAGGCACCCGAGGGCAGGGGAGTGCGCTACCACGCGGACCCGGACAAGACCAAGGCCGCCTATGTCTCGCCGGGTGTGTTCACACTCGGCGACATCGGCTACGTCGACGAGGACGGCTACATCTTCATCACCGACCGGGCCGCCGACGTCGTGGTCTCCGGCGGGGTCAATCTGTACCCGGCGGAGAGCGAGGCGGTACTGCGCCGGCACCCGGCGGTCGCCGAGATCGCGGTCATCGGTGTGCCCCACCCGGACTTCGGTGAGTCGCTGCGCGCGCTGGTCGTGGCCGCAGGGGACGAGCCGTCGGCGGAGGAACTCGACCGCTTCTGCCGCGAACAGCTGGCCGCCTACAAGTGCCCCAGGTCGTACGAGTTCGTCCCGAGCCTCCTGCGCAACGCGATGGGCAAGCTCGACAAACGCGCGATGCGCCGCCCCTACTGGCGCTCCGAGCGGACCATCGCCGGCTGAGCCACACAAGTACCTGTGCCCGCAACTCGTACGTACGAAGGATCGTCATGACTGAACTGCTCCTCATCCGGCACGGCCTCCCCCTCGCGGGCGTCTACGACCCGGGCCTTTCGCCGGAGGGCACCGCCCAGGCCGAACGCCTCGCGGCCTGGCTCGTGCACGAGGACGTCGACGCCCTCTACACCAGCCCCTTCCAGCGGGCCCGCGAAACGGTGGCGCCGCTGGAGCGGCTCACCGGCATGACCGCCACCGTCCTCGACGACCTGCGCGAGTGGGACACCGACGTCTCGCACCCCTACACGCCGCCGGAGCAGATCCGCGCCGACGACCCCCGCTCGGTGGCGCTCTCCGAGGGCCGGTACGAGGACTTCGTGCCCGACCTGGACTGGGACGCCTTCCGGGAGCGGGCCGCGCGGGGCATGGACACCATCCTGGACGCCCACCCCGGCGGGCGCGTCGCGGTCGTGTGCCACGGCGGCATCACCAACACCTACCTGGCGACGGTGCTCGGCCTGACCCGCATGTTCTGGTTCCACCCCGGCTACACCTCGGTCAGCCGGGTGCGACGGCTGCCGGGCGGACGCGTCGTTCTGCACTCGGTGAACGAGACGGCCCACATGGTCGCCGAGCGCGCCGTCGACGCCGTCGCCTGACCTGCCCGCATCCCTCCAGGAGGTCCCGGCCGTGCCCGGATCCGTCATCGTCGCAGGCGCCAGAACACCCATCGGCAAACTGATGGGCGCCCTGAGCCCGCTGTCCGCCGCCGACCTCGGCGCCCACGCCATCAGCGCCGCGCTGGCGGCCGTGCACCTCGACCCGGCCGCCGTGGAAGCCGTCGTCATGGGCCATGTCGTCCAGGCCGGGGCCGGTCCCAACCCGGCACGGCAGGCCGCCGTCCGGGCCGGCGTCCCGTTCGCCGTACCGGCGAGCACCGTCAACAAGCTCTGCCTGTCCGGTCTGCACGCCATCGCCCTGGCCGACCTCATGATCGCCTCCGGCCGCCACGAGGTGGTCGTCGCGGGCGGGATGGAGTCCATGTCGGGCGCCCCGCACCTGCTGCGCGGAGCCCGTACCGGCTGGAAGTACGGCACGGCCGGGGTCGAGGACGCCCTCGACCGAGATGCCCTGATCTGCGCCTTCGACGGGGTCTCCATGGGCGCGGCCACCGAGCGGTACCAGCAGCCGTTCGCGTTCACCCGCGAGGAGCAGGACGAGTACAGCGCACGGTCGCACCGACTCGCTCTGCGCGCCCGGGAGTCCGGCGTGCTGGCCGGGGAGATCGCCCCGGTCGCGGTGGCCGGGCGCCGGGGCGAGGAGACGGTGGTGGCGGCCGACGAGGGGATACGGCCGGGGAGTACGGCGGAGAGCCTGGGGCGCCTGAAACCCGCCTTCTCCGCCGGGGGCACCGTCACCGCGGGCAACTCCTCCCAGCTCTCCGACGGAGCCGCGGCCGTCGTCGTGATGAGCGCCGAACGCGCCCGCCGGGAAGGCCTGACCCCGCTCGCGGAGATCGGCGCCTACGGCACCGTCGCGGGTCCCGACCCCTCCTTGCTCGTCCAGCCGGCCGGCGCGGTCCGCGACGCCCTGTCCCGGGACGGCCGGCTGAAGGCGGCCGACCTCGACCTGTTCGAGATCAACGAGGCGTTCGCCGGTGTGGCCCTGGCCTCCGTACGGGAGCTGGACATCCCGCTGGAGAAGGTGAACGTCAACGGTGGCGCGATCGCCCTGGGACACCCGGTCGGCATGACCGGCACCCGACTGGTGCTGACCCTCGCGGCGGAACTGCGGCGGCGCGGAGGCGGCACCGGGGCGGCCGCGCTGTGCGGGGGCGGCGGCCAGGGCGACGCACTGCTGCTGCACGTACCCCCGCGGGCCTGAGACTCCGCACCTCCAGCCCGCATCCGTCCCCACCCCCGCACGAGACCAGGTTGAACCCACCATGACCGACCAACTGCCCCTGGACGAGGCGACCCTCGTCGTGGCGACCCGGACCCGCGTCGCCGACGGCGTCGTCTCCCTCACCCTGCGCCGCCCCGACGGCCGGCCGCTCCCGCCCTGGACTCCGGGAGCGCACATCGATGTGCTCCTGGAGGGCGGCCTGATCCGCCAGTACTCGCTGTGCGGAGACCTCGCCGAACGGGACGTCTGGCGGATCGCCGTCCTGCGTGAGCCGCAGGGCCGCGGCGGCTCCGCGTACGTCCACGACTACCTTCCGGAAGGCACCGCCGTGCGCGTGCGCGGACCGCGGAACAACTTCCCGCTCCGGCCGGCCGCGCGCCATCTGTTCATCGCCGGCGGCGTCGGCATCACGCCGATCCTGCCGATGGTCGAGGCCGCCGAAGCCGCGGGGACCGACTGGCGACTGCTGTACGGCGGCCGCAGCCGCACCTCCATGGCGTTCCTGGACCGCCTCACGCCCTACGGGGACCGAGTGCTCGTCCGGCCCCAGGACGAGTACGGCCTGCTGGACCTCGCCGCCTTCCTCGGCGCACCGCAGGAGGGCACGCTGGTGCACGCCTGCGGCCCCGAACCCCTGCTGCGGGCGGCGCGGGAACAGTGCGCCGACTGGCCTGCCGGCACGCTGGGCGTCGAGCGGTTCGCCCCGGTTCCGGCAGCCGAGACCCGCTCCGCCGAGGCCTTCGAGGTGGTGCTCGCCCGCGCCGGGCTCACGCTCACCGTGCCCCCCGGCCGCTCGGTGCTCGAAACCGTGGAGGAGGCCGGCGTCGACGTGGACTTCTCCTGCCGCGAAGGCACCTGCGGCACCTGCGAGACCGACGTACTCGACGGCACGCCCGACCACCGCGACTCCCTGCTCAGCGAGGACGAGCGGGCCACCGGCGACACCATGCTCATCTGCGTCTCCCGCTCGTGCGGGCCCCGCCTGGTTCTCGACCTGTGAGTCCTCGACCTGTGCACCTCGCACTGAGGGTACGCGGGTGCCGGCCTGTTTGATCTTTCCCGGTGCTTCACGCTTTCTTGGCATTAGGCTCGATGCCGTTGTACCGCAAGGGGTTTGGCCTGCGGCCGAGCGTCGGGAAGGCAGAGATATGAGGCACGACGAGCTGATCCGGCCGTTACCGGAGTTGCTGAGGACGCACGCCGAGTTGTCGGGGGAGCGGGTCGCGTTCTCCGACCCCTCACGGAGCGTCACCTACGCCGAGCTGGAGATGCGCACCGGCAGGCTCGCCGCGCATCTCACCCGGACGGGCCTCCGCCGCGGCGACCGGGTCGCGATCTGCCTGGGCAACCGCGTGGAGCTGGTGGAGAGTTGCCTCGCGACCGTGCGGGCGGGGGTGATCGGCGTCCTGCTCAATCCCCGCTCCTCCGACGCCGAACTCGCCCACTTCATGCGGGACAGCGGAGCTTCGGTCCTCGTCACCGACGCCGCGCACCTGACGCAACTCCGGCGCCTGGGACCCGAGTACGACCGCCTGCGCGTCCTGCTCACCGGTTCCGGCCCCGTTCCGGCGGACGCTCCCGACAGCACCGTCCTGTTCCGGACCGCCGTCGGCGACGACGGGTCCGCGGACCCCGGTGGCCCGCCCGGCGAGGGCCTCGGGCTCGACGACCCGGCCTGGATGCTCTACACCTCCGGAACCACCCACCGTCCCAAGGGAGTACTGTCCACGCAGCGCGCCGCACTGTGGTCGCCCGCCGCCGTCTACGCGCCCATCTTCGGGCTCTCGTCCGAGGACCGGGTCCTGTGGCCGCTGCCGCTGTTCCACTCCTTCGCGCACTCCCTCGCGATCCTGGGCGTCACCGCCGTCGGCGCGAGCGCCAGGATCACCGGCGAACACCTTCCGCCCGACGGCCTGTGGCAGGAGCTCCACTCGCCGCCCGAAGAACTCGGCGGCCCCTTCACGGTGCTGGCGGGCGTTCCCACGACGTATCACCGGCTGATGTCCTCGGCCGGTCAGGCCCCGTCGTCCTCCCACCCTGCGCTGCGGCTGTGCGTCGTGGCGGGCGCACCGTGTCCCCCGGCGCTGCACACTGAGGTCGAGGAGACCTTGGGGGCGCCGCTGCTGAACGCGTACGGCAGCACCGAGACCTGCGGCATGATCGCGGTGAGCCCTCCGGAGGGGCCCAGGGTCGACGGTTCCTGCGGACCGCCGGTGCCGGGCACGGACGTTCGGGTCGTCGATCCGCGCGGTGGCAACGATGTCGCGGACGGCGACGAGGGCGAGATCTGGGTGCGCGGGCCGGGACTCATGACCGGGTACTTCAACCAGCCCGAGGCGACCGCCGCCGCGCTGAAGGACGGCTGGTACCGCACCGGGGACCTCGGCCGCCGCGTCGAGCACGGCCACCTCACCCTCACCGGCCGGGTCAGCGAGCTGATCATCCGCGGCGGCGAGAACATCCACCCCACGGAGATCGAACAGGCCCTGCTGCGCTGTCCCGGCGTGAGTGACGCCGTGGTCGTGGGCAGGCCGCACGACGTCCTCGGCGAGGTCCCGGTGGCCTTCGTCGTACCCGGCCCGGACGGGATCGACCCGCGGCGGGTGCTGGCCGAGTGCCGCACCCGGTTGTCCGACTACAAGGTGCCCGTCGAGATCCACGAGATCGCCGCCGTCCCGCGCACCGCCTCCGGCAAGATCGCCCGCCACGCGGTCGTCCCCGGAGTGCCCCGCCCCGCACCCGACGTCCGGTCCGCCCCGCCGCCGGCCGCCGACGCCTCCCTGCGCGAGCGGTTCCTGACCCTGGCGCCGGAGGAGCAGGAACGCGTCCTGCGCGAGACGGTGCTCGCCGAGACGTCCGCGGTCCGCGGTGACGCCCCGGACGACCCCCTCGACGCGGACACCCCCTTCACCGATCTCGGGCTGACCTCCGTGGGCGCGGTCACGCTGATCGACCGGCTGGGCGCGGCGACCGGCGTGGACCTGCCGACGACGCTGGTCTTCGACCACCCGACACCGTCCGACGTGGCCGGGTACCTGCGTGCCGCCCTCTTCGACCCGGCGGCCGGGGGTCACACCTCCGCCGCGCGGCCGGTTCCCGGACGGGCCGACGAGGATCCCGTGGTGATCGTCGCGATGGGCTGCCGCTACCCCGGCGACGTCACCTCTCCCGAGGAGCTGTGGCAGCTGGTGTCGGAAGGCAGGGACGCGATCTCGGAGTTCCCCACGGACCGGGGCTGGGATCTGGACGGCCTCTACGACACCGACCCCGACCGCCTCGGCACCTCGTACACCCGCAGCGGCGGATTCCTGCACCGGGCCGCCGAGTTCGACGCGGGCCTGTTCGGGATCTCGCCCCGGGAGGCGCTGGCCACGGACCCGCAGCAGCGGCTCCTCCTCGAAACCTCCTGGGAAGTGTGGGAACGGGCCGGCATCGCCCCGGCCTCGCTGCGCGAGAGCGACACGGGCGTGTTCGTCGGCGTGATGCACTCCGACTACGCCTCCCGCTTCCACCGCACCCACGATCTGGAGGCGCACCTGGGTCTGGGCTCGGCCCGCAGTGTCGCCTCCGGCCGCATCTCCTACGTCTACGGCCTGCGCGGCCCCGCGATCACGATCGACACCGCGTGCTCCTCCTCGCTGGTGGCGCTGCACATGGCGGCCCGGGCGCTGCGCTCGGGCGAGTGCTCCCTGGCCCTGGCCGGTGGTGTCACCGTGATGTCGACGCCGAAGCCGTTCCTCGCCTTCAGCCGGCAGCGCGGCCTGGCACCCGACGGCCGCTGCAAGTCCTTCTCGGCGGCGGCCGACGGCACCGCCTGGGGCGAGGGCGTGGGCCTGGTGCTGCTGGAGCGGCTGTCCGACGCGCGGCGCCACGGCCACCCCGTGCTGGCCGTGTTGCGCGGTTCCGCCGTCAACTCCGACGGCGCGTCCAACGGACTGACGGCACCCCACGGACCGGCCCAGGAACGGCTGATCACGCGAGCGCTGGCCGACGCCGGGCTGCGCGCGAGCGACGTGGACGCGGTGGAGGCGCACGGTACGGGCACCACGCTGGGCGACCCCATCGAGGCGCGGGCGCTGCTGGCCACGTACGGGCAGGACCGCGAACGCCCGCTGTGGCTCGGGTCGGTGAAGTCGAACATCGGCCACACCCAGGCGGCGGCCGGGGTCGCCGGGGTCATCAAGATGGTGCAGGCCATGCGGCACGGGGAGCTGCCCCGGACGCTGCACGCCGATCAGCCCTCGCCGCATGTGGACTGGTCCTTGGGCCGGGTCGAACTGCTGACCGCGGCCCGTCCGTGGCCGTCGGCGGACCGGCCGCGGCGCGCCGGCGTGTCGGCCTTCGGGATCAGCGGGACCAACGCGCACGTGATCCTGGAAGAGCCCCCGCCGACTCCCGGGAAACAGACGCTTCGAAGCTCCCGCGAAGACGCGGCGGACTCCCCCCTGCCCGTGCCCTGGCTGCTCTCCGGAGCCGACGAAGGCGCCCTGCGCGCCCAGGCACGACGGCTCGCGGCCCATCTGGCGGACCGGCCCGGCCCGTCGTCCGCCGACATCGGCTTCTCCCTGGCGGTGTCGCGGCCCGCCCTGACCCACAGGGTGATGATCCCGGCCGGAGACCGGGCGCGGATGGTCCAGGCGTTGCGAGCGCTCGCCGAGGGCACAGATGCGGGAACCGTGCGGGGCCTGGCGGACACCGGCATCCGTACGGCCTTCCTGTTCACCGGCCAGGGCGCGCAACACGCCCGCATGGGAGCCGAACTCGCCGCCGCGTTCCCCGCGTTCGCCGCGGCCCTCGACGAGGTCTGCCGGGATTTGGACGACCGTCTCGAACACCCGCTGCGTACGGTGACGGAGGCCGAGCCGGGTTCACCGGAGGCGGCTCTGCTCGACCGTACCGACTTCACCCAGGCCGCACTCTTCGCCTTCGAGGTGGCCCTGTTCCGGCTGGTGGAGTCCTGCGGGGTGCGGCCCGACTTCCTGGCCGGTCACTCCGTGGGGGAGCTGGCGGCGGCCCACGTCGCCGGCGTCCTGGATCTGCCCGACGCGGCCGCACTCGTCGCGGCCCGCGGCCGGCTGATGCGGGCGCTGCCCGACGGCGGTGCGATGGTGGCCCTGGACGCGACCGAGGACGAAGTCCTCGCCGTGTTGCCGGACGCCGGGGACCGGGTGGCGATCGCCTCCGTGAACGGGCCGCGCTCCGTGGTGATCTCCGGCGCGCGGGCCGCGGTACTCGCCGTCGCGGCGGGGTTCGAGACGCGTGGCCACAGGACCGTACGACTGCGGGTGGGCCACGCCTTCCACTCACCCCTCGTGGAGCCCATGCTCGACGAATTCCGGGCGGTCGCCCGGGAGTTGAGCTTCCGGCCGCCACGGATCCCGCTGGTCTCCGCCGTGTCGGGCCGGCAGGCCGATGCGGGCGAGCTGTGTTCCCCGGAGTACTGGGTGCGGCACGCCCGGCTGCCGGTGCGGTTCGCCGACGCCGTGCGGTGGCTCGGGGACAACGGGGTCGCGGCCTTCCTGGAGCTGGGTCCGGGGCCCGTGCTCACCGCGGCGGCCGAGGACTGCCTGGCCGACGGGGACGGTTCCTTCGCCGCGCGGGGCGGCCCCGTCCTCGCCGCGGCCACGCGCGGCGGCGAGCGGGAACCGGAGACGCTGCTGTCCGCCCTGGCCCGCCTCCAGGTGCGCGGGGTGGGCGTCGACTGGTCCGCGGTGTTCGCGGGCACCGGCGCACGGCGCGTGGACCTGCCGACGTACGCCTTCCAGCGGCAGCGGTACTGGCTGGACGCCCCGCCCCTCGGCTCGGCCGCGGCCGCGGAGGAACACCCGCTGCTGGGCCCGGCGTTCGCGGTGCCGGGCACCGGCCGGACGGTGCTGACGGGGCTGCTGTCCACCGTGACCCAGCAGTGGCTCGCCGACCATGTGATCGGCGGGACGGTCCTCGTGCCCGCGACGGCGTTCCTGGAGATGGCCGCCCGGGCGGGCGACGTGGTGGGCCGCGACATCGTGGACGAACTCGTGGTCCTGGCGCCGCTCGTCCTGCGCGGCACCGCGCGGGTACGCGTCCAGGTGGTGGTGGGCGAGACGGACGACTCCGGGCGGCGGCCGGTCGACATCTACTCCCGGTCCGAAGAGCCCGAAGAGCCCGAAGAGCCCGAAGACGCCGACGAGCCCGACGAGCCCGACGAGTCCGATGCATCCGCCGCGCACGATGACGCATCCGCCGCGGACGACCCCGAGGCCTCCTGGACCCGGCACGTCACCGGGCTGCTGAGCCGAGCGACCGAAGAGCCCGAGCCGGGGCCGACGGAGCCCGAGCCGGGACCGTGGCCGCCGCAGGGTGCCGCCGAGGTGGACCTCACCGGCGCGTACGACACCCTCGCGGACGCCGGTCATGCCTATGGGCCCGCGTTCCAGGGCGTCCGGGCCGCATGGCGGCGCGGCGACGAACTCTTCGCCGAGGTACGGCTGCCCGAGTCGCAGGCGGCGGAGGCCGGCCGGTTCGGCCTCCACCCGGCGCTGTTCGACGCCGCGTCGCACGCCTCGCTGCTCGCCGCGCCCGAACCCGAGCCGGGCCGCCCGGCCCGGGTGCCGTTCGCGTGGAACGGGGTGCGCCTGCACGCCGCAGGAGCATCGGAGCTGCGGGTGCGAACGATCCCGGCCGGCCCGGACACGGTCTCGCTCACCCTCACCGACCCGATGGGGCGTCCGGTGGCCCGGGTGGACTCCCTGGCCACCCGAGAACTCCCGGCCGGGCAGGCGAGCCCGGCGGACGACCTCGTACGACGTGCCCTGCTGCGCCCCGACTGGATCGGCGCGGAACTGCCCGACCGCCCTGACCACCCCGACGCCGGGCGCTGGGCGGTACTCGGCCCGGACGAGCTGAACCTCGGCGGGGCCCTCCCCGGCGTCGGGACGATGGACGATCCGACCGGCGCCGAGTGCGTGGTCGTCACCGCCCTCGGCCCGCCGGCGGACGCCGATCCGCTGCCCGCCGTCCACGCGCTGACCGGCAGAGTGCTGCGGGCGCTGCAGGACTGGCAGGACGATCCGCGCACGGCGGGGTCGCGACTGGTGGTGGTGACTCGGGACGCCACCGGGCCGTTGCCCGACCTGGCCGGCGCCGCGGTCTGGGGGCTGGTGCGCAGCGCGCAGTCGGAACTCCCCGGACGGGTCGTCCTGGTCGACGTGGACGGACGGCCCGAGTCCCTGCGGCTGCTCCCCGCCGCGGTGGCCGGCGGCGAGCCCCAACTGCGTGTCCGTGCCGGGCAGGTGACGGTGCCACGACTGACGGCACCCTCCGGCGAGGACACAGACCCCAGCTCCGTCCGCCCCGCCTTCGGACCGGACGGCACCGTGCTGGTCACGGGAGGCACCGGGGCACTGGGTGCGGAAGTCGCCCGGCACCTCGTCTCCCGCCACGGCGTACGGCATCTGCTGCTGACCGGGCGCCGTGGCCCGCAGGCACCCGGCGCCGAAGAACTGCGCGGCTCACTGGAGGAGCTGGGTGCCGAGGTCCGGATCGTCGCCTGTGACGCGGCCGACCGCGCCGCCCTGACCGAGGTGATCCAGAACTGCGAGCCTCCACTGACCGGTGTGGTGCACGCGGCGGGGGTCCTGGACGACGGCGTGCTGGCCGCGCTGACCCCCGAGCGGATGGCGACCGTACTGCGGCCGAAGGCGGACGCGGCCTGGCATCTCCACGAGCTGACCCGGGACCTGGATCTGTCGGCGTTCGTCCTGTTCTCCTCGGCCTCGGGCCTGCTGGGCCGGGCCGGCCAGGGCAACTACGCGGCGGCGAACTCCCTTCTCGACGCCCTCGCCCGCCATCGCACCGACCAGGGGCTGCCCGCGATCTCCCTGGCCTGGGGCCCGTGGGAGCACGGCGCAGGGATGGCGGCACCATCGGTGTCCCGCGACGGCGGCGGCTTCCACGGCCTGTCCACGGAGCAGGGCCTGGCGCTGTTCGACGCGGCGCTGGGCGCGGACGTGCCCGTGCTGGCGCCGATCCTGCTGGACCGGGCCGCGCTCCGGTCCGCCGGACAGCCCCTGCCACCGTTGCTGCGAGGCCTGGTGCGTCCGGCCCGCCCGACGGCCTCGGGCGGCGGAACCTCCGCGCCCGGACCGGAGCAGATCCTGGAGCCGGGGTCGTGGCGGAAGCTGCTCGCCGGGCTCCCGGCCGGCGAACGCGAGGCGGCACTCACGCGGTTGCTGCGCGCCGACGTCGCCGCGATCCTCGGCTACCCCCACGCCGACGCACTGCCCACCGGCAAGGCCCTCGCCGACCTGGGATTCGACTCCCTCACCGCGGTACAGATCCGCAACCGGCTGAGCCTGGCCCTGAAACTCAGGCTGTCCGCGGCGGTGGTGTTCGAGCATCCCACGGCGGAGGACCTGGCCCGCGGTCTGCTCGGCCTGCTGGACGACTCCCTGCCGGTACCGGAGGCGGAACGGCCCCCGCACACCCTCTCCCTCTCCTCCTTGTTCGGGAAGGTCAGCGGCAGCGGCCGTCCGGTGGCGGCGATGCACCTGCTGGTCACCGCGTCCTGGGCCCTGCCGACCTTCACCGCCGCACAAGCACGCGATCACGCCCTGCCGCCGATCCGGCGCGCCGGCGGCCGCCCGGGCACCGGCCGCCCGACCGTCGTCCACTTCCCGGCCTACCACCCGTCGTACGCGTCCGAAGGCGGCGAGTACCCGCGCTTCCACCGGTGCTTCCAGGGCGACCTGGACCTGGTGGAGTTCCCGCATCCCGGCATCGGTGGGGGCGCCGCCGTGCCGGAGGACCCTGCCGCGTTGGCTCGTACGCATGCCGAGGCCGTGCTGCGGCACGTCGGGGACCAGCCCTTCGTGATCGTCGGACGGTCCGCGGGCGGCAACGTCGCCCACGAGGTGACCAGTTGCCTGGAGAGCCTCGGCACCGCCCCCACCGGCCTCGTGCTGATCGACACGTACCACATCAACGAGCACACCATGGACAAGGAATGGCTGCTGTCCCTGGGCGCCCCGGTCTCCCAGAACCTCGCAGAGCCCGTCGCCACCGGGGTCGACGACAGTGCCCTGGCCGCGATCGGCGCCTACCACCGCCTCTTCCTCGGCTGGGATCCCGAGCCGGTCGACACCCCCACGCTCCTGGTCCGCCCGCTGGAACCCACCCCGGCCATGGCGGCCGCCGAGGACGGGGACGGCTGGCGGACGTCCTGGCCGGTGCCGCACGACGTCGTGGACGTCCCCGGCGACCACCTGACGATGATGCACGAGCACGCCGAGACCACGGCATCGGCGATCCGCACCTGGATCGACGCACGCACGGCGGAAGGAGACCGGTGAGTCACCCGAAGAGCATGGAGGAGCACGACGTCATCGTCGTCGGAGGCGGTCCGGCCGGGGCGACCGTCTCGGCGGCCGTCGCCCTGAAGGGCCACCGCGTCCTCCTCGTCGAGCGGCACACGTTCCCGAGATACCAGATCGGCGAGTCGCTGCTCCCCTCCACCGTGCACGGCGTGTGCCGCATCCTGGGTGTCGAGGACGAGGTCGCCGCCGCGGGCTTCAAACCGAAGCGCGGCGGAACGTTCCGCTGGGGACGCGGCCGGGACCCGTGGCAGTTCTCGTTCGCTCTGTCGCCCCGGCTGGCCGATCCGACCTCGTTCGCCTACCAGGTCGAGCGGTCCCGGTTCGACGCGATTCTCCTGGACAACGCCCGCCGCGTCGGCGTCGACGTACGGGACGGCTGCCGGGTCACCGGCATACTCGCCGACGAGGAGCGGGTGCGCGGCGTCCGCTGGACCGGCCCCGACGGAGAGACCCGCGAGGCCGGGGCCCGATACGTCGTGGACGCCTCCGGCAACGGCAGCAGGATCCACACGCACGTCGGCGGGAAGCGGACGTACTCCGACTTCTTCCGGAACATGGCGGTCTTCGGCTACTTCGCCGGAGGAGAGCGGCTCCCCGCGCCGAACGACGGCAACATCTTCTGCGCCGCCTTCGACGAGGGCTGGATCTGGTACATCCCACTGCGGGACGACCTGACGAGCGTGGGCGCGGTGGTGAGCCAGGAGAACGCCGCGGCGATCCAGCGGGACCCGGCGACCGCCTGGCGACGCCTGATCGACGCGTGCCCCGAGGTCCGGGACCTCCTCGGCGGAGTCCCCCGGGCGACCGAGGCGCCGTACGACGAGGTCCGGGTTCGCAGGGACTGGTCGTACTGGAAGTCCCGGCTGTGGCGGCCCGGCATGGTGCTGGTCGGTGACGCTGCGTGCTTCGTCGATCCGGTCCTGTCCTCCGGCGTGCACCTCGCCACCTACGGCGCCCTCCTCGCGGCGCGGTCGATCAACAGCGGCCTGGCGGGAGTCCTGGACGAGGGCCGCCTGTTCGACGAGTTCGAGGCCCGCTACCGGCACGAATACGGCCTGTTCTACGAGTTCCTGGTCTCCTTCTACGACGTGCACCAGGACGAGCGGTCGTACTTCTGGAAGGCGCGCAAGCTCACCAACGTCGGTGCGACCGAGCTCGAGGCGTTCGTCGAGCTGGTGGGCGGCCTGGCGTCCGGCGACGCGTCGCTCACCGGGCCCGGGTCCGCGGGCGCGCGCCTGACGGCCGCCTCCTCCGACTTCGACCGGGCCGTGGGCCGCCTTCCCGGCTCCGACGGCCTGCGCAACCCGCTCATGGAGTCCGCCACCGTCCGGCAGGTGTTCCAGGAAGGCGCGATCCTGCAGGAACGGGGAATGTTCGGCGGACCCCTGGAGGAGGAGACCCCCGTGCGTGCCGGTGGTTTGGTGGCCTCCGAGGACGGGCTCGCTTGGATGGACCCCGCCCCGTGACAAGAGAGTTGACGGACTGTCAGTCGATCAGCGGGTAATGGCAGGCCGTGTGCCGGCCGGAGGACGTCCGCGTGAGCCGGGGGCGCTCCAGGGCACAGCGTTCGCGGGCGTACGGGCAGCGGGTGCGGAACGCGCACCCCGTCGGCTTGTCCACCGGGTTGGGCACCTCGCCGGTGAGGACGATGCGTTCCCGGCGCGGTACATCCATTGCCGAGGTGCCGTCGTCGATGTCCGGGACCGCGGACAACAGCGCCTGGGTGTAGGGGTGGGCGGGGGCGCCGTACAGCGCTTCCGTCCCGGCGAGTTCGACGATCTCGCCGAGGTACATGACGGCGATCCGGTCCGACACGTGACGGACCACTCCGAGGTCGTGGGCGATGAAGACGTAGGTGAGCGCGAACTCCTCCTGGAGGTCGGCGAAGAGGTTCAGTACCTGGGCCTGGATCGACACGTCGAGGGCGGACACCGGTTCGTCGGCGACGATCAGCTTCGGGGAGGTGGCCAGGGCCCGGGCGATGCCGATGCGCTGGCGCTGCCCGCCGGAGAACTCGTGCGGATAGCGGTCCAGATGAGCCGCGGCCAGTCCCACGACGTCGAACAACTCGGCGACCCGGCGGCGGACCGCGGCGGCGTCCCCGTAGCGGTGCACGAGCAGGGGCTCGGCCACGATGTCCCCGGCGCGGCGGCGGGGGCTGAGCGAGGCCTGCGGGTCCTGGAAGACCAGCTGCATCCCCGGACGCACGGGTCGCAGCCGGCGTGCGGACAGCGTGGTGATGTCCTGCCCGTCGAACTCGACCCGGCCGCCGGTGAGCTCGGTGAGCCGGACCAGGCAGCGGCCGAGGGTGGACTTGCCGCAGCCCGACTCGCCGACGATGCCGAGCGTTTCCCCGCCGCGCACCTCCAGCGACACTCCGTCCACGGCGCGCAGCACCTTGCGGCGGCGGGACAGCGCCTGCGTGCGCAGGGCGTAGTGCTTGGTGACGTCCGTGGCGCGCAGCAGCACTTCGCCGCCCGGCCGGGCATCGCTGTCGTCGTCCACTGCCGCGATGTTCTGCGCCGTCACGGTGTCGTCTCCCTCGCCACGTCAGGTACGTCGGTCGCCGCCGCCCGTGCCGTGAGCCGCAGCGACCCGCGGTCGTCGGGCGGCAGCCAGCAGGCGTCGCGGTGCGCGGTGTCGCCGTTGCCCGCGGCCAGCGCGGGGCGCTCGGCGCACCGGTCGTGACGCAGCCGGCAGCGCGGCGCGAACGCGCATCCTTCCGGGAGGCCGCCCGGCGAGACGGGCACGCCCGCGATGGTGGGCAGTCGCCGCAGCCTGGGGCCGCCGACGCGGGGCACCGAGTCGAGCAGCCCCCAGGTGTACGGATGCCGCGGACCGTGGAACACCGCCCGGCGCGGGCCCTCCTCGGCCGCCCGGCCGCCGTACATGACCAGGACCCGGTCGGCGATCCGGGAGATCACCCCCATGTCGTGGGTGATGAGCACCACCGCCGATCCGCGCCCGTTGAGCTCGCGCATCAGGTCGAGGATCTGCGCCTGCACGGTCACGTCGAGCGCCGTGGTCGGTTCGTCGGCGATGAGCAGCGCGGGACCGCAGGACAGGGCCATCGCGATGACCACGCGCTGGCGCATGCCGCCGGAGAACTCGTGCGGATAGGCGTTCACCCTGGAGGCCGCGTCGGGGATGCCGACGTCGGAGAGCAACCGGACGGCGCGGGCGTGCGCCTCCTTGCGGGAGACCTGTTCGTGCGCCCGTATCTGCTCGGCGATCTGCCATCCGACGGTGTAGACGGGGGTCAGCGCGGTCATCGGGTCCTGGAAGACCATGGCGATCTCCCGGCCCCGTGTCGCACGCATCTCCTTGTCGGGGAGGGCGAGCAAGTCGCGTCCACGGAAGAGGACTTCGCCCGACACGGTCACGTTCGGGCTGGTCAGCAGTCGCAGCACGGCCAGCATCGACACGCTCTTGCCCGAGCCCGACTCGCCCACGACACCCAGGACTTCACCCGGAGCGACCGTGAAGGAGAGACCGTCGACGGCCGTGACCGGGCCGCTGCGGGTGCGGAAGGAGACCCGCAGATCTCGTACGTCCAGCAAAGGCTCAGGCATGGCGGGCCCTCGGGTCGAGTCGCGCGTACAGGATGTCCACCAGTGCGTTGGCGAGGACCACGAAGAACGCCGCGTACAGGACGGTCCCCATGATCACGGGCAGGTCCAGGTTCTGCAGGGCGTCGTAGGTGAGCTTGCCGATGCCGGGCAGGCCGAAGACCACCTCGGTGAGCAGCGCGGCGCCGCCCACGAGCGCGCCGAAGTCCAGGCCGAACAGCGACACGATCGGGATCAGCGAGCAGCGCAGGGCGTGGCGGATGAGGATCCGCCGCTCGGACAGTCCCTTGGCCCGCGCGGTGCGGACGTAGTCCTCGTTCAGCGTGGTGACGACCTCGCCGCGCAGCAGCCGGGCGTAGATCCCGGCGTACAGCAGCGCCAGGGTCAGCCAGGGGAAGAGCATGTGCAGCGCCCACTGGCCCGCGTCCTGGCCCAGGCCGACGTATCCCGGTGGCGGCACCCAGGAGAACACCGAGTCGTGCAACTGCTTCTGGGTGACGAGGTTGACGACCTCGCCGAGCCAGTAGGCCGGCAGCGAGACTCCGACCACGCCGACCAGCATGATCAGCGGGTCGGCGGCCTTGCCGCGCAGGGCCGCCGCGGCCGTGCCCATGAGGATGCCGGCCGTCATCCAGATCAGCGCCGCGCCGATGACGAGGGACAAGGTGACCGGGGTGGCCTGGAGGATCTGCGGGATGACGCGGGAGCCCCGGTTGACGAACGACTCCAGGTCCCGGTCGATGAGCAGGTGGCGCATCATCAGCAGATAGCGCACGGGCATCGGACGGTCGAGGCCGAAGGAGTGCCGCACCTGGGCGAGCGTGGCCGGATCGGCGTTGCGTCCCGCGATGCGTGCCGCGGGATCGACACCCGGGGTGGCGAAGAAGATCAGGAACACCAGCACGCTGATCGAGAACATCACCAGGAGGGCCGAGCCGAAGCGCTTGAGCGTGAAGGAGAGCATGAGCGTCACACCCCTCCGCGCAGCCGGGCGCCCGGGTCGAGCGCGTCGCGCACCCCGTCGCCCAGGACGTTGAGTGCCGCCGTGGTCAGCGCGATCAGCAGTCCCGGGGCGATCGTCACGGCGGGCCGCGTGTAGAGCAGCCCCAGGCCGTCCTCGATGATCGTGCCCCAGCTGGCGTCGGGCGGCTGGACGCCGACGGACAGGAAGGACAGCGCCGACTCGGTGAGCATGGCCAGCGCCGTCATCAGCGGGACGAAGACGATCGCCGTGGGCAGCACGTTCGGCAGTACTTCCCGGCGCAGGATGCGGAAGGTCGGGGCGCCGGAGCCGACGGCCGCGTGGATGTACTCCTTGTTGCGCAGCACCAGTACCTGGCCGCGCAACGGCCGGGCGATGTACGGCACGTAGATCGCCGCGATGATCGCGACGGGCAGCCAGAGGCTTCCCGCGTCCACGGTGAGCGGCCCCAGCCGCAGCCCGTTGGTGAGCAGGACGACCGACAGACAGATGGCCAGCAGATACACCGGGAACGCCCAGATCACGTCCAGGATCCGGGAGATGACGGCGTCCACGACACCGCCCGCGTAGCCGGCGACGACTCCGACGGCCGTACCGAGGACGCAGGTGAACAGGGCCGCCGTGACGCCGATGAACAGACTCGTACGGCCGCCGTACAGCAGGCGTGCCATGACGTCGCGGCCCTGGTTGTCGGCGCCGAGGAAGTAGTGGGCGGTGTCCCAGGTGGGGCCGATGGGCGTGACCCCGAGGCCGAGGCCGGTGCTGCTGGGGGTGAGCACGGGCACGGTCTTGCCGTCGACGACCGTGGTGCCGGAGACATGGGACTGGAACGGGTCGGTGTGGGCGACGTGGTCCGCGTACAGCGGAGCGCACAGGGCCGCCAGCACGACGACGAGCAGGACGACGGCCGCGGCCACCGCCGACCTGTTGTGCGACAGGTCGGCGGCGGCCGTCCGCCAGGGGCCCGGCGAGCGCCGGGCCTCAGCGGTCGACAGGGGTTCGGCGTGGCTCATTTGACCCACAGCTGCCCGACGAGCATGTAGAACTGCTTGCTGAACTGGTAGTTGCCGACCCGCTTCGACGTGAAGTCGATGAGTTTCGGGGTGATCAGCGGGACGACCGGGGACTGAGCCATGATCTCCTGGTCGATGGCACCCCACTGCTGGTCGGCGCTCTGCTGGTCGGTCTGCCCGGTCTCCAGCGCGGTCTTCATCTTCGCGTCGATGCCCTTGTCGCAGAACCCGGCGATGTTGATGCTGGAGTCGCTGCCGGGATGGAACGAGGCGCAGGACAGCAGCACGTTGAGGAAGTCCGAGGCCGCCGGATAGTCCTGGTACCAGGACGTCAGGGCCAGCTGCACCTTGTTCTTGGTGTTCTGGATGTAGGTGAACTGGATGTTCCCCGACAGCGGCTTGAGCTTCGCCTTGTAGCCGAGCTGGGTGAGCAGGCTCTGCAGGTACTGCCCGATCGACTTGTTGACGTCGTCGTCCTGGACGACGATGCCGACCTCCTGCCCCGCCGTACCGGACTGCTTCACCAGCTCCTTGGCCTTGGCCAGATCCGCGGCCGACCAGGTCTTGCCGCCGTCCTTGGTGTAGTCGCACGAGTCGACGTGTCCGGGGAAGCCCGGCGGCAGGATCGTGCAGACGGGCGAGGCGAGGTTCGTACCGCCGTACAGCCGCACCACGGCGGCCCGGTCGACCGCCCAGTTGATCGCCTGGCGCGCCAGCTTGTTGTTGAACGGAGCCATGTTGACGTTCAGCGTCGCGTACCAGAACGCGGTCAGCGGGTTCACGTGCGCCTGGGAGGCGTACTTGGTGCCGATCTCGTTCAGGCGGTCGGCGGGCGGCGGGTCGAACATCCAGTCCGCCTGGCCGTTCTGGACCGCGGTGACCTCGGACTCGACGGTCTGGCCGAAGGTGTAGTCGATCACGTCGGGGTAGCCCTCGGGCTGCGCCGGACGCGACCACTCCTTGAAGTGCGGGTTGCGCACCAGCTTCAGCGCCCGGTTCGGGTCGTACGAGGCGGCCATGTAGGGGCCGGTCGTCGGCAGCGGCTTGGTGCCGGCGTCCTTCGCCGGCGAGTCCTTCGGTACGACGCTGGCGTGCGGGACGGCCAGCTTGTACGGGAACTCCGGGTCCGGGGCGGTGAGGTTGACGGTGACCGTGTTGGCCTTCGCGTCGCCGGTCACGCCTCCCTCGAGCGTGCAGGAGGCGGGCTTCTTCAGACAGGCGTCAGCTCCGACGATGCCGTTGTAGAAGGTGCCCGCGGTGGGGCTGGAGACCTTGAAGACGCGCTGGAAGGACGCCACCACGTCGTCCGTGGTCACCGGCTTGCCGTTGGAGAAGGAGATGCCCTTGCGGAGCGTGAACGTGTACGTCTTGCCGCCGCCCGTCACCTTCGGCATCGCCTCGGCCAGGTCCGGGACCACGGTGAACGACTGCTGGCCGCCGACCTTCTTGAACGAGAGCAGCCCGTCGTACATCGACTGGTACAACTGCCAGTACTGGAGCGTGTAGTTGACCTGCGGGTCGAGGCTGCCCGCGGCCGCGTGGGCGACGAGCTTCAGGGTGCCGCCCTTGTGCTCGGGCTGGAAGGCGGAGGAACCGGAGCCGGAGGAGGACGCGGTCGGGTCGGAGGAGGAGCCGTCGTCGGAGGACGAACAGGCGGCGGCGGTCAGGGCGAGGGCGACGGTGGCGGCGGCGAGCGCGCTCCGTCTCTTGCTTCGGGACATGCAAGACATGCGGGACATCCAGGGAACTCCCGTCGGGGGATCAGTCGGTGGAGTCGAGGAACGCGCCCACGACCCGGAGGTAGAGCTCCTCCTCCTCGACGTGCGGCATGTGGCTGGAGTGCTCGAAGAAGTGCCAGCGCACGTCGGGGATGTGGTCGGCGAAGGGCTTGACGGTCTCGGGAGTCGCCTCGTCGTACCGCCCGGACACCAGCAGGGTCGGCACGTCGATCAGGTGCAGCCGGTCGATGACCGACCAGTTCTTCAGGGTGCCGACGACATGGAACTCGTTCGGGCCGTTCATCGTGTGGTACACGGTCGGATCGGCCTCGATGTTGTCCCAAGTGGCCTGGATCTCGGGTGGGTTGGGGACCAGGCGGCATACGTGGCGCTCGTTGAAGACCTGCTCGGCCGCCCGGTAGTCGGGGTGGTCGGTGGTCCCGGCCGCCTCATGGGCGAGCAGGGTCCGCTGGACCTCCGGTGGAAGCTCGGCACGCAACTCCTTCGCCGCCGCCAGCCACAGCTCCATGGAGGCGGGGGAGTCGGCGATGACCAGGCCGCGCAGCCCGGATGGGCGGCGTACGGCATGTTCGGCGGCGAGCATGCCGCCCCAGGACTGGCCGAGGATGTGGTAGGCGTCGGCGATGCCCAGTGCCTTCAGGAGCGTGTCGAGTTCGTCGAGGAAGAGCTGGACGGTCCAGAAGTCGGCGCCCTTGCCGGGCAGATGGGTGGACAGTCCGGTGCCGAGTTGGTCGTAGTGCACCACGGCGCGACCCTGCCCTGCGATGCCCGCGATGCTCAGCGTGTAGTTGTGTCCGGCGCCGGGTCCGCCGTGCAGGACGACCAAGGGTGTCCTGCCCGGTTCGCCCGTGATCCGGTACCAGGTGGACCAGCCGTTGAAGTCGACGGTTCCGGTGTGGTTCGGTTCGGGGATCGCCACGGGGAAGCCTCCCAGACCGGCCGGAATGAATGCCGACCTCTGTCGTAAACCAGTTGGGTGTGACGGATGGATGAGATAGTGATTGGGCAAAAGGTCAGCGCACAAGACCTTTTGGTGGGGCCGGGGCAAGACGTAACGGCGTGTTCACGTGGCCCCCGCTCGTTTACAAAAGAGGCGCTCGAAGGGGAGGACAGCTGACATCCGCACCTGAGTCACCCGAACCGGGGGACGAGTTCTCCCGCGTACTCGACCGTGTCCTGCTCGGCGGTACGCCGTCGTCGTCGCTGCGCCCGGTGCGCGTGGCCTCGGCGGTCGACGAGGTCTCCGACCGGCTGCTCACCGCGATCGCCGTCGGAGACTTCCTGCCGGGCGAACGGCTGCCGGTCGAACGCGAGCTGACCCGACTCCTGCGGGTGAGCCGCCCCACCGTCCGCGAGGCCGTCGGACGCCTGCAGACCCTGGGGGTCATCGAGATCCGTCGGGGCCGCAACGGGGGTGCCTTCGTACGCGACAGCTGGACCGAGTCCTCGGGGGCCGCGGTCCGCCGCACGCTGCTGCCCCGGTGGGAGGAGTTCGAGCAGCTCTTCGATCTGCGCGGGCTGGTGGAAGGCATGGTGGCCGCGACGGCCGCCCGACGCCGACGACCCGAGGACCTCGAACCCATGCGTGAGGCCCTGGCCGCGCACCTGTCCGCAAGCACTCCCCGAGAGGAACAGGCCGCCGACAGCGCGTTCCACCGGAGCATCTGCGCGGCCACCCACAATCCGCAGATCGCCCTGCTCAGCCGGGAGCTGCTGACCCGGATCAGCCTCGGCTTCCCGATCGAGCCGTGGGGCAAGGGCGAGCGGTCCCACTTCCACCGGGCCGGCGAAGGTCACACGGCCCTGTACGAGGCCATCGCGGCGGGCGAGCCCCAGCGAGCGGAGGAAATCGCCCGGGACCACTTCCTCATCAGCGCCGACATGATCCGCGACGTACTGGCGCGTGTGCGGGCCGCGGAACCGTCCTGAGGGATGGAACAGCCGCCCGGCACCGACCAGTGCCGGGCGGCTGCGCCGTGAGCGATCTGCTCAGAAAGTGGTCAGTTCGTAGAAGCCCCTGCCGAACGTCGCGGCCACCAGACGGTGGTGTCCCGCGTCGTACTCGATGTCGTCGACCGGCACCTGCGGCATGCCGCGTCCGAGGCGCAGCCAGCGGCCGCCGCCCGTGACGCTGGTGAACACGCCCTGGTCGGTGGCGAGGTACAGCAGGCCGCCCCGCGCGACGACCAGGTCGTTGACGGGCGCCGCCGGGAGGTTGCCCGACAGGTTCCGCCAGTGCCTGCCTGCGTCGGTGCTGCCGTAGACGTGGGGGAGGGGCGAGCCGGAGCGGTAGGCGGAGTGGGTGGTCCAGACCCGGTTCGGGTTCTTCGGGTCCACCACCACACGGGTCACCCAGGGGCGCCCCTCGGCCAGCTTCGTCCAGGTCGCCCCGAGGTTCTTGGTGACCCAGACGCGGCCGTCGTCGGTGCCGGCGTACACGGTGCGTCCGTCGCCGGCCGGGGCGATGGAGGTGATGGTGCCGTAGTTGGCGTAGAGGGGATCGGAGCCCGGGCCGCCGGAGAGGTCGGGGCTGATGGGCTGCCAGGTCTCGCCGCCGTCCGTGGAGCGGTTGACGACCTCCGAGCCGTAGTAGAGGACCTTCGGGTCGCGCGGGTCGAAGACCACCGGCGTGAACCAGTTGCGGCGCTGGTACGTCGTCCGGTCGGCGAAGTAGGTGAGCGTGTCGCCGCCGTCGGTGGAACGGAAGCAGTTGCCGTACTGGTAGCAGGCGATGACGTCGTTCACGTCCGTCGGGTCGATCAGGTTCTCCTCGCCGTCGCCGCCGAGGTACTCGTTGAACTTCTCCCCGCCCCAGGAGCGCAGCGAGCCGTTGTCCTGGGCGCCGCCCGAGATCCTGGTGACGTCCTGCGGGCTGATCGCCGCGCTGTAGAGCTGCGTGTACGGCTGGTGGCGTGACTTGACCCAGCCGCCGTCGCCGCCGGAGTCGGAGCGGTAGACGCCGCCGTCGTTGCCGAGGTAGACCCGGCCGGGCCGGCGCGGGTCCCACACCATGGCGTGGTGGTCGACGTGCATGCTCGTGTCGTCGGCCGTCCAGGTGTCGCCGCCGTCCTTCGTGGTCAGGAGGGCGACCCCGGCCACGTGCACGTGCTCGGTGTCCCGCGGGTCGATCCACACCTTGCCGAACCACCAGCCGAAGCTGGACTGCGAGTCGGTGAGGGCCGGGTTGTCCGGTGTGCGCGTCCAGGTGTCGCCGCCGTCGGTGGAGCCGTAGAAGCCCTCGAAGGAGCCGCCGGCCTTGTTGACGATCGCGTAGAGCCGGTCGCCAGCGACGCCCAGGCCGATGCGTCCCACCTCCGCGCCCTGCGCGGGCAGGCCGCCGCCGAGCCGTTGCCAGCTCTCGCCGCCGTCCGTGGAGCGGAAGACGCCGGAGCCCTCACCGCCGTACGTCCGCAGATCGGGGCGGCGGCGTTTGTCCCACAGCACGGCGTACATGCGGTCGCCGTCCAGCACGATCTCGGTGGCGCCGGTGAACTCGTTGGCGCCGGCGAGGATCCGCTCCCAGGTGGCGCCGCCGTCCTCCGAGCGGTACACGCCCCGGTCGCCGCCGCCGTTGTAGAGCGATCCCGCGGCGGCGACGTAGATACGGCGGGGATCGGCGGGATCGATGGTGATGGCGCTGATCGCGCCGGAGTCGCGCAGGCCGATCGGTGTCCAGCTCCGGCCCCCGTCCTTGCTCCGGTACATCCCCGTGCCCTCGTACGTGATGCTCCCGCCGCCCGGATTGGGCTCACCGGTGCCGACGTACAGGGTGCCGTCCGGTGCGGTGGCGACCGCGCCCATGGCCTGCGTGAAGCTGTCGGGCCACACCGAGTGGAACGTGCCCCCGGCGTCGGTGCTGCGCCACAGCCCGCCGCTGGCGGCCGCCGCGTAGAGGGTGTCGGCGCGCTTCGGGTCGAGCGCGAGGGAGACGACGCGCCCGCCGATGTTGGTGGGGCCGACGCCCTTCCAACGCCCCCCGACGGTGGGCAGTTCGCGGGCCTGTGCCGCCGCGAGATCGTGGGCGTGGCGCGGAATCGACTCTCCCGGCACGGTCTTCTGGAGGTAGCGGTACTCCGCCGGGGCGGACGGACCGCGGACCGGCCGGTACACGTCCGTCGGCGGGGGAGGTGGTGCCGCGGCCGCCGGTGCCGTGAGGAGCGCGGCACCGGTGACCGTGGCGACAACCAGCGAAAGCAGACCTCTGCCCATGAAACCCCGTAACCCTTCCGTCACCCTGGCCACTTCGGACGCAACGACGTTACGCGAGAGGGGAGTTGAGCAGAAGAGGACCGCCGGCCGCTTCCGGAAGCCGGTGACTCTTCACCGACTTGGTGTTTTACAGTGACTGGGCGCCAGTCCGGCGACGACTCAGGGACCTGTGAGGTACACGCGAACCATGTCGACCGAAACGTTTGAGTTCCAAGTAGAGGCCCGTCAGCTCCTTCAGCTGATGATCCACTCGGTCTACTCGAACAAGGATGTCTTCCTGCGCGAACTCGTCTCCAACGCCTCCGACGCACTGGACAAGCTGCGTCTGGAGGCCCTGCGGGACGACACGCTCGACGCCGATGTGTCCGACCTGCACGTCGAGATCGAGATCGACAAGGACGCCCGCACCCTCACCGTGCGGGACAACGGCATCGGGATGTCGTACGACGAGGTCGGGCAGCTCATCGGCACGATCGCCAACTCGGGCACGGCCAAGTTCCTCCAGGAACTGCGGGAGGCCCAGGAGGCGGGGGGAGCCGACGGGCTCATCGGCCAGTTCGGCGTCGGCTTCTACGCCGGCTTCATGGTGGCCGACGAGGTGACCCTGGTGACCAGGCGCGCCGGCGAGAGCGAGGGCACCCGCTGGACGTCGCGCGGTGAGGGCACGTACACCCTGGGGAGGGCCGACGAGGCCCCCCAGGGCACCGCCGTCACCCTGCACCTCAAGCCGGCGGACCCCGAGAACCAGCTGCACGACTACACCTCCGCCTGGAAGATCAAGGAGATCGTCAAGCGGTACTCGGACTTCATCACCTGGCCGATCCGGCTCGTCCCGGAATCGGGCGACGGGGACGCCGGGGACGCCGCGTCCGAACCCGAGACGCTGAACTCGATGAAGGCCCTGTGGGCGCGCTCGCGCGAGGAGGTGTCCGACGACGAGTACCACGAGCTGTACAGGCACATCGGCCACGACTGGCGTGAACCGCTGGAGACGATCCGCCTCCAGGCGGAGGGCACCTTCGAGTACCAGGCCCTGCTGTTCGTCCCCTCGCACGCGCCGCACGACCTGTTCACGCAGGGCTTCAAGCGCGGTGTGCAGCTGTATGTGAAGCGCGTCTTCATCATGGACGACTGCGAGGCGCTGCTGCCGCCGTACCTCCGCTTCGTCAAGGGAGTCGTCGACGCACAGGACCTCTCGCTCAACGTGTCCCGCGAGATCCTCCAGCAGGACCGCCACATCCGGATGATGCGGAGCCGGCTGACGAAGAAGGTCCTGTCCACGGTCAAGGACATGATGGCGTCCGCCCCGGACCGCTACACCACGTTCTGGCGGGAGTTCGGCGCCGTCCTGAAGGAAGGACTGATCACCGACGCGGACAACCGTGACGCCCTCCTCGCCGTCTCGTCGTTCGCGACCACGCACGGCGACGACGAGCCGACCACGCTGAAGAGTTACGTGGAGCGGATGAAGGACGGCCAGGACGACATCTACTACCTGACCGGCGAGTCCCGGCAGAGCATCGAGAACTCCCCGCACATGGAGGCCTTCCGGGCCAAGGGTGTCGAGGTCCTGCTGCTCACCGACGCCGTCGACGAGGTGTGGGTCGACGCCGTGGGCGAGTACGAGGGCAAGAAGCTGCGCTCCGTCGCCAAGGGCGAGATCGATCTCGGCGCCGAAGGGGACGACAAGGCCGACGGCGAGCGGGAGAAGCAGACCGAGGAGTATGCCGGGCTGCTCGGCTGGATGAAGGAGCACCTGGACGAGGACGTCAAGGACGTGCGCCTCTCCTCGCGCCTCACCGTCTCTCCGGCCTGCGTCGTCTCGGACGCGCACGACCTCACCCCGGCGCTCGAGAACATGTACCGCGCGATGGGCCAGGAGGTGCCGCGCACCCAGCGGATCCTCGAACTCAACCCCGACCACCTGCTGGTGAAGGGCCTGAACCAGGCGTACAAGGAACGCGAGGACCGCACGCGGCTCGCCGAGACCGCCGAACTGCTCCACGGCCTGGCGGTGCTCGCCGAGGGCGGTCAGCCCAAGGAACCCGCACGGTTCGTCAAGCTGGTGGCGGACCGCCTGGAGAGCACGCTGTAGTTCGCGACAGCGCGCGGTGGAACGACGATTCGGGGCGCCCGCTCGTTCGGGGCGCCCCGAACCCCGTGTGCCGACGACAGCGGGCACACGTCGAACGAATCGAACGCGCCAACGGGGTCTCCAAAGTGGCGCAATCGAATGTTGCACCCCTGTTTCAAGGGGCGCAGGTTGGAAGTGCGGGAGCGCTCCCACGCGCGGCCCGCACCCAACCCCATACCCGCTGTCTCGGTAGACGGGAGAACGTGAATTGTCATGAGCAGATCAAACCGGACCAAAGGAGTCCGCCCTCGCCCCACACTCGCTCTGAGCATGCTCGCCGCAGTGCTGCTCTGCCTGATCCCCTGGAGCGGCACCGCCGCCGCCCACGGCTCGGTCGTCGACCCGGCATCCCGCAACTACGGCTGCTGGCTCCGGTGGGGATCCGACTTCCAGAACCCGGCCATGGAGCAGCAGGACCCCATGTGCTGGCAGGCGTGGCAGGACAACCCGAACGCCATGTGGAACTGGAACGGCCTGTACCGCAACGGCTCCGCCGGCAACTTCGAGGCGGTCGTCCCCGACGGGCAACTGTGCAGCGGCGGCCGGACAGAAGGCGGCCGGTACAACTCCCTGGACACCGTGGGCCCCTGGAAGACGACGGACGTCGGCAGCGACTTCACCGTGCGCCTGTACGACCAGGCCAGCCATGGCGCCGACTACTTCCTCGTCTACGTCACCCGGCAGGGCTTCGACCCCGCCACCCAGCCGCTGACCTGGGACGACCTCCAACTCGTCGCCAAAACGGGCCGCTACGCCCCCAGCCAGAACTACTCCATCGACGTGAGCACGTCTGGCCTCAGCGGCCGCCACGTCGTCTACACGATCTGGCAGGCGTCGCACATGGACCAGACGTACTTCCTGTGCAGTGACGTGAACTTCCGCTGAGCCGGCGAATCCCGGCCAGCGGAAAAACTGGCAAACCTGCACACCGTTCACCAGTAAGTCGTAAGGAAACTGGACGGTGGCCACAGGTGCGCGGCTGCCGGACGTTTTGGTGGGGGAGTGTCCGTCTTGGACATCACGTGGCAACAGTTGAATGTGCCGCGTGGCGGCCATTCCCGTGAAGGAGTTGGTGAATTCGGTGACCGCGGTTTCACACCGGTGAAGCGCGGCGCCGGAACGTCTGCCGCATCGACGTCCGGAGACTGGCCGTATCCCCTGCGACGTGCTTCGATCCTCCGCATGGCGCGAGCCGCCGGGAACAGTTCCCGTTTCGGGAATTGGGCGAGGAACGCCATGGAGAATTACTCATGCGAAAGGAACCGCGCGTCATGAACTTCATCCCCCAGGTGGAAACGGCCGAGATGGCCGACGCCGACCTCGACAACGTCTCCGGAGGTATGGCGGGCGGCGCCTCGGGCGGTCTCACAGGCGGTCTCGCGGGCGGCGCCTCCGGCGGTCTCCTTCTCGACACTCCGTCGGCCGCCGTCGGCGCCGACCTCTGTGCCTTCCTCTCGGCCGAGGGCGGTGTCGTCGCGGCGGACGCGCACGTCCAGGTCGGCGCTCACTGACGAAGCGTGTCCCACGGGCTCCGGATCACCTGATCCGGGGCCCGCGGTGGTTCCGCGCACTGTCCCGGGCCGGCCGCAAGGAGTAGGTGCGGCCCTCGACTCCCCATTCACCCTCCGGCGGCTTCGATCCGGCATCGATCGCCCGGAGACTGGGCCGCCCGATGTGGGCGTAGACAAGTCGCCGTACGCCGAGCCGTACGGCCTGCTCGGCGACGGCCCGCACAGTGGCGTGGCCGCCCACGCCGCCCCGGAACCGTATCGGCCGGTCCCAGGCGGCGGCCTCGGCGAACATCAGGTCCGCCCCCGCGGCCCAGGCCGGGAACTCCCACCAGGTCGCCGGCCTCGACGCGATAGCCGTAGGCGGGGTGGGACGTGTGGACCACGGGGAGGCAGCGCACCCGTACCTCGCCCAGGTCCAGGTCACCGGCGCGGATCGCCACGCCACGCTCGGCAGCGCTCCGGCGCAGCGCGGTCCGCAACTCCGCCTGCTCGTCGGTGACCAGCCAGCCCTTAGAGCTCCGAACAGAATGGGAGCCCGGCTCGCGACGCCTGGCACGCACGCTCGCCGCGTTGCCGGAAGGCCCTAGTAGCTCCTCCCCCACTCTCGGCTTCGCTCGAGCGGGGGGACCCCCATCGAGGACCTTCCGGCGCCTTGCGATCGCACGCACCAGACGCCGCGAGCTGATCGGACTCCCATTCTGTTCGGAGCTCTAAGCCGCCCGGGCGGCGGTTCGGCGCCGGGTCCGCCGTCGAAGGCCGCACGGTGCCCGGCGTACCGCAGCAGCAGACCGGCCGGCGCGAACCGGGGCGAGTTCATCGCACCGACACCGAGCAGGGTCAGCCGCAGCGGGCGGTTCATGGGACGGCACCCGCGGCGGGCGGCACCAGCGCGATCGTGCCGTCGGACTCCAGCGTGAGACGTACGCCGGCGCTGACCCGGTCGACGGTCGCGTGCAGCCAGGCGGCGTCCTCCTGGGTGGCGGGCTCCAGCCGCATGCGCCGGGCACGCAGGGGCACCATGCGCAGCCCGGTCAGCCCGCCCGTGTCCGCCGCCACCGTGACGAGGTACATGATCCGGAGGTCGTCGCGGTACTCCTCGTAGCCGCCGATGCCCTCGTAGTCGTCGATGAAGTCGCCGCAGCCGTGCAGGATCAGCCGGTTCCGGTACACCTCGACGGGGCGGGGGTGGTGCGAGGAGTGCCCGTGGACGAGGTCGACGCCGCCGTCCACCAGGGCGTGCGCGAAGCGGCGCTGGTCCCGGGGAACGAGGTATCCCCAGTTGGAGCCCCAGTGCACGGACACGACCGCGATGTCGCCCGCCCGCTTCTCCTGCCGCACCCGCCGCACCACCGCGTCGGCCGCGGTGAGGGACAGCTCGGGGACGTAGGCGACGCCGGGCAGGTCCGCGGTGGCCGCCCAGCCGGACGGGACGCCGCTGGACCGTGCCCCGAGGGCGAAGACGAGCACACGGCCGCCGGTTCGGACAGGGACGGCCGCCGGCGCGTGTGCCTCGTCGGCGTCGCGACCCGCGCCGGCCACCCGCAGGCCCGCACGGCGCAGCGCGTCCAGTGTCTCCTCCAGGCCCGCCCGGCCGAAGTCCAGTACGTGGTTGTTGGCCAGGACACAGACGTCGGGGCGGGCCACCGTGAGGGCGGGCAGGTTGGCCGGGTGCATGCGGTAGTGGACCGCCTTGCCGGGCGCGAACGCGTCACTGCCCGTGACGGACGTCTCGAGATTGACGATGCGGACGTCCGGCGCGGCCGCCTCCAGGACGCGCAGGGCCTCGCCCCACGGCCAGGACGGGTCGACGGGGGCCGGGATCGGCCCGTTGACCGACTCCGCCAGGCGCACGTACGACAGGGCGTCCGTGACGTAGTCCTCCCGCAGCGCCGGATCGCCGGGCCGCGCCAGGATCTGGTCGACGCCACGCCCGAGCATCACATCGCCGCACACGAACAGCGTCACCACGCCGCCGCCGGTCATACCTCAACGGTACGAGCAGCGGCACGCGTGGCGCGCGCCGCCCGCAGGGCACCGCCGCCCCGGCTACGGCTTGATGCCCACCCCGGTCCACAGGCTGACCTCGGCGTCCGTGGCGGTGGGGACACCGTCCGGGCGCCAGCGGTGGCCGACGCTGATGCCGGGGTCGAGCAGGTCGAGCCCGTCGAAGAAGCGGGCGACGTCCTCGCGCGAGCGGAACCGCACCGGTGTGCCCGCGCCGGTGTAGATGTCGGTGACCTTCTGCCAGGTGGCCGGGTCGAAGTCGGGCGTGCAGTGGCTCAGGGCCAGCGCGCTGCCCGAGGGAAGCGCGGCCAGCAGACGGTGCACTATGCCGTACGGGTCCTGCGCGTCCGTGACGAAGTGCATGAGGGCGTTGAGCGACAGGGCCACCGGCCGGTCCAGGTCCAGGACCCCGGCCAGCTCGGGGGCGCCCAGCAGCGAGCCGGGGTCGTTGACGTCCGCCTCGATGTACGTGGTGCGGCCCTGGGGCGTGCTGCGCATCAGGCGCTCGGCGTACTTGAGGACGAGGGGGTCGTTGTCGGCGTAGACCACACGGGCGTCGGGGACCACGGACTGGGCCACCTGGTGCAGGTTCGGCTCGGTGGGGATGCCGGTGCCGATGTCCAGCCACTGGCGGATGCCGTGCTCCTGCGCGAGGACGCGGGTGGCGCGGTGCATGAAGGCGCGGTTCTCGCGGGCGCACACGAAGATGCCGGGGTAGGCCGCCGCGACGGTCTCGGCCGCCTTCTTGTCGACGTCGAAGTGGTCCTTGCCGCCGAGGTAGTAGTCGTACATCCGGGCGGAGTGGGGCCTGCTGGTGTCGATGTCCCGCGCGGCGTTCGTGTTGGTCATCCTGTCCCTTTCATTTTGGTGCGTGGGGGGTGTCGGGCAGGTCGTGGCCGGGGCGGGCTCGGGCCTTCCCGCTGGGGTCCGGGGTCAGCCGGCCGCCAGGTGGTCCGCGAGGCCCCGCTTGACTCCCGCGAGGAACGCGGCGATCTCCTCGGGGGTGTAGATCAGCGCGGGACCGGCGGGATCGGTCGACTGCCGCAGGGCCACGCGGCCGTCGGCGAGCTGCTTGGTCTGCACGCACTGGCCCCCGTTGGGACCGCTCCACGGAGACTCCCAGCCGTGATCGCCGAGGTCCGAGGCGGGCATCCCGTTGTAGACGTGGCCGTCGATGGTCGTCATGAGTACTCCTTGCGCATGCGGTGAAGGAGTGCCCTGCTGTCGGCGTCCGAGGTCAGCAGGGACATGCGGTTGTGGGCCTCCAGATGGGCCGCGACGTCGGAGCGCTGGTCCAGGTACATGGCACCGGAGAGGATCTCGCTGTAGACGATGTCGGGCAGCTCGGGCTCCTCGAACCGGAAGTAGGTGAACGGGGCGCACGCGCCGACGTGGGCGCCCGCGGTGAACGGCACGATGTCGACGCTGACGTGCTCGAGTTCCGAGACCTCCAGGAGCCGGTCGATCTGCCCCCGCATGACCTCCGGGCCGCCCACCACCCGGTGCAGTACGGCTTCCTCCATCACCACCCACAGCGTGGGGGCGGCGGATCTCTCCAGCAGTCCCTGGCGGCGCAGCCGCAGATCCACGCGTCGCTGAAGGTCCTCGTCACTGTCGTTGGGGAAGCCCCCGCGCAGGACTCCGCGCGCGTACTGGGGGGTCTGCAGCAGCCCCGTGACGTAGTGGGACTCATAGGTGCGCAGGGTCTTGGCACCGGTCTCCAGGCTCACGTAACCGCTGAACCAGTTCGGCAGCACATCGCGGTACGTGTGCCACCAGCCGGGCTCGTTGGCCCGCTCGGCGAGGTCGACGAACTCGTCGATCTCCTGCTGCTCGGCCCCGTAGGTCTGCAGCAGCTTCTCCACGTAGAGGGGCTTGAGGCCGACCTCCGCCTTCTCCAGGCGGCGGATGGTCAGGGGCTTGACCCGCAGGGCCCTGGCCGCGTCCTCCAGCGACGCGCCCGCACCCTGCCGCCGCTCCTGCAGCCGCCGGCCGAGGATCATGCGCAGAACGGTGGGCGCACTGGTGCTGCCCGTGCCCGAACGGCCTTCGCTCACGCCCTACCTCCTGAGGGGTGTCACCCGTACGAGTCTGACAGCGACTTGATGACGCCACCAGACGGATACCGGCTAGCTGAAATTATCAGGCAGCTGGTTGCAGCATGAACACAGGTGCGAGCATAGTTACTTGTGTGAATCGTCCCGCCACACGCGAGCCGCTTCATCGCCGACGCCCCATGCCCCCACATGAGAGTTGGCGCGCACCGACGTTCAAGACGTGGATCTGTCCGGAACACCCCTCCCTCACAGGCCCGTTGCCGACCTTCCCCCCTCTCCCGGCTGCGCCCGCCCCCCACGGAAGGCGAACACCGTGTCCCCCCACACGACGTCCTCTCCCCAGCTGTTAGACGTCCCGAGCACGGACCGAACACACTGGCTCGAACTCCCGGCGCACCGCTCCAGCGTCTCGGTGGCCCGCCGCTCCATGAGCGCGCGGCTGACCGCGTGGCGGCTGCCGGGCGAGGTGTGCGCGGACGCCGTCCTGCTCGTGTCCGAGCTGGTCACCAACGCCGTGCGGCACACCCTCAGCACGCGGGTCCTGTGCGGCATCGGGCTCGTCACGGACGGGTGTCTCCGCCTCGAGGTGCACGACCACGGCCGGCCGGGCCACGGCCTGCCGCGACGCGAGCCCTGCGCCGGCGACGAGGGCGGCCGCGGCCTGCTCCTCGTGGAGGGGCTCGCGGACGCCTGGGGCGTCGACCGGTCGAGACTCACCGGCGGCAACGCGGTGTGGGCGAACCTGACGGTCTGAGCACGCTCGGCAACGGCGTTGTCCGGTGGCCGGGTTCAGCCCTTCGCGGGTGTCAGCTCGGCGAGCAGCAGGGTGCGGTCGTCGGCGCCTGACGCGTCGGAAGGGGCGTGCAGGAGCCGTTGGCACAGCGCGGGCAGCGCGTCGCGGTCGTCGGCCACGGGCTCGACGGCGGCCGTGTCCAGGGTGCGCGCGAGGCGGGTGATCTCCTGATCGATGTCGGCGTCGCGGCACTCGACCAGACCGTCGCTGTAGAGGACGAGGAGGGCCGGTTCCGGCACGCTCAGCACGGTGGCCTCGTAGGTGTCCGCGCCGAGTCCGAGGGGCAGGCCCGGTCCGACGAGCGGGACCGGGGCGGTCCGGCCGTCCGGGCCGCGCAGCAGTGGGGGAGGGTGGCCCGCGCCCACGAGGGTGCAGGTGCAGCGCCGGGCGTCCCATTCGGCGTACATACAGGTCGCGAAGGAGGCGCCCGGTGTGTCGTCGGCGAGCGCGTCGAGCCGCCGTATGAGATCGGCCGGAGGGATGTCGAATCCCGCGAGGGTACGGGCGGCGGTGCGCAGCTGGATCATCGCGACGGCGGACTCGGGACCGTGCCCCATGGCGTCCCCGACGATCAGGCCGACCCGGTCACCCGGCCGTTTCAGCACGTCGAACCAGTCACCGCCGATGACGGTGCCCTGCCCGGCGGGCAGGCAGCCGTGGGCGATCCGGCAGCCCTCGAACTCCTGGACCGAGCCGGGCAGCAGACTGTTGCGGATGGCCAGGGCGGTGCGGCGCTCGCGCTCGTACCGGCGCGCGTTGTCCAGGGCGATGGAGGCCCGCGCGGCCAGCGACTCCGCGGCCGCCACGTCCGCGGGCAGGAACGGCGCCCGGTCCGGTCCGCGTGTACAGGTGAGGAAGCCGACCGCCGCGCCCCGCAGACGCAGCGGGACGACGAGAAACGAACCCACCCGCGACAGCAGCTCGCCGATGCGGGCGTCACCGCCGCCGGCGGCGACGAGCCGCTCGGACGTGTGCGCGTCGACCGTGTCGAGCACCTGGGCGTGTCCGGCGGCAAGCGCGCGGGCGTACGGCGTCTCACGGGGGAAGACGATCACCTCACCGACCGGCAGCATGCCCTCCCAGTCCTCGAGCGTGTCCGTTCCCACCCGCACCGCCAGTCGGCGCGCCTCGATCTGGGGCGGATCCACGGTGACGTACGCGTTCTCCTCGCGCCGCCAGCGCTCCAGCAGATAGACCGACGCCGCGTCGCAGAACCCGGGCGTCAGCGCGTGCACGACATGGCTGCCGGTCAGGGGCAGATCGAGTTCCGAGCCGATGGCGTCGGCCGCGGGGGACAAGAGCGACCGTCGGGGCGCGGGCGGTGCGACGGGTGCGTCGGCGGTGCGGCTGCGCGGTTCGTTCCGCAGGGTCGTGCCTTTCGGGGTGCGGGCTGCGGTCGCGCGGCGGGGACAACTGTTCGCCACGCGTCGTCGGCAAACTATATGATGATGCGTCAAGCGCGCCGGAAGTGAAGGGAGTTGTGGTGTCCGACACGGAGGGGCTCCCAGCGGGAGCCGATCCCGACAAGGCGAGCGTTGCCCGGATGTACGACGCCATGCTGGGCGGACAGCACAACTTCGGCATCGACCGGGAGGCGGTGGCGGCCTTCACGGCCATCGATCCCCAGGTGCGTACCCTGGCCCGCGCCAACCGCGCCTTCCTCGGACGAGCCGTTCGCTTCCTGGTCGAGGCCGGGGTGCGGCAGTTCATCGACCTCGGTTCGGGCATCCCGACCCAGGGCAACGTGCACGAGGTGGCACAGGCGGCGAGTCCGGGAGCCCGGGTGGTCTACGTGGACAACGATCCCGTGGCCGTGGCCCACAGCGCGTCCCTGCTGGCCGACAACCCGGACGCGGACATCGTCGACGCCGACATCCGGCGCCCGGCCGACATCCTGTCCTCCCCGCAGGTGCGGAAGCTGATCGACTTCGAGCAGCCCGTCGCCGTCCTGATGATCACGATCCTGCACTTCGTCACGCCCGAGGAGAACCCGGCCGGCATCGTGGCCGCCTTCCGGGACGCCGTACCCGAAGGCAGTTGGCTGGCCATGAGTCATGCCACCAACCAGGATCGCCCGGACACGGCCGCCGCCGTGGGACAGCTGTACAAGTCCAGGGCCACCTCGCCGGTGACCGCCCGCTCCCACGCCGAGATCCTCGGCCTCTTCACCGGCTTCGACCTGGCGGAGCCGGGCCTGGTCCACGTGCCCCTGTGGCGCCCGGACCCGGACGACCGGATCCCGGACAACCCGTCGGAGTACTGGGTGTACGCGGGAGTCGGCCGCAAGAACGGGTGAGCGGGCGGTGCGGGGACTGCCCCGCCGCCCCCGAATCGCTGGTCGTGATCACGGCACCGGCAGACTCCACGGACGGTCAGCTGCGTGGCGGTGCCGTGCTGTGTCTGATCGCCAGACGGGTCGGGACGAGGTCGGTCCCCGGGCGGGAGCCGCCGCGGGTGCGGATCTGGCGGAGGGCGTCCTGGACGCAGCGGCGCCCCACCTCGGCGAAGTCCTGGTGGACGGTGGTGAGGGGCGGGACGAAGAAGGCGGCGTCGGGGATGTCGTCGAAGCCGACCACGCTGACGTCCCGGGGGACGGACAGGCCGCGTTCGTGGAAGGCGCGCAGCAGACCCAGGGCCATCTGGTCGTTGGAGGCGAACACGGCGGTGCAGTCGGGCTCCTCGACGAGCGCGAGGCCGGCCGCGTAGCCGGACTCGGCCGACCAGTCGCCGCGCAGGGGCGGCGGAACCGGGCGTCCCGCCTCCTCCAGGACGGCGCGCCAGGCCTGGGTCCGGCGCTGGCCGGCGAAGGACGTCTCGGGGCCGGTCACATGCCATACGGTCCGATGGCCCAGGTCGAGCAGGTGCCGGACGGCTTTCCGGGCGCCGTCGGCCTGGTCGGTGTCGACCACGCTGTAGCGGTCCCCGGCGTCGGAGTCCACGACGACGACGTGCACGCCCGGCGGCAGCTGCACCGTGCCGGTGTCGAGCAGATGGATCTCCATGATGACGATGACGGCGTCGACGGCCAGCTCGCCCATCCGGGTGAAGGCCCCCAGTACGTTGTCCTGGGTGGGGACGTCGATGGGGATCAGGGTGATCGCGTATCCCTCGGCCGCGGCGTGCGTGGCGATCGCCTCCACGGTGCGGCTGTTGCCCGTCGAGGACAGGCTGAAGAGGATCACGCCGATGGTGTTGAACTGGCCGTACCGCAGGGCGCGTGCCGCGCTGTTGGGCCGGTAGCCCAGTTCCCGCATCGCCGCGAGCACCTGCTCCCGTGTCGAACTGATCACTCCGGGATGGCCGTTGGAGACCCGCGAGACCGTCTGGGACGAGACCCCCGCGAGCTTGGCGACATCGGCCATGGAGACGCGCTGCTTGCGGCGTCCGCCGGGCACGCCGGAGCCGCCGCGCTGCGCGCCGCCGGCGGCCGCGGAGACCAGCTTCTCCGGGTTGTTCAGGTCCATCGCTCCACCACTCCCGCTTCCCTGGGCCCCGGGCCGGGACTCCGCCACGCGGTGCCACGGATGTTACGCGTGGGAAACCTTGACGATCGCTGGGGCGGGTGCCACGATTCCGACGCCCTGAAGTTTACGTAAACATCGGCCGCGAGAGCAGCCTGGCGCACCGCCTTGTTCCTCGGATGTTTACGTAAACACGGCATCGCGGTCGGCGGAGCAGGGAGGAGCGGAACGGTGGTCCCAGCACCGCGGGCACGGATGCACAGCGCTAGGGCCTGTGCCGGAAGTGGCGCCTGCCGGGCGGCGCCTGGCACGCTCCCCCACTGCCTTAAGGGCGTGGGAGGTGCCCCCACTCGCCGCACCGGGCGAAAGCCCAAGTACATCCGGTCCATCGACGGGGCCTTCCGCCCGGCACGCCGAGAGCACGCACCAACGCAGTCATCAGCCTCCCCCACTCTCGGCTTCGCTCGAGCGGGGGGACCCCCATCGCGGCGGGCGCCCGGCCCGCCCTCCGGGCGGACGACGCCACTTCCGGCACAGGCCCTAGCTCGCCCGCCTTCTCGCAGGTCGGCTCCGCCGCGAACCGAGCCTTACGCCATCCCTGAACAGGATGGTCACCGTCCAGTGGCGACAGCCGGGCGGCAGAACCCCCATCCCCCCTCATGACAAGCGCCGCCATCTCCCGAAAGGGCAAGCCGATGCGCAAGACCCCCACCAGCACCCGCTTCACCCCCCGGTTGCGTACCGCCTTCGTGGCGGTCGCGATCGCCGCCATCAGCGGTACGACCATCACCGGCAGCTCCGCCGCCGCCGCGCCGAGCACCGACACCACCCAGTTCAAGGGCGTGAACTGGGCCGACCCCCGCGACAACTTCGCCGACGACCCCGTCGTCCTGTCCGGCCTGTCGACCTCCGACACCTACGCCCAGAGCTACACCAAGGCCAGCCGGATCATCTCGGCGTTCCGCGCGAACCTCGGTGCCAACACGGTCCGGCTGCCCATCAACCCGTACACCGTCAACGGCTCCTACTGGAAGTCCTACCGCGGTGTCATCGACGCGGCGACGGCCAAGGGATTCAAGGTCATCCTCTCCTACTGGGAGGGCACGGGCCCGCGCAAGGACGGCTTCATCGACGACGAGGCCACCTTCTGGCCCATGTGGGACACCGTGGTCAAGGCCTACAAGGGCAACGCCCGGGTCTACTTCGAGCCGATGAACGAGCCCCACGGCTACACCGACACCGAGTGGGCCGACATCGCCGCCAAGTGGCTGGGCACCTACCCGTCGGTCCCTCGCAACCGGGTCTTCGTCAGCGGCGCCGGCTACAACGACCACGTCACCTCCGTGTGCGCCGACCCGCGTCTGAAGGGCACCTATCTGTCGCTGCACCACTACGGGTTCTGGAAGGAGTACGCCACCTACGACCAGTGGGTGGCCGACCTCAAGGAGCGCATCGGCACTTGCGCGAACCGGACCGTCGCGGACGAGTTCGGCGCCCACATGACCACCGGCTTCGACTACAACAAGCCGGCTCCCGACAACAACTTCATCAACTTCATGCAGGCCGTCACCGACACCTTCCGCGAGCTGAAGATGGGCTCCGTCTACTGGCCCGGCCTGCGCACCGGTGACACGTACTCGCTGCAGAAGCTGATCGGCGACCCCGCCCGCCCGTGGCTGGCCACCACCAACCAGTCCGGCGCCGACCGGCTCGCCTGGGGCTGGGGACGCGGCAAGCCCGTCCAACGCTGACCCACCCCTCGGCACCCCCCGGCCGGCCGCGGTGCTCGCGCATCGCGGCCGGCCGCGGCACATGAGGGGTGACCGGGGATTTCCCTCGCGCCTGCCAGGCGCGAGGTCACACTTCCCGGTGCTCGATGCCGAGCAGACTCGCGGCGGCCCGGAAACCGGCGGTGTGATGGCCGACCGCGAGGGACCAGTGGTGGCCGACGCCCGTGGCGCTCCACGCATCCACCCACTCGCCGGGATCACGGCCGAACGCCACCCGGCTCGTGGTGTTGCCGATCTCCAGCAGCGGGCCGGGGACGACGGTGCCCTCGGAGGTGATGAACGACAGGCTGCCGTCCGCGTCCTGGCCGAGGCCGAGCAGGGTGACGGGGCCGTGCCGGACGTCGAACTCCACGCTGACGCCCCAGCCGCGCTTGCCGTGATACACACCCAGGCCGCGCAGCAGCGGATCACGCGCGCTGACGGCGAGGTGGGCGGGCCCGTCGTGGCCCATCTCCACGACCTCGTCCTCGAAGTCGAGGGCCTGGATCTCGGTGAAGGACCCTCCGGCACCGACACTCTGCGAGACCAACTGGGCGACACTGGTGCGCAGTTCGTACTCGCCGGCGGCGGGCACGCCCCGGGCGGTGAGCAGGGAGGCGCCCAGGATCATGCCGGCGCCGAGCCGCTCGTGCAGTTCGCCGTCGAGACCGCGGTGGTAGTACGCGAGGGTGTCGAGGCCGAAGTCCTCGACGAGCCGGTCGAGCGCGACGGACACGGTCGCTCCCCACGCGAAGTCCTCGTCCACCACGCTGTCGTCGAGGGTGAAGACCTGCCGGGCGAGATCCATGCGGGCGCGGGTCTCGGCCTCCGTCACCTTCTCCACCCGGTGCCGCAGGTCGTCGAACTCCAGCACCTCCACATGCGAGCCGAACGTCGCCGGAAGCAGCGTCAGATCGGTCGACACGTCGAGCATGCCGGGATACAGGTGGCCCATCAGGCCGTGCCGGGCGTGCCGCAGGGCGGCGCGGACATGTGCGGCGCGTACCCACTGCTCGATGCGCCGCCAGGCGGCCTCCTGGCGCAGCCAGCCCGAGACCGACCGGAAGGGGATGCCGGCGCGACGGAAGACGTTGCCGATCTCGGGCACCGAGCACTGCGCGCAGTACGCCAGCCAGTCGCCGGTGTCGAAGGTGGCGTGGTCCATCCGCTCCGACGGCTGGAGGTCGATGACCAGAATCGGGGTGTGTGAGCGCTGGGCGATCGGCAGCACCATCGACGAGGTCAGATACGTCGTCAGGAAGAGCACGATCAGGTCGCAGTCCGTACGGCGGAGCCGCTCGGCGGCGGCCGCGCCCTCCTGGGCGTCGGAGACGAAGCCGACATCGGTGACCTCCGCGTCCATCCCTCGCAGGCGCTCGGTGACGTACGCGGCCGACTCCTTCAACCGCGGGAGGAGACCGGGGAACTGCGGCCAGTACGTGCCGAGTCCGCCGGCGACCAGGCCGATGCGGGTACGGCGGCGGGTCACCGGGGGGAGCAGATCGCGCAGGGCGGCGGCGCGGTCCGCGGTCACGGTCGGGGTGTCGGTCGTTGCCATGGTCGGTGCTCCTTGTGAGGTCCGGTTCGGGTTGAGAGCTCCGAGCAGAATGGGAGTCCGATCAGCTCGCGGCGTCTGGTGCGTGCGATCGCAAGGCGCCGGAAGGTCCTCGATGGGGGTCCCCCCGCTCGAGCGAAGCCGAGAGTGGGGGAGGAGCTACTAGGGCCTTCCGGCAACGCGGCGAGCGTGCGTGCCAGGCGTCGCGAGCCGGGCGCCCATTCTGCTCGGAGCTCTCAGGCCCGGGCCACGCCCAGATCCGCGGGGGCGGCAGCGGTATCGGGGGAACGCTGGATGAGGACACGGACGACGTACACGCCCGCGACCGCCGACGCCGCCATGCACAGGGTGATCGACCAGAGCAGGACGGACGCGCTGTACTCCATCAGGGCGGGCGTGACGAACGCGACGCCCGCGAAGACCCCCCGCGACAGGGCGTAGGTGAGGCCCTGGGTGGTGCCGCGGGTGTCCGGGGGCAGCGTGAGCTGCGACCACACCTTGTAACTGGCCTCCCCCGCGAAGGGGTTGGAGATCTGGTAGAGCACGAAGAAGACGAGCATGCCGACGAGGGCGCCGGCCGTGAGGGAGGCGATGCAGAAGGCGACGATCTGCACGACGGTGAACACGTAGAACAGCCGGTCGCGCCAGGGGGTGTCGGCGATCCGGACGAAGACGAAGGTCAGCACCAGCGCGATCGGGAGGAAGGCCAGATTGATCCCGGTGGCCAGGCTCTGCGAGGCACCGCTGACCGTGACCAGCAGATAGGTGCCGAACTGGCCGAAGGTGTTGGCGCCGATGCCCCAGGTGACGTAGTAGGCGAAGGTCGCGGCCATCGGCAGCAACGCGGCACGGTTCCACACGTTCTTGAGCGCGGTGCCGCGCGGGGCGGCCAGCGCGGCCGCCTCGGCCTCCACCTCCTCCTCGGGCAGCTCGTCCGCCAGCTCCAGACGGGAGCGCAGCTGCCAGGTGACCAGCGCGGCGACGGCCAGATGGCCGGTGATGAGCCGCGCCCCGGTCATGCCCGTGTCCGACAGGAGGTAACCGAGGAACGTGACGACGACGATGCCCGCCATCCACATGACCTGCGTGAAGGACACCAGACGCGCCCGGCCGTCGGCGGGTGCGGCGTCCGAGACCACGGCCAGGGACGTCGGCAGGTCGGCACCGGCCGCCAGACCCGCCACGAGCACGCCGACGAACAGCGTGATGTCGTTCGGCGCCAGCGTGATGACGACCGCGCCGAGCGCGAAGCAGAAGATGTCCCAGTTGTAGACACGGCGGCGGCCGAACATGTCGGCCAGCCGTCCCCCGACGAGGGAGCCGACGGCGATGCAGCCGGTGACGATCGCGCTGATCGCGCCCGCCATCCAGACGCCCATGTCGTAACTGTCCCGGTAGATGGCCAGGTTGACGGCGATACTGACGATGAGGGCGGCATCCAGGTACGAGGCCATGCCCGACAGCGCCGCGACCTTCCACAGGCGCTTCGGGATGGGCTGTTTGGCGTGATCCGGGGCAGTGGGAGTTCGGGCCATGATGCGACTCCGTCGTCTTGTGAGGTCGCGGTTCCGGGGCCAAGTCGCAGCGAATATAGGGCGAGAAAAACGTTGCAACAAGATGTCGCGCACACATCCGCGGCACACGGCCGATCTCTTCCTCGGCTTCTCTGGATATGGCGCGGACGTTCCAGGCCGCCTACGGTGAAGGCGACCTAAAAACGTTTTAGGGGAAGGACCGCATCCGTGATCTCCCCCGCACTGGAGCAGCTCTTCGAGGATCCGCCCCGGGACTTCGGTCCCACGCCGCTGTGGTGGTGGTCGGGCGCGAAGGTCACCCGCGAGCGCCTCGCTTGGCAGATGCGCGGGTTCGCGGAGGGCGGCATCCACAACCTCGTCGTGATCAACCTGGCCCCGGCAGGCCCGAGTTTCGGCGCCCGCGCCGACGAGCCGGCGTGGTTCGGCGAGGAGTGGTGGGAACGCTTCACCGACGCCTGCGAGATCGCCCGGGACCTGGGCACGCGCCTGTGGTTCTACGACCAGATCGGGTTCTCCGGCGCCAATGTCCAAGGGAGCGTCACCCGACGGCACCCCGAGGCGGCGGGCCGGGCCCTGCGCTCGCGCCGGGCCGTCGTCTCCGGCGGCACCGTCGCCTTGGAGGGTCCCGAGACGCTGGTGGGCGCGTACGACATGACGGGCGCGCGACTGAGCGTCACCGACACCGCCCGGATCACGGTCGCCGACGGGAGCGAGGTACAGCTCGTCGTCTCCGTTCCCACGGCATTCGACTACCTGGACCCGCACGCCGTCGGCCTGCTGCTGGACGCCGTCCACCATGAGTACGACCGTCGCGTCCCGGAGTACCTGGGCAACGTCATCGCGGGCAGCTTCCAGGACGAACTGCCCGGCACGAACTCCTGGAGCCGCCGCTTCCCCGAGGAGTTCCGCTCCCGGCGCGGCTACGACCTGCTCGACCACCTGCCGGCCCTCTTCGATGACACCGCCCGGGCGACGAGGATCCGCGCCGACTACTACGCCGTCCGCGCCGAACTCACCGAAGAGGCCCTCTTCAGGCCGCTCGCCGCCTGGCACGACGAGCGCGGCATGCTCCTGGGCTGCGACCAGAGCAACCCCGCCCGCGCCGGCTACCCGGCCCAGTCGACGCAGCTCTACACGGACTACTTCCGCACCCACCGCTGGTACGGCGCCGCCGGCAGCGACCACCACGGCGACGCCAAGGTCCACTCCTCCATGGCGCACCTCTACGGCCACGAGCGCGTCTGGATCGAGGCGTTCCACTCCTCCGGCTGGGGCGGCACCCTGGAGGACACCTACGACTGGCTCCTGCCGTTCCTGCGCAGCGGCGCCAACCTGTACAACCCGCACGCCAGTTACTTCGGCACCGCGGGCGGCTGGTTCGAATGGGCACCGCCGTCCACCGACTGGCGTCAGCCGTACTGGCAGCAGTACCCGGCGTTCTCCCGGGCCGTCGCCCGGATCTGCTCGATCCTGTCCTGGGGCACCTACAGTGCCGACGTCGCGGTCCTGCACCCCACCGCCACCATGCAGGCGCTCCTCCCGCTGGACGCGCCCGTCCAGCACTTCGGCGACGGCCGCCTCGGCGACCGCCACACCGACGTCGACGAGACGCAGCGGCACTACCTGGAGCTCTGCGGCACCAACAACTGGCTCGGGCCCCGCATCGGCGCCCTGGACCGGCACCGCCTCTCCTTCGACGTCATCGACGACGCCTCGGTGCAGCGGGCCGGGGCCGCCGACGGCGCCCTGCGCATCAGGGACCTGGCCTACACCGCGGTTCTGCTGCCCTCGGCGAGCGTCCTGGAGGAGGAGACAGCGCGCCGGCTGACCGAACTCCTCGACGCCGGCGGGCGGGTCGTGGTGGTCGGCCGTCCACCCGCGGCGGCGGCCGGCCTGGCCGGTGACGACTCCGTCGTCGCGGCGCTGCTCGCCCATCCACGGCTGGAGCGGGTCAGTGACGCGGAGGCCGGCGCGGCGGCGGTGGCCGACACCGCCGGATACGCGACGGGCGATGTGCCCCTGCTCGTCAGGCGGAAGGACGACGTGGCGGTCGCCCTGGTGACGGGAGCCTTCCCCGACGCCCGTACGCATCCGCCCAGGGGCCACCATGACATCGACCCCGCGCGCTACGCCCACAGCTCCTCCGTCACCGTGCGGGCGGCGATCGCCGAGGCCGAGGTCTGGAACCCGGCGACCGGCGACCGACGCCCCGGACGCGTCACCGTCTCCGACGGCGTCTCCACCATCGAGGTGCCGTTGGAAGGCGCCCCCGCCGCCCTCGTCGTATGGCGCGAAGGCACCCCAGCGGCCCGGACCACGACACCGCCGTCGGGGCCGGTCGAGACGCTCGACGTCTCGACCGGCTGGGAGGGCCGCCTGGTGCTCACCATGGACAACACCTGGGGCGACCTGGCGCTGCCCGCGGGGTCGTCCGTGGCCGAGCCGCAGATCTGGAGCATGCGGTGGACCGAGACCGATGCGTGGGGCGAGCGGACGCGGGTGACGTACGGCAATCGGGTGCGCGTCCTGCATCCGGTGCCCTCCGAGAAGGCCCCCGACCCGCTGGACAGCGCCGCCGTGGAACGGATCCTGGCCGGAGAGCTGCCCCTCGTGCCCCCGGACGCGGGCTGGGGCGTCTCGCTGTACTCGTCGAGCCGCGGGATCCCGGATCCGGACGGGCTGCTCGGCAACAAGGGGCTGGTGGCCGAGGAGTTCGTGCGCGTCCCGGTCCCCGGGAGCGCAACCGTCGCCCGGGTCCGGTCGATCGTGGAGACCGACCACCGCGGACCCGCCGATCTGCACATCGGTGCGGCGGCGGCCAAACGCGTGTGGTGGAACGGCGAGCTGCTGGACACGGGCAGCGGCTATCTGGCGTCCGCCCGGGTGGACGTGGCGCAGCCCCGAAACGTGCTCGAGTACGAACTGGCCGACGCCCAGGACCGACCGTTGCTGATCTCAGGCGCCGCCGGCACCCCGCTGGGCAGCTACTTCTGTCTGTCCCGTCCGGACGGATTCACAGCGCGTCCGCAGTTCATGTCTCTGCCCGACGACGTACGACCGGACGGCCGCGTGACCTACCGCGCTCGGCTGCGACTTCCGAACCCCGGCGCGGAAGCGGTGCTCGTCGTGGGGGCCGCGGCGGGCGTCACCGTGCTGCTCGACGGCGATGTCGTGGCGCGGCAGGAGAAGGTGGAGTACTACGAGGCGGACTGGGGCGCGGTGCCGATGTTCTTCCGCCACCCACTGACACTCCGGGCGGGCGAGCACGTGCTCGAGGTGGTGGCCGACAGTGTCCACGCCCGGGACGCGGTGTTCGTCGATCTCGTGGCGTCCGCGGGTTCCTCCGCGACCGCGCTGGTCAGCGGCGCCGGCTGGGCGGCACAGACGGGGCAGTGGCGCGGACACACCGTCGAACACGAGGGCCGCTGGGGCGAGTTGCAGCACTGCTACGCCGCGGTACGGCCGCACCCGTTGCCGGACGCCGAGTGGCTCACCGGCGCTCCGGTGCTCGGCGCCGCCGTACTGCCGCTGCGATCCACCGACGACGTCCGCGCGCGTGCGCAGCGCTTCCGGTTCACCGTGCCGCCTGGCACCGTGTCGGTCGACCTGCCGCTGGAGCTACCCGCGCGGGTGCGGGTCGGGAACGGTACGGAGCAACTGCTGGACGGGGGAGGGGAGCTGACGCTCGACCAACCCCTCGGAGTACCCACGGAGATCGAGGTCGTCACCGCACCCACGGCCGTGCTGCGGGGCGGCTCCGCCTGGCGCGGGCCGGTGCGCGTCCGTACGGTACCGGCGCCGCTGCCGCTGGGAGACTGGCGCTCGCTGGGGCTGGGCGGTTGGAGCGGGGGCGTGACCTATACGCGTTCCCTGGAGGTACCGGCCGGGCTCGACCCGGTGCTGGATCTGGGGCGGGTGCGCGGCAGCGTCGCGGTGTTCCTCGACGGGGAACCCGTCGGCGAGGCGTTCTGCGCTCCGTACCGTTTCGAGCTGTGCGGCGCCGCCGGGCGTACCGTCCGCGTCGACGTCACCGTCCACAACACGCTGGCCCCGTATCTCGCCGAAGCGACGCCGACCGCCTGGGCCTTCCCCTCTCAGCTCTCTTCCGGCCTGCTGGGGCCGGTGACGCTGCGGATCCCCGGCCTCGACGCGGACCGGTAGGAGGTCAGGTACCGGAAGGCGACCGCGTGGAGTCCCGCAGGACGAGGCCGGGCGCGAACACCCGCGTCTCGTGGGCGTGTTCCGCGCGGGCCTCCACCTCGTCGAGGAGCATCTCCACGGCCGCCCTGCCGAGGTCCTCGACCGGCTGCCGGACCGTCGTCAGGGTCGTCCCCACGAAGCTCGCGATGTCCAGGTCGCCGTAACCGACCACCTGCACGTCCTCGGGAACCCGCACGCCCCGCTCGCCCAGGCCACGGCACAGTCCCGCGGCGAGGAAGTCGTTGGTGCAGAAGATCCCGTCGGGCAGTTCGTCGAGCCGGAGGGCGATCTCCGTGCCGTACGCCACCGTCATCTCCTCCGCCACGACCTGGCCCAGCCGCGCCTCACGACGGCTGCGCACGGCCTGCCGGGCGCCCTGGTACCGGTCGGCGCACTGCCGGATCCCGCGTTCTCCGTTCACGACGAGGATGTCGCGCGCTCCGCGGTCCAGGAGATGCTGCACGGCGATGCGGCCCCCGGCGATGTCGTCGACGGAGACGGAGCAGCCGTCCTGGGCCGGCATCGCACGGTCGGCCAGGACCAGGGGGATGCCGCGCTCACGCAGCCGCGCGAGCCGGGTGGGATCGGCGCTGAGCGGAACCACCACGGCCCCGACGGCCCGCTGTTCGACGAGCATGGTGAAGTAGCCCTGCTCCCGCTCCGGCGCGTCCCCGCTGTCACAGAGCACGAGGGAGTAACCGTGGTCGTACGCCGCGTCCGCGGCACCCCGTGCTATGCGGGAGTAGAACGAGTTGGCCACGTCGGGCAGCACCAGACCGATCGAGGACGACTGTCCGGTCCGCAGACCGGCGGCTCCCGGATGGGGAACGTAGTCGAGCGCGGCGACCGCGTCGCGGACCCGCTCGGCGGTGCGGGCGTTGACGCGCTCCGGTCGGTTCAGGACGTTCGACACCGTGGACACCGAGACCCCCGCGGCGGCCGCGACGTCCTGGATGCGGGCGGGGCGAGCCGAGATGGCGTCCATCCACCCCCCTCGCTGTGGCAGCCGTGCGACCAGGCACGACGTGGTCCTCATGGGCGACGCAAGTCTACCCCGGCCGCGGTTGAAACGTTTTCCGTGTCGGCACGACCGCACGGCGAGCCCCCGGGTCGGACCATGGGCAGGTGCCGTCAGGCGGGCTGCGGGGTTGCCTTTCTGGCTCTGGCTCCCCATCGGCGGGTGCGGTAGGTGCCCGCCAGGCGGCAGGCGGCGTAGAGGGTGAACGAGATCGTCGTGACGTAGGGGCTGATGGGGATGGATCCGCCCAGGGCGAGCAGGATGCCGCCCTCGATGGAGACGACGGCGAAGAGGACGCTGAGCAGCGGCAGCAGCACCGGTGACGCGGTGATGCGGGCCGCGGCCGCGGCCGGGGTGACGACGAGGGTGAGCACCAGCAGCGCGCCGACGATCTGGACGGACAGGGCGACCGCGAGGCCGAGCACGATCATGAAGGCGAAGGACAGCGCACGCACCGGCACGCCGCGGGCCGCGGCGACGTCCGGGTCGGCGCTGGCGAAGGTCAGTGGACGCCACATGAGCGCCAGGGCGAGCACGACCACGGCGGAGGTGCCGAGCAGCCAGGACATCTGCGGGGTGTCGACGGCGACGATCTGACCGGTCAGGAGGCCGAACTTGTTCGCCGCCCGGCCCTTGTAGAGGGCGAGGAAGAGCACGCCGAGCCCGAGGCCGAACGGCATGATGATGCCGATCACCGAGTTGCGGTCACGGGCGCGTGCGCCCAGGACCCCGATCGCGCCGGCCGCGAGGAGCGAGCCGACGATCGAGCCCGCCACGATGTTCACCTCCATCAGCAGCGCCGCGGACGCGCCCGCGAAGGACAGCTCGCTGATGCCGTGCACCGCGAAGGGCAGATCGCGCATGATGACGAAGACCCCGGCCAGGCCGCCGACCAGGCCGAGCGCGGCACCGGCGATGAGGGAGTTGCGCACCAGCGCCAGGAGTTCGCCGTAGTTCTCGAAGCTGAAGATCTGCTGCCAGACCCCGTCGGCGAGCGTCATCGGTGTACTTCCTCGATCTCAGGGGTGTGGTGCGGTGGCGCGGCCGGCTCGTCCGGGGCTCCGACCACCACGACGCGGCCGCGGACACGGACGACGTCGACCTGTGTGCCGTAGAGCCGCGACAGCGACTCGGAGGTCAGGACCTCCTCCGGGGTGCCGACCCGGTGACCGCCGGGCGCCAGGTACAGCACCCGGTCCACCAGGCCGAGCACCGGGTTGATCTCGTGGGTCACGAAGACCACCGCCGTGCCGTGGGAGTGGCGCCGGGCGTCCACCAGTTCGGTGACGGCCCGCTGGTGGTGCAGGTCGAGGGAGAGCAGCGGCTCGTCGCACAGCAGGATCCGCGGATCGGTGGCGAGGGCCTGGCCGATGCGCACGCGCTGCCGCTCGCCTCCGGACAGCAGGCCGAGCGGGACGTCCGCGTACGCCGAAGCTCCGACCGAGGCGAGGATCTCGTCCACCCGGCGGCGGACGTCGCGGTTGCGCGGCCGTGGCCCGAAGCGGTGCCCGTCGATGCCGAAGCGCACGAGGTCGCGGGCGCGCAGCATGGCCTGCGCGGACATCTCCGCCTGCTGGGGGACGTAGCCGAGATGCCGGCATGCCTCGCGCGGGGGCCGGCCGAGGACCGTCAGGCTCCCGGCCGACAGCTGCTGACGGCCCAGCAGGGCCCGGACGAAGCTGGTCTTGCCCGATCCGTTCGGCCCGAGCACGGCCAAAAACTCCCCGGGCCGCACCGCCAGGTCGAGGCCCTGCCAGACCACGCGCTCGCCGTACGACAGTGCGGCCCCGCGCAGACTGATCACCGCACCGGTCCCGGAGGCCTCGGTGGCCCGGCTCACTTGGCCAGCGCGCTCGAGAGCGCGTCGACGTTGGCGGTCATCCAGCCGAGGTAGTCCTTGCCCTGGGGCAGGGTCTCGGTCACCGGCACGACGGGCACGCCGGCCGCCTTGGCCGCGTTCTCGGCCTTCTCGGTCTGCGGTCCGGAGGTCTGCTCGTTGTAGACCAGGGCCTTGACCTGCTTGTCCGTGAACAGCGCCAGCGTGGTCTGCAGGACCTTCGGGGAGACGTCGTCGCCTTCCTCGATGGCCTCGCTGAACTCCGCGGGCGTCTTGTTCACCAGGCCGCACGTGTCGAGCAGGTACAGCGGCACGGGCTCGGTGATGGCGACCGCCTCACCACCGTGGTCCTTCTTGATCTGCGCCTCCTTCGCCTCCAGAGTCCGGAGCCGCGTCTTGAAGGTCGCGGCGTTCTTGGTGAAGGTGGCCGAGTCGTCCGGGTCGGCCTTGCCCAGCGCGGCGGCGATACGGTCGGCGATCTTGGCGACGGTGGGGAAGTCGTACCAGACGTGCTCGTTGAGCTCGCCGCCCTTCGGGGCGGTCTTGCCGGAGACCTTGACGGCGTTGATCACCTCGGCGGAGGAGCCGCTGCTCTTGAGCATCCGGTCGACGAAGTCGTCATAGCCGCCGCCGTTCTCGACGACGACCTTCGCCTTGGACAACGCCAGCTGGTTCTGGGTGTCGGCCTCGTAGGAGTGCGGGTCCTGGTCGGGGTCGCTGATGATCGAGGTGACGTCGGCCTTCGCGCCGCCTATCTGCTCGACGATGTCGCCGTAGACGTTCGTGGAGGCGACGACGGTGACCTTGGACGAGGCGGCCGGCTCTTGCGAGCCGCCCCCGTCACCACCGGAGTCCGACGAACTGCCGCACCCTGCGAGGAGGGCCAGGGAGGCGCCGGTGATCAGGGCGAGGCGCCAGGACGACGGGGACGTGGGCATGGGCATGGGTCCTCTACGACAGGTGGGAGCAGGGGTGTTCCCGAGAGCGGGACCCGGCGCGGACCGGGCCCGCTACACGCTAGATGGAAACGAATGTCAGAACCATGGCTGGATTCGGACCATGTCCAAATCCTTGCCGGCGCTTGACGCCCCCTATGGATTGCGCCACCTGCGAAAGGCCGGTCAGCTCTGCGGCTGGCTGATGTTGACCATCCAAGGGATGCCGAAGCGGTCGGTGCACATGCCGAACACGTCGCCCCACATCTGCCGCTCCAGCGGGACGGAGACGGAACCGTCGGCGGACAGCTTCTCCCAGTAGCCGCGCAGTTCGGCGTCGTCGTCGCCGCTGAGGCTGATCGAGAAGTTGTTGCCGGGTGTGTGCTCCATGTCCGGCGGGGTGTCGGCACCCATCAGGGTGAAGCCGCTCGTCGTCTCCAGCATGCCGTGCATGATCTTGTCGGCATCCGGGCCTTCCTGCCCGCCGATCTCCGCGTAGGTGTTGAGGTTCAGGGTCCCGCCGAAGACCTCCTTGTAGAACTCCATCGCCTGCCGGGCGTCGCCGCCGAAGCTGAGGTAGGGGTTGAGGCGCGAAGTCATGAAACCTCCATTAGTGGTGCAAATGGGCTGATTCTCTACGGATCAGTATCCGAAGAGTGAAGAGTTCTGTCTTCCGGATCGGCCCCGCTCCGGCGATGTAAGGGTTCCGTCATCTTTCTCGGGGTCCACGACGGCCGTCCGCCCCGTTGAATGGGACAGCGACAGGAACTCACAGGAAGCGGGGCGGGGATGGGGCGCGTGCGGAAGGTGCTGGTCGGACCGTGGGGCATCGGAGTGCTGGTGGTGGCCGTCGTCGCAGTCGGCTTCGGGATGTACTGGTTCCAGCCGTGGAAGCTGTGGCAGGACGAGACCGTGGACGAGGCGCTGCCCGGCGTCGTGGAGGCCGCCGGGCCTCCCGAGGCGGCGCCTTCCGTGAGCCCTTCCGCGTCTCCCTCCGGGCCGCGGACGCTGGCCGGCGGTGAGCTGATCAGCCACGAGCACGCGACCTCGGGGACGGTGAAGCTCGTACGGCTGGCCGACGGCTCCCACGTCGTCCGGCTGGAGAACCTCGACACCAGCAACGGCCCGGACCTGCGCGTGTGGCTGACCGACGCGCCGGTGAAGGAGGGGAAGGCCGGCTGGCACGTCTTCGACGACGGGGAGTACGTCAGCCTCGGCAAGCTCAAGGGGAACAAGGGAAGCCAGAACTACGCCGTGCCCGCCGACATCGACCCCGCCCGCTACGGCAGCGTCAGCATCTGGTGCGACCGTTTCGACGTCTCCTTCGGCGCCGCCGAGCTCGCCCGCGCCTGACGTCGCGTTCGAGGTCGCGCAAGTCCTTGGCCAGGGAGGAACGGACGGAGCACGGCCGTACGCTCTGCCGGCTGCCGGCAGGGTCTGGTTCTCGCGGCATGTCGTCGGGGTTCTTCGAGCGGGTTGGCGTGATCATGGCGGCATGACCCATATGAGCCGCCGCACAGTGCTGGCCTCCGCCCTTGCGACCGCCGCCGCGGGAACGCCACTGGTCACCGGAGTCGGAGTGACCACGGCGCATGCCACCGGCGAGGACGACTTATACAGCTCGAACACCGACCTCTACACCCAACTGGCCGGGCAGGAGGGTACGGACTTCGGCCGTCGCTACAAGCGGCACCAGATGCTCGACAGCGAGTCCTCCGGGAAATCACCGTTCCATCGCACGACCATCATGGCCCTGCACGGCGGCGGTATCGAGATCGGCACCTCCGAACTCTGCCTGGGCATAGCCGGGTACGACCCGAAAGACCTGTCGGTCTGGACCCCGGACGGCGGGCCTGTCCACGACTACTGGATGTTCGAGGGCCTCCTTTCCACGGGCAACAGCAAACTGCACGTCACCTCGAAGAACTGCGACGATCATGTCGCCCGCTCCATGGCCGCGAGCAGCCTCAACGTCCTGAGCCTGCACGGCTGCAAGGAAGAGCAGGCGGGCGCCACCATGTCCGTGGTGGTCGGTGGACTCAACGCCGACTTCAAGACGTATCTGCACGACGAACTGCGGGCTGCCGGTTTCAACACCATCGACGGATCCACCAAGCCGGACCTCGCGGGCGTCAACACGACCAACCCCTGCAACCTGACCATGCTGGGCAAAGGCGGGCAGCTGGAGATCACCACCGACCTGCGCCAGAGCCTGTTCGGTGACTACAGCAGCCGTGCCGCGCGCGCCAGGACGGCGACCTCCGACGCCGACTTCGTCCTCTTCACCGGCGCCTGCCGTAGGGCGATAGCCCGCCTCGAGGCACGCGCCGAGCAGCAGATCCTCTGACCTCGACCTACCCGGAGCTGCCGGAGTCGACACGGTCGACGGCGTCGCGTCCTCTCATCGGTTCGTGTCATTCGTAGAGGGGGGTGGGGTCCTCGGGCGTCGTGGGCTGCTTGGACCACCATGTCCGGTGCAGGCTTGTGAACCGGCCCTGGCGCGCGAGGAGTGCGGCGGGCGGGCCGTCTTCCACCAGGCGTCCGTCGTCCACCACGAGTACCCGGTCCGCGATCTGGACGGTCGACAGGCGGTGGGCGATGACCAGGGCTGTTCGGTCGCGGAGCACGGTGCGCATCGCGTGGAGCACGGTTCGTTCGGTGGGGATGTCGAGGGAGGAGGTCGCCTCGTCGAGGATCACGATGGCGGGTTCGGCGAGCAGGGCCCGGGTCAGGGCGATGAGCTGCCGCTGGCCTGCAGAGAGCCGGGTGCCGCGGGCGCGGACGTCAGTGTCGTAGCCGTCCGGCAGTGCGGCGATGATGTCGTGTGCCCTGATGTCCCGTGCCGCGCGGGCGATGGCCTCGGCATCGGCTTCGGGTCGCCCGATGGCGATGTTCTCGGCCACTGAGCCGGAGAAGAGGAACGCGTCCTGCGGCACCATGGTCACGGTTCGGCGCAGCTCGGGCGTGGGCAGATGGCGCAGGTCCTCCCCGTCTATGAGGATGCGGCCGGCCGTGGGGTCGTAGAAGCGGGCCAGCAGCTTGGCCAGGGTGGACTTGCCGGCACCGGTCGGGCCGATCACGGCGACGGTCTGACCGGCGGGTATGTGGAGGTTGAAGCCGGACAGCGCTTCCCCTCCGGTGGGGTAGGCGAAGCTCACGTTCTCGAAGGTCACCGAGCGCCCCGGGCTTTGGGCCGCCGACGGCGGAAGGGGCTTCGGGATGGGTGGTTCGGGGACGGTGGGCTGCTGGGCGAGCAGGGCGGCGATCTTCTCCAGGGACGCGGCCGCCGACTGGTAGGCGTCGGCGACTCCGCCGAGCCTGAGGGGGTTGTCGTAGAGCTGCCGCAGGTAGAGGACGGCTGCGGCGAACACGCCCAGCTCAAGTCCGCCGGAGACGACCCGGGAGGCACCCCACATCACCAGGATGGCGACGGCGATGTTGGCGACCAGCCGTGAGGTCGTGACGTAGCGGGCCATTTCCAGGTCGGCGTCGCCGTTCGTCCGCTGGTGCTCCCCGTTGAGGACGGCAAATGCGGCCGAGTTGGAGGCTTCTCGCCGAAACGCCTGGACGGTACGGATGCCGCTCAGGGTTTCGGCGAGTTTCGCGAGGACGGCGGCGGTTGCGCTCGATCTCCTGCGATGGACACGTATCGAACGGCGCCGGAAGGATCGCATGGTCCAGGCGAGCGGTCCCATGACGAGCACCGCGGCTCCACCCAGTGGCCAGTCGAGGTAGAGCAGCGCGGTCGTGATGTAGGCGGTGGACACGGCGGCGGTGACGATCGCCGCCAGCCCCTCGTCGAGCAGTCCGCGCAGCGCCTCGACGTCGGTGGTGAGCCGGGAGGTGAGGCGGCCCGAGGGGTAGCGCTCGTGGAAGTCCAGGCTCAGTTTCTGGGCGTGCCCGAACATGCGGACTCGGAGGTCGAGCAGCACGTCCTGGCCGATGCGGGCGGATACCGCGACGAAGGCGTACTGCAGGGCACCGGAGGCCAGCACGCACAGCAGGTAGCCGATCGCGACAGTGGTCATCGGCCCGCGGTCGCCCACACGCCAGGCGGGCACCGCTCGATCGATCGTGTACGCCACCAGCAGCGGACCCGTCAGCGCCGCGCCCCGCTGCAGCAGCACCAGGGCGCCGGCCAGCCAGAGGCGGCGCACGTGCGGACGCAGTAGGGACGCCAGCAGCGATCGGGCCGCTCCCTCGGGGGCGGGTAGTACGTCCTTCGCCCACGGGTCGTTGCGATGCCCGGAGCCCGATCGGATCATCGCGTACCACCCCCGCCGGCCGCGAGCGTGCTCATCAGGGAGGTGTACTCGGTGCAGGTGCGAAGGAGGTCGTCGTGGGTGCCGACGGCGGTGATCCGGCCGCCGGACAGCAGCGCGACCCGGTCGGCGAGCAGCACGGTGGAGGGCCGGTGTGCGATGACCAGGGCCGTCGTGGTGGCCAGGACCCGTCGCAGCGCTGCCTCGACGAGCGATTCCGTGTGGATGTCCAGCGCGGAGAGCGGATCGTCGAGGACGAGCAGTCGGGGCCGACCGACGATGGCACGAGCCAGCGCCAGCCGCTGACGCTGGCCGCCGGACAGGCTCATGCCCTGCTCGCCGACGTGGGTGAGTGCACCCTCCGGGAGGGTCTGGACGAAGCCGTCCGCCTGGGCAATGCCCAGGGCCCTGGTGAGGTCCGCCTCGTCGGCGTGCTCAGCTCCCAGCAGCACGTTCTCGGCGACCGTCGCGGAGAACAGCGGGGGCTCCTCGAAGGCGACGGAGACCTGACGCCGCAGCTCGGCGCGCGTCAGTGCCGCCACGTCCGTCCCGTCAAGGAGGATCCGGCCGCCGGTCGGCTCGTGCAGGCGGGGCACCAAGGTGACCAGGGTGCTCTTGCCGCTGCCGGTGGCGCCCACCAAGGCCACGGTCTCGCCGGGCGCGATCCGCAGGCTGACGCCCCTGAGCACGGCCGGTTCACCCGGCGAAGCGTCCGGGTAGCGGAATTCCACGTCCTCGAAGACCACCTCGGCTGCGGCTGCCTCGGCCCCGTCCCCCGCCCCTGGCTCGGCTCGGTGGGTAAGGTGCGCCCGCGCGTGGTCGGCCGGGGCGGGCTCGTCCATCACATCGAAGTAGCGGTCGGCCGCAGCGGCTGCGTCGCCGCTCATCGCAAGCAGCGATCCCGTCGACATCACCACGGGGCGCAGTTCCATCGCGATGGCGAGAAAGGCCAGGAGTGTCCCGGCCGACAGCTCGCCGTCAGCCACCTCCACCGCGCCCAGCACCAGCACGGCCCCCAGCGACGCGTCCGGCAGTACCGCGAGCAGCGTCGACAGGGCTGCCAGCAGGCGAGCCTTGGCCAGTTCCGTACCGCGAATCCGTAGCGCCCGTTGCCGGAAGGCCCAAGTCAACCTGTGGTGATGGCCGAAGCTCTTGACGACTCGGAAGCCCAACACCGACTCCTCCACCATCGTTGTCAGATCGCCGGCCTGCTCCCTCGCCTGGCGCGCTGCGAGCCCGTAACGCGTCTCAAGGAAGGAACACAGCGCCAGCAGCGGCACCACGGGGGCCAGCAGTACCAGGCCGAGCACCCACTGCTGTGCCAGCAGGAGCACGCAGCCGACCAGCAGCGTCGCGCTGTTGACCACCAGAAACGGCAGTGCCAGTGCCAGAAAGCCGTGTAACGACCGGAGGTCGGCGGTGCCTCGCGACACGAGCTGACCCGACGACCAGCGGTCGTGAAACGAGACGGGCAGACGTTGCAGGTGGTCGTGGAGCCCGCCGCGCATCGACGCCTCGACCGCGGCCAGCGGGCGCGCCGTCAGCCAACGACGCACCCCGAAGATGCCGGCCTCGACGACCCCCAGCAGTAGGAGGACTCCGCCACCCAGCCACACCCCCGCCGCATGTCCGTCGCTGACCGGACCGTCCACCATCCACTTCAACACCAACGGCATCAGCAGAGCCAGGCACGAAGCGACGACCGCCAGCAGCGCCGCCAGGAACAACCGGCCCCGCACCGGCCTCACGTGCGGCCACAGCCGTAGCAGCGAACGCACCGGAGAGCGCCGTGGACTGTAAGAGAGCAATTCCACCACCCATGCAAGCGTCGGCAGGGGACTCTAGCGACGCCCGTTACGGCGGTCACACGCTTTTCCGCGTGGCGGGGAGCAACTCGCCGCCGCCCTGCACGCGTTGCGGACCGGGGGCCGGGTCGCCCTGTGCGGCATGATGTCGCAGTTCGGCGGGGAGCGGCGGTCCGCCGACATCAACCAGTTGATCCAGGCGGTCCTCAAGCGGCTGACCCTGAGCGGCTTCATCGTCCGCGATCACGAGGATCTGCGGCCGGAGTTCGAGCGCCGGGTCGCGAGCCGGTTCGGTTCGGGCCGGATCACCGCGCGGGAGACGGTCGTCGACGGCCTGGAGCACGCTCCCGGCGCGCTGCTGGCCCTGCAGCACACCGGTGAGGATGGCGCCGGGTCCGTTGGGCAGGAAGCCACTCAAGACACTCGCGCTCGAAGCCGGAGTGTCATCGCACCGGCTTCTACTCCCGGAAAGACCCCAACAGTTCCCACTGACCGGGCCCTTACGAGCACCTCGCCCATGAGTTCACCCGCCGCCTCCAGACCTTGCAGGACTCAGGAAAGACCCCCGATCCCCGCACGGCCCAGATCGACCGGCTCAAAGCAGAGATCGCGGACCTCAAGACCCGCCTCGCGCCTCCATCACGACGAGAGCGTCATGACGGCTTCAAGGAAAGGGACACCAGCCCATTCAGTTGCCTGAGCGCACGCTTCCGCATCGCCAAGGTCAGGGCCTGTGGCGAGCGTCATCGTGGATAAGAACCGGACGCTAGGTCCCGGCCTGGACTTCAGTCCGCTTCTCCAGGCGGCTGCCCCGCGGCAGGGTTATGGACATGATGTCGCTGGGGCCGTCCAGTGCGATGCGGTGCCACCGCCCGCGCGGGACGATGGCCGCTGTTCCGGCCGCCAGCTTGATCTCCTCCTCTTCTCCCGGCTGCTCCGGGCGGAAGTACAGGCGTATCCCGCCGGTGAGGCAGGACACGACTTCGTCCGCCTCGGAGTGGATTTCCCAATGGTCGGCGTGGACGTCGGCGTCGGTCTCCACATGGAAGGTCATCAACTGTCAGCCGTCCCGCTCCGGGTCGAACACGGGTTGCTCGGCGCGCACCTGGCCGCTTTGGGCAAGGTGGATGAAGGAGGCGAACAGATCGATCGGGGTAACGGTCATGCCGGAACATCCATTCTGCGGTGATCTTTCATCTGGTGGGTTGTAGGGCACGAGGGCCGGCCCGGTCGGCCGCCGCCGCCTCACTCGGCCACGGCGCGGCGCAGGGCTACACCGAGTTCGGCGAACTGGCGCTGCGACACGTCGGCGGACAGGACCGCCAGGGAGCCGTGGAAGGTGCCGGGCCACTGGTGCAGTTCGACCGGGACGCCCGCCTGCAGCAGGCGCAGCGCGTAGGTGATGCCCTCGTCGCGGAGCGGGTCGAACTCGGCGGTGGCAACGTAGGCAGGGGGGAGGCCGGAAAGGTCGTCGGCCCGGGCCGGGGCGGCGCACGGTGTGGCGGGCTCAGAGCCCAGGTAGTGCCGCCACGCTGCGGTGAGTGTGTCGCGATCGTGCAGGGGCGTGTCGGTGAAGTTCCGTTGCGACCACGTGTCCTGACGGTCGTCGAGCAAGGGCTGGTTGAGCAGCTGGAAACGGATTGCGGGCCCCTGCTGGTCACGTGCCCGCAGCGCCACCGCGGCTGCGAGGCCGGCGCCGGCGCTGTGCCCTCCGACGGCGATCCGGTTCGGGTCGATGTCCAGCTCGGCCGCGTGTTCTGCCGTCCAGGTCAGTACGGCGTAGGTGTCGTCCAGGGCGGCTGGGAATCGGTGCTCGGGGGATCGGCGGTAGTCCACCGAGATCACCACTGTGCCTGCGCCGGCCGCGAGCCGGGCGGAAAAGTGGCGATCGGTGTCCAGATCCCCCATGACCCAGGCTCCGCCGTGCAGCCAGATGATCGTGCCCCGCGCCCCGTTCGGGCGGTAGATCCGCACCGGCACATCCGGATCGGCGGGCACGGTACGGTCTTCGATCTCCATGCGTGATGTGTCCGGCGCGGGTGCCGCGGCGGCACGCTCGGCGTAGTTCTTGCGGTCGGTGACAGGGTCGGTCAGGTCGGCTTTCACGAGTAGGGGGACGAACGCTTCGAGTTCGGGATCCATGACGACCATCCTCATCGCCGACACCCAGGGTGTCAGCCGCCAACTGTCGGGCATCCGGCCCGAGTTACGCGCCGATCGGCGCATCCACCGGCCCTTATCCTTGCGCCATGGAGGCCCTTGCCGAACGGCTGTCGCACCTGGACTCGCACGCCCAAGGCGCGATCCGCGTCGTCGCGTTCTACGACACGTTGATGCGCCGGCGGGTGGATCTCCCGGCTCTCGCCCGGGCCTCGGCGGGCCTGGCCGGGTGCGCGGTCGGGATTCGGCTCCACGGCACAGGGCGGGTGATCCGCATCTCGCCCGACGGCAGGCAGGCGTCCACTCCGCTGCACCCCGCGTCCACCACGGCGCCGATCACCCTCGACGAGGAGGAGATCGGCACGGTGTGGCTGGAACGCCCCGGCCCGCCCGGTCCGCTCGATGAAGTGCTCCTGGACCGGCTCGCCATCGCCGCCGCGGCGGTCGTCGAACGATACGGCCCGGCCCGCACCACCATGGCCGACCCCGCCCTCGTCGAACTGGCGATCAGCTCCGCCGGCGACGAGGCGGCCCGGACCCGCGCGCTACGGCTCCTGGGGTTCGCCGCCGACTTGCCGGTCCGTGTCGTCGCCGTACATTCGCAGCTGCCACTCAACGAGGTCGGCGCCCTGGTCTGCCCGGCCCACCCGGTGAAGGCGGCATCGCTCGCCGACGTCGGTGTCATCCTGGCGACCACCGTGGACCAGGGCCGGTTCCCGGCAGGCATACGCGCGGGCATCGGCGCCGCCGAAAGCCCCGACCTCTCCTGGCGGCAAGCCCGCACCGCCCTCCGTTTCACCACTTCACGCCAGCCGACCGTCCGCTACGACGACTTGGGGGCATTGGCGCTGCTCGCCCAGGTACCTCCGGACGCCGCGCAAGGCAATGCCGACGTGGCCGCGATCGCCCGCATCGCCGGCAACCCAGAAGATCTGGAGACGTTGGACGCCTACTGCGCCACCGGCTCCCTGCGCCGGGCCGCCGAAATTCTCCACTTGCACCACAGCAGCGTCGCCCGCCGACTTGAACAGATCGGCAGGACTCTGGGCGTCGAACTCACCGAACCCTCTGGCCTGATACGGGCCGCTCTCGCCCTCACCGCATGGCGGCTGCTCAGCGACCAAGGAAGTCCCGTCTCGCCTCCGGCACGAGGACGACACCCGTCCAACAGGTACCCGGAGGAGCGAAATCCACGAAGTCGGCAGGGGGACGCGCGCCTCCCGGTCAATGACTCGTCTCTGTAACGGCCTACGATCGGGGCGACATCACTCCATCGACTCCAGAATGCGGTCGAGTGTCCGGCGCCCCATTCTGCTCATCGTCGGATTACTCTCGACGTAGTACCAGACAACACCCATCGCCTGTTCGAACGCCCATGCCTTGCCGCGCTCCCACTCCAGATCGTCACAGACCAGTGTCCGCCGGAGTACTTCCCGCGGGCCTGGCTGCAACAGGTGCCAGGCACTGACCAGATCCAGCGCGGGGTCGGCCGGGCCGAAGCCGCCGGTGTCGAGTACGCCGCTGAGCCGGTCTCCCTCGACCAGTACATTGCCGGGAATCAAGTCACCATGGCTCATCACGTCGGCACCCGTGCGTGGTAATTCCCGAAGGTGGCTCCACACCTGGCGCAGCCGGGGCACGTCGAGCAGCCCCTTGCTCTCCTCGAAGCACTTCGCCATCCAATCGTCGTGGTGAGCGAGAATGCCGCCACGACTTTCGCCGCTGAAAAGCCGCCCCCGCGTCTCGGCCTCCCGCAGGGCTGTGATGAAGGCCGCAAGGTCCTCGGCAAAAGCGTCCGACCCACTCGGGTCGGCATCGAAGGCGACCGTTCCCGGCAGCCATGTCTGGACCGACCACGGCATGGGGTAACCCGCTCCAGGCTTTCCCAAGGCGACGGGTTCCGGGGCGGGGAACCGAGACGCCTGTGCCAGCTCCGCGCTCGCCTGGGCTTCCTGTTCCAGAACCGCCAGCGCCTCGGCAGCATCGGCCAGACGTAGTGGGAAACGCGCAGAGAGGTCGTTCCCGATGCGGAAGATGGCGTTGACCGTCCCGGTCGACGACACGAGTTGGATCGCCTTGCCGCTCCACTGAGGGAACTGTTCTTGGATCAAGGTCGCAACGATTTCGGTGGTCACGTCCACTTGGTCATCGTGCATCGTCATTCTCGCCGGCCCTTCCACTGGTCCAATTCGAAACGCCGGAAGCAGACCAGATCAACTGAGACGACAGCCAGTATTGATACGCCAGGGTCCAGATCAACTGATATTTTCGGCTACCCAGGTGTCTCAACCGTTCTGGTCGCCCAGGTCACAGCCGCGGCTTCGGACCAGATCACTTGAGATGGGACAAACCTCTTCCTCTTCCATCCGGGCCGCTCGGCCATCGGGGAAGACCGCCCATGGCTGCAGTTCCGGATGGTGCTTGACGTCGGGCGGGTGACCCACGTCAGACAGCCGATTCACCAGTCCCGCAACCGAGCCCGGCGCCGTCCCGATCACCGCCTTGCGGCACCCCGAAGCCCCGGCAACCGCCGTCGGACTCCCCAACCTCGATGGGCCTTTGTGCGTTTCAGGGGCCCTGCGGCGAGTCGAGAGCGCCAGTTGGGCTACCGGGACGAACTCGCCGAGCTGAACGCGCCAGCCGCTGCAGGGCGCTCCCTTGGCCGTCAATCCCTCGTACGTTCGTCGACCACTTCGGCCGCGAGCTGCGGCGACTCGCGTGAGATCATCCGTTTATGAGCAGCGATCTGGAAGTAAGTGCTCTGGCGATCAATGTCACGATCCCGCAGGCGCTCCGCTGGACAGACACTCGACGCGGTGAAGTGTTCACTCTGACCACACTCAACGTCCGGCTTCTCCCGGACGGTCACCTCGCCGTGAAGGCCTATGGCCGACCAGTCGGTGGTGGTCGGGGCGCATACGTCTCGTTCCCTGTCCCCGACAAAGCCGAACTGGCGGCCCTGGTCTCCGACGCTGCCAGCCGTGCCGGGGCGTTGTGGGCCGCCCATCGCGGTCTCGGCTGATCTTGGTTCGACTCGATGGCGGATGGTGGCAGTGCCGGACTTCGCCCTTGCGGCGTGGCCTGGGAGGATAGATCTTTTTGCGTGACCCGAATACAACTGACGGACTCCGAGTGGGAGTTCATCGGGCCGTACCTGCCTATCGGCCAGTACTGCCCGTGTCCCGAGCGGCTGCGGCAGCAGTACGCCGAAGCGGATCCCGAACGGGAGGAGCAGCGACGCATCCGGCGCCGACGAAAGCTTCGGCTGAAGGCCGCCCTCCTGGGGCGCTCGCGGGGTGGGCAGACCAGCGAGGTCCATCTCGCTGCCGACCGCAATTACCGCCCGCCGGCGTTCGTCCTGACTGAAGGGCAGGCCGCGGACAGCCCGCAGTTCATGCGGTGCTCAACAAGATCCGGGTTCGCGGGCCCGTTGGCCGTCCCCGCACCCGGCCTGCCGCCGTCGCCGGAGACAGGGCCTACTCGTCCCGCAGGAGAGAAACACCTTCGAGCGCCTGATCAACAAGCTCAAGGCCTGGCGTTCACCTCACCCGCACCGCCCATTGATCACGACTCGATACGCGCCCTAGCGGACCCGCGGACCCGCGAACAACGAACCGAGGAGAGGGACTTGATACAGACGCTGCGCACCTGGTTCGGCGGCCGGCAGACACCACGAGACGTTCCGCCGGACACCGGATCGACCCGGTATGTGCTCTTCGAGGTCGGCGAGACCCACAAGCGCCCAGAGCTGGAACGAACGATCGAGCAGGCATGGGACGGCATCGGCGACTGGCGGGCCTGATGCGGCGGTTGGGTACGGCGCACGTCGAGTCGTGCCGCGTACGCCGAGGCCAGTACGCCGGGTTACTCCCCCTGTCAGACGTCCTCGCCGCCCCCGCACGGCACGGTGAGTCACGTGAAACTGAGCCGACCCGCACGCCGGGCTTCCCTCGTCGTCCATGTAGCCGCCTCCGCAAGCTGGCTCGGGCTCACGCTCGGGCTGCTCGCCCTCGGGATCACAGCGGCCACCACCGGGTCCGCGGTGACCGTGGAGGCCTCCGTCCGGGCCATGAAGCTCTTCGCCGACTGGCTCCTGCTCCCCGTCGCTTTCCTCACCCTCCTCAGCGGCCTGGTCCTGTCCCTGGGCACGCCCTGGGGACTGGCGAGGCACCGATGGGTCTACACGAAGTTCTGGCTGACCCTGGCCACGACCACCGCCACGGTCTTCGCCCTGCGCCCCGGGGTGAACTCCGCGGTCGCCGCCGTGGCCGCGGGCGAGGGACTGCCCGACGCCGGTGACGTCCTGTTCGGGCCGGTCGTCTCGCTGTCCGCCTACGTCTTCATGACGGTGATCTCCGTCCTCAAGCCCTGGGGGCTGACTCGGCGTGGCCGTAACCTGCGCGCGTCCGCCCGCGGGCCGAGGGCTGCCGAACGCGCCCGTCAGACCGCCTGACCCGCGGGTCGGCTGAGCGGGCTGGTTGTGTCGGCCCTCGTTCAGCCGGCCCGCAGGACGTCGAGCGAGGTGAGTGCCACGTGCAGTTCCGTACGTTGCTCGCCGGATTCGAGGTCGCGGTCGAGCAGGCGCTCGATCGTGCGCAGGCGCTGGTAGACGGTCTCCCGGGACAGGTTGCCGCGGCGGGCGGCGGTGGTCTTGTTGCCTGCCGCGTCCAGGTAGTGGCGCAGGGTCGTCAGCAGGTCGGTGCCGTGTCGGGTGTCGTGGTCGATGAGCGGCCCGAGCTGACGTTCCGCGTACTCCTGGATGCGGGTGTCCTCGCGGAGCGCGTACAGCAGTTGGCGCAGGCCGATGTCGGTCAGTTCGTGGAAGGACCTGCCCTCGGGGAGGGGCTGACCGGGCTGGACGGCCTCGCTGACGCGGGCCGCCCGGCGGAAGGAGCGGGCGGTGTCGAAGAGGTCCGCGACCTCGGAGCCGACGCTCACGACCACCTCCGGGTTCAGGTCCAGCACGGTGCGGCTCAGCCGCTCCACCACGGGTCGCCAGGGCTGTGCGGGGCGCAAGGCCAGCAGGATGCCGAGGCGGCCGGGGGCCAGGCGGCCGACGAGCGCCGGGATCCCCGCGGTGTGCAGCTCCTGGGACAGGCGGGCCTCCGACTCGGAGCCCTCCTCCGCCGTGCGGGTTTCCACGAGTACGGCGAGGAAGGTCCCGCCCTCCGTGGGCAGGCCCAGTGCCGCGCAGCGGGCGCGGGCGTCCTCGGGGGAGCGGTGCCGCCGCTCGGCGAGATCACGCAGGGCGCTTCGGTGCGCGCCGCGTTCCCAGGGCGTGGGGTGGATCAGACGGGCGATGGTGAGGGACATCGCCGTCCTCTCCAGGACGGTGACGTCCTCGTGTCCGAAAGCTAGTGCCCCGGCAGGCAACGTTTGCCCGTCAAGGAGCGCCCGCCGCGCAGCGGCCGAGGACCGCAGCCGGTGCGTGCTCTCGGCGTGCCGGCCGGAAGGCTCCGTCGATGGACCGGACGTACTTGGGCTTTCGGCCGGTGCGGCGAGAGGGCGTGCCGGGCGTCGCGACGGGGCGAACGTTGCCTGCCGGGGCACTAGGGAGGGCAGCATCACCACGCGCCCCCAGCGTTCGCCCTGGTACTCCACGGGTGCCACGAGCCAGCTCTCCGGGCCCCGGACTTCCGTGTGGTCGCCGGTCGGGGTCGCCCTGGAGCGGCGTTCCCAGTCCGTGAGCGCCTCTTCCACCGTCGTGCCCGACGGTTCGCAGATCAGCGCCTGGTGGACCAGGTTCTCCAGGACGACCGTACGGCCGCTCGTCTCCGCCGCGGCACGCACCACGTCCTCGGGGCCCGCGCCGCGCAGCGTCAGCGTGGTGAACGCCTCGTGGATCCGCTGGGTCCTGCGCATCGCGTCGGCCTGGTTGCCGAGGATGAGCGCGTGGACGACCTGGGTGACCTCCAGGAAGTTGACGTCCTTGGACAGGGTGACGAGCGGGAGGCCGCGGGCGTGGCACGCCTGGACGAGGGCGTCGGGCGGGCGGTGGTAACGCCGTACCAGCTCGATGACCAGGGCGGCGGCGCCCACGTCCGTGAGTTCGTCGACGTAGCGGCGGACACCCGCCGGGTCCTCGGGCAGGGGCATGCCGGTGGTCAGGACGAGTTCGCCGCCCTTGAGGAAGGAGGCGGGGTCCGTCAGCTCGGTGATGTGGACCCAGCGGACCGGCCGGTCGAGGCGGGTGACCCCGGTGACGACCTGGGGCTGCCCCGCGGCGAGGACCGGGAGGGCCAGGACGTCGGCCACGGTGGGCGGGTGGCCGGGCGTGGCGCCCTCGCGCTCGTCGGTGACCGGCGGCGCGGACGCTTCGCCGTTCTCGCTCATGGTGCCTCCCTGCGTGCCCGGACACTGTGACAAGCCCGGTTGACCTGCGCAAGAGCCACTCTGCGGCCACCACCGCAGTCTCGGCCCGGCCGACGCGCCCGAGACGGTTGACACAACGTCCGAACTCGACGGCCGAGCTGGACAGATCAGGCGTTGTCGCCGTGCCCGTCGGCCGGGATGCTCGAGATGCCGGAGTAGACGACAACGCATGGCTGGGAGACGAACATGACCGCACTGTCGCCGCACCTTCGCCAGGCCACGCCCGTCGTGGCGGTCCGGGGCGAGGGCGTCCACCTCTACGGCGAGGACGGCCGCCGCTACCTGGACTTCACCGCCGGCATCGGCGTCACCAGCACCGGGCACTGCCACCCCAAGGTAGTGGCGGCCGCACAGGAGCAGGTGGGCACGCTCATCCACGGCCAGTACACGACGGTCATGCACCAGCCGCTGCGGCGCCTGGTCGACAAGCTCGGCGAGGTGCTGCCGGCCGGCCTGGACAGCCTGTTCTTCACCAACTCCGGCAGCGAGGCGGTGGAGGCCGCGCTGCGGCTGGCCCGGCAGGCCACCGGCCGCCCGAACATCCTGGTCTGTCACGGCGGTTTCCACGGCCGTACGGTGGCCGCCGCCTCCATGACCACCTCCGGCACCCGCTTCCGGTCCGGCTTCTCCCCGCTGATGAGCGGCGTGGTCGTCACCCCCTTCCCGTCGGCGTACCGCTACGGCTGGGACGAGGAGACCGCGACCCGCTTCGCCCTCCAGGAGCTCGACTACACCCTCCAGACGATCTCCTCGCCCGCCGACACGGCCGCGGTCATCGTGGAGCCGGTGCTCGGCGAGGGCGGATACGTGCCCGCGACCCGCGCCTTCCTCGAAGGACTGAGGGAGCGCGCGGACCGCCACGGCTTCCTGCTGATCCTCGACGAGGTGCAGACCGGCGTGGGCCGCACCGGCCGGTTCTGGGGCCACGACCACTTCGGCGTCACGCCCGACATCCTGATCACCGCCAAGGGGCTGGCCAGCGGGTTCCCGGTCTCCGGCATCGCCGCGTCCGAGGAGCTGATGAGCAAGACGTGGCCCGGCTCGCAGGGCGGTACCTACGGCGCCAACGCGGTGGCGTGCGCCGCGGCCTGCGCCACGCTCGACGTCGTACGCGAGGAGAAGCTCGTCGAGAACGCCGACGCGATGGGCGCCCGGCTGCGACAGGGGCTTCAGGCGGTGGCCGGCCGGACGCCGGCCATCGGGGACGTACGGGGCCTGGGGCTGATGCTGGCCTCCGAGTTCGTCACCGAGGACGGCAGCCCCGACCCCGAGACCGCCGCCCGCGTGCAGCGGGCCGCCGTCGACGAGGGCCTGCTGCTCCTGCTGTGCGGGGCCTGGAACCAGGTCGTGCGCATGATCCCGGCGCTCGTCATCGACGAGACGGCGGTGGACGAGGGCCTCCAGGCATGGGCGGCCGCGGTCGAGGCCGGCACCTCGGGAGCGTCCGAGCGATGACGCACGCGCCCGCGGCCGTGGCCCGTCTGGTCGCCCGGCTGGCCGAGACCGCCCCCGGTCTGCGGGTGGAAACCGGACCGGGCCCCACGGGTCCGTACGCCTACGACGCCTCCAACTACCGCGTCCCCCCGCGGGCCGTGGCCTTCCCGCGCACCGCCGAGGACGTGAGCGCGGTGCTGCGGGCCTGCCGGGAGGCGGGGATCCCGGTGACGGCTCGGGGCGGCGGCACCAGCATGGCGGGCAACGCGGTCGGACCGGGCGTGGTCCTGGACTTCTCCCGGCACATGAACCGGATCCTGGACCTCGACCCGGAGTCGGGCACCGCGCGCGTCGAGGCCGGAGTAGTCCTCGACGCGCTGCGGGACGCGGCCGGCGAGCACGGGCTCACCTTCGGCCCGGACCCCTCCTCGCACAGCCGCTGCACGCTCGGCGGAATGATCGGCAACGACGCGTGCGGGAACCGGTCGGTGCGGGACGGGCGGACCAGCGGACACATCGAGGCCCTGGAGATCGTCACCGCGGACGGTGTGCGCGCCCTGGCCGACCACAGCGGCCTCCGTGCGCTCGACGCCGCGGACACCGAACGGATCGCCCAGCTCGAAGAGCACGTACGGCAGCTGATCACGGACCACCTGGCGACGATCCGCACCGAACTCGGCCGCATCCCCCGCCAGGTCTCCGGCTACCAGCTGCACCACCTGCTGCCCGAGCACGGCTTCGACGTGGCCCGCGCCCTGGTCGGCACCGAGGGCACCTGCGCGGTCGTGACGGCCGCGAAGGTGCGCCTGATCGCCACCGCGCCGGCCTCGGCGCTGCTGACTCTCGGCTACGACGACGTCGTCGACGCGGCCGAGGACGTGCCGGAGATCCTGCGCTGGTCGCCCTCCGCCGTGGAGGGCATGGACGAGGCGATCGTCGCGACCATGCGCGCCCGCCGTGGCCCCGGTTCCGTCACCGGCCTGCCGGAGGGCCGTGCCTGGCTCTACGTCGAGCTCGACGGCGACGACGAGGCCTCGGTCACCGCCCGCGCCGCGGAACTGCTCGACGTGCTCAAGGCCCGGGGCCGGATGACCGGTGGTCGGGTCGTCGAGAGCGCGGCCGAGCGGCGCTCGCTGTGGCGGGTCCGCGAGGACGGGGCCGGACTCGCCGCCCGTCTCGTGGACGGCGGGGAGTCCTGGCCCGGGTGGGAGGACGCGGCGGTGGCCCCCGAGCATCTGGCCGCCTACCTGCGGGACTTCCGCAAGCTCCTGGCCTCCCACAGCCTGACCGGAGTGCTGTACGGGCACTTCGGCGCGGGCTGCGTGCACGTGCGCATCGACTTCGACCTCGCCACGGACACCGGCCGGGCCGCCGCCCGCCGGTTCCTCACCGAGGCGGCCTCCCTGGTCGTCGAGCACGGCGGCACGCTGTCGGGCGAGCACGGCGACGGACGTGCCCGCAGCGAGCTGCTGGAGGTCATGTACAGCCGCGGGATGATCCGGGCGTTCGCCGCCTTCAAGGAGATCTTCGACCCCGAAGGGCTGCTCAACCCCGGTGTCATCGTGGCCCCGGCCGCCCTCGACACCGACCTGGCGCTGCACCGGATCGAGCCGCTCGACACGGTGTTCACCTTCCCGCACGACGAGGACGGTTTCGCGGGCGCGGCCCGCCGCTGCGTGGGCATCGGCCGCTGCCGCAGCGACGCGGGCGGAGTGATGTGCCCCAGTTACCGGGCCACCGGGGAGGAGAACGACTCGACCCGGGGGCGGGCCCGCCTGCTCCAGGAGATGGTGCGCGGCGAGACGGTCCAGGACGGCTGGCGCTCGACCGAGGTCCGTGAAGCGCTCGACCTGTGCCTGTCCTGCAAGGCGTGCTCCAGCGACTGCCCGGTCGGCGTCGACATGGCCACGTACAAGGCGGAGTTCCTGCACCAGCACTACAAGGGAAGGATCAGGCCCCGCTCCCACTACTCGCTGGGCTGGCTGCCCCTGACCTCCGCCCTCGCCGGATACGCCGCCCGCCCCCTCAACGCGCTGCTGCGCGGGCCGGTGGGCACCTTGCTCGCCCGCCTCGGCGGCGTGTCCACGAAGCGCGGGATCCCGGCCTTCGCCTCCCGGCGCACCCTGCGCAAGGTCCTGCGCGCGGCGAGGACGAGCGAACCGGCGAAGGCGCTGCTCTTCGTCGACAGCTTCACCCGCGCCTTCCGCCCCGAGGTGGCCGGAGCCGCGAGCCGCGTGCTCACCGACGCGGGAATCCCCTGCACGACACAGGACGACCTGTGCTGCGGCCTGACCTGGGTCAGCACCGGCCAGCTGTCCGTCGCGCGCCGAATCATGGCCCGCACGGTCGCCCACCTCGACAACGGCGACGACCGGCCGATCATCGTGGCGGAACCCAGCTGCGCCGCCGCTCTCAAACGCGACGTGCCCGAACTGCTCGGCACCGAGGCCGCCGCGCGCGTCGCCGCCCGCGTCCACACCTTCACCGGGGCCCTGACCGACCTCGCCGAGCCGGGCTGGAACCCGCCGCCGCTGCCCGGGAACGTCGTACTCCAGACCCACTGCCACGAGTACGCCACCTTCAAGGGCCGTCGCCCCGCCGACCTGCTGCGCCGGTTCGGCGTACGCGAGGTCGACGAGGCCGAGGGCTGCTGCGGACTCGCCGGGAACTTCGGCTTCGAGGAGCAGCACTACGACACCTCGATGGCCGTCGCCGACCTGGCCCTGAAGCCACGGCTCGACGGCATCGACGAGGCCACGCGGACCGCCGTCGTGGCCGACGGCTTCAGCTGTGCCACCCAGATCGACCACCTCGCCGGTGACCGGGACATCCGCGCCCTGCACCTCGCGGAACTCCTCGACCCCGCCGCCGATCAACCAGGAGAGACCTCATGACCGACACACCGACGCAGTTGTTCATCGGCGGTGCCTGGGTGGACGCCGCGGACGGCGCCACCCTGCCCGTGGACGACCCGGCGACCGGCGAGATCCTCTGCCACGTCGCCGACGCGGGCCCGAAGGACGCCCGGCTCGCGGAGGACGCGGCCGTCGAGGCACAGGAGGAGTGGGCCCGTACGGCGCCCCGGGCGCGCAGCGAGATCCTGCGCCGCGCGCACGAGCTCATCCTGGAGCGCACCGACGAGCTCGCCCACCTCATGACGTCCGAGATGGGCAAGCCGCTGGCCGAGGCCAGGGGAGAGGTGGCGTACGCAGCCGAGTTCTTCCGCTGGTTCTCCGAGGAGGCCGTCCGCATCGACGGCGGCTACGGCGTCCTGCCCGACGGCCGCAACCGCATGCTGCTCTCGCGCCGCCCCGTCGGACCCTGCCTGCTGATCACCCCGTGGAACTTCCCGCTGGCCATGGGCACCCGCAAGATCGGCCCGGCGATCGCGGCGGGCTGCACGATGATCCTCAAGCCGGCCCCGCAGACCCCCCTGTCCAGCCTGGCCCTCGCCGCGATCCTGAAGGAGGCCGGACTGCCGGACGGCGTACTGAACGTCGTCACCACCTCCCGGGCGGGCGAGGTGTGCGAACCGCTGCTGCGCGGCGGCCGGATCCGCAAGCTGTCCTTCACCGGCTCCACGCAGGTCGGACGGCTGCTGCTCGCGCAGTGCGCCGACACGGTCGTACGCACGTCCATGGAGCTGGGCGGCAACGCGCCGTTCATCGTCTTCGACGACGCCGACCTGGACACGGCCGTGGACGGCGCGATGGTCGCCAAGATGCGCAACATGGGGGAGGCGTGTACCGCCGCGAACCGCTTCTTCGTCCACCGGTCGGTGGCGGAGGAGTTCGCGCAGCGTCTCGCGACACGTATGGGTTCGCTCGTCGTGGGCCCCGGCACCCGGGACGGCGTCGACGTCGGCCCGCTGATCGACACGGCCGGGCGGGCCAAGGTCGAGGAACTGGTCACGGACGCGGTGGAGCGTGGCGCCCGGGTGCTCGTCGGCGGCCGTACCCCGGAAGGGCCGGGCTGCTTCTACCCACCGACCGTACTCACCGACGTCGCCCCTGACAGCCGTCTGATGGACACGGAGATCTTCGGACCCGTGGCCGCGATCCTCACCTTCGACGAGGAGGACGAGGTCGTACGCCGCGCCAACGACACCCCCTGGGGACTGGTCGGCTACGTCTTCACCGAGGGCCTGGACCGCGCGCTTCGCATCAGCGAACGGCTGGAGGTCGGAATGGTGGGGCTGAACACGGGGCTCGTCTCCAACCCGGCCGCACCCTTCGGCGGCGTCAAGCAGTCCGGGCTGGGCCGTGAGGGCGGCAGGGTCGGGATCGACGAGTTCCTGGAGTACCAGTACCTCGCGGTGCCCGTGCGATGACGGCGGCGGTCCTGACCCCGCGTACCCGCGTGCTGCGGCCGACCCACATGTGGGGGAGCCGCCCTCGGCCCAGGTGGCGGGCGGTGATTTCCGCGGCGGTGTCGGTCACCAGCCGCCCCAGCTCCGTCAGTCGACCGGGGTCGAAGCGGGAGTCGGGAAGGGAGACGGCCACGGCGGCCAGTACGGCTCCCGCTTGCGCACCGCCCACCCGTCCGCATCAGGCGCGCCAGCCCCTGCCGACACGGCACCGGATCGGCCTGATCCACGGGCAGCATCGTCGCGATATCCGCCCTGCGGCCGCTGCGTCGGTGGACCTGTGGGCTTCCCGTCACCAAGGTCCACGGCACCCGCCCGCAGCGACTGGCAGACGACCATAAAATGGAACAAACCATCCATGGATGATCGAGGCCAACGTGTCGACCAACGGTGTGGCATCGGGCTCGTACCCGTTCGGTTCCGTGAGTGCCGGCGAAGCTCCCGAGCGCGACGACGCACTGGTCAGCGCGGTCGTCAGTGCCGTGGAGGTGACCGGAGCGCATGCCGGAAGCGTGTTCCTGATCTCCGGCGACCATCGCTCGCTCGTCCTGGCCGCGGCGTGCGGGACGCCGCCCTCCCTGCTGGGCGGGTGGCGTCGGATCCCGGTGAACAGCCGCATCCCGGTGGCGGAGGCGTACCGCTCCGGGCGCATCGTCCACCTGGCCGGTGCGGAGGAGACGATGCGGCGCTTCCCCCAGCTCTCGGTCGCCGTGCCGTACCCGTTCGGCTCCGCCTCGGTCCCCGTGAGAGCGGGAGAGCGGGCCTTCGGAGCGATGGCAGTGGTGTGGACGCCCAAGCCCGACGGGACGGGACTGTCGAGGAGGCAGCGCCGGCAGCTGTACTCCACGGCCGACCGTCTGGGCACCGCCCTCGCCGGGCTGAGCGCCCGCCGCCTGCTCGGCGAGTGGGACGAGCGGAAGGCGCCGATGGTCGTCCCGGTGCCGTCCGCTCCGATGGTACGGGTGGGTCTGTTCGACTGGAACCTCGACACCGGAGCGCTCACGGTCGACGACGAGCTGTGCGCGATCTTCGGGATCCCGCCGCGCGAGTTCGACGGACGGGCGGCCACCCTGGCGGCCAGGATCGAGCCCTCGGATCTGCCCGGCTTCCGGTCCGCCGCCCGTGCCGCGGTCGAGGAAGGGCATGTGCTCGCGCACTGCGTACGCATCAGGGACAGCGGTGGGGGGCTCCGCACGGTCGAACTCTGGGGCCGGGTGCCCGAGCACCCTGACGACCCGCGGGCGGCGACCCATCTGATCGGCGCCGTGCTCGACTCCGGGAGCGGCATGGCCGCCGTCGCGGCGATCGAGCGGCTCGCGGACGGCTTCTTCGCGCTCTCCTCGGACGGACGTGTCACCTACGCCAACCACAGCCTGGAGAATCTGCTGCGGGCCGGTCAGGACGAACTGCTCGGCCGACGCCCCTGGGACGTTCTGCCCTGGCTGGCCGATCCCGTGTACGAGGACCGCTACCGGGCCGCCGTGGTCTCGCAACAGCCGGTTTCCTTCCTGGTCCGCCGCCCGCCCGACGAATGGCTGGTCTTCTCCCTGCACCCGGGCGCGCAGGGCATGACGGGATGGGCGGCGCCCGTGAGACAGCCGGTGCCGGCCGGCACCGGCCCCGGGACGGCCGTGGCGGAGGAGGGCCCGCCCGCCTCCTTGTCGTCTCCGCCCGCGGCCCCGCGACTGGGCGCCCTTTACCGCGTGCTCCAGCTGGGCAGCGCTCTGACCGGGGCGGTCACCGCACGCGAGGTGTTCGATGCCGTCGCCGATCAGCTGCTGCCCGCTTTCGGCGGCCAGACGCTGGCGATCGCCGTGGTGGAGGAGCGGCGCCTGCGCCTGCTCGCGCAGCGCGGCTACTCCGAGCGCTTTCTCGCCCGGTTCGAAGGCACCCCCCTGCATGCCCGGCTGCCCGTGACGGATGCGCTGGCTTCCGGTGCACCCCTGTTCGTCGAATCCCCGGAGGAGTTGCTCGAGACGTACCCCGGGATCCTGGTCGGCCAGTCCAACTCCTGGGCATTCCTGCCGTTGATCGCCTCCAACCGCCCGGTCGGCGCCTGCATGCTCGGCTTCGACGACGTCCACCGGTTCCCCGACGAGGAGCGTGGCGTCCTCACCGCCCTGGGCGGCCTGATCGCCCAGGCCCTCGAACGGGCCAGGCTCTACGACGCCGAATTCGCCCTCGCCCGCGGCCTGCAGAACGCGCTGTTGCCGCACCGGCTGCCCACGCTGCCGGGCGTCCGTGTCACCGGGCGCTATCTTCCGGGCACCAGGGGCATGGACATCGGCGGCGACTGGTACGACGCCATCCCCATCGGCGATGAGGTCGCGCTCATCGTCGGGGACGTCGAGGGACACAACGTGGCCGCCGCGGCCACCATGGGCCAGCTACGCAGCGCGATGCGGGCCTTCGTCATCGCCGGCCACCAGCCGAAGGACGTCGTCGCCGGCACCAACCGGCTCCTTCTGGACCTCGACCCCGCGCTGCTCGCCAGCTGCTGCTACGCCCGCCTCCAACCCCGCTCGGGGATCGTACGCATCGTCCGCGCGGGCCACTGCCCGCCCCTGCTGCGGCTGCCCGACGGACACGCGGAGATCCTGGATGCGCCGGGCGGCCCGCTGCTCGGCGTCGAGGCAACGCCCGACTATCCGGAGTCGGAGCGGCACCTCGTGCCCGGATCGGTCCTCACGCTGTACACGGACGGGTTGATCGAGAGACGCGACTCGGACATAGGTTCCGGCATCGGCCGGCTCCGGGACTCACTGGCCCGCATGGGCGGCAACCGCCTGGAGGATCTGGCCGACGGACTGCTGCGGGACGCCTGCCAGTCCCTCGACCGGGCGGACGACATCGCACTCCTGCTCACCGAGTACACCCCGTCACGATGAGACGCGGAAGGCGTGCGGCTACCTGCCCCAGATCTTCCGGTACGCCTCCCGATAGCCCGGCGGGTCCCAGGCCGTGTCCCCGTCGCTGTTGTCGGACGTGGCGATGTGGACGGGAGACACGTATCCGCTGGCGGGTCGCCCGGAGAAGGCGCGGTTGAACTCGTCGACGATCTGCCAGCCTTGCAGGGACAGCGGCTCGGGCACGGTCGCCGCCTGGTACTGCCTGCTGTTGATGCGCTGGAAGGCGGAGGGGTCGCCGTCTCCGGCGCCGATGTTGAAGGGCGGTCCGGACCCCTGCTTGCCGGCCGCGCGGAACGCCGGTGCGGCATCGGCGAAGTACAGGTCGTTGATGGCCACGGAGTGGGTCCACCTGTCCTGGAAGCGGGACAGGAGCGAGGCGACCTCCCGGGGCGTGCGACTGCTCGCGTCCGGGATCGGGATGTTCTCGTAGGCCAGCAGCTTCACTCCCGAACAGGTGGCGAGCTCCTGCCTGATCAGCTCGGACTTGTTCCTGGCGAAGGGGATCGAGGCGTCGGTGAAGACCACCACGCCGGCGTTGCCGCGGGAGCTCGAGATGACCCATTGGGCACTGACTCCCGCCACGTCCTCGACTCTGGTGGTGACGTTGGTGAAGAGCTCGGGCCGCCGGCTGGGGCCGGGGGCAGCGACCGCGTGCCAGCCGATGAGCGGGATGCGTGCCGCGTTGGCCCGGGCGACCTGCTGCGACGTCGAGTCGGGGTCGAAGCCGCCGATGACGATGCCCGACGGCCTGAGGGCCACGGCGTCGCTCATCGCCGCCTGGATGCCGGCCGGGGTACCGCCACCGTCGATCACCCGGACGTTCCAGCCGATGACCCGCGCGGCTTCCCGCACGCCGTCGGCGGCGCCCGCGACTCCGGGATTGGTCATGGTCTGGGCGACGTAGGCGATGGTTCTGCCGGGCACCGCCGTGGGGCCGCTGGTCGGTCCGTTCCAGGGGACGTCGGTCCGCTCCGCCCGGCTGACGGCGGCCTGGGCCCCGGCGTGGACCGCGGGACAGCCGTTCGGACCCGAGGGGGAGTCCCCCGGGCCGCTCGACGAGCCGCGTTCGCAGCCGGCCAGGACGGTTGCCGCGGCCAGCAGGGCGGTGGCGGCGGACCGGGCCTTGAGGACGGCGGGGGCGGTCTTGTTGTCGCGGTGCACGGGAACTCCTCGCGGAGGGATGCGGGGGAGGGCGCGCGGCAGGGATGCGCGGGAGGACGCCGCCGGGGACGGTCGTGAGGCCCGCGGGCGCGGGTCATGGGGTGCTGCCCGCCGTGCCGCCCTCCTGCGGCGGGGAGGACGGCGGCTCCGTCGTCCCGGCGGGGGCGTCGCGGGCCGCCACGGCGCCGGTGCGCAGCCGGCGGCGAGCGGCGTAGCCGGCCAGGCCGACGGCGAGGAGCAGGGTGCCGCCGTGGAACAGCGGCACCGTCCAGAAATCGGCGCCCATCTGGCCGATGCCGGTGAGGCCGACGGCTAGGACGGCGACGGCGACGAGGGTGCCCATCGCGTTGGGGCGGCCGGGTTTGATCGCGGTGGAGCCGAGGAGGGCGCCGACGAAGGCGGGCAGCAGGTAGTCGAGGCCGACGCTCGGATTGCCGATCTGCTGCTGGGCCGCGAGCAGCACTCCGGCGAAGCCGACGATCAGCCCTGACGCGGCGAAGGCATACACGGTGTACTTGCGGACCGGGATGCCGACGAGGTCGGCGGCGCGCGGGTTCGACCCGACGACGTACAGGTACCGGCCGAGCGGCAGCCGCTCCAGCACCAGCCAGAGGACGAGGGCGATCGCGAGCACGTAGAAGGCGGGGACCGGCAGGCCGAGGAACGTGGAGTTGTAGAGGTCGGTGAAGGCGTCCGGGAGGCCTTGCGGGCCGGGGACGATCCGGCCGCCGTCGGTGACCCAGCCGGTCACGGCGTACATCATGCTGCCGGTCCCGAGCGTGGCGATGAACGAGTCGATCCGGCCGAACTCGACGATGACCCCGTTGAGGACGCCCACGACGACCCCTGCGACGATCACCGCGAGGCAGGCGAGCGGCCAGGACCATCCCTCGTTGACGACGAGCTGCATCACCATGACGTGCGCCAGGCCGAGCCCGTAACCGATGGAGAGGTCGAACGCGCCGGTCACGATGGGGACCATGGCGGCGAGCGCGAGGACGGCCGGGATCGACTGGGTGTACAGGATCGAGTCGACGGTGTTCAGGGTGGGAAAGGTCTGCGGCAGGGTGAGGGAGAAGAACAGGAAGAGCAGGCCGGTGAGGGCCAGGAGGCCGTAGGCACCGATGAGGTGTGCGCCGGGGCCGTCCGGTCGTGCCGGGCGGTTCGGCCCGTCGGATCGGCCGAGTCGGCTTGGCCCGCCCGGTCGATGCCGTCGCGGCCGGGGCGAGGAGGGGGAGGGCGAGGCGGTCACGGGTTCGTCGCCGTGTCGGAGGGAGGCAGGGACGAAGCCGCCCGGGTGAGCCCGGCCACGGTGAGGGACGGACCGCTCAGCTCCGCCGTCACGGACCCGCGGACGAAGACCAGGGCGCGTCGGCAGACGTCCGCGACCTCCTGGAAGTCGGTGGAGATGAGGAGGACCGCGAGGCCGGCGGCCAGCGCCTGGTCGAGCAGGCGGTGGATCGCCGCCTTGGCACCGATGTCCACGCTCGCCGTCGGCTCCTCGAGAATCAGCAGGCGCAGGCCCACCCGGAGCCACCGGCCGATCATGACCTTCTGCTGGTTTCCACCGGACAGGGTGGCGATGGGCGCCTCGCTGTCACGGGGACGCACCGAGAACCGCTCGATCAGGGCGGCGGCCTCGCGGCGTTCGCGGCGGGGAGTGATCCAGCGCAGCGCCCGCAGGCCTCCCGCGCGGGGGTTGGCCAGGAGGTTCTCCCGCACGGTCAGCTCGGCGAGGCAGCCCTCCAGCTGCCGGTCACCGGGTACGAAGGCGACACCGAGTCCTACGGCGTCGGCGACCGTACGAGGACTGTACGGACGGCCGTCGAGCAGGGCCCGTCCGTCGAGGAGGGGCTGGGAGCCCGCGAGGGCTCGGCCCAGGTCCGTGTGCCCGGCGCCCGTGAGGCCGACCAGGCCCAGGACCTCGCCGGCCCTGAGCTCCAGGCCGACCGGTCCCGCGCCGGCGGTTCGTACGCCGTCCAGGGTCAGGACGGCCGGGCCGCCTGCCGGGGCCCTGGCGGGGCGGTGGCCGGTCAGTTCCTCGCCGAGGATGTCGCGCACCAGACGGGCAGGGCTGTGGTCCGTCAGCGAGCCCTGGCTGACGAGGCGGCCGTCGCGCAGGACGGCGTAGGTGTCGGCGACCTCGTACACCTCGTCCAGGCGGTGGCTGACGTAGAGGATGCCGTGCCCCCGGTCGCGCAGGGCGTGCAGGACGCGGAACAGCCGGGCGCTGTCCGCGGCGGGGAGGCGGGCGGTCGGCTCGTCCAGGACGATGAGCTTCGCCCGTGCCGCCAGGGCTCGTGCGACGGCGACCAGGGAACGCTCGGCCGGGGCGAGCTGGGCCACGGTCGCGTCGGGGTCGAGATGACCGGCGACGATCCGCAGGGCCTCGGCGCAGCGCTGTCGTGTCCGCCGCCAGGAGATCAGTCCGGCGCGGCGCGGATACCCGGTGCCGAGGGCGATGTTCTCGGCCACCGTCATCCACTCCACGAGGCCGAGATCCTGGTGGATGAAGGACATGCCGCGGGCAGCGGCATGACTTCCGAGCGGGTGGCCGTCCACCGTGATCTGCCCGGCGTCGGCGTGGTGGACGCCGGCGAGCACCTTGATGAGCGTGGACTTTCCGGCTCCGTTGGGACCGAGGAGGGCGAGAACGCTGCCGGCGTGGACGTCGAGGTCGACCCCGGTCAGCGCGACGGTCCCGCCGAACCGCTTGGCGAGCCCACGGACGCGGACCAGAGGTTCCACGGACATCTCCGGTGATCGGCCTGGCGAGATCTTCCCCGCCTGTCAAGGGCGATACTAGCGGGGCGTATAGGCGTATTTCCGGCATTTGCCGTTCAGTGGCCGTTGACCACTCGTTGGGGGCACAGCGCCTGCCTCAGTGCAGTCCCCAGGCCCTCACAGGCCGTCGAGCCCGCATTCGGCCCAGATGACCTTGCCCTCCGGCGTGTAGCGCGTACCCCAGCTCCGTGCCAGTTGCGCGACGAGGAACAGACCGCGGCCGCCCTCATCGGTGGTGGCCGCCCGGCGCAGGTGCGGGGCGGTGTTGCTGGTGTCGGAGACCTCGCAGATCAGGGTGCGGTCGTGCAGCAGCCGTACCCGGATCGGCCCGGCGCCATGGCGGATGGCGTTGGTGACCAGCTCGCTGAGCATCAGTTCCGCGGCGAACGCGGCCTCGTCGAGCCCCCAGTCGGCCAGCTGCCGGAGGGCCGAGGCACGGACCTCGCTGACGCGGGCCGGGTCGGCGGGCAGGTCCCAGGTGGCGATCCGGTGGGGGGCGAGGGCGTGGGTGCGGGCGACGAGCAGGGCGATGTCGTCGAGGGGGCAGGCGGGCGCCACGGTGTCCAGGACCGCCCGGCAGGTCTCCTCGGGTGTGCGCTCGGTGTGGGCCAGGGTCTCGCGCAGCTGGCCGAGGACCACGTCGACGTCGCGGTGCCGGTCCTCGATGAGTCCATCGGTGTAGAGGACCAGCTGGCTGTCCTCGGGCAGGTCGATCTCGGCGGCTTCGAAAGGCAGGCCCCCGAGGCCGAGTGGGGGCCCGGCGGGCAGGTCGGGGAACGACACGGTGCCGTCGGGGCGGACCAGCGCGGGCGGCGGGTGGCCGGCGCGGGCCATGGTGCACCGCTGCGAGGTCGGGTCGTAGATGGCGTACAGACAGGTCGCGCCGATGATGCCGCCACCGTCGGAGACGGGGTCCTCGCGGTCCAGTCGTCCCACGAGGTTGTCGAGGTGGGTGAGGACCTCGTCCGGGGGGAAGTCGAGCTCGGCGTAGCTGCGTGCGGCGGTGCGCAGCCGGCCCATGGTGGCGGCGGAGAGCATGCCATGGCCGACGACGTCGCCGACGAAGAGGCCGATGCGGGTGCCGGACAGGGGGATGACGTCGTACCAGTCACCGCCGACGTCTGATTCGGCGGGCAGGTAGCGATGGGCGACGTCGACGGCGTCCTGGTCGGGCACGCCGTGCGGGAGCAGGCTGCGCTGCAGGGTCAGCGCCATGGTCCGTTCGCGCGTGTAGCGCCGGGCGTTGTCGATGGACAGTGCGGCCCGGGCTGCGAGTTCCTGGGCCAGGGAGCAGTCGTCGTCTCCGAAGGGGGCGGGGTCCTGCGCGCGGTAGAAGGCGGCGACGCCCAGGACGACGCCGCGGGCGACCAGGGGCACCGCGATGAGGGAGTGGACGTGGTTCAGCAGCTGTTCGGAATGCTCGGGGTCCTGCGCGAGCCGGCCCGCGGCGGCCTTCAGGTCCGGTTCCAGCACTGCCTGCCCACTGGTCAGAGACCGCAGCTGGGGCGTGGCGGGGCCGTGGTCGACCTGCTTGCCGACCGGGCTGAAGGGGCAGTCGTCGCGGATGCCGTGGACCACCGTACGGCGCAGGTCACTGCACGGATCGGCGGACTCCTCGCCGCGCAGTACCGCCTCGGGCAGGTCGATGGTGACGAAGTCGGCCAGTCGCGGCACCGCGGCCTCGGCGAGTTCCTGGGCCGTGCGGCGCACGTCCAGGGTGGTGCCTATGCGGGCGCCGGCCTCGGACAGCAGCTCCAGGCGGCGTCGCGCGGCCAGGGCGTACGCCCCCACGTGCGGTTCCCCCACCAGCACGAGCCCTCTGGCGGGGGGCGGGGAGACGTGGTGATCGCCCGTGGCGCCGTCGCCGTCGGCGGTCGTGACGCCCTCGCCGTCCACCGCGATCCGGCCGGGTGACGCGTGGAGAAGGCGCTCGGACGGCAGGGTGGCGGAGAATCGCTCGGCTGACGCCGCAAGGACGGGAACGGCCCCGGACGGCAGGGTGACAGGGACCGCGGCAGGCCCGGCGAAGTAGCCCAGCGGCTCGTCGCCCTGGTGCGGGACGGCGTGGGGCTCGCGTGGCGACGGGCCGGGGAGCACGGCCTCGACGGCGAAGCCTTCCACCCCGGAGGCACTCGTCATCGGACGGCTCAGGAGCGTGATCCGCCGGCCGTCGGGCAGGGACACATCGATGGCCGCCCGCTGCGCGCGGGAGATCAGCTCGGCGGCCTTCTCCATGAGGATCGCCCGGTCGCGGGGGCGCAGCTCGAGCGCCAGTTCGTCGACCCCGATGCTGTGGTGACGGCCTGTGGCGGCTCCGGCTCCGGCGTCCAGGTACGCCCGCAGCAGATCGCGTTCACGCGCGGAACTCTGTCCCAGCAGGCGCCGCTCGATGGCCTCGGCGGCCTTGTGCAGCACGGTGTCCAGCGAGGGGTCCTCGGCGCTGCGCGGATAGCCGAAGCACAGGACGCCCTCGATGCGCCCGCTGAGCGGGTCGCGCAGGGGAAGCGCGCGGCAGGCGCTGCCCTGGGAGCGCTCGGCGAAGTGCTCGGCGCCGTAGACCCGGATGGGCCGCCGCTCCACCAGGGCGAGACCGATGCCGTTGGTACCGGCGAACTGCTCGGCGAACACGAAACCCGGGACGCTTTGGATCGCCGGGAGACTCCTGGCCAGCGACGCCTCTCCGAACCGGCGCAGGAGGACCGTCCCGCTCGCATCGGCGACGGAGATGTTCATCCCGCTGCCGGCGAACCTCGACTGCAACCGGTCGAGCACCGGCACGGCCGCGCGGACGATCCTGCCCTCCGGGTCGAAATCCTCCCGGAAGGGAAGGTCGGACTGGTCCGGCGACAGCCCCAGGACCCGGCAGCGCTGCCAGGAATTCAGGATCGACGTGCGCACACCCGCCTCGACCCGCTCGCCCTGCAGAAACCGCACACGAAAACGGGCGGGCCCCGTGCCGCCTGTCGCACGCGCCGCCGGTATGGGTTCGTCGCCGGATCGAACCACGCCTCGCCTCACTCGAGCTTCGATAATCCGCTATTCGGAAGTATCTGGCATTCACGAGGATACGGGCATAAGGAATGCGAGTCACGGTTCGTAATGCCCCTCACGCACGGTGATCGGACGCGGTCGGCCGTCACCGGACGGCGACCGACCGCTGGGGCCTTCCACCGACTCCCCGAGGAAGGCCCCAGCGGCACCCGCTTCCGCACCGCTCTCACGCGGCGATCACGGTTACGCGGCGAGTTCCTTGGTGATCCGGTCCAGCATGAACGCCGAGGACTCCCGGGCCCGCTCCTCCCAGGCGAAGACGCAGGACGTGGCGACGCCGTCGAAGTCCAGTTCGCGCAGGGTGCCGAAGAAGGTGTCCCAGTCGACCTCGCCCTGGCCGATGTCGAGATGCTGGTGGATGCGGGCCGGGGTGCCGGGCGGGTTGAGGATGTAGCGCAGGCCGGAGGAGCCCTTGTGATTGAAGGAGTCGGCGATGTGCACATGCTGGAGCTTGTCGCCGGCGTGGCGCATCATCGCCGCGATGTCGGCGCCGACCTCGGACGCGCCCGAGAGGTGGAAGGTGTGCGGGGCGCAGTAGAGGTAGTTCACCCAGGGCTTGTTGATCGCGCGGACGAGATTGACCGCCGGGGTGTTCTCCTCGCAGAAGTCGTCGGGGTGCGCCTCCAGATTGAGGGCGATGCCCTCCCGCTCGAAGACGGGCAGCAGCTCCTCCATGGAGCGCCAGAACGCGGCCTCGCTCTCGGCGGCGCGCTCCGGCCGCCCGTTGAACTCGGAGTTCATGAGCGGGCATTCGAGCTCGACGGTGATCTCGATCATCCGCTTCCAGTAGCGGACGGCGGTCTGCCGCTCGGTCTCGTCGGGTGAGGACCACTTGTAGAGCGGCAGGACGGAGGACAGCTGTACTCCGTGCGTGCGCAACGACCGCTTGAGCGCGGCCACCCGCTCGTCGTCCGCCCGTGGATGCAGGAAGAACGGCATGAAGTCGTCGCGCGGCGACAACTCGATGTACTCGTAGCCGAGTTCGGCGACCGTGCGCACCATGTCGTCCATGGGCAGGGTGCGGAGCATGTACGGGTCGAGGGCGATCTTCACGCGGTGCCTCCGTAGAGGGTGGGGCGGGGCTTCATGTCGGCGGCGACGACGGCGCCGTCGGATTCGAGGGACCGCACGGCGGCGTCGGTGATGACGGTGGCGGCGTAGCCGTCCCATGCGGATGGGCCGGTGGGCTCGGCGCCCGACTCGACCGAGGCGATCCACTCGCGGAACTCGGTGTCGAAGGCGTCCGCGAAGCGGCCCTTCCAGTCCTGGAGCACTGCGGTGCCGTGGCGGCCCGCGGTGCGGATGCCGACGGCGGCGGGGTCGGGCAGCCGGACCAGGCCGTCCTCGCCGACGGTCTCGCACTGGATGTCGTAGCCGTACTGGCAGTTGACGAAGACTTCGAGGTCGATGCGGACGCCGTTCGCGGTCTCGAAGTACATCAGCTGCGGATCCTTGAGGTGCGCGAACCGCTTGCCGGTGGCGCGCGGGGTGATCACCTGGGCGGAGACGATCTCGTCGTCGAGCAGCCAGCGCAGGGTGTCGATCTCGTGCACGGCGGTGTCCTGGGCGGCCATCGCGGAGTGGTACGACTCCGGCACGGTCGGGTTGCGGTGCGCGCAGTGGACGATCAGCGGGGTGCCGATGGAGCCGGAGGCGATGACCTCCTTCATCTGGCGGTAGCCCGCGTCGAAACGGCGCATGAAGCCGACCTGCACCAGGCGGCTGCCGCGAGCGCGCTCGGCCTCGACGACGCGGAGGCAGTCCTCGGCGGTCGTCGCGAGCGGTTTCTCGCAGAACACCGGCTTGCCCGCGGCGATGGCGTTCAGGACGTGCTCGGCATGGGTGGGGCCCCAGGAGGTGACGAGGACGGCATCCACCTCGGGGGAGGCGATCAGGTCGGCGCCGGTCGGCAGGGCCGTGGCGCCGACGCGGGCGGCCACCTCCGCGGCCCGGGCCTGGTCGAGGTCCGTCACGGCGGTGACCTGCGCCCCCGCGACGACCTCGGTGAGGCGTCGGATGTGGTCCTGGCCGATCATTCCGGCGCCGATGACGCCAATACGTACGGTCATGGTCGAGTCCTTAACTACTGACGATCAGGAGAACCGGGCCCGAAGCTCCGCTTCGAGGCCCTCGAGGGTGCGGCCCTTGGTCTCGGGGACGTAGAGCTTCACGAAGGTGAGCGAGAACAGCCCGGCCACCACGAACAGGAAGAAGGTGTTGGAGATCCCGATCCCGTCGACCAGGGATGGGAAGACCAGCCCGATCACGAAGTTGGTCAGCCACAGCACCACGGCCGCCACGCCCATCCCGAAGCCGCGCATCCGCATCGGGAAGATCTCCGACAGCATCAGCCAGGTCACCGGCGAGATCGCGCCCTGCTGGAAGGCGAGGAACGTGACGGTCATGGCGAGCACCGCGTACGCCCGGCCGTCACCGGAGGGCAGCGTCAGGGAGAAGACGCCGATCATCAACAGAGCTGTGGTGGTACCGATCTGACCGGTCATCAGCATCGGGCGCCGGTTGACACGCCCCAGCAGCCAGATGCCGACGAACGTGGCCAGCACCGAGATCACGCCGTTGGCGATGTTCGCCGTCAGCGCGCTGTCGGAGGCGAATCCGGCGTCGGTGAGGATCTGGGTGCCGTAGTACATGATCGTGTTGACGCCGGTGATCTGCTGCACGATCGCGATGCCGAAGCCGACGAACATCAGCCTGCGCACCCAGGGCGTGGACTTCATGTCCTGCCAGCCGCCGAGCTTCTCCTGCTCCTCCTTCACGGCGAGCGCGGACACCTCGGCGAGCTCGGCCTCGGCCCGCTGCTGGGACCGTACCTGCTTGAGGACTTCCAGCGCCTCGCCGAAGCGGGTCTTCGAGGCCAGCCAGCGCGGGCTCTCCGGCATCACCAGCATGCCGAACCACAGCACGACGGCCGGCAGGGTGGCGACCACCAGCATCCAGCGCCACACGCCGCCGGACTCGCCGCCGACATCGGCGATGATCGCGTTGCTCGTGAAGGCCAGCAACTGCCCGCTGACGATCATGAGTTCGTTACGGGTGACCAGTGCGCCGCGCCGCTCGGCGGGCGAGACCTCCGCGAGGTAGACCGGCACGGTCACCGACGCGCCGCCGACCGCGAGACCGAGCACGAACCGGGCCACGACCATGATCGCGGTGTTCGGCGCGAGCGTGCAGCCGAGCGCGCCGACGAAGAAGACCACGGCGAGGATGAGGATCGTACGGCGACGTCCGCGCGTGTCCGACAACCGCCCACCGGTCACCGCGCCCAGCGCGGCGCCGAGCAGCAGCGAACTGGTGACCATGCCCTCGGTGACCGGGGTCAGGCCCAGGTCGTCGGTCATGTAGGGCAGGGCGCCGTTGATGACACCGGTGTCGTAACCGAAGAGGAGTCCGCCGAAGGTGGCGATGACGGTGATGAGCCGCAGCCGCCGGGACACGGCGCGCGGGGCGTCGTCCGTGACGGTGGTGGCCGGTGTCGGGTCGTCCCTGACGTCCATGGCGCCTCCTACTTGTCGTGGTTCGGACGTCGGGTTTCCGTCAGGCCGCAGCCGACCAGGTGCTCACGCGTGCTGACCGCGATGGGCAGCGGCACCTCGGGAGCGCACGGGTACAGGTCCTGCTCCACGATCACGAACAACTCGGCGTCGAGCCGGGCGAGTTCGGCCACCACGTCGGCGGGCCTGGGCACCCCCGCGGGAGGCGAGACGCACACCCCGCGCTTGACGGCCTCGCCGAAGGAGAGGTTCTCGTCGGCGACCTGGGCCAGGATCTCCGGGTCCATCTGCTTGATGTGGACGTAGCCGACGCGCTCGCCGAACCGGCGGATCAGGTCGAGGTTGTCACCGCCGCCGTAGGCGACGTGCCCGGTGTCCAGGCAGAGGTTCGTGTAGCGGCTGTCCGACTCGTTGAGCAGCCGCTCGATCTCCGGCTGGGTCTGGATGTGGCTGTCGGCGTGCGGATGGATGACGAGGCGTACGTCGTACTCGTCGAGGAGCAGCCGGCCGAGCCGGTCGGCGTTCCGGCCGAAGCCCGCCCACTGCTCGGCGGTCAGCTCGGGCGACTCGGTGAAGCCGCCGGTCTTCTCGTCCCGGTACATGGGCGGGATGAAGACGAGATGGTGGGCCCCCGCGGCGGCGGTCAACGCGGCGACCTGCCGGACGTGGGCGAGCATCTCGTCCCAGGCTTCCGGTCGGTGCAGCGCGCCGAACGCGGTGCCCCCGGAGACCTGGAGCCCACGGGCGTCCAGTTCCTCCTTCAGGCGCTGGGGGTCGATGGGGAGGTAGCCGTACGGCCCGAGCTCCAGCCACTCGTAGCCGGCTTCGGCCAGCTCGTCGAGGAAGCGGGTGTACGGCACCTGGTGCTCGTCCTCGGGGAACCAGACGCCCCAGGAATCGGGGGCCGAGCCCAGACACAGGTTGCCTGCGACGGTGCGGAGCGGGGTGGGCGCCGTTGCCATGACGTGTCCTTCGGGGAGGGGACGGTAGTCAGTGGACGAATATCCTGTCGCGCTCTACTAGCGCGCTCTAGTCCGAGTACGATGACCCCTGTCCAAATGTCATGTCAATAGCTTGTTGCCGGGAGATTTCGAGATCGCAAGCCAGGGCCTGTCCGGCGGATCAGGTCGCAGGAAATCGGCGGCGCCCCATTCAACGCGGCAGATGTGCGGGCCAGACCCCGCGTCTGCGGCATGATCCGCCGGACAGGCCCTAAGGTGGGCGGCGTCGGAGGGTGGTTTCACAGGTGGATGCTTCGGGCAAGCAGCGGCCCACGATGGCGGACGTCGCCGAGAAGGCGGGGGTCTCCCGGGCGCTCGTCTCGATCGTGTTCCGCAACCAGCCGGGGGCGAGCGAGGAGACCCGGGAGCGGGTGCTGCGGGTCGCCGACGAGATCGGCTACCGGCCCGACAGCGCGGCCCGGCTGCTGGCCCGCGGACGCAGTCGCACACTCGGCGTGATGTTCATCGTGCGCCAGACCTTCCAGACGGACCTGATCGAGGGGATCTACCCCGAGGCCGAGCGCCTCGGCTACGACGTCCTGCTCTCCGCGGCCGCGCCGGGCCGCAGTGAGGAGAAGGCGGTCGAGGCGCTGCTCAGCCACCGCTGCGAGGCGCTGATCCTGCTGGGCTCCGGCGCCGACGCCGCCTACCTGGACGAACTCGGCCGCCGCACGGCGACCGTCTCGGTCAGCCGCCGCGTCCCCCACGCCCGCGTGGACTTCGTGCACAGCGCCGAGGCCAAGGGCATACGGCAGGCCATGGACCACCTCGTCGAACTGGGGCACCGCCGGATCGTGCACATCGACGGCGGCCGCGGCCCCGGCTCGGCCGAACGCCGGCGCGCCTACCGGGCGTCGATGCGCCGGCACGGGCTGACGGCCGAGGCGCGGGTGATCCCCGGCGAGCACACCGAGCAGTCGGGCATCGAGGCGGGAGACCTGCTGCTGGCGGAACGCGACCGGGGGCAGGCCCTGCCGACGGCGGTCCTCGCGGGCAACGACCGGTGTGCGTGGGGCCTGTTGATGGCACTGACCCGGGCGGGCGTCGAGGTTCCGCGCGACCTGTCCGTCGTCGGCTACGACGACAGCCACCTCTCCCACCTGATGCCGATCGGCCTGACCACCGTCCGTCAGGACGCGCTCCTCATGGCGGAGCACGCGGTGCGGTTCGCCGTGGAGCGGCTGGAGAACCCCGATTCGGAGCCGCGGGAGGCGGTGCTGGACCCGAAGCTGGTGGTGCGGGGGACCAGCGGTCCTGTGCGCTCGTGATCCACACACCTGGGGCCCGCCCAGACGATCTGTCGCCGTGGCGGGCCGGTGGTGAGCGCGTCGGTTATCGCGTCCCCTTCGCGGCGAACTCGGCGACGGCGTCCACGTTCTCCTTGGTGATGAAGGCCGGTCCGGTCAGGACGGGCGCGGTGCCGCCTCCGCTGAAGTTCCCGTTGGTCTTGTACAGCCACAGGGCGTCCACGGCGAGGTACCCCTGCAGGTAGGGCTGCTGGTCGACCGCGAACTGGATCTTGTCGTCCTGGATGGCCTTCACCAGGTCCTTGTTGAGGTCGAAGGTCGCGACCTTGGCCTTGCTCCCCGCGTCACCCAACGACTGCACGGCCGTCAGCGCGATCGGGGCGCCGAGGGTGACCACCTCGTCGATGGAGGAGTCCTGGCTGAGCTTCGCGGTGATCGTCGACTTCACGGACGGCATGTCGGTGCCGTTGACGTAGAGGATGTCGGTCTTGCCGCTGAAGCCCTTCTTCAGACCGGCGCAGCGGGCCTCGAGAGCGACCTGCCCCTGCTCCTGGATGACACAGAGGGCGTGCTTGGCGCCGAGTTGGTTGAGCCGCTCGCCGAAGGCCTGGCCCGCGATGTTCTCGTCCTGCCCGAAGTACTCGAGCATGCCGAGCTCTTTCCAGTCGCCCACGCCGGAGTTGAAGCCGACGACCGGAATGCCCGCCGCCTTGGCCTTGGCCACCACGGCCTTCATCGCCTGGGGCTTGGCGGCGGTGAGCGCGATGCCGTCGACCTTCTGGTCGATGGCGTTCTGCACCAGGTTGGCCTGGTTGCCGGCGCTCGGATCGCTGGAGTAGACGAGCTTGATGTTGTCCTTGGCCGCGGCGGCCTGGGCGCCCTTGCGGATCAGGTCCCAGAAAGTGTCGCCGGGGGAGGCATGGGTGACCATGGCCACGGTCATGCGGGGGGTGTCGGCCTTGCCCGCGGCAGCGGCGCCCCCGCCTTCCTCGGACTTCTTGCCGCCCGAGCTGCTGGAACAGCCCGCGGCAAGCAGTGTGCCGGTGAGAACGGCGGCCGTGAGAGCCGCGGCCCGATGGTGTCTGTGCATGTCCCTGCACCTCGCTGTGCTGGTCGGGGTGGCCCCGAGCGTCTCCTAGAGCGCTTTATTAGCGCGCTCTAGTGGCAGGAACTATGGAGCGCCCTCCGGGGGATGTCAACAGGTATGTCAGGACGTCCCAACAAAGAATGTGCCATGGGGGTGGTGGCGCGCCGCCGGTGTCCGCCGGGACGCGCCACCGTCTGGGTCAGCCCTGCTTGGGCTCCGCCTGCTGGACCACTTCGAAGGTCCACAGTGTCGAATCCGTCGAGGCGGGCTTCGGCCGCTCGCCGCCTTCCGCGGATCCGCCGCTGTGCGCCGCCTGTCCGCGTCCGGACATCCAGTTCTGGAAGTCCTCCTCGGCGCGCCAGCGCGTGTAGACGAGGTAGGTGTCGGTGCCCTCCACCGGGCGCAGCAGCTCGAACCACTCGAAGCCGTCCGAACTGTCCACCGTGCCCGCACGCGCGGCGAACCGCTTCTCCAGCGTCTCGCGCTGCTCTTCGGGGACCGTGAGTACGTTGATCTTGACGATGCTCATGGCCCCATTGTGCAGGCAGCCACAGGTCGACGAGATCGGCGATGCCGGCGGTTAGGTGGTTTTCACCGACGCGGGCGGACTCGGCGTGCGGCCATCGTGGCGGCATGACCTTCCCCGAGCGGATCGACACCGCCGCACCAGTGATCGCCCACCACGAGATCAGCGTCGACGCGCCCTTGGAGCGGGTGTGGCGCCTGCACATCGACGTCAACCGCTGGTCGCTGTGGCAGCCGGACATCAGCGCCGCCCGCAGCGAGGGCCCGCTGAGCGTCGGCAGCACCTTCCGATGGAGCACTGCCGGGCTCGACATCGCCTCCACCGTGTACGCCCTCGAGGCCCCGCACCGGATCCTGTGGGGCGGCCCCGCCCACGGCATCACGGGCATCCACCTGTGGAGCTTCCACCCCGCGCCGGACGGGACGGTGCGGGTGCGCACGGAGGAGTCATGGGACGGCGAGCCCGTGCGGGCCGACGTCCCCGGCGTCCAGCGGGCGCTCGACGACTCGCTCGAGCACTGGCTCGGCCATCTGAAGAAGGCCGCGGAGAACGGCGCGGCGTGACGGACGTCTTCGGCACCGCGGGCGTCGACCGCACGGGGCTCGGCCGACCGGACTGGACACCCCTGGCGGTGCTCGCCACCGGCCAGTTCCTGGTGGTCCTGACGACCTCGATCGTCAACGTGGCGCTGCCCACCGTCAGCGACGGCCTGAAGCTGTCGGAGCAGGGCCAGGCCTGGATCGTGAACGCCTACGGGCTGGCCTTCGGCGCGCTCCTGCTCGTCGGTGGCCGCGCCGCCGATCTGCTGGGGAGGCGCACGGTCCTGCTGGCCGGTCTGGGTCTCTTCGCCGTCGGGTCCTTACTGGCGGCAAGCGCCCCGACGGCGTGGCTGCTCATCGCCGCCCGCGCGCTCCAGGGCGTGGGCGGCGCCGCCCTGGCACCCGCGGCCCTCGCCCTGGTGATGGTGGTGTACCCGGCGGGGGCCGCGCGAGGCCGGGCCCTCGCGGTGTGGGGTGCCGTGTCGGCCGTGGGCGGCGCGGCGGGCGTCCTGCTCGGCGGTCTGCTCACCGAGGCGCTCGGCTGGCGGGCGGTCTTCTGGGCGCCGGTTCCTGTGACCGCGCTCGTGGTCCTCGGCTGTCTGCGCCATGTCGACCGCGACGCACCGCAGCCAGCGGACGGTGGCGCCGACTTCCTCGGGGCCGCGACGGTGACCGCGGGACTGGTCGCCTTCGTCCTCGGCGTCAGCGGCGCCGGACGCACGGGATGGCTGTCGGAGGCGGTCCTGGCACCCGTCGGGGCGGCCGTCGTCCTGCTCGGCGCGTTCCTCGTCGTCGAACGGCGGACGGCCCAACCCCTGTGAGGTGGGCCGCCGGGCGAGGTGACAGCGGAGCTGTTCCTTTTCCCAGCGGCCTCCTCCCGAACCCGTCGTGCGGCGTTAACCGCAACGGGCTCTCCAGTGACTGCCGTGAACTGCGGCTTTGCGGCCGTCGTGGATGCCTTCGTGACAGGGCGGGCAGACCATGAGGGTCTTGCGCCGTTTCCTGGCCATGAGGACGGCCCAGTCGGGCTGCGTCTGTCCGAGCCGGTCGAGGTCGGCGAGTCGGCGGATCTGGTGGACCTGGATCTGTGCGGTCTGTCCGCACAGTTCGCAGAGTCCGGCCAGCAGCCGCCTTGTCAACTCGCTTCGCCGAGGCTGGCGTTGGGCAGGATCGCGGTCGGTCAGGACCGCGGCCTTGTGCCGTTGGAGTGGAATGCCACCGAACTGTGCGACCAGCGGTTTCCTGCTCGGGGCGCGGGTGGTGGCTGCCTGGAGGCACTTGCGTGGCCCGGCCGGGGTGTCGATGGTGACCTTGTACTTGCGGGCCATCTTCGACATGGTCGAGCGGTGCTTGTTCGCCAGGGAGCACAGCAGCGAGGACTGCATGACCCAGTGCAACCGGTTCAGTCGGAAGACGTCACCGGCCAGCAGGTAGTAGTTAACGATTCCGCGGTACCTGGCGCCGTAGATGTTGACGAGCGTGTAGTCGTCGTAGTGAAGCATCGAGGGCTGTCGCGCGGGTTTTCCGCGTTCCAGGTATGGGGCACATTTGGCCTTGATCACGTCCTTGGGGACGTGCAGCGCAACGGTTCCGTTGGTCGACCGGCGCTGTCGCCGGCGGCCTCTTTTCCGTTCCGATCTGCGGTCGTCCCTGCGGACGGTGATCTCATATCCGAGGAATCGTGCCGCGCCGGTTCTGGCGTGGGTGATCAGCGTCTTTTCCTGGGAAAGTTCCAGCTTGAGGTCGTCTCGCAGGAACTGGGCCAGTCGCTGTTTGATTTCTTCGGCTTCGGCCTTGGGTCCGGTGAACCCGATGAGGGTGTCGTCGGCGTATCGCACGTAGCGCAGGCGGCGGTATCCCGGGTCGGACATGTCCTGGCTCGGGAGGGTGTGCAGCCGCTTGCGCAGGGCGCGCACTTCGGCGCGGTCTTCGCGCCAGCGTGCTCGCTGGACAGCCGCTTCGACCCGGCGGTATTCAGGGTTTCTCGCCCTGAGTTTCCCACGGGTGTATTCCGGCATGAGAACTGTCTCGACAAAGACGTCCAGTTTGTGCAGATAGATGTTGGACAGGACCGGGGATAAAACCCCGCCTTGCGGCGTGCCGCTGAGCGTCGCGTTCCAGGTCCAGTCTTCCAGGTATCCGGCTTTGAGCATGTTGTGCACGAGCCGCAGGAACCGGTTGTCGTGGATCTTTTCGCCCAGGGTTTCGAGCATCACTTGATGGTCTAGTGAGTCGAAGCACTTGGCGATGTCTCCCTCGATGAACCATGTTGTCCCGGTCCAGGTGCGTGCCACCTCGCTCAGTGCGGTGTGGCAGCCCCGTCGGGGACGGAAACCGTGTGAGTGGTCGGAGAACCGGGGCTCGAAGTATGCCTCCAGGAGGAGGCGCATCACCTCGCCCACCAGCTTGTCCGTCCATGGCGGCAGGCCCAGCGGCCTCGTCTTACCGTTCCTTTTCGGGATGAGGACCCGCTTGACCGGTTTGAAGCGGAACCGCTCGTGGCGTAACGCATCGATGATGCTTCCGATCTTTTCCAGGGACATGCCGTCTGCGGTTTCGCCCGTGGCCCCGGGTGTCATCGCTCCCTGGTTGGATTAGATGCGGCCGTGGGCCAGGAGATACAACTGCGGGTTGAACATCTGTCGATAGAGCTCGTTGCACGGCAGGTTCCGCCTGCCGCGTTCACGGAGGATTTCAAGTACCGCTTCGGCAGTCTGCATTACGCATACCTTCCGGTCTTGTGGATCCCATGTCACCTGTGTCCCTTCGCCCTGATTCCGGCTCTCCCGGACCCCACGGCAGGCCGTTACCCCTGCGACTACTACGGACACTCCGTCACCATGGGGCTCGCGCCCTTTAGGTGATCCCATGGTTCGTCTTGATGTACGTGTCTAGCGCGACTTAGGCGCCCCACTCATCTCCTTGAATTCCCTCGCTGGGAATCGTCCTGGCTCCCGGAGTTGCGTCGGCTGGCAGAAGTCACCGACGCAGGAGGCAGCGCCGGTTTCGGGTATCATTCCGGCGGATCCGTATTTTAATCGACTGGAGATTGGGGTTCAGGCAATCCAGCTTTCGCCGTATCGCGCGGGCCTCGCGGCACACCGTCCCTGATACCTGGACCCGGCCACCGCTTTCCTGACATGCTACGGTCCCCTTTGTCTTTCGACTCCAGGTAAGTCATTCAGCCCAGGAATACTCTCCGAATTCCTCCCGACTCAGCCGGGGATACATCAAGGCGCTTCCATGGCGCACCCTGCCCCTACGGCTGTTCGGCACGGGCGCGGTGGGGCCCGCCAATCTCGCCATGGCCCTGCTGGGCGCCGTATGGGTCTCGATGTTCTTCTTCCTGCCGCTCTACCAGCAGCGCGTTCTCGGCTACGACCCACTCGTCACCGGCCTCGCCCAGCTTCCGCTCGCGGGGGCCAACGCCCTGGCCTCCTGGGCGACTCCTCACCTGGCCGTACGGTTCGGCGCCCGGCGCACTCAGACGGCCGGGGCGCTGCTGCTGGCCGCCGGGCTGCTCTGGTTCGGCCGGCTGCCGGTGGACGGCGGGTTCGTCGCCGACATGCTCGGCCCGTCGCTGCTCGCCGGAGCGGGCCTCGGCATCGCGTTCGTCCGGCTCACCGCGGGCGCCGTGGAGGGCGTTCCGTCCGCGGACGCGGGCATCGCCGGCGGGCTGGTCAACACCACCCGGCAACTCGGCGGAGTGGTCGGCCTCGCCTTCCTGAGCACTCTGGCCACCGCCCGCACGGACACCGCATCGCCAGATCTGACACACCTTCAGGCGCTCCACGAGGGCTACCGACTGGCCTTCACGGCCGGGGGAGTCCTCACCCTGCTCAACGCCCTGCTCATCGCGGCCGCACTGCGCCGCTCCCCGACCCGATCCGATTCCCTCGTCACCACAGGAGACGACCGATCATGACCGACCGTCCCACCACAGACCCCACCGCGGACATCGGCACCAAGCCGTACATCGCGGGCCACTACACCCCCGTCGCGGACGAGATCACCGCCGTGGATCTCAAGGTCCGCGGCACTCTCCCGCCCGAACTGACGGGCCGATACTTCCGCAACGGACACAATCCCAGGCCCGGTGACGTCCCCACCCACTGGTTCCGGGGCAGCGGCATGCTGCACGGCGTGCGCCTGGAGGAGGGCCGGGCGACCTGGTACCGCAACCGCTGGGTGCGCACCCCCGCCCTGGACGGCGCCCCGTACGTGCGCGAGGACGGCAGCGTGGACCTGACCGCCAGCATCGCGGGCACCCACGTCGTCGAGCACGCGGGCCGCATCCTGGCCCTGCAGGAAGCCAATCTCCCCTTCGAGGTCACGCCCGAACTCGACACGGTCGGCGCGTACGACTTCGAGGGCAGGCTCACCACCGCGATGACCGCTCATCCCAGGGAGGACCCCGAAGACGGGCGAGCTGCACTTCTTCGGCTACTCGCCGTTCCCGCCGTACCTCACCTACTACGTGGCCTCGGCCGCCGGCGAGATCGTGCGCGGGGAGGTGATCCAGGGCGCTGGACCCAGCCTGATGCACGACTTCGGGCTGACCCGCCGACATGTCGTCTGGCTGGATCTGCCCGTCGTCTTCGATCAGGCCGAGCACTCGGGCATCCCCTACCGCTGGAGCGACTCGTACACTCCCCGGATCGGCGTCATGCCACGCACCGGACCGGCCGAGGTGACCTGGTACGAGGTCGAGCCGGGCGCCATGATCCACGTATCGGGCGCCTACGAGGACGAGCAGGGACGGATCGTCGTCGAGGGCCCCCGCTACGACCGCGCCGCCTGGACGACCAGCTGGAAGTGGTGGGTCGGCGCCCCGGGCCATGCGTCGGTGCCGCTGACCGGCGCCGTGCAGCACCGCTGGACCCTGGACCCGGCCACCCGCACGGCCCGGGAGGAGGACCTCGACTCACTGGTCACCGAGTTCCCCACCATCAATGAGGCGGTCCTCGGCAGCCGCCACCGCTACAGCTACGCGATCGCCTTCCCGGGCGCCGGGCTGGGCGAGCACGCCCTGGTGAAGTACGACCACCGCGACGGCACGCGGCAGGTGGCGCCGGCCGGGCCCGGGCGGCTGCCGGGCGAGGCCGTGTTCGTGCCCGCGGCGGGCGGCACGGGCGAGGACGACGGCTATCTGCTGACGATCGTCAGCGATCTCGCCGAGGACTCCTCCGAACTCCTCGTGCTGGACGCGGGCGACATCACGGCGCCGCCGATCGCCGCCGTCGAACTGCCGCGCCGCGTTCCCGGCGGGATCCACGGCTCCTGGATACCCGACGAGGCCGATGCGGGAGCTTCGGGCATGCGGTAGCTGTCGGGGACTCCCGGTCGCGCGTCGGCCGGAGTCCCGCCTTCCGACCGCCCGTCGTGCCATGCTTCGCACATGCGTGCCATATCACCATCCGTTCCCCGCGAGTTGTACGGCCGCGAGGCCGAAGTCGGGGAGCTGGAACGGCTGGTGGCCGCTGTGCGGGCGGGTCACGGCGGGGCCCTGGTGGTGCACGGCGAGCCGGGCGTCGGCAAGACGGCCCTGCTGGAGCACGTACTCGGCGGTCCGGCCGGACGGGCCCCGGGCGCCCGGAACCTGTACGCCGGCGGCGTGGAGTTCGAGATGGAACTGGCATACGCCGCACTGCACCAGCTCTGCCTGCCGTTGCTCGACCGCCTCGACCGACTGCCCGAGCCGCAGCGGACGGCGCTCGAGGTGGCCTTCGGGCACGGCAGCGGGCGAGCGCCGGACCGCTTCGGCGTGGCGCTGGCCGTCCTCGGGCTGCTGTCCGAGGCGGCCGGGGACGGGCCCCTGATCTGTGTCGTGGACGACGCGCAGTGGCTGGACCGGGCGTCGGCACAGGCACTGGCGTTCGTGGCCCGCCGGATCGAGGCCGAGCCGATCGCGATGGTGTTCGCGCTGCGCGAGCGCGGTGGCGTCCCCGAACTCGACGCTCTGCCGGGCCTCCACCTGACCGGCCTGGCCGACGCACCCTCCCGGGCGCTGCTGGCCTCCGGTGTGCACGCGCCCCTCGACGACCGCGTACGGGAACGGATCCTCGCCGAGGCCGACGGCAATCCGCTGGCCCTGCTGGAACTGCCCCGAGGCATGGGCCCGGCCCAGCTGGCCGGCGGGTTCGGGCTGCCGACACCGGCCCCGCTGTCCAGCCGTATCGAGCGCAGCTTCCATGAGCGAGTGGCCCAACTACCCGCCCCGACCCGGCTGTTGCTCCTGCTGGCCGCCGCCGAACCGCTCGGGGACACGGGCCGGCTGTGGCGGGCCGCCGACCTGCTGGGCGTCGACGCGGACGCCGGGGCGCCGGCCGAGGCCGCCGGACTCATCGAACTGGGCGGCCGGTCGCGCTTCCGGCATCCGCTGGTGCGCGCCGCCGTCTACCTCGCCGCCTCACCGGCCGACCGCCGCCGCGCGCACCGGGCGCTGGCCGAGGCGACGGACCCGGCCGCCGACCCCGACCACCGGGCCTGGCACCGCGCCCAGGCGGCGGCGCGGCCCGACGACGAGGTGGCCGCCGAGCTGGTCGCCTCGGCCGACCGGGCCCAGGCCAGGGGCGGTGCCGCGGCGGGCGCCGCCTTCCTGGAACGCGCCGCCGCGCTCACCGCCGACCCCGCACTGCGCGCCGGACGGTTCCTCGCCGCCGCCGGGGCGAATCTGGAGGCCGGAGCCCTCGACGCGGCCCTCGGCCTGATCGCCGCCGCCGAGGCGGAGCCCCTCGACGACCGGCTGCGCGCACGGGCCGACCTGCTGCGCGGCCGCGCGGAGTACTTCCGCAGCGGCGGCGAGGAGGCGGTGCGCCTGCTCGTACGGGCCGCTCGGCGCATCGCCCCGGTGGAACCGAGTACCGCCCGGGAGTACCTGCTCGACGCGCTCCAGGCCGCGCTCGTCAGCGGACAGGCCGGCCAGGGCATGACGCTCGCCGTCGCCGCCGCCCGCACCGCGCCCCCGGCTCCCCGGCCGCCCACCACCACCGACGAGCTGCTGGACGCGCTGCTCGGCCACCTGGACGGGAAACCGGGCAGCGTGCCCGTACTGCGGCGGCTCCTCGCGCACGCGGACGACGAGATGTGGACCAAGCGGCTGACGCTGGCCGCGATGCTGTCCGTCGCCCTGTGGGACATCGGCCTGGCGACCGGCGTCCTCACCCGCCGCCTCGAACAGGGCCGCGACGAGGGCTCGTTGACCACGGTGACCGTGAGCCTGGCGCTGCTGAGCGCCGGCGCGCTCCACCAAGGTGACATGGCGGCGGCCGTGTCGATGATGAGCGAGGAGGAGACCCTGACCGGCGTGACGGGTGCGGCGCCGCACCGCAACACCCGTCTGCACCTTGCCGCCCTGCGCGGCACGAAGCGGGAGGCCACCGCACTGATCGAACAGGCCCGTGCGGAGGCCCGCGACCGGGACAAGGGACTGCTCACCGTGTTCGCCGACTGGGCGACGGCGATCCTGCACAACGGCCTCGCCGACTACCCCACCGCGCTGGCCGCGGCCGAGCGGGCGAGCGCCCACGGGGACCTGCCGGTCGCCGGACTCGCCCTGCCGGAGCTGATCGAGGCGGCCGTGCGGTGCGGTGAACGCGAGAGGGCGACGGCGGCGTTCCGGACGCTCGACGACCGGACCACCGCCGCCGGCACGGACTTCGCCCTCGGCGTCAGGTCGTACGCCGCCGCCCTGCTGGAGGAGGACGGCGCCACGGCGGAGGCCCACTACCGCGCGGCCGTCGGCCACTTCACCGACTGCGGCATCGGTACGTTCCTGGCACGGGCCCATCTGGTGTACGGCGAGTGGCTGCGCCGGGAGGGCCGTCGCCGGGAAGCGCGGCACGAGTTGCAGGTGGCCTTCGAGAAGCTGTCCGCCCTGGGAGCCGGAGCCTTCGCCGACCGGGCCCGCGCGGAACTGCGCGCCACCGGGGAGCGCGTGAGACGTGTCACCCCGGACTCGGCGGACCGGCTCACCCCGCACGAACTCACCATCGCCCGACTGGCCGCCACCGGCACCACCTCCCGCGAGATCGCGGCCCGACTGTTCCTGAGCCCGCGGACGATCGACGCCCACTTGCGCAACATCTTCAAGAAGCTCGGCATCACCTCCCGCCGCCAACTCGCCGCCGTGCTCTCCGTCTAGGCGACGGCAGGGGCTGTCGGACGCTCCGCTGTGAGAATCGTTGTTGTCGCCACGCAAGGGAAACGTGGTAACTACACTCGCGCCCCATGCGTAACGCGAGCCCCTTCATACAGACGTCCCGTCCCTCACCGCGTTCCGGTGGCCTCCACGGGAGAAGAATCAACTCGGCCGCGTGGCAAGCCACTTGTGCCTCTCGTGGTGTCTCTCCGGGGAGGAGGGCCGAGATCACATGAAGGGCCGGCACAAACAGTCCCGCGATCCCCGCGGGCACTGGCTGTTACTGATACTCGTCCTTCCGGCGATGTTCGCGGTGCTGATCTTCGAGGGCTGGACCGAACACGAGGTCGACGCCGCGAAGACGCGGTCGCCCTGCACCTCACCCGTACCGGACGCGGTGGCGGAGGGCAACGGCCCCGTCATCGGGATCAACCGCAACGGCATACAGACCGGCTCCATGCCCGCCCGCACCGTCGCGCTCACCTTCGACGGCGGCCCCGACCCGGTGTGGACCCCGCGCCTGCTGGACCTGCTGCGCCGCCATCAGGCGCGCGCCACCTTCTTCCTCTTCGGCTCCCAGGCCGCCCGCCATCCGGAGCTGGTCCGTCGGATCCGCGCCGAGGGCCATGAGATCGGCTCCAACACCTACACCGGCGCCGTTCTCGGCGAGGCGTCGCCGATCCGCTTCTCGACCGAACTCGACCTGACGCAGACCGCGTTGGCGGGCGCCGCGGACCTGAACACCACGCTGCTGCGGATGCCGCGGACCACCTCGCCGGACACGCTGTGCGGCCGGGAGTGGAAGGCGGCGAGCCAGGCGGCCGACCGCGGCTATGTGCTGGTCGCCGCCGACAAGGGCTCCCGGAAGCCGGCACAGGGGCTGGTCCGCCAGTTCAGCCAGACGGAGACCGCCTTCCAGGAGACGAAGAAGCTGCTCGACAACCGGAGTGTCGACCGCTTCACGACCGTCTCGGACGGGCTCGACCTCATCCCGTACACACCGGTGTCCACCCTCGAGCGATGGCAGGGCACCGCTCTGCTCTGGGGCACCAGCCTCGGGCGCAGCTTCTCGAACACCATGACCTGGATCCTCGGCATCGCGGGCGGTCTGGGCGTACTGCGCCTCGGACTGCTCGCCCTCTTCGCCCGCGCCCACGTCCGCCGGCTGGAACGCTTCCGGCCGGGCGCGCCCTGGATGCGGGAGGTGACCGAACCGGTGACGGTGCTCGTCCCGGCGTACAACGAAGAGGCCGGCATCGAATCCACCATCCTCTCGCTGCTCGACTCCACCCACCCGGACCTGCAGATCGTCGTCATCGACGACGGGTCGACGGACCGTACGGCTCAGATCGCCGCGAGTACCGGAGACCCGCGGGTGGAGGTGATCCGCAAACCCAACGAGGGCAAGGCCGCCGCCCTCAACGCCGGGCTGGCCCTGGCGAGGCACGACATCGTGGTCATGGTCGACGCCGACACCGTCTTCGAACCGGACGCCGTCCACCAGCTGGTCCAGCCCCTCGCGCACCCGGCGGTCGGCGCGGTCAGCGGCAACACCAAGGTCGGCAACCGGCGGGGGCTGCTCGCCAAGTGGCAGCACCTGGAGTACTGCTTCGGCTTCAACCTCGACCGCCGGATGTTCGAGGTCCTGGAGTGCATGACGACCGTTCCCGGAGCCATCGGGGCGTTCCGCCGGGACGCGCTGGTGGCCGTCGGCGGGGTCAGCGACGACACACTCGCCGAGGACACCGACCTCACGATGGCCCTGTGGCGGGCGGGCTGGCGGGTGCTCTACGAGGAGTCCGCCGTCGCCTGGACCGAAGTACCCACCAGCCTGCGGCAGTTGTGGCGACAGCGCTACCGCTGGTGCTACGGAACCATCCAGTCCATGTGGAAACACCGACGCGCCGTCCTCGACACGGGCACCGCCGGGCGCTTCGGCCGACGGGGACTGACGTACCTCGCGCTCTTCCAGGTCGTCCTTCCGCTGCTCGCGCCGGTCATCGACGTCTACGCCCTGTACGGCGTGCTGTTCCTCGACCCACTGACGTCGGCGGGGATCTGGTTCGCCTTCCTCGGCCTCCAAATGGTCAGTGCCGGTTACGCGTTGAGGCTGGACGGCGAGCGGCGGTGGAGCCTGTGGTCGATGCCGTTCCAGATCATCGCCTACCGGCAGCTGATGTACCTGGTCGTCATCCAGTCCGTGGTCGCCCTGCTGCTCGGCAGCCGCCTGAAGTGGCAGCGCATGAAACGTTCCGGTACGGCCGCTGAACAGATCGGCGGCCCGGCGCCGTATAAGAGCCTGCCGACGAGGTGATCCCGATGCGCTGAGGTACTGACAGGCCGATGGACGACTGGACCGACCGCCCGGCGGGCGACGACCGGAGCGAGGGTGGGGCAGAGCAGGCACGCGTCATCACGGGGCGGGGAATGCCCACGGCACCCCCGCCCTCGATACGCACCGCACCGTTGCCCGGCATGCTCTCTCCCGCCCCGCCCGGCCGCACGGGCGAGGGGCACCCGTCCCGCGCCCGCCGGGCGGGCATCTCCGACCGGGGCAGCAGATCGCCCAAGCCCCGCCCCTCCCGGCGGCGCCGGGTCGTGCGCCTGGTGATCCTGTTGGTCTGCGCGCTGGTCGCCGGCTGCGTCGGTACGTACGTCTGGGCCGACACCAAGCTCGACCAGGAGGTGAACCTTGGCACGCTCGCCGACCGGGCGCCGCGCGGCAAGGGCACCAACTACCTGGTCGTGGGCTCCGACAGCCGCGAGGGGCTGTCCCAGCAGGACAGGAAGGACCTGCGCACCGGTTCGGCCGAGGGCCGCCGCACGGACTCGATGATCCTGCTGCACACCGGTGTGGCCGGCACCACGATGATGAGTCTGCCGCGCGACTCCTGGGTGACCATCCCGCCGTACGTCGATCCCGACACCGGCAGGAGCTACCGCGCCACGCCGAACAAACTGAACGCCGCGTTCTCCCTGGGCGGCCCCGAACTCCTAGTCCGGACCGTGGAGCGCAACACCGGACTGCATGTCGACCACTACGCCGAGATCGGCTTCGCGGGCTTCGTCGGCGTGGTGGACGCGGTCGGCGGCGTGGACCTGTGCCTGGACCGGCCCGTCAGGGACAAGGCTTCGGGGGCGAATCTGAGCAAGGGCTGCCAGACCCTCGACGGCGCGGAGGCGCTGGCGTTCGTCCGGCAGCGCAAGCAGGAGGCCCAGGGCGACCTCGGCCGTACCCAGAACCAGCAGAAGTTCCTGGCCGCGCTCGCCGCGAAGGCGGCCACGCCGGGCACGCTCCTGAACCCGGCCAAGTCCGTCCCGACCGCCACCGCGGGACTCGACACGCTCGTCGTGGACGAGGACACCGGCCTGCCGCAGCTCATGTCGCTGTTCCAGGCCATGCGGAAGGTCACCTCCGGCGGCGGCAGACAGCTCAACGTGCCGGTCGCCGACCCGAATTTCATCACCCCCCAGGGCAGCGCCGTGCGCTGGGACGCCGCCCGGGCGCGGCAGCTCTTCGGAGAGCTGAGGGAGGACCTGCCCGTGACCGCCGGACAGCGGCAATGACCCGCCCCGCCCTACAGGAAGGGCGTGCCCGCGTCGAGCCCGCACAGGACCCGGCCGTACAGCTCCAGGTTGGTGGCGGGATTGACGAAGGAGTGCAGGCTCAGGGCGTGCAGATCGCGCACGGCCCGCTGGACGGGCACCTCCTGGCGCAGGGAGGACGCGCCGGAGGCGGACCCGATCAGGTCGACGGCCTCCTTGCACAGCCGCGTCACACAGCCGCTCTGCGCCCGGATCCTGGCCCGCTCCTGAACCGTGTACGGCTCGCCCGACTCGGCCCGTGACTCGATCAGGGCCACGAACTCGTCCGTCAGCAGCTCGGCGCAGGAGATCTTCATGGCCGCCTCGGCCGCCTGCAAATGGGTGACGGCTGCCTCGTGCTGCCGCTCGTGGAAGGTGTACGTGATGCCCCGCCGATGGATCCGCTCGGTGAACTCCGCAAGCGCCGCCCGCGCCAGGCCGAGCGCGTTCGGCGCCGTCCAGGCACAGAACAGCAGCAGGACGGGCATCCGGTAGAAGGGGTCGTCGGCGTTGGCCTTCGAGGGGAACTCACCGCCCAGCAGGGGCCCGACCGGCAGCACACGGTGAGCGGGGACGACGACGTCACGGGCGACCACGCTGTTGCTGCCGCTGCCCGCGAGCCCCGAGACGTACCAGTCGTCCAGGATCTCCAGATCGGCCATCGGCACGGCGGCCCACAGCACCTCGGGCGGCCCGTCGCCGGATTCGACGCGGGCGGTCAGCAGGTGCCAGTCGGCGTCGTGACAGCCGGTGGCGAAGGCCGAGGTGCCGCTCACGACATAGCCGTCGTCCGTCACGACCGCCGTGGCGTCGGGAATGAGGGTGCCGCCGACCCGTACGTCCGGGCTGGTGAAGATCTCGTCCTGCGCCTCGTCGGGAAAGAGCGCCGCGATGTAGGAACAGCCCACCTGGATCACGGTCTTGAAGGCGGTCGAGCCGCAGCCGGCGGCGATCTCGGCCACCGCGTCGACCTGCGTCCGTAATCGGGACTGGTAGCCGCCGTACCGCCGGGGCACGTTCATCCGGTGGGTCCCGGCGTCCGTCAGCGCCGCGGCCACCTCGTCCGTCACCCGCCTCTGCTGCTCGGCGCGCAGCGCGTGCTCGCGGATGAGCGGACGGAGCGCGCGTACGCGTTCGACGATGTCGGCGTCGGAACGGGGCGCTGACGACGGAGCCATGGACGACCTCCGGGCACGACGGACCCTCACCGTGACGCGAATCGCCCTGTCATGTCAACGCCCCCTGCCACTACGGGAGTTGCGGCCTCACTGGCCGCCGAGCCGATCCGCGAGACACGCGAGATAGAGGGCCAGGGCGGCCCGGTGGTCGCGCAGCGGGCGGCCGGTGATCTGCTCGATCTTGTTCATCCGGTAGACGACGGTGTTGCGGTGGATGTGCAGGGCCGTGGACGCCCGGACGAGATTGAACCCGCTCTCGCACCAGGCGATTACCGTCTCCCGCAGCGCCGGCCAGTCCGGCTGGGCGCGCAGGTCCGCGGTGGTGAGGTCGAGCAGGCGGTTGCGGGCGGACTGGTGCACCGCCTCCAGGACCTGGTGGACCCGCAGATCGCTGATCAGGTGAACGGGGGAGCCCCCCGCCGGACGGCCGCCCAGCCGGAGGGCGTCGCACGCGTCCTGGTACGAGTCGTGCAGACCACCGACGGAGTCGGCCGGTTCCCCGATGCCGACGCGGGCGGAGAGAGAGTCCTGGGCCGCGATGACATCGGCGACCCGCCGGCAGTCGGCGACCAAGGAATCCATGGCACGCCGGGCCGGCAGCCGGTGCAGGACGCCGATCCATCCGGGAGCCGTGCCGGCGACGACGTCCTGGGGGTCGGCGAAGACCTCGCGGACGGTGCGCAGCAGTTCCGAGCGGACCAGCGCCATGTCCTGGGTGGGAGCGCCCTGGCGCCGCGCGGCCGCGCCGGGCACGCTCACCTCGAACGCCACCGCGACCCGCCGCAGCCGCAGGTCGAAGCCGAGCTCGGCGGCCCGGAACACGAGGAAGTCGCCCTCGACGACCTGTGGATCGTACGAGGCGATGTCGGCGAGCAGCTTTTCGGCCGCCCGCTCCGAGAGCAGGCGGGAGCGCAGCATGACGGATTCCCGCAGCAGGATCTCCGTCTGGCGCTTCACCAGCAGTCCGAAGCGGCGTACCCGGGCGGGCGCGCCGGTGATCCCGACGGTGCCCACCGCCTGCCCGTCGGTGACCAGCGGCAGGGTGACGCCGGGGCGCACCCCGCGCAGTTGGCGGGCCTGCGACGTGCTGTGGGTGGCGGGTTCCTTGGTGCGGACGACCTCGACGGACGCCTCGTGGAAGCTACCGACCCGGCTGGTGTCGCCGCTGCCGATGACCATGCCCTCCGCATCGGTGATGAGCACGTTGAAGCCGATGACGGCGGAGGTGTCCCCGGCGATCTCCTGGGCGAGTGACGGGCTCAGCACGGCGTTCCTCCCGTCGCGGGTGGCCGGGTTGGACGCACCGTACAGGGGACCGAGCGATATCAGCCACAACTTGGTACGAAGTGAACGGTGACTCGCGACAGGCCGATCTCTAGCGTATGGCCCCAATCACATCCCGCCGAGGGCACAGCGCGGTGAAACGGCGGGTACCTTCAGCGCCCTTACGGAAGGCCCGAGCCCATGACCCGTGTGCGATCCCTCCTGTCCGCTTTGTCGGCAATACTGTTGCTTTCATCGGTCGCCGCCTGTGGTTCCGGCGGCGACGACGAACCGAAGAACGTCTCCGCGAAGGCCGCCGCTCTGGGCACGCTCACGCCCGGTGTCATCAAGGTGGCCGTCCAGCCGTATGCGCCCTACACCAGCGTCCAGGGCGACAAGATCGTCGGACTGGACGGCGACATCCTCACCTACGTGGCCAAGAAGCTGGGCCTCGAGATCAAGCCACAGGTCACCGACTTCGCCGGCATGCTCGCCGGAGTGCAGTCCCGCCGGGTGGACATCACCATCGGCGGTGTCGCCTGGTCCGCCGAGCGGCAGAAGCAAGGGCTGTTCACCGACCCGCCGTACTACTCGCCCCCGGCGATGGCGGTCCGCAGCGGCAAGACGTACAAGACGGTCGACGACCTCAAGGGCCTGAACCTGGGCACGGTCGAGGGCTATGTCTGGGTCAAGTCCATCCAGTCCGTCCCCGGGGCCGAACTGCACGCCTACCCCGACGCCACCGGAGTCTTCGACGACCTCGGCGCGGGCCGCGTCGACGTCGGCTTCCTCGACCCGCTGATCATCATCGCCGCGCAGAAGGAGCGCCCGGAGCTGAAGATCAGCACCCAGTACCTGACACCGCCCACCGCCGCCGAGGTCAAGGCGAAGCCCGACTACCAGTACTTCCAGCCGTACCAGACCGGCTTCTACCTGCCCAAGAAGGCCACCGCGCTGGAGAAGGCGATCTCCGCGCAGATCGACGCCATGTACAAGAACGGCGAGATGGCGAAGCTCGTCGAGAAGTACGGCGGTGACCCCGAGCAGTTCCTCAAGCCGTCCGCCGACGTCGCCACCGCGCGCCGCGGCGTGGACCGGCCGCAGGACTGGACTCCGCCGTCCGCCGGCCAGTGAGGGGATGACATGTCCGGCCTCTTCCAAGTGCCCTGGTCCGACTATCAGTCCGACCTGATCGACGCGCTCTGGCGCACCGTCTCCTACACCGTCGTCAGCTTCGTCGGCGCCGTACTCCTCGGCCTCGCTGTGGCCCTGCTCCGGCTGAGCAGGACATGGCCCGCACGGGCCGTCGCCGCCGTCTACACCGAGGTGTTCAAGAACGTCCCGCTGCTGGCCATCATCTTCCTGACCTACTTCGGTCTGGCCTCCGCGGGACTCCGGCTGGACGTGTTCACGGCCGGGTGCCTCAGCCTGGTCGTCTTCTACGCCGCCTACCTGTCCGAGATCTTCCGCGCCGCGATCAGCGGAGTGCACGCCGGACAGACCGAGGCGGGCGAGGCGCTGGGACTGGGCAGGGCGGCCATCTTCGCCCAGGTCGTCCTGCCGCAGGCCGTCCGGCAGGCCCTGCCCGGCACCAACACCATGCTGGTCGACCTGCTCAAGTCCACCTCGCTGCTCGTCACGGTCTCCGCCGCGGAGCTGATGTCGGAGGGCCGGCTCATCACCTCGGCCACCTTCCGGGCGCTGGAGGTGTACCTGGTCATCTCGGCGCTCTACTTCGCCATGTGCTATCCGCTCTCCCAACTCCTTCTGCTGCTGGAGAGGAAGGTACGGGCCGGCATTCCCCTGTCCCCGTGGCGACGGCGGCGGGTACGGGCGGCCAGGCAGCTGCTCGCCGCCGATCCCGGTGCCGACATCAAGCGGAAGGAGGCGGCGGTATGACCGAGCCCGTCACCACGGCGGAAGCCGTCACCGATGCCCCCACCGACGCGGTCGTACGGATCGAGGGGCTGAGCAAGTCCTTCGACGGCCGGCTGGTGCTCGACGACGTGAACCTGGAGGTCGACCGCGGCCGCATCGTTAGCGTCATCGGGCAGAGCGGCGGCGGCAAGACGACCCTGATGCGCTGCGTCAACCTGCTGGAACGCCCCGACCGGGGCACGGTCGAGGTGGCCGGTGAGGTCGTGCACAGCGCCGGCCGCACGGTCTGCCGCGACCTGCCCCGGCTGCGCCGCACCGTCGGCATGGTCTTCCAGCGGTTCAACCTCTTCCCGCACCTCACGGCCGTGGAGAACGTCGTGCTGGCCCAGCGCAAGGCAGGCGTCCCGGAGCAGGAGGCGCTGGAGCGGGCCGTCACGCTGCTGCGCCGGGTCGGCGTCGCACACCGCGGACTCGCCCAGCCCGACCAGCTCTCCGGCGGCGAACAGCAGCGCGTCGCCATCGCGCGGGCGCTCGCGCTCAAGCCGGAGGTGCTGCTCTTCGACGAGCCCACCTCCTCCCTCGACCCGGAGGCCACCCGGGAGGTCCTGGCCGTGATGCGGGAACTCGCCGCGGACGGAATGACCATGCTGCTGGTCACCCACGAACTGCCCTTCGCCCGTGAGGTGTCCGACCACGTCGTCTTCGTCGACGGCGGCCGGATCGTGGAGGAGGGAGCCCCGCGGGACGTCCTCGACAACCCCGCCCAGGCGCGCACCCGGGAGTTCCTCGCCTCGTACGAGCCGGCGTCATGACCGCCCCCGTGGTGGTGGTCGGGGGTGGCGTCGTCGGACTGTGCACCGCGTACTACCTGGCCGAGGCGGGCCTCCCCGTGGAGGTCGTCGAACGGCGCGGCCTGGGCTCCGGCGCGTCCCGGGGCAACGCGGGCTGGGTCTGCCTCAGCCACTCGACGCCGGTCCCGGCTCCCGGCGTCGTACGGTACGCGCTGCGTTCGCTGGGTCGCCCGGACTCGCCCCTGTACCTACGGCCCCTGCCCGACCCGGCGTTCGTACGGTGGCTGTGGCGGTTCTGGCGCAGCAGCACCCCGGCCGCCTTCCGGCGCGGCTACGCGGCGATCGCCGAGCTGAACCGGACCACCTTCGACCTCTTCGACGGCCTGCGCGCGGCCGGCGTCGACACGACTCTGACCCGTCCCGGCATGGTCCACGCCTTCCTGTCAGCCGCCGAGGCCCGCCATCACCTGGCCGTACAGCGGGAGATGGCGGACGGCCGCTACCCGCTGCCCGACGACGTCGTCACCGGCGACGAGGCCCGTCTGCTGGACGACGCGCTGTCGTCCTCGGTGCGTGCGGCGTACCTCGTCGAGGGGGAGGGAGTGGTCGACCCGGAGGCGTTCGCCTTCGGGCTCGGCGAGAGGCTCGCCACCTCGGGGGTGAAGGTCCATGAGGACGTCGAGGCCATCGGGCTGCGCACCTCGGGGGGCCGCGTCACCGCGCTGCGCACCGCGCAGGGGGAGATTCCCTGCTCGTCCGTCGTCATCGCGGCCGGTATGCGCTCCTCCCGCCTGCTGGGCTCGCTGGGACATACGCTGCCGCTCCAGGCGGGCAAGGGTTACAGCTTCTCGGTGGATCTCGATCCGGAGCCCCGGCACACGCTGTACTTCGGCGAGCGCAGGGCCGTCGCCTCACCGATCGGCGGCACGACACGGATCGGCGGCACGATGGAGCTCAGCGGCAACAACAACCGCCTCGACTGGCGCCGTGTCGTCGCCGTCGCCCTGGCCAGTCGGCACTATCTGGGCCGCTGGTTCGACGACCCGGACGACCTGGTCGGCCTGATCCGTGACCCCTGGGTCGGCGGGCGGCCCTTCCTCCCCGACGGGCTCCCGGTCATCGACCGCGTTCCGGGCCACGACAACGCCTTCGTGGCCACCGGACACGGCATGCTCGGCGTCACCCTGGGTCCGGTCACCGGCCACAAGCTCACCGAGTACGTCGTCACCGGCCGCCGCCCCGAGGCGCTCGCGCCGTTCCGTTTCGACCGGCTGCGCCACTGAGCGGACGCCGCCGGGGAGCGGGACGCACGGACGTCCCGCTCCCCGGCGGACGGATCAGGCCGCCGTACGGCCCCGCGTCACCAGCTTCCTCAGCAGCGGCCAGGCCAGCAGCACCACGATCACCGCGTACACGGTCACCGCGAACGGCGTGTTCACCAGCCCCGAGACGCTGCCGTCGCTGATCTGCAGGGAGCGCCTGAGCTGTTGCTCGGCGTTCGGGCCGAGGATGACGCCGATGACGGCGGGCAGCACGGGCAGGCCGTAGCGCCGCATGCCGAACCCGATCAGGCCGATGATCAGCAGGATCACCAGGTCGATGACCTCGCCGCCGACCGCGTACGCGCCGACCGCCGCGAAGAACAGGATCCCGGCGTACAGATACGGCCGCGGGATGCGCAGCAGCTTCGCCCACAGCGGCGCCAGCGGCAGGTTGAGCGCGAGCAGCAGCACCATGCCGACGAACAGGGAGGCGATCAGGCCCCACACCAGGTCGGGTTCGCGCTCGAACAGCAGGGGCCCCGGCTGGATGCCGTACTGCTGGAACGCGGCCAGCATGACCGCCGCGACCGCCGTGGTGGGCAGGCCGAGCGTCAGCATCGACACCAGCGTGCCCGCCGCCGAGGCCGACGCCGCCGACTCCGGCCCCGCCACGCCCTCGATCGCGCCCTTGCCGAACTCGTCCTTGTGCTTCGACAGACGCTTCTCCGTGACGTAGGAGAGGAAGGTGGGGATCTCCGCGCCGCCCGCCGGGATCGCGCCGAACGGGAAGCCGATGAACGGGCCGCGCAACCACGACTTCCAGGTCCGGTTCACATCGGCGCGGCCCAGCCACGGGCGGCCCACCGGGATCGGCTCGCCCGGGCTGCGCCGCAGATGCGCCGCCACCCACAGGGCCTCGCCGATCGCGAACAGGCCGACCGCCACGATCACCACGTCGACGCCGTCGGCGAGTTGCAGGGAGCCGAAGGTCAGGCGCTGCTGCCCGGTCATCTGGTCCAGGCCCACCAGGCCGATCGTCAGACCGATCAGCAGGGACGCCAGACCCCGGATCCGCGACGAACCCAGCACCGACGTCACCGCGATGAACGCCAGCACCATGATGGCGAAGTAGTCCGGCGCACCGATGTCCACCGCCAGGTCGGCGACCGTCGGCGCCAGCGCGACCAGCAGGATGGTGCCGATCAGGCCGCCCGCGAAGTGCCCGATGGCGGCGGCCGCGAGCGCCTGTGCGCCCCGCCCCGCCTTGGCCATCGGGTTGCCCTCCATGGCCGCGACCACCGCCGCGCTCTCGCCGGGCGTGTTGAGCAGGATCGATGTCGTCGAGCCGCCGAACATGGCGCCGTAGTAGATGCCCGCGAACATGATGAACGCGGCGATCGGATCGAGCCCGTAGGTCACCGGCAGCAGCAGCGCGACCGCCATCGCGGGTCCGATGCCGGGCAGCACGCCGATCGCGGTGCCGAGCAGTACACCGAGGGCGGCCCACAGCAGGTTGACCGGAGTCAGGGCCGTACCGAAGCCGTCCATGAGGGAGTTGAGGGCGTCCATGTCACAGCACTCCCATCAGCGGACCGCCGGGCAGCGGCACTCCGAGCAGGTTGTTGAAGACGGCGTAGGTGACGAGGGAGAGGACGGCCGCGATCAGCGGGTCCCGGTCGATGCGGCGGCTGCCGAGCGCGAAGGCGGCTCCCCAGAACAGCAGGGCGCCCGCTATGGGGAAGCCGAGGGGCTCGATGAGGACCGCCGCACCGAGGAAGACCCCGGCGAGCAGCAGCACCGTACGCCAGTCGGCCGGTTCGGACAGGTCGACGTCCTCGCCGGTCTCGGCCTGGCCGCGGCCGCCGCGCAGCACGTCGACGGCGAGCAGGGCGGCGATGACGAGCAGCCCGATGCCGACCACGATCGGCACGGTCTTCGGTCCGACCGGACCGCGCTGGGTGATGTCGACGTCCATGGTGAGCGCGTCGGTGAGGACCAGCACGCCGAGGGCCAGCAGCAGCACGCACACGCCGAGTTCGGAGTGCTCGCGCAGCCAGGAGCGGCGGTCGGCCGAAGGCGTGGGGGGTATGTCGGTGGTCTGCGTCGTCACAGTCCCAGCTCCTTCAGCACCGAAACCACGCGCTTGTCCTGGGCGTCCAGGAACGCGCCGAACTTCTCGCCGGTCAGGAACGCGTCGTCCCAGCCGTTCTGCTTCATGGACTGCTGCCACTCGGGCGAGTCGTGCAGTTCCTCGATCAGCGCGGTGAGCTTGTCCCGCTCGGCCTGCGACAGACCGGGCGGGGCGACTATGCCGCGCCAGTTGGTGAAGTCCACGTTGTAGCCGGACTCCTTCAGCGTGGGCGCGTCCAGCTCGTCGACCCGCTCCGGGCCGGTGACCGCGAGCACCCGCAGCTCGCCCGCCTTGATCTGGTCGAGGTACTCGCCGACGCCGGAGACGCCGAAGGCGACCTTGTTGCCGAGGATCGAGGCGAGCAGTTCGCCGCCGCCGTCGAAGGGGATGTAGTTGACCTGCTTCGGCGCGATCCCCGCGGCCTGGGCCATCAGCATCGGCGCGAGGTGGTCCGGCCCGCCGGGGGAGGAGCCGCCGCCGACCGGCAGCTTTCCGGGATCCTTCTTCCAGGCGCCGATCAGGTCGTCGATGGACTTGTACGGGGAGTCCTTGGCGACCACGACGACGTCCTGCTCCTCGGTGAGCCGGGCGATCGGGGTGGTGTCCGCGAGGGTCTTCGGCGCGTCGTTGGAGCGGACGGCACCCACGACGCCGAGGCCCATCGACATGGCGAGCTTGCCGTTGCCGTGCTCGCTCACCAGCCGGCTCAGCCCGACCGTGCCGCCGGCGCCGGGCAGGTTGAACACCTCGATGTTGTGGGTGAGTCCGGCGTCCTCGGCGTTCTTCGCGGCCGTCCGGGCCGTGATGTCGTAGCCGCCGCCGGGCGTGTTGGGGACCATGAAGCGCAGGCCGGGGATCTGTGTGCCGGTGTCGGCGCCGCTGCCGCTCGTGAGCAGCGGAGGTCCCACGAGCACGAGCACGGCGGCCCCGAACAGGGCAAGGGGAGTGCGCAGGCGCACGAGTGCCACCACCTGTCGGTACGTCGATGAAGGTACGGGGAGGCCCTGTGGGGGAGGGTGATGTGGGCCACATGTTGCCCGCACGTTAACGGTCTGTCCCGCTTGCGGAAGCAACGGAGGTTGTGGTCTTTGTGACCACTGGACCGTCGGGTGGTGGTACGTCTCTTTCCCTGACCGCAGGTGGGCGCCATGATGGCGGCCGTGGTCGCCACTTTCCGTCGTCAGACACTCGCCGGCGAGATGCTGCTGCTCCAGCTCGCCATCGTCGTCGTGGTGCTGGCAGCGGTCGCCGCTGTCTCCCTCGCCCAGTCGGAGGCGACCTTCAACCGCGTCGAGGGCCGCCGGGTCGCCGCGCTGGCCGAACAGCTCGCCGCCAACCCCCTGGTGCGCAGCCAGCTCACGCGGCCCCTGCCGCGCGAGGCGCTGGCCCCGCTGGTGAACTCCATGCAGACGCAGTCCTCAGTCACCTCGGTGACGGTGGCCGACGCCGACGGCCGGATCGTCAGTTCGACGAACCCCACCGTGACCGGCGACCCGCTGCCTCTCGGCGAGGGCGCGACCGAGGGCCGGGGCTGGTCCGGCTCGCTGCGGCTGGACGACAGCCGCGAACTCGTCGCCCAAGTGCCCGTACTCGGCGCGACGCAGGAGAACCTCGGACAGCACCTGGGCACGGTGATGATCGGCGAGGCCGACCCGACGGTGTGGCAGCGCCTCAGCGGCGCCTCCTCGTACCTGCTCGCCTACCTGGGCATCGCCAGCGGACTCGGCGTGGCCGGCTCCTGGCTGCTGTCCCGGCGGGTCAAACGGCAGACCCTCGGCCTGGAACCGCGCGAGATCGCGGGACTGGCCGAGCACCGCGAGGCGATGCTGTACGGCATCGCCGAGGGCGTGATCGCCCTGGATCCCCAGCACCGGCTCACCCTGGTCAACGAGATGGGCCGGCGCCTGCTCGACCTGCCCGAGGACTGCGTGGGCCTCAGCCTCGCCGAACTCGGCATCGAGGGACGGCTGCGGGACGTCCTGGCCGGCGACCGCGAGGGCACGGCCGGCCGGCGCGACGAGGTCGTCGTCCGGCACGGCCGCGTGCTGGTGATGAACCGGATGACCGTCACCAAGGACGGCCGCCCGCTCGGCAGCGTCACCACCCTGCGGGACCGCACCGAACTGGCCCGGCTGGAGCGGGAGATCGGCTCCTTCCGCAGCTCCACCGAACTGCTGCGCGCCCAGGCCCACGAGTTCGCCAACCAGCTGCACACCATCTCCGGACTGATCCAGATCGGTGAGCAGGAGGAGGTCGTGCGCTACATCCGCGCGCTCAACCAGCGCCGCCAGTCCCTGGACGTCTCCCTCAGCCGCCGGGTCCGCGACACCGCCGTCGCCGCCCTGCTGATGGCGAAGGCCTCCCTGGCCGCCGAACGCAAGGTCCGCCTGCGGATCTCGGACGACACCGCGCTCGACCGGCTCACCCCGGAGGACGCCGCCGACGTGGCGACCGTGGTCGGTAACCTCGTCGACAACGCGGTGGACGCGGCAGCCGCGGGGGAGACCGATGAGGGCGAGCCATGGGTCGAGGTCGACCTGCGCCAGGACGCCTCCAGCGTGGAGATCGTGGTCCGCGACTCCGGCCCCGGCGTCGCACCGGAACTCGCCCGGGAGGTCTTCTCGCACGGCTTCACCACCAAGGCCGCCCAGGAAGGCGAGCGCGGCATCGGCCTGGCGCTGACGCGGCTGGTCTGCGAGCGTCACGGTGGTGAGATCTCGGTGACCAACACCCCGGACGGGGCCATGTTCACCGCACGCATGACCGTCAGCCACCTCGCCGACGCGGTGGCGGAAGGAGCGCCACGATGACCGCTGTGTCCCGTACGTCGGGTGCTGCCGACGCGATCGACGTGCTCGTGGTCGACGACGACTTCATGGTGGCCAGGGTCCACCGCGCCTTCGTCGACCGCGTCGAGCCGTTCCGGGTCGTCGGTGTCGCCCACACCGGCGAGCAGGCGGCCCACGCCGTCGACGCGCTGCGCCCCGACCTCGTCCTGCTCGACCTGTACCTGCCGGACGTCTTCGGCCTGGACGTCATTCCCCGGCTGCGCACCGCCGGCCACGACTGCGACGTCATGGTCATCAGTGCCGCCCGGGAGGCGGACGCGGTCCGCGGCGCCGCCCGCCACGGCGTGGTCGACTACCTCCTGAAACCCTTCGACTTCGAGGACCTGCGCGCCCGCCTGGAGCGTTACGCCGTCCAGCGCGGCCGCCTGCTCACCGCCGTCGTCCGCAGCCAGGCCGACGTGGACCGGGTGCTGGCCGGAGCGGCCGTACCGGCGTCGGCCGCCGGCACCCTGCCCAAGGGCATGAGCGTGGAGACCGCCGAGCTGATCGAACGCACGCTGCGCGCCGCGGAGGGCTCCCTGTCCGCCGCCGAGTGCGCGACCCTGGCCGGCGTCTCCCGCGTCAGCGCCCGCCGCTACCTGGAGCACTTCCACGCGATCGGCAGCGCCGACGTGTCCCTGCGCTACGGAATGGCGGGACGACCCGAGCGCCGCTACCGCTTCCGCGATGAGTCGACGGGGCTCCGGCCGGGTGGGGAAGCGCGGGCCTAGTGCCCCGACAGGCAACGTTCGCCCCGTCGCGACGCCCGGCACGCTCCCCCACTGCCCTAAAGGCGTGGGAGGTGCCCCCACTCGCCGCACCGGCCGAAAGCCCAAGTACATCCAGTACGAGGACTTCCGGCCGGCACGCCGAGAGCACGCACCGGCTGCGGTCCTCGGCCGCTGCGCGGCGGGCGCTCCTTGACGGGCAAACGTTGCCTGCCGGGGCACTAGGTGTGCTGCCGAGGCGTGACCGATGAGTGTCAGAGTGGGTTGAGGCGGGCCTTGAGCAGGCAGAACTCATGAACCGCTCGGACGTCACGGCAGCAGCCGTCGCTCCTTGGCCACCGCCACCGCGCCGGCCCGTGTCTCCACCCCCAACTTGCCGTAGATCCGCCCCAGGTGGGTCTTGACCGTCGCCTCGCTGATGAACAGGGCCCGGGCGATCTCCCGGTTGCCCAGGCCGCGGGCCAGCTGCCCGAGGATCTCGCGCTCACGCGCGGACAGGGCGGGAGCCGGGCTGCGCAGCCGGGTCAGCAGCCGGTCGGCCACGGGGGCGGACAGGGCGGTGCGGCCGGACGCCGCGTTGCGGATCGCCGTGAACAGTTCCTCGGGGCGTTCGGCCTTGAGCAGATAGCCCGTGGCGCCCGCCTCGATGGCGCGGGTGATGTCGGCGTCGGTGTCGAACATGGTGAGCACCAGCACGCGGGGACCCGCCGCATCGCCGGAGGTCAGGCGCCGCGTGGCCGTCACGCCGTCCATGGCGCCGTCGAGCTGGAGGTCCATCAGCACCACGTCGGGGCTCAGGCGGTCGGCCAGGGCGAGCGCCTCCTCGCCGCTGCCCGCCTCACCGACGACCTCGATGCCGTCGGCGCTGGACAGCAGGGCGCGCAGCCCCGCACGGACCACGGCGTGGTCGTCGCACAGCAGCAGCCGGACGGGCGGTGAGGACACCGATCTACTCATCGGACGGGCTCCTTGTGTGGGGCGGGGACGAAGGAGGTGAGCGGGACGGCCGCCGATACGACGGTGCCCTCGCCCGGCGTGGACTCCACGGTGAGTGCGCCGCCTGCCTGCCGGGCCCGGATGCGCATGGCCGGCAGCCCGTGCCCGCGCGCTCGGCCAGGCTCTGACGCGGTCCCCGGGCTCGGGCGGTCCACGTCGAATCCGCGGCCGTTGTCGGCGACGTCCAGCGAGATCTGGTCGTCCAGGCAGGTCAGGGTTACCGCGGCCCGTGTCGCCGCGGCATGCTCGCGGACATTGGCCAGCGCCCCCTGGGCGATGCGCAGGAGCGTGGCCTCCACCCGTTCCGGCAGCCGGCCCGGATCGCCGTCGAGCCGGAACTCCACGGTCAGGCCCGGACCGCTCTCCCGTGCGGCGAGTGCGGCGAGGGCGTCGGGGAGCGACTGCCGGGCGAGGTCGGCCGGCGCCAGGTCGTGGACGAACCGGCGGGCCTCCGTGAGGTTGCGGGAGGTGATCCCGGCCGCTTCGCGGACGTGGTCACGCGCCGCGTGCGGGTCCGTGTTCCAGACGCGCTCGGCGGCCTGGAGCAGCATCCGCTGGCTGGACAGGCCCTGCGCGAGGGTGTCGTGGATCTCCGAGGACAGGCGCTGCCGTTCCGCCAGCACCCCCGCCCGCCGTTCGGTGGCCGCGAGGTCGTGGCGGGTGCGGACCAGGTCCTCGATGAGCACCCGCTGCCGGGCCCCTTGGCGCTGCAGATGGACCAGTACGGCGGTGGCGACCGCGGCGACGGCCGGCGGGGCCACCACCATGTTGGGGTTGAGCGTGCCGTCGGCCGACCGCACCTGGGAGGCGACCACCAGCGCGGTGAGCACGACCGCGAGCGGCACCGCGAGCCGCGGGCGCAGCGCGTGCAGACCGGCGAACAGCAGGGGCATAGCGCACCACGTGGCGCTCGGCGTGAGGACGAGGAGCACCACCCAGACGGCGGACACCGAGCCCAGCCAGACCAGATGACGCGGGGTGGCCGGCGAGCCGGGGCGGGGGGCCGGGGCCAGAAAGCGCCCGAGGACGTAGAGCAGACAGAAGACCGCGAAGAGCGCCACCACCCACCCGGTGCGCGCCCCGTCCTGGTCGCGGGTCAGGAAACGGGCGAACGAGGAGCCGAGCAGCAGGAAGAACGCGGCGTCGACGACCGTAGCCAGCCAGCGCTCGTCCGGATCGGTGTGTTCCATCCTCCGTGTCTAACGCGCCGGACGCGGCACCGCATCAACCGATCGGCTGACATGAGGTTCACCCGAATGCCCCCGGACCGCAGCCGGTTGACCGAGCGGATGAGCGGCAGGAGCCCCGAGGCTGGATCCATGACCACCAAGAACCTCACCGCCAACCGCGCCGCCCTCGGCCACCGTGTCACCTACGCCGTGCGCCACCCCGGGAAAGTGCCCCGCCACCTGGCCCGCGCCGCCCGCGACATGTGGCTGCGCCACCGGCACGCCGACCACATCTCCTACTACCGCGCGGTGATGCGCTCCGACACCCGTGCCGACCCGGACGCGGCGGTCGGCAGCCGTAACCGTGAGCGCTGGCTGGCGCTCGGGGCGATGCAGTTCGACTACCTCCTCGGGCACGGTCTGCGCCCCGAGCACCGCATGCTGGAGATCGGCTGCGGCAACCTGCGGGGAGGCTGGCGGTTCATCCGGCACCTGGAGCCGGGGCACTACTACGGCATCGACATCTCGCCCGACATCCTCTTCGCCGCGCAGGACACCGTCGTGGAGATGGGCCTGGAACAGCGGCTCCCCTCGCTGACCCCGGTGCGCGACCTGACGCTGCGGTTCCTGCCCGCGGCCCGTTTCGACGTGGTGCACGCGCACAGTGTCTTCTCCCACTCGCCGCTGCCCGTCATCGAGGAGTGCCTGGCCAACGTGAGCCGGGTGCTCGCGCCGGGCGGCTGGTTCGACTTCACCTTCGACCGCACCGAGGGCGAGGAGCACCACGTACTGCGGGAGGACTTCTACTACCGCACCGAGACGCTCGTGGCCCTGGCCGAGCGGCACGGCCTGCGGGCCCGCTTCATGGACGACTGGGAGAAACTCCCGCACGGGCAGTCCAAGATCCGCGTCACGCACGGGAACGACGTCGGCGCGAACTGACCGTCGACGCCGCGCGAGCCGTGGAGGTTCGGAGTAGGCCTTTCCCGTTTCCCTGCTCAGGGGGTTGTCCGTACATTCGGTTGCCACCTAGGGTCGCTCTCTGAGAGCAAGCGCTTTCTGCGTGTCCGAGCCGTCCCAGGAGAACCGCATGCCCCCGCTCCCAGCCCGCCGCCGGGTCGCCGTCGTCGGCACCGGCGCCATCGTCAGCGGCAGCCACCTGCCCGCCCTCAGAGCCCACGCCGACCGGACGGAACTGGTGGCCGCCGTCGACGTGGACCAGGACCGGCTCGACCAGTTCCGGGAGATCGCGGGCGGCCAGGTCGCCGGGTACACGTCGATGGACGCGATGCTGGACGCCGCACGCCCCGACCTCGTCCTCATCGGCACGCCCCCGTCCCTGCACCGGGAGCAGACGGTCGCCGCGCTGAAGGCAGGCGCCTGGGTGCTGTGCGAGAAGCCGCTGACCCTGTCGCTCGCCGAGTACGACGAGATCGCGGCGGCCGAGGAGGCCTCCGGGGCCTACGCGTCCGTGGTCTTCCAGCACCGCTACGGCTCCGGCGCCGTCCACGCCCGCGAACTGATCGCGAGCGGCGAGCTGGGCGCCCCATTGGTCGCGCACTGCCAGACCACCTGGCACCGGGACGCCGCCTACTACGCCGTGCCCTGGCGCGGAAAGTGGGCCACCGAGGGCGGCGGGCCGACCATGGGACACGGCATCCACCAGTACGACCTGCTGCTGCACCTGCTCGGCCCGTGGACGGAGGTGCGGGCGATGGCCGCGCGGCTGGTCCACGACACCGAGAGCGAAGACGTCTCCACGGCCCTAGTACGGTTCGAGAACGGCGCCCTGGCCACCGTCGTCAACAGCGTGCTCTCTCCGGACGAGGTGAGCCGCATCCGCATCGACTGCGCCGACGCCACGGTCGAGCTCACCCACCTGTACGGGCACCGCAACGACGACTGGGTCTACACCCCGGCCCCGCACGTCGCCTCCGAGCGCGCCGCCGCCTGGCGCACCCCCGCCTCGGACCTGCCCAGCTCGCACACGGCGCAGCTCGGCGCGCTCCTCGACGCGTACGACAACGGTGTCCGGCCACCGAACAGCGGCCCCGAGGCCCGTGCCACCCTCGAGTTCGCCGCCGCCCTCTACAAAGCGGCGTTCACCGGCGACCCGGTGCACGCGGGCGACATCGGACCCGGCGATCCCTTCTACCCGTCCATGCACGGCGAGCACCCCGACTGGGCCCCCAAGGAGAGCGCATGAGCACCATCCGCGTCCGTCACACGCACGGCGAGGACATCGCCGTGGCGACCGCGGACGGCACCGAGATCCTCCGCTACGTCTACCGTCCCGACCCCGACCCCTTCGAGGCCCGCAAGCCCTACGCCCACCCGGTGCGCACCCTCGCCGGGCGCACGGTGACCGGCTACCGCCCGAACGACCACCGCTGGCACAAGGGCCTGCAGATGACGGCGAGTCATCTGTCCGGCCAGAACTTCTGGGGCGGCAACTGCTACGTCCACGGCCAGGGCTACCTGCGCCTGCCGGAGCGTGTCGGCTCGATGCGGCACGACGGCTTCCCCGTGTTCGACGTCGAGGACGACCGGCTCGCCTTCGCCGAGAACCTCACCTGGGTCGAGAACGGCGGCCAGGAGTGGGCCCGCGAGGAGCGCGGCATCGTCGTCCACTCGGTCGACGAGGAGGCCGGCGCCTGGGCCCTGGACTGGTCGATCCGCCTCACCAACGTCCGCGACACACCACTGGCCTTCGGCTCCCCGACCACCGCGGGCCGCGAGATGGCCGGCTATACCGGACTCCAGTGGCGCGGGCCGCGCGACTTCACCGGTGGCACCGTCTTCGCCCCGGACACCGACGCCGAGAAGCTGATGGGCTCCCAGGGGCCCTGGCTGGCGTTCACCACCGAGCACGACGAGTTCGACGGGCACTCCACGCTCGTCTTCGCGCACGCGCCGGAGAACCTCGACGAGCGGACGGCCGTCCACGAGTCCCACTGGTTCGTGCGTTCCGAGCCGTTCCCGACGGTCGCGTTCTCCTGGGCGTTCTTCGAGGAGTTCGAGCTGCCGCCGGGCGAGTCCTTCGCCTACCGCTACCGGGTCGTCGTCGCCGACGGCGCCTGGGACCGCGACCGCGTGGGCACGTACCTGGAGGGCCTGCCGTGGTGAGCGACCCCGCAGCCGTGAAGCCCACGCTCCCGCACCCGCTGCCCGGTGCCGTCGGCCTGTCCCACCTCAGCGCCTACGACTGGGAGGCCGCCGACGGTGTGTGCGGCGGCAGCCCGCATCTGCATCTGGTGTGCACGGAGGCGTACGTCGTCACCGGCGGACAGGGCGCGGTGCAGACGCTGAGCCCCGACGGCTACCGGGACATCCCGCTGGAGGCGGGCTCGGTCGCCTGGTTCACGCCGGGGACCGTGCACCGCATGGTCCAGGGCGGCGACCTGCGCATCACCGTGCTGATGCAGAACAGCGGCCTGCCCGAGGCCGGGGACGCCGTCTTCACCTTCCCGCCCGAGGTGCTCGCCGACCCCGAGAAGTACGCGGCCGCGGCGACGCTGCCGCCCGGCACGGGAGAGGAGACGGCGACGGCCGCCCGGCGCCGCAGGGACCTCGCCGTCGAGGGCTACCTCGTCCTGCGCGAGGCCCTCGTCGCCGGGGACAACGGCCCGTACGCCGAGTTCCAGCGCGCCGCAGCCCGGCTCGTGCGCGCCAAGGTGCCGGCCTGGCGCGAGCTGTGGCGGGCCGGTGCGCTCGCCACCGCCGAACGCACCGGCGCCCAGCTCGACGCGCTGGCGGACGGTGAACCGGCCTATCTCGCCGAGGCGACCGCCCACGAAACCGCGCCCACAAGGCTCGGCGGCTTCGGGATGTGCGGCCGAAGGGACGAGTACAACCTGCCGGGGACGACGTTGCCGCACGGGGGCGAGTAGCGGCGCGCCGAACCGGGGGGGGCTGAGCAAGGCGCGTTGAGGAGACCGCCAGGGGAGATCAAGGGGAGTGCAGGGGGGCGTCAACAGAAGGTCCGAGGAGAGAAAGAGGTGACCTCGGCATGCCCGGACACAGGACAAAGGGGTTCTGCGCAACGGCCGCCGCACTCGCACTCTGTGCGGTGCTGGCCGGTTGCGGGGGATCCGGGGACTCGGTGGGCGGCGGCAAGGTCGTGCTGCGCTACACGTGGTGGGGCAACCCCGACCGCGCGGAACGCACCGAGCAGGCCGTCGCCCTGTTCGAGAAACAGCACCCGGACATATCCGTGCAGACGTCGTTCGCGGGATACGACACCTACAAACAGAAGCTCGCCACCCAGGCCGCGGGCGGCGACGCCCCCGACGTGATGCAGCTCGACTACCGCCAGATCGACCAGTACGCCTCAGGGGACGTCCTGCTCGATCTCGCCAAGCAGAAGGCCGTCCTGCGCACGTCCGAGATCGACCCGGGCCTGCTCGACACCGGCCGGGTGGAGGGCAAGCAGTACGCGATCCCGCAGGGCCGCGGTACCGAGACCGTCGTGTACGACGTCAAGACCTGGAAGGAGTCGGGGGTACCGCTCCCGCGCCAGGGCTGGACCTGGAGCGACTGGGCCGACGCCATGCGCGCGCTGGCGAAGAAGACCGGCAAACCCGGGGGCACCGACCTCGGCTGGAGTGAGGACGCCTTCGAGGTCTGGCTGCGCGGCCAGGGCAAGGCCCTTTACACGAAGGACGGTGGGCTCGGCTTCACCGCCGACGATCTGACGCAGTGGTGGACCTTCACCGACAAGCTCCGCCGCGAAGGTGCCGTCTCACCCGCCGAGCAGACCACGCAGCTCGACGGAACCGTGGAGAACACCCCGCTCGGACGCGGCAAGGCCGTCAGCGACGCCAACTGGGACGCCCCGGCGAGCGGTTTCCTCGCCCTCGTCCCGAGCGGCATCGTGCTCGCCCCGATGCCCTCCGGCGAGGACGGCACACCCGGCCAGTACTTCAAGCCGTCGATGTTCCTCGGCATCTCCGCCAACACCGGTCACGCGAAGGAGGCGGCGCAGCTCATCGACTTCCTCCTCAACGACAAGGAAGCGGCGAGGATCCTCGGCGCCACCCGCGGCATCCCCGTCAACGAGACCATCCGCGAGGAGACAGAGCCGCAGCTGAAGGACTTCGACAAGACCGTCGCCGACTACCAGTCGTCCTTCGAAGGCACCCTGAAGGACCCGCCACAGGCCCCGCCCTCGGGCGACAACGCCCTGCAGACCACCTTCCAGCGCGACTACGACCAGGTGTCGTACGAGCGCATGTCGCCCCGCGAGGCGGCCGAGAACTACGTCACCGAGGCGAAGGCGGAGCTGAGGTCATGACCACCACCGACATCCCCGCACCCACCGCACGACCGAAGCGCCCCGCCACCGCCCCGAAGCGCCGCCCCAAGCGCGAACGCGAGGGCGCCGCCTGGGTGTTCCTGTCCCCGTGGGTGCTCGGCGCGATCGTCCTCACGCTGCTGCCGATGGCCGTGTCGCTGTACCTGTCGTTCACCGACTACAACCTGTTCGACCCGCCCCAGTGGGTGGGCCTGCGCAACTACACGCAGATGTTCACAGAGGACCCGCGCTACTGGCGGTCGGTCGTGACGACCGTGACGTACGTCGTCATCGCCGTCCCCCTGCAACTGGCCCTGGCCCTCGTCGTCGCGCTCGCCCTGAAGTCCATGAAGCGCGGCAAGGCCTTCTACCGGTCCGCCTTCTACGCGCCCTCGCTGCTCGGCGCCTCCATGTCCATCGCCCTCGTCTGGCGGGCGGTCTTCAACGACGGCGGCACGGTGGACAACCTGCTCGGCACCGGCGGCTGGGTGAACAAGCCCGGCTGGGCGCTGCTGGCCGTGGCGCTGCTGACGGTGTGGCAGTTCGGCGCGCCGATGGTCATCTTCCTCGCGGGCCTCCAGCAGATCCCCGCCGAGCTGTACGAGGCGGCGGCCGTGGACGGGGCGGGGAAGTGGCGGCAGTTCCTGTCCGTCACCGTGCCGATGCTGTCCCCGGTGCTCTTCTTCAACCTGGTGCTCCAGACCATCCAGGCCTTCCAGGTGTTCACGCCCGCCTTCGCGGTCAGCGCCGGCAAGGGCGGCCCCGCCGACTCCACCCTCGTCTACACCATGTACCTCTACGACCGCGGCTTCGTCGCCTCCCACATGGGCTACGCCTCCGCCATGGCCTGGGTGCTGCTCCTCGTCATCGGCGTCGTCACGGCGGTGCTGTTCCGCACGTCACGCTCCTGGGTCTTCTACGCGTCCGAGGGGGACCGATGACCACCACCGCCACCTCAACCGCCGCTCCCCGCAAGCCCGTCGCGTGGGGCCGGATCGCCCTGCACCTCGGCTGCCTGGCCGCCCTGTTGGTCATGCTCTACCCGCTGGCCTGGCTGCTCGCCACCTCGCTCAAGCCCGCGAACGAGGTCATCGCGAGCCTCGACCTGCTGCCCAGCCGCCTGGAGTGGTCGAACTACACGACCGCCTTCGAGGGCGTGAACGACGTCTCCATCTGGCGGCTGCTGTCCAACTCGCTGCTGATCGCGGGCGGCGCGGTCCTCGGCAACGTCATCAGCTGCTCACTCGCCGCCTACGCCTTCGCACGTCTCAGGTTCCGCTTCCGCGGCCCGTTGTTCGCCTTCATGATCGCCACGATCATGCTGCCGCACCACGCGATCCTGATCCCGCAGTACATCATCTTCAACCAGTTGGGCCTGGTGAACACCTACTGGCCGCTGATCCTGCCGAAGTTCCTCGCCACGGAGGCGTTCTTCGTCTTCCTCATCGTGCAGTTCATGCGCGGTCTGCCGCGCGAGCTGGAGGAGGCGGCCCGCATCGACGGTTGCGGCCCCTTCCGCAGCTTCTTCCAGGTGGTCCTGCCGCTCACCCGGCCCGCGCTGATCACCACGGCGATCTTCACCTTCATCTGGACCTGGAACGACTTCTTCACCCAGCTCATCTACCTCTTCGACCCGGAGAAGTTCACGCTCACGCTCGCCCTGCGGTCGTTCGTGGACGCCTCCAGCCAGTCCTCGTTCGGCCCGATGTTCGCGATGTCGGTGATCGCGCTGCTGCCGATCGTGCTGTTCTTCCTCGCCTTCCAGCGCTTCCTGGTGGAGGGCATGGCCAGCTCCGGACTCAAGGGGTGAACGGGATGAGTGAGATGCAGACACGGGAGCCGGGCGAGGTCTTCGGTCCCCGGATGACCCTGTTCGCCGACATGCTGAGCGTCGGCCTCGCCACGGCGGTGGCCTGCCTGCCGCTGGTGACCGTACCGGCCGCGCTGTCGAGCGCGTGCGCGGTGCTGCGAGGCGCGGGGGAGGGGCAACCGGCCACCGCCGGGCGGTACTTGACGGTGCTACGGCGACGGTTGCGAGCCGGCGACCTGGCGGCGGGGGCCGTCGCCCTGGCCGGCGCGCTGCTGTTCGTCGCCGACCTGGCGCTGGCCGGGGCCGGACTGCCCGGGGCGCCGCTGTTCGCGGTGGTGGCCGCCGCGATCGGCGCGGGAGCCCTGGTGGTGGGCCTCAGGGCGTGTGCGCGCCCCGAGTCGCTCACCGACTGGCCTGCCGCTGTCCGCGGGGCCGCGCGGGACGCCGTACGGGATGCGGGCGGCAGCGCCCTGGTGCTGTTCGCGGTGGCGACGGCCGCCGCGTGCGCCTGGATGCTGCTGCCCCTCGCCTTCCTCGCCCCGGGGCCGCTGGCGTTGGCGCTCACCGCGGTCGACGTGCGGCGCGGCGCTGCGCGCCGAACCTGACGCGACATCACCGGCCAGGAGATTCGGCCCTGTTCACCCTCCGATCTCCTGGCATGTCCAAGAGTTAAGGGGCGATTAGGGAACACGCGGTGTGAAAGCACCGTTGCGGTGTCAATCATCTTGTCATGAACCTGCGACCCGAAGGGGGTCGCAGCCTCATGGAGGTGTGGGATGCACCGCAGACTCGCCACCGGTATGGCCGCCTCAACGCTGGCCCTGATCACCGTCGTCGGCACCGCCACAGCCGCCGACGCCGCTCCCGCCGACAAACCCCAGGTCCTCGCGAGCTGGACCCAGACCAGCGCGTCGAGCTACAACACCTGGGCCGCCGCCCGCGCGAACCAGGCCACCTGGAGCGCCTACGCGTTCGACTGGTCCACCGACTACTGCTCGTCCTCGCCGGACAACCCGTTCGGCTTCCCCTTCCAGATGTCCTGCGCCCGGCACGACTTCGGCTATCGCAACTACAAGGCCGCGGGCACGTTCAGCGCCAACAAGACGCGCCTCGACAGCGCCTTCTACGAGGACCTCAAGCGCGTGTGCGCCAAGTACAGCGGCGGCACGAAGACCGCCTGCAACAGCACGGCATGGACGTACTACCAGGCGGTCAGGGCCTTCGGCTGACGGCTGGCCGGTGCACATGGGAGGGGGGTGCCGCTTGCGCGGCGCCCCCCTGTGAGGTGGATCGCCTCAGTCCGCGGCCCGGAAGGAGCGCAGCCGCAGGGAGTTGCCGACCACGAACACGGACGAGAACGCCATCGCCGCCCCCGCGAGCATCGGGTTGAGCAGGCCCGCCGCGGCGAGCGGCAGGGCGGCCACGTTGTAGGCGAAGGCCCAGAACAGGTTGGACCGGATGGTTCCGAGGGTCTTGCGGGCGAGGCGGATGGCGTCGGCCGCGGCGCGCAGATCGCCTCGGACGAGGGTCAGGTCGCCGGCCTCGATCGCGGCGTCCGTGCCGGTGCCCATGGCGAGGCCCAGGTCGGCCTGGGCCAGGGCGGCCGCGTCGTTGACGCCGTCGCCGACCATGGCGACCGAACGGCCCTCGGCCTGAAGGCGCTTGACGACATCGACCTTGTCCTGCGGCAGCACCTCGGCGATGACGTCCTCGGGTGCGATGCCGACCTCGCGGGCGACCGCCTGGGCCACGGCCCGGTTGTCGCCGGTCAGCAGGATCGGGGTCAGACCGAGGGCGCGCAGCCGCATGATCGCCTCGGCGCTGGTCTCCTTCACCGCGTCGGCGACTTCGAGGACCGCGCGCGCCTCGCCGTCCCAGGCGACCGCGATGGCCGTACGACCCGCCGCCTCGGCATCGCCCTTGGCGCGGGCAAGCTCACCCGGCAGCTCCATCGCCCACTCGGACAGCAGTTGTTCGCGTCCGACGAGGACCGCGTGACCGTCGACGATGCCCTGCACACCGAGACCGGGCACGTTGGCGAAGTCCTCGGGTGTGGGCAGGGAGCCCAGCTTCTTCAGCGCGCCCTCGGCGACGGCGCGGGCGACGGGGTGCTCGGAGGAGTGCTCCAACGCGCCCGCCAGCCGCAGTACTTCGGCCTCCTCGCCGCCCTCGGCGGTGTGCACGGCCAGCAGGCTCATGCGGCCGGTGGTGACGGTGCCGGTCTTGTCGAGGACGATGGTGTCGACCTTGCGGGTGGACTCCAGGACCTCCGGACCCTTGATGAGGATGCCGAGCTGGGCTCCGCGTCCGGTTCCGACGAGCAGTGCGGTCGGTGTGGCCAGGCCCAGGGCGCAGGGGCAGGCGATGATCAGGACGGCGACGGCGGCGGTGAAGGCGGCCGTCAGCCCGGCGCCGTTGCCGAGCCAGAAACCGAGGGTGCCCAGGGCGAGGGCGATGACGATGGGGACGAAGACGGCGGAGATCCGGTCGGCGAGCCGCTGGGCCGCCGCCTTGCCGTTCTGGGCGTCCTCGACCAGCTTGGCCATCCGGGCCAGTTGGGTGTCGGCGCCCACCCGGGTCGCCTCGACGACGAGCCGGCCGCCCGCGTTGACCGTCGCTCCGGTGACCGCGTCGCCGACGCCGACCTCCACGGGCACGGACTCGCCGGTGAGCATGGAGGCGTCCACGGCGGAGGAGCCCTCGACGACCGTCCCGTCGGTGGCGATCTTCTCGCCGGGGCGGACCAGGAAGCGGTCGCCCGCCTTCAAGTCCGTTATGGATACGGTCTGTTCGCCGCCGCCGGGACGCAGCAGGGTGACGTCCTTCGCGCCCAGCTCCAGCAGGGCCTTCAGGGCCGCGCCCGCCTTGCGCTTGGAGCGGGCCTCGAAGTACCGCCCGGCCAGGATGAAGGCGGTGACTCCGGCGGCGGCCTCCAGGTAGATGTTCCCGGCGCCGTCACCGCGGGCGATGGTCAACTCGAAGGGGTGGGTCATGCCGGGCGTGCCCGCGGTCCCGAAGAACAGCGCCCACAGTGACCAGCCGAACGCGGCCGTCGTACCGACCGAGATGAGGGTGTCCATGGTGGCGGCGCCGTGCCGCGCGTTGGTGAACGCCGCCTTGTGGAAGGGCCATCCGGCGTACGTCACCACGGGCGCCGCCAGCGTCAGCGAGAGCCACTGCCAGTACTCGAACTGCAGGGCGGGGATCATCGCCATGGCGATGACGGGCACGGCCAGCACCACCGCGGTGATCAGCCGTTCCCGCAGCGGCCGCAGTTCGTCGTCCGCCTCCGCCGACCCGTCCTCCGGCTCCCTCCGGGCCGGCGCGGGTTCGTGCGCGGTGTACCCGGTCTTCTCGACGGTGGCGATCAGGTCCTGCACGGAGACATCACCGGAGTGGGTGACGCTGGCCTTTTCGGTGGCGTAGTTGACGGTGGCCGTGACCCCGTCCATGCGGTTGAGCTTCTTCTCGATGCGCGCGGCGCATGAGGCGCAGGTCATGCCGCCGATGACGAGTTCGGTGCCGGCGGTGGCGCCGGTCGTGCTGGTGGTCATCACTGCTCCTCGTATCGGGTGGTCGCCCCCGCTGCCGCGTCCTGCAGATATACGGGCTGGGGGTATTCTTCGTGTCGGCCTCCTGTATACCCCCTACCCGTATCCGGGGCAAGTCTTCCCAAGACTTGACTTCATACCCCCTAGGGGTATGGTGAAGTGCATCGAGGCCCCGCACAAGAAGAAGCCGGAGCCCTGTTCTCCAGGAGCTGGCCATGCATGCTGGACTGAAGATCACCACGTTCGCCGCCGCACTGGTCGCCACGTTCGGCACCGCCTACGGCGTGGGCAAGGGCATCGACCCCGTCGTCGAGGACAGCCCGCCCGCGCGCCACGAGAGCCACGGCGAGGCGTCTCCGTCACCCGAGGGAGGCGGCGGCCACGCGGGGCACGAGGCGGAGCCCGCCGGCGGACTGCAGATCTCCGACAAGGGCTACACCCTCGACCTCGAGACCCCGCGCGTCACCGCCGGAGACCGGGCCGACCTGCGCTTCGTCATACGGGACAGCGGCGGCCGCGCCGTCACCGCCTACCAGCGGGAACACGACAAGGAACTCCACCTCATCGTCGCCTCCCGCGATCTGGTCACCTACCGCCACCTGCACCCCACCCGCGCCGCCGACGGCACCTGGAGCATCCCCGTCGAGCTGCCCCGTGCCGGCGGGTATCGCGTCTTCGCCGACTTCACCCCGGCGAAGAAGAACGCCGAGAACCTCACCCTCGGCGCGGACCTGGCGGCCTCGGGGCCCTACCAGCCGCAGCAACTGCCGGCGCCGAACACCACCGCGAAGATCAACGGCTACGAGGTCCGGCTGGACGGCGGCCTGCGGCCGGGCACGGCCGGCGAACTGAAGCTGAAGATCTCCCGGAACGGCAGGCCCGTCACCGACCTCCAGCCCTACCTCGGCGCATACGGCCACCTGGTGGCCCTGCGCTCCGGCGACCTCGCCTACCTCCACGTCCACCCGAACGGCGAACCCGGCGACGGTACGACCAGGCCGGGCCCGGACATCTCGTTCACGGCCACGGCACCGAGCAGCGGCACCTACCGGCTCTTCCTCGACTTCAAGCACGCGGGGAAGGTCCACACGGCGGCGTTCACGGTCCGGGCCGGGGCGGCTCAGGCACCCGAGACCGGGCCGGCTCAGGCGCACGAGGATGAGTCCTCGGACGGCCACGGGCACTGACACCCCGGGCGGGTGCCCAGGGACGACAGGAACACAACCTCGCCTTCCGGGTCCTCAGCCGAGGGCCCGGTCCAGGTTGAACGCCGCGCTGATCAGCGCGAGATGGGTGAACGCCTGCGGGAAGTTGCCCTGCTGCTCGCCGGTGTTGCTGATCTCCTCGGCGTACAGGCCCAGATGGTTGGCGTAGGTGAGCATCTTCTCGAAGGCCAGCCGGGCCTCGTCGACCCGCCCGGCGTGCACCATGGCCTCGACGTACCAGAACGAGCAGATGGAGAACGTGCCCTCGTCGCCGCGCAGTCCGTCGGGGCTGGCCACCGGGTCGTAGCGGTAGACCAGCGAGTCGGAGACCAGTTCCCGGGTGAGCGCGTCCAGCGTGGACAGCCACTTGGGGTCGGTGGGGGCGATGAACTTCGTCAGCGGCATCATCAGCACGGCCGCGTCCAGTACGTCGCCGTCCTCGTGCTGCACGAAGGCCTGCCGCTCCTCGGACCAGCCACGCCGCATGATCCGCCGGTAGATCGTGTCGCGGCACTCCCGCCAGCGGGTCAGGTCGGCGGGCAGACCACGCCGATTGGCCATCCGGATCGCCCGCTCGATCGCCACCCAGCACATCAGCCGCGAGTACAGGAAATTCTTGCGGCCGCCGCGGGTCTCCCAGACGCCCTCGTCCGGCTGGTCCCAGTTCTCGCACACCCAGTCCACCAGCGCGCACACGTCGTCCCACTGGTCGCTGGAGATCGGCTCGGCCCATTTGTCGTAGAGGTAGATCGAGTCGATGAGCGCGCCGTAGATGTCGAGTTGCAGCTGGTCGGCGGCGGCGTTCCCGACCCGTACCGGCGCGGAGCCCTGATGTCCCTCCAGATGGTCGAGCTCGCGCTCGGGGAGGTCGGTGCGGCCGTCGATGCCGTACATGATCTGGAGCGGGCCGGACTGCCCGCCGTCGCACGGACTGACGTACCGGGTCAGGAACTTCATGAACGCCTCGGCCTCACCGGTGAAGCCCAGCCGCAGCAGCGCGTAGACGCAGAAGGCGGCGTCGCGCACCCAGACGTAGCGGTAGTCCCAGTTGCGTTCGCCGCCGATCTGCTCGGGCAGGCTCGTCGTCGGCGCGGCCACGATGGCGCCCGTCGGCGCGTAGGTCAGCAGCTTCAGTGTGAGGGCGGAGCGGTGCACCATCTCCCGCCAGCGGCCGCGGTACTTCGACGCGGACAGCCAGTGCCGCCAGTACGCCACCGTGCTGCTGAACTGCTCCTCGGCCTCGGCCCGCGCGCACCGGCGCGGGGTCACCGCACCGCCGACCTGATCCAGCGCGAACACCGTCGACTCGCCCTCGGCCAGCTTGAAGTCGGCCCGCGCGTCCAGCCCGTCGATCTCCAGCGGCACGGTCGCGGTCAGCCCCAGCGACAGCTCGGCGGACTCGAAGACCGCGACGTCGCCGGCCATGCGGGCGGTGTGCGGCTGGGCGCCGTAGTCGAACCGCGGTGCCACGCGTGCGCGGAACGGAATGGAGCCGCGCACGCAGACCACCCGCCGGATCAGCCGATGCCGCTCGGCCTCCACCGAGCCGCCGTCGACCGGCATGAAGTCCTGCACCTCGCCGACGCCGTCCTCGGTGAAGAACCGGGTGATCAGGACGTTGGTGTCGGGGAAGTAGAACTGCTTGGTCCGGGCCGGCACGGCCGCCGCAAGTTCGAAGCAGCCGCCCCGCTCCGCGTCCAGGATCGAGGCGAAGACGCTCGGCGCGTCGAAGGCGCCACAGCAGTACCAGTCGATCGTGCCGTCGGTCCCCACCAGGGCGACACTGCGCAGATCCCCGATCAGCCCGTGCTCGGCGATCGGCAGATACGTCCCGGAGGCGTACTGGTCCGTCGGTGTTCCGCCCATGACAGCCTCCCTGGCCCAAGACGTCTTCTTCAGCTTAGGCGGGAAGGGGCACGGCCATGCCGGGAACCGGCCTCACACCGCGACGACCTTCAGTCCCGCCTCCTCGAACCGGCACAACGTCTCCGCATCGGCCGCCGTGTCCGTGACCAGCGTGTCCACCGCGTCGGCCGCACAGATCCGGGCGAAGGCCCGCCCGCCCAGCTTGCTGGAGTCCGCGGCGACGATCACACGCTCGGCCCGCTCGCACAGCAGCCGGTTGATCGCGGCCTCCGCCTCGTCATGGGCGGCGGCGCCGTGCGTGACGTCGAAGGCGACGACGCCGAGCACCGCCACGTCGATCGTGATCTGGCTCAGCACACCGTCCGCGAGCGGCCCGACGAGCTCGTACGACTGCGGGCGCGCCACCCCGCCGGTCAGCACGATCTTGAACTGCGGGCGTACCGCCAGCTCGTTGGCGATGTTCAGCGCGTTCGTGACGACGGTCAGCGCGGGGGAGCCCGACGCCAGGTCGCCGCGCACCGCCAAGGCGCGCGCAACCTCGGTGGTGGTCGTGCCGCCGGTCAGGCCCACCGCCTCGCCGGGCGCGACGAGGTCCGCGACCGCCTTGGCGATGCGCTGCTTCTCGGAGGCGCGGCGGGCTGTCTTGTAGCGCAGCGGCAGTTCGTACGACACGCCGTGCACGACCGCGCCGCCCCGGGTGCGCACGAGCATCTGCTGCTCGGCCAGCTGGTCGAAGTCGCGGCGGATCGTCGCCGCCGATACCCCCAGTTCGGCGGCCGCCTCCTCGACGTCCAGCCGGCCCCGCTCCACGAGCAGTTCCAGCAGCGCCTGCCAGCGGGCGTCGCGAGACATCCGCACCCTCCGTCCCTCGGTCGTCCGTCGATCCCCAGGCGACCCTAGCGCAACCGGCCCTTTGCGCGAATGCTTGATTGTGCTCGAAAGCTCGCTATATCTTGCATGAACAATCAGAACCGCAAGGGGAGGGGTACTTGCATGACGTACGTCGAGGACGAGCTGGCCAGCCAGCCCGAGTGCTGGACACGGGCAGCGGCGGAAGCGGGCGAACATGCCCGGGCACTGCCGGAGGCGGGGGAGCGGGTCGCGATCGTCGGGTGCGGCACCTCGTACTTCATGGCGCAGGCCGCGGCGGCGCTGCGCGAGGGGTCGGGCCAGGGCGAGACCGACGCCTTCGCCGCCTCGGAGTTCCCGTACGGCCGCCCGTACGACCGGGTCGTCGCCCTCACCCGCTCCGGCACCACCACCGAAGTCCTCGAACTGCTGGGGAAGGTGAGGGGCCGTACGCGGACGAGCGCCCTCACCGCCGATGCCGCCGCGCCGGTCACGGCGGCCGCCGACGATGTCGTCGTGCTCGACTTCGCGGACGAACGGTCCGTCGTGCAGACCCGGTTCGCGACCACCGCGCTGACCCTGCTCCGCGCCCACCTCGACCTGCACACCGACGACGTCGTCGCCGACGCCCGTACCGCGCTCGGCACTCCGCTGCCGGAAGGGCTCGTCGACCGCACGCAGTTCACCTTCCTCGGGCGCGGCTGGACCGTGGGGCTGGCCAACGAGGCCGGACTGAAGATGCGCGAGGCCTCCCTCGCCTGGACCGAGGCCTACCCGGCGATGGAGTACCGGCACGGCCCCATCAGCATCACCACCCGGGGCACCGCGACCTGGATGTTCGGCGAGGCACCGGACGGGCTGGCCGAACAGGTGCGGGGAACCGGCGGGTGGTGGGTGGCGGGCGGCCTCGACCCGCTCGCCGAACTGGTCCGCGCCCAGCGGCTCGCCGTCGCCGTCGCCGCGGCCCGCGGCCTGGACCCCGACCGCCCGCGCCACCTCACCCGCTCGGTGATCCTCGCGCCCTGACACTCCGGACACTCCGGGCAACCTCAGGAAAGGGAGAGGCCGTGCCCCTCGTCACCACCGGCGAACTCGTCACCCGCGCCGCCGCCGAACAGTCCGCCGTCCCAGCCTTCAACATCGTCACGCTGGAACACATCGAGGCCGTCATCGCCGGCGCCGAGTCCATGAACACGTCCGTCGTCCTCCAAGTCAGCGAGAACGCGGTCAAGTTCCGCTACGGACTACTGCTCCCGCTCGCCCGCGCGGCCGTCGCCGCCGCCGAACGCGCAGCCGTGCCCGTGGCTCTGCATCTGGACCATGTACAGAGCGACGACCTGCTGCGCCAGGCACCCGGCGCCGGATTCAGCTCCGTGATGTACGACGCGTCCCGCCTGCCGTACGCCGAGAACCTCGCCGCGACCTCGGCCGCCGCCGACTGGGCACACTCCCAAGGGCTCTGGATCGAAGCCGAGTTGGGGGAGGTGGGCGGCAAGAACGGCGAGCCGCCGCTGGACGCCCACGCTCCCGAGGCCCGCACCGACCCCGCCGAGGCCCGCGCCTTCGTCGCGGAGACCGGGGTCGACGCCCTCGCCGTCGCCATCGGCAGCGCGCACGCGATGACCACCCGCACCGCCACCCTCGACCACGACCTGCTCAAGCGACTGGCCGGGACGCTGGACGTACCGCTCGTCCTGCACGGCTCCTCGGGGGTGCCGGACGCCGAGCTGGCCGCGGCCGTCGCGGGCGGCATCACCAAGGTGAACGTCGGCACCGCCCTCAACATCGCCATGACAGACGCGATCCGCGAGTTCCTGGCCACCCACCCCGAGGCGGTCGACTCGCGCAAGTACCTGACCGTGGGCCGGGAGGCGATGGTGCGGGCGGTGGCCGGGGTGATCAGCGTACTCGCGTGACCGGAAAGCCCTGGCCGCCCTGATGACCGGAAAGGCCTGCCCACCCTGATGATTTCCCGCCACGCACGAGACCGAGCTCCACCTCGGCGAACCGCCCGCCGTGGCGAACGCTGCCCGAATTGTGGCAGCTGCACCTGTATGGGTACGACGCCGAGCTCGTCGTCGACGGCACCGCGCACGCGCGGGCTCGCGCGGCACCTCCCGGAGTCGCGCGGGCCGCGGGCGTCTCGCACACCCTCCTCCCGGGCACTGCGGGGCCCGGCTACTCCTTGACGGCCTTCAGCACCACGAACTTCGCATCGCTCGCCACGAGTCGGCTGTTGCCGAACAGCCGCCGCAACTTCACGTGGTACCCGAGGTGACGGTTGCCGATCACCCACAGCTCGCCGCCCGGCCCCAGCGCACGCCGCGCCCCGGAGAACATCCGCCACGCCGTCGCGTCCGTCGTCGTCTGGTGGGAGTGGAACGGCGGATTGGTCAGGGCGAGGTCGACGCTGCCGGCCGGCACCCCCGCCAGCCCGTCCCCGACCCGGAACTCGGCGTGTCCCGGCACGCCGTTCGCCTTGTACGTCGCCTCCGCCGAGGCCACGGCCTGGAACGACTCGTCCACGAACAGCACCTCGGCCTCGGGGTTGGCCAACGCGACCGCCGTACCGACGACGCCGTTGCCGCACCCGAGGTCCACGACCCGGCGGGTGCCCTTCGTGTCCGGCAGGTGCTGGAGGAAGAACCGGGTGCCGATGTCCAGGCGGTCGGCGCAGAAGACCCCCGCGTGGTTGACGACCGTGCGGCCGGAGACGGAGCCGATGCCGCCGGGGAGCGTGTAGGTGTAGGGCCAGGGATGGACACTCGGCTCCCGCTCCCGTGACGGCTCGGGCGTGCAGAAGATCAGCCGGGCCTTCTTCTCGGCGAGCGAGGTGCGGGTCGGGCCGAGGATCCGCTCGAACAGCCGCAGCGTCGAGGTGTGGATCTCCTTCACCATGCCGGTGCCGACGACGACCGTGCCCTCGTGCACCGCGGGCGCCAGCCGCAGCAACTGGTCCTCCAGGAGGGCCAGGCTCTTCGGCACGCGCACCAGCAGGACGTCCACGCGGTCGGGCGGCGGATCCTGGGTGGTGAGCAGCCGTACGGTGCCGGTCGCGACGCCGTTGCGGCCGAGGTTCGCCCGGGTCGCCTCCTGAGCGAGGAAGGAGTCGGTGATCTGCACCGGCCGGTGCGCCGCGAGCGCCGTGACCAGCGCGCCCCAGCGGTCACCGACCACCACGACCGTGCCGGACAGCGGGGTCCCCTGATCCGCGAGGTGCTTCAGCAGGTACTCGTCGGAGGCGTCCCAGGCACGCAGCCTCTCGCGCGGGTCCTCGGGGAAACGGGCCAGCGCGAGCTCGCCCCAGGGGGTCGTCATACGGTCGCTCATCGTGCGTCCAGGCTAGCTGAGCCGCAGATCAAGCCCATCGGGCAGGATGGGAACCATGGACGCCGAGCTGTTCCCCAGGCCCCCTACGGAGGTCGCGCCGGGCGCGGTGCACGTACCGGACTGGCTGGACGCGGACCGGCAGCGCGAGCTGGTGGAGGCCTGCCGCGTGTGGTCCCGCCCGCCGGCCGGGCTGCGGACGGTCCGCACACCCGGCGGCGGCACGATGACCGCCCGCCAGGTATGTCTGGGCCGGCACTGGTATCCGTACGCCTACACCCGCACGGTCGTCGACGGCGACGGTGCCCCCGTGAAGCCGTTCCCTCAGTGGCTGGGGGAGCTGGGCCGACGTGCGGTGAGGGACGCGCTGGGGGCGGAAGCCGCTCCGTACGACATCGCCCTGATCAACTTCTACGACGGCGACGCCCGCATGGGCATGCACCGCGACAGCGACGAGAAGTCGGACGCGCCGGTGGTGTCCCTGAGCCTCGGCGACACCTGCGTCTTCCGCTTCGGCAACACCGAGACCCGGACCCGCCCCTACACGGACGTCGAACTGCGCAGCGGCGACCTGTTCGTGTTCGGCGGCCCGTCCCGCCTCGCCTACCACGGCGTGCCCCGGGTCCACGCGGGCACCGCACCGCCGGAGTTGGGGCTGGCCGGGCGGCTGAACATCACGCTCAGGGTCAGCGGCCTCTAGGCCCTTTCGCCACATTCCCGCCTGCCCCGCGGCGCCATGCACGCTCCCCCACTGCCTTAAAGGCGTGGGAGGTGCCCCCACTCGCCGCACCGGGCACAGGCCCACGTACAACCAGTACGAGGGCCTGCGCCCGGCACTCCCACAGCCTTCGGCCGGGGGGACCCCCAGAGCACGCACCTACAGCGACACAAGCCGCTACCGCGGCGGGCGCGGGGCCCGCCCTTGGGGCGGACGACGGGAATGTGACGAAAGGGCCTAGGACGCCGGGGCCTGCGGATCATGGGAGACTCGCCCTCATGAGCGGGAAGGCGGACCCCCGGGCGGCGGGGGAAGGGACCACCTCGAGGACACGGCTGGACCGGGGGCGCGGTGCGCTCGGGCCCGCCTTGGAGCTCGTGCACACCGGTCGCGCGCCCACCCGCGCCGTGCTCACCGCCGAGCTGGGCGTCACCCGGGCCACCGCCGGCGCGGTCGCCGCCGAGCTGGAGGCGCTCGGGCTGATCCGGGTCGACGCCCGGCCCGGCGCGGGAGCCGGTTCGCAGGGACGCCCCTCGCACCGGCTCGCGGTCGCCGAGGACGGGCCCGTCGTCCTCGCCGCACAGGTGCACGCCGACGGGTTCCGGGCGGCCCTGGTCGGGCTGGGCGGCCGGATCGTCGCCACCGCGCCCGGCTGCGAGACCGTCGACGCCGACCCCGCGAAGGTCCTGGGGTCCGTGGTGGAGGCCGGGGCCGACCTGCTGCGCACGACCGGGCGGCGCTGCGTCGGCGCGGGACTCGCCGTGCCGTCCGCGGTCGCCGAACCGGACGGACTCGCGCTCAACCCCCTGCACCTGGCGTGGCCCGTCGGCGCGCCCGTGCGCCGCATCTTCGCGGAGTGCGTGCGCGCGGCCCAGATCACCGGACCGGCGTTCGCGGGCAACGACGTCAACCTCGCCGCGCTCGCCGAGCACCGGCACGGCGCGGGCCGTGGTGCCCGGGACCTGCTGTGCGTGGCCACCGGGCATCGCGGTGTCGGTGGCGCGCTGGTCCTTGACGGGCGCCTGCACACCGGCAGTTCGGGCCTGGCGCTCGAGGTCGGCCACCTCACCGTCAACCCCGAGGGCCGCCCCTGCCACTGCGGCAGCCGCGGCTGCCTCGACGTCGAGGCCGATCCGCTGGCCTTCCTCACCGCCGCGGGACGGGCCCCCGGCCCCGAGGTCTCCCTGGTCCAGCAGGCCGACGACCTGATCCGCGACCACTACGCCGACTCCGCCGTCCGCACCGCCGCCGAAACCCTGATCGACCGGCTGGGCCTGGGCCTGGCCGGCCTGGTGAACATCCTCAACCCGGACCGCATCATCCTCGGCGGCCTGCACCGCACCCTGCTCGACGCCGACCCGGACCGCCTGCGCGCGGTCGTCGCCGACCGCAGCCTGTGGGGGCAGAGCGGCGGCGTCCCCATCCTGGCGTGCACCCTGGACCACAACAGCCTGGTCGGCGCGGCGGAACTGGCATGGCAGCCGGTGCTGGACGATCCGCTCGGCGCGCTGGTGGCCTGAGCCACGAAGTAGTCTCGGGGGCATGCGGATCTCCGTTTCCTCCGACATGGACGAACCCGTGGCGCGCTCCCTCGTCACCCAGCTGCGCGACCGCGGCCACGACGTGGTGACCCACGGAGCGCTCGCTCCCGGCGACGACCCCCAGTGGGCCGCCTGCTCGGAGGCGGCCGCCCGAGAGGTCGCCGCGGGGACGGCCGACCAGGCGGTCGTGTGCTGCTGGACCGGCACCGGCGCCTCGATCGCCGCGAACAAGGTGCCGGGCGTGCGGGCGGCCCTGTGCGCGGACGCCTACACCGCGGACGGCGCCCGCCGCTGGAACGACGCCAACGTGCTGGCCCTCAGCCTCCGGCTGACGTCCGAACCACTCCTCAAGGAGATCCTCGACGCCTGGTTCGCCGCCGAGGCCAGCGAGGACGCGGAGGACCGGGAGAACGTGGCTCACGTGGGACGCCTCGACGTCGGTAGGAGTGCTTCCTAGGCCCCTCCCTTCCGTGAGTTCGGTGCCATCCCACTCCGGAAAAAGGTCACTGCCACTCCACGGCGAACGCCCGCCCCGGATTCTCTGTCAGGATGCGCCGCACCAGCTCCTCGCCCAAGGCGAGGGCGAGCCGTGGCCGCACCCCGTGGAGCAGGTACGGCATTCCCGGGCCGCCGTCCACCGAGCGGGCCGCCGCGCTCGTGGTGTCGGCGCCGAGCAGCAGACGGTCGCCGTGTCCCGCCTCGGCGAGCGCCCGTACGGCGTCCGGCATGCGCCAATCCGTGGCGTGGTGGGCGCGGGACGGGCCGTCGAAGGCGAGATGGCAGCCCGTCTCCGCGACCCGGCGGTGTGTCTCGATGTCGGGGGAGCGGTTGAGATGGCCCAGGATCACCCGGCGCGGCGGCACGCCCAACTCGCCGCACAGCAGCTCCAGTACGTCCAGGGCGCCGGTGCCCAGCTCCAGGTGGACGGCGATGGGCGCCCCCGTGGCGTGATGGGCCTCGGCCGCCGCGGTCATGGTCCAGCGGGCGTGCGCGTCGAGAGCGTGGAAACCGCCCGCGACCTTGATCAGGCCCGCGCGGACCCCCGACGTGCCGATGCCCTCGGTCAGTTCGGCGACGAAGACCTCGGCGAGCCTGCCGCGCAACGCGGCGAGCGTGTCGTCGTCGTAGTGCACGGCCTGGTGCAGTCCGGTCGCGGCGACGACGTGCACGCCGGTCTCCCGGGACAGCGGCGGCAGATCGGCGGCCCGCCGGCCCAGCCCGTACGGCGTCCACTGCACCACGCTGCCGCCGCCCAGCGCACGGAACGCGGCCAGCTCGGCGCGGGCCGCGCAGACGCTGTGCAATTCCTGGCCGGGCAACTGGGGACTGCCGAAGAACAGGTGGTCGTGCGCGTCGCACACCCCGAGGTCGTCGGGCAGTACGTCCCCGAGCACCGTACGGACCGTGCTCACCACTGCCGGCCCCGTGACAGGCGGTCGCGTCCCGGCGCCGACAGATGCAGGACCTCGAACACGTCGCCGTCCGCCTTGGGCGTCTCGTCCTCCCAGAGCGAGAAGTGGACCAGCTCCCAGCGACCGGTGTCCACGGCGGCCGCCGCGAGCACCGCGCCGTCCTCCCCGGCCAGCCGTGCGGTCTCGCCCACGGCGTCCTCCACGAAGGCCGCCAACTGCACGCCGTCCGGCACGGGTTGCCGACGCCGCACCGCCACCCTCGCGCGCGGGCCGACGGCGCCGCCCGCCTCGTACGCCACTCCCGTCCACTGCCGCACCGAGGGCCGCCCGAAGTCGTCGCTGAGCCTCTGAAAGGCGCCTCCCCAGAGGAAGGAATTCATCCCCTCCATGGTGTTCCACAGATAGAACGGCGCGTACTGGTTCACCGGCGAGCCGTGCGTGCCGCGCTCGCGCAACAGGTACGCCTTGAAGCCGAGCCCCTCCCAGTCGTCGAGCAGATGCCCGACGCGGGAGACGCGGCCGCGGATGATGTCCATGTCGTAGTCGGCGGGCAGGGTGAGTTCGTACTGCATGGCGTGCACGGGCATGAACTCCTTTACGAGGTAGGGGACTTCTGCGCGGCGAGCAGCGAGAGCAGCCCCCGGACGCCCACGTCGAACGCGGCGGGTGAACCGGAGGCGCGAGCGAGGACGTAGCCGCCCTGGACGGTGGACAGGACCGCCGCGGCGATCTCCTCGCCGTCCAGCGAGGGCGCGAACTGGCCCTGCTCCTTGCCCTCCTCGACGATCCCGGCGAGCCGTTCGCGGATCCAGTCCAGCGTCTCGTCGACGGGCGCGCGCAACGCGTCGTCCGCGATGACGTCCGGATCCATCGTCAGCCGGCCGATCGGGCAGCCGCGCAGCACGTCCCGCTCACGGCGCAGATAGGCCTCGATCCGCTCGTACGGCGTCCCCGGCCCGCCGAGTACTCCCTCGGCGGTAGCCCGCAGCTCCTGCGCCGTTCGCCGGATCGCGGCCAGGGCGAGGTCCGGCTTCCCCTTGAAGTGGTGGTACATGCTGCCCTGTCCGGCGCCCGCGCGCTCCAGGATGGCCTTGGGGCTGGTGCCCACGTAGCCGCGCTCCCACAGCAGCTCACGGGTGGACTCGATCAGTCGCTCCGAGGTGCTCATGCGCACACTGTACATACTAGTAGTTACAGAAGTCGAGCCTTTAGAAGCCCCCGAGGGAGCAGGGCAGACGCCACGGCGTACTCCCCAGGAGGTACGCCCACTGCCGCTGGCCGTACGACGACCCGGACCCCTCCCCGGCGGGAGTCTCGAGGCATCACCGGAAGTCCCACAAAGACCCACCTAGGAGATGACCCGAGATGCAGACCCTGGCGCACTGGGACGGCGGCCCCGGCCCGTGGATCCTGTTCTTCCCGCTGATCTGGGCGGCCGTCGTGATCGGCGTCGTCACCCTCCTGCGCCGCACCGTCGGGCGCGGCCGACGCGGACCGTGGCGCGCCATGGCCGACCCCCGACCGTCCGGCGACTCGCCGATCGCCGTGCTCGGCCGCCGCTTCGCCTCCGGCGAGATCGACGAGGACGAGTACTGGCGCCGGCTGTCCGTCCTGGACGAGCAGTTCGGCCCCGCGGCCAAGGGCGGTGCGGCATGACCGCGACAACCGCCACCGTGAGCACGCTGCCGGCCGCCCGGGTCGTCGACGCCGTGAAGGTGTACGGCACCGGCGACACCGCCGTGAGGGCCCTGGACGGGGTGAGCGTCGACTTTCCGGTCGGACGCTTCACCGCGATCATGGGGCCCTCGGGCTCCGGCAAGTCCACCCTGATGCACTGCGCGGCCGGACTCGACACCCTCACCTCGGGCGCCGCCCACATCGGCGACACCGAACTGGGCGCCCTCGACGACCGCCGCCTGACCCTGCTGCGCCGCGATCGCGTCGGATTCGTGTTCCAGGCGTTCAACCTGGTACCGACGCTGACCGTCGCCGAGAACATCCGGCTGCCGCTCGACCTCGCCGGCACCAAGGGCGACCCGGAGTGGATCGAAGCGCTGATCGACGTGGTCGGCCTGCGCGACCGGCTCCACCACCGGCCCTCCGAGCTCTCCGGCGGCCAGCAGCAACGCGTCGCCGTGGCCCGGGCGTTCGCCGGCCGGCCGGACGTCGTCTTCGCCGACGAGCCGACCGGCAACCTCGACTCCCGCTCCGGCGAGGAGGTCCTCGGGCTGCTCGGCCGCGCCGTACGCCAGACGGCCCGCACGGTCGTCATGGTCACCCATGACCCGGTCGCCGCCGCCCACGCCGACGAGGTCGTCTTCCTCGCCGACGGACGCCTGGTCGACCGGATGGACTCCCCGACCGCCGACAAGGTCCTGGACCGCCTGAAAGCCTTCGAGGTGCCCTCATGAACGCCTCCGTACGCCTGAGCGTGTCCTCCCTTCGCGCCCACAAGCGGCGCTTCGCCGGGACGTTCCTCGCGGTGTTCCTCGGCGTCGCCTTCCTCGCCGGGACGCTCGTCATGGGCGACACGCTGCGCGCCAGTTTCGACACCATGTTCGGCAACGCGACCAGCGGCACCGACGCCGTCGTCCGCAGCGCGGACGACATCACCACGCCGGGGGAGAGCCAGGGCGTGCGCCAGCCGGTCGACACCGACCTGGTGAAGGCCGTCGAACAGGTCCCCGGCGTCGCGGCCGCCGCGCCCAACATCGAGGGCGCGGGCCAGCTCGTGGGCGCGGGCGGCAAGCCCATCGGCGGCCAGGGCCCGCCCACCCTCGCCGGCAACTGGATCACCGACCAGGAACTCAACCCGTACCGGCTCGCCGAAGGCCGCGCCCCGGAGAAGTCCGGCGAGGTCGTCGTCAACCGCGGCACCGCCGAACGGGGCGACCTGAAGATCGGCGACACGACGACCCTGCGGACGCCCGACCCGGTCAAGGTGACGATCGTGGGCCTCGCGACCTTCGGCGGCGAGGACGGCATGGCCCAGGTGACCTTCACCGGCATGACCCGGGCCGACGCCGAGAAGTACCTCACGGCCCGGCCCGGGGAGGCGGCGAGCATCCAGGTGCGCGCCGGGCCCGGAGTGAGCGAGCAGGAACTGGTCGACCGGCTGACGCCCGTCCTGCCCAAGGGAGTCGAGGCCATCACCGGTCAGGAGTCGGCCGAGGAGAACACCGACATGATCTCCAGCCAGTTCCTGTCCCTCTTCACGACCTTCCTGCTCGTGTTCTCCGGCGTCGCCCTGCTGGTCGCGACCTTCTCCATCCACAACACCTTCGCGATCGTCGTGGCCCAACGCACCCGTGAGAACGCCCTGCTGCGGGCGCTCGGCGCCTCGCGTCGGCAGGTCACCGTCACCACTCTCGTCGAGGCGAGCGCCGTGGCCGTGATCGCCTCGGTGGCGGGCCTGGCAGGCGGCATCGGCATCGCCGCCGGACTGCAGGCACTCTTCCCTGCCATCGGATTCCCGTTCCCCGAAGGCGCCTTGGTGATCAGCGCCCTGTCCCTGGCGCTGCCGCTGGTGGTCGGCATCGTGGTCTGCCTCGGCTCCGCGCTGCTGCCCGCCGTGCGCGCCGGCCGCACCGCACCCCTGGCCGCACTGCGCGAGACGGCGGTCGACCAGTCCGGGGCCTCCCGCGTCCGCGCCGTCACGGGCCTGGGCCTCGCCGCCCTCGCGGTCGCCGTGACCCTCACCGGCGTCCTGGTGTCACCGTCCATCTGGCTGGCGGGAACGGGCGCGGTCCTGGCCCTGGTCTCCTTCGTGGTCCTGGGCCCGGTCGCCTCCACCTCGGCCGTACGTGTCCTCGGCGGCCCGCTCGACCGGCTGCGCGGCGTCACGGGCGGCCTCGCTCGGCGCAACGCCCTGCGCAGTCCGAAGCGGACGGCCGCGACCGCCAGCGCCCTGATGATCGGCGTGGCCGTGGTCTCGCTGTTCACGGTGTTCGGCGCCTCGCTGAAGGCGACCATGGACCAGACCGTGTCGCGTTCCTTCGCCGGCGACGTCGCCGTGAGCACCCCGTCGTTCGGCGCGGGCGGCAGCGGCCTGAGCCCTCGGCTCGCCGGAGCGGTCCAGCAACTGCCCGAGGTGGACACGGCCGTCGGACTCGGCCGCGGCGTCGCCGAGGTCGACGGCAAGGGACGGGCGCTGACCGTCACCGACCCGCTCGCACTGGAGCGCACCTTCGACCTCGGCAAGATCCAGGGCTCCCTGGACACTCTCGGCACCGACGGCCTCGCCGTCACCGAGAAGGAGGCCGACAAGCAGGGCCTGAAGACTGGTGACCAGGCGCACCTCACCTTCACCGACGGCAAGCGGGAGACCTTCACGGTCCGCGCGGTCTACGGCCAGTCCGAACTCGCCGGCGACTACGTCATCACCCGCGCCGCCTGGGCCCCGCACCGCACCCAGGACTCCGACACCCTCGTCGCCGTCTCCTTCAAGGACGGTGTGAGCACGGAGACAGGCAGGGCGGCGGTGGAGAAGGTGGCCGACCAATACGGCAACCCCGAGGTGCAGACCCGCGACGAGTACGCGCAGTCCTCGGCCGGCGGCATCGACATGATGCTCACGCTCGTCTACGCACTGCTCGCCCTCGCCGTGCTCATCGCGCTCCTCGGCATCGCCAACACCCTGACGCTGGCGATCCACGAGCGCACCCGCGAACTGGGCCTGCTCAGGGCCGTCGGCCAGACCCGGTCCCAACTGCGGGCCATGGTCCGCTGGGAGTCGGTCCTGGTCGCCGCCTTCGGCACGGTCGGCGGACTCGGCCTCGGCGCCTTCCTCGGCTGGGTGCTGGTGAAGGCCTCGGACGGCGCGAGCGACAGCGCGTTCGCCTTCGCGATGCCGCCCCTGCAACTCGCCGTGGTGGCGCTGGTGGGCCTCGCGGCGGGAGCCTTGGCGGGCGTGCGCCCGGCCCGGCGCGCGGCACGCTTGGATGTGCTGCGGGCGATCGCGACTGAGTAGGGGGGTAGGGCCCATCAACGCCCACTGTCCCAACGCGTCGGCCTTGAGGGAGCCGGAGGGGCGCGCCGCCTTGTGGGCTTGGGCCGGGCCCGGTGGGCGGCTCGCTTGGATGTGCTGCGGGCGATCGCGACTGAGTAGGGGGGTAGGGCCCATCAACGCCCACTGTCCCAACGCGTCGGCCTTGAGGGAGCCGGAGGGGCGCGCCGGTGTCGAGACGGCGAACGCGCGGAGGCGCGAAGCGCTGAGCACGATCGCCGTCTCGACACCGGCTAAGGCGCCCCGTAGGCGACCGAGCCAAAAAGCGGTGTCACCGCCCGGTCAGCCGGCAACGGCCGACCGGGCGGGAGCGGGTTCGGGCCTGCGCAGGTCGACCGCGTGCTCGACCTTCGCGAACCGGTGCGCGGGCTTCTCCGCGACCGTGCGCCGCAGCGGGCGCGCCGCACCCGCCCGCGTGGACGAGGGCGTGGGCAGGGTGAACCACACGACCTTGCCGGACTCGCCGTCCGGCCGCACGCCCCAGCTCTCGCTGACCGCGGCGACCATGGCGAGCCCGCGCCCGCAGGTGGCGAGCGCGTCGGCGTCCTTGGTGTCCTTGATGTCGGCCACGACCGGCAGACGCGGGTCGTGGTCGCGCACCGAGACCATGAGCCGGTCGAGCAGCAGCTCGATCTCCACGGTGCACGTCTTGTCGGGCTGGGCATGCCGGTGGACGTTGGTCAACAGCTCTGTCACACCGAGCGCGGCCCGGTCTATGAGGGGATCCAGATGCCAGTAGCGCAACTGCGCCGATACGATTCTGCGGACCTGGCCGATCCGCGACGGCAGGGCTTGGAGCTCCACCGTGCAGTGCCTGCTTGGGTGACTGATCACGGCTGCGACTCCCCGACGTAGAGGTCCGGAAGAACACGGAGTTCGGATCGATCCAGCAGAGTGCCTGCGTGACACGGCCGCCTGCTGTCGTGGCCGGCGGGCTGGTTCGCAGCGTTATCGCCGGTAAACCCAGAGTGACGTGAGACCAGCGTGGCTCAGGGGATGCGGTCCCGCAACTCGCGGTAGTTCAGTGAATACGCCCGCAGTTCAGCCGCTACGTCCCGCGGCCCTGCGTACGGCCTCGATGAACCGGCGTGCCGCGGGCGGCCCCGGCTCGCCCGGAGCGGGGTCGTGATCGCCCAGGGTCAGCAGGTACCGCTTGCCGTTGAGGTCCGCGAGCGCCCGGTCGTCGGGGGCGAACCAGGGCTTGGACGCACGCACCGCCTGCACCGGAGCGCTGTCGATCTCGCTGCCGTAACTGGTGAGCAGCTCGAGCCTGCCGCCGCTGATCCGGACCTGCCCCGCCCGGGTCAGCGAACGCAGCCGCTTGCCGATCCGCACGCCCGTGGCCCTGAACTCCGGCTCCGCCATGCTCTCCCGCCCCCTTGTGTGCGTCGGTGTGCCGACCCGCGCCCCCGCGTGGGCCGATGTCCGCTTCGTGTCCTGATCCAGTGTGCCCCCCGCTCGGGACCTTCGTCCCGTCGGGCAGTCTGCCCGCGACCGGCGTCGAGCACCAGTACGCACGACCGCCTCGCCGAGGGCGCCCGGAGCACTCGCGCGAATGCGCCCCCACCCTTGTGCGCCTGCCTGCCCCCAGGGGTGCCTTTGAGGCGCTCAAAGGTATGTTTATGCAGGTGAGGAGCGTGCGGAAGGTGTCTATGCTCGGTGTGTCGGCCGCGCGATCCGCCGTCGGCGCGCAGCCTAAGGAGCCCCGCCGTGAGTACGCCCCAAAGAACCCGGACCGGCGAAACCCTCGACGTCGACCACACTGACGCCGTCTACCGCGGCTGGCTGAAAGAAGCCGTCCGCAAGGTCCAGGCCGACGCCAACCGCTCGGCCGACACGCATCTGCTCCGCTTCCCGCTGCCGGAGAAATGGGGCATCGACCTGTATCTGAAGGACGAGTCGACCCATCCCACCGGCAGCCTCAAGCACCGCCTCGCCCGCTCGCTGTTCCTCTACGGCCTGTGCAATGGCTGGATCCGGCCCGGCCGCCCGGTGATCGAAGCGTCCAGCGGCTCGACGGCCGTGTCCGAGGCGTACTTCGCCAAGCTGATCGGCGTCCCCTTCATCGCCGTCATGCCGCGCACGACGAGCGCCGAGAAGATCCGCCTGATCGAGTTCCATGGCGGGCAGTGCCACTACGTCGACGACCCCCGCACGATGTACGAGGAGTCGTCCCGCCTCGCGGCGGACACCGGCGGCCACTACATGGACCAGTTCACCTACGCCGAACGGGCCACGGACTGGCGCGGCAACAACAACATCGCCGAGTCGATCTTCCGCCAACTGCGTCTGGAGCGCTTCCCGGAGCCCGCGTGGATCGTCGCCACGGCCGGCACCGGCGGCACCTCCGCGACCCTCGCGCGCTACGTCCACTACACGCAGCACGACACCCGGGTCTGTGTCGCCGATCCGGAGAACTCGTGTTTCTTCGAGGGCTGGACCACCGGCGATCCGGACGTCACCTGCGACTGGGGCTCGCGCATAGAGGGCATCGGCCGCCCCCGCATGGAGCCGAGCTTCGTGCCCGGCGCGATCGACCGGATGATGAAGGTCCCGGACGCGGCCAGCGTCGCCGCCGTACGGGCCCTGGAGCAGGCCATCGGCCGCAGGGCGGGCGGGTCCACGGGCACCGGGCTGTGGAGCGCGCTGAAGATCGTCGCCGAGATGGTGGCCGAAGGGCGGCAGGGGAGTGTGGTGACGCTGCTGTGCGACCCGGGCGACCGTTACCTGGACAAGTACTACTCGGACACCTGGCTCGCCGAACAGGGCCTGGACATCACGCCGTACACGGCGGCGATCGCCTCCCTGCTGGAGACGGGCGTCTGGCCGGACTGACTGGTGCTCGGCAGACAACGTCCGCCCCGTCGCGACGCCCGGCACGCCCGCTCGCCGCACCGGCCCGGAAGCCCAAGTACGTCCAGGCCCTTCGGGCAGACGCCGCCTTCCGCCCGGCACTCCCCCGGAGGGGCCCCAGAGCACGCACTGGACGCCGCTCCTTGGCGGGCGAACGTCGCCCGCGGGGGCACTACTGGGTGGCCAGCCGCCGGTCCAGTGAGGTGACGGCGTCCCGGAAGGCCCGCCCGAGTCCCGCACGGGCCAGGGTCAGCAGGAGACGGAACGGCGCCGTCCCGTCGGCGGCGAAGGTCCACCGCACCCGGGTGCCGGTGGCGGCCGGAGTCAGCCGCCACTCCTCGGCCAGCGCGCGGGCGCCCGGCGCGTTGGTCACGTCGACGCGATAGGCGTACACCTCGGGTTCCTCGGCGGCGAGGATCGTCTCCTGGAACCGCGTCCCGCCCTTGAGCCGGATCTCGCGTCGGGCGCCGTCCTCCAGCGGCCGGGCCAGCGTCACGGCAGCGAACCACTCGGTCCAGCCGGGCACGTCCTCGGCCAGCGCGCGGAAGACCGCATGGGGAGCCGCGGAGATCTCCCGCGCGAACACGAGCCGTACGGGCGCGGTCTCGACGAACTCGATTCCCACCGGGCGCAGACGGCGAGCCATGGGCGAGAACCCCCTGGGAGAAGCGGGCGGTTGACCGGGCAGCGTCACCTTAGCTGACGGTCAGTCACCTGTCTGTACCTCTTCGGGCTCACCGGCCACCACCAGCCGCCGCAGGTGCTCCGCCACCTCCGCACGCGCCTCGGCCGGCAACCCGGCGTCCGTCACCAGCGTGTCGACCTGCTCCAGCGCCGCGAACGAACTCAAGCCCACCGTGCCCCACTTGGTGTGGTCGGCGACCACCACGACCCGCCGCGCCGACTGCACCAGGCGGCGGTTGGTCTCGGCCTCCGCGAGGTTCGGCGTCGACAGGCCGGCCTCGACCGATATCCCGTGCACCCCGAGGAACAGCATGTCGAAGTGGAGTGCCGCGATCGCCTGATCGGCCACCGGCCCCACCAACGAGTCGGACGGGGTGCGCACCCCGCCCGTCAGCACCACCGTGGCCGCACCCTGCCGGGGACCGGAGGTGCGCTGCGCCGCGTGGAAGACGTCGGCCACCCGCACCGAGTTGGTGACGACGGTCAGGTCCGGCACGTCGACCAGCTGGTGCGCCAGCGCGTACGTCGTCGTGCCGCCCGACAGCGCGATCGCGCTGCCCGGCGCGACCAGCTCCGCCGCGGCCCGCGCGATGTCCTCCTTGGCGGTCAGCTCCAGGCCCGACTTGGCCTCGAAGCCCGGCTCGTGCGTACTCGCCTCGACCACCGGGACAGCGCCGCCGTGCACCTTCTCCAGCACGCCCTGCCGGGCGAGCGCGTCGAGGTCGCGCCGTACGGTCATGTCCGACACGCCGAGCTTGCGAGTGAGCTCGTTGACGCGGACGCCGCCGCGGCGCCGGACCTCGTCCAGGATCAGGGCGCGCCGCTGCTCCGCGAGGAGGTTCTGATTCTCGCTCACGTACGCTCCGGTCCTTTCGCCTCAAGCCGTCCGACACGCTCCCGCGCACCATCCCCCAACTCTCGACTTCGCTCGAGCCGGGGGGACCCCCATCCACGAGGAGATACTGCCCGTCCCCGGTGCGCGGACGTCCCATCCTTGCACGTGCCGGGGTGGGTGGCGGCACCGACTGTCCCGACGCGCGCATGTCACCCGGGCGACGCCCGAGTCACGGCAGTCACACGGATCGGGGAGATTCCGTGACGGGGGGTGTGCGCAGCGCGACTAACGGAGATCCTTGTGCCCGCACGGACAGATGCCGACGGCGCGTCACGGGGGAAGTGCGAAACAGTGGAACATGCGCAGGAACATGTCTCGACCGGTACGGCGCAGGACTGCGCCGTGCGGCCCGAGGAAGCCGGAACCGCCCTGGAACTCCTGGTCCACGGAGTGGGCGGCACCACGCCCGAGAAGATGCTCGACGATCCGCGCACGGTGCGCGTCACCGGCGACGACACGGCGGCGGTCTTCCGGCGCGCCGAGGATGTCGACGCGGAGACCAGACCGGACGACTACCGCGGCCGCCCGGTGCCCGAGGCGTACGTCTGGTCCAACCTCACCTCCGGCAACGGCACCCGCGCCCTGTGGCTGTTGCTGCTGCCGTTCATGGTGGTCAACCTCGCGCACTGGATGCGGCCCACCGCGCGGGGGCGCAAACGGACGGTACGCCTGTACGGACTGCTGGTGCGGCTCACGGCACTGACCCTGACCGTGCTGCTGGTCGCCGCCGCCTGTGAGGTCGCCCTCGACCTCGCGGCCTGGCAGTGCGCGGGTACGCACGCGTGCACCGAGCGGCACTCCTGGCTCGGCTTCCTGTCGCCCACCGTCTCGGACGACGGCTGGTGGAGCAGGCCCGGCCGCCGCCTCGCCCTCGCCGCGCTGGTGCCGGCCGCGCTCACGTGCCTGCTGTGGTACCTCTCCCACCGCACCTGGCGCGCGTACGAGTCCCAGCAGCCCCTGACCCACACCCCCGAGGCCGACGAAGAGACCACTCGCACCGCCCTCGGCCGACCCGGCTTCTGGTACGGACGCCGTCTGGTGGCCCGGCTGCGGGCCGCCCACACCGCCGCCGGACTGCTGACGGTCGCCGCGGCGGTCGGCACGTCGGCCGAACGCTTCGACCACCGCCCCGGCGGGCCCGCGCTGCTCGACGTCCTGGGCCGGCTGCTGGAGGCGGCGCTCGTCGCCGCCGCGGTGGCCGTGGTGGGGGTGGTCTGCCGCCGGGGCCGCAGCGAGAACCGCCTCGACCGGGAGCTCGACGCCCGCCTCGTACGCCAACTGCCGCTCGCCGCCCTTGTCCTGCTCGCCCTCTGCGCGGTCTACGCCTGCTGGGAGCGCCCGGGATGGGAGTCGGCCGGCCGGCTGCCGGGCGACATGAGCTTCGGTGCCATCGCCCTGTTCCAGGGCCTGCTGGTGATCGTCCTCGGAGCGGTCGCCCACGTGCTGCACCGCGCCCATCCCGATCAACGCGCCGCGATGCGCGGCCTGGGCGGACCCGCCGTCGCCATGCTGGCCTGCGCGCTCGGCGGGGTGATCTCCGGCGGCGTGTCCCAGCGTGTCGCCGACTGGCTGGACGGCACCGGCACGAACATCCCCGGCCCACCGGTCCTGCTGACCTGGCAGGCGTCCGTGATCCCGCCGCTGCTCGTCGTGCTGCTGGTGCTGTGCGGCTGGCTGGGACGGCGTGCCTGGGTCCTGCGCCGCGCCGAGATGGGCGCGGTGGAACGCGACTACTCCGGCGAGCCGAAGGACATGACCCGCACCCGCCGCATCGCGCGGACCCGCGCGATGGCGACGCTCACCGACCGGGCGCCCCGCATCGTCGCGGTCACCTCCGCCATGACCCTGCTGCTGGGCGCCGCGGCCCTGGTCGGCGCGATGATCACCGACAAGACTCCCGGTCAGGCCGCTGACGGGTCGTTCGCGTTCGTCGAGGGCGCGGCCGATACCGCACAGGCGCTGGGCTCCTGGCTGATCGGACTCGGGTTCATACTGCTCGTCACCTGGGGTCGGCGCGCCTACAAGGATGCCTCCGCGCGGCGGACCATCGGCATCCTCTGGGACGTCGGCACCTTCTGGCCGCGCGCCGCCCACCCCTTCGCCCCGCCCTGTTACGCCGAGCGCGCGGTGCCCGACCTGACCTGGCGGATGGCGACCTGGACCACGGCGACCGGCGGCCGCCTGGTGATCTCCGGGCACTCGCAGGGCAGCGTGCTCGCCGCCGCCGCGGCCTGGCAGCTCAAGCCGTCCGTCCGCAAACGCGTCGCGCTGCTGACCTACGGCTCACCGCTGGAGCGCCTCTACGGCCGCTGGTTCCCCGCCCACTTCGGCCCGGCCGCGCTCAGCGCCCTGCACCACGACGTCGACTGCTGGCGCAACCTGCACCGGCGCACCGACCCCATCGGCGGCCCCGTCCGACTGTCCGGCGACTGCGGCCCCGAGGTGGACCGGGAAGCGCTCAAGGATCCCCTGGCATACGGCCGCACCGATCAGCATCCGCTGCCGGCCCCCATCCTCGGCCACTCCGACTACCAGGCGGACCCGGCCTTCGCCGAGGAACGGCAACGGCTGCTGGCCCGGCTGCGGTCGGAGGTCCCGGCGCCGCGGCACGAGGGAGAGGGTCACGGCAGCGCCGGCAGATCCTCCGCGTAGAGCAGCGTCAGGTCGTCGGTGCTCGGGTCGTCGAACTGGGCGACACGGCTCGCGTGCCGCTCCACCATCGCCTCGAAGGTCTGCCGGGCGGTGCGGCCGTTGCCGAAGGCCGGTCCCTTGGGGATCGCCGTGAAGTACTTCAGCAGGGCCTCCGTCGCGCCAGGCGCCAGCCGGTATTCGTGCTCCTCGGCCTGCTGTTCCACGATCCGCAGCAGTTCCTCCGGGCCGTAGTCGCTGAAGGTGATGGTCCGGGAGAAGCGGGAGGCGACACCCGGGTTGACCGAAAGGAACCGTTCCATCTCGGCCGTGTAGCCCGCGACGATCACCACGACCGCGTCCCGGTGGTCCTCCATCAGCTTCACCAGCGTGTCGATGGCCTCCTTGCCGAAGTCGCGGCCCGAATCCTCCGGCGACAGCGCGTACGCCTCGTCGATGAACAGCACACCGCCGCGCGCCTTGTCGAAGGCCTCCTGGGTGCGGATCGCCGTGGAACCGATGTGCTCGCCCACCAGGTCGACCCGGGAGACCTCGACGAGATGGCCCTTCTCCAGAACACCGAGGGAGGCGAGGATCTCGCCGTAGAGACGGGCGACCGTCGTCTTGCCGGTGCCGGGGGAGCCTGTGAAGACCAAATGGCGCTTGACCGACGCCGCCTTCAGGCCCGCCTGCTGCCGGCGCCGGCCGACCTCGATCATGTCGGTGAGCGCCCGCACCTCGCGCTTGACGCTGTCCAGGCCCACCAACGCGTCCAGTTCACCGAGCACGGCCTTCGAGTTCCGCGTCGGCTGCTCCGGCTCCGCGGGCACCACCAGCGGCTCCTGCTCGGTGCTGCGCTGACCGGGAATCGAGCCCAGCAGGCCGGGGGAGCGGCCCACCGTCTGAACGGCGGTCTCCGTCGCGGCCGGCCGGCGCACGCCCGCGCTCTCGTCGCTCGTGCAGTCCTCGACCACGGGGCCCGCCCCGGACGCCGCGTCCGGGCCGCCGTCCGCGAACTCGTACCCGCCGCGCGCGCACCGCTCCGTACGGCACTTCTTCAGCGTCGCACGGCAGCCGTCGATCATATGGAAGCCGTAACCGCCGCTTCCCGTCACCCGGCAGTTCAGGAAGCTGCCCCGGCCGCCCGCCGAGACGTAGAAGCCCGCTTCGGCGGGGGAGTCGACCGTGCAGCGCTCTATCGTCGGGTCGGCGCCCTTGGTGACGATCACGCCGGTCTGTGTGGCGTCCACCGTGCAGTTGTTGAGGGTGCCGCCGCTGCCGTGGTCGCGGAACCAGGCGCCCGTCGCCGCGTCCCGGATCCGGCAGTCGTCCAGCTGCGCGGTGGCGCCGTCGCTCACCGACACCGCCGTGTTGCGCACCTGCGACAGGTCGCTGTCGACGACGTCGGCGCGCGAGCCGCGGTCGAGGACGAACAGGGCGTCCGGCACGTCGTGCACCCGGCAGGAGTCCAGTACGGCCGTGGCGCCGTCGCTGACCCAGACGGCCGGGTAGTCGCCCGTGCTGTCGAAGATCTCGCACTGGTTGGCGTCCACGCGCGTGCCCGGATCCCACACCGACAGGCCGTTGCGCCCGAACCGGCGCACCGTCGTCCGGGTCAGGGTGAGGACGGAACGGGAGCGCAGGTCGACCGCGTTCTCCGGGATGTCGTGGATACGGCAGTCGGCCAGCGTCAGCACCGCGTCCGTGTCGAGCGTGACGCCGTCGGCGGTGGTGCGGTGCACATCGCAGTCGGTGAGGTGCGCGGTGGCCCGGGCGGTGACCTGGACGCCGCTGCCCCGGACCTCGTAGACCTCGCAACCCACCGCTTCCAGCGCGGAGTTCTCGCCGGTCGCCGACAGTCCCACGCCCGAGGCATGATGCACCCGGCAGCGCTCCAGCCGGGGGTGCGCGCCCCCGCGCACGGCGACGCCGGCCTGGCCGGCCGCGACGATCTCGCACTCCTCGAACACGCCGCCCCCGCCGTCGAGTACGGCGATGCCGATGCCGGCCGGGTTGTCGACGGTGCAGCGCCGCACGGTCGGCCGCGCGCCGCCGCGCACCTCGATCCCGGCCGCCGACCGTGTGACGATGCGGATGTCCGTGAGCTCCGGTGTGCCCTCCTCGACGAGCAGGGCGGGCGCGGCCGCGTCCTGGCCCTCCACGTGCAGGTCTTGAACCACCGCCGAGGCGCACACGGTCAGCGGCACCCCGTCCATGGGCGCGATCCGCACGGAGCCGGGTGAGCCCTCGGGGCCGCGCAGGGTCACCGCCCGCTGTACGACGAGGTTCTCCCGGTAGGTGCCGGGGGCGACGGTGAGGACGTCGCCGTCGGCCGCGGCCTCCAGGGCGGCGGCGAGCGATGCGTACTCACCCGTGCGGCGCCGCCACCTCGATGTGCCGGTGTGCGTCACCTGGACCGTGCCCTGTGCCATGGCGTTGCTGTGCCCCCACCTCGTGGTTCTCATGGTTCGCTTGCCTTCGGGGCGCGCCCCGACAGCTCGCTCGCGCGCGCGGGTTGATCCCGAAGAGTTCGGCCGGTCCACCGTAGCGTGCGCGCAGACGGTGGGTTGACCAGAGCCGGAAGGCTGTCAGCTGCCGGTGCCGGTCCTGCCCCAGTCCGGACCCGCCCGGTCCCAGGCCTGGTCCCAACGGGCGTACCGGCGGCGGACCATGCGCCACACCATCAGCCTTCTGCCGCCCTCGACGAGGCCCGCGGTCAGCAGGGCCGCGCCGAAGCCGGCCAGGACGGCATGGGTCGTCGCCGTGGCGGAGTCCAGCGGGCGGGCCACCATGCGCCCGTGCTCGTCCGTCCAGATCGTGAAGTGGTCGCCGGGGTGCGGTTTCTGAAGGCTCGCGATGACCGTGCCGTGGTGCGTGGTGCCGTCCGGTGCGGTCCAGTCGGCGAGCACCCGGCTGCGCAGGTTCCGGCCCGAGGTGGTCTCGGGGTCGGCGTCCAGCGGGGAGCGGTCCAGCTCTCGGACCACGGTGGCCGTCACCAGGTGACGGGACTCGCGCTGCTCCCGGACCGAGCGCTGCAGGGCGTCCTGGGCTGCGCCGCCGACGAGCGCGCCGATCACGGGACCGACGACCAGGATCAGCAGCAGGGCCACCAGGGCCACCCACGCCTCGACCAGATCGGTCCTGCGGCGCAACGGGTTGTGCCGCCAGCGCCAGAGTCCACCTATCGTTCGCACGGTCCCACCCCCTTCCCGCTCCGTGATAACTCCCGGCGGAGCCGTTCACGCGCGGGCCCGGTCGAAGAGAGAGCGAAATCACCTGTGACCGGGTCCTCTCATGAACTTCTCACGAAGCCCAACGCCCGGGGCCCCGGGACGGGTTCCCCGGGATCCCGACAGAAGCGGACCGTCCTGTTCGAGCTAGTCGAGGACGGTGACCGGATCACCGACCCGGATCGTGCCGGCGGACTGGGGCACCAGGTTCTGTCCGAAGACGAGCTTGCCGCCGATGCGGCGGTGCCGTCCGAGGGTGTGCAGGGGTTCCTTGCCGCGCTCGGCGGTGGCCTGGCCGGTCGTGGTGACCACGCACCGGCCGCACATCTTGGCGACCCGGAAGGTGACCTCGCCGATGGCCACGCGTGACCAGTCGTCCTCGGCCCAGGCGGCGGTGCCCGCCACGACCACGTTGGGCCGGAAGCGGTTCATGGGCAGGGGGCCCTCCTGCGCGTGACGGCCCTGGGCGATCAGGGAGTTCAGGGCGTCGAGCGAGGCCGCCGTGGTGAGCAGCAGCGGGTAGCCGTCGGCGAACGACACCGTCTCGCCCGGCAGCGCGAACTCCGGGTCGACAGGCCGCCGCGTGGCCGGGTCGTCCATGTGGACCAGGCGCGCGCCGAGCCCCAGATACTCGCTGCACCACGCGTGCGCGGCGTCGCCCTCGGCCGGAACGCCGTCGACCTTGTCGCGGAAGATGCCCACCGGCACGGTGGCGGCCGGCCGCGGAACGGGCACCGTCAAAGGGTCCATGCCGGGCGCGGACAGCCGGACACCGCCGCCGGGCAGAAGCTCGGCGGCGGCAAGAGCGAGGCGCGGGTGCTCGCGTTGTGTGACGACCTTTCCCCCGTCGTCGATCAGCACCCAGCGCCGGTCTCCGGCCAGCCCCCAGGGCTCCACGACGGCCTGCCGGGGCGCCAGGCCCCGGAACGCCTTGACCGGATGGACATGAATGGACTGCAGTCGCGGGTTCCCCATGCGGTCATCGTGCCAGGCGGCACCGACAGCCGTGGGGATGGAATCAGTACCCGCGGTACTGCTGGTTGTTGTAGGGCTCCTGGTACGGAGTCTGCTGGGGCCGGGGAGCCGCGGGGCGCATCGCCTCGTAGCCCGTGCCCATGCCGGGGCCCGCGGGCCGAGGCTGCTGCGGCTGCGCACCGGGGTAACCGCGCGGCGCGGCGGCCTGCTGCGGGATGTACGCCGCGGGCGCCTGCTGCAGCGGGGCGGGCTGCTGGGCCTGCGGATAGCCGTACGAGGGCTGGGACGGGCCCGCCGGCAGGGCGGGCAGTGCCGACGGCAGCGCGGGCAGGTGGCTGCCCGGCGTGTCGTACGCGGCGGGGACCCGGATCGGGGCGATCTGCGGGGTGCCCCGCTCGGCCACGAGCTTGTCGTAGATCGGAGTGTCCGGGAAGGAGGCGGAGTAGTAGCCGCCGCCATAAGTGGAGCGGGGGGAGGTCATGGCACATAAGTTAAGCCCACGATGTGCTGGTTGGGGAGACCGATAAGAGGGTTGTTTTCCGTGTCGGCCGTGACGTGGGATCCCCAATGCGAGCGAACTCGGCAAAAAGGGACGGCGCGCGGGGCGTTTCTCATGTAAAAGGCGAGTTCCTTGCGGGTTACCGGCGGTTGACCGTAGGTGTTCCTGTGCAGTTCATGGGACTTCCCCGACCCGGGGATTATGTTGAGAGTTCAGACAATCGGACGGGACTGCCGGGGTGCGGCCTGGCGTCGTGAGTGGTGATGGGGGCGGACATGCCAATGCCGAAAGGATCGAATGTTCCGGTGCCCACGACGGCGCTGCGCGTCGAATTGGGCCGGCGTTCGGGGCCGGGCGTGCCCGACGTGGACGCGTCGGCGCTGCTGCTGGTGGGCGGAAAGGTCCGTTCCGACGCCGACTTCGTCTTCTACAACCAGCCCGCGCACTCCTCCGGCGCGGTCCGGCACGAGGGCACACGGGACGAGGGCGGCAAGGTGACCGACACCCTCGTCGTCGACCTCGCGCGCGTGGAGTCCGCCGTAGAGACCGTCGTGCTCGCCGCCTCCGCGGACGGCGGCACGTTCGCGGCGGTGCCGGACCTCTACATCGAGGTCAGGGCCGCCGCCCAGGACACGGTGGTCGCCCGTTTCGACAGCGCGGGAGCCACCGTCGAAACCGCTTTCGTGCTCGGTGAGTTCTACCGTCGTCAGGGCGCCTGGAAGTTCCGAGCCGTGGGCCAGGGCTACGGCAGCGGGCTGGAGGGCCTCGCCACCGACTTCGGGATCACCGTGGACGAGCCGCAGCAGGCCGCACCCGCACCGGCGCCCTCGACACCCGCCGCGCCGGTCCGGCTGACCAAGGTGACACTGACCAAGGCGGCCCCGTCCGTCTCGCTGACCAAGCAGGGCGGCACATCGGGCGCACTGCGGGTGAACCTCAACTGGCAGATGCACAAGCAGTTCTCCGGGTGGGCGGGCAAGAAGGGCCGCTCGGTGGCCATGCACGCGGACCTCGACCTGGACCTGTGCGCCCTGTACGAACTCACCGACGGCAGCAAGGGAGTCGTCCAGTCCCTCGGCAACGCCTTCGGCGCCCTGCACCAGCCCCCGTACATCCACCTCGACGGCGACGACCGCACGGGCGCCGTCGAGAGCGGCGAGAACCTCACCGTCAACCTCGACCACCAGCAGGCCTTCCGGCGCATCCTCGTCTTCGTGACGATCTACGAGGGGGCGCGTTCCTTCGCCGACCTGCACGCCACGGTCACCCTCCGGCCGCAGTACGGCGCCCCGATCGACTTCTCTGTCGACGAGTGCACCGTCCCCTCGACAGTCTGCGCACTCGCCCTGATCACCAACACCGGCAGCGACCTGGTCGTCCAGCGCGAGGCCCGCTACCTGGTGCCGGAACGAGGCGTAAGCCCTCAGCGGACCGTGGACCACGCGTATGGGTGGGGCATGAACTGGACCCCCGGCCGGAAGTGACCCCTCAGGTCTCGTCCCCCACGACGGCGTCCGGGCGCGCGTAGGTACGGCCCTTCCAGGCCGCACCGCGTCCCCGGTAGTGCTGCACGGCGGAATCCACCGTCATGAGGAGGTACAGGAAAGCGGTGAACGGCAGCAGGGGAGCGAGCCACAGAGGCTGGCGGTAGTAGCGGAGCATCGGAACGTACGTCCCGGTCATCACCAGCCACGCGAGACCACCGACGACCGCGGCCGCCGTACTCCCCACGGCCACACCCACGAGCACGGCTACCGGCGGCACGAGGTAGACCAACGCGAGCCCGGCCACCGTCGCCGCCAGCAGCACAAGGTTGTGCCGCAACTGCGCGTACGCGCTGCGGGACACCATCCGCCACAGGTCGTGCAGGCGCGGATACGGACGCACGCTGTCCACCCGCTCCGCCAGCCCCAGCCAGATGTGGCCGCCCCCGCCCTTGACCGCCCGCGCGAGCGCCACGTCGTCGATGACGGCATGCCGGATCGCGTCCGGGATCCGCGCCCGCTCGGCAGCCTCCGCGCGCAGCAGCACGCAGCCGCCCGCCGCGGCCGCCGTGCGCGCCGTCCGCCTGCCGATCCGGCGGAACGGATAGAGCTGCGCGAAGAAGTACACGAAGGCGGGCACGACAAGCCGCTCCCACATGCTCTCCACCCGCAACCGGGCCATCTGGGAGACGACGTCGAAGCCCCCCGTGCGCGCCGCGGCGACCAACTGCCGCAGACTGTCCGGCGCGTGGGCGATGTCGGCGTCGGTCAACAGCAGGTACTCCGGGCCACGCGCGCGTGCCAGGCCGATGCCGTGGCGCACCGCCCAGAGCTTTCCCGTCCAGCCCGAGGGCGGCTCGCCGGGCGAGGAGACGGTCAGTGGCAGCCCGCCGTGACGCCGCGCCAGCTCCCGTGCGAGTTCCCCGGTGCCGTCCGAACTGCCGTCGTCGACGAGGAAGATCTCGGCCCGCCCCGGATAGTCCTGGGCGAGCAGCGACGGCAGGCTCGCCGGCAGCACCGCGGCCTCGTCGCGTGCCGGCACGACGACGCAGACGGCGGGCCAGTCGTCCGGTTCCCGCCGTGGCGGCAGTCCGACGTCCGTGCGCCAGAAGAAGCCCTGGCCGAGCAGCAGCCACAGCCAGGCGACGAGTGATCCGGCGGCAGTCCACACGATGGCGCTCACGCGCGCAGTCTGCCCCACCGGGCCCGTCTCCAAGGGCGCATCGTCTATCGTGACCGGGTGAAGATCGCGCTCATGGACTCCGGAATCGGTCTGCTGGCGGCCACCGCCGCGGTACGGCGTCTGCGGCCCGACGCTGATCTCGTGCTCTCCCTGGACCCCGACGGCATGCCCTGGGGCCCCAGGACCCCAGAGGACCTCACCCGGCGCGCCCTGGCCGTCGCCGAGGCCGCCGCCGCGCACCGGCCCGACGCCCTGATCATCGGCTGCAACACCGCCACCGTGCATGCCCTGCCCACCTTGCGCGCCCGCCTCGAGCCCGGCATCCCGGTCATCGGCACGGTCCCGGCGATCAAGCCGGCCGCGGCCGGTGGCGGGCCCGTCGCGATCTGGGCGACGCCCGCCACCACGGGCAGCCCCTACCAGCGCGGTCTCATCGAGGACTTCGCCGACGGCGTGGCGGTCACCGAGGTCCCCTGCTACGGCCTCGCCGAGGCGGTGGAGCACGCGGACGAGGCTGCCATCGAGGCCGCCGTCGCCGCGGCGGCGGCGCTGACCCCCGACGACGTGACGACCGTGGTCCTGGGCTGCACCCACTACGAACTCGTCTCCGACCGCATCCGCACCGCGGTGCAGCGCCCCGGCTTCCCGCCGCTCGTCCTGCACGGCTCGGCGGGCGCGGTCGCCGCCCAGGCGCTGCGCCGGCTCGGCGAGCAGCCCGCCCCCCGGGCCACGGCCGACGGGACCCTGACCGTGCTGCTGAGCGGACGTGAGGGCACCCTGCCCGAGCCCGCCCTGGCCTATGAGGAGGGCAGGCTCCTCCAGGCGGTCAGCCCCGCACGGTGAAGCCTCACGGTGGCCGACGGACACGCCCCGGGCCCCACAGCCCATCACCCACTTGGCGGATGCGGACAAAGCCGACGTCTCGCGTCCACCGGGCCTCGCCGTGGCGCAGTCACCCTCCGCGACGAGCTACCCGCGCAGCGAAACCTGAGTAATCTCATAGACATGAGGGACCACCCCCACGGCGAGAACGCCCACCACCCCGATGTCTGGACCGGTCGCGCCTCGAACCGGATTCAGTGGTTGCTGGCGCTCGTCGGCGCCGCCTGCCTGGCCCTCGGTATCGAGCTGGCCGTCGACTCGGCGTGGACGTCCGGCATCGCCCCGCTGGTGATGTCCGTGGTCGGCTGCATCGCGGCCGGGCTGCTCGTCCTCTTCGGCACCCTCGCGTTCGTGCACGTGGCCCTCAAGGTCGACAAGGAGTGCCTGGAAGTGCGCTGCGGCCACATGGGCCTGCCGCGCCGCCGCATCCCGCTGTCACACGTCGCCGACGTCGAGGTCGACCCGCACGTCACCCCGCGCCACTGGGGCGGCTGGGGCTACCGCTGGCGTCCCGAGAAGGGCACCGCGGTCGTCGTACGACGCGGCGAGGGCGTGGTGCTGAGCCTGTGGGACGGCCACACGTTCACCATCACCGTGGACGACGCGGAGGCGGCCGTACGCGTCATCCGGGCCCGGCTGCGGTCCGGCGCGGCGCGCTGAGGTCGCACCGAGATCACGGAGACAGGCGGTCACCACGAGGGCGTACGTCCGTCTCGTGCCGCGCCGGTTCCTCGGCGAGGGGATGTGCCGTGGCCAGCCCCGCGAGCAGCCCGGCGCCCACCGACACCGTCGTGAAGCTCAGCGCGTTGCCGACGCAGGCGATCGCCGCCAGTGCCGTCAGGGCCACGCCCGCGGTGAGGGCGACCGGCGTGGGACGCCGGGTACGCCACAGCGCGTACAGTACCCAGCCGAAGGCCGCCGCCAGCAGGGCCACGCCGACGACTCCCTGCTCGGCCGCCTGCTGCAGTAGCGCCGAGTGCGGCTTGCCGTCGGACACCAGGGTCTGTGCCGCCGTCGTGCTGTGCTCCCCGAAACGGCCGGGACCCACGCCCAGGACCGCCTCCCGGTGCGCCATGTGCAGCGCGTCGTGCCACAGCTCCACCCGGTGCTGGGTCAGCCGGCCCTCCAGGGACACGGCGAGCCCGTCCGGCACCGCGTTCCCGGCGACCGCCCAGGTCAGGGCGGTCACCAAGGCCGTGGCCACGGCCAGCCCGGCGAGGCCCGGGCCCCGGTGGCGTACCCGGCCCGCGGCGAGTGAGCACAGCAGCACCACGCCACAGGTGACGAAACCGCCGACCGAGCCGAGGGCGGCCGCGGTCACCGCGATCCCGGCGGCCAACGCACGCAGGGCGAGCCGCAGGGCCGGGGCCTCGGCGCACCAGGCGGCGCAGCACGCGGCACCCGCGGACAGGGTCAGCAGGGCGGCGGTGGCGCCGGCGTGTCCGAGCGGCGCGACGATCTCGGGCCCGGGCGCGAGACGTGGCATGGCCAGCGTCATGCCGAGTCCGGCCAGGGCGCCGGCGCAGGCCGTGGCGACCGGGAGGAGCGCTCCGCAGATCCGCCCCGCGGCATAGCCGGCGGCCACGGCCAGCACCGCGAGCAGCACGCCCTCGGGGCGGCCGCCGTGCGCACCCGCCGTGATCAGGGACCACGTGGCGCAGGCCCCGAGGATTACGACGCCCGCCGCATCAGAAACGTTTCGTCTGTCGCCGTCCTCCTCCGGACCGGCCACAGATGTCATCCCCGTGGAACCCACCCCGCCCCCCGAACCGGTCGCCCCCGACCTGTGACGGTCCCGGCCGTCGCGGGCGTTACCGGCCCGTACGACAAAGACTCCGGCACACCGTAACGGCTGATGGCCGGTTTGTGGACGAGTTGGACCGAGTTGCGCAGGAACGTTGTTGCAGACCGTCGAAGCAAGCGCCGACCCGGCCCGGGCGGACCGCGCTGTCGGCGCCAAGGTCAACCGCCGTACACTCCCACAGTGACCGTCACCGCAACCTCCGTGGGCGAGTCGGACCGGATACGGCCCGAGTCCGCGCCCGCATCGCGCGGGTCGTGGCTCCTGCGCCTCGTCCCGGCCGCCGCCGCGGCGCTCTCCGGAGTGCTGCTCTACGTCAGTTTCCCGCCGCGCACCCTGTGGTGGCTGGCCCTGCCGGCCTTCGCCGTCTTCGGCTGGGTGCTGCGCGGCCGCGGCTGGAAGGCGGGCCTCGGCCTCGGCTATCTCTTCGGCCTCGGCTTCCTGCTGCCGCTGCTGGTGTGGACCGGCGTGGAGGTCGGCCCCGGGCCCTGGCTGGCGCTGGTCGCGATCGAGGCGATCTTCGTGGCGCTGGTCGGCGCGGGCGTCGCCGCGGTGTCGAAGCTGCCCGGCTCGCCGGTGTGGGCGGCCGCGCTGTGGATCGCCGGAGAGGCGGCACGCGCGCGCATGCCCTTCCAGGGCTTCCCCTGGGGCAAGATCGCGTTCGGCCAGGCGGACGGCGTCTTCCTGCCGCTCGCCGCGGTGGGCGGCACCCCGGTCCTCGGCTTCGCGGTCGTCCTGTGCGGCTTCGGCCTGTACGAGGTCGTACGCCTGGCCGTGCGGATGCGCCGCACGGGTGCTGTGCGACGATCGGCCGCGGCCGTCGCCCTGCTGAGCGTGGCGGTGCCGGTGGTGGGCGCGGTGGCCGCCCGGCCGCTGGTCAGCGACAAGGCCGAGGACGGCACCGTGACCGTCGGGGTCATCCAGGGCAACGTGCCCCGTGCCGGGCTGGAGTTCAACGCCCAGCGCCGGGCCGTCCTCGACTACCACGCGCGCGAGACCGAGCGGCTGGCCGCCGAGGTCAAGGCGGGCAAGGTCGCCGAACCCGACTTCGTGCTCTGGCCGGAGAACTCCTCCGACATCGACCCGTTCGCCAACGCCGACGCACGCGCCGTCATCGACCAGGCCGCCAAGGCGATCGGGGTGCCGATCTCCGTCGGCGGTGTCGTGGAGCGCGACGGCAAGCTCTTCAACGAGCAGATCCTGTGGGACCCGGTCAAGGGCCCCGTCGACACCTACGACAAGCGGCAGATCCAGCCGTTCGGCGAGTACCTCCCGCTGCGCTCGCTCATCGGCGCGATCAACAGCAACTGGACTTCCATGGTCCGCCAGGACTTCAGCCGGGGCAGCGAGCCGGGCGTCTTCGACATGGACGGCGCCAAGGTCGGTCTCGTCACCTGTTATGAGGCCGCCTTCGACTGGGCCGTGCGTTCCGAGGTCACCGACGGCGCCCAGATGATCTCCGTGCCCAGCAACAACGCGACCTTCGACCGCAGCGAGATGACCTACCAGCAGCTCGCCATGTCCCGCGTCCGTGCCGTCGAGCACAGCAGGACCGTCACCGTCCCGGTGACCAGCGGCGTCAGCGCGATCATCATGCCGGACGGCAGGATCACGCAGAAGACCGGCATGTTCGTCGCCGACTCGCTGGTGCAGAAGGTGCCCCTGCGCTCCTCGCAGACGCCCGCCACACAGATGGGCATCCTGCCGGAGATCGCCCTCGTGCTGGTCGCCGCGGGAGGGCTCGGCTGGGCCATCGGCGCCGGTGGGCGCGGGCGACGCGCCGGTGACGTGTAGCCGTACGCCCGTCGCACGCCCTCTGAAGTGCGCCGGAGCGACGGATCCCGCCCGTTAGGGTCGGGGCCCATGGCTACTCCTGATTTCATCCGTACCATCCGGGCATCCGTGGGACACGAGTTGCTGTGGCTGCCGGGAGTCAGCGCCGTCGTCCTCGACGACGAGGGCAGAGTGCTGCTCAACCGCCGCACCGACACCCGCAAGTGGTCGCTGATCGGCGGCATTCCGGAGCCGGGGGAGCAGCCGGCGGCCTGCGCCGTGCGGGAGGTGCAGGAGGAGACGGGCGTGCACTGCGTGGTGGAGCGGGTCCTCATCGTGCAGGCACTGAACCCCGTGACGTACGACAACGGCGATGTCTGCCAGTACATGGACATCTCGTTCCGCTGCCGGGCCGTCGGCGGCGAGGCCCGGGTCAACGACGACGAGTCGCTGGACGTGGGCTGGTTCGCCGTGGACGCTCTGCCGGAGCTGAACGAGTTCGGGGTCTTCCGGATCAAGCAGGCCCTGTCGGACACACCCACATGGTTCGAGCCCATGAGTTCCCAGTGAAGTATGGGTGGTGACCACATGGAGTGGGAGGCGGGCGCTGTCTAAGGTCGGGGCATGACCGCTCGCAGTGCCCTCCCTGCTCCCTCCGCCATGACGCTCGACCTCGAGGGCCGTACCGCCCTCGTCACCGGCGCCGCCGGCGGCATCGGCCGCGCCTGCGCGCTGCGGCTCGCGGCCGCCGGGGCCAAGGTGAGAGCGATCGACCGGGACGCCGCCGGTCTGGAGGCGCTGGCCGAGCAGGCACGGGACCTGGCGGGCAGCCTCGAGCCGCACGTCCTCGACCTCACCGACCTGGACGCCGCCGAACTCGCCGCCGCGGGAACCGACGTCCTGGTCAACAACGCCGGGCTGCAGCTGGTGCGCCCCCTCGAGGAGTTCCCGCCCGACGTCTTCCACACCGTGCTCACCGTGATGCTGGAGGCGCCCTTCCGGCTCATCCGCGGCGCCCTGCCCCACATGTACGGGCAGGGATGGGGCCGCATCGTGAACGTGTCCTCCGTCCACGGGCTGCGGGCCTCGGCGTACAAGTCGGCCTATGTGGCGGCCAAACACGGACTGGAAGGGCTGTCCAAGACGGCCGCGCTCGAAGGCGCGCCCCACGGTGTCACCTCCAACTGTGTGAACCCCGCCTATGTGCGCACCCCCCTGGTCGAGCAGCAGCTCGCCGACCAGGCACGGACGCACGGCATCCCCGAGGAGCGCGTGCTGACCGACGTGCTGCTCCAGGACAGCGCCGTCAAGCGGCTGATCGAACCGGAGGAGGTCGCCGAGGCCATGGCGTACCTGTGCAGCCCGCAGGCATCCTTCGTGACCGGGACCTCGCTCGTCCTCGACGGCGGCTGGACCGCGCATTGAGCGGGGCCGCGCCGGTGTGCCGCGGAGTTTTCCACAGGGCTGACGGCGCGGCCGGGCCATGGGCAATCCTGTGAGCATGTCCCACGATCACGTGCAGTCCGCCGAGCGTTCCGCAGCTGGAGCTGGAGCTGGAGCTGGAGCTGGAGCTGGAGCTGGAGCTGGAGCGCCGGCGGTCGGCGGTGCCGAGGCGCCGTTCCTGGAGTTGCTGGCCCGAGGTGCGTCCGCCGACGCCTATGAGCAGCCGGTGCTGCTGGCCCGCGCCGAAGGGCGGTCGGCCGAGTGGATCGCCGCGCTCGAACGGGCCAAGCCGCTCGCCCTGCGCGTGCGCTCGGAGCTGGAGGGCCGGCGCCGGCGGGAGGCCGAGCTTTCCGCGCTCTTCGAGACCGCCCACGACCTGGCCGGTCTGCGCGACCTGGACGCGGTCCTGCGGGCGATCGTGCAGCGCGCCCGGTCGCTGCTCGGCACGGACGTGGCCTACCTCAGCCTGAACGACCCGGGCAGGGGCGACACCTACATGCGGGTCACCGAGGGCTCGGTCGCGGCCCGCTTCCAGCAGCTGCGGATCGGGATGGGGGAGGGGCTGGGCGGCCTCGTCGCCCAGACGGCCCGCCCGTACGTCACCGACGACTATTTCAAGGACGACCGTTTCCAGCACACGGTCACGATCGACGCGGGCGTCCGGGACGAGGGACTGGTCGCCATCCTCGGCGTCCCGTTGATGCTGGGGCACCATGTCATCGGCGTCCTGTTCGCCGCGGACCGGCGCGCCCGCGTCTTCGACCGGGAGCAGATCGCGCTGCTGGGCTCCTTCGCCGCGCTGGCCGCGGCCGCGATCGACACCGCGAACCTGCTCACCGAGACCCGCTCGGCCCTCGCCGGCCTGGAGCGGGCCAACGAGATCATCCGGGACCGCAGCGGGGTCATCGAGCGTGCCTCGGACGTCCACGACCGGCTCGCCGAACTCGTCCTGCGCGGCGGCGGTGTCCACGACGTGGCCGCCGCGGTCTCCGAAGTCCTCGACGGCACGGTCGAGTTCACCGAGGCCCTCGCCGCACCGGCCCGGGCCCTGGAGGCCTCCCACGCCGAAGGGCACGCCGTGCGACACGAGAACGACTGGATCGCCGCCGTCTCCGCCGGCGGCGAGCTCCTCGGCGCGCTCGTGCTGCGCGGTCATCCGGGCCTCGACCCCGTCGACCAGCGCACTCTGGAGCGCGCCGCCATGGTCACCTCACTGCTGCTGCTCGCCAGACGCTCGGCCGCCGAGGCCGAACAGCGCGTGCGCGGCGAGCTCCTCGACGACCTGCTCGACGCCCGGGACCGTGACCCACGCCTGCTGCGAGAGCGCGCCGCCCGGCTGCGCGCCGACCTCGACGCCGCCCATGTCGTGCTCGCCGCCCGCCTGGACGCTCCAGCGGCCGACGCCGACCAGGAGGCGGACGCCCGGCGGCGCCTGTGGTCCGCCGCGTCGCACCTCGCCGCCACCCGGCACGGACTGGCCGCCGCACGCGACGGCGGCACCGTCCTGCTGCTGCCCCTGGAGCCCGGCGACAGTACGACGGAGCTGGCCCGGCGCACCGCCCGGCACCTCGGCACCGCCGTGCACGAAGCGGTCACCGTCGGCGCCTCCGCCCCTGTCGAGGACCTCGCCGCCCACCCGGACGCCGTGGCGGCCGCCTACGCGGAGGGCAGACGCTGCCTCGACGCCCTGCGCCTGCTCGGCCGCACCGGCGACGGGGCCGCCGCCGAGGACTTCGGCTTCCTCGGCCTGCTGCTCGCCGGGGACCGGGACATCGACGGGTTCGTGGATCGCACGATCGGCCCGGTCGTCGCCTACGACGACCGGCGCGGCACCGACCTGGTGCGCACTCTCGACGCCTACTTCGACTGCGGAATGAGCCCCGCCCGCACCAAGGACGAGCTGCACGTCCACGTGAACACGGTCGCCCAGCGCCTGGAGCGGGTGGGCCGTCTCCTCGGCGACGACTGGCAGAGCCCTGCCCGCGCCCTGGAGATCCAACTCGCCCTGCGGCTGCACCGGTTGTCGGTGCGGGGACGGGACTGACCCCGTACACACGGGCGTACGGGGTCCGTCTCCGAGGGGGATCAGACGGTGTGTGCGTCCACCGCACGGGCCGTGGCGGGCGCCGCGTCGGTGGAGGAGGGCTCGATCTCGGTCAGATCCCGGTGACGGGTCTCCTTGGCCGCTGCCACGGCGATGACGGTCAGGAGGGCCGCGGCGACGACGTACAGGGCGATCGGGGTCGAGCTGTCGTATTCGGCCAGCAGCGCGGTGGCGATGAGCGGCGCCGGTGCGCCCGCCGCGACCGAGGCGAACTGGGCGCCGATGGAGGCGCCGGAGTAGCGCATCCGGGTCGCGAACATCTCGGAGAAGAAGGCGGCCTGGGGCGCGTACATCGCGCCGTGCAGGACCAGACCGACGGTCACGGCGAGGATCAGGGGGCCGAAACCGCCGGTGTCGATGAGCGAGAAGAACGGGAACATCCACAGACCGACCCCGACCGCGCCCAGCAGGTACACGGGACGGCGGCCGATCCGGTCCGACAGCGCGCCCCAGGCGGGGATGACCGCGAAGTGCACCGCCGAGGCGATCAGCACCGCGTTGAGCGCGGTCTGCTTGGAGACGCCGGCCGAGGTGGTGGCGTAGACGAGGATGAACGCGGTGATGACGTAGTAGCTGATGTTCTCCGCCATGCGGGCGCCCATGGCCACCAGGACGTCGCGCCAGTGGTGCTTCAGCACGGAGACGAGCGGCAGTTTCTCGACGTAGGCGTCCGGGGCGGCCTTGCGCGCCTCAGCCTGCGCCAACGCCTGTTTGAAGACAGGCGATTCATCGACAGACAGACGAATCCACAAACCGACGATCACCAGCACACCGGAGAGCAGGAAGGGGATCCGCCAGCCCCAGCTGCCGAACGCGCTGTCCGAGAGCACGGCGGTCAGCAGGGACAGTACGCCGGTCGCGAGGAGTTGCCCGGCGGGCGCCCCGGTCTGCGGCCACGAGGCCCAGAACCCGCGCCGCCGCGCGTCCCCGTGCTCGGACACCAGCAGCACGGCCCCGCCCCACTCGCCACCGAGCGCGAAACCCTGCACCAGGCGGAGCACGGTCAGCAGCACGGGAGCGGCGGTTCCGACGGTCGCGTGCGTGGGCAGCAGTCCGATCGCGAAGGTCGCGCCGCCCATCAGCAGCAGGCTCAGCACCAGCAACTTCTTGCGCCCCAGCCGGTCGCCGTAGTGCCCGAAGACGAGGGCGCCCAGTGGACGGGCCGCGAATCCGACGGCGTAGGTCAGGAACGACAGCAGCGTGCCGACGAGCGGGTCGGAGTCCGGGAAGAACAGCTTGTTGAAGACGAGAGCGGCGGCGGAACCGTACAGGAAGAAGTCGTACCACTCGATGGTGGTGCCGATGAGGCTGGCGGCGACGATGCGTTTGAGGTTGGCGGGGGGTGGGGGAGCGGTTGCGGGGGACGACATCGGCACCACTTCCAGGCGGTTGGCGGGGACGTTTCGTGTCGCCATACCGTAGGAATCCGCAGGTCAGTGGCACATGTGGTGGGACACCATAGTTCTGGGTGCGGAGGTGCATGCGGCCACCATGAGGGCGTGGACGGAGCGGCTACGAAAGCCACCTTTGGTGGTTGGGTGCTGGCTACGCTGGAGGTCTCGCTGCGGGCAGTGGGCCGGACGCGGTAGCTGTGGGTGGCACAACTCGCGGGCGACCGCGACGATCGGCGGTACCTCCACACCCGCGCACGCCAGCACGATCCGCGCGCGCAGGGCCAGCGCCTGGGCCGACGATGCCCGCCGCGTCCACCGCTCCAACACCGCCCGCTCGTCATCAGACAGCAGCAACGGTTCCAGCTTCGGGCCCCGACGAGGAACTGACGCACCAGCAACAGAAGTCACACAACTACCAAGGATCAACCATTGGCAGGAACTAGTGCCGCGACAGGCAACGTTTGCCCTTCAAGGAGCGGCGTCCGGTGCGTGCTCTGGGGGTCCCCCCTCTGGGGGAGTGCCGGCCGGAAGCCCTCGTACTGGACGTACTTGGGCTTCCGGCCGGTGCGGCGAGTGGGGGCACCTCCCACGCCTTTAGGGCAGTGGGGGAGCGTGCCGGGCGTCGCGACGGGGCGAACGTTGCCTGTCGCGGCACTAGGTGGATCTTGGTGGTCAGTCCGCCCGGCAGCGTCCGAGCCTGTGGTCGGACGGCTCGACGAAGAGGCCGCCGGGCGGCTCTTGTTGCAGTTCCCACCTTTTTGCCGCCCCGGCAGCATGCTGGTGCGCCGGCAGACGGTGAAGCCGACGTTCACGTCCCAGGTGATCAGGCCCTTCGCATCGGCCTGGGGCTGGAGTTGGGTGACGGTCATCGCCCAGATGCCATCGCGCTGCCGGCGCCGGAACACTGCCGTCTATCAGCTGCCGCCGAGGCCGCACTGGCGGACGGCCGCTCTTGATGCCCCTCGGCAGCAACGGCTCCAGCCGGGCCCACTGGCTGTTCGTCAGATCACCGCACCCCACAAGGCGTGATCATCCTTAACCAAGATCCACTTGCACCACCGCCCCTAGGCCCCCACCGTCGGCATCACCGCTTCCCCGGTCGTGTCGGGACGGCGACGCCGCGGCCTGGCCGCCCACGCAGGCCGCAACCAGGATGCAGTCCTGATACCTGCCCGTCCTTGTTGGCTCGGTAATCCTGGTGCGCGGAGGCCGCGCTCCAGTTGCCCGTGGTTATCCGGCCGGCCAGATCAGTTTCGTGCCGTTGTAAATGGCCTTCAGGTAGCTGGGGTCGAAGGCGCTCTCGACGTCGGGCAGTTTCTTCAGGTCACCGGAGGCTATGAGGGTCTTGCCCTCGGCCGTCACACTGTCGGTGTCGATGTAGCCGGCCGGCCGGTCCTTGGGCGTCGACTTGTCGGCCAGGCCGGATTCGATCTTCCAGATGGCTTCGTTCTGCTTCACGTCGTAGCTGGATCCGGCGGCCTTGGCCGCGTACCCGACGCATTCGGCGCCGTGCTTCTCGCAGTACGCCTGGGCCCGGAGGGTCGCCCGCAGGAAGTCCTCCACGGCATGCGGGTGCTTTTCGGCGAAGCCGGGATTCACGATGGTTGTGCCGAAGGAACCGGGAACACCGTAGTCCTCCGGGTTCCACTCTTTGATGTGGGCGCCCATCGCCTTGAGCTGCAGTGGCTCGTTGGACTTGTACGCGGCCAGCGCCTGCACCTGGCCCCGGGGCAGCACGCTGGGGTCGAACCCGACCTCCACCTGACGGACGGAACCGATCTTCACACCGGCCTTCACCAGCATCGCCCGCAGCGCGGGTCCCAGGGCGCCATGGTGGCCCAGGGTCTTGCCGTCGAGCTGCTTGAGGCTGGTGATCTTGGACATGGTGATCAACGTGGCGATCGGCAGGTGGCCCGGGGTCATGACGGCCTTGACGTCTATGCCACCGGCGACGGACTGGAGTACCGCGGCATCGTTGCCCAGGGAAGCGAACTGGGCGGTGTTCGCGGCGACCAGCTGGGAGTTGCTCCCGGTGTTGCCACCGCCCGGCTTGATGCGCACGTTCAGGCAGAGGTCGGAGTAGTAGCCCATGGCGTCGGCGGCGATGTTGGCGAGGATGCCGACCGATGCCTGGTACTGGTAGCCGGTGAGGTACGTGATCGGTCCGGCGGCCTGGTTCTCCTTGCAGCGCTCCGCCGGCACGCCCGGGGCCGCCGACTTGGCCGCCGACGCCGACGAGGACTGGTCACCTTGCGCGTCGGCGCAGCCGGCGAGCGTCGCGGTGAGGGTGAGAGCGGTCGCGAGCAGGGCTGTCCGGCGGGCGGTGCGGCGGGCGGTGCGGAGGCGTTGGACAGGATTGTGGGACACGGGGGGACTCCGTTCGGGGACTGTGCCTGGTGATGCGGGTCAAGGGTCCGGCAGCGGGCGCACGGTGTGTCAGGAGTTGCTGCCCTGCTGGGATTCGTGCCAGAAGAGCAGCCGGCGTTCGGCGGCGTTGATGACGATCAGCGTGATCACGCCGATCAGCGCCAGGCAGCCGACGGCCCCGTACATCTGCGGCAGCTGGGAGTTGGCCGCGCTGTTCTTGATCATGGTGCCGAGGCCCGTGGACGACCCTGCGGCGACGAACTCGGCGACCACGGCTCCGACCAGGGACAGCGGCAGCACCACCCGCAGGGCGGCCAGGGTGTAGGGCACGGCGGTCGGGATCCGAAGCCGGACGAGCACCTCGAACCGAGATGCGTGCAGCGTGGTGAAGACGTGCAAGGTGGGCAACTGCACCGACCGCAGTCCGGCGCTCACGTTGGCCAGCACCGGGAAGAAGGTGATGATCGCCGTGACGATCACCTTCGGCATGAGGCCGAAGCCGAAGGCCACCACCAGGCCCGGCGCCAGAGCGACCACCGGGGTGACCTGGAGAACGGTCGCCAGCGGCATGATCGCCCGGCGCAGCACCGGGATTTCGGATGTGATCACCGCGACGGCGTACGCCGCGACGAAGCCGAGCAGCAGCCCGAGCAGGGCGACCTTCAACGTCGCCCCGGCATTGGACACGAACAGTTCGGGGTCGCCGACCAGAGCCTCGCCGACGGCGGGCAGGCGCGGCAGCACGTACGGGTTGCCGGCGGCGATGAGCGTCCACAGGCCGCCGGCCACGGCCAGCGCGGCCACGGTGGGCAGCCAGATCCCGGGCCGGACCCAGGCGGGCCACGGCCGCCGGACCGGTCGGGCCCGTCCCGCGGCGGGTGCGGGCGGGGCCGCGCCGGGGGCCTGAGGGACGGGAGCGCCGCCCTCGGTGCTCAGCTCAACGGACATGGGGACGCCTTTCCGGGCGGTCACGAGGGAACCAGGTCGGTGGGCGGCGTGCTGGCCAGCCACGCGTCGTGCAGGGAGGTCCGGACCCGGTCCTCGAGCGCGTGCGTCGCCGGGCCGGCCAGCAGCTCCGCCGTGCGGGGGCGCGGGAGACCGACGTCGATGATCTGGTGGATCCGGCCGGGCCGGGCGGACATCACCACGATCGTGTCCGACAGCGTGACCGCCTCCGCCACGGAGTGGGTGACGAAGACGACCGTGGTGCGCATCCGCTGCCAGAGGTCGAGCAGGTGCAGGCGCATCGCCTCGCGCGTGAACTCGTCCAGCGCGGAGAAGGGCTCGTCCATGAGCAGAAGGTCCGGCCGCAGACCGAAGGCGCGGGCGATGGCCACCCGCTGCTGCATGCCCCCGGACAGCTCGCCGGGGTACTTGCCGGCGGCGTCGGTGAGGCCGACCAGCTCCAGCAGTTGGTCCGGATCGGCCGTGAGTGGCGGTCCCGAGTTCGGTGCAGAGGCTCCGTCCACGCCGCCCCGCCGTGCGCGGAGCCGGCCCGCCGACTTGTTGATCTTGGCTGGCAGGGCGACGTTCTTGCGTACCGTCAGCCAGGGCAGCAGGGCGGGGGTCTGGGGCACCAGTCCGATCGTCTTCTGCGCGCACGCCTGTTCCGGCGTTGCCCCGAAAAGCGTCAGGTTGCCGCTGTCGTACTCGTCGATTCCGGCGAAGGTACGCAGCAGGGTGGACTTCCCGCAGCCGCTCGGGCCGATCAGGCTGATGAACGTCCCGCGCGGTACGACGAGGTCGATGTCGTGCAGTACCGGCACGGTCGCGCCCGGATAGGTCTTGGTCAGTCCCCGGACGACGATGTGATCGGAGTCCGTGAGCGTGTCGGCTGCCGGACGCTCGGCCGAGGTCTTCGACGGGGCCGGGGAGGGCCGTAGGGGGGCGAGGTCGTCCGGAGTGGTCATGACGGGTCCTTTCCGGCCGGCTGGGGTGTGGATGGCTCCACCGGGTTCAGCGTGTGGAATCGGCGTCCCTGATAGGTGAGCGGCTCCCGTTCGCCGACCACCACGCCGGCCACCTCGATCAGGATGATCGTGTGGTCACCGGCGGTGAGGCGCTGGTGAACGGCGCCCTCGAAGGACACGGTGGCGCCGTCGAGCAGCGGTTGACCGAGCTTGCCCAGGCCGAAGGGCGCCGCGGCGAACCTGCCCGGGCCGCTCGTCGCGCCGGCGCCGAACGCGTTCGCCACCGGGCGCTGGTCGGCCGCCAGGACGTTGACGGCCACCGACTCCGCCTGGCTGAAGGCCGGGTGGACGTCGGCGGTGTCGGCCAGACAGACCGAGATCAGCGGCGGGTCCATCGACACGCTGGTCACCGTGTTGGCGGTGAAGCCGTACCGAATCCCGTCCACTTCGGTGGTGACCACGCAGACCGACGTGACCATGGAGGACAGCCCGTCGCGGTACGTGTGCGGGTCGTCGCCCGGGCTGGTGACCGGCCTGGGCGTGACGGCGTGATCCATCGCGGGGTCGGGCATGTCAGACCACCGCCGTCTCGCCGGCGACGATCTGGAGCGGTCGTTGCGCCGCCGGGTTCGGCAGGGAACCCAGGCCGGAGGCCGACGAGGAAAAAGCGGTATTTATCATGGATCACCTTTTGTGTCGGGATGGCCAGACGCTAGGAACGTCCCGTTGCTGTGGTGTTTCGCGTGAGGGTCCGTGCGGTAACTGTCTCGCATGTCAACATGGCATCTCGCGAATGCCGGAGGAGGGAAGGGCCCGGACGGACGTCGGCGACCTCGTTCCTCATCGGCTGTGCCGGCCTCGTCGATGGGTTCGTGGTGGTCGCGCCTTCGGGCCAGGTCCGACGGTTCCCCTGCCGTGCGCCCCGGCCATCGCACGGTCCAACGTCGAACGTCCGTCCACCACTGGACCCATGCGGCAGTCGGCCGGTGCAGGTGGTCGGGCCGGCGAACGCCTTCCGTCGGCGACCAAGGCTCGACGACGGCTCGCGGGTCAAGGACGAATCGGTCGCCCCGGACAGCGGCCGACGCAGATCATCATCGTGCGCCCGGCAGAGCGTTCCTCGTCGCTGAGCATGGAGTCCTGGTGCTCCCGCGTCGCGGCGAGGGCACGACCGCGGTTGTACCGACGGACACGCGCGAGAGGATCGTGCGCAGGGACATGCTGTGCTCCAGGGAGGTGTTGGCGGGGAGCGGGTTCAGTCAGACGCCCCAGTCCAAGCGGGGAATGGATGCGGTGCCGATGGAGAAGTTGCCGCGGTCGTCGGCGTCACCGTCCGTGCGCGTCTGTGTGCGGCCCTGCACGACGTTCCTGCCGAAGCCAGGGACGACCGGACGCCCGCTGTCGTGGCGCAGCCACAGCCGCAGCAGGTGCCTGCGTCGCTGCAGTTCCGGGAAGTCCTGGTACTCGGTGCGGGAGTGCATGGCGGCGTAGTTGAGCAGCCACTGGACGTCGCCGGGGCGGAAGTCCATGTCGAGCGCCACGCCGGGCTCGCGGGCGACGTCGTCGATCAGGTGCAGCAGCTCGATCTGCGCCTCGGTCAGCCGCGGGACCTCGGGGTAGTCCTGTGCGGAGAAGATCATGCGGTTGCCGCCGTAGATGCTGAACACGCCGTCGACCCGGCTGCAGATCGGCGAGGTGTAGTAGCGCTGCGGGGCGTCGTGGTCCTGCTTGTACCAGTCGTGGTGGAAGGGTTCGAACAGCAGCGGGGCGAGGTCGGGGCGGCGGGCGAGCACCTCGTTGTAGAGGGTGGCTCCGCTGACCAGGCTGCTTGCGCCGCCCGCCTTGGACGGCCGCAGGCACATCAGGCCTACGATGTCCGAGCTGTCGGAGTGGAAGTTGAGCTTGTCGCGGGTACGGGACCCGAGCGCGGTCGGGTCGTCCAGCGTCTTGTCGGTGGTCGCCATGACGTGGTCGAGCAGGTCGCCGAGCTCGTTCTGCCGCATCGGCTCACCAAGGTGCAGGCCCATCACGTAGAAGATCGCGGCGGACAACGCGTCCGAGTAGTGCTGGGTCCGCAGGCCGCGCACGAGCAGGAAGCCACGACCGCGGTCCAGCTCCTGGGCGGTGCTGCGGAGCTGCTCGGCGCACACGTCCAGCGGGTAGTCCTCGGGGCGCACGGTGCGCAGGTCCGGATCGTCGTCCACGAACCGGCGGCCGACCGCCTCCAGCTCGGCAACCTCCTCCGTGGTGAGATGGTGGATCCAGGCGTCTGAACCGGCCAGCTCGTCGCCCCGCCAGGCGGCGGGTCCGGTCGCGGGTTCGAGATCCAGCGAGGTGGTCATGGTCTGGGGACCTCCTTGTGGCGCGGGTTGTCCGGACCGGTCAGTGCCGGCCCGGGAAGTTCACTTGCGGATGCGGCGGTGGCGCCCTGACGTCGTCCAGGACCTGCCTGACGCTGCGCTGACGTAGAGGTACGCAACGAGCCCGGGCACTCCGGCGACTTGCTCGAGCCGCCGGATCGCCTGGCGTACAGCTCGCGCGGACGGCGAGGTCGTCGGCGGTGGCCACGTGGTGGCCGACGTCTCGTAAGGGAAACTCGGTCAGCTCGGGCTCCGCCGGCAGCTCGTCGCATCGTGGAGGTCGCGCTGCTCATGGTCGGGAGAGTAGGGGGCTGCACATGGGCCGTCAAGCAATGCGATACACCATCATGCAATTCAATATGGACGTAACCTGGCTCCACCGCAGCCCGAGCGGGGCGAGCATGGCCGGCGCTCGATGCCGGTGGGCGGTGTAAGTGATCGGCCATCCGCTGGAACGCCGCCATGTCGACCCTGCCCTCGTTGACGGGCCAGGCGATCGCCTGCAGGTCGGCCGCGGGGTCTTGCGGCAAGGGGGCAGGGGCTTGGGGTCGGCGGCGTCGTGCGCCGGGTCGTTGCTGACGGCGGCGACCTCGTCCAGCCGCGAACCTGACCATGGTGTCGGGGTCGACCTCGAGGTACGCCGACATGCACGTGCACACGGCGGTATCCGCGTATCGAGCCCGCCCAGAAGCCGGGGGAGCTCCGGCAGAGCCCGGCCTCGTCCTGCGAGAGAAGGTGAGCGTGTCGCCGGCGACGGTGGCGAGCTCGTCGGCGAACGCCATCGTCGAACGGGTGCGCCCGCCGTGCGCGACGGTGAAGGGTGTGCCGCGTCCGGCGCGGCCTCGAGGACCATGGCGGGCATCGGTGTGAAGCCGCTGCCGCCGCGAGGAACACGTGGGAGGGCGCCGACGTGAGCGGGAAGTGGTTGCGGCCCGCTTACCGCGAGCGTGACTCCTGGGCGGACCAGTTGGTGGAGGTCCACCGACCCGCCTCTGCTTTGGGCTCGTGCGGGACGCCGTGTTGAGAGGGGCGCGGGCACAGCGTCTCCGAAGAGCTCCCTCTTCACCAAGGACTTCCTCGGGACGGAGACCCTGCTTCCCGTCGCCTCGGCGGAACTGCATCTGGCGCTCGCGGCGCTGGACCTGCTCACCACCACGACCAGCGGCTGCGCGGCGACGCCGGCCTGCCTGTTCGTCCCCACCTGCCTGTGTGTCTGCCGCAGCCAGGGCTGTCTGCCTTACGAGCAGGCGAACACCGACGAAACCAAGATGTTCCACAGGAGCGTTGACAGCATCAGTCGCCGAAGGCAAGAGTACCTCGTAATGCGTTCCACCGACTCGCAATGCGAGACGGCTGAAGGTGAGGAGGAGAGCGGTGCGAGCCAGGGTGCAGACCGATTTCGAGGGGCCCGATGCCATGTCCCCGCAACAGGTCCAGACGGCTGGCATGGTCGTGATCGAGCCATGAGCGACCTGCTGATCGTGGGCGGCGACGTCGTGACCATGGACTCCGCCCGGCGGGTTCTCCCCCGGGCGACGGTCGCCGTGTCCGGGGACAGCATCGCCGCGCTCGGCACGGCCGAGGACCTGCGGGCCCGCTTCCCGGGTGCGAAGGAGATCGACGCGTCGGGCTGTGTCGTCATCCCGGGCCTGGTGAACGCCCACCAGCACATGGCCGTCGACCCCCTCGTGCGCAGCACGATCCCGGATCACATCAGCTCGCACGAGTCGATCTTCGACTGGATCGTCCCGCTCCAGGCCCACGCCGACGGCGACGACGACGAACTGGCCGCGACCATCACCGCCGTCGAGTGCCTGTCCCGGGGCATCACCACGGTGCTGGAGCCGGGCACGACGGCCTACCCGGAGCGGGTCGCCACAGGACTGAGCGCCGCGGGGATCCGCGCGCGGGTCGGCGGCTGGGGCTGGGACGCGGAGGGCGTGCCGTTCGGCGCGCCCGCCGACGAGGTGCTCTCCAGGCAGGAGGACATCGTCCGGTCCCTGCCGGTCACCGGGCCGGTCACCGGGTGGGTGACGCTGGTGGGCCACGACCTCGCCAGCGACGAGCTCTTCGCCGGAGCGGCGAGCCTGGCCGAGCGGCTCGACACCGGGCTGACCTGGCACGTCTCGCCGGGACCCGCCGACGTCGAGGCCTACGCCAAGCGCTGCGGGCGCCGGCCGGTGGTCCACTTCGGCGAGCTGGGAGTACTCGGCCCGCGCCTGCTGCTGGGGCACGCCGTGTGGCTCGACGACGCGGAGGTCGACGCGATCCTCGCCACCCGTACCGCGGTCGCCGCCTGCCCGGGGGCCTACCTGCGCCTCGCCCAGGGATATACCCGCGCGTCGCGTCACGCCGAGCTGGTGCGCCGGGGCGGCCGGGTGGCACTGGGCTGCGACGCCCACAACGCCGGCGACGCCCCGGACGTCCTCCTGGCCGCCTACCTGTTCGCCGGCCTCGAACGCGACCGTGACCTGCCCGACCCGATCCGCGCCGAGCAGGCGTTCGCGCTCGCGACGGTCGACGGGGCCGAGGCGATCGGTCTCGGGGAGCGGACCGGCTCCCTCGAGGTCGGCAAGGCCGCCGACATCGTCGTACTCGACACCGACGATCCCGCCTGGATGCCCCGCGGCGACCTCGCCCGCCAGCTCGTCTGGGGCCATGTGTCGCGCACCGTCCGTGACGTGCTGGTCGACGGCCGCGTGGTCGTCCGCGACCGGCGGCCGACCGGCATCGACCTCGCCGCCGTCGCCGAGGCCGCCGCCGAGCGATCCGCCGCCCTCCTGCGGCGCGCCGGCCTCACGCCCCGCCCGACCTGGCCTGCCGAGCCGGCGGCCGCAGTGTAAGTCTGTAGGACGGTGCGCCAGCCGGTCGGCGGGAGATGAACGGCTCGCCGAGGAGGCCAGGTGGTACGTGTCCGGTGCCGGAGCGACGCACGATGGGTCGCCTGGGAGACGGGAGTTTGACCACTCTCTTCGAGTTCCGGTGCTGGTTCGGTGCTGACCTTCTGCCCGCCGACGAGGCAAAACCGCAGGTCCTAGCCCCGATCGAATGAGTTGTCGTACCACTCGATGGTGGTGCCGATGAGGCTGGCGGCGACGATGCGCTTGAGGTTGGACGGGGCTGGCGGAGCGGTTGCGGGCGACGACATCGGCACCACTTCCTGGCGGTCGACGGGGACGTTTGCGTGTCGCCACACCGTAGGAATCCGCAGGTCAGTGGCACATGTGGTGGGGCACCATAGTTCTGCGTGTGGAGGTGCGTGTGCCCACCCTGACGACGCTGCCGACGTCTCTACCAGGGCCCCACGGTAGTTCGAACCCCCGGCGGGGCACCGACAGCATCCGTACGTCCCCGTACCAGGCGTGAGCTGGTGCTTTCCCGGACGGTGGTTGTGCTGCGGCAGCGGCGCCGGCGTCGTATCGGCGGGGCTGCTTGTGCGCTGGTGGTGGCGTCGGTGGCGGGGTACGCCTCGTACGTGCATCAGCGGGCCTTTGCCCTGCAGGGCGGGGCGGATGTGGTGAGTGCGACGTTGTGGCCGTTGTCGGTGGACGGCTTGTTGCTGTTGGCGACGGTGGGCCTGCTGAACTCGTCCCGGAATGCGGGGCCGTGCAACGTGTGCTGTGGTGTGGCTGGCCTTCCTCCTCGGGATCGCGGTGTCGTTGGCGGCGAATGTGGCGGCCGCTCCGGCGCTGGCATGACAGCCGATGCTGTTGGCGGGTTGGCCCCCGGGTCGCCCTGTTGCTGTCGGCGGAGCTGCTTGTGCACCGTCCCGCCGGTCGCGAGCACGGCGAGAGTCCGGATGATCCGTCGGAGCTTGGCGACGAGACTCGGCGAGACGGCGGCCCACACTGGGACCGGGAGGAGAGGAGAGGGGAGCGGACGGTCGTAGGGCAGACCTGTGCGGGTACGGCGTCCGGTCCCGCCCTGGGAGCGGCAGGCGCAGGACACCCAGGCGGGGACATGAGCCCTCGGGGCCGGGCACGTGTCAGGCCGCGGACTGGTACCACCAGGCGGGCTTCCCCCTGACTTTCTCATCGGCCGGTCTCCACGATGCTCAGGGCCGTGCGCAGCGCCCGCACGGCGTGGTACAGGCGCGACTTGACGGTGCCCGGCGGGACGCCGAGCACGAGGGCCACCTCGCGCGTCGACTTGTGGGGCCGCAAGCGCACCTTCGTCACCGGCCTGATCGGCTTCGCCGGTGCGTTCGCCCTGGGCGGCGCCGCGACCAACGAGGCGATGCTCCTCGGTTCCCGTGCCCTGCAGGGTGCCTTCGGCGCACTGCTCGCGCCCGCCGCGCTCTCGCTGCTGGCCGTGATGTTCACGGACGCCAAGGAGTGCGCCAAGGCGTTCGGCATCTACGGTGCGTTCGCCGGTGGCGGCGGCGCAGTCGGTCTGATCCTCGGCGGATTCCTCACCGAGGACCTGGACTGGCGCTGGACGTTCTCACAGGTCGGCGACGACCGCGCAACTCGAGCCGCGATTCCGGGTGCTCGGCTCACGGGCCGGTTACGTCAAGCACGGCCTTGCCCCCGGAGGCGGCGCTCCGTGTGGGCAGGCGCCCGGCGAACCGAGCGGGAGTGAGGGGGCGGAGCCCGAGTCCCTGTGGGGCACCGTCGGCGCGCCCAACCCGGTCACGGTCCTCGACGCGGCCGCCACCCTCACCCTTTGGGAGGTCGCCCGCCGCTCGTCCGCCGAGGACGGCGGCGTGCAGGCGGTGTGGGTTGGGCAGCAAGGCGAGTGCGCTGCGGCGGCGCGGGTTGAGAGCGATCTTCGACAGGTAGGGCATGTTCCTCACCAGCTCAGCAGGGCGAAGGGATCGTGGCCGGTGCCGGTGCTGCTGGCGCGGTCGGACAGAGGTTTCCCTGCGGGCGCTTCGCGGCCGGGAGTGAGGCAGGCCCGGGCGGGCTGGGCGCCAAGGGCTGCTTGCGCTCGCTGACAGCGCTCCTGGGCCTGTCCGGCGGATCGCGTGACCGCCTTGCCTTGGCCATGATCGTGGCCGTGGGGCGGGGTGATCTGACGATCAATGAGCCCCTTGATCTGCTGCATTCCGGCGCGGCCGGGCACCGGCTGCGCGACGACGGTCGCGTTGTGTCGGTGCTGCTGGCGATGACCGCGTACGGGCCAAGGAAGCGTCCTGCGAACGCTTCCGTCGCCGGTCGGCCGGCGGCACCGCTCGGTAACGCCGGGCTGCGGACCACCCGACCACCCTGAGTGTCCATCGAACGGCCCAGTGGTACTGCGCCGTAGGAAGCGAGGGTGGATGAGTGATGTGACTGTGGTGGAAGGGATGGGAGTGCAGACGGAGACGAGGAGGCGCGATGTCGGAGGGATTGGCCGAGAGCGGCATGGTGTGCGCCGCCACGAGGGGTGGCGCAGAAGTGCCGCCGGACCGGTCCCGGTGCGGCTTCGAGCAGTTGAGCGCCGTCGCCGACGCCGTCCTTTACGAGGGCTACCTCCTCTATCCCTACCGTCGGTCTTCGGCCAAGAACCGCGTCCGGTGGCAGTTCGGGGTCCTTTTCCCCCGGGACTGGGTGGAGTCGGACGGCCCTGTCGTCCCCGGGATGTCCGGCTCCGCCGACTCCTGGTACCAGCAGACCGAGTGTCTGCTGCGGATCCGACGGCCCGGCGCGTCCGTACGGGTGAGGCTTCGATACCTGCAGATGCAGCGCAAGCAAGTGCAGGAAAACGGCCGGGAGGGTGGCCACAGCGCCGTCGAGTCGTTGCGGGCGGACGACGGCACGGTGCATCTGACCTTCGAGGAGGCAGTGCCGCGCGAAGTCGATGTCGCGGTCCGCATGGACGACCTGCTGCAGGGTGAACGCACGTTTGCGGTGGGAGCGGCGGCCGGTGTGGACTTCGAGCCACTGCCGGGACACGCCGGTCGGGTGGTGCGGCGCCGGGAGGAGGTACAGGCGAGCACCACTGTCGCCGCCGAGCGGCTCTCGCCGGACCTCTGCCGGCTCCGGGTGCGCACCACGAACACGGGAGCTGTGCCGGATCCGCGAACCCCACGCGACGAGGCGCTGCGCCGTGCGCTCATCGCCACCCATACCCTCATCGCCGGTGAAGGCGTGGAGTTCGTCTCGCTGATCGATCCGCCCACGGACCTGCGCACACATGCGGGTACGTGCCGGAACGAATTCACCTTCCCCGTCCTCGGCGGTGAACCCCCCACCGCCCCAGCCGGCTCCCGCGGCGCCCAGGGCGGCGGCACCGGACATGTCCTGCTGTCCTCACCGATCATCCTGCCCGACCATCCGCAGGTGGCTCCGGAGAGCCCGGGGGATCTGCACGACGCGGCGGAGATCGACGAGATCCTCACCCTGCGCACGATGCTGCTGACCGACGAGGAGAAGCGCGAGGCACGCGCCACCGACCTGCGGGCCGCCGCGATCCTCGACCGGGTCGAGACCATGCCCCCGGAGGTCTTCGCACGGTTGCACGGTGCCGTCCGCTCGCTGGTACCGGTCACCCCCACCACAGCCGCTCCGGCTCCGGAGCGACCCGCATGGTGGCTGGAGGGCGCCGACGACGGTCTCTCCCCTTCCACCGACACGGTCCTCGTCGACGGCGTGGCCCTCGGCGGTGGCAGCCGCGTACGGCTCAGCCCACGGGGACGGGGCGCCGACGCCCAGGACATGTTCCTGGCCGGGCGGGCCGCCGAGGTGGCCGCCGTCTTCCACGACGTGGACGGCAGCGTGCACATCGCTGTCACCCTCGACGACGATCCCGCGTCCGAACTGCACAACTGGTACGGCCGCTTCCACTACTTCCGGCCCGACGAGCTCGAACCACTCGGGCCGCAGGATCCCCGGAACGAGCCGCCGGCACCGGCTTCCGCCGCAGCCCCGGCGCGGCACACGACCGACTCCGAGACCCCCTGCAGCGGAGGCCGATGACATGACAACCCACAGCAGTACCGCCGAAGTCAGCAAGGAACCCAGTCGCGCCGAGGACCGGAAGGGCTTCGACGAGATCCACATCCTCTGGATCTCGGAAGGGATGAGCTGCGACGGCGACACCGTCTCCCTGACGGCCGCCGGCCAGCCCTCCATCGAGGACCTGGTGCTCGGCCTGATCCCGGGCCTGCCGAAGGTGAACCTGGTCAACAAGGTGCTGTCGCCGAGCCTGGGAGGCGAGGACTTCCTCGCTCCCTACCGAGCCGCGGTGCGCGGCGAGCTGGCCCCGTTCATCCTCGTCATCGAGGGCTCGATCCCCAACCAGAACATCATCGAGGGCGACGGCTACTGGACGTCCTTCGGCAACGACCCGGAGACCGGCGAACCGCAGACCCTGAACTGGTGGATCGACCAACTGGCCCCCAAGGCCTGGGCGGTGGTGGCCGCCGGCACCTGCGCCACCTTCGGCGGCATCCACGCCATGTCCGGCAACCCGACCGGCTGCATGGGCCTCGCCGACTATCTGGGCTGGGACTTCACCTCGCGGGGCGGCCTGCCGGTCGTCAACGTGCCCGGCTGCCCGATCCAGCCGGAGAACTTCATGGAGACCCTGATCTGGGTCCTTTACCACGCGGCCGGCTCCGCTCCTCCGCCCCCGCTGGACCACATGCTGCGACCGCAGTGGCTGTTCGGGAAGACAGTGCACGAGGGCTGCGACCGCGGCTCGTACTACGAGCAGGCCAGCTTCGCCAAGGACTACAACTCGCCCAAGTGTCTGGTCAAGACGGGGTGTTGGGGCCCGGTCGTCAACTGCAACGTGCCCAAGCGCGGCTGGATGGCCGGAATCGGCGGCTGTCCGAACGTCGGTGGCATCTGCATCGGGTGCACGATGCCCGGCTTCCCCGACGCGTTCATGCCGTTCATGGACGAACCCCCGGGCGGAACACTGTCGTCGCTGGCCATCAAGCCGTACGGGGCCGTCATCCGCCGGCTGCGCGGCATGACGAACGAGTTGGTCAACCACGAGCCCAAGTGGCGCCACAACAAGCGGAAGCTGACCAGCGGCTACGACCCGCGCTGGCGGCCCTGATGCCACGCGACGCGCACGCCACCACCCACCCGAGGAACACCGACAGCGAGGGGCAGCAGCACAGATGACCACCACCGAGGCCCGGCCCACGGAGCGCAAGCCGCCACAGCTCGTGGACATGTCCTGGGATCCGATCACCCGGATCATCGGGAACCTGGGCATCTACACGAAGATCGACTTCGCCAACCAGGAAGTCGTGGAATGTCACAGCACCTCGTCGCTCTTCCGCGGCTACTCGGTGTTCATGAAGGGCAAGGATCCGCGCGACGCGGGCTTCATCACGTCCCGGATCTGCGGCATCTGCGGCGACAATCACACCACCTGCTCCGACTACGCCCAGCAGATGGCCTATGGCGTCAAGCCTCCCCCGCTGGCCGACTACATCGTCAACCTCGGTGAAGCTGCCGAGTACATGTTCGACCACACGATCTTCCAGGACAACCTGGTGTTCGTGGACTTCTGCGAGGCGATGGTCAAGGCCACCAACCCCGGTGTGCTGGCCCGCGCCGAACGCACGGAGGCGCCGCACGGCGACATCCACGGTTACCGGACGATCGCCGACATCATGCGGGCCTTCAACCCCTTCGAGGGCGAGGTCTACAAGGAGGCCCTGAAGGTCAGCCGGGTCACCCGCGAGATGTTCTGCCTGATGGAGGGGCGGCACGTCCACCCGTCCACCCTGTATCCCGGTGGCGTCGGCACGATGCCGCAGCCGACCACCTTCACCGACTACCTCAGCCGGCTCATGCGGGTCATCGACTTCGTCAAGAAGGCCGTCGCCATGAACGACGACGTCTTCGACTTCTTCTACGAGGCGCTGCCCGGCTACGAGGAGGTGGGCCGACGCCGTATCCTGCTGGGCTGCTGGGGAGCCTTTCAGGACCCCACGACCGTCGACTACCGGTACGAGACGATGAACAGCTGGGGCAAGGACATGTACGTCACCCCGGGCATCATCGTCGACGGCAAGCTCGTCACCAACAACCTCGTCGACATCAACCTCGGCCTGCGGATCCTGCTCGGCAGCTCGTACTACGAGGACTGGACGGGCGACCAGCCCTTCGTCACCCACGACCCGCTCGGCAACCCCGTCGACATGCGACACCCGTGGAACCAGACGACCGTCCCGGTACCGCAGAAGCGCGACTTCGACGACAAGTACAGCTGGGTGATGAGCCCGCGCTGGTACGACAAGGCCAGCGACCAGCACCTCGCCCTCGACACCGGCGGCGGCCCGCTCGCCCGGCTGTGGTCGACCGCGCTGAACGGCCTGGTCGACACCCCCTACGTCAAGGCCACCGGCAACAGCGTGCGCATTTCGCTGCCCAAGGGCGAGAGCCTGCCGGAGACGACCCTGGAGTGGCGCATCCCGCAGTGGAGCAACACCATCGAACGGGACCGCGCCCGGCCGTACTTCGTCGCCTACGCGGCCGCCATGGCCCTGCAGTTCCTGGAAGAGGCCATGGGGCTCGTCCGAGCGGGCGAGACCAAGGTGTTCCAGAACTACGAGGTGCCCGACGAGGCGATCGGCTGCGGCTTCCACGAAGCGGTGCGCGGCGTCCTCTCCCACCACCTGGTGATCAAGGACAAGAAGATCGCCAACTACCACCCGTATCCGCCCACGCCATGGAACGCCAGCCCCCGCGACATCTACGGCACCCCCGGCCCGTACGAGGACGCCGTCCAGGGACAGCCCATCTTCGAGGAGAACGGGCCCGATGACTTCAAGGGCGTCGACATCATGCGCACCGTGCGCAGCTTCGACCCCTGCCTGCCGTGCGGCGTGCACATGTACGTCGGCAAGGGCAAGACGCTGACCACCCTGCACTCGCCGACGTACGGGGCGAACCATGGCTGAGGCCGCTGCCACACGGCTGGCGGACCCGGACGTGGAGGCCCGGCTCGCCCGTCTCGACGAGCTGCTGGAAGGCCTACAGTCCATGCCCGGTCCCGCCACGCGCTCCGCGACCGAGGCGGTAGGGCTCCTGACCGCGGTCTACGGCGAGGCGCTGGCCCGCGTCCTGGACCACGCCGACGGGCAACTGGTCACACGCCTGGCCGACGACGAACTGCTGGGGCACCTGCTGGTGCTGCACGACATTCATCCGGAGCCAGTCGAGCACCGGGCGGCCCGCGCCGTCGAGCGGCTGCGACCCGCCGTGCGGGAACGCGGCGGCGACGTGGAGTGGGCCGGTGTGGACGGGGACGTGGCCCGGGTCCGTCTGACGGCGGGCGGCGGATGCGGTTCCGGGTGCGGCGGCGGAGGGGGCGAGGTCACCGCCGCCGTACGGGAAGCGGTCCTCGCCGTGGCTCCCGAGCTGGCGGCGGTGGAGCCCGTACAGGCCTCCTCCGACCGGTCGGCGCCACCCGCCTTCGTACCGCTGGCCACGCTGACGCACCGAGGCGCACGGTGACCACGGACGGAGCGCTGGCCCGACTCATCCGCTCCTCGGCCGACCGCACTGCGGCGGCCGGGGCGGAGCTGTGCGACCTGTGCGCCGCGCCGGTGCCCGACGAGCACGCCCACCTGTACGACACCGGGCAGGAGGAGGTGCGCTGCGTCTGTCATCCCTGCTCGGTGCTGTTCGCCCAAGGCGGGGCGGGCGACGGCCACTACCGGCTCGTGCCCCGGCGCCGGGTCCGGCTGCCCCGGGTCGACACGAAGGTCCTGGGCGTACCCGTCGGCCTGGTCTTCTTCGTGCCCCGGGCAGACGGCACAGTCACCGCCCAGGGCCCGAGCCCGGCGGGGGCCATGCGCTGGGAGGTGGACGCGCCGGCCTGGCGGCAGCTGGGAGAGACGTGTCCGCAGCTCGCCTCCGTGGAACCCGAGGTGGAGGCACTGCTGGTGAACACCGTCCACGGCCTCGACCACCACTGGATCGTGCCGATCGACGACTGTTACCGGATGGTCGCCGTAGTACGCCGGGAGTGGCGGGGCCTGTCCGGTGGCGGCAGGGTCTGGCCGGCCGTCGAGCGGTTCTTCGAGGACCTCACCGAGCGGTCATGAGCACGCACTCCGCAGGTCGGAGGCGAGACAAGGAGATCACCCTATGGGCAGCATCAGAGTGGGCCGGGCCCAGGCGAAGCCCGACACGCCCCACCACGTACCTGGCATGCACCAGGGCAACAGGGGGCGCTACGAGGACCAGACCGGGCACCACGAGGACGGCACCGCCGACGCGCGCCGCTCCACCGGAATCCATTGGAAGCGGCATGACGCGCTCGCGGAGACCATGCCGAACATCTCGCCGGGATGAGAGACAGCAGGGAGTCGCGGGAATGAAGATCCAACGAGCACGAAGGTCGGCTGCCGCGGGCAGGGGAGCCGAAATGAGCGGACGGCGAGTGCTCAAGGCCGAGGCCGTCCTGGTGGGCGGTGCGGCTCTGGCGTTGTTGGTCCGGGAGTTCCCCAGCCTGAGGCGGGAGGCGCGGCTCTGGAGGATGGCCGGCGGCTTCCGCGCGGGCCACCGGTACCCGTGAGCCGACCATGCACGAGTTGTCGATCGCGACCGCGATCATCGAGCGGGCCGACGAGCTGGCCCGGACGGGCGGGACGGACGCCGTTTCGGCGGTGACCGTCCGGGTCGGCGAGCTGGCGGGGGTCGTTCCCGACGCCCTGGGTTTCGCCTTCGAGGTGGCCCGCGACGGCACCGCCCTCGCCGGGGCACGGCTCGTGGTCGAGCAGGTCCCCGCCCAGGCCTACTGCGGGCCGTGCGCCGAGGAGTTCAAGGTGGGCATGCCCCCCTTCTTCTGGTGCCCGCGCTGTGACCAGCCCTCCACCGAGCTGCGCAGCGGCCGAGAACTGGAGATCACCGGGATCGAGCCACTACCGGCCTCGACATAGCGCAGTGTGCCCCGCCGGCGCGTCGGCGGGGCACACTCGCTTCCTGATCAGCAGATACGCGGCAACTGCTCGCCGAGCGGCAGGTCCACCACCCGGGTGCCGCCCAGGCCGGTGGAGATCACGACCATGCCGGGGTGGTCGGCGACGCACTCGCCGATCAGGGTGGCTCCGGCACCCTGCGGGTGGGCGCGCATCGCTGCGAGGACTTCCTCCGCCGTCGACGGCGGCACGAAGGCGACCAGCCGGCCCTCGTTGGCGACGTAGAGGGGGTCGAGCCCCAGGAAGCCGCAGGCGTTCGCCACCGCGTCAGGTACCGGGATGGCCCGCTCCCGCAACCGGACACCGGTTCCGGAAGCGCGGGCGATCTCGTTGAGGGACGCGGCCAGGCCACCCCGAGTGGGGTCACGCAGCACGTGGATGTCCGGAGCGACCGTCAGCATCGCCGCCACCAGGTCCGCCAGCGGCGCGGTGTCGCTGGCGACCTCGACGCCGAACTCCAGTCCCTCCCGGACGCTCATGATCGCCACCCCGTGGAGGCCGATCGGACCGCTGACGATGACGGCGTCACCAGGCCGCGCCCGCTGGGGGCGGATGTCCACCCTGTCGGGGACGAGCCCTACACCGGCGGTGGTGACGTACGCACCGTCGCCGTGCCCGGACTCCACCACCTTGGTGTCACCCGTGGCGATCGTGACCCCTGCGGCCTCGGCCGCCGCGCCCATGGAGCGCGCGATCCGTTCGACCACGGTCAGCTCCACGCCCTCTTCCAGGACGAAGGCGGCGGAGAGGTACGCGGGCCTGGCACCGCTCATCGCCAGGTCGTTGACGGTGCCGTTGACCGCGAGGTCGCCGAGGCTGCCGCCGGGGAAGAACAGCGGTCTGACCACGTAGGAGTCGGTGGAGAAGGCCAGCCGCGCGCCGCCCAGTTCGAGGACGGCGGAGTCGGCGAGCGCGGCAAGGACGGCGTTGCCGTAGGCGGGGGCGAAGACCTGCTCCATCAGCTCCGCCGACAGCGCTCCCCCTCCGCCGTGCCCCATCACCACGACCGGCTGGTCGCGCAGGGGGGCTGGACAGGTCCAGTCGGCCGGGTCGACCGTGTCGGCGAGTTCAGGCAACGGGGTTCATCTCCTCCCGCGCGGCCCGGGTGGCCTGCGGTGTCGGGGCGTTCATCCGGCGGTACAGGTAGTAGGCCGCGCAGGCGCCCTCGCTGGACACCATGGTGGCGCCGAGCGGCGTGCGCGGGGTGCAGGTGGTGCCGAACGCGGAACACTCGGTCGGCTTGATCAGCCCCTGGAGCACGTCGCCGCTGCGGCACTCGGCAGGCTCCTCGGTACGGATTCGGGTGACGTCGAAGCGGTGTTCGGCGTCGAACGCGCGAAAGGCGTCGGTCAGACGCCAGCCGCTCGACGGGATGCGCCCGATACCGCGCCAGGACCGGTCGGTGACCTCGAACACCTCCTCGATCATGCGCACGGCGGCCGGATTGCCGTCCTCGCGCACCGCGCGCGCATAGGCGTTCTCCACCCGGTGCTCGCCGCTCTCCAGCTGACGGACCGCCCGGCGGATGCCCTCCAGGATGTCCAGGGGTTCGAAGCCGGTCACCACCAGCGGAACGCCGAACCGCTCGGCGAGCTCCGGGTACTCGGCCGTGCCCATCACGCTGCACACGTGCCCGGCGGCCAGGAAGCCCTGCACCCGGCAGGCGGGAGCCGACATGATGGCCTCGATGGCCGGGGGCACCCGCACGTGCGACACCAGGAGGCTGAAGTTGGCCAGACCCAGGCGGCGCGCCTGGTGCACGGCCATCGCGTTGGCGGGGGCCGTGGTCTCGAAGCCGATGGCGAAGAAGACCACCTCCCGGTCCGGGTTGCTGCGGGCGAGCTCCAGGGCGTCGAGCGGCGAGTAGACCACGCGTACGTCGCCCCCCTCGCCCTTGACCCGGAACAGGTCGCGGTCGGTGCCCGGCACGCGGAGCATGTCGCCGAAGGAGCAGAAGATCACCCCGGGACGCGAGGCGATCTCCAGCGCCTTGTCGATGATCTCCAGGGGCGTGACGCAGACGGGGCAGCCGGGGCCGTGAATCAACTCCACCTGCTCGGGCAGCAGTTGGTCGATGCCGTGCCGGATGATCGAGTGGGTCTGTCCGCCGCATACCTCCATCAGGGCCCACGGCCGGGTGGCGGTGGCACGGATCTCGTCCAGCAGCCGCCGGGCCAGATCGGGGTCGTTGAACTCGTCGATGTACTTCACCGGGCATCACTCCCGCTGTCCTGGTGCTCCGCCACCGCGGCGGTACCCGCCTCCTTCGCCGCCTGCTCCCAGGCGTCCCCGAACTCCTCCTCCAGCAGCCCCAGTTCCTCGAAGAGCTTCAGGGAGGCCAGAGCCGACTCCTCGTCCAGACGCTGGAGTGCGAAGCCGACGTGCACGATGACGTACTCACCCACCCGCACGTCGGGCACGTACTCCAGACACGCTTGTTTCCGCACTCCGCCGAAGTCGATCAGCCCGCTGAGCGGGTCCGCGCTGGCGTCGATGGCCACGACCTTGCCGGGCACTGCCAAACACATGGGTCACTCCTCTTGTCGTCCGTGCGCCGCGACCACCAGCTGGCCGAGGGCCAACCCGCCGTCGTTCGGTGGGACTTCGCCGTGACGGAGCACCGCGAAGCCGTCCCCGGCCAGCAGCCATGTGCACTCCTCCTCCAGCAGTGCGTTGGCGAAGACGCCGCCGCTGAGGGCGACGGTGGTCAGGCCGGTGGCCTGGCGCGCACGCCGGCAGATCTCCACGACGGCCCGCGCCACGCCACGGTGGAAGCGCGCGGCGAGCACGGGGGCCGGGATGCCGCGCCGCAGATCCGCGACCATCGCGCTCAGCACGGGTGCCGGGTCGCATGCGTGGGCGGCGATGCCGAAGGCATACGCCGAGGTGTCGGCGTCCCAGGCCGAAGCGGCCGCGGCCTCCAGCTCAAGAGCCGCCTGGGCCTCGTATTCCGCGCGGTGGCACACGCCGGCGAGGGACGACACGGCGTCGAAGAGCCGGCCCATGCTGGAGGTCGCCACACAGGCCACCCCGCACATCAACTGCCTTTCGAGGACGGCCGACTCACCCGGCGCGCATGCGCGCACACTGGGCAGGTCCACGTCCCACGGCAGGCCCGCGGCCCACAGCCGGGCCAGCGCCAGGCGGCACGGGTTGGCCACTCCCGCGTCTCCACCGGGCAGCGGGGCGGAGGTCAGATGGGCGAAGCGCCGGTAGCCCGCGTAGTCGGCGAGCAGGATCTCGCCGCCCCACACGGTGCCGTCGTCGCCGTAACCGGTGCCGTCGAACGCGACGCCGATCACGGGTGTCGTGCCGTCGAGGCCGTGCTCGGCCATCGCCGAGGCGATGTGCGCGTGGTGGTGCTGGACAAACACGGGTGTGCGCCGGGGCAGGTGGGCGGCCCGCCGACGAGCCCACTGGACCGAGTGGTATCCCGGGTGCCGGTCGGCGGCGACGAGCTCAGGGCTGATACCGGTCAGACACCGCATCCGCGACTCCGCCCGCCGGGCCGCTTCCAGGGTGCTCAGGTCGCCCATGTCGCCGATGTGCGGGCCGAAGAAGGCCTGGTCGTCCTCGCCGATACACAGCGCGTTCTTCAGGTCACCGCCCACGGCGAGCGCGGGCCGCACCGCGACCGGCAGGCGCAGCGGACGGGGTACGTACCCTCGGGACCGACGCAGCACCTGCTCGGTACCGTCGCGGCGCACGCGCAGCAGGGAGTCGTCGCACGGCGAGGCGATGGCCCGGTCGTGGGCGAGCCAGGCGTCGGCCAGCCCGGACAGCCGGGTCCGTGCCTCGTCGTCGTCCGTGACGATCGGTTCCCCCGAGCGGTTGCCGCTCGTCATGACCAGCACACGCGGACCCGGCGGATCGCCGGGCAGCCCGAACAGCAGGGTGTGCACGGGGGCGTACGGCAGCATGACCCCGAGGTGCGGGCTGCCGGGGCAGACGCCGGGCGCGAGGACCTCCTGCCGCGCGCGTCGGCGCAGCAGGACGATGGGACGCCGGGCACTGGTGAGAGTGGCCTGCTCGGCCCCGGAGAGCGCCGCGATCCGCCGCACGGCGTCGAGATCCGCGCACATCACCGCGAACGGTTTGCCGCCGCGCACCTTGCGGGCGCGCAACGCGTCGACGGCCGAAGCGTCGGTGGCGTCGCACGCCAGGTGGTAGCCGCCGAGGCCCTTGACGGCGACGATCCGTCCGGCGGCCAGCAGAGCCCGTGCCGACGCCAGGGCGTCGGTGCCCCGCGCAGGGCGGATTCCGCTACCGGAACCGGGCACCACGTACAGCCGGGGACCACAGTCGGGGCAGGCCACGGGCTGGGCGTGGAAGCGGCGGTCGCCGGGATCGCCGTACTCCCGGGCGCAGGCGGGACACATCGGGAAGCCGGTCATGGTCGTGACCGCCCGGTCGTACGGCATCCCCGTGGCGATGGTGAAGCGGGGCCCGCAGTGGGTGCAGGTGACGAACGGGTGCCGGTGGCGGCGGTCGGCCGGATCCGTCAGCTCCCGCAGGCAGTCGACGCAGGTCGCCGTGTCGGGCGGGAGCAGTGTGCGGCCCGCAGACCGCGCGGTGGAACGGATCCGGAAGGCGTCGTCGGCACCGGTGGCGGGCAGAGTCTCGACCTCGACGCCGGTGACGGCGGCCAGCGGCGGAGGCTCCGTGGACAGCCGGTCGCAGAAGCGAGCGACACCGTCCGGCGGCCCCTCCACCTCGATGAGCACGCCGCTCGCCGTGTTGCTCACGAACCCCGCCAACGCGAGGTCGGTGGCCAGACGGTGCACATACGGGCGGAATCCGACGCCCTGCACCGTGCCGCGCACGGTGACGCGGCGGCGCACCGCCTGCGTGGTGGGCGCCGTCACGAGACGCGGCCGGCCGTGAGGCCGGATGCGCCTCGGGCGTCCTCTCCCGTGGGCTCATGGATGTGGCCGTGCGGGTGGGGCGCCAGGGGAGGCCGGTGGACGGGGGCTCCGTCCCGCGCGGCGAGCACCCGCTCCAGGACGGTGTCGACGCCGTCGCCGGTCCGGGCGCAGGACCGTACCACCTCCACTCCGGGGTTGACCCGCTGCACGTGGGCGTCGAAGACGGCCGCGTCGAAACCGGCGGGCTCGGCCAGATCGGTCTTGGTGAGCACCACCAGATGGGCGGAGCCGAAGGCGGTGGGGTACTTCAGCGGTTTGTCCTCCCCCTCCGTCACCGCCATGCACACGATCCGCAGGCTCTCGCCGAGGTCGTAGGCCGCGGGGCAGACGAGGTTGCCGACGTTCTCGACGAACAGCAGCGCGGTGGCGTCCGGCAGCCAGCTCTCCACGTGGTTGCGGAGCTGCCGGGCCTCCAGATGGCACAGCCCGTCGGTCAGCAGCTGCTTCACCGGTGCCCCTGATCGGGCGAGCCGGTGGGCGTCGTTCTCGGTCGCCAGGTCGGCGGTGAGAGCGGCCACCGGGATGCGCCGCTCCACCGCCCGGGCCAGCACCCGTCCGAGCAGCTCCGTCTTGCCACTGCCCGGGCTGGACAGGAGGTTGACCATGATCACTCCGTGTCCGGCCAGTTCCTCGCGCAAGCTCGCGGCCAGGCCGTCGTTCTTCGCCAGGACGGCCTGAGTGACCTCGTCCACGGACTCGCACATAGGCGCTGCTCCTCGCGGTCGGCAGGGGGAGGGACCGGGGTGCCGGTCCGCTACCGATCCTCGGTGCCGTCGCCGACGGGAAGTGGGAGCCCGGCCGGGGGCGGGTCGGCGGATTCGTCCGGGCGGCTCAACGGGGGCGTGGCCGCGGGGTCGGCGAGCAGCACGGGGACCATGGTGTGCAGGGCCGCGACGGCTCGCTCGACCGCATCGCGCACCGGTGCGCTGATGCCCGGGGCGATGTCCTCGTCGCCGCGTGGCCGCACCTCGGGCTCGCAGGCGAGTACGAGGACACGCGGGAGCGGCTCGTCGCCGAGGTGAGCGGCCAGGGCCAGGACCTTCGCCGGGTCCATGCCGTGCGCCTCGGGTGGGGCGGCACCCGTGGTGCGGTCGGGCAGGTCCGGCTCGATCAGCGACAGGGCGCCGGGCCGGTGACCCCGCGCGGCCGCGTCGACCAGGACGGCCGTGTCGTAGCCGCCGAGAAGTTCGTACGCGAGATCCATACCGCGGATGCCGAAGTCCCGTACCCGCACCTCGGGCGGCAGCGGGCACCGGGCCAGGGCGCGGATCACCTCAGGGCCGAAGGCGTCGTCGGCGAGGAAGATGTTGCCGACGCCCGCCACCAGCAGACGCGTACCGGTCCGCGTCACCGGACGCCCCCGGCGATCTGCTCGCCGGCCGTTGACAGGGGCCGGGCGGAGCCATGCGGCAGCTTCCGGACGAAGGCCGAACGCAGGGCGTGGTACGGGGCGTGCGGATCGAAGAAGATGGCGCGCATGCGGGCGAGTTCGGCCCGCCGGTACTCGGCAAGCGGTCGCCGCGCCTCGTCCGTCCGACGTGCCGCGGCCTTCGCGGCGATCCGTCGCCCGAGGTCCGGGTCGGCGGCGAGCGCTGCCGCCATGCGCTCGACCTCTGCGGCGAACTCCCGCGCCGGGGCCGGCACGAGACGGTCCACCAGTCCGATCCGCGCGGCGGTCGCGGCGCTCACCGGCAACGCCTCGGTCGTCAGCCGCTGCGCCGTCTCGGATCCGACGCGGCGCGGCAGCGTGTACGTCCAGTACTCCGACCCGTACAGGCCCATGCGCCGGTAGTGCGGGTTGAGGACGGTGCCCGTGCGGCACCAGACCTGGTCGGCGGCCAGGGCGAGCATGACGCCGCCGGCCGCCGCGTTGCCGCCGAGCGCCGCGACCACCAGGCGGTCGGTGGTGCGCAGCACCGCCTCGACCAGGTCGTCCATGGCGTTGAGGTTGGTCCAGGACTCGCCCGCGGGGTCGGTGGACGCCTCGATGACGTTCAGGTGGATGCCGTTCGAGAAGAAGTCGCGGCATCCGCCCAGCACCAGCACAGCGGTGGGGCGGGTGAGCGCGTACCGGTAGGCGGCGAGCAGCCTGCGGCAGTGGTCGGTGCTCATCGCGCCGCCGGGGAAGGAGAAGGCCAGGAACCCGATGTCGCCGTGCCGGCGGTACCGGATGTCGGTCCAGGTGTTCCGGCCCGGGGGCAGTTCGAGAGGGGCAGTGGCCTCCGGCAGCCACACCGGACGGTCGCCGGACCGCGGGGTATGCCCGCCCTCCGCCCCCGTCGTGGCGCCGGGCGGAGCCGGGAAGGAGGCGAGCACGGAGGCCGCCGGGCGGCGGAACGGCGCCGGGTCGCCGGAGCTCTTGCGGGGGCGCAGTTCCACAATCCACACCGCGCCGTCCCGGGTGGCCCGGCAGACCGCCCCGGACCGCGTCGCCAGCAGGTCCCCGGGGCGTCCGCGCAGTCGATCCTCGGGAGCGCCGCCGTGCAGGAACACCTCCCGGCCGAGTAGTTCGTCCACGACCCCCGGCTGCGAGTCAGCCCCCCGGAGCTTGCGCAGCACCGTCTCGGTGCTGTCGTTCTCCCAGTCGATCCTTCGCCGCTCCTGGCGGAAGAAGTCGCGCCACACCACGCGGATCGCGGGATCGCTCTGCGGTAGCGGTTTGCACGATCCGTCGGCGTAACGCTGTACGGCCACCAGGACGGCGGCCGCGGCGGCGTCGGAGACCTCGTTGCGGTAGAGGTCGCTCTTGCCGACCGGTGGCACCGGGAAGGCCTCGGCGGCCCACACGTCGCCGGCGTCCATAGCTGCCTCGGCCTGGAGCACCGTCGCTCCCCAGTGGGATGCCTCCTCGGCGATCGCCCAGTCCAAGGAGGACGGGCCGCGGTCGCCGGGTGGTCCCGGGTGAACGATGAGGCAGGTGTGCTCCCGCCACACGTCCTCCGGCAGCGCCGTCTTCAGCATCGGAGCGATGATCAGTTCCGGGCGCACTTCGCGTACGGCGGCCCGGACAGCTTCGGCGCCGTGCGAGGCGAGTACGACGTCCACCCGGTGCCCTTGGTCCGACAGTTCCGCGAACACACGCTGGGACAGGCTGTTGAACGCGCTGGCGACGAGCAAGATGTCCATGACGCGGCATGTTCGCCGGTCCAGGGAGGGCGGAGAAGGACCACGGCGGCGTTTCGTGAGCCTGCGTCAGGTCTCTTCCTCCATCCGGATCGCATTCCTCAGGCTTTCGAGCGCATCTGCTCGCCCCTGGACACGTCCGGCAGGGCAGCGGCGATCGCGTCGAGCTTGCGCTGGACCGCCTGCTCGGCCCCCGACACGACGTCGGCCTCCTGGAGGAACCAGGCCGTCGCCGGCCCCGCCATGCCCGCACCCACCACGACGACGCTGCTCGGGCTCATGACCGGTTGCCTTCCGTCGCCTGCGCACCCTCCACGCCGTGCGTACCTTCCACCACGCCCGGGCCCTCGACAACGGCCGGTCGCCGTTCCCCCACGCGCGTCTCCTGCTCGAAGGCATACCCCGCGCTCAGCACGGCCGCGTCCCCCCGGTGCGGTCCCACCACCTGGAGCCCGACCGGCAGTCCGGCCGGGGTGAAGCCGGCCGGGACCGACAGCGCCGGGCAGCCGGTCATCGTGATCACGTAGGCCGAGCGCATCCAGTCCAGATACGTCTCCATCGCCGTGCCGTCCACGGACGCGGGGTAAGGGAGGCGGACGTCGAAGGGGGCGACCTGGCTGACCGGCAGCAGCAGGACGTCGTAGGTCTCGAAGAACTCCCGCACCCGGTGGAAGAGGGCGGCCTGAAGCAGCTGGGCGCGGCCCAGGTCCGGGCCGGTGAGCTTGCGGCCCTCCTCGATGTTCCACACGACGTCTGCGGACATACGCTGCCGGTGCTCGTCCAGCAGGGGCCCGTAGGCGAGTTCCATCTGCCAGGCACGCTGGACGAGGAACGCCTCGTCGGCGCCGGACAGGTCGGGGCAGGCCTCCTCGACCTCGCAGCCCAGCGAGGTGAACACCTCCACCGCGCCGCGCACCACGTCCCGTACGTCGGGGTCGACGGGCACGCTCCCGCCGAGGTCGGGCGACCAAGCGACCCGCCGGCCGCGGAGGTCGCCGTCGAGCGGTCCGGCGAAGGCGGAACCCGGATCCTGAAGGGCCAGCGGGCTGCGCGGATCCGGCCCGGCCAGCACGGACAGCGTCAGGGCGACGTCCCGCACGGTCCGCGCCATGGGGCCCTTCACCGACAGTTGGCTCCAGGGTGCCTTGTCGGGCCAGGACGGGACCCGGCCGGGGGAGGGCCGCAGCCCGACCACGTTGTTGAAGGAAGCCGGGTTGCGCAAGGAGCCGCCGGTGTCGCTGCCGTCGGCGATCGGCTGCATGCCGCAGGCGAGAGCGGCTCCCGCGCCGCCGCTGCTGCCGCCCGCGCTGCGCGAGAGGTCGTAGGGATTGCGGGTCGCGCCGAAGACGGGGTTGACGGTGTGCGAACCCATGCCGAGTTCGGGCACGTTGGTCTTGCCGAGTGTGATGGCCCCGGCCCGCCTGAGGCGTTCGACGACCAGGTGGTCCCGGGCGGGGACGTGGTCGGCAAAGACGGGTGAGCCGTACGTCGTGCGGATGCCCGCGGTGTCGTGGAGGTCCTTGTGCGCGACGGGCAGCCCGTGCAGGGGCCCGACCTCGGCTCCCGAGGCGAGCTGCTCGTCCGCCTCGGCCGCCTGCTCCAGCGCCCGGTCGGCGACGAGGGTGACGATCGCGTTCACCGACGGATCGACCTGGTCGACGCGTTCGAGGTGGGCGGTGACGACCTCGCGCGCGGACACCTCACGGCGCCGCAGGGCCGCGGCGAGTTCGGTGGCGGTACGGAAGCACAGGTCATCCGTGGTGGGGTTCACGGCGTGGTTCACAGTCCTCCCAGGGTTTCCTTCAGCTGGACGACGGCGAGCACCCCGAACAGGACGAGTGAGCTCGAGAGCAGCACGTTCGAGACGGTCCTGTTACGGTACGGCTGCTTCAGGTCGCGCCGGTAGGAGCACCAGCAGCGCCCCGGACAGCAGTGGCAGGACGAGAGCCGACGGCGGCGTAGGTGAGCACCAGGGGGAACCGGCCGTCCCGCGAAGGTCAACGCCACGGAGGCGGCCACGCAGTAGAGCACGAACAGGCGGAACGGCGGCTGCGTTGGTCCATGTGGTGCTCGGCCTCGGCGTCCGGGCCACGAACAGGAACGTGACCGCGTAACTCACCGCCGAGCCCGCCCGCATGACGGGCAGCCAACTCCGGTGCCGCCAGCGCTTCTCCCGCACCCAGTAGCTGTACGAGGCCACCCCGGCCGTGCCGCCCACCCCGCCGATCAGCGACAGGACGGTGACCACGTCGCCCTCGGGCAGCCGCGGCCGCAGCGAGGACACCAGGGCGGACGGGTCGTCCATGGTGACGAGCGTGGCGACCGCCAGCACGACCATGCCGACGAACTTGGACAGGATGAACCCGCTCATCACCCGCTCGAACAGTGCGTACCGGCCCACGTACACGAGCCCGGCCGACGCCGGCGCGATCACCATGGCCGGTGGCCTCAGCGGCAGCGCGGGGAGCAGCGTCGACAGTGCCAGCGCCACCACCGAGCCAAGGGCCGCCCCGTACAGCAGTCCGATGACCGCGACGAACGCGAAGAGCGCGTACGGCAGCCAGCGGCCCGCCGCGCGCAGGCTCGCGATCACCGTCGGACCGCTCGCCAGGTACAAGCGTCCCACCGCCTCGGTGAGCGCGTACTTGAGGACGACTCCGATGAGGATCGCCCACAGCAGGGCCATGCCGTATCCGGCGGCGCCCGCCAGCGACGTCACCATGTCGCCCGCGCCTACACTGGCGGCCGCCAGGACCAGCCCCGGCCCGAGGACGGCCAGCCGTCCGCGTCGTGTGGCGGGGGCGTGCGACGGCTCGGGGGACGGTGTCGTTGCTTGCGGGTGAGGGGGCTTCCAGGAGTCGCGGTCACGTCGGCCGCGTTCGGAGGGATGCTCGCGCCCGACTGCGCGGTTGACGTCTTTTTCGCCAGAGCCGGCAGAAAAGATCTCCTCAATACATCGGAGGAGTCAAGTACCTCTGATGCTGTTGAGGTCATTGACAGGCACAGAGAGCCTGCTAGGTTGCCCGATACACCCGATGTATCGATGATCCGTCAGGTCTGGAGGACGAAGATGACCTCACAGCCGGAGCAACGTTCGAAGGTGGCCCGCAGAGCCGTACTCGGCACCGCGCTGGGCGGCGCCGCGGCGGCGGCCCTGCCCGGGGCGGCCCACGCCGAGGGGCCGTTACAGACGGTGCCGTCCGTCGCTGGCGGGCCGGTGACCGGGGTCGGCAGACGCCCCTGGAGACTCCGCGACACCATGACCACCGACGGCGCCTGGGCGAGGTTCCTGCGCGGCCAGGACCTGCTGTGGGCCAGGCTGCCCACCCGCTGGTACGAGGGTCCGTTCCTCGGTGACGGGCTGCTCGGCAGCATGGTGTATCAGGAGCCGGGCACCAACCAGATCCGTTTCACCGTGCAGCACGGCCGGGTCCAGGACCACCGCCCCGAGTTCGGCAGCACCTGGGGCACCTGTCGCCTGCCGGTAGGACACCTCACGCTCGAACCGGTCGGCACCATCACCGCCGTCGACTGGCGGCTGAGCCTGTGGAACGCCGAACTCACCGGCACCGTCACCACCACGGCGGGCACCCTCCACCTCTCCGCCCTCATCCACGACGAGGTCCTGGCCGTCCGCACGACCGCCGACGGCGACGAACAGGTCGTCTGGACGTTCCACCCCGAGGACGCCATCAGCCCCCGCAAGATCAGCGAGGCCCCACCCACCGGCTACACCGCCAACCCGCCCTGGACCACCAGGACCACCACCGACGGCACCGAGCAGGTGCTCCAACCCCTCACCGGCGGCGGCCAGACCGCCACCGCCCTCCACCGCATCGGCGACGACCTGCTGCTCAGCGTCGGACACAGCTTCCCCTCCGACACCGCCGCCGAGGCCGATTCGCTGCGCAACCTGCGGCGCGCGACGTCGTACGGCGCTCTCAGGCGACGGCACATCCGCTGGTGGCACGCGTTCTACCGGAAGAGCTTCGTGTCGTTCCCCGACCGGCGGCTGCAGAGCTTCCACTGGATCCAGCTCTACAAGGTCGCCTCCGCCAGCCGAGCGGACGGCCCTGTCATGGCCACCTCCGGGCCGTGGCTGGAACCCACCCCGTGGCCCGCGGTCTGGTGGAACCTCAACATCCAACTGGAGTACTGGCTCATCCACGGCTCCAACCACCTGGAACTCGACGCGCTCGCCACCACCCTGCGCCAGAACCAGGAACAGCTCATCGCCAACGTGCCCGCCGCCTACCGCGCCGACAGTTCCGGCGTCGGCCGCAGCTCCGACATGTTCGCCAACCGGGCGGTGGGCGAGCCGGGAACCGGCACCGAGGTCGGCAACCTCACCTGGGCCCTGCACAACGTCTGGCTGTCCTACCGGCACTCCATGGACAAGTCCCTGCTGCGCGACACGATCTACCCGGTGCTGCGCCGGGCCGTCAACTACTACCTGCACTTCCTCACCCCGGGCAGCGACGGCAAGCTCCACCTGCCGAGCACCCTCTCGCCCGAATACCCCGTCGTACCGCCGCAGGACACCAACTACGACCTGGCCCTGATCCGCTGGGGCTGCCGGACACTCGTCGAGTCCGCCGAACTTCTGGGTATCGACGAGGAGTTGATCCCACGGTGGAAGGAGGTGCCGGCCAGGCTCACGCCGTACCCCGTCGACGACAACGGCTTCATGATCGGCGCCGACACCCCGTACGCCCAGTCCCACCGCCACTACTCGCACCTGCTGATGGTGTACCCGCTGTACCTCGTCAACTGGGACCAGCCCGAAAGCCGCGACCTGATCGCGAAGTCGGTCGCCCACTGGCACGCGCTCACCGGCGCCCACCGCGGCTACAGCTACACCGGCGCCGCCTCGATGTACGCGATGACCGGCGACGGCGACACCGCGATCACCTACCTGCGGAAGTTCTTCGACCCCACCACTCGCTACCCCTGCCAGGCCAACACCCACTACACCGAGGCCGGTCCGGTCATCGAGACTCCGCTGTCCGCCTCGCAGTCCCTGCACGACATGTTCTGCCAGAGCTGGGGCGGCGTGATCCGCGTCTTCCCGGCCGTCCCCACCGCATGGGCGGACGTCACCCTGCACGACTTCCGCACCCAGGGCGCCTTCCTGGTCAGCGCCGTCCGCCAGGCGGGGGCCACCCGGTTCATCCGCGTCAGAAGCCTGGCGGGCGAGCCGCTCAAGCTCCGCCACGGCCTCACCGGCTCGCTCACCGTGCTGCTCGACGACGGCAGCCCGGCCCGCACCGAGGACCTGGGCGCAGGCACCCTCGCCATCGACCTGCCCAAGGGCCGCGAGGTACTCGTCCACTCCGGCTCGGGCCCCGACCTCGTCATCGCGCCCGTCGCCGTCGGCGATCCGGGCCCGGCCTGGGGACTGCCGTAGCGACATTCCGCAGGGATCCACGCACCGCCCCACCTCATCAACAGGGAGGGTTCTCATGGTGGTTCCGATCAGAACCGCGGTCGCCGCGCTCTGCGCCGGGCTGGTGGCCACACTTCTCACATCCGGCCCCGCTCGGGCCGAACAACGCGAGCATGTCTGGACCGTGTCCGGACCCGGGCACGCCTCGGCGCATGAACCGAGAGCGCGCATATCCCTGGACGACACGACCGGCACCGTCAGTCTGTCGGTGAACCGGGGAGGGCATACGGTCGTCGAGCCGTCGCCCGTCGGCATCGTCACCGAACAGGCCGACCTCTCCCAGGACTTGCGCTTCCTGCACCGCAAGGACCGGCTGATCGACGAGCGGTACCGGGCGAAGTCCGGCAAACGACTGGACCGCCGGGTCCGCATGAACGAGACACGCCTGTCGTTCGCCACCCCCGCCGGCGCCCGGCTCGACCTCGTCGTCCGCGCCTCCGCCGACGGCGTCGCCTACCGGTACGTCCTGCCCGCCGGGTACGGCGACGTGCTCGGCGAGACCTCCGCGTTCAACCTGCCGCCGGACGCGAGCGCCTGGCTCGGCACCTACCGGGCCGACAACGAGGGCCAGTTCGCCCAGTACACCGCCGCGACCGCGCCGACCGGGGAGTACTCGGACCAGGCGCTGTTCGCGACCGACGGCGGCTACACGTTGCTCGCCGAGTCCGACCTCACCGGCACGTACTCCGGTGCCAGGCTCGCCCACGACCAGGGCACCGGCACCTACCGGATCGAGCTCGCGGACGACCGCGTCCACACCGACGGCCCTCTCGCCACCCCTTGGCGGGCCATGGTCACCGGTGACCTCGCCACCGTCACCCGATCCACCTTCACCGACGACCTCGCCCCCGCCTCCAAGGTCGCCGACTCCTCCTGGATCCGGCCCGGCACCGTGCTGTGGACCTGGCTCGCCGGCGGCCGCCCGGCCGGCCAGAGCCTCGCCGCGCAGAAGGCCTACGTCGACTACGCCGCCGAGCGGAACTGGCCGTACGAGGCCGTCGACGCGGGCTGGTACTTCAAGACCGACGAGTGGGACACCACCGACCCGAACTGGCAGACCAACAGCTGGATGCCCGAACTCGTCGACTACGCGCGAGCCAAGGGCGTCGGCATCATCGTCTGGATCCACCAGCGTGACCTCGACACACCCGAGGAACGCGCCCAGTGGCTGCCCACCCTGGAGCGGTGGGGCGTCAAAGGCGTCAAGATCGACTTCATGGACTCCGAGGCGCAGCCCATGCTCCGGTGGTACGACACCATCCTCCAGGAGACCGCCGCTCACCACCTCATGGTCAACTTCCACGGCTCGACCGTCCCGAAGGGCATCCAGCGCACCTGGCCCCAGGTCATGACCCTGGAGGGCGTCGCGGGAGAGGAGAAGCGAACCAACACCGCCGCCCACCTCACCACCCTGCCCTTCACCCGCAACGTCATCGGCTCCATGGACTTCACCCCCGGCGCCTTCCAGCGCGTCGGCCTGCGCCCCAACTCCGACGCGGCCGAGGTCGGGCTCACGGTCGCCTACGAGTCGGGCCTCCAGATGTTGGCGGGCACCCCCGAGTCGTACGACGCCCGGCCGCTCGCCCGGGACTACTTCGATCAGGTCCCCGCGGCCTGGGACGACACCCGGCTGCTCGCCGGCCGCCCCGGCCAGGAAGCCGTGCTGGCCCGCCGCAGTGGCGACCGCTGGTTCCTGGGCGGGGTGTACGCCGGCACCGCCCGCACCGCCGAGGTCCCGTTGACCATCGGCCCAGGGCGGTGGCTCGTCGAGACGATCCAGGACGGCACCGACGGGCTCGTCCAGAACCGGCGGATACTGCGAGGCGGCGACACGCTCGGCGTGGACGTCGTCGCGGGCGGCGGCTTCGCCGCGATCGCCTGCCCCTGGCGCGCGGGCGTCACCACCTGTTACCGCTGAGCGCCGTCGTCCCGGCGGGCCGGATACACGGTGGTTCGCCGGGACGGCTGTTCAGACCAGTGAACGTTGCTCACGTGGTTGTGCGGCGGCGCGCCCTTGAAGGGACCAGCATGAGTGTCTCCCGGCGTACTGTGCTCACTTCGGCGGCCGGTGCCGCGGCGTTATGTGTTGCGTCGACACCAGCCGCGTCCGCGTCCGCGGACACGACCGCAGGCCGGACACCGGCACCGACCCTGCGGAAGCTCCACTCGGCGGTGATTACGCCGTCGACAAGATGGCCGACTCGTACGACTTCGACCCGGACAGCGGCGCGCCGATCGGTCTACCGGCGCACCAAGAACCCCGAGTTCCTGGCGACCGCTCGCAAGCTCGCGGACTCCGCTGGAAGGCATCCTGCGGGTGCTGGAGGCGCTGGTCGGCCCGCGCTGGAGTCCAGCTTGCCGCCGGGCGGCTCCTCCAGCAAGGGACTTCAAGCCCGCCCGTGTGCCTCCTGCGTGCGTCGCGACAGCGAGTCGATGACCACCGCTGCGAAGAGCACCCCGCCCGTGATGATGAACTGGACGGCGGCGGGGGTGTCCGTGATCGCCATGCCCGAGGCGATCGACTGGATGACCAGGATGCCGAGCACCGCGGACCAGGTCGTACCGCGTCCTCCGAACAGGCTGGTGCCACCGATGACGGCTGCCGCGATGGCGTTGAGCAGGAGGACGCCCGAGCCCGAGCCCTGGCTCACCGAGGTGATGCGGGAGGCCAGGAACAGGCCGCCGACCGCGGCCATGGTGCCCGAGACGGCGAGCACCGCGGTCTGCACGCGGATCACGCTGAGGCTGGCGCGCCGGGCCGCCTCGACGCCGCCGCCGAGTGCGTAGACCTGCCGCCCGTAGTGCGTGCGGCGGAGAATGATGTCGAGGCCGGCCACCACCACCAGGAAGATCAGGAGCGCGAGCGGCAGACCCTGGAAACGGTTGAGCAGATACGCGGCGGCGAACGCGATCGCCGCGAGTGCTCCCGTGCGCACCGCGATTCCGCGGAGCGAGCGGTGTGGCATGCCCACGGCCATGCGGCGCCGCCTGTCCTGGTGGGAGACGAGGAAGACCATGCCCGCGCCGATCGCGGCCACGCCGTAGGCGGCGGCGTCATGGGTGAAGTAATAGCTGGTCAGCTTGGCGACAAGGCCGTTCTCGTCGAGGTTGACGGTGCCGCTGGTCCCGAGGATGTAGAGCATGAGGCCGTTCCAGGTGAGCAGCCCCGCGAGCGTGACGACGAACGCCGGTACCCGGGCTCTGGCGAAGGAGAAGCCCTGGACGGCTCCGGTGACGGTCCCCACGAGCACGGCGATGATGAGGGCGAGCCATTCCGGCACGCCGTTGTTGACGTTCAGAACGGCGAAGACAGCCGCCGCGAGACCGCTGATCGAGCCGACCGACAGGTCGAGCTCGCCGAGCAGCAGCACGAAGACGATGCCGACCGCGATCAGGCCCGTGCCCACGATGTCCACGCTGAGATTGGACAGGTTCCGGGGGGAGAGGAAGTTCTCGTTGAGGGTCTGGAAGGTGATCCAGACCGCGGCGAGGACGAGGACGACGGGGAGCCAGCCGAGTTCTCCGGCGCTCAGCTTGCGCCGGAAGACGGCGACCCAGCTCTCCAGGGCACGGGCGATGGCCCGCTCCCGGTGCGGGGGACGAGCCTCGGTGCGCGGCGCGGTGGGTTCGGCCCGCGTGTGGTCCGCCATGTTGTGCATCCCTTTCACCATCCCGCCTCTTGCGGGGCCGGCCGGCGGGGCACGTTTTCCGTGGCGCCGGTGATGGAGGAGATGATCTGTTCCTGAGACGCGGTGTTCACGTCGAAGAAGCCGTTGTTGCGACCGAGCCGCAGCACGGCGGCCCGGTCCGCGAGCGCTTTGACGTCGCCCATGTTGTGGCTGATGAGCAGCACGCCCACACCGCGGTCACGCAGGTGGTCCACGAGGTCCAGTACCTCGGCGGTCTGCTCGATTCCCAGAGCCGCGGTCGGTTCGTCCAGGAGGAGGACCCGCGGCTCGCCGAGGAGCGAGCGTGCGATGGCGACCGTCTGCCGCTGGCCGCTGGACAGCGAGACGACAGGGGCGCGCAGATCGGGGACGGCCCTGGTCAGACGTTCCAGCAGATGTCTGGTGCGGCGCTCCATCTCCACCTCGTCGAGGAACCCGTACCTGCGGATCTCCCGTCCGAGGAACAGGTTGCCGACGACGTCGAGGTTCCCGCACAGCGCGAGATCCTGGTAGACGGTGGCGATGCCGAGGTCCCGGGCGTCGTGGGGGCGTTTGATGTTGACCGCCCGGCCCTCCCACTCGATGACGCCCTTGTCCGCGGGGGTGACGCCGGAGATCGCTTTGACCAGGGTGGACTTGCCTGCCCCGTTGTCGCCCAGAAGAGCGACGACCTGGCCGGCGTGAATCTCCAGCTCGATGTCCGAGAGGACCTCGACGACGCCGAAGCGCTTGCACACGCCGCGCAGTGCCAGCAAGGGGGGAGCCGGCAATGAAACCATCTCCTTCCCGGGGTCCGGACCTGGTCGGAACCGGCTGTCAGGTCAGCCCGGCCCGGTCGCAGGCGGCAGCGAGCTGGGGGGTGCAGATCTGCTCGATCGTGTACATGCCGTCCTTCACCAAGGTGTCCTCGATGGTGTCGACGGTCACGGACACGGGGGTGAGCAGCACGGCCGGAACGGTCCTCCCGTCCTGGGTCCTCACCTCACCCGTGGCGACCCGGTCGAGGCTTTCACCGCGGGCCACGTCCACGGCCATGGCGGCCCCGGCGGACGCCTCCGGTCCGAAGGGCTTGTAAACGGTCATGTACTGATCGCCACCGACGATGCGTCGCACGGCTGCGAGTTCGGCGTCCTGTCCGGTGACGGGGGGCATCGGGTCGACCTTGTTCGCTCGCAGGGCGGAGATGCTGCCCGCGGCGAGGCCGTCGTTGGCGGCGTAGACCCCGTGGATGTTGCGGACGCCGAGGGCGGAGATGGCGCCGGACATGTTCATGTTCGCGGTTTCGGTCTTCCACTGGTGCGTGTCGTAGGCCTTGCCGATCTTCACTCTCCCCTGGAGCACGGACAGTGCGCCCTTCTTGAACAACACCGAGTTGGGATCGCTGGGATCGCCGTTCATCGTGACGATCTGGTCGTCTCGCGCTCTGTCGCCCATGGCCATCAGCAGCGCCCTGGCCTGGAGCTTGCCGACCTCCTCGCCGTCGAACGAGACATAGCCCGAGATCGGGCCCTCGGAGAGCCGGTCGTAGGCGATGACCGGGATATCCGCATCGTTCGCCTTCCTGGCCGCGGGGCCGAGCGAGCGGGCGTCCACGGCCACCAGCACGATGGCATCGACCCCCTTGGTGATCATCGTGTCCATCTGCTCCTGCTGGGCGGCCACGTCGCCCCCGGCATTGCCGTGTTCGACCGTGCACTCGTCGCACAACTCTTTGACCTTCTGCTCGAACAATGGCCTGTCCTGGGTCTCCCAGCGAGCCGTGGTGGAGTCCGGCAGCAGCAGAGCGATGTTCGGTGTGCTCCCTCCGTCGGAGTCGTTCCCGGCGTCCGCTCCGCAGGCCGCGAGAGCGACCGCCGTCGAGACCGCGGTCACGGCGACGGCCGCGTCCCGGATGCGGGCCTTCATGAGAGAGACCTCCCTTGTCCTTCACCTTGTGCGGCGAGGGAGCGCTCCGGCGCGGTGCGCGTGGGGGGAAGCGGCTCGCGTGCATCGCGGCGTCAAGGGTTCGCGTGCGCAAGACGACCACGTCGTCAGTTTGACACTGGCTGTGGTGATCTGCGAATGCTGACTGCCATCGAGGCAATTACTTACATCTGTCCTATTACGTCCCGTATGCGATTCTGGTACGTGGGTGCTCGGTCTCCACCTGTTGGTACCTGCCGCATGGACGGGAAGTAGGTCGCGGACATGCCTCATGACGGCCGTGCCCGGGCCGGAGTCTCCGAGCTGGGAGCATCCGGGGCCGGCGCCGCAGACACCGGTTCACCGACGCCGGTGCCGGAGGCCGCCGCGAGTGAGCGGGCCCTCACCTTCGCCGGAGTGGCGCTGGCCGCGGTCTACGTGCCCGGTACCGGGAAGGAAGAGCTCCTGCTGGTGGAGACGGACGGGTGCGCGACATCCGAGCACTGGCTGCCGGAGCGTCTGCCTCTGACCGGTGGTTCACCCGCGGCGCAGGCCCTGCGCACCGACCGGGCCCTGTGGCTGAACCCCGTGGCCCTCGCCGCCTACTCCGAAGGCGGGCCGACGCCGCCGCGAGCGGACGCGTCCCTCGCCGCGCTGCCACTGGGAATCGAGGGCAGGCGGCTGGGCTGCCTCGTCGTGGTGGGGCACGGCGCGGACGGCTTCGAGGCCGAGCAACGGCACTTCCTGGAGCGGTACGCCGACGCGGTCGCCGGCATGCTCCAGGCAGGGACCGGCGGTGCCGCGCCGTCGTCGCTGCTGAGTCCTGCCCTGCGGAGCCTGCGCGTCGGCTCGTTCGTCCTGGTGCCGGACACCGGTTTGGTAGACGCGGACGAGGCGCTGCTCGAGCTGGTCGGCATCAGCCCGGACGACTTCGACGGCAAGGCGGACACCCTGCTCGCGCATGCCCTGCCCGAGGACATGCACGCCCTGATGTCGGTCATCGAGCCGTCCACCCAGACGTTCGGTCGGCGGGAGCTGGAGTTCCGCGTGCGCCGCCCCACCGGTGAGATGCGCTGGCTGAGCCTGAGCTGCCGGGTGGTGGCGAGCACCGGCGGCGAGCCTGAGCAGGTGCTGGGCGTGGTGACGGCGACCTCGGTCCTGCGCCAGAGCCCCGACGACGTCTCCAGGATCCAGTGGCTGACGGCCGCACTCGACGATGCCGCAACGGTCCGTGACGTCAGCCGTGTGGTGGTCACCGCGCTGCGTGAGCCGCTGGGCGCCGACCGGGTGGCGCTCGCCGAGGTGCAGGACGACCGGCTCATGGTCACCGTGCTCGACCCGCCCAAGCCCGACGCCTGGCCGGAGGCATGGCGCTCCGAGTGGCGTTCGGAGTGGCCCGACGCACCGGTCAGCGCCCTGCCCACGCTTCAGCTGGCTCTGCGGGACGGACGTACGGATCTGTGGCCGGCCGGCACGGCCCTCGAGCCCGGACTCGCGGGCGTCGGCGCCGGAGGTCTGGCCGTCCTGCCGCTGCCCGCCAAGGGCCGGGTCGCCGGAGTGTGCCTGGTCGGCTGGGACGAGCCACACGAGTTCGTCCCCGAGGAGCGGTCCCTGCTGACCGCCACCGCGGCGCTCGTCGGGCAGGCCCTCAAGCGCGCGCACGAGCACGACGCGGAGCAGGAACTCGCGACGATGCTGCAGCGCAGTCTGCTGCCCAGGCGCCTCCCCGAGCTGGCCGGGGGGACGGCCGTCGCCCGCTACCTGCCCGCCAGACGGGGGTTGCAGGTGGGCGGCGACTGGTACGACGTCATCGCCCTCTCCGAGGACCGGGTGGCGCTGGTCATCGGTGACGTGCAGGGCCACAGCGCCGGAGCCGCGACGATCATGGGCCAGATGCGTACGGCGGTCAGGGCCTACGCGGTGGAGGGCCACCCGCCCGACGTGGTCGTCTCGCACGCGAACCGACTCCTCGTCGGTATGGAGACCGACCTGTTCGCCACCTGCTGCTACGTCGAACTGGACATGGAGCAGGGAAACACTCTGTTCGTCCGGGCCGGGCACCTCTCACCGATGCTGCGGCACCCCGACGGCAGTACCGAGGAGGTGCAGGTCGAGGGAGGGCTCCCGCTGGGCATTCTCGCGGAGGCGGAGTTCCCCATGACCGCGGTCGCGCTGGCCCCCGGCACCGTGCTCGCCCTGGTCACCGACGGCCTGGTGGAGGCCACCGACCTGCCGCTGGACGAGGGCATGCGCCGGACGTGCATGGCGCTCGCCGCGGCCGATCCGGCGGATCCGGGGCGGATGGCCGACGAACTGCTCGGCGACGTCGACCGTCGTGAGGACGACGTGGCGCTGCTGCTGCTGCGCTACGACGGCATGAAGACCCGGCCGATACGCGCCGGCTGGGTGGTGTGGCGGCTGCCCGACGCCGTGATGCACGCCCGCCGGTTCACCGCGCGCACTCTGCGTCGGTGGAGGGTCGAGGACGTGGCCGACGAGGTGCTGCTGGTCGTGTCCGAACTGGTCACCAACGCCCTGGTGCACACCCAGGGGGCGGTCCGTGTCGACCTGACGCTGCGCGGTGACCGGGTGCGAGTCTGCGTGATCGACTCCTCGCCGCGTGCGCCCGCCAAGCCGGTGATCGTGGACTGGGAGTCGACCGGCGGCCGAGGCCTGCTGCTGGTCGAAGCGGTGTCGGAGGCCTTCGGCTCCATGCCGGTGGCCGGCGGCAAGCAGGTGTGGAGCGAGATCGTGGTGCCGCGCCGTGAGCAGGCTCCCGCGGACTCGCAGCCCCGGACGGAACAAGGGGACCTGTCATGAGGACTCGTACAAAGGGACCTGTCGGAAGGACCCGTACGCACCATGTCGTCGCGGCGCTCGTCGCGGGACTGATGGCGTGGTCCCTGGCCGCCTGCGGGGGAGACGGCGAGACGGGCGCGGACAGCTTCACCGTCGGCCTGCTGCTCCCGAGCCGAGCGGTCCCCCGCTGGGAGCATTCCGACAAGCCGTTGATCGAGAAGCGGGTGAAGGAGCTGTGTCCCCGCTGCACCGTGGCGTACGCCAACGCCGACAACGACGCGACCAGGCAGCGGGGCCAGGTGACCTCCATGATCACCAAGGGGGTCGAGGTGCTGATCCTCGACGCCGCCGACACCAGGGCGCTCCGCTCGTCGGTCCAGGAGGCGCGCCAGGCGGGTGTCCCGGTAGTCGCCTATGACCGGCTCGTCGAAGGCCCGATCTCGGGCTATGTCAGTTTCGACGGTGCGCAGGTCGGCAGGCTCCAGGGCGAGGCGCTCCTGAAGGCCATGGGCGACAAGGCGAACGGCGGGAACGTCGTCATGATGAACGGCGATCCCACCAGCCCCAACGCGGCGTGGTACAGGAGGGGCACGCTGTCCGTCCTCACGGGCAAGGTGAAGATCGCCAGGTCGTACGAGACCCTGGGCTGGAGCACGGATCGCGCCCACGCCAACATGTCCGCCGCCATCGCGGCCCTGGGCCCGCACCGGATCGACGGCGTCCTGGCGGCCAACGACTCCATAGCCGCGGGCGTCATCTCCGCTCTCAAGAGCGCCGGGGTCAGGCAGCTTCCTCCCGTCACCGGTCAGGACGCCGACCTCGATGCCGTGCGACGCATCGTCAAGGGCGAGCAGTACATGACGGTGTACAAGCCTTTCAGGACGGAAGCCGCCGCAGCCGCCGACATGGCCGTCGCCCTGGGGCGCGGGGAGGGCATCCGCGACATCGCCACGACGACGACCGACAGCCCCACCACCGAGGACATCCCGTCCGTCCTGCTCACTCCGAGCACGGTGACGGTCGACACCATCAGGCAGACACTCGTCAAGGACGGCGTGTACACCATCGACCAGATCTGCACCCAGCAGCTCCGGCCCGCGTGCGACAAGGCCGGACTCACACGGTGAGAACGCCGGTGAGGACGCCTTCCTGGCTTCCTGAGTCTGCCCACCCGCCTTGCCTGCGCCGTGTGCCCGGCGCACGCTGGTGGTATGGCTGCTCACGACGGCCCTACGCTCATCACTTCCGTGCAACGGGCCTTCCGTCTGCTGGAGGCGGTGAGCACGCATGAGAACGGCGCGCCGGCGAAGCAGCTCGCACGTGAGACGGGTCTGCCCCTGGCCACCGCCTATCACCTCCTGCGGACGCTCCTCCACGACGGTTACGTCCGGAAGCTGGACGACGGCGGGTTCGTCCTGGGGGACAAGCTGCAGACTCTGCACACCACAAGCCGTGGACAGGCGCTGCTCAGCCGCGTCCGTCCCACGCTCGCCGCGCTGCGGGACGAGCTCACGACCGCGGCCTATCTGACCTTCTACGAGGAGGGCGAGATCCGGGTCGCCGAGATCGTCGACGGTCCCCGAGCGCCCCGCGTCGACCTCTGGGTGGGATTCGAGGACGCCGGACACGCCACCGCGCTGGGCAAGTCCGTGCTGCGGGAACTGGACGAAGAGGCCCGCAAGGAATACCTCTCCCGGCACCACCTCGCCGACCTCACACCGAGGACGGTCACCAGCCTGCCGGAACTGCTGCGGCGGCTCGACGCCTCACCCGTGGCGCCGGCCGTCACGGACCTCGAGGAGTACGCCCTCGGCACGGTCTGCGTCGCCGTGCCCGTCTACAGCGGGAGCACACTCGGCTCGCTCGGCGTCTCACTGCCGGCGGACCGGCTGTCCCGGCTGCCCGAGATCCGGGCGCGGCTGATCCCGGCCGCGAGTCGCGTGACCAGGGGCCTTTCGCTCACTATCTGAAAATCCTCTCCTTGTGACGCTCGGGCCGAACCCGTTTCCTGGATGAAACGGGCATTTCAGGAATGCGCCCCGTGCACAGGTAATGCGCCCCGTACCAGGTTAGGACTGCGGAAGAAACATGAGTCAGGCCCGAGACCATGGCGGTGCCCACTGGCCGATGCGGCCGTTCAAGAACCGAGTGACCCGTCCCAGGGCGTCGGCCCGGCGGCGCGCCGTCGCACAGCTGGCCGCCGGGACACCCGTACTGCCCGTGCTGATCGTCTCTGTCGTCGTGCTCGTCGACCTCGTCGGCGGAGCGGGGATGATCTGGCTGCCGCTGCTCGCGGCCGGACCCGCGCTGGCCGCCACCACCAACGGTCCGCGCGGTGTCCTGTGCGTCGGCCTCCTCGCCGTGGTGCTGGGTGCCACGCTCGGAACCCGGGACGGTGTTCCGGGCCACGAGCTGGCGGCCGTACTGTCCGCCCTGGTCACCGTCACTCTGGCGAGCGGCCTGGCCAGCGCACTGCGCGGGCGTCGCGAACAGGTGCTCGCGGCCGTCCGCTCGGTCGCGGAGACCGCCCAGCACGCGCTGCTCAGGCCGGTACCGGCGACTGTCGGCCCGTTCCAGGTGGCCGTCCGCTACAGCGCCGCGGCGGCCGAGGCCCGTATCGGCGGGGATCTGTACGCACTGATACCCACCCCGTACGGCGTCCGGCTGATCGTGGGCGATGTGCGGGGCAAGGGGCTGCCGGCCGTGGGGACCGCGGCGCTGGTACTCGGTGTCTTCCGGGAAGCCGCCTACGACGAGCCGGACCTGCTCGCCGTCGTCGGCAGGATCGAACGGAGCCTGGCGCGCAACCTCGGCCCTGACGACTTCGTCACCGCCGTGGTCGCCGGATACCCGCGGGCAGGGCAACTGGAGGTGGTGAACTGCGGGCACGCGCCTCCGCTGGTGGTCCGCGCGTCGGGAGGCGTCGTGGCGGTGGAGCCCCCGCAGCCGGCCCCGCCCCTCGGGCTGCGCGCCCTCACGAGCCAGAGCCCCGGCCTGCAGGTAGTGCGCTTCGCCGACGGGGATCAACTGCTGCTCTACACCGACGGGGTCACCGAGGCCCGGGACCGCGACCGCGAGTTCTACCCGCTGCGCGACGGGCTGGCACGCCACTTGTCCGACGAGCCGGCGCGCACCCTCACCGCACTCCACGACGAACTGCTGGCCCATGTGGGCGGCCGACTGCACGACGACGCGGCACTGCTCCTGATCCGCAAGCCGGCCCTTGCCGAAGGCACGGTTCCCGGACCAACCGTTCCCGAAATGGCGGCCGACGCCCGATGACGGCCGTGCGGGTGCGCTGACGGCCGCGGGTCAGCAGGAGGGGTGCGGGAGTCCCCCTCCGGCGTCACCAGCCGGCCGCCGGCCCGAGTAGCCCGAGTCGGGAAGGTCCTCGTCGGGGCCCTGTCCGCAGGAGGTGATCAGCACCGGTGGGTTGCCGCGCGCGGCCTGCGCCCCGGCCCGGTGAGGAGCGAGAGCAGGTTGGCGCGGCGACCGGAGCGGCAGCGAAGACCGCGTGCCTCAATGCGAACGGCACCGCCCGGGGGGCGATGCCGTTCGTCGGGGATTCGCCGTCGCCTACGGCGTCCACTTGATGTTCGGGTTCACCTGGCCGGTCCAGTTGAAGATGGCCATGTTGTCCCAGCCGTTCCCGCTGTTGTTGATGTCGGCCGGATCCCAGCCGTTGCCCTTGACCGCGTACCAGGTCGGCTCCCAGTAGAAGACGCCGATCGCGCCGGCGTTGCGGGCCGTGTTCTGGACGGCGGTGAAGTTGTCGGCCTGGCCCTGCCAGGTGAGCGGGTAGCCCGAGCAGCCGGAGGTGATCGAGTTGCCGGTACTGTCCGCGTTCGCCGAGGTGAAGGGATAGGCCGTCTCGGCGATGACCACGTCCTTGCCGTACCGGGACTTCATGTCGGACACCACGCTGCCCATGTTGGCCGGCGTGCCGTGCCACGGGCAGTAGTAGGACAGCCCGGTGATGTCCCAGTTGACGCCCTTCGCCTTGATGCCGTCGTAGAACCACCGCGCATGCGCGTCGCTGTCCGAGTTGGCCGTGTGAATGATCACTTTGGTGCCGCTGTTGCACGCCTTGGTCGCGTTGTAGCCCGACTTGAGGAGCAGGCTGAGGTTGGTGAAGTCGTTGTTGACCACCTTGCCGTCGTCCCACAGCATGCCGACGTTGATCTCGTTGCCGATCTGCACGCTGTCCGGCGTGGTGCCCTGGGACTTGAGGCTGTTGCAGACGTCGTACGTGTAGTTGTAGACGTCCGTCTGGAGCTGGTTGATGCCGTGGCTCGCCCAGGCGGCGGGCTTGTACTGCTTGCCCGGGTCCGCCCAGGTGTCCGAGTAGTGGAAGTCGACCAGCAGCTTCAGCCCCTTGGCCTTGACCTGCTTCGCGTACGCCAGCACCTTGGCCTTGTTGTTGTATCCACTGGCCGGGTTGTTCCAGACCCGCAGGCGGACGTAGTTCACGCCGAGGCCCTTGAGGACGTCGAGCGGGTCCCTGGCGGTGCCGCTCGCGTCGTAGTACTTGGCGCCGAGGTCGAGGGCGCGTTGCGCGGTGGAGACGTCGGCGCCGAGCATGCTGAGCGAGCCCGCGGCGAAGGCGCTCGTGGGGGTGGTGAGCAGGGACGCGGGCAGGGCGACAGCCGCCATGAGCAAGGCGGCCTTCACTGTGCGGCCTGGACCGTTCACGGTCATCCCGAACTCCTTTGATCGAGACGTGGCGAAGTCGAGGCCTCGGGCCTGACATGCGCATGTAGGGGGCTTCCGTGAACGTTCACAGTAAGGGACGTGACAGGGGCTGTAAATATGTGTGTCAGTTGGATTTCATACAGGTGGTGAGCTCATATGACCTGTAGGGAGCGTGGGTACGTGCACAGCCAAAGCTCGGTCGCGCGGACTATTGACTTTGAATACAAGCCATGGCGATCCTCGTCGCATATCTTGCTCCGGTCATGACAAGTCGGCGATGTGGGAGTGACCATGGCACGACGCCCGTACCGCAGGCGCAAGGACGTCACCGTCCTGTCCCTGCTCCTCCTCGTGCTGGCCATGGCCCTTGGCCCCACGCCGAGTTCGGCGGCCGGCACCGACTGGTGGACTCCGACAGCGCGCCCCGCGCCGGACTCTCGGATCAACGTCACCGGCGAGCCGTTCAGGGGCACGAACTCCGCGGGTGAGGTGCGCGGCTTCGTGGACGCCCACAACCACGTGTTCTCCAACGAGGCGTTCGGCGGCCGGCTCATCTGCGGCAAGCCGTTCTCCGACAGGGGCATCGCCGACGCGCTCAAGGACTGCCCCGAGCATTACCCGGACGGTTCGCTCGCGATCTTCGACTACATCACGCACGGCGGCGACGGCAAGCACGACCCGGTCGGCTGGCCGACGTTCAAGGACTGGCCGGCGTACGACTCGATGACCCACCAGGCGAACTACTACGCCTGGATCGAACGCGCCTGGCGCGGCGGACAGCGGGTCCTCGTCAACGACCTCGTCACCAACGGCGTGATCTGCTCGGTCTACCCCTTCAAGGACCGTGGCTGCGACGAGATGACCTCGATCCGGCTGCAGGCGAAACTGACGTACGACATGCAGGACCACATCGACAAGATGTACGGCGGCCCCGGCAAGGGCTGGTTCCGCATCGTCACCGACAGCGCGCAGGCCCGCGAGGTCGTCCGACAGGGCAAGCTCGCCGTCGTCCTGGGCGTCGAGACCTCCGAGCCGTTCGGCTGCAAGCAGGTCCTGGACGTCGCCCAGTGCGACAAGGAGGACATCGACAAGGGCCTCGACGAGTTGTACGACCTGGGTGTGCGCAGCATGTTCCTGTGCCACAAGTTCGACAACGCGCTGTGCGGCGTCCGCTTCGACGAGGGCGGGCTCGGAACGGCCATCAACGTCGGGCAGTTCCTGTCGACCGGCACCTTCTGGAAGACCGAGAAATGCACGGGCCCGCAGCACGACAACCCGATCGGTGGGGCGGCGTCGGATGCCGAGGAGGACCTCCCGGACGGCGTGGAGGTCCCGGAGTACGACGAGGACGCGCAGTGCAACGTCCGTGGTCTCACCGGTCTCGGCGAGTACGCCCTGCGCGGCATGATGAAGCGTCAGATGATGGTCGAGATCGACCACATGAGCGTCAAGGCGACCGGTCGGGTCCTGGACATCTTCGAGGCCGAGTCGTACCCCGGCGTGCTGTCCTCGCACAGCTGGATGGACCTGAACTGGACCGAGCGGGTCTACTCCCTCGGTGGCTTCGTCGCCCAGTACATGCACGGCTCCAAGGAGTTCGGTGAGGAGGCCGAGCGCACGGACTCGCTGCGCGAGAAGTACGACGTGGGCTACGGCTTCGGCACCGACTTCAACGGCATCGGCGACCACCCCGCCCCACGCGGCGCGGACACGGCGAACCCGGTGAAGTACCCCTTCCGCAGCGTCGACGGCGGCTCCCTCGTCGACAGGCAGACCACCGGCGAGCGCACTTGGGACTACAACACCGACGGCGCCGCCCACGCCGGCATGATCCCGGACTGGATCGAGGACATCCGGCTCGTCGGCGGCCAGGACGTGGTGGACGACCTCTTCCGAGGCGCCGAGTCCTACCTCGACACCTGGGGCGGTACGGAGCAGCACCGGGCCGGAGCGAATCTCGCCAAGGGCGCCTCGGTCACGGCCAGTTCGTCGGAGGCGAACCCGTTCACGAGCTACGCGCCGGGCCGGGCCGTGGACGGCGACGCGGACACCCGCTGGGCGAGCGACTGGGGCGACGACCAGTGGCTGCGGATCGACCTGGGCTCCACGCACCCGGTCCGGCGCGTCACGCTCGACTGGGAGCGCGCGTACGGGACGTCGTACCGCATCGAACTCTCCACCGACGGCGTGAACTGGCAGCCCGTCTGGTCCACCACGACCGGCGACGGCGGCCTGGACACGGCACGGTTCACCGGCACACCTGCCCGCTACGTCCGTGTCCAGGGCCTGGACCGTGGCACCGACTGGGGATATTCGCTCCGTGAGGTGGCCGTCCACGGCGGCTGACGACGCATACGGGCACCAGTTTGCCGTCATCCCTCCACCCGACGGCCCAACCCCCCCCACAGGAGGACACCTCAATGAGTCCCACGGTCTCGCCCTGGCGCAACACAGCGGTCGTAGCCGCGCTGGCAGCCGCCTTGCTGGCCGGTCCCGGTGTCGCACAGGCCGTCCCGCAGGCCGCTCCGGCGTCCCAGGAGCAAGTGGCAGCGGCCAGTATCACCTGGACCCTGGAACGGGCGAGCAACCCCACCCAGGATCAGCAGACGGCGTACAACCTCATCACGTCGGCCATGAATGCCGCGGTGGCCCGGTACAACAACCTGAGCGATCTCGGGAAAAGCATCACCGTTCGCTACGACCCGGGCGTGCCCACCGCTGATGGCAACATCAACGGAACCATCCGCTTCGGCAACCGCGGCTATATGACGGAGAGGACCGCGCTGCACGAGATCGCCCACACCATAGGAGTGGGCACGAGTTCCGGCTGGTCCTCCCTTGGCGGGGGAGGCACCTGGCGCGGCGCCGAGGCCACGGCGCTCGTCAAACGGTTCGACGGCTCGAACGCCACGCTGTCCACCGGTGGGGGGCATTTCTGGCCCTACGGCCTCAACTACGAAAACGAGTTCTCGAATACGGCGGCCGATCGCCACGTCCAGATCGTCGCCGCCATGGTTCGTGACGGTTTGTAACCAGAGCCGCTCGGAGTCGATGCTCAGAGCCGATGCCTGGGGGCGGTAACCGTCCCCAGGCTCGTCGGCGCCCCGGCGGTTGTCCCCTCCAGCGGGAAGTGGCATGCCGCCGTGTGGGGCAGCGCTCCGGGCCGGGGCGTGGGGGCTGCCTCGGCGCAGATGTCCTGCGCACGCCAGCACCGGGTCCTGAACCGGCACCCGGACGGCGGGTCGGCCGGTGAGGGGATCTCGCCGGTGAGCAGGATGCGCTCCCTCTTCACCCCGCCCCCGGCGGCCAGGGACGGGGCCGCCGACAGCAGGGCCGCCGTGTACGGGTGGACAGGCCGCTCGAAGACCTCCTCCGACGGGCCCGACTCGACGATCCTGCCGAGGTACATCACGGCCACGCGGTCGGCCACGTGCCGCACCACGGACAGATCGTGCGAGATGAACACGTACGACAGTCCCAGCTCGTCCCGCAGATCGCACAACAGGTTCAGGACCTGCGCCTGTACCGACAGATCCAGCGCGGAGACGGGCTCGTCGCAGACGATGACCTCGGGCTCCAGCGCCAGCGCGCGGGCGATCCCGATGCGCTGCCGCTGCCCTCCGGAGAACTCCTGCGGATAGCGGCGGGCGTCGGACGCGCGCAGCCCGACCATCTCCAGCAACTGACCCACGCGCGCCGCCCGTTCGGGTGCGGGCACGAGATCCCGGTGCGTACGCCAGGGCTCGCCGATCAGATCCGCCGCGCACAGCCGGGGGTTGAGCGAGCCGAACGGGTCCTGGAAGACCATCTGCACCTTGCGCCGCCAGGCGAGCAGCTTCGCACCCGACAGCGAGAACGGGTCCACTCCGTCGAACCGTACGGTGCCCTCGTCGGGACGCTCCAGCATCAGCAGAATCCTGGCCAGCGTGGACTTGCCGCAGCCGGACTCGCCCACCAGGCCGAGGGTCTCCCCGCGTCCCAGGCTGAGATCCACCCCGTCGACCGCGCGCAGCCTGGTGCTGCCCTTCGCGGTGCGCGGAATCGAGAAACTCTTGACCAGGCCGGTGGCCTCCAGCAGTGTCTTCGTCCCCGGCTCAGGCATCGGCCAGTTCCTTCCCGAAGTGACAGGCGGCGGCGCGGTCGGCTGCCGTTCCGGTCAGCGGCGGCCGGTGCGTGGCGCACACCTCGCGGGCGATCGGACAGCGCGTACGGAAGGCACAACCGGTCGGCACGGAGCGCGGGTCGGGCGGGCTTCCGGGGATGGAACTCAGCCGGGAGCCCTTGTGCTGCTCGGCCGGTACCGACTCCAACAGCCCCTGGGTGTACGGGTGGTGGGGCTTGCCGAACACCTCGGCCACCGGCCCGGTCTCCACGACCGTACCCGCGTACATCACGGCGACCCGGTCCGCGTGCTCGGCGACGAGCCCGAGGTCGTGGGTGATGAGGACCAGAGCCATCCGCTGCTCGCTCCGCAGTTCGCCGAGGAGGTCCATGATCTGGGCCTGCACGGTGACGTCCAGGGCCGTCGTGGGCTCGTCGGCGAGCAGGACCTTCGGCCGCAGCGCCACCGCCATCGCGATCAGCAGCCGCTGGCGCATCCCTCCGGAGAACTGGTGCGGGTAGGCGCCCGCGCGGGAGCGCGCCTCCGGGATGCCGACGCGTTCCATCAGCTCCACGGCCTTCGCCCGCGCGGCGCGCCGGGACATCCGCTCGTGGATGCGGAACGGTTCCGCGAGCTGCGCCCCGACCGTGTGGACGGGATTGAGCGCGCTGAGCGCGTCCTGGAAGACGATGCTCAGGCCGGGGCCGGCGAGCCTGCGCCTGGCCTGTGGCCCGAGACCCAGCAGGTCCTCGCCGTCCAACCGCGCCTGCCCGCCCACGACTTCGGCGGCCGGATCGAGCAGACCCGCGACGGCATGGGCGGTCATGCTCTTCCCGCATCCGGACTCGCCCAACAGGGCCAGGGTCTCGCCGGAGCGCACGGCGAAACTCACGCCGCGTACGACGGGGACGGGCCCGGCGGGCGTGCGGATGTCGACCGACAGGCCGTCCACGGCCAGGGTGTCGGGTCGCGTCGGTGCGGGGGCCGGAACCGGTGCGGGCCCGCTGCGCTCGGCGGCTGCAGTCGGGTCGGCCGGCGTCCGCGCCACGGCCGAGGTCGGCTCGCTTCCCGATCCCGGCGGGGTGGGGCTCGGCTCGGCCCCGGCCGCGACTTGGGTTGGCCCAGTGGGGCTTCCCGGCGTGACTCGGGTCGGCTCGGTCGGGATTCCGGGAAGGCCTGGGGTCGGCTCGGTGGGGATGCCGGGAAGGCCTGGGGTCGGCTCGGTGGGGATGCCGGGAAGGCCTGGGGTCGGCTCGGTGGGGATGCCGGGAAGGCCTGGGGACGGCTCGGTCGGGAGGCCCGGCAGGACTTGGGTCGGCTCGGTCGGGAGGCCCGGCAGGACTTGGGTCGGCTCGGTCGGGAGGCCCGGCAGGACTCGGGCCGGCTCGGTCTCCGGCGCGTCCGAGGCCGGCTCGGTCCCCCGCGCGACTGAGTCCGGCTCGGTCCCAGGCGCGACGGAGTCCGGCTCGTTGTCCCTTGCGGGCACGACAAGGGCCGGCCGGCCCTCAGCCCCCGCCGGGATCGCGGCCGGCTCGGTCGCCATACCGCGGCCGGCACCCGTGCCCCCGGTCACCGGACGAGGGCGCGACGGCCGCCGCCCGCCGCGTCGCAGCCCGTGTCGCCATCGCTGGCCCGGGTCGGTCGAGAGGCGGGCCCAGGCGGCGAGTACCGTCGCGGACACGGTCGTGACGACGATGGCGAGGCCGGGGAAGACCGCGATCCACCACGCGCTCTGCAACTCCTGTCGGCCCTGAGCCACCATCAGCCCCCAGCTCACGTCCGGCGGCTGGATGCCGATCCCCAGGAAGCTCAGCGACGACTCGGTCAGCATCACGAAGCAGAAGTCGAGGGCGGCGACGGTGAGCAGGGTGGGCAGGACTGTGGGAGCGACATGGCGCCGGATGGTCGCCCAGCTACTGGTGCCGAAGGTGCGGGCGGCGTCCATGAACAGCCGGCTGCGCAGTTCGGCGGACTCGGCCCGCGCGGTGCGCAGATAGACGGGGATCCGGGCTACGGCGAGAACCACGACGATGCCGGCGGCGCTCGGCGAGAAGACGTACAGCACGACCACGGCCAGCAGCAGGGAGGGGAAACTGAGGATCACATCGGCGGTCCGCAGCGACACGTTCTCCCGCCATCCGCCGTGGTAGCCCGCCCACATGCCCCAGACCGAACCGACGACGAGTGAGCACAGCACAGCGGGCACGGCCACCGACAGCGTGGTGCCGGCCGCCGCGATCAGCCGGGCGGCGACGGGGCGGCCCAGGGAGTCGCTGCCCAGTACGAAGGCCCAGCCGTGGTCGAGACTGAACGGCGGGCGGCCCGGATCGCGCAGGTTCTGACGCGTCGCCAGATCCCCGATGAGATAAGGGCCCACTACGGCGGACACCGCCACGGCGAGCAGAACCAGCGCCGCCGCGAAGGCGAACCGGTCCTGCAGGAGCAGCGCGGGCCACTTGCGCCGCACCGCGGCCCGGTCGGACCCGAGGGCGGGCTCCTGGTCCTGGCCGCTGTTCTTCTCCATGCGCAGCATGTCGCCTCCCTGACTCACGCCGCCGCCCGCTGCCGCACCCGCGGGTCGAGGAGCGCATGGCAGATGTCCACCAGGATGTTGAGCGCGAAGATCACCAGAGCCGTCAGCAGTACGGCGGCCTGCAGTACGGCGAAATCCCGCTGAAGGACCGAGTCGATCATGAGCTTGCCGATGCCGGGCCAGCCGAAGATGGTCTCGACGACCACGGCCCCGTTGACCAGCCCGACGGCGAGGTCACCCGCGACGGTGAGCGCCGGTGCGGCGGCGTTGCGCAGGGCGTGCCCGAAGACCACCCGCGACTCACGGGCGCCCTTGGCGCGCGCCACTTTGACGTACGGGGCGGTGAGCGCGGAGACCATGGCGCCCCGCACCACCTGGACCAGCACGCCGAACGGGCGGATGAGAAGCGTGGCCACGGGCAGGACCCAGGCCGCCGCGCCGTTCGTGCCGGAGGTGGGAAGCCAGCCCAGCGTCACCGCGAAGACCAGTACGCCCATGATGGCGAACCAGAAGTCGGGAACGCTCGCGGCCGTCGAGGACAGGAAGCTCGCGATCCGGTCGGTCGCCGAGTTGGGACGGTAGGCGGCCAGGCTCCCGATCACCACGGCACCGACGATGGCCAGCAGCATCGTCCACCCGGCCAGCTGGAGGGTGGCGGGGAAGGCCCGCAACACGGCCTCGCCCGCGGGCTGGGCGGTGCGCAGCGATTCGCCGAAATCGAGCTGGGCGACCTGGGCCAGGTAGTCACCGAACTGGGTGATCAGCGGTTGGTCGAAACCGTTGCGGGCGGCGAACTCGGCCCTCATCTCGGGCGTGGCGCTGAGCGGTAGGTACAGATTGGCGGGGTCTCCGGTGAGGCGGGCCAGGAAGAACACGCCGAGGACCACGACCAGCAGGGGGATGACGCTGGAGACGGCTCGGCGGCGCAGCATGGTGAACATCCGTCCGCTCCTCCCTCAGTCCGCGTGGCGCATGTCGGCGAGCCGCATCTCGTCGTTGGTCGCCGAGTCGGGTCGGTAGCGGACGTCTGGGGAGAGGGCGAGGATGCCGGTCATGTTGGCCATTACGGCATCCCGTACGACCTGGTCGTTCTGGAGGGCGAACGCGTCCGCGAACGCCTTCTGCCGCTCCAGGCCGGAGGCGAGCTGCGCCTTCGCTATCGCCGCGTCGAGTGGGCGGGTGCCGTAGCTGCTCTGGGCGCCTTCGCTGCCGTAGATCTGGCCCATGGTGAACGCGGCGTCTCCCGCCTGGTTGCCGTGCTGCGCCTGGAGGAGGGTGGGGCCCGCGCCGCCCGGGAAGGGGCGCAGCAGGTACTCCAGCCAGGCGTTGACGTCGAGCATCCTGATCTCGACCTTCAGTCCTGCCTTGAGCAGGCCGTCCTGCACCACCTCCATCGCCTCGGCGGCCTTCGGATAGATGCCGTTGCGGCCGATGATGGTGATCGTGGTGTCGGTCGGCACTCCGTCGGCGCGGGCCTCGGCGACCAGCTCCTTGGCGCGTTCGGGGTCGTACGGCCACGGCCGGATCCGCGGGTTGTACCCGGTGACGCCCTTCGACACGAGCTGCCCGCTCGGCCGGCCCGCGAAGACCGCGGTGACCAGTCCTTCCCTGTCGATGGCGTAGTTGACGGCCCGGCGGACCCGGATGTCGTCGAGGGGCGCCTTGGTGGCGTCCATCCGGACGTAGGAGACCTCGTTCGTGGCGAACTCGACCGCACGGTCGCCCGCCCCGTCCTCGGGCGCGAGCCCGATCGCGACGTCCGCCTCGTCGTTGGTGACCATGGCCGCCCGGACGCTGCCCTCGGCCCGCCACACGTACTTGGCCGCGGCGAACTCGGGCGCCTTGCCCCAGTATTGGGGGAAGCGTTTCAGCCGCAGGAAACGGCCCTGGCTCCACTCGTCGATCCGGTACGGTCCGGTGCCGATCGGCTTGCGTACCCGCGATCCGGGATCGGTACTGGTCGGCACGATCTCCACGAAGGACAGGCGGAGGGGGAGGATCGGGTCCGGACTCCCTGTCGAGACCTCAAGCGTCGTGTCGTTGACGGGAGTCGCGGAGACTTCCGTGTCCGTGAAGATGTAGCCGTCGACGTTGCACTCGATGTCCGAGTCCGTGGCGCGCTTGATGGAGAACGCGGCCGCCGCGGCCGTGAACGGCGAACCGTCGTGGAATTTGACCCCCTCGCGGAGGGTGAAGGTCCATGAAGTGGGCGAGGTGCGGGTCCACTTGGTGGCCAGGGCCTGTTCCAGCTGCCCGGTGGAGGGATCGCGCTCGGTGAGCGCCTCCGTGATGTTGGCCCGCGTCACGCGGCCCGTCGCGGTGAGCGAGGCATCACACGGTTCGAGGGTGGGTGGCTCCTCGGGCAGGACGATGCGCAACGTGTCCGGGCCTTCGCCGGTGGGATCGGCGCCGGCGACCGAGCACGCGGAGACGGCGAGGAGAACGACCACGGACGTGAACGCGCCCGACGCCCGCCAACGGCGGCGACGGGCGATGGAACGAGTGGGCGTTAAGCCTGAAACCGCCACTGTGCCTCCGCGCTGGTCGAGGCGATCAAGGAGCCCTGTCCATAAGGAAAACCGGCGTTTAGATATGTGGACGCACACATTATTTGTTCGGCGAGGGCGGACACGTCAAGACCTGCGGACCGCTTTGATCCTTCGGTCGAACTCGCGGTTGAGGAGCGGCATCAGTACGCTGCCGAAGCGCGCCAAGGCCCGGGTGCCCGTGTCCGGGCAGATCACGAAGCGACTCCGCTCGATGCCCGCCACGATGGCCGCCGCGACCTTCTCCGCCGTGAGCGGCTTGATCGTGCCGCCGACCACGCGGGTCTCCTCCGGCTTCCACCGGTTCTCCTCGGCGAGTTGCGGGGACCGCGCACGGCGAACTTGGCCGGTCCGTACGCGCTGTAGCCGAAGATCCCGACCAGCCCGGCGGCGGACGACACCGCGACCAGGCTGCCACGCCCGCGCTCCACCATGCCGGGGGCGACGGCCCGCAGGGCGTACAGCGTCCCGAAGTAGTCGACCTCCATCATCTGCCGGAAGACCTCGTCCGGCAGGTCGAGGAAGTGCCCCGGCCGGGCGAGCCCCGCCGAGGTGATCAGGACGTCGCAGGGCCGTCCCTGTTCCTCCTCCAGTTCGGTGATGGCGCGCGTGACGGCCGCCCGGTCGGCCACGTCGGCCACCCGCGCGGCGGCCGCGAGTTCCCTCGCGGCCGCCTCCAGGCGCGCCCGTCCCCGAGCGATCAGTGACAGCCGCGCGCCGCGCCACCCAGGCCCCGGCCGGTACGGGGACGGAGGTCTGCTGCTCGGCGGCATACTCCTCAGCGCCGTACGAGTTCGATCCGGTACTTCCTGGTCTGTGTCCCGTCCTCACTGGTCACCGAGACGACGGCCGAGGCCCGGCGGGGATCGCCGGCCCGGTCGACCGCGACGGTCGCGTAGGGGTCGCGTGCCGTCGCCGTGACCACGGCCCGGTTCGGGTCGTCGGTGGCGACACGGTAGGTGGTCGTGTCGGGGTCGAACGGTGCGACAGGGACCCCGGCCACCTCGATCGACGCGGCGGCCGCGTCCGAGGAGACGCCGGGTGTCCCGGCGTACACCTCGATCTCGCTCATGGTGATGTAGCCGCCCTGACGGGCTGTCATGACCAGGCGCACCCCGGTCGCCGGCCCGGCCTCCAGCGGGACGTCGACCACCGGTGTGCCCTCGGTCCCGACCTCGATGTCGTCGCTCGCGTCGACCCACGTACCGTCGGCGGCGCTGCGCACCTGCGCCTTCAGGCTAGATGGGAACGAGACGTTGGTTCCGTCCCGGTGGAAGTGCGCCACGACACGGTCCAGGTCGCGTGCCGCCGGGAGCGTGAAGGTGATGGTGTCGGACGGGTTCTTGGTCCCCGACTTCCAGTTGGACCAGGCCTTCTCGGACAGGTCGCCGTTGCGCAGGCGTTCCGCGGAGTATCCGTTCTCGGTGAAGGTGGCGGCGACCGAGACACCGTCGTCGGACGCGATATTGCTCTCCACCGGTTCGGTGACCTGCACACGTACGGCCGCGTCGACCGTGCCGCCGTCGACGACCCGTGCCGTGCCGCGCAGCGTCACGACCCCGGTCCTGACGAACGCTCCGTCGGGCGCCTGGTCCCAGGTGACCGGAAGATCGGCCCTGCCGCCGTTCCTGCCGACGCCGACGACCGTGGCCGGCAGCTCCGGCTTCCCGCCCACGTAGGTCTTGGCACGGCCGGGGAGGGTCGAGCCGATCGTGTCGACGGTGACGATCGCCTTGGCGGGGAACTCCCGCCCGAGCGCGTCGGTCGCCCGGCCCGTGACGCGTACCGTCCCGGGATCACGCCACTTCCGGTCCGGCGGCAGGTTCCACACCACGGGGAGCGAGCCTCGGGCGCCGTCCCGGAACACCGGCGTCACCGTCCCCGGGAGCTTCGGTGGCAGGCCGGGGACGGTGAACGCCTCGGCCGGCTCGGTACGCAGCACCGTCTCGTCGGTCACGGTCCAGCGCTGATTCGCCGCCGAGGTCGGCGTGTACGTCGACACCTTCGCACCGTCCGCGGAGGACTGCCCGGCGACGTCGATCAGGCGGCCGGTGGCGGCGTTGACGAACGTCCATGTGCCGTCGCCCGTCGTCGACATGATCCATCGCGCCCCGTCATCGACCCGGCCGCTCGCCGGTTCCTCGAGGACGGCTTGGTTGTCGCGCACCGCGAGCCGCTTGCCGGTCGCGGCGTGGGTGACGGTGTAGTGCTCGCGGTTGTCGGTGCCGGGGCTCAACTGGCGGACGGACCACAGCTGTTCCGCGTCGGCGGTGTCCGTCGTGCGGATGACGACGCCGCTGCCGTCGTCCGACGGAGCCAACGACTTGCCGCTCTGGGCCCCCTGCAACCGGTAGACGTGGCCGGGCTGGACCAGCGCGGCGTCCTTCGCCACGCCGCTGACACCCTCGACCAGGAAGGTGGTGACCGACTTCGCGGGGACGTCGAGCGTGGCCGACCGGTCGGACACCCGGACCGGAGCGCCTCGTACGAGGGCACCGTCGGCGCTCGTGACCACGGGGGTGACGGTGGCCCGCGGCGCGACCTTGCCGAAGCGCGAGAGGTCGAGGGACACCGAACGCGCGGACGTGCCGCTGTTCACGTGCACCACGGTCGCCGCCCGGCCGGACTTCTTCACCGCGGCGACGCTGGACGGGTCGTCGACCTTCACGAAGTGATCGCCGGGGCGGATGTGGTGGGTGAAGTTCCGGATGGTGTGGAACTTCGAGTTGGCGCGGATCGGGCAGGTCTCCAGGGTGTCCTCGGCCGTGCAGTTGAACGGGACGTGGATGCTGCCCCAGTTCTTGCCGGCCGCGGCCTGTGGGATGGAGTCCTCGACCGGCTGCCAGAACACCCAGGCGGAGGGCTCCAGTTCACGCATGTCGTCGACCATCCGGGTGGCGATCCCGAGCCCCGGTTCCATGCCGGTGAAGTCGGTGCCCGTACCCCAGGTGCCCTCGACCTCGCTCATCCAGAGCTTCTTGTCCGCGCCCTTGGCGATGTCGCGGGCGCTGGTGCGCATACTCGTGCCGTAGGTGTGCACGTTGAGTTGAGGGACGGCGGCTCGCGCGGCGTCGCCGTAGGCGTTCCAGTTCTGGGTGAAGATGCCGGGGTTGGTCTCGTCCATCGCGGAGATCTCGGCGCGGGTCTTCGCCTTCTCGAGCGCCTTGTCGACGGCGAGGACCACCTTCTGCTGGAGTTCCGGTCCGGCGTGCGCGCCTTCCTGGCGCCCGCCCGTGGGCTGGCCGTCCGCTCCGAGCTGGGTGCCCCAGTAGGGTGTGTTGGGCTCGTTGAGCGGGGCGATGGTGTCGAACTTGATGCGGTGCTTCTTCTCCAACTGCTCGGTCACGCGCACCAGGTAGGTGGCGAAGTCGTCGACACGGTCGGCCCGGATCTGGTCGCTACTGGCGTCGAAGCCTCCGGAGACGTAACCGCTGACCGTCTGGAACCAGGGCGGCGAGTTGCTGAACGCCTCCCAGCGGGTGATCTTCTTCTTGATCTGGTCCACCCACCAGCGCTGGCCCGCGTCGGCGTCCCAGTTCCAGTGGTCCGGGTTGTTCGGATCCCACCAGTCCATGTCCTGGCGGGTGGTTCCCTCGGGGGCCTTCCAGAAGCCCTCCATGGTCGCGCCCGCCTTCATGTAGTCCTTGCGGACGTCGGGGGCGTTGCCGCCACCGATGTTGTAGCGCGCGATATTGAGGCCGAGACCGTCCTCGCCGAACAGCATGTCGACGAGCTGTCTTCGGATGGGTTCGGGATAACGCCCCGTGGCGTTGGCGAACCAGACGAGGCTCGTTCCCCAGCCCTCGAACTCCTGCTGCTGGTAGGAGGGGTCGATCCGCACCGTGACCGCGCTCCGCGGCGGCGAGTCCGCGCGGGCGACGGGGGCGGCGACGAGACCTGCGGCGAGTACCAGGGGGATCGTTGGTGCCAACGCCTGGGCGAAACGATGTCGACCGGACACGGAACTCCCTTCCAACAACACGGAGACGCACAGAATCGACCAGAAGCGATCGAGCTCAAGGCATGCTTAATGACGAAAATGAACACGTCAAGACATTGCGCAGACCGTGGCCCGAAACCGCCCCGTGCTGATCCGCCGGCCCGCGAGGGACGAGCGCCCTACGGCTCACGCCGCCGGATAGCTGAAGAACCCCTGCCCCGACTTCCGGCCCAGCAGCCCCGACTCGACCATGCGGCGCAGCAGCGGGGGAGGGGCGTACAGCGGTTCCCGGTACTCCTCGTACAGCGCTTCGCCGATCGCCGCCACCGTGTCCAGACCGATGAGGTCGGCCAGCCGCAGCGGCCCCATGGGATGGGCGCAGCCGGCCGTCATGCCGGTGTCGATGTCCTCGGCCGTCGCCGCGCCGGAGCCGACCAGCCGTACCGCGGCCAACAGGTAGGGCACCAGCAGGGAGTTCACCACGAAACCCGCCCGGTCCTGCGCCACGATCACCCGCTTGCCCAGCACCTCGCCCGCGAAGGCGCGCACCCGCAGTTCCGTCGCCTTGGAGGTGTGCAGTGAGGGGATCACCTCCACCAGCGGCATGACGGGGACCGGGTTGAAGAAGTGCAGCCCGATCACCGCCCGCGGGCGCCGGGTGGCGGCGGCGAGCTTGGCGATGGGGATGGAGGACGTGTTGCTGGCCAGGACCGCGGCCGGGTCGGTGACGATCTCGTCCAGCTGCCGGAACAGCGCCGTCTTGGCCTGCTCGTCCTCGACGGCGGCCTCGACGACCAGGTCCGCCCCGGCCAGGCGGGTCGGATCGGCCGTGGCGGCGATGCCCGCCAGGGCGTGCGCGCGGTCCTCGGGGGTGAGTGCGCCCTTCTTCTCCGCCCGGAGCAGCGAGTCCGCGATGCCGGCCAGCCCGGCGCGGGCCCGCTCCTCGGTCGTGTCGCACAACGTGACGGGTAGTCCGGCCCGGGCACAGACCTCTGCGATCCCTCGGCCCATCTGCCCCGCGCCGACGACTCCCACGCGCTTGATCGCTGTCATGTGTCCCTCCGCCATTGCCTTGGTGCCGCGGCGAGCGTAAGCCGGGCAGACCCCCGCTGACCTGCCCGGACAGAACGCTTTTCGCGCACAAACATGCGTCGGTACGTCGTTGACCGGCCGCGCCGCGCGGGGCCAGGCTGATCGCGCCGGGGCCTGCCCCGACGGCGGGCGACGATCACCAGGAGGCAGACGTGGGAAACAAGGACGGCACAGGCCGAGGGGCCCTGGAAGGCGTGCGGATCGCGGACTTCTCCCGCGTGCTCGCCGGACCGTACGCCACCATGCTCCTCGCCGACCTGGGGGCCGACGTCGTGAAGGTCGAGCGGCCCGGCGCGGGCGACGAGACCCGGCAGTGGTGTCCGCCCGCCGACGAGAACGGCACTTCCACGTACTTCCTGGGCGTCAACCGCAACAAGCGCTCCGTCGCCCTGGACCTGGCGAGCGAGACCGGACGCGAACGGGCCCGTGCGCTCATCGCCGAGTCCGATGTCCTGGTGGAGAACTTCCGGCCCGGCACGATGGAACGGCTCGGGCTCGGACACCAGGACCTGACCGACCGCCACCCGCGGCTCGTCTACTGTTCCATCAGCGGTTTCGGCACCGGCGACGGGGCTGCCATCCCCGGTTACGACCTCCTCGTGCAGGCGGTCGGCGGGCTGATGAGCGTGACCGGCCGGCCCGACGGCGAACCGGTGAAGGCGGGGGTGGCCCTCGTCGACGTGATCACCGGTCTGCACGCGACGCTGGGCATCATGGCGGCCCTGCGGCACCGGGACGCCACCGGCGAGGGGCAGCGCGTCGAGGTGAGCCTGCTGGGCTCGTTGCTGTCGGCGATGGTCAACCAGGCGTCGGGTTACGCCGTCGCGGGCGTCGTACCCGGACGGATGGGCAACGCCCACCCGAGCATCGCGCCGTACGAGACCTTCCCCACCGCCGACCGTCCGCTGGCCCTCGCGGTCGGCAACGACGGGCAGTTCGCGGCGCTGGCCGCCGTGCTCGGCTGCTCCGGCCTGGCGCGGGACGACCGGTTCCGTACCAATCCCGACCGGGTCGCCCACCGCGATGAGTTGCGGAAGGCTCTCAGTGACCGGTTGGTCACCGCAGGCGCCGACCACTGGTCCGCCGCGCTGCTGGCCGCCGGCGTGCCCGCGGGCCCGGTCAACACGCTCGACGAGGCGTTCGACTTCGCCCACCGGCTCGGGCTGCCCGGCATCGTCGACGTCCCGGCCCCCGGCGACGCGGCGGTGTCCCGGCAAGTCGCCCACCCCATCGCGCTGAGCGCGTCGCCCGCGCGGTACCGCCTGCCGCCGCCCGGTCTGGGCGAGCACACCGCGGAGGTCTTCCGCGGTCCGGCACAAGCCCCGAACCCGCATGACGAGACCCCCGAACCGCATGACGACACCCCCGAACCCGCATGACCACGCCCCCGAACCCGCCTGACCGGCACCACAGGGAGAGATCCATGTCCGTCGCCACCGACGCCCCAGTCCTGGACCTCGACTGCGAGCACCTGTTCACCGTCGAGGAACTCCGCTGGCGCGACCGGGTACGGGAGTTCACCGCGAAGCACATCACCCCGGTCGTCGACGCAGACTTCGAGGACCGGCACTTCCGACTCGAACTCGTGCGGGGGCTGGGCGAGTTGGGCGTCCTCGGCATGCATCTGGAGGGACACGGATGTGCCGGCGCCGGCGCGGTGAGCTACGGCCTGGCCTGCATGGAACTGGAGGCAGGTGACACCGCCTGGCGCACGTTCGTGTCCGTCCAGGGTTCGCTCGCGATGACGGCGATCGCCAAGTGGGGCTCGGACGAGCAGCAGCGGCGCTGGCTGCCCGGCATGGCGGCCGGGCGGACCATCGGCTGCTTCGCCCTCACCGAGCCCGACGGCGGCAGCGACCCGGCCGGGATGAGGACGGTCGCGCGCCGAGAGGGCGGTGACTGGGTGCTGAACGGCGCCAAGCGCTGGATCGGGCTGGGCAGCGTGGCCGACGTGGCGGTGGTGTGGGCGGCGACGGAGGAGGGGGTACGCGGCTTCGTCGTACCGACGGACACACCGGGTTTCGTCCCCCGCGACATCACCAACAAGCTCTCCCTGCGCGCCTCGATCCAGTGCGACCTGAGCTTCGAGGACTGCCGGGTGCCCGCCGACGCCGTCCTCCCGGGCGTCATCGGCCTGCGCGGCCCCTTCAGCTGCCTCAACGAGGCCCGCTACGGCATCGTCTGGGGCGTCATGGGAGCCGCCCGGGAGTGTCTGCGCGCCGCCGTTGAGCGCTCCACGAGCCGACGCGTCTTCGGCAGGCCGCTGGCCGAGTTCCAGCTGACCCAGCAGAAGCTGGCGGACATGGCGGTGGAGTACCAGAAGGGGCTGCTGCTGGCCCTGCACCTCGGACGGCTGAAGGAGGACGGCCGGCTCGCCCCCGCACAGATCAGCGTGGGCAAGCTCAACAACGTGCGTGAGGCGCTGGACATCGCCAGGACCGTGCGAACCATCCTCGGCGGGGACGGGGTCACCAGCGACTTCCCGGTGATGCGGCACATGGCGAACCTGGAGTCCGTCCGCACCTACGAGGGCACCGACGAGGTGCACGCCCTGGTGATCGGCCAGGCGCTGACCGGGCACCGGGCCTTCAGCTGACGGTGACCGCGAGGGCCGCCGCCTCGCGCAGGCGGCGGATCACGCCGCGTACCGCGGGGGACGTCTCCCCCTTGCGGTAGGCGCCCACCAGCCGGGTGGTCGGCCGTACGTCCGCCAGCTGACGGTAGGCGACCCCCGGTATCCGTACGCGGCGCAACGAGTCCGGCACCAGCGCCACCCCCCGACCGCCGCCCACGAGAGTGAGCGCGGCGATGTAGTCCCGCACCGGAGGGGCGATCTCCGGGGTGAAGCCGCCGTGCTCGCTCACCTGGAGGATCTGGTCGCGGCAGCCGTACTCCTCGTCGAAGTACGGCGCCACGAAGCGCTCCTCCCGCAGCGCGGCGGCCGGTACCGACTCATGGGCGGCCGCCGGACCGGCTTCCGGCACCGCGAGGACGACCTCTTCCGTGAGCAGGACGGTCGCGGTGACCCCGGGCGGGTAGGCGGGCCGCCAGCGCAGGAAGCCGACGTCGATGTCCCCCGCGGCCAGGGCCTCCAGCTGGGCCGGGGTCTCCAGCTCCCGGACCCCCACGGTCAGGTCGCCGCCCGAGGCCGAACTGGCCAGGATGCCGGTCACGATCCCCGAGAAGGCGGCCGAGGCCACGTAGGCGATCTCGGCGTGCCCCAGCTCCCCGCGTCCGGCCCGACGGCCCACGGCCTCCGCGCGGGAGACCTGGGCGAGTGTGCGCTCGGCCTCCGGCAGGAACAGCCGGCCCGCCCCGGTCAGCGCCGGGCGGGCCCGGCGCCCGCGGTCGATCAGACGTACCCCGAGATGCGCCTCCAGCGCCCTGATCTGGGCACTGAGCGCGGAGGGTGCCAGATGCAGCCGGTCCGCCGCCCGCGCGAAGTGCAGCTCCTCGGCGACGACGACGAACGAGGCCAGCCAACGCAGCTCCATCGGCTCCTCCCTCCTGACGCATAGGTGAGTGCTAACGATAGCAAGGAGGGTCGGCTAATTCCCCCGGCGCTCGCCGCAACTTCGACCTGATCACCGGCCTGCGATCTTCGGCGCCGACGGCGACTTCCGGGCCGCGTCCACGGTGGCACCCATCGGCGTGGCGCGGCCCGACGGCGACGGCCATGTCGTCCTCGACGGCACCTGGCCGTACTCCTCCGGCGCCCCCGTGAGCTGGCCGCCATCATGATCGGCACCACGTACGCCGCCGCCGACGAGGTACGCCCAGGTCAGCCCCATGTGGGCGCGAGCATGGCGGAGCCGCCGGCTCGCCGGGTCGGCGGCGACCGCCTGGGCCTGCCGTCGGACCACATCCCGTTGATCCCCTGAACGGCATACGGTCCCCTCACCTGCACCTGATCCCTTGAACCGCGCGTGAACGCCTGAATCCCACAGGATTGCTCCGGCCGAGGTCGGGTACGCGAGCAGGACCGCGCCCGAGGCGATCTTGTCCCGGGCGGGCCGTCAGACCGCCGCTACCAGGGGATTCAGCCATGGACACACCCGCTTACGACAACCCCGTCACACCGGCCCGGCGGGCGCTGGACGCGCTGGCCGAGAACACCGAGGACCAGACCGCGCTGGCCACACTGGCGAGCAGCGAGGTTCTCGTGCCGGTGCCCGACGACGCCGGTCAGGAGGAGGCCAGCGACCCCGGCACGGTGGCGCTGCCCGTCCTGGAACAGGCGGACGGCGCTCCGGTGGTGCCCGTGTTCACCTCGGAGCCCGAGATGGCCGACCTGCTCCCGTACGTCTCCCGCTACCGCCTGGTGCCGCTGGCCGCGCTCGCCGCGCAGTGGCCGGCGGACGAGCTGTCGCTGACCATCGACGCCAGCTCTGCCCACCCGCTGACACTCACGTCCGAGGGGGTCCGCACACTTCTGGCGAGGTCGTAGGGCTCAGTCGGCCTCACAGGCCCTTTCCGGGATTGAGGATCCCCTGGGGATCGAACGCCTGCTTGATCCGCCGCTGGAGCCCGTGGGCGGCGGGTCCCAGTTCCTCGGCGACCCACTGCCGCTTGAGCACGCCCACCCCGTGCTCGCCGGTCAGTGTGCCGCCGAGCCGCAGGGCCAGCGCGAAGATCTCGCCCGCCGCCTCCCACGCGGCCTCCGGCAGGTCGTCGTGGGACGGATCCACCACGATGATCGGGTGCAGGTTGCCGTCCGCCGCGTGCGCGAGCGTGAACACGAGCACGTCGTGGCGCGCGGAGATCGCCCGGATCTCGCGCACCGCCTCCGCCAGGCGGGAGCGCGGGACCGCGATGTCTTCGATGAGCGGGCGGCCGAGCCGTTCCAGTGCGGGCAGCGCCAGGCGGCGGGCGGCCAGCAGGGCCTCGGCCTCGGCGGGATCCTCCGTCGTGTCCACCGTGGTGGCCAGAGGTGCGAGCAGCCGGGCGACCGCCGCCGCCTCGGCCGCCGCGCCCGCACCGTCGCACTGCACCACCAGCAGCGCCGCGCCCCGTTCCCGCAGCGCCGGGTCGATGGCGTGCAGCACGGGCCCGTCGACGAGTTCCGCCAGCGCGGGTTCGACCCCGGCACGGGCCAGGGCGTACGACGCTTCGGCCGCCGCCTCGAAGGACGGGAAGTACGCGGCGAGCGTGGCCGTCGCCACCGGCACGGGGCGCAGCCGCAGTGTCGCCGAGGTGATGACCGCGAGGGTGCCCTCCGAGCCGGTGAGCAGCGCGGTCAGGTCGTAGCCGGTGACGCCCTTGACCGTACGGCGGCCCGTGCGCACCACCGCGCCGTCCGCCAGTACCGCCTCCAGTCCCAGCACGCTGTCCCGGGTCACCCCGTACTTCGCGCAGCGCAGTCCGCCCGCGTTGGTCGCGATGTTCCCGCCGATCGTGGACACGGCCGCGCTCGCCGGGTCGGGCGCGTACCGCAGGCCGTACGCGCCCGCCGCCCGGTCCAGCTCGGCGGTGATCACACCCGGTTCGACGACGGCGAGCTGGTCGTCGGGTGACAGCTCGAGGACGCGGTTCATGCCCGACAGGTCCAGGACCAGGGAGCCCTCGGGCGCGGTGGCCCCGCCCGACAGACCGGTGCCCGCGCCGCGCGGCACCACCGGCACGCGCAGCGCGTGCGCGTGCCGGAGCGTGACCGTCACGTCCTCCGTCCGCCGGGCGTGCACCACGGCCAGCGGTTCGCCGGCGGGCCGGGTGCCGGAGCGGTCGGTGGCGTGTGCGGTGAGCACTGCCGGGTCGGTGGTCAACCGGTCGGGCGGCAGATCGCGGGCGAGCAGGCCGAGGAGGCGGGCGGGCGCGGTCGTTTCCGGGGCGGCGGTCACGGGTTCAGTGGTCACGGATTCAGTGGTCACGGGTTCAGTGCCTTCGTTCCGACGGCGAGCAGAGAGACGTCCTCCTGGGGTGCGTGCACGGGCGCGCACTGGATGTCCCGGAAGTGCCGCTCCAGCGGGTTGCCCCGGTCCAGCCCCGGGTTCCCCAACAGCCGTACGGCAAGCTCCACTGCCCGTACGCCGTGCCGGTCGGCCAGCACGCGGGTGCCCAGGGCCTGTTCGGGCGTGTACGAGGTGTCGCCGGCGTCGAGCTTCGCGCAGCCGTCGAACACCAGCTGTCCGGCGGCCGTGAGCAGCACCTCGATCTCCCCGGCCGTTCGCCGGAAGCGCTCCGTACGGGCCACCGGGTGTCCCAGGTTGGCGGGCACGCGCGCGTGGGCGAAGGTGTGGAAGAACGCCTGCGCGGCGCGGGCGACGCCCAAGTAGAGGGCGGCGAGCGGGAGATGGAGGGCAGCGCCCGCCCGGTTGTCCTGTTCGGCGGCCGGTCCGTACGGGCCGATGCCGATGACGTGCTCGTACGGCACCTCCACCGCCCGGAACGTCACCTCGTGGCTGCCGCTGGCGCGCAGCCTCAACTGGTCCCAGCGGCCCGTGATCTCGATGCCGGGCGAGCCGCCGGGCACCAGGAACGTGCCGACGCGTGGCTCCGGCTCGTCGGTGCTCGCCCACACCAGGAACCAGTCCAGTCCCTCGGCCCCGGTCACGAACCGCTTGGTGCCGCTGACCTCCCAGCCGTCGGCCGTGCGCCGCGCCCGGGTGGCGGGCAGCCCGCCCCGCGCGGGGGAGCCCAGATCGGGCTCCACACGCGCGTGGTTGACGAGCACGGGACGCTCGAACGACTCCTTGACCACGCGCGCGTACAGCTCCTCGGGCCAGTGCGGCTCCGCCGCCTGCCGGGCATGCGCGGTCAGCGTCATCGCCGTGATCAGGGCGACGGACGGGTCGGCCCGGCCCAGCGAGTGCAGGATGCGGGCGCTCTCCTCGACCCCGGCTTCCCGGCCGCCGTACCGCCGCCCGATGGTCGCGGTGAGCAGTCCCGCCTCGTGCGCGATCCGGAGGGACTCGGTGGGAAAGGCCGCCGAACGGTCGTACTCGGCGGCGAGTTCGGCGATGCGCTCGGTCACAGGGCCTTCTTCAGGTCGGCGTTCAGTTCGGTGGTCCAGAACGACTTCACGTCCAAGTGCTCCTTCAGCGCCCCGAGTTCGCTGAAGGCGTCGGCGACCTTCTGCTGCGAGGCGACGGCGTCGTCGCCGACCGTCCTCGCCTGCGTGGGGCGTTGGGCCTGGGCGTCGACGAGGTCCTTGCGGGCCTGGGCGAGCGGCTGGTGGGTGGCGTCGGCGGTGATCCGGGCGAAGCCTTCCTCGCGCCCGTCGCGGACGTAGGCGTACGCCTTGGTGATCCGCGCGATCAGATCGGCCGCTGCCGCCTTCTGCCAGGAACTCTCCAGCACGCTGTCCCGCGCGGACCAGAGGAAGTTGCCGGACAGGATGTCCTTGCCCGAGCCGACCGTGCGGGCGCCCTGCTGGTGCGCGGTGATGATCGACGTCCCGTACGAGGCGAAGGCGTCGATGCCGCCGCCGTTGAGGGCCGCCAGACCGTCGTTCGGCAGCAGCGGCTTGGCGTCGACGTCGGACCACTTCAGGCCCGCCTGCCTCAGCAACTCGTACAGGAAGTAGTGGGCGGTGGTGTTCTGGACGTAGCCGACCTTCTTGCCCTTCAGACCGGCGATGTCGCGCACCTTGGAAGCCTTGGGGACGACGACCTCCTGGTTGAGGGTGGCCCCACGCTGCACGGCGGCCACCTTGAAGTTCGGTTCGCCGTCGGCGGCGGCGAAGACCGGCGGGATCTCACTGGAGGAGGCGAGGTCCAGGGCTCCGGCGCGGATCGCCTGGAGCTGCTGGTCACCGCCCTGGAACTGGCTCCACTCGACCTTGTACGGGGTGTCGTCGAGGTGGGCGTACTTCAGCACCGCCTCCTCGGCCTTCCAGCCGGTGGCGCCGACTCTGAGGGTGACGGAGGGGGACTCGGCCTGCGCCTCGTTCCCGCAGGCCGCCGCGAAGGGCAGAAGCAGGACGAGGGCGGCGGCGGACGTGCGCAGGGTGCGGCGGAACAACACGGGATCTCCATCAGGCGGCGTGGGTCGTGGCGCGGTGGGCGAGTTCCTGCCGGACGAGCGGCAGGACGTACCGGGCGTAGTCGATCGCGTCGTTGAGCGGGTCGTAGCCGCGGATCGACAGCAGGTCGCAGCCGATGTCGACGTAGTCGAGGAGGGCCTTGGCCACCGTCTCGGGGGAGCCGACCAGCGCGGTCGAGGCACCGGCCGCGTTGGTGGCGACCGCGGGGGCGGTCCACAGGCAGCGGTCATGGACCTCGCCGCGCTCGGCGATGTCGAGCAGCCGCTGCGAGCCGACGTTGGCGGGGCGCCCGGTGGTGCGGTAGTGGCGCAGCAGCTCGGTGTTGCGCGCCTGGTCCTCGATCACGCCCAGCGTGCGGTGCGCCTTCTCCCAGGCCAGCTCGTCGGTGGGCGCGATGATCGGGCGGAAGGACACCCAGATACGGGGGTGAGGGCGCCCGGCGGCCGCCGCGACCGCGTTCACGGCGGCGATCTGCTCGGCCGTCTCCTTCAGCGGCTCGCCCCACAACCCGAAGATGTCGCCCTGCTGACCGCCGACCCGGTAGGCGTCCTGCGACGAACCGCCCACCGAGATGGGGATCAGCCCCCGCACCGGCTTCACGTCGGAGTAGTAACCCTCGAACCGGAAGTACTTGCCCTCGTGCGACACCGGCCCCTCGGCCTGCCACACCTGCCTCAGGATCCGGATGTATTCGTCCGAACGCTCGTACCGCTCCGCCTTGTCGAGATAGTCGCCCTCCCGGCGCTGCTCCTCGTCGCTGCCGCCCGAGATGATGTGCACCGTCAGCCGGCCGTCGCTGATCCGGTCCAGGGTGGCGAGGGCACGTGCCGCGTGCGTGGGGAAGACCACGCCCGGCCGGTGGGCCAGGATCGGGCGGATCCGTTCGGTGTGGGTGGCGACGAACTGGGCGACCTGGAAGGCGTCCGGCGAGGCCGAGTGGTAGGCCACCAGAGTGTGGTCGAAACCCCCGTCGTCCAGCGCGCGAGCGTACTTGCGCAGGTGGTCGCGGTCGAAGCCGGTACGGCTCGCGGCGGCCGGCCCCGACGCTCCCGTGTCCGTGTGGACGGCGCTGATGAATTCGACAGGCATGAACAACTCCCGCGTCTTAAAGGTCACTTGAGAAGAGACGTGTCGGCCGACTCCGCCACGTCGACGTTCGGCTCCAGCACACCGATCCCGTTCATGAGGTCGGCCACGCCCTGGACGGTCCTGTTCACGTCGGCCGTGATCGGCAGGGCCTCGCCGTACGCGGCGGAGGCCAGCGTCTTCGCCACGGAGGCGTCGGCTCCGTTGCGCTGTTCGATGGCCTCGGCATAGGCGTCCTGGTGGGTGGTCGTCCACTTCAGGGCCGTACCGAGGCGCTTGAGGAAGTCGGCGAGCGCGGCCTTCTTCGACGAGTCGGCGAGGACCTTGTCGGACGCGCCGATGAAGCCGTACCCGCTGACCCGGCCGCCGGCCCCGTCGACGAGCAGCTTGCCTCCCTGTTCCAGGCCGACGGCCTGGTAGACACCGAAGGTCGCCCAGGCCTTGATCTTCCCGGAGGCGAAGGCGGCCTGCGCGTCGGTCGGCAGCAGGTACTGCACCCGCACGTCCGGGTAGTCGAGGCCGTTCTGCCGGAGCACGTTGGCCAGCAGATACTCGGAGATGCTGCCCTTCGCCGAGGACACGACGACCTTCTGGCCCTTGAGGTCCTTGACGCTGTCGATGCCGGAGTCCTTGCCGACGATGATGCCGACATGCCGGCCGTCGTTCTTCAGCGCGGCCACGTTCTTGAACTCCACTCCGCCGCTGAGCGCCTGGAGCGCGGGCAGGTCCGCGGAGTACGCGGTGTCGGCGGCGCCCGCCTGCACGGCCTGGTAGAGCGGGGCCGCGCCCTCGAACTCGGCCCACTTCACCTTGTACTTCGCGCCCTTGAGGGCATCCGAGGCGGCGACGATCGTCTGGAGGGTCCTGGCCTGGTCGCCGATGGTGAGCGTGACCTCTTTCGACGATGCCTGCGCCGAGGAGTCCGCACCGCAGGCGGTCAGCGCCAGCAGGGCGGTGACGCTCAGTGCGGCGGCTGCGAGTCGGCGTATCACGAGGGGGTTCCTTCCAGGGTGCGGGTGACGCCGAGCCAGTTCAGGAGGCGGGCGCGCAGGGTGACGAACTCGGGGGCCGTGAGGTCGCGGGGGCGGGGCAGGTCGACGGTGAGCTCGTGGGCGATGCGGCCGCCGTCCATCACCAGGACACGGTCGGCGAGCAGCAGCGCCTCCTCCACGTCATGGGTGACCAGGAGGATCGCGCAGCCGTGCCGCTGCCACAGCTCGGCGACCAGCTGCTGCACCCGGCCCCGGGTGAGGGCGTCCAGGGCGCCGAACGGCTCGTCCAGCAGCAGTAGTTCGGGTTCGCGGACCAGGGCACGGGCCAGGGAGACACGCTGGGCCTGGCCGCCGGAGAGCGTCTTGGGCCAGACTCCCGCACGGTCCGCGATGCCGACCTCGTCGAGGGCCTTGTGCGCCAGCGCCCTGTCGGGCCGGCCCGGCAGCCCGAGGACGACGTTGCGCCACACCTTCAGCCAGGGCAGCAGCCGCGGCGACTGGAAGGCCGCACTGCGCCGTGCGGGCACGGTGACCTCGCCGCCGATCTGCTCGTCGAGCCCGGCGAGGATCCGCAGCAGGGTCGACTTGCCGCAGCCGCTGTGCCCGAGCAGGGCCACGAACTCGCCCGCGCGGATGTCGAGATCGAGGTCGTGCAGGACGGTGTTGCCGTCGAAGGCCCGCGAAAGGCCCCTGGTTTCCACGCTGTTGGCCATGGCCGTCATGCCTCGCCCTCGAAGTTGGCCCGCCAGGTCAGCAGGCGGCGCGAAAGGATCCGTACGGCGAAGTCGCAGGCGAGCCCGAGCAGGGCGTACACGACGAGGCACAGCACGATGACGTCCGTACGGAAGTACTGCTGGGCGTTGCTCATGAGGTAGCCGAGCCCCGCGTCCGCGTTGATCTGTTCGGCGAAGACCAGCGCCAGCCAGGCGGTGGACAGCGCGTACCTCAGCCCCACGAGTGCCCCGGGCAGCGCGCTCGGCAGGATCACGTACTTGATCAGCCCCAGCCGGCCGAGCCCCATCATCCGTGCGGCTTCGACGAGTTGGGTGTCGGTCGAGCGGATGCCGCCGTAGATGTTGAAGTACAGCGGATACGTCACGCCGAGCGCGACCAGCGCGATCTTCGGGGTCTCCTCGATGCCGAACCAGACGATGAACAGCGGGATCAGCCCCACCCAGGGGATCGCCCGGAACATGCCCATCGAGGAGTCGATGACGTCCTCGCCGAGCCGGAACAGCCCGGCCAGCAGGGACAGGCTCAGCGCGACGGTCGCGCCGATCAGGAAGCCGGTGGCGGCGCGGCGGCCCGACGCGGCGATGGCGTCGGGCAGTTCGCCGCTCTTCGTGAGCTCGACCGCCTGTTCCACGACGTCCACGGGGGAGGCCAGCACGGATTCCGGGAGGAGGCCGGTGGCCGAGGTAAGGAACCACAGCAGGACCAGGCCGACGGGGCCGGCGCAGCGGCGTACGGAGCGGGGGACGGTGAGGCGGCGCGCGGTCTTCGCCGTGCCGTGGAGGGTGACGCGGGCGGGCTGCGGCGTATCGGCCGCCTTCTGCTTCGGCAGGACGGCCGTGCCCAGGGGTTTTGTCGTCATGGGTGGTTTCCCTTCGCGGCCGGGCGGGCCGGATCGGCGGACCAGGCGGACCAGGATCCGGGGAAGAGCACCGCCTCGAAACCGGCGATCTCCAGCGCGGCGATCTGGTGGGCGGCGGTCACGCCGGAGCCGCAGTACACGCCGATGCGCGCGGCCTCGGCGACGCCCTTCTCCTCGAACCGCTTGCGCAGCTCCTCGGGCGGCAGGAAGGTCCCGTCCGCCGCGAGGTTCTCGCCGGTCGGGGCGGAGACCGAGCCCGGGATGTGTCCCGCCCGCGAGTCCACCGGCTCCACCTCGCCCCGGTACCGCTCGGCGGCCCGCGAGTCCAACAGCAGCCCGGACGCGGCGAGTTCGGCGGCTCCGTCGGCGTCGGTGACCGGCAGCCCGCCCGCGCGCAGCACGACGTCGCCGGGCGGCGGGTCGGCCGGGATCCCGGACTCCAGCGGCAGCCCGGCAGCCCGCCAGGCGCCGAGTGCCCCGTCGAGGAGTGTCACCTCGGCGAGGCCCGCGTGGCGCAGCAGCCACCAGGCGCGGGCGGCGGCGGTGTTGCCCAAGTCGTCGTAGACCACGATCGGTTGGCCCGCCCGCACACCCCACCGACGCGCCGCACCCTGCAAGTCGCCGATCCCGGGCAGGGGATGCCGGCCGCCCTCCGGGCTCGGCGGCGCGGCCAGTTCCGTATCGAGGTCGACGTGGACCGCGCCCGGGACGTGGCCCTCGGCGTAGTGGTCGCGGCCGTGCGGATCGCCCAGCGCCCAGCGGACGTCGAGCACAGCCGGGGGAGTGTCGGAGGCGAGCAGTTCGCGGTGCTCGGACACGGTGGTCGTCACGGTCATGCCAGGCCCTCCGCGATCGTGGGCAGGTCGGGGGACAGGCGCAGGCGCTCCAGGAAGAGCACGACGGTCGCGGCAGCCGTGCGGTGCGACGCGTCGTTGAGGACGTCGTGCCGGCCGCCGTCGAAGGTCACCGTCCGGACGTGCGGGTGTCCCGCGTACGCGGTCAGGGCCTTTTCGACCGGGCTGACCGTGTCGTCCGTGCCGTGCAGGGCGAGCACCGGGACGCGCACCAGGTCCAGGCTCGGATCGGGCAGGTCGGGCGTCTCGTCGAGCGCGCCGCGCCGGAAGTCCGGGTCGTGGGCGAGACGGGCCCGGTGCGTGGGGCAGGCGGTACGGGCCTGGAGCTCGATCTCCCAACTCCCGGAAGTCCAGGGGGCAGTGGGCAGGCCGGTCAGGATCAGTGCGTCGACCCCCGCGTCCTGCTCGGCGGCGAGACGGACGGCGTACCGCGCACCCGAGTCCGAACCGACCAGCACCTTCGGGCCGGGCAGCGACTCGTCGGCGAGCAGCTTCGCGGCCTCGTCGAGCACGGACGGATCGGCGGACGGGTCGCCGAGGGCGCGGACCCGATAGGCGTCGAAGGCGAGCCGGCGGCCGAATCGCTCGTACACACCGCCGTGTTCACCCCGGCCGGCCAGCACGATCAGCGTGCCGCGCGCGGCGAGGCCTTCGGGTTCGTCCCAGGAGAAGGATGAGGGCATGAGGGGGCAACTCCCGTATCTGGGCATATATGGGCATGTCTGTGCAGGGGGATCTACACGGAGAAAGGCAGCCGAAAGCGACTGTCACGTGTCAGTGAAGAGAAGGCGCAATCGGCTCGGACTGAGCGGGGACGCCGGTGTGCGGCGGGAGATCAGCGACAGCGCGCGCTGCACGCCACGCCGAAGTCGATGACTCGGCGCTGCGTCAGAAGGGCAGCAAAAGCGGTCGCGTGCAACATGCGCCCATCATGACCGGCCCTCGCGGACCGCGTCCAACGACGATTCCGCATCGAAACCGATCAGGGATCGCGATCGGTCGACCGGACGGGCTACTGTCGCGGCATGCCCCAACCGGTCCTCGACATCGTGGCCCTGCGCAGCCTGACCGCGATCGCCGACTGCGGCGGCTTCCACCGCGCCGCCCGGACACTGTCCCTGAGCCAGTCGGCGGTCAGCCAGCACGTCCGCAAACTGGAGAAAGCGCTGGGGAGGCCGGTCGTCGAACGCGAGGGACGCGGCACCCGGTTCACCCCCGAGGGGCGGCTGCTGCTGGAACAGGCCCGGCGGATCCTCGCCGTGCACGACGAGGCCGTCCGCACCCTGACCGACCCGGACGGCGACACCGTCACCGTCGGCTCCACCGAGCACGCCGCCGACCAGTTCCTGCCCAGGCTGACCGCCGCCGTCCAGGAGGTACGCCCCGGCTGCCGGGTCCGCTTCCGCATCGACCGCTCCGCCCGCCTCGTCGAGGCCGTGGAGCGCGGCAGTGTCGACGTGGCGGTGTACGTCACGGAGGCCGCCGCCACCGAGGGCACACCCGTCGGCGGCCTCCCGCTCACCTGGCACGCCGTCCCCGGCTGGGAGGCACCCCCCGCACCGGCCCCCGTGCCCCTGGTCGCCATCGAGGATCCCTGCGCGATCCGCCGCCGGGCCATCGCGACCCTGGCCGCGCACGGGGTGCCCGCCACGGTCGTCGGAGACGCCGGTTACCTCGCGGGTGTCCTCGACATCGCCCGCACCGGCCAGGGCGTGGCCCTCCTCGCCGCCGTCGGACCGGCCCCCGACGGCCTGACCACCTGCGAGGGGCTGCCCGCGGTCACGCCGATCCCGATGAGCGCGCTGGCCCGTCCCGGCGCGGATCCGGCGACGGTCGAGGCCGCCTTCACCGCCGTGAGGGAACTGCTGCGCTGACGAGGGTCAGCCCAGCATCCGGGCCAGAACGTCACGCTGCAGCGGCAGCACCTCGGCGTGCAGGTCGCGGCCCTTGCGGGTCAGGGCCACCGATACGCCGCGCCGGTCCTCCACGCAGACGGAGCGCTCCACCAGGCCGTCCTTCTCCAGCCGGCCGATCAACCGGGACAGCGCGCTCTGGCTGAGATGCACCCGTCCGGCGAGGTTCTGCACCCGGCACTGGTCGCCCTCCTCGGGCGAGGCGGTGGCGAGGATGTCGAGCACTTCGAAGTCGCTCGCGCCCAGCCTGTGCGGATGCAGCACGCGGTCGATCTCGCACATCGTGCGCGCGTGCACGGACAGGATGTCCCGCCACTGTTCCTCGAGCCGGGTAGCGGCCGCGTTCACTGCCATACACCCGATGTTAATGCGCATGCATGGAGATTCGGACAGGGGTGAAGCGGCTCAGGCGTCCTGGAGGAGCCCGACGAGGTTTCCGTCGGCGTCCTTCACGGAGGCGATCTGCCTGCCGCCGCCGACGTCCTGGACGTCCTGGAGCAGCTCGGCGCCCGCGTCGAGCAGGGCGGCGAGGCGGCCACGGATGTCGGAGACGTGCCAGTAGGGGACCGGGCCGGTCATGCCCTTGGCGTGCCCGTTGGGGTCGAGGCCGACGTCCTGGCCGGCGTCCTTGAAGCCGACGTAGTAGGGCTCGTCCGCGTAGGGCTCGACCTCCAGCAGGGCGCTGAACAGGGCCTTCGCCCGGGCGATGTCCTTGACGGGGTAGATGATCGTGGTGAGGCCGGCGGTCATGGCGTGCTCCTGAGATGAGACGGTGTCGGTGGTTTCACGCTAGGCCGGGAGGCGGGTAACCGCTTCTTCGATCCTGACCGGTTGCCGTGGACGTGACCCGCGAGCGCCCGCTGGAAGTGGGCACACGTAGCCAGGCCCTCATCGGCTGTGGCGGGGGAGGTGCCGCCGCCGAGCCGACTGTGCGTGGCGTCACGGCCGTGGGTGTGTGGAGCCGGACGAGCCGATGGTCGCGATCGCCCGGGCGTCGGCGGATGCTCAGTGCGTCCTCGTGCCGGGGGTGGGCCGTCATGGCGTCCGCTGTGGCGGGGGAGGTGCCGCCGCCGAGCCGACTGTGGACCGGGACACAAGCAGCGCGCCCACGCGTGACAGGACCTGCTGATCCCGGCCGTCCCGATGTTCCTGGCATCGGCCATCAGCCGCCTTGAAGCGCTACGCCGACTCCCGCTTCACCAGCTCCGTCGGCAGGATCACCGCCGCCGGATCCTCGCCGCCGATCTGGGCCAGCAGCACCCGGACCATCTCCGCGCTGATGCGGTCCCAGGGCTGCCGGATGGTGGTCAGCTCGGGGCGGGCGGCCAGTGCGGCCGGCGAGTCGTCGAAGCCGCCCACCGCCACGTCCTCGGGTACCCGCCGTCCGGCCCGCTCCAGCGCCGTCAGCACGCCCTGCGCCATCAGGTCGGAGGCGACGAACACGGCGTCCATGTCGGGGGTCCGGGCGAGCAGCCGTTCGGCGCCCGCCTCACCGCTGGCCCGGCTGTAGTCGCCGGAGACGATCAGCCGTTCGTCGATCTCGACACCCGCCTCCGTGAGCACCTCCTTGTAGCCGGCGAGGCGCTCGACACCGCCCGGGGTGTCCAGCGGGCCCGTGACCACGCCGACGCGGTGGCGGCCCAGCGACAGCAGATGGCGCACCATGTCGCGGGCGCCGTCCCGGTCGTCGGCCGCCACGTAGCTCACCCGGGAACCGAGCCCGATCGGCTTGCCGCACGCGACCAGCGGCACGCCCGCCTCGCGCAGTTCCTCGGCGATGGGATCCCCGAAGTGGCTGGAGACCAGCAGCACGCCATCTACGTGACCTGCGGTGATGTACCGCGTGATGCGCCGACGCTCGTCCTCGGTGCCGGCCAGCATCAGCAGCAGCGGGATGTCGTGCGCGGCCAGTGCCTGGGTGCAGCCGCGCAGCAGGACGTTGAAGTTCGGGTCCTCGAAGAACCGCTCCTGCGGCTCCGTCAGCAGGAAGCCGATCGAGTCGGACCGCCCGGTGATCAGGGAACGGGCGTGCCGGTTGACGACGTACCCCGTCTTGCGGATGGCGGCGTTGACCGCCTCCTGGGCGGCGGGGCTGACGTAATGCCCGCCGTTGAGCACGCGTGAGACGGTGCCGCGGGAGACCCCGGCCTCCCGCGCCACGTCGTGGATCGTCGGCGGTCTACGCCGGCCCCCCGCACTGTTCATGGTCAGACTTTAAGGCCCCGGAGCGCGGAGCGACGCCGTCAGAACCGCCCGATGGCGCCCGGTGACGTCGGTTCGCTGTGATCGTGCACAGTAGACCCTCCTTCGCCGTACTTGGCAAGGGTCACCCTCGTACGGTTATCTTGGGCTCGCGCCGTCGAGAACTATGTGTGCACGTTCCCATCACGTTCCCATCCATCTGTCAGCGGGAGAGACCATGCCGGAGACCGCCCCCAGGGGCCTCACCAGGCTCGCCTTCGGCGGGGACTACAACCCGGAGCAGTGGCCCGAGAGCGTCTGGCAGGAGGACGTGCGGCTGATGCGCGAGGCCGGCGTCACCATGGTGAGCGTCGGGATCTTCTCCTGGGCGCTGCTGGAGCCCTCGCCCGGCGCGTACGACTTCGGCTGGCTGGACCGCCTCCTCGACCTGCTCCACGAGAACGGCGTCCGCGTCGACCTCGGCACCCCCACGGTCGTACCCCCAGCCTGGTTCTACCGCGCACACCCCGACGCGCTGCCCATGACGGCCGACGGCGTCCGCCTCGCCTTCGGCTCGCGCGGCGCCATCTGCCACAGCAACGCCGACTACCGCGCCGCCGCGGCGAACATCACCACCCGGCTCGCCGAGCGGTACGCCGGCCACCCGGCCCTGGCGATGTGGCACGTGCACAACGAGTACGGCATCCCCGTCTCCGCCTGCTACTGCGACTCCTGCGCCGCCCACTTCCGCCGCTGGCTGGCCACGACGTACGCAACCGTCGACGCGGTCAACGAGGCCTGGGGCACCGCCTTCTGGGGCCAGCGCTACGCCGGCTTCGAGGAGATCACCCCGCCGCGCACGGCGCCCACCGTCGGCAACCCGGGCCAGGCACTGGACTACAAGCGGTTCGCCGACGCCACCATGCGCGAGAACTTCCGTATGGAGCGGGACATCCTGCACCGCCTCGCACCCGGCATCCCCGTCACGACCAACTTCATGACCGCGCTCAGCCAGTGCGACTCCGTCGACTACTGGGCCTGGGGCCGCGAGGTCGACCTCGTCACCAACGACCACTACCTGATCACCGACGGCCGCCGCACCCACGTCAACCTCGCCATGGCCGCCGACCTCACCCGCTCGGTCGCGGGCGGCGCCCCCTGGCTCCTGCTCGAACACTCCACCTCGGGCATCAACTGGCAGCCCCGCAACCCCGCCAAGGCCCCCGGCCAGATGGCCCGCAACTCCCTCGCGCACGTGGCGCGCGGCTCCGAGGGCGCCATGTTCTTCCAGTGGCGGCAGTCGCGGCGCGGCGCCGAGAAGTTCCACTCCGCGATGGTGCCGCACGGCGGTACGGACACCCGTGTCTGGCGCGAAGTGGTCGAACTGGGCGCCTCGCTCGACTCGCTGAGCACGATCCGCGGCACCCGCACCACCGCCGACGTGGCCGTCCTGTGGGACTGGCACTCCTGGTGGGCGCAGAACCTCCAGTGGCGCCCCAGCGAGGCCCACGACCCGCGCGAGCGCGCCGACGCCTTCTACGAGGCCCTCTACGACCGCCACCTCACCGTCGACTTCGCCCATCCGGAAGCCGACTTGTCGAGGTATCCCCTTGTCGTCGTCCCCGCGCTGTACCTCATGACTCAGGCGGCCGGCCGCAACATCGAGGAGTACGTCGAGAACGGCGGAACCCTCGTCGTCTCGTACTTCTCCGGAATCGTCGACGAGCACGACGCCGTGCACGAGGGCGCCTACCCGGGGACACTGCGGGACGTGCTGGGCCTGACCGTCGAGGAGTTCTCGCCGCTGCTCCAGGACCAGTCGGTGCGCCTCACCGGCCCCGACGGCTCGGAGCTCACCGGTGACGTGTGGACCGAGTTCGTGGTGCCGCGCGGCGCCGAGACCGTGTGGACGTACGCCGACGGCCTGACCGCCGGCCACCCCGCCGTCACCCGGCACCACCTCGGTGAGGGCACCTCCTGGTACGTCTCCACGCGCCTCGACGCCCAGGGCCTCGATGCGCTGCTGGGCTGGGCGGTCGAGGACGCCGGGATCAGCGCGCGCGCCGACCTGCCCCGGGACGTCGAAGTGGTGCGCCGGACCGGCGAGTCGGGCACGTACCTGTTCGCGATCAACCACACCGCGTCGGAGGTCAAGGTGCCGCTGGAAGCGGACGGCACCGAGCTGCTGACCGGGGAACGCGCCGCCGGCCGCCTGTCCCTCCCGGCGGGTGCCGTCCGCGTCGTACGACTCGACGGCTGAACCGACTCCCCTCCGCCCGTGCGAGCGCACGAGCCGCGGGCGGAGGGGCTCTTCCTCGCCCTGGCCGGCCTGTATGGCGAACTGATGTGCCCCACAAGGGAGTTCGGTACCGGACAAGGTTATGGAGTTCCGGGCGTGGTGGCTTCGAGTGCGGGACAGTGGGAAGACGCGCTACGAGGAGCTCGGACGGAGGGGACGAGATGCTGAGGACTCCGACCGGCGCGAGGCGCCTGGACATCCTTGACTGGCTGAAGGACCCGGCCGCGCACTTCCCGCCGCAGCGGCACGGCGACCTGGTGGAGGACGGCGTGACCGCGGCCGCCGTCGCCCAGAAGCTCGGAGTGCGCCGCGCCGTCGCCGAGACCCACCTCGACCTGCTCGCGGACCTCGGCCTGCTGCGCACCAGGAGAATCCGGCGGCGCACGCACTACCGGCGCGACGAGGTACGGATCGCTGAGGTGGCACGCATGTTCGAGAAGGGTTGGTAGAGGTCTCTCCGGACGGGTACACCTGCGAGGACGAGCCCTCTCCGACCGTGAAGGCAAGGCGCACATGGACCGTCCCGCAGCTCTCGTCCCCCGCCACTACGTCGCGGTCGGGGGCCGCGGCCCGGAAGACGTCGTGGCCGACTCCCGCGGGCGTGTGCTCACCGGTGTGGCGGACGGTCGCATCCTGCGCCTGCACGGGGTGACGAAACCCGCCACGGCCCGCGTGGAGGTGCTCGCCGAGACCGGCGGCAGGCCGCTCGGCCTCGCCCTCCTGCCGGACGACGCCCTGCTGGTGTGCGACGCCGAACGCGGACTGCTCGGCGTCGACCTCGCCGAGGGCACCGTGCGCGTCCTCGCCGACGAGGTGGCGGGGGAGAGGCTGCGGTTCTGCAGCAACGTGGTCGCCCTGTCCGACGGAAGCGTGTACTTCACCGTCTCCAGCCGTCGCTACCCGCTTCAGCACTGGATCGGCGACCTGGTCGAACACACGGGCACCGGCCGGCTCCTGCGCCTCGTCCCCGGCAGTGACACGCCCGAGGTCCTGCTGGAGGGGCTGCAGTTCGCCAACGGGCTGGCCCCGAGCGGCGACGAGACCTTCCTGATCGTCGCCGAGACGGGCGCGTACCGGCTGAGCCGCTACTGGCTCGCCGGACCGAAGGCGGGCCGGAGCGAGCCCTTCGCCGAGGACCTTCCGGGAATGCCCGACAACCTCTGGCGCGGTTCACCCGAGGGCCCGGTCTGGGTGTCCCTCGCCGGACCCCGCGTTCCCCCGCTGGACCTGCTGCATCGCGGCACACCGTCCGTACGCCAGGCCGCGGCACGCCTGGCCGTGCGCGCCCCCTTCCGTCCCCCGGGCACCATCGGCGTCCTGGCGGTCGACGACGCCGGCCGCGTGGTCCACCACCTCGTCCGCCGGCGCTCCGGCTTCCGCATGGTCACCAGCGTCTGCGAGACCGAGGGCCACCTGATCCTGGGGAGCCTGTGGGAGCCGGGCGTCGCGGTCTGCGAGGCACCGGCCGGGAAGTGACCCCGGCGGACCGGAGGGTTACCCTGTTGACCGGCCGCGATCACCTCGCGGCGCGGCGGTGGGGCCCGCCGTACCCGAACCGCGGCACACGTGCCGCCAACGGTCCCTACTTGCGATGGAGCACGCCCGTATGCCGGGCCCCGGCGAGTAGGAGACGTACGACCATGACAGCCCCGGACACCGAAAGCCTCAGCGCCCCCGCGCGCCCGCGACGGCGGCCCGCGGACTGGCGGGGCCAGGCACCGGTCGTCGCGGTGGTGGCGTTCGGCGGAGCCCTCGGCGCCACCGCCCGGTACGCGGCCGCCCTGTGGTGGCCCGCCCAGCCGGGCGGATTTCCCTGGGCGACCTTCTGGACCAATGTCGTCGGCTGTGCCGTGATCGGCGTGTTCATGGTGGTCATCACCGACGTGTGGGCCGCCCACCGCCTCGTGCGCCCGTTTTTCGGCACCGGCGTACTCGGCGGCTTCACCACCTTCTCGACCTACGCCGTCGACATCCAGAAGCTGCTCGACGCCGGCCACCCGCGCACGGGGCTGGTCTATCTGGCCGCGACCCTGCTCGCGGCGCTCACCGCGGTGTGGCTCGCGGCCACGGGCACCCGCCGGGTCCTGAAGTGGAGGCAGTCATGACCGGGCTGACCGGGCGCGCCCTGCGCGTGACCGTCTTCATCGGCGAGAACGACACCTGGCACCACCGGCCGCTCTACACGGAGATCGTGCACCGCGCCCACGCCGCCGGTCTGGCGGGCGCCAGCGTCTTCCGCGGCATCGAGGGCTTCGGCGCCTCCTCCCTGATCCACACCTCGCGCCTGCTGTCCCTGAGCGAGGACCTGCCGGTCGCCGTAGTGATCGTGGACGCCGAGGAGCGCGTACGCGCCTTCCTGCCGCAGCTCGACGAACTCGTCACCGAAGGCCTGGTGATCCTCGACGACTGCGAGGTCATCCGGTATGTCGGCCGGGGTCACGACCGGGGCCCCAACCGGGGCCACGACCAGGGCGAAAACCGGGGCGAACCGGACGCGAAAGGTAAGAAGTCGTCGTGAACTGGCTGCTGGTGATCGCGGGCGCCATGGTCGGTGCCCCGCTCCGCTACCTCACGGACCGGGCGGTGCAGTCCCGCCACGACTCGGTCTTCCCCTGGGGCACCTTCGCCGTGAACGTCACGGGCTGTCTGATCCTCGGCCTGCTCACCGGAGCCGCCACCGCGGGAGCCGCCGGTTCCCATCTCCAGCTGCTTGTGGGCACCGGCCTGTGCGGGGCGCTGACGACGTACTCGACCTTCTCGTACGAGACCCTGCGGCTGACCGAGACGGGGGCGGGGCTGTATGCCGCGGTCAACGTGGTCGCGAGCGTGGTCGCGGGGCTCGGGGCGGCCTTCGCTGGAGTGGAACTGGCACACGCCGTGTGGGGATGAAGCCGGATTCTCGCCCGCGTGTAGTAAGACTGTGCCCGCCGCACCCCCCGCCCTGAGAAGAACTGGATCCCATGAGCGTCATCAGCGTCGGTCAGGCCGTCCTCCTCGGAGCCGTCGAGGGGGTGACCGAGTTCCTGCCCGTCTCCTCCACCGGCCATCTGAAGATCGTCGAGGGGCTCATGGGCATCCCCGTCGACGACGACGCCGTCGTCGGGTTCTCGGCCGTGATCCAGGTCGGCGCGATCGCCGCCGTGCTCGTGTACTTCTTCAAGGACATCGTGCGGATCGTCTCCGCCTGGGGCCGAGGGCTCGCCCATCGCGAGGAGCGGTACCACCACGACTACAAGTTCGCCTGGTGGGTGATCTTCGCGACCATCCCGATCGTTGCCGTGGGCCTGGCCGCCAAGCCGCTCATCGAGGGGCCGCTGGCCTCGCTGTGGGTGGTGGCGGGCTCGCTGATCGTCGGCAGCGGGGTGATGTGGGCGGCCGACCAGATCGGCCGGCACAAGCGCGGGGAGGACGACACCTCGTTCAAGGACGCGATGCTGGTCGGCGGCTCGCAGATCCTCGCCCTGCTCTTCCCGGGCTTCTCCCGCTCCGGCGCCACCATGTCCACGGCGCTGATCCTGGACCTGGACCGCGTGGCCGCGACCCGGCTGTCGTTCTTCCTCGGCATTCCCGCCCTGACCGGCGCCGGACTGTACGAACTCAAGGACGCCCTGGGGGCGGGCGTGGGCGCGGCCCCGCTCGCCGTCGGGACCGTCGTCTCCTTCGTCGTCGCCTACGCCTCCATCGCCTGGCTGCTGAAGTTCGTCGCCAAGCACTCCTTCAACGCCTTCGTGGTCTACCGGATCGTCGTCGGCGTGCTGCTGTTCGGGCTGCTGGCCACGGGCGCCCTCAGCGGCTGACCGCACGGGGTGTGAGGCCGCTTTCAGGCTTCCCGCCCCCTGAAATTCCTTTTTCAGTCACCTTGACAGGGCCCCTACACCACCCGGAGTATCACTCCCGTGAACCTGTCAGACAGCCAGACAGGTGGGCGGCCGCGACGCGTCAGCGCCATGGAAGCGGTGCTCTCCCACCTTCGCGGCGCCATCGAGCGCGGCGACTACGCGATCGGCGACAAGCTCCCCTCCGAGGCGGAGCTGTGCCGGACCCTCGAGGTCTCCCGGCCCGTGCTCCGGGAGGCGCTGCGGGCCCTGCAGGCCATGGGGCTCACCGTCTCCAAGACCGGCAAGGGCACCTTCGTCGTCGCCAGCGCCGTCGAGGACCCCACCTTCGGCGACTACGCGGCCAGCGACCTGCTGGAGGTGCGCCGCCACGTCGAGATCCCGGTCGCCGGATACGCGGCCCGGCGCCGCACCCCGGAGAACCTGGACCATCTGGCCCACCTCCTGGACCGGATGGAGCGGGAGACCGACACCACCGCATGGGTCGCGATGGACTCGCTCTTCCACCTCGGCGTGGCCGAGGCCGCGCAGAACCCGGTCTTCCGCCGGGTCATCGAGGAGATCCGGGACGCCCTGGCCCGTCAGTCGGCGTTCCTCAACGAACTGGGCGGCCGGCGCGAGCAGTCCAACCGCGAACACCGCGCGATCGTCGAAGCGCTGATCGACGGTTCCGAACACGACGCGGTGGAGGCCATGACCCACCACCTCGACCGCGTCTCCACGACCCTCACCGACATCGTGCGCCCCACGCGCACGGACACCCCCACGGAAGGCGGACCCGAGGCGTGAGCGAGCAGCACCTCCAACAGGAGACACGCGAACCGGCCGCGCACGTCGACGCGGGAGACGCGGGCTACAGCAAGTCCCTGAAGTCCCGGCACGTCAACATGATCGCCATCGGCGGCGCCATCGGCACCGGCCTGTTCCTCGGCGCCGGCGGCCGCCTCGCCGACGCCGGGCCCTCCCTGTTCATCGCCTACGCGGTCTGCGGCCTCTTCGCCTTCCTCGTCGTGCGCGCCCTCGGCGAACTCGTCCTGTACCGGCCCTCCTCCGGCGCCTTCGTGTCGTACGCCCGCGAATTCCTCGGCGAGAAGGGCGCGTACACGGCGGGCTGGATGTACTTCCTCAACTGGGCGACCACCGGCATCGCCGACATCACCGCCGTGGCCACCTACACCCACTACTGGGGCATGTTCTCCGACATCCCGCAGTGGGTGATCGCGCTGATCGCGCTCGCGGTCGTGCTCACCGTGAACCTCATCTCAGTGAAGATCTTCGGCGAACTGGAGTTCTGGTTCGCCATCATCAAGGTCAGCGCGCTCGTCGTCTTCATGCTGATCGGCATCTTCCTGCTGGTCACCCAGCAGCCCGTCGACGGTCACACCCCCGGCCCGTCCCTGATCGCCGACCACGGCGGCGTCTTCCCCAACGGCCTGCTGCCGATGCTGCTGATCATCCAGGGCGTCGTCTTCGCCTACGCCTCCGTCGAGCTGGTCGGTGTCGCGGCCGGTGAGACCGAGAACCCCGAGAAGATCATGCCGAAGGCGATCAACTCGATCATGTGGCGCGTGGGCCTGTTCTACGTCGGCTCGGTCGTCCTGCTGTCGATGCTGCTGCCGTGGAACAAGTACACCTCCGGCGAGAGCCCCTTCGTGACCGTGCTGTCCAACATCGGCGTCCCGGCGGCCGGCGGCGTGATGAACCTCGTCGTGCTCACCGCGGCCATGTCCTCGCTCAACTCGGGCCTGTACTCCACCGGCCGCATCCTGCGCTCGATGGCGATGTCCGGCTCCGCCCCCAAGTTCACGAGCGTGATGAGCCGCAGCAAGGTCCCGTACGGCGGCATCCTGCTCACCAGCGGCTTCTGCGTCCTCGGCGTCGGCCTCAACTTCGTCGTCCCCGCCGAAGCGTTCGAGATCGTGCTGAATTTCGCGGCGATCGGCATCCTCTCCACCTGGGGCATGATCATGATCTGCCACCTGATGTTCTGGCAGAAGACCCAGAAGGGCGAACTGTCCCGCCCCGGCTACCGACTGCCGGGATCCCCCTGGACCGAACTCGTGACGCTGGCGTTCCTCGCCTCCGTCCTGGTCCTCATGTACGCCGACGGCGGCGCCGGACGCACCACCGTGCTGTGCCTGCCGCTGATCGTCGGGGCGCTGGTCGTCGGATGGTTCGGCATCCGCGGCCGTACGGCGCGCAAGTCCACCACCGGAGCCGACGCGTGAGGCACGCGGCGGCCCAGGAAATACAGGCAGTGATGTACAGCAGTTCCATAGCGGACGCACCCCTTGTCCGCGAACCCTTCCACGCCCCCGTCGCCCACCTCATCCGCGGTGGGCTGATCGAGGGACTCCACTACGGCTCCGTCGTCGTCCTCGACGCGGACGGCCAGGTCCGGCTCCAACTCGGCGACATCGAGGCCGCGTTCTACCCGCGCTCCGCCCTCAAGCCGGTGCAGGCCGTCGCCATGGTCCGGGCCGGTTTCCCGCTCGACGGCGACCTGCTCTCGCTCACCGCGGCCAGCCACTCCGGCGAGGAACGCCACCTCGCCGGCGCCCGGCGCATCCTCGAACTCGCCGGGCTCACCGAGGACCACCTGCGCAACGTGCCCGACCTGCCCTTCGACCCAATCGTCCGGGACGACTGGATCCGGGAGGGCCGCCTGCCCTCCCGAATCGCCCAGAACTGCTCCGGCAAGCACGCGGCCATGCTCTACACCTGCAAGCTCAACGGCTGGTCCCTGGACGACTACCTCGACCCCGGGCACCCCCTCCAGCAGGCCATCGCGGAGATCGTCGAGGACCTCACCGGGCAGCGCATCGCCCAGGTGACCGTCGACGGCTGCGGCGCGCCCCTGTTCTCCGTCTCCCTGCACGGTCTCGCGCGCGCGGCCGCCCGGATCACCACCGCCGCTCCGGGTACGCCGGAAGCGCGCGTGGCCGACGCGATGCGGGAGCACGCCGAGATGGCGTCCGGCTCCGGCCGGGACGTGGCCGCGCTGATGCGGGCCGTGCCGGGGCTGCTCGCCAAGGACGGCTTCGAGGGGGTGCAGGTCGCCGCGCTGGCTGACGGCCGAGCTGTTGCCGTGAAGATCGCTGACGGGGCGAACCGGGCGCGTGTGCCGGTTGCCGCGGCGGCGCTTGCCCGGGCCGGCGTCGACCCGGCGGCGCTCGCCGAGTTCGCGGGGGAGCCGCTGCTGGGCGGTGGCGCGCCGGTGGGCTGCGTCCGTCCGGTGCGGGCGCTGGACCCGGTCAGCGTGCCGGCCTGCGCTTGACGGCAAGCCGGATGAGCGACGTAGGAGGTGCGGTGTTCGACCGGCTGCGGAGGCGCAGTGGCTGGCCGCGCCCACGCGGCGGCGGAGCCGAACGGCGTCACAGCCCCGCGCCCCTGGCATGCCGGCCACCGCCCGCGTCTTGTCGCTCCGCCTGCCCATGTACCGCGGGCCCGGTCACGCGCCGGGCCGGCCATTGGCTGGGCTGGTCACTGGCTGGCGTGGTTATGCGCTGGGGCGGTTACGCGTGGGGCTGGTCACGTGCGGGCCCGGTCACTGGCCGGCTTGTCACGTGCGGGCCCGGTCACTGGCTGGCGTGGTTACGCGCCGGGCCGGTTACGCGTCGGGCTGGTTACGCGTCGGGCTGGTCACTGGCCGGGCTGGTCTGCGTCGTGCCTGTCGCCCGCAGGCCCCGTCACGTGCGGGCCCGGTCACTGGCTGGCGTGGTTACGCGCCGGGCCGGTTACGCGTCGGGCTGGTTACGCGTCGGGCTGGTCACTGGCCGGGCTGGTCTGCGTCGTGCCTGTCGCCCGCAGGCCCCGTCACGTGCGGGCCCGGTCACTGGCTGGCGTGGTTACGCGCCGGGCCGGTTACGCGTCGGGCCGGTTACGCGCCGGGCTGGTCACTGGCCGGGCTGGTCTGCGTCGTGCCTGTCGCCCGCAGGCCCCGTCACGTGCGGGCCCGGTCACTGGCAGGCCCGGTCACTGGCAGGCCCGGTTACCTGCCGGCCCGGTTACCTGCCGGGCCGGTTACCTGCCGGGCCGGTTACCTGCCGGGCCGGTCGCCCGCAGGCCCGGTCACGCGCAGGCCCGGTCACTGGCTGGCCCAGTCACCCGTCGGCCCGGTCACTGGCCGGCGTGGTTACCCGCGGGCCCGGCCACCCGCCGGGCGCGCCCGGCCCAGCGGTCGGTCACCCCCACCGCCGAGCCGGTCGTCCCTCCCCTCCCGCTCCGCCCGCTCCCTCACCCTCGCCCCTCAGAAAGAGGCCGCATCCTCATGACCGCCGCCGTCACCCGCAGCGAACACGACCTGCTCGGAGACCGGGACGTCCCCGCCGACGCGTACTGGGGCGTGCACACCCTGCGCGCCACGGAGAACTTCCCCATCACCGGCACCCCGATCTCCGCCTACCCGCACCTCATCGACGCCCTCGCCGCCGTCAAGGAGGCGGCCGCTCTCGCCAACGAGGAACTCGGTCTGCTGGAGCCGAAGAAGGCCGCCGCCATCGTCGCGGCCTGCCGTGAGATCCGCGACGGCAAGCTGCACGACCAGTTCGTCGTCGACGTCATCCAGGGCGGGGCCGGCACCTCGACCAACATGAACGCCAACGAGGTCGTCGCCAACCGGGCGTTGGAGCTGCTCGGACACGCCAAGGGCCAGTACGCCCACCTGCACCCCAACGAGGACGTCAACCTCGGCCAGTCGACCAATGACGTCTACCCGACCGCCGTCAAGATCGCGACGGTGTTCGCGGTGCGTGGACTGCTCAAGGCGATGTCCGTACTGCAGGACGCCTTCGCGGCCAAGGCCGTCGAGTTCCGTGACGTTCTGAAGATGGGCCGTACACAGTTGCAGGACGCGGTGCCGATGACGCTCGGTCAGGAGTTCTCCGCGTACGCAGTCATGATGGACGAGGACCGCAGCCGTCTGGCCGAGGCCGTCCAGCTGATCCATGAGATCAACCTGGGTGCCACGGCGATCGGCACCGGCCTCAACGCTCCCGCCGGATACGCCGAGTCGGCCCGCCGGCACCTCTCCGAGATCACCGGCCTCCAGCTGGTCACCGCCGCCAACCTGGTCGAAGCCACCCAGGACTGCGGTGCGTTCGTCCAGATGTCCGGCGTGCTCAAGCGGATCGCCGTGAAGCTGTCCAAGAGCTGCAACGACCTGCGCCTGCTGTCCAGCGGGCCGCGCGCGGGTCTCGGCGAGATCAACCTGCCGCCGGTGCAGGCCGGTTCGTCGATCATGCCCGGCAAGGTCAACCCGGTGATCCCCGAGGTCGTCAACCAGGTCGCCTTCGAGGTGATCGGCAACGACGTCACCATCACCATGGCCGCCGAGGCCGGACAGCTCCAGCTCAACGCCTTCGAGCCGGTCATCCTGCACTCGCTGTCGGAGTCCATCACACACCTGCGCGCGGCCTGCCTCACCCTCGCCGAGCGCTGCGTGTCCGGCATCACGGCCAACACCGAGGCGCTGCGCGCGACGGTCGAGAACTCCATCGGCCTGGTGACCGCCCTCAACCCGCACATCGGGTACACGGCCGCCACCGACATCGCCAAGGAAGCCCTTGCCACCGGCCGGGGGGTGGCCGAACTCGTCCTGGAGAAGGGCCTGTTGCCCGCCGAGACACTCGCCGACCTGCTACGGCCCGAGGTCGTGGCCGGCAGCGGACCCGCTCTCGTCTGACTTGCTCACGCGCACCCGGACCGACCGGAGGGACAATGGTGATCATGATGTCGTCCATGCCTTTCCAGCCGGTCCTGGAACGCATCGCCGAAGAGATCGAGCGGACGCCGGGCCGGGGCCGCCCCGCCGACTACATCCCCGCACTCGCGGCCTGCGACCCGCGCCGCTTCGGCATGGCCGTCGCGGAGTTGGACGGCACGGTGTACGGCGTGGGGGACTGGCGGGAGCCGTTCTCCACGCAGTCGCTCACCAAGGTCTTCACCCTCGCGCTCGACCTGGCCCGCGAGGGAGACGAACTCTGGGAGTACGTGGGCCGCGAGCCCTCCGGCAATCCCTTCAACTCCCTGGTGCAGCTGGAGTACGAGAACGGCATCCCCCGCAACCCGTTCATCAACGCGGGCGCGCTCGTCGTCACGGACCGCCTCCAGACCCGTACCTCGGACGCGGCCGGCGAACTGCTGACCTTCCTCCGCTCGGAGAGCGGCAACCCGACCCTGGGCTTCGACAAGGAGGTCGCCGCCTCGGAGGCCGCGCACGGCGACAGAAACGCCGCGCTGGCCCACTTCATGGCCTCCTACGGCAACATCGACAACCCGATCCCGGTCCTGCTCGACCAGTACTTCCGCCAGTGCTCCGTCAGGGCCTCGTGCGCCGACCTGGCCCTCGCCACCACCTTCCTGGCCCGGCACGGCGTCCGCGCCGACGGCACCCGCCTGCTCACCCGCAGCCAGGCCAAGCAGGTCAACGCGGTCATGCTGACCTGCGGAACCTACGACGCGGCAGGCGACTTCGCGTACCGCGTGGGCCTGCCCGGCAAGAGCGGTGTCGGCGGCGGCATCATCGCGGTGGTACCGGGGCGCTGCACGCTGTGCGTGTGGAGTCCGGGGCTGGACGAGCGCGGCAATTCGGTGGCAGGTGTAGCGGCCCTCGACAGATTTACGACGCTGACGGGCCTGTCAGTGTTCTGAGGGCCACTTGTCGACGCTGGACGCGGACACGCCCCTCAGGGGCGCAGGGCTGTGACAATGTGCGGCTCCGCCGCGTGGGCGCGATCAGCCCCCACGGCCCGCAGCCGACGAACCACCCCTGAACCACACGCCGGTCACATCGCGGCCCCCGCCCGGCAGGGCCCTCGTCGCTTTCCGGCCACCCGGCGTTGACACGCTTCCCGAGTGTTGGCCATGGCTTTTCCCGTCGATCTCCGCCGCTGCCAGGTGCTCGGCCTGGCCGGGACCGCCTTTCTCGCGGCAGGAGGTGAGAGCGCCGGAGCCCTGCCCGTCCGGGAGCTCCTCGCCCCGTCCTCCGTCCACGTCGCCCTCGGCCTGGTCGGTGTGTACTTCGGGCTCGTTCTGCTGATCGCGGCCTGGCTGCTCCTGGGACGGCTGGTCCGCGGTGCCGAACCGCCCAGTCCGCGTGCCCTGATGGTGGTCCTCGTGATCTGGGCCGCCCCGCTGCTGCTCGCGCCCCCGCTGTTCAGCCGGGACGTCTACAGCTACCTCGCGCAGGGCGCCATGGTGGACGCGCACATGGACGTCTACGCCCACGGCCCGGCGCGGCTCGGCGGCCCGCTCGCCGACGAGGTCTCCCCGCTGTGGCAGCACACCGGTGCCCCGTACGGGCCGGTCTTCCTCGGCGTCGCCTCCGTGCTGTCCGGGCTGACCCGCGGCGAACTCCCCGCCGGTGTCTTCGGGATGCGGCTCGTCGCGCTGCTCGGGGTCGGGCTGATGGCGGCCGCGCTGCCCCGCCTCGCCCGGCACAGCGGTGCCGATCCGTCCGCCGCGCTCTGGCTCGGCGCCCTCAACCCACTGGTCCTGCTGCATCTGATCGCGGGCGCCCACAACGACGCCGTCATGCTCGGCCTGCTCGGCATCGGCCTGGTCGCGGCGCTCGGCCGGTGGCCGGCCCTGGGCGCCGTACTCGTCACGCTGGCCGCTCTGGTCAAGGTGCCCGCCGTACTCGGTCTCGCCGCGGTCGTCGTCCTCCAGGTCCGCGCGGGCCGAAGTCCCGCGAAGGCCGTGCTGACGACCGGTGTCGCGGCCGGGGCCACCACGGTCGCCGCGACGACCCTCGCCGGGACGGGATACGGCTGGATAGGCGCCCTCAACACGCCCGTCTCCCCGCAGAACTGGGCGCTCAGCAGCCTCCTCGGCCGCGCCACCCGGGCCCTGCTGGAACGGCTCGGCAGCGACCTGGCACCCCTGGCCGTCCCGGCCTGGCATGTCCTCGGCTCCGCCATCGCCGTGGCCGCCGTCCTGTTCATATGGCTGCGGCTGCGCATGCGGCCGGTGTACGCGCTCGGCCTGAGCCTGGCGGCGGTGGCCGCCCTCGGCCCGGCCATCCGCCCCTGGTACGCCCTGTGGGGGCTGTTCCTCATCGCCGCGGCGGCGCCCAGCACCTCGGTACGGCACCGGGTGGCGGCCGTGACGGGCGTCCTCGCGCTGGCCGTGCTGCCCAGCGGCGGTCCGGCGGACGCCGGGCAACTGGTCCTGGCCGTCTCCGGCGGCGTGCTCGCCGTGGTCGTCCTGTGGCAGGCCCGCCAGGCGGAACTGGCCCCGGCGTCGGGGCGTACGGCATGAGGCCGCCCCGCACCGACCGCGGCCGCCTGCTGCTGGTGCTCGCCCTCGCCACGGCCGTGACCGTGTTCACCGCGACCGTGCCCCTGCTGCGCGGCTGGTTCGACCTGCGCGTCTACTACGGCGCCGTGGACAGCTGGGTCCACCACGGCGGACAGCTCTACGACTACCGGGTGCCCGGGACGGCGTACGGCTTCACGTATCCGCCGTTCGCGGCCGTCGCCATGCTGCCGATGGCACTCCTCGGCCTGCACGCGGCGATCGCCGCCGCTCTGCTGCTCAACCTGGCGGCCCTGGCCCTGGTGCTGCGCATCCTCGCCGGACCCGCCTGGCGGCGCTACGGCTGGTACGGCTGCGCCCTGGCCGCCTGCGCGCTCGCCCTGTTCGAGCCGCTGCGCGACACCTTCAGCTTCGGCCAGGTGAACGTGCTGCTGCTGGCCCTGGTGCTCGCCGACGCCTGGCTGCTCGCCACCGGCCGAGCGCGCTGGGCAGGCATCGGCATCGGTCTGGCCGCCGCGGTGAAACTCACGCCCGCCCTCTTCATCGGACTGCTGCTGCTCGCCAGGCGATGGCGCGCGGCCGCGGTCGCCACGGCCGTCGCCGTCGCGGCGACGGCGCTCGCGGCCGCCGTGGCCCCGGACGCCTCGCGCTTCTACTGGACCGAGGCCATGTGGGACACGACCCGCGTGGGCCGCCTGGACTATGTCTCCAACCAGTCGCTCCAGGGGATCCTGGCCCGGCTGGGTGAACCGGACCGCGCGGTCTGGGCGGTCGCGGTGCTGCTGGTCCTGGGCGTGTGGGCGACCCGGGCCCGCCGGGCGGTGGCAGCGGGGGAGTGGACGACGGCGTTCGCCCTCACCGGCCTCACCGCCTGCCTGGTCAGTCCGATCACCTGGGTGCACCATCTGGTCTGGCTGCTGCCGTCCTTCGCGGTGCTGGTCCGCACCGGGCACCCGCGGATCGCCGCCGCCCTGTACGCGGTGCTGTGCACCAGCGTGGTGTGGCTGTGGTTCGACGACGCGTCCGGCGTCGACGGATTCCTCGGCAGCAACACCTACACCTGGATCACGCTCGGCCTGCTGCTGTGGCTGCCGATCGGTCAACGCCGGCCCGCCCGGCCGACCCTGGCCCGCAGCGCCAGCACCACAGCGCCCACGCCCAGCCCGGCGGCGCCCGCGATCGCCCCCGTCCCCGACCAGCCGGAGCCTTCGTCCGGCGTACGGGCCACGGTCGCGGTCTTGGGCACCGCGGCCGGCCGCGCCTTCGGCCTGGCCCGCAACGCGTCGAGCGACCCGACCGGCCCGACCCGGCCCCCCGCGTCGAACCCCCAGTCGAGCAGCGCGCGCGCCTCCTCGTACACGGCGAAGCCACCGCCCGCCTGAGGGTTCAGCACGGTCACGACGAGCGTGCGCCCGCCCCGGCGGGCGGCGGCGACGAGGGTGTGGCCCGCCTTGCTGGTGTAGCCGTTCTTGATGCCGATCAGCCCCGGATACGGCTCCACGCCGCCGGCACCGGTCAGCAGCCGGTTGGTGTTGTGGATGACGTACGACCATCCGCCTCCGCCCGGGAACCGGGCCCGGAGCATGCCGCAGTACCGCGCGAAGTCCGGATCGCGCAGCCCTGCCCGGCCGAAGACGGCGAGATCGTACGCCGAGGACACCTGGCCCGGCGTGTCGTACCCGTCCGGTGACAGCGCGCGCGTGTCGAGGGCGCCCAGCGACCGGGCCTTGGCCTGCATCCGGGCGACCGTGGCACGCCGGCCCCCGTTCAGCTCGGCCAGGACGTGCACGGCGTCGTTGCCGGAGCTGAGGAAGACCCCGCGCCACAGGTCGGCCACCCGGTAGGTGCGTCCCTCGGCGACTCCGACCACACTGCTCCCGGGCCCGATGCCTCTCAGCTCGGGCCCGCGGACGGTGTGCCGGACGCCGCCCGGGAGATCCGGCAGCACGGCGAGGGCGAACAGAGTCTTCAGGGTGCTGGCGGGCGGCAGCCTGCGGTGCGCGTCGTGCGCGGCGAGCACCTCGCCGGTTCGGGCGTCGGCCACCAGCCACGACAGTGCCGAGACCTCCGGCACCTTGGGCGCCCCGGGCCGCGGCCGGACCCGCGTGCCGGGACGGAACAGCAGGGAGGGCTGCGGCGCGGCCACCCGTGGCCCATCGGGCTTGCCGGGGTCCGGCCCGGTACGGGCCACCGCGCCGGCGGGGGCGAGCGCCAGCAGGCCCGCCACACAGATCGCGCAGGCCGGCATGGCAGCCCGGAAAGCAAATCCGATCGTCATACCGCAAACCTAGGAATGGACCGGCCGTACACCCCGCTGCCCGGGCCGAGCGCTACGCGCGAGCACCCGGATGCCACATGTCGGACGTGCGATTCGGGCGCGTCAGCCGGTGGGCAGCGTCGGCCGGATGCGGCGCAGGAAGGTCGCGTTGTCCGGGGTCTCGCGCATGCGCTCCAGCAGCGTTTCCAGGTTGGTCTGGCCGTCCCGGGTCTGCAGGGCGCGGCGCAGGCCGCGTGCCGCGGTCAACTCGGCTTCGGGAAGCAGGAGTTCCTCGCGGCGGGTGCCGGACGGGGTGATGTCGACGGCCGGGAAGACGCGGCGGGAGGCGAGCTCGCGGCTCAGACGCAGCTCCATGTTGCCGGTGCTCTTCAGCTCCTCGAAGAAGAAGTCGTCGGCGCGGGAGCCGGTCTCCACCAGGGCGGTGGCGAGGATCGTGAGCGAGCCGCCCTCCTCGGCCAGCCGGGCGGCGCCGAAGAACCGCTTGGGGCCGATCAGCGCGGTCGCGTCGACACCGCCGCTGAGGGTGCGGCCACCGGCGGCGGCCGCGTTGTTGTGGGCCCGGCACAGGCGGGTGAGGGAGTCGAGGAGGATGACGACGTCCTCGCCCTCCTCGACGAACCGCTTGGCCCGCTCGATGACGAGTTCGGCGAGCGCGATGTGCCGCTTGGGGCTCTGGTCGAAGGTCGAGGCGTACACCTCGCCGCGCACGGAACGCCGCATGTCGGTGACCTCCTCGGGGCGCTCGTCGAGCAGGACCACCATCAGCCGGGCCTCGGGGTGGTTGCCGGCGACGGCGGCGGCGATCTGCTGGAGGAGGACGGTCTTGCCGGTCTTGGGCGGGGCCACGATCAGCCCGCGCTGGCCCTTGCCGACGGGCGCGATCAGGTCGATCGCACGCCCGGCCAACCCGGCCGCCGGGTGTTCGAGACGGAGCCGCTCGCGCGGGTGCAGCGGTGTCAGGTCGTGGAAGTGACGACGGCTGCGGACGTCGTGGGGCGTGTGTCCGTTGATCCGGGCGACTTCGGTCAGGGCGCGCTGGGTGCCGCGCACTCCGTCGACGAGGTCTCCCTTGCGCAGGCCGTAACGGCGGATCAGCGCGGGCGGGACCTGGAGGTCGGCGGGCGAGGGCAGGAGGTCCAGGGGCCGCAGGTGTCCCTTCCCGTTCGTGTCGATGTCGAGGACGCCGGTGGCGACCCGGGCCGGGACCTGCTGCTGGGTAGAAGGGTGTTCGAGTGTGGTGGTCATGGTGGTCGGTCCTTTCACGGACGGAAGGCATGGAACATGCGAAGAGAAGGGGGTTGGCCGTGAGGGGAGGCGGACAGTGCGCCTCGCGACGGCGGGAAACAACACCTCGGGTACGGCAGAGAAAGGGCCTTTTGCGAGGTGGTGCGGGAAAGCCGATGTGCCGGCCGGGAAACGGCGGGCGTTTCGGCTGACTGAAGGGGAACTTGCACCGGCGCCCGAAACAGGGGCGTACACAAGTGCTAGCCGTAATGTACCACGCGGTGGGCGGTCACGTCTGTGTGATGCGACTCAGCGTTCGGCCAGCAGGCCGTACAGGAGGGGGATGCGCGGCTCGGGCAGCCGCCACCAGCCGGACGGAGTGCGGACCATCCGCGGCCAGCGCTGCCAGGGCAGTTCGTCGCTCTCGCGCAGTCGTCGGACGGTCAGTCCCGCTTCCGTCAACGCGTCGATGACCTCTCCTATTCCGTGCATCCACTCGTAGCTGTCGGTGGCGCCCTCGACCGCCGGGCCGTCGGTGTAAGTGCGGGTCGCGTCCCGGTGCACGGGACCGTCGCCGCCCAGATAGTCGTGGCGCAGCAGGAGTTCGGGCCCTTCGCCCGGACCGGGCTTCGGGCCCAGGGAGTTGAGCAGCGGATGGAACTCGACGAGGTACAACCGGCCGCCCGGACGCAGGAGTTGGGCCACCACATCCGCCCAGCGTGTCAGGTCGGGCAGGTAGCACAGGGCGCCCTTGCCGGTGTAGACGACGTCGAACCGCCGCCCCTCCAGGGCCTCCACGGCGTCGTACACGTTCGCCCGTACGTAGTCGACGTCGACGCCGGCCTTCGCGGCGATGCCGGTCGCCGCCACCACGGACGCCTCGGAGAAGTCCAGGCCGACGGCCCGGGCGCCGCGCCGCGCGAAGGCGATCGTCTCGGTGCCCAGGTGACACTGCAGGTGGAGCACGTCGCGGCCGGTGAGCTCGCCGAGGTCGTCCCACTCGAACGCGGCGAACCAGCGCTCCGGGTCGAGGTCCTGGTCGAGACCGTAGAACCGGCTGGCGAGGTGGACGGGGGTGCGGGCGTCCCAGTTCGCCCGGTTGGCCTGCATGAGCCGTGCGTGCTCGTCGGTGGTCATGCCGTCATCCAACCGGGAACGGGGCGGGCAATGCCAGCCCCGCCACGTCCGTCGGTGGGGTGACAGCACCCACGCCACTGAAGGCTCCGATGACCACACCCGTACGCATGCGTCGCACCGCCGGGACAGCGGCTGCACCGAAGACCGATATTGTGATGTGAGTCACAAAAGGTCTAGGGTTGAGTCGCTTGGAGTATGCCCCCGGGCGGCGCGTCGAACAGCGGTGCGTGACCCGGCCGTCTCCGGGTGAGGGAAGTGGTCCCTTTGTCCGTCGCCTGGGACGACATCGGCGGTCTCGTCGATGCCCACGAACGGTTTCTGGCGGGTGCGCTCGTCGACTCCGCGGTCCGCGACTCGGTGCTCGACTCATGGAAGCGATGCAGGTCCGCGGGGCTTGAGCCGCACCAGCTGTTGGTTCCCTACGCCTCGGACCTGACGCTGGAGGACCGGTTCCTGCGCGCCGCCGACCCCGTCCTGAAGGACCTGACCGCGTCGCTCACCCAGGTCGGCATGACCATCGCGCTGTGCGACGCGCGAGGCCGTATGGTCCAGCGGCTCGGCGGTGACCGGCAACTGCGCGACCGTCTCGACGAGGTGAACTTCGCCCCCGGCTTCGACGCCTCCGAACGGGTCGTCGGCACCAACGGGGTCGGCACCGCGCTGGCCGAGCGCAATCCCGTCTACGTCGTCGGCCGCGAGCACTTCGCCGACTGCCTCCAGCCGTTCGCCTGCGCCGGCGCACCCGTCCGCGATCCCCTCAGCGGCCGTATCGAGGCCATCCTCGACCTCACGTGTCTCCGCGACAACGGCGACCCCGCCATGGTGCGGCTGGTCCGCGAGGCCGCCCGCGGTATCGAGGCGCGGTTGCTGGAACAGGCCACGCAGCGGGAGAAGGCCCTGCTCGCCGCGTACCGACGGGCCGGCCGCACCGCCGGCGGATGGCCCAAACAGCCGCGGCTGACGGCCGCGGGCCACGGGGACGGGCACGATGGCTCTGAGCTCGGCCGGATCGACCTGGCCGTGCTGCGCGAGAAGGCCGAGGAACTCCTCGCCTCACCGCAGCGCACCCTCGACGAGGTCGTCCTGTCCGGCGGCCGGATCGCCACCCTGCTGCGCCGCCCGGTCATGGGCGCGGCGGGCGAGACGGGTGTGGTCGTCGAGGCCCGGATCCTCGGCGGCCCACGGCTGCGCCAGGCCGGCTCGAGCACCGTGGGCGGGCTGACCGTGCCGGGGGCGGTGGCCGCGTCGACGGCGGTGGACGTCCCGACCGTGCCGGGTCGCGCGCCGGTGAGTGCGCCGACCGAGCCGGCGGCAGCCCCCGCGCCCACGCCGCATCCACCGTCTCCGGCAGCCTCGTCGGCCGCGGCGGTCCAGTCGGCCCTGCCGACATCGGTGACCGTGCCGCCCGTGACCCTCCCGCACGCGCCCTCGTCCACCGACGCGGAGGCCGACGGGGACGTCAACGGCGACGACGGCCGACTGCTCCTCGTCGGTGAGCCGGGGGTCGGCCGGCTCGCCGTACTGGCCCGCAGGCGGCTGGAGCTGCTGCACGACGCTAGCGTCCGCATCGGCACCACCCTGGACGTCACCCGCACGGCCGAGGAACTGGCGGAGGTGAGCGTCCCCTGGTTCGCCGACTTCACCGCGGTGGATCTCCCTGACGCGGTGCTGCACGGAGAGGAGCCCGGACCGCTCGGAGCCGACACCGTGCTGCGCCGGGTCGCGCTGGGCACCGTGCACGTGGAGTCCCATCTGTACGGCGTCGGCGACGCCGTCGATTACGTCCCGTCCACCCCGCAGGCCCGCAGTCTGGAGAGCAGGCAGTCCGTCCTCGAACCCGTACTGGTCGAGGCAGGTGGCTGGCTCGCCCAGGATCCGCCGCGGCTGGAACGGGTACTCGCGGCCGGCATCCACTCCCTGATCACGATTCCGCTGCGGGCGCGCGGCGCGACCCTCGGCGTGGTCAGCTTCTACCGCTCCGAGAAGCCCGCCCCCTTCGAGGACGACGACCTCTCCCTGGCCCAGGAACTGGCCGGCCGCGCCGCCATCTGCATCGACAATGCCCGCCGCTGGACCCGTGAGCACAACACCGCCCTCGCCCTCCAGCGCAGCCTGCTGCCCCGGGGCCGGCCCGAACAGAACGCCGTCGACGTCGCCTACCGCTACCTGCCCGCACAGGCAGGCGTGGGCGGCGACTGGTTCGACGTCATCCCGCTGTCCGGAGCCCGGGTCGCGCTGGTCGTCGGTGACGTCGTCGGCCACGGGCTGCACGCCGCGGCGACCATGGGCCGGCTGCGCACCGCCGTGCACAACTTCTGCTCCCTGGATCTGCCACCCGACGACCTGCTCACCCACCTCGACGACCTGGTCGGACGGCTCGACCGGGGCGAGGGCTGGGCGGTGGAGAACACCCAGGCGGACTCCGGCATCGTCGGAGCCACCTGCCTGTACGCCGTCTACGATCCGGTGTCCCGGCGCTGCACCCTCACCCGCGCCGGGCACCCCCTCCCCGCGATCGTCTGCCCCGACGGAACCGTGGAGTTCGTCGACCTGCCCTCCGCACTGCCGCTCGGTCTCGGCGGGATGCCTTTCGAGACCGTCGAGCTGGAGCTGGCGGAGGGCAGCCAGATTGTGCTCTACACCGACGGCCTGATCGAGGACCGGCACCGCGACCTCGACTGCGGCCTCGACCAACTGCGCACCGTGCTGGCCCACCCCGACCGGGCACCGGAGGACACCTGCGAGGCCGTCCTGGACGAGTTGCTGCCGACCCGGCCGAGCGACGACGTGGCCCTGCTGGTCGCCCGCACCCACGCCCTGGGGCCCGAACGGGTCGCCCAGTGGGAGCTGCCCAGCGACCCGGCGGTGGTCTCCCGCTCCCGCGCGGCGGTCACCGATCAGCTGGCCGCCTGGGGCCTGGACGAGCTGGCCTTCACCACCGAACTGATCGCCAGCGAACTGGTCACCAACGCCATCCGCCACGCCGCCGGCCCGCTCCAGCTGCGCCTCCTCCGCGACCGCGCGCTGATCTGCGAGGTCTCCGACGGCAGCAGCACCTCGCCTCGGCTGCGCCGCGCCCGCACCGAGGACGAGGGCGGACGCGGACTCTTCCTGGTCGCCCAGCTCACCGACCGCTGGGGGACCCGCTACACCCCGGACGGAAAGATCATCTGGACCGAGCAGCCCCTGCCCCGACAGCCCGTATGACGTGGGGAGCGGCAAACGCAACGGTCAACGCCCCCTTAGGCGAGCCGCGCCTCCGCCTCCTTGGTGATCCGCTCGAACTGCGCGCCCATCGCCGCCGCCAGAGCCTGCGCCCCCGACAGCGGGCGGACCATGACCATGAAACGGTCGATCATGCCGTCCTCGTCGAGGTGGAGGAAGTCGCAGCCGTCGACCTCGCAGTCGCCCACGCGGGCGGTGAACACCAACGCGTGGTCACGGCCGTCCGGGCCGCTCAGCTCGCGCACGTAACGGAGGTCCTCGAAGACCCGTGCCGCACCGCGCAGGATCGCGGCGGTGATGGCCTTTCCGGCGTACGGCTTGTACACGACCGGACTCGTGAAGACCACGTCCTCGGCCAGCAACGCCTCGGCCGCGTCGAGGTCGTGCGCCTCGACCGCCTCGCGGAATGCGCGCATCGAAACCTCCATAGTCAATTAGTTGAGTAGGTGCGGAGTAGATTAATCACCTTCTGCTAGCGTGTCCACATGTCCCTGAAGTACGCCGTTCTGGCCGCCCTGCTGGAGGGCGAGGCCTCGGGCTATGAGCTGTCCAAGGTCTTCGACGTGTCGCTCGCGAACTTCTGGCCGGCCACGCCGCAGCAGCTCTACCGGGAGCTGGAGCGGCTCGCCCAGGACGGGCTGGTCCAGGCCCGGGTGGTACATCAGGAGCGCCGCCCCAACAAACGGATGTTCACGCTCACCGAGGCCGGCCACCGGGAGCTGAGTGCCTTCGCCGTCGCACCGACCCGGCGGCCCACCGCCCTCCGCGACGAGCTCCTGATCAAGATCCAGGCCATGGACGGAACCGACCCGGAGGCGACCCGCGCGCTGGTGGAGGAACGCATGGCCTGGGCGCGCGGGAAGCTCGCACGCTACGAACGCGTGCGCGAACGGCTCCTCGACGGACGGACCGAGGAGGAGTACCTGCGGGACGCCGACCGCATCGGCCCGTACCTCACGCTCACGGGCGGAATCGCCTTCGAGTCGGAGAACCTGCGCTGGTGCGAGCGCGTTCTCACGGTCCTCGAACAGCGCGCTCCTCTAGGCTGACCCCGATGTTCAGCCCCGAGGGTCCCAGTCTCCGCGAACTCGCCGTCCAGGCGCTGTCGTCCGTCGAACGCGGCTACGACCTGCTCGCCCCGAAGTTCGACCACACTCCCTTCCGTACACCCGACTCGGTGCTCGACGCCGTCGGCGTGGCGCTGGGCCGGCTCGGGTCCTTCGACGACGGGCTCGACCTGTGCTGCGGCACCGGTGCCGGGGCTGCCGTACTGACCCGGGTGTGTCGGCGCAGCGTCACCGGGGTCGATTTCAGCGCCGGCATGCTCGCGGTGGCGCGAGGGCGTGTGCGGTCCGCCGGGCCGCCCGTCTTCTGGGTGCGCGCGGACGCACGCGCGCTCCCCTTCGCCCCCGCCTTCGACCTCGTCGCGAGTTTCGGGGCGTTCGGTCACTTCCTGCCGCGCGAGCTGCCGGGCCTGTTCACGCAGGTCCACTCCGTGCTGCGGCCGGGCGGACGCTTCGCCTTCCCCATCGTCGCCCCGCCGCCCCCCGCATCCCGCGCTTACTGGATGCTGCTGGGCTTCGACGCGGTGATGCGGGTGCGCAACGCCGTGTGGCGTCCGCCGTTCGTCATGTATTACCGGGCCTTCCGGCTCCCGGACGTACGGCGGGAGCTGGAACGGGCCGGATTCGAGGTGGAGTTGCACGCCCTGCCCGAGTTCGGGCGGCGGCGGGACGGCAGCCCACGGGTCCGGATGGTCGTAGCCCGTCGGCTGCCGTGACCGAGCCTCTGCGTCAGCTTCCGATGAAGTCCAGGAGGTCGGCGTTGAAGGCCCTCTCGAAGTCACCCACCAGACCGTGGGGCCCACCCGGGTACACCTTCAGCGTCGCGTCCTTGACCAGCTGGGCCGTCTTCTCGGCGGAGGCCGCGATCGGCACGATCTGGTCGTCGTCGCCGTGCGCGACCAGCGTCGGCACGTCGATCCGCCGGAGGTCCTCGGTGAAGTCGGTCTCCGAGAACTGCTTGACGCAGTCGTACGCCGCCTTCAGCCCGGCCTGCATGCTCCACAACCAGAACGCCCGGCGCACGCCCGGCGATTCGACGGCACCGCCCCGGAACGGCGCCGGGTCGATGGCCACGGAGGCGGCGGACAGCCCGCGTCCGGCGAGGATCTGCGTGAGCAGTCCGCCGAAGGAGTGGCCGACGACCGCCGGCTTGCGGGTCAGACCGCCGATCAGCTCCGCCAGATGGTCGGCGACCTGCCCGACCGTCTTGCCGGCGAACACCTCAGGGTGCTCGTTGGCCTCCGCGACCGTGTCCGGGTCGTCGGGCCAGGACAGGGAGACCGGCGCGAACCCCGCCTGCTCGATCTGCTGTGCGTCATGGGTGGTCATGCGGCGATACCGGCAGCGGACTCGGTGCCGGTATGGGCCAGTGCTTCGTTCGGCTGGGGAGTGAGCCGCAGCCCGCGCCACCTGGGCCTCGAAGGCCCCCGATGGTCTCCTTGTCGCTCCAGGCCGAGGGCACCGGCCGATTCGGCCAGTCGGGCCGGCCGGAACTGGTCGGCACGGGCGACCTGATGCTCAACGACCTGACGATTCCCTACGACTTCTCCTGGTCCGGAACCGGTGGGGCACAGGACCTCCAGGTGCCGTACGAGGTCCTCGCCCCCCCGCCGGACATCGTCCGCGAGGGCGCGGCACGGCTGCCGGCCAGCCCGCTGTACGACCTGGTCCGCACGCACATCGCCCATGTGCACGCCCACGCCGACGCCCTGTCCGCCGACCCGGGCGCGGCCGCCCTCGGCACGGCGACCGTGGAACTGCTGCGCGTCCTGCTCACCTCCGCCGCGGGAGTGGACGCGTACGCGCGGCCCGCGATGGCCGAGTCGCTGGTCCAGCGCGTCCTCGCCTACGCGCGCAGGCACCTGACCGATTCGGATCTCACGGCCGCCCGGATCGCGTACGCCCACGACATCTCCGTGCGCGCCCTCTACCGGCTGTGCTCCGAGGCGGAGTTGAGCCTGGAGCGGTGGATCATCGAGCAGCGGCTGGAGGGCGCGCGCACCAGGCTCGCCTCACCGGTCGGACGCACCCGCACGATCGCCTCGGTCGCGCGGGCCTGGGGTTTCACCGACGCCAGCCATTTCACGCGCCGCTTCAAGGAGGCGTACGGCGTGACGCCCCGGCAGTGGCGGCAGGCGCTGCCCCGCTGATGGTCGAGTCCGCACGCCCTGACCAAGCGTCACAGCACGCCGTACAGGGCGTCCACGAGAGCCATCTTCCGCGGGTCGTCGGCGATGTGGGGCCCCATGCGGTTCATCACGTAGCCCATCGACACCCCCGCCTCCGGGTCGGCCAGACCGCACGAGCCGCCGAAGCCGTCGTGTCCGAAGGCCCTCGGATTGGGCCCGTAGGAGTTGTTCGGGCCGCTGAGCCACAGACCGAGCCCGACTTCCGTCTCGCCCTCGAAACCGGCACCCAGCACCAGGTCGCGGCAGCTGCCCTGCCCCTCGCGCACCCGCTCGGCCGCCTCGGGGGTGAGGACGCGATGACCGTCGTAGGAGCCCTGCCCCGCGAAGATGCCGTAGAGCGCGGCCACGGCCCGCGCGGTGCCGTGGCCGTTCGCGGCGGGGATCTCCGCGGCCCGCCACTCGGGTGTGTTGGCCTGTGCCGCACCCACCGCGGGATTGCCCAGGGCGGCCAGCGCGGCGGGCGCCAACTGGGCGAAGATCGCCGCCTGTTCGCTGCTGGACGCGGCCGGCGGATGCACCAGCTCGGCCGCTCGCCCGGCCTCCTGCTCCGGCAGGCCGATGCGGAAGTCGATCCCGAGCGGTCCGGTCACCTCCCGCTCCAGGAACGCTCCCGGCAGCAGTCCCGAGACGCGCCGCACGACCTCCCCGACCAGGAAGCCGTACGTCAGCGCGTGATATCCGGACCGCGTTCCCGGCTCCCACCAGGGTTCTGTCGCCGCCAGCCGCTTCGTCGTCAACTCCCAGTCGCAGAGCTGGGCGAGGGTGTGCCCCTCCCGCAGGCCCGCCAGCCCGGACCGGTGGGACAGCAGATGCCGTACGAGGACCTTCTCCTTGCCCGCCGCGGCGAACTCCGGCCAGTACGCGGCCACCGGCGCGTCGAAGTCGAGCAGCCCCCGGTCCGCCAGGATGTGCGCGCACAGCGCCACCGGGCCCTTCGACGTCGACCACACGTTGACCAGCGTGTCGCGCTCCCAGGGCCGGGTGCGCGCCGGGTCGGCCCAGCCGCCCCACAGGTCCGTCACGGTCTCGCCGTCGACCGTGACGGTGACCGCGGCGCCCAGTTCGCCGCGGTCCCGGAAGTTCTCCTCGAACGCGGTCCGTACCGCCGTGAAGCGCTCGTCGCAGTGGCCGTGGACCGCTGGTACGTGCTGGGACATGGACCCTCCGTCGTCCGTCGGGAAGCCCGGCGGCGGCAACGCGACCCGGGCGCAATGAACATACCGACTGGTCGGACGGTTCGGAAGGGGAAGACAAGGCCTCAGCGGAAGAACAGCGATCCCGTCGGCTCCCGGTGGCCCTCGGCCACATGCCAGTAGTCACGGGTCTCGACGGCCAGGCCGGCGTCGTCGAACCGCACGAAGACACAGCCGGCGAGCGTGGACGCCGAGCCGCCCTCCTCCGCCAGCACCCGGAACTCGGCCACCGCGACTGCGTCCGGGCCGACGACGGGAGCCGAGAACCGCACGTCCGTCACCCGCTCCTCGGCGAACGACCGGCGCAGATACTCGGCCAGCCCGTCCCGGCCGCGGTGCGGTGCACGGAACGGCATGGAGCGGTGGACGCAGTCCTCGGCGTACAACTCCAGCAGCGCCTGGACGTCATGCGCGGCCCAGGCCCGCTCCCAGACCCGGACGAACCGCTCCGCGGCCACCCCCGTCTCCATGCCCGGCCCCTCAGGCGTGCGACCGCAGCCAGCGCAGCTTGGCCGCCTCCTGGTAGGGGCCGCCGCCCTCGTGGTCGTTGAAGTCGTACACCTCGATCGCCTTCTCGTCGTGCGCCCAGGCGTTGAACGCCGCGAAGACGGTCGACGGCGGGCAGGTCTGGTCCTCCAGGGCCGCCGAGAACAGCGCGGGCGCACGGCCGCGGGCGGCGAAGTGCACGCCGTCGAAGTAGGAGAGCGTCCGCAGCGCGTCCTCGCTGCGGCCGCGGTGCGTCTTGAGGTACAAGCCGATCTCACGGTAGGGATGACGGTCCGTCAGCGTCACCGCGCGCGGGTAGTCGCACAGGAACGGCACGTCCGGCGCGACCGCCGCCAGGTCCGGGACCAGCCCGCCCACCGCGATCGAGATGCCGCCGCCCTGGCTGCCACCGAGGGCGACCGTGCGCGCGGGATCGGCCAGCGGGTGCGAACGGGCCGCGTCCACGGCACGCACCGCGTCCGTGAAGACACGGCGGTAGTAGTAGTTCTCCGGGGCGTCGATGCCCCGGGTCATGAAACCCGGGTACGCGGGCGCTCCGGCCATCGGGTCCACGGTGCCGCCACCGCCGCCCCAGGCGCTGCCCTGGCCACGTGTGTCCATCACGAAGTGCGCCCGGCCCGACGACGCCCACAGCAGATGCTCGTGCGGCAGACCGCGCCCGCCGCCGTAGCCGATGAACTCCACGACCACCGGAATCGGCGCGGAGACCTCGGCGGGGATCGTGAACCAGCCCTTCACCGGGTGGCCGCCGAACCCGGCGAACGTCACGTCGTACACCTTCACCGTGGACAGGCCCGTGTCGACGAGTTCGAAGCGCGCGTCGAGATCGTGCTCGCGGGCCTCCTGAAGCGTCTTCGACCAGAACGCGTCGAAGTCCTCGGGCTCGGTCGACGTGCTGCGGTACTCGCGGAGCTCGTCGAGGGGAAGGTCGAACAGGGCCATCTGGGACCGCCTTTGTGAAGGGGGCGTGCGGATGATCACACCGTACGTGGGTGGTCGGACGACTCGCCAGGTCTTTGCCTCGGTACGCGCCTACGATGACGACATGACGTCTGCCGCCGAGGTGCCGGTCAACGCGGTCGAACTGCTGGTCAGGGATGCCGAACTGCTCGTCGTGGACGGGGAGCGGGAGATCCCGGGCGGCTGGGTGGCCGTCACCGGAGGTCGGGTCACCGCGGTCGGTCCGGCCGGCAGCGAACCCGAGGCCCGTACGACCGTCTCCGCCGTCGGGCGCCTGGTCACGCCGGGCCTGGTGAACACGCACCACCACATCTACCAGAACCTCACCCGCTCCTACGCCCCAGCCGTGAACGGCTCGCTCTTCGACTGGCTGACCACCCTGTACCCCCTGTGGGCCGCACTCGACCAGGAGGCCGTCTACGTGTCGGCGTACGTCGGCATGGCCGAGCTGCTGATGGGCGGCTGCACCACCTCCTGCGACCACCTCTACGTCCACCCCCGCCCGCGCCTGGTCGACGCCGAGATCCGCGCCGCACGCGACATCGGCTTCCGCTTCCACGCCACCCGCGGCTCCATGACCCGCTCCGTCGAGGACGGCGGGCTGCCGCCGCGGAGCGTCACACAGACCGACGAGGAGGTCCTCGCCGACAGTGAGCGCGTCATCAAGGCGCACCACGACCCGGAACCCGGCGCGCTGGTACGGGTCGCGCTCGCGCCCTGCTCGCCGTTCTCGGTGACGAAGGCGCTGATGACGGCCACCGCCGAACTCGCCGAGCGGTACGACGTACGGCTGCACACCCACCTCGCCGAGGACCGCGACGAGGACGCCTACTGCCTTCAGACGTACGGCTGCCGACCCGTGGAGTACTTCGAGGAGACGGGCTGGATGAGCGACCGCACCTGGGTCGCCCACTGCATCTACCCCAGCGACGACGAACTGCGCCGCCTCGCGGCCGCCGGCGTCGGCGTGGCGCACTGCCCGAGCTCCAACATGCTGATCGGCGGAGGGACCGCCCGGGTGCGCGAGATGCGCGAGCTGGGCATGCCCGTCGGCATCGGCTGCGACGGGTCCGCCTCCACGGACCACGCCTCGCTCTGGATGGAGACCCGCGGGGCGCTGCTGCTCGGGCGCTACCGGGGCGGACCCGGCGCGATGACCGCACGGGACGCCCTCGACCTCGCGACGCGCGGCTCGGCCCGCTGTCTGGGCCGCGCGGACGAGCTGGGGCATCTGCGGCCCGGGGCGTGCGCCGACCTCGTCGTCTGGGACCTCCACGAGGTCGCGCTCGCCGGTGCGTGGACCGACCCCGTGGAGGCGTGGCTGCGCTGCGGGCCCGCCCGGGCGTGGACGACGGTGGTCGCTGGCCGGATCCTCGTCGACCGGGGTGAACCGGTCCTGGCGGGGCTGGCGGACGCGCTGCGGACGCACGGGAGAATCGCGCGGCGGATGCAGCAGGGGGCATGATCAATACACCTGGTCCCGGAGTGCACGGCCCTGGCGGTCATGCCCGGCGGCGGGTCCACTGCGGCTCGGTCAGGGCCCACTCCCGTTCCCAGGCGGCCATCCGGCGGCGGTCGAGCGCACCGCGCACGGCGGAGCGGGCGAGGAGCACCCCCGCGACCGCGCCTCCGGTGGCGCACAGGCCGAGGGTGAGCGTGTGCTGCCAGACCGCGCTCTCGTCCGGCGGTGGGAGCACACTCCGGCCCTTGCCGTCGAACCACACGTCGATCACTTCACCACGGTGCGTGCCCGCCGGGACGCGTGCCGTGCCCGTCCGCGGACCGCTGTCGGGATCCGTCCAGCGCACGGTCGCGCGGTAGGCATGCTCCCGCCCACCCTGCACGGAGGGCAGCGAGTCCGGAGTCCGGCCGACGACCTCGGCACGGACGCGATGGCGATCGGCGCGCTGCTCCGTCGCGACCGCCCGTGCCTCGCCATGGGCCCACCAGCCCGCGACGGCTCCCGCCAGGGGAGCGCCCACGAACAGCAGCAGGCCGACGGCCAGGACCATCCATGCCTCTAGGACGTCCGACCGCCGCCTGAGCGGATTGCGCCGCCAGCGCCAGCCGCGCACCCGGGTTCGCATGTCGACCTCCGCACCGCGCACGTCTGTGAGCGCCCCCCGGGTACCCCCACTGGCCCCGTTCACCAACGATCACCACGGGGGACCGGCGGAAAGGAATCGCCGGACAGGGGCGCCCAGCCGGGTCCTGCCGAAACGCCGTGGTGGTACCACGCCACGGCCACCGGAGGCCGCGGAACCGGCCAGGTGGCGCGGGAGGGTGCCGCGCGTCAGCCGAAGCGTTCGATCCGGATCCGGTCCACGGGCTGACCGGCCTCGACGAGCAGCCGAGAGGCGTGCTCGGCGAAGGCGTTGGAGCCGCACACATAGGCTTCCCACCCACCGGGTGGCTGCTCGGCCAGGAGCGGCGCCACATGTGCGGCCGCCATACGTCCCACGGGCACACCCTCCGCAGCGCTCCGCGTGAACACGGCGGTCGTCTCCGCTCCCACTTCCCGCGCGTAGATGAGCTCCCGCGGGCTGCGGGCCGACACCAGCATCCGCAGCGGCACGGACAGGCCCCGCATCCGGTGGTGCCGCACCATCGACATCAGCGGTACGACCCCCGAGCCGGCGCCGATCAGCAGCGCGGGCCGGTCGCCGGGCCAGGCGAAGAAGCCGCTCAGCGGGCCGCGCACCGCTACCTCGTCACCGGGCCGGGCCACCGTGTGGAACCAGCCCGAGACCTCACCGCCCTCGACGTGGTCCAGGGTCAGCTCGATGTGCCCCGAGTCGTCGGGCGCGGACGCGATCGAGTAGTGGCGCTGGGCCACATAGCCGTCCGCGGCGATCAACCGCAGCATCAGGTGCTGACCGGGCAGATGACCCGCCCACGCGGGCACCGCGAACCGGAACGTGGACGCGTGCGGGGTCTCGCGGCGGATCTCGGTGAGCGTGGCGGTCTGCCACACCGCGGCGGCCCGTTCGCTCACGGCGATCCGCCCGGGCACGGCGAACCGCGTCGGGGGAGTGAAGGCCTGGGGATTGGTCGGGGGATTGGACGGGGGAGTGAAAGTCTCAGTCACCGGAGTACCGCTGCTCCTCCCAGGGGTTGCCGCGGGCGTGGTAGCCGTTCTGCTCCCAGAAGCCCGGCTCGTCGTGGTCGAGGAGCCGCAGGCCCGCGATCCACTTGGCGCTCTTCCAGAAGTACAGGTGCGGCACCAGCAGCCGCGCCGGACCGCCGTGCTCGGCGGCCAGCGGCTTCCCGTCGAACTCCCAGGCGATCCAGGCGCGTCCGCCGGTGAGATCGGCGAGCGGCAGGTTCGTGGTGTAGCCGGTGTGCGAGTAGGCGACGGCATGGGTGGCGGACCCATGGGGCCGCACCACATGGAGGAAGGCGTCCAGCGACACGCCCCCGAACCGCACTCCGAACTTCGACCAGCTGGTCACGCAGTGGATGTCGCCCTCGTACGCCGACGCCGGCAGCTCGTGTGCCGCGTCCCAGTCCCACATGTGCGGCTGCTCCACCAGGCCGTCGATGCGGAAGGTCCAGTCGGCGGGCGCCAGTGCGGGAGTGACCTCCGCGGACAGGACGGGCCAGTCGTCGCCCGCGTCATACTGGCCGGGCGGCAGCCTCGGATTGTCGACGCGGGCGCGTCCGGTGAAGCCTCGGGTGACGTTCATACGGTTCCAGCGTGACGACGGTGGTGATTGCTTACGCGGTCCACCGTACGTGCATGTCAGGCATGCCCGGCGCGCGGGCCCGACCCGGGTCGAAAGGCCGCATTGAATTTGAAGGCTGTATGAACTCTCCCGCGTCCCGGGAATAGCGGACCGCTGATCTTCCTTGCCGAATGTTGCCACATCCGGTGGCCCCTACAACCGGTGTCCCGGCGCAGCGAAGGAGAGTGGGACCAGTGCCCAAGGCGTATGTCTTCACACGGTACGGCGGACCGGAGACCGAGGCCCTCGTCGAGGTTGACCGGCCCGTCCCGGGCCTCGGTCAGATCCTGGTCGCGGTGCGGGCCGCGGGTGTGAACCCCGTCGACTGGAAGCAGCGCACGGGCTTCCGCCGGCCCGGCGAGAGCGAGCGCGTGTTCCCGGCCGTCTTCGGCAACGAGGTCGCCGGAATCGTCGAGGCGACCGGCGACGACGTCGAGGGGTTCGCCGCGGGAGACGAGGTCTTCGGCAACACGGTGGCCGGGGCCTACGCCGAGTACGCCCTGCTGCCCGCCGCGGTGACCGCGCACAAGCCCGCCGCGTTGGACTTCACCGATGCCGCGACCCTGCCCATAGCCGCCGCGACCGCCTACGACGGGATACGGCAGCTCGACCTGCCCTCCGGGGCGACCCTGCTGGTCACCGGCGCGGGCGGCGGGGTGGGCGCGGCGGCCGCGCAGATCGCCCGGGCCTTCGGACTGGCCGTCGTCGGCGTCGCGAGCAAGGGAAAGAAGGACTTCGTCGAATCCCTCGGGGCCGTGCACGTGGCGTCCGGTCCAGGCTGGGCCGAGCGGGTACGGGCTGCCGCGCCGGAGGGTGTCGACGGGGTCTACGACCTCGTGGGCGGCGAGGTACTGGCCGAGGCGGCTCGGCTGCTCACCGACCGGACGAAGCTCATCACCGCCGGGGCTCCGGCCGAGGATGTCGAGCGGCTGGGCGGGGCGCGTGTGGCCCGGGCGCGCACCGCGGCCGTCCTGGAGGAGGTGGCGCACCTGGTGGTGAACGGCGAGCTCGACCCCCACGTCACCCGGACGTTCCCGCTCGACCAGGCAGGCGAGGCCCTCCGCACGGTCGAGGACGGCCACACCCGTGGCAAGGTCGTGATCGAGGTCGCCCGATGACGACCGACATACCGGCGACCACCGCGGCCCCTCAGATCTCCGGCGCGACGTCGACCCCTGGCGCCACTTCGACCCCCGGCACCACCTCGCCCCCCGGCACCACCTCGACCCTTGGGGCCTCGCGGACAGCCTCCGCCTCGCGGACACTCAGCGCCTCGCGGACCGGCGCCTCGCAGACCACCGACGTCTCACAGGCAATCGCCGCCTCGCGGACCACCGCCGCCTCGCCGACCACCGCCCCCTCGCAGACCACCGACACACCCCACGTCCTCGACAATCCCGCCCTGGCCGCCCTAACCGGCCCGCACGCCCACTTCGCCGAGCGGCGCGGCCGGGTGCTGCGCTACCCCGTCGACGTCACGCCGTGGCTGGCCCTGCCCGATGAACCGGACGCCGACGACTGGAAGGACGTAGCGGCGCTCGCGGGCCCCGGCACGGAGGTCCCGCTGCTCGGCTTCGCGGGGCGGATCCCCGACGACTGGGAGGTCACGGCCAGAATCGAGGGCGTGCAGATGGTGGACGACGGCGTGACCCCCGCCCCGGACCCGGAGGCGGTCCGCCTCGGCCCCGCCGACGTGCCCGAGATGCTCGACCTGGTCGCCCGCACCCGGCCCGGCCCCTTCTTGCCCCGCACCATCGAGCTCGGCACGTACCTCGGCATACGGCGCCACGGTGCCCTCGTCGCCATGGCGGGGGAGCGACTGCACCCGCCGGGGTGGACCGAGATCAGCGCGGTCTGCACCGACCCCGCCGTCCGCGGCGAGGGCCTGGCGACCCGACTGATCCTCGCCGTCTCCGACGGCATCCGGGAGCGCGGCGAGACGCCCTTCCTGCACACCGGCGCCGGCAACGCCACCGCCATCCGGCTCTACGAGTCCCTGGGTTTCCGGCTGCGTCGTACGACGGTGTTCGGCACGGCGAGGGCGCCGCGGCGGCTCCCGGTCGCGTAAGACAACTCGGCGGCGCGTTGGGGTACTGTGTGGCCTTCCGGCTGCGGGCGGTCCCAGCCGTGAAGTACCGAGGAGGTGAGACCCATTACCGCTCTGTCAGGTCGGGTGCTCTCTCCTCGAACCGGCGCGGATCAGCGCCGTAGGTGACCGCGGGAGCGCCCTTCGGCTTCCGAAAGGTTCTCGGCTTTCATGCCTCCACTTTCCTCACCGTCGTCGTCCTCCGCTTCTCATGACTCCTCTCGTGGTTCCGCTTCTCGTGACTCCGTCGTAACGGCGCTCCGTGCCTCCGGCTGTGTCTTCGCCGAGGACGAGGCGGAGTTGATCCTGGCCGCCGCCCGCACCCCGGACGAGCTGGCCGCCCTGGTGGACCGCAGGGTCGCCGGTCAGCCCCTCGAACTCGTCCTCGGCTGGGCCGAGTTCCGTGGGCTGCGCATCGTCGTGGAACCCGGCGTGTTCGTGCCCCGCCGCCGTACCGAGTTCCTCGTCGAACAGGCCCTCGCCCACGTCCCCGACGCGTCCGTCGTGGTGGACCTGTGCTGCGGCTCGGGCGCGGTGGGCGCCGCGCTGGCCGCCGCGTTCGGCCGGATCGAGTTGCACGCCGCTGACCTCGACCCGGCCGCGGTGCGCTGCGCCCGCCGCAATGTCGCCGCCGTCGGCGGTCACGTCCACGAGGGCGACCTGTTCGAGGCCCTCCCCGGTGAGCTGCACGGCCGTGTCGACGTCCTCGCGGCGAACGTGCCGTACGTCCCCAGCGGCGAAGTCGGGCTCCTGCCCGCCGAGGCACGCGACCACGAGCCGCTGGTCGCGCTCGACGGAGGCACGGACGGCCTGGACGTCCTGCGCCGGGTCGCGGCCGAGGCGCCCCGGTGGCTCGCACCAGGCGGCTGTCTGCTGGTCGAGACGAGCGAACGCCAGGCGCCGACGGCCGTCGACGCCTTCACCCGCAGCGGCCTGGAGACCCGTCTGGCGGTGTCCGAGGAGATGTACGCCAACGTCGTGATCGGCGCCAGGTCCTGACCTCGAGGCGCTCATGACGCGGACCATGCCGCGGCGAACCGCTCGGCAAGCATCAGCGTGGACAAGTTGGTGTTCGCCCGCGGAATGCCCGGCATGGTCGACGCGTCCACGACGTGCAGCCCGTCGACCCCACGCACAGCGCCCCGGGTGTCGGTCACGGCGGATGGATCCTGCTCGGGTCCCATCCGGCAGGTACCGACCGGATGCTGATACGAGGCGGTCTCCGCGTGGGCCATGGTCGCGAGGGCGGCGTCCGTGGCATCGCGGACCGGCCGCGCTGGGGTCAGCAGTGTCGCCAGCGGCCCGGTATCGGCGATCTCGTGCGCGAGCCGGATGCCGGTCACCATGCGGTTCAGATCGCCGGGGTGCTCCAGCAGGCGAGGGTCGATGGCGGGCCGTGTGTCCGGGCCGTCGGCGCGGATCCGCAGGGTGCCGCGGGAGCGCGGGGCGATCACCGCGACGTGCAGGTGGCACATCGTTTCGCCGTCGACCGTCATCGGCCCAGCGGGAAAGATCTGCAGGCCGGGGTCGGCGTCCTCACCGTCGCCCGCGCAGGTGAGCATGGTCTGCAGCGCGGGTGTCCCTTCCGACACGGTGGCGGAGAACGGCAGCCGCAGCAGGGGGTGATCCTGCAGATCGCGCCCGACGCCGGGCAGGTCGACCTGCGCCTCGATCCCGGCCTCGCGGAGTTCCTCGGCCGGGCCGATGCCGGAGCGCAGCAACAGCAGCGGCGAACCGTACGCGCCGGCCGCCAGCACGACGAGGCCGGCGTGGATGGTCTCGGCAGGCTCGGCGAGTCGCACACCGACAGCGCGGGTCCCCTTCAGCACGACCTTCTCGACGAGCACACCGCCGCGGACGGTGAGGTTGGGCCGCTGCCGCGCCGCCGCGAGATAGGTCAGCGCGGTGGACTGGCGGACACCAACGACCTGGTTGAACGGCATCGGCCCGATCCCGTGCGCGCCGGGGGCGTTGTGGTCGGCGACCGCGGGGTACCCGGCGGCCACACAGGCGTCGGTGAACGCCCGCTGCACCGGCGTCAGTTCGGCGATACGGGGACGCTTGATCGGCACCGGCCCTGCGCTGCCGTGCCAGTCGTCGGTGAAGTCCAGGTCTCGTTCCACGGTGCGGAAGAACGGCAGCACATCGGCGAAGCCGAGGCCGGGATTGCCGAGGTGGGCCCAGGCGTCGTAGTCGGCGGGCCGGCCGCGCAGCGCCATCGCGTTGTTCGTCGCCGAACTGCCGCCGACCACCCGGCCTGCGAACAGGGGGATGCGCCGGCCGTCGGTACCCGGCTCACTGGTGTACCCCCAGTCGTAGGGGGTTTCGGTGAGGTCGTCGGCATCGGCGATCTCGGTGGGCTGCTCCCGTGCCGTCGTACCGAAGTCCGGGCCCGCTTCCAGTAGCAGCACCGAGCGGTCGGGGTCGGCGGAGAGACGATGGGCCAGCACCCCGCCCGCCGAACCGGCACCGACGACGATCACGTCGTATCCCATAGTCGTCCTACCCAGTCCTCGCCTTCGTCGGTACAGCCGCAGCCCTGACCGGCTACCGCCGGCCGAGCGACTGAAACATCCGCGACCCTGCCGAGTCACCCGCGCAGGAAATACAGGCCCGTCATGGTCACGGCGGTCGTCAGGACAGTGCCGCGCAGCAGCCGGGCGGGGAGGCGGCGGGCGAGGTGGGCGCCGCCGAAGCCGCCGGCCACCGCTCCGGCCAGCATCGTGGTGAGCACCAATGGAGAGCTCAGGGCGTCCGAGGCGACGAGGAACAGCGCGGTCGCGCTCAGATAGACGGCCGCGACCTGGGCGACCCGCATCGGATTGCCGGCCGCGGCGTCCAGACCGAGGCCGATGCTCCACAGGGCGAGCATCATGATGCCTACGGCACCGCCGAAGTATCCGCCGTACACGGAGAGCAGGAACTGGCTCGCCAGTACGGTCCGGGAACCCATCCCGAGCGGGCGGTCCAGCGCGCTGCTCAGCGCACCGAAGAGGCGGCGCCCGAAGGCCAGCAGCAGCGTGGCGAACGCCAGCAGCCACGGCACCGCGGCATCGAACGCCTCCGACGGCAGAGCCAGCAGCAGGCCGGCGCCCATACCGCCCCCGATGACACTGGCCGTGGTCAGCGCCGTCGTGGAAGTGGCGCCGACCGGGGCGAGTTCACGGCGGTAGACCCAGGCGCCGACCAACGAGCCGGGAACCAGGGCGATGGTCGACGAGGCGTTCGCCGTCACCGGGGACTGGCCGACGGCGACCAGCGCGGGCAGCGCCACGAAGGTGCCGCCACCCCCGACGGCGTTCAGCGCGCCGGCGGCGACACCGGCCAGCAGGACGATCAGCGTCTCGGACATCCGCTGAGCATCGCCCCGTGACCGGTGGGCTCACAATGCGGCATCGACGCACCCAGCCCAAGGCTGTGCCATAGGCTCCTGAGGGTGCGCTACGACCTGGACGATCTGCGGCTCTTCCTCGCCGTCGTGGCAGAGGGATCGATCACGGCGGGCGCCCGCCGCAGGCACCTGAGCCTGCCCTCGGCCAGCGCGCGGGTGCGGGCACTGGAGCACCACGCCGGTGTGACCTCGCTGATCCGCGGCCGACGAGGCGTACGGCCCACCCCGGCGGGCACGACCCTGGCCCGGCACGCCCGCGAGGTCCTCGACCGGACGGCCCGGCTCGACAGCGCCGTCGCCGGCTACACCCGGTCCCCGACGGCACCGCTGACCCTGCTGAGCGGCGGCTCCGCGATGCACCGGCTCGTGCCGCAGGCCCTGATCTCTTTCCTTCGCGCGCACCCGGACGTCGACGTCACGGTCCGCGAGAGCCGCACCCCGCACACCGTGCGCAGGCTCGCCGACGGCGAGGCGGACCTCGGGGTCGTCGTCGACGACGAGGCCCGCGACTGCGGCCTCGACATGGAGCCCCTCGGCGACGACTCCCTCGTCGTGATCGGTCAGCGCGGCGGGATTCTCGCCGGCCGGACCGCGGTGACCTACAGCGAGGCGGCCGAGCACCCACTCGTCGGGCTCGACGCCGACTCCTCGCTGCGCCGCTGGATCGAGCAGCACCTCGGTCCCCACGCCCCGGTGGCGCGCTACCGCACCACCGCCGCCGACCTCAACGTCCTGGTCGCCCTCGCGGCAGCCGGCGTCGGGCTCGCCGTCGTACCGCGCCGCGCCCTCGACCCGAGCCGGCCACTCGACGTGTGCGCACTGCGGGACACCTGGGCGCGGCGCTGCCTTCTGCTGGCCTGGGGCGTCAAAGAACGGCCCGCGTCCGCCGCCGCGCTTGCCGGACATCTGCGTCAGGCCGCCCTGTCCGAGCCGGCCGGCCCAGGCGAAGAGCTACCGGGCCCGCTTCGGCGTCCACGACCCGGGGGCGGGTCGGGCGGACCCGAGACGCGCCCGGAGCGCGGTGAGCGTGAGATGCGGATTGTCGTCGCGCCAGATGAGTGAGTGCGGGTACACCGGTGTCGGGTCCTGTACGGGGATGCGCCGCAGGTCCTCGTCGGCGGGCCGGACGAGGCGGGTCCGTTCGCCGACGAAGGTCGCCCGTGTCGCGGGGAGCCGGCGATCGGGTCCAGGAGCGGCTCGATGCCGAAGTCCGGCCGGTCGCCTCCATGGTGTGCCCGAACTCGGCGGCGAGGTCGTCGTAGAAGGCGACCGGCCGCGACCGACCGCGTGGCCCGCACCCTTGTCCGAGTGGTCGGTCGCTGTTGGGCACCCTGCCTGGCGCAGCCCTAGGCCCCCGCGCCACTGCCCGAAGAGCCCGGCTTCTGCCCGTCCCGGAAGCCATGGCCGGGGTGGCCGGGGCGGTCAGGGAACTTGCCGCGCCAGTCGCCGGAGCCCTTCCGCTCCTCCCAGGTGCCCGACAGGACTCGCGTGGCGGTCCTGGTGCCGTCACCGGAGCGGGTGCCGACCAGGTGGACCGTGTCGCCGTCCTTGAGGGCGTCGGTGCCCGACGTGTCGTCGGCGAAGACCTTCGTGTCCGAGTCCACGGTCCACTCCCACACGGCCCCGTCCTCGCTCTTGACCGTGACCTGGTCGCCGTCCACCTTCTCCACGGTGCCCCGCTGCCAGATCCGGACGACCCAGTCGCCGCTCTCGCGGTCCTTCACGGTCGACTCGCCGTGCACCGCGTCCGAGCCGAGGAACCACGGCCCGCGGCCGTGCCGGTCGCCAGGGCCGTCCGGTGACGGTGACGCGGAGCCGGAGGCCGCGGCCAGGGCCTCGTCACCCGAGTTGCCCGAGTGCCCCGAGGTGGCGGCGTAGGCGACCGTGCTGCCGAGGGCCAGGACGGCGACCGCGGTCGCCGCGACGACCGTGCGGGCCCTGGCGGACCGCCGCCGCCACAGCCCGCGCACGGCCGCGCCCGTCGTACGCTCCGGTTCCGCTCCGCCGGGACCCACGAGCAGCTCCCGGTGCGCGCCCGGCTCGGCGGGCAGGTCGGGCGGCCCGCCGCCGGCGATGTGCTCCTGCTCCGGATCGTGCGTCACGACTCGCTCCCCTCGGCCACGGCACCCGGCGTCCGCGCTGCCAAGTCCTGCTGTGATTGTGGGATGCGGGCGATAAGGAGCAGGTAATCGGTTCCTGTGAGGATCGCGCGCCCCTCACTGACGTCACACGTGACTAAGGTCACTGACGTCACACGTGACTAGGGCCGGTCCTCGTCCGGCGTCTGCACCCGGGCGATGAGCAGCGCCACGTCGTCGGAGTTGTCCGGTTGGTGCAGGGTGCGCAGCAGGAGGTCGCAGACCTCCTCCAGGGGGCGGTCCGGACCGTCGAGGAGGGTCAGGAGGGCGCTGAGGCGTTCGTCGAGGGGGTGCTGCCGGGTCTCGACGAGGCCGTCGGTGTAGAACACCAGCCGGTCGCCGGGGTCGAGACCGACGGTGGTGGTGGAGAAGGCGACGCCGCCCACGCCCAGCGGCACGCCGGTGGGCAGGTCGAGCAGCTCCGGGGGACGGCCGGCGCGCAGCCGGGCCGGCGGCAGGTGCCCGGCGTTGGCGATCCGGCACTGTCGCAGGGCGGGGTCGTGGATGGCGTACACGCAGGTGGCGATGGAGTGGTCCAGGCCCTCGGTGATCTTGTCGAGGTGTTCCAGGAGCCGGGCGGGGTCGAGGTCGAGAGAGGCCAGGGTGGTCGTCGCGGTGCGCAGCCGGCCCATGGTCGCGGCGGCGGTGATGCCGCTGCCCATCACGTCACCCACCACGAGCGCGGTCTTGCCGCCGTCCAGCGGGATCACGTCGAACCAGTCGCCGCCGACCTCTGCGGTGGCGCCGGCGGGCTGGTAGCGGGAGGCGACCTCCAGTCCGCCGATCACGGGCGGGTGGCTGGGCAGCAGGCTGCGCTGCAGGGTGAGGGCGGTGTCGCGGGCGTTCTGGTACCAGCGGGCGTTGTCGATCTGCACCGCCGCACGGGAGGCCAGCTCGCGCGCCAGCAGCAGGTCGTCCTCGCCGAACGGCAGCGGGTTGCGGGCGCGTTTGAGGTCGAGGGCGCCGAGCACCTCGCCGCGCGCGATCAGCGGGACGGCCAGATAGGAGTGCACGCCCGCCCGGGCCAGCAGCTCGGCCGCCTCCTCGGAACGCGCGATGCGCGGCAGGTCCTTGCCTCCGACCCGCTCCACCAGGACGGGTCGGCCCGTGCGGACGCACTCCGTGACCAGGCGGTCCGAGGCGTACCGGGCGACCTGCCCGGGCGGGTCGGCCGCGCTCAGGGCGTCCGGGGCGCGGTCCGCCTCGACGGCCAGCGTGCTGATCACCGCGGGATCGGCGGGGCCGAGGGTGCTGGGCCTGCCCTGCACCACCGCCTCCAGCAGGTCCACGGCCGCGACGTCGGCGAGGTCGGGCACGGCGACCTCGGCCAGCTCGCGGGCGGTGCGGTCCAGGTCGAGGGTGGTGCCGATGCGGGCGGAGGCGTCCGCGACCAGGGCCAGACGCCGCCGGGCGGCCTCCGCCTCGACGGCGGCCACGTGCTGCTCGGTGACGTCCTCCACCGAGACGGCCACGCCCAGCGCGGTGCCGAGCGAGTCCTCCAGCCGGTAGAGCGAGAGCGACCAGGCGTGTTCCTCGTCCGGGTCGGCCGGTGTGCGGCCGACGATCCGCTGATCGACGACCGCCCGGCCGGTCTCCAGCACCTGACGCGCCGCCGACTCGATGGCGTCGGCGTCGAGATGCGGCAGGACCTCGCGGATCGTCCGCCCGATGTGCTCCTCGGCCGGTATGCCGTTGAGCCGCTCCAGCGCCGGGTTGACCGAGACGTACCGCAGATCGGTGTCCAGTACCGCCAGCCCGATCGGGGACTGCGTGACCATCCGCGTCGACAGCGCCACGTCCCGCTCCAGCCGCCGTACGGTCGACTGGTCGGCGGCGAGGCCCAGGGCGTAGACATCGCCCCGGTCGTCCAGCAGCCGCATGTTGCGGAACTCCACGAGCCGCGTGCTGCCGTCCTTGCGCCGGACGGGAAAGGCTCCGGCCCAGCCCTCGCCGGTCTCCATGACGTCGGCGAACAGCTTGACGACCAGATCGACGTGCTGCTCGTGGACCATGATCCGAGCGGCGTACTGGCCGAGCGCCTCCTGCGCCGTGTAGCCGAACAGCTCCTCGGCCTGCGGGCTCCACAGCGTGATGCGTCCCTCGGCGTCCAGAACCACCGAGGCCACGCCGAGCACGTCGAGCAGCCCGCTGGGCCGCACCGGCCCGCGCACCGGCTCTCCGCCCTCCGGTACCGGAATTCCGGCTGCTCTCATGCCCCGCACCGCCTTCGCCGATCCTCGCGGCACGCCGTTCCCCCGTGCCGACTCCCCTTGTTCTACCGCGCTCAACCGTCACCGCGACGCCGCCGTCGGCTTTTACCACCATCCCTCAATACGGCGGCGGCCGTCCGGCAAAGCCACACCGAGACCGTAGCCGAGCCGACGACCACCGTCCCGCTGATTGGTCTGTACATGACCGTCGTGTCGGTGACTATCGCGACCGGTCGGACTGTCCGCCGACCGCGCCCACCCCCACCGAGGAGTCGCCTCCCGGCCGGGACCTCGACCGAGGTGAGGCCCTGGCTGCTGCTGGTCTTCCCGACCCCCGGCGTCAACCCGAGCACCTCGCCGTCGGCGAACCTCCCGCAGGCGGCCACCGTCCGCCTGGACCACGCCGTGCGTGACGTAGACGTACAGGGCTGCGACTTCTCCGGTCCCACCCGCCGCTTCACGCGGAGTTGAGGTCCGCCCAGGCGGTGGGGGCCGCCGACGGCCCGTCCGGAAATGAGTGCCGGCACCGATGGTGACGCCCGTCGCGGGGATGCGACGGTGGCGGGAAGGCCGAGATCTCGCGTCCCCGGGACGCCCGGCGGCACCCGGCCCCCGGCACTCGGCACGACCTCGGACGAAGGAGGATCCGTATCCACCCCCGTGAAGTGAAGCCCGTCCGGCGCTCGGCGCGGTCCGAGGAGGTGACCCGTGGGACATGCTGACACCCTGCTCGCCATGGGCGGCGCCTTCCTGGCCGCCGCGTTCCTCGCCCGCCTCGGCGGCAGGATCGGATTGCCCACGATCCCGCTGTTCATGCTCGCCGGCATCCTGCTCGGCCCGCACACGCCGGGCCTGGTCCTGGTCGAGGACGCGCACGACTTCGAGATGCTCTCCGCGCTCGGGCTGGTGCTGTTGCTGTTCTACCTGGGCCTGGAGTTCCATCTCGACGACCTCAGGAGCGGCGGCAAGCGCCTGCTGACCGCGGGCGGGACGTATCTGCTGCTGAACGTCGGCGCGGGCCTCGGCTTCGGGTTCGCGCTGGACTGGGGGACGCGGGAGGCGCTGGTGCTCGCCGGTGTCCTGGGCATCTCCTCGTCCGCCATCGTCACCAAGATCCTCATCGACCTGGGCCGTATCGGCCGCCCGGAGACCCGCCTGATCCTGGGCGTGATCGTGGTGGAGGACATCTTCCTCGCGCTGTACCTCGCGGCCCTGCAACCGGTCCTCAGCGGTGCCCAGGGCATGGGAGAAGTGGTCCTGCAGGCGGGCAAGGCGTTCGCCTTCCTGCTGGTGCTGGCCGCCGCGGCCCGGTACGGCACCCGGTGGGTCGGCCGGCTCATCCAGGTCCGCGACGACGAACTGCTGGTCATCAGCTTCCTCGGCGCCGCGGTCCTCGTCGCCGGTGTCTCCGAGGTCCTCGGGGTCGCCGACGCCATCGGCGCCTTCATGGTGGGCCTGATCCTGGCCGGCACGCCGTCCGGGCCGCGCATCCGCGAGCTGGTGCATCCGCTGCGCGACGCCTTCGCGGCCATCTTCTTCTTCGCCTTCGGGCTCGCCATCGACCCTTCGGTCGTCGCGTCCGTCGCCGGACCGGTCGCCGCCGCGGCAGCGCTGACCGTGGTGATGAACGTCGCCGCGGGCCTGCTCGTCGCCCGCCTGTACCACTACGGTGCCGAGCCCGCCGCGGACATCGCCACGACGCTCGTGGCCCGCGGTGAGTTCGCGTTGATCCTCGCCGCCATGGCCACCAGCGCGGGGCTCGACGCACGCCTGGCCCCGTTCATCGCGGGCTACGTCCTCGTGCTGGCCGTTCTCGGTCCCGTCGCCGCCGGACGCGCCCACCTGCTCGCCCGCGCCCTGCGCTTCATCACACGCCCGGCTGTCCCGGGGCGCGAGGGCCCGTCGCGGCGGCCCGGCGCGGGAACCGGCCGACGCCGCCGACCCGTACCGGACGGACGACGACGTGATGTCGGCGTCGGCCTCCGGCAACCTGCCGGCGGAGGCGGCTGACCGCTAGTGCCCGCTCTCGCGGCGGGTCCGCGGATGCGGGACTGCCGGAGTTCGGCCGGGACGGCCGCGGTGGGTGGGGCAGGAGGCCGCACGAAGGACGGGACAGCGCGGTGAGGGAGCCGGGCGAGGCCTGCCGGGGGCGGTGGGCGACGCCCGGCCGGCTCCCATCGGCCTGTCAGCGCGACACGGAGGAACCATGCCCCAGTCCGACGACGAACGTCTGGTCGATCTCGAAGCGTGGCTCGAGCACGACGATCCCCGGTTCGCCCGGGCGCTGGGCGCCGGCCGACCCGCTCGACCCCGCGAATACCGGCGTACCGGCGTACCGGCGTCTGGTGGACGCTGGCCGTCGCCGTGACCGCGCTGACGACCGGCGTGGCTCTGGCCGCCGGCCTCCTCATCGCCACGGGCCTGGTCCTCGCAGGCATCGCCGCCGAGTTGTCCGACCCCCATCGCGGCCGACCGCGGCCGTGACATCGCTCGGCGTACTCGATCCTCCAAACTGACGTGACCCGTTCGCGGAACAGAACGGGCACATCGGCCGGTAGTGCTCCACGGCATGTGGTGGTTTTCTGGGGATGCGGGCGGTTTCGCGGAGCGGCCGTGGTGCCGCGCCGCGGCCACGAGAGGAGCGATCACGATGGACGGTGAGCGACCGCACCCGGAATCCGTCTCGGTGGAGATCAGCGGATGCAGCAAGGACGACGCCCGGATCGTGTTCGACACCCTGTGTGCCTGTTTCTCGTCCGACCGGTGCGCCGACGACGTACCCGAGGATCTCTCGCAGACCCGCCCGACGGTGTGGCTCGGCACGTTCGACGTGGCCGACCCGCACGAGGGGGCCCGCCCCGCCCGGCTCTCGTCCTCCGTCATCGCCGACGTGCAGGGCGGATACTGGGCGGTCGACCGTTTCCGCACCACCCTGGACTCCCTGTTCTCCGTGCACGACCTGTCCACGGCCTCCGGAGACCAGGAGGAGGAACTGCACGTGAGGCTGGAGAGCCGGTGAGCGCTATCCCTCCGCGCCGAGGAGGCTGAGCACGGCACGCCGGTAGACGGCGTGGACGCCGGGCAGGTCCGCGAGGCGGGCGCGTTCGTCCAGGCCGTGCAGTCCCTCGTACCGCACGCCGAAACCCGCGGTGGCCGGGATGCCCTCGCCCGCCAGCAGGTTGCCGATGTTGGACGGCCCGGCGGTCTTCGCCCGCACCGACAGGCCCTCCCGGGCGGCGGCGTCGAGGAGCGCGGCGGCGGGCTGCTCGTCCCCGGCCAGACGGAACGGCGGCCACGCGGCCACCGGAGTGATCGCGGTCGGCCGCGGGGCCGGCCACCGCGCGTCCAACTCGGCCACGACGGTACGGACCAGGCCCTCGGCGGCCCGGGCGTCGAAGGCCGGGGTGGTGCGGATGTCGACGCCCACCTCGCACAGGTCGGGGACCACCGAGAAGCCCTGACCGCCGTGGCAGGAGGTCACCGACAGCTTCGGCGGCAGCGGGAACTCGCCCTCCGCGGCGGGGAGTTCGGCGGCGTCGAGGAGGCCCACGAGACGGGCCGCGCGGGACACCGCGCCCACCGTCGACCGACTCGACCCCGAGTGGCCCGAGGCGCCGTGCACGGCGATCGTCGTCCGCCACAGCCCCCGCCCGCCGACCACGACCTCGTCCAGGCCCGGATAGCCGATCATCACCCCGGCCGGGCGGTGCGCGGCCGGGTCGGCGAGATAGGCACGGGCGCCGCCGAAGCCGCCGGTGTGCTCGTCGACGTCGAGCAGCACGGCGAGCCCGCCGCGCAGCGCGTCCCTGCGCACGTGCAGGTCGGCCGCGATGTGGCAGAACATCGCCGCGGCGAGCTTGGAGTCGGCAGCGCCCCTGCCCCGCAGCCATCCGTCGGCGACATCGCCGCAGGCCGGGCCGAACGACCAGGCCGCCTCGTCGCCGTACGGGGCGGTGTCCACACAGGCGTCCAGCGCCCACCAGCGGCCCGGCCGGCCCCCGGCGACCTCCACCAGCAGGGCGACCGGGGCGCCCGGGTCGTCGTACAGGCGGCGACACGGGAGGTCATGGGCGGCGAGCCAGTCCTCCAGGACGGCGAGTACGGGGCCGTAGTCGTCGATTCCGGCCCGGCTCGGGCGCCGGATCAGTTCCTGGGCGAGTCGTACGACGGAGGCCGTCTGCTCAGGGGTGCCGCTCACATCTCTCCCACGGGGTCGTCGCCAACCGGGCCGTTCTGGACCATACGACGGCCCGGCGGCGCCCCGCGGATCAGCCCTGCCGCACCGGCACCACCACCATCTCGGCGACATTGACGTGCGGCGGCGCCGAGACGGCGAAGGCGACGGCCTCGGCGATGTCCTCGGCGGCCAGGGGGCGCACCTCGGCGCGCAGGCGGGCCAGGGATTCCCGCATGCCGGCATCCCGCATGTCCGTGCCCAGCTCGGTGCCGGTGACTCCCGGTTCGATGTTCTTCACGCGGACACCGCGCGGGCCGAGTTCGGCGCGCAGGTTGCGGGTCAGGTGGGCGATCGCCGCCTTGGTCGCGCAGTACACCGACCAGTTGGGGAACAGGGCGTGGCCGCCCACGGAGCCGATGTGGACGAGGTCCGCCGGGCCGCCGCGGGCGCCCGCCGCGAGCAGGTCGTCGGTGAAGGCCCGGGAGGTGTGCAGCAGGCCGCGCAGGTTGATGTCGATCATGCGGTCCCATTCGCCGGTGTCGGCACGCTCGAAGGGGGCGCCGAGCATGACGCCGGCGTTCGCCACCACCAGGTCGACCGCGCCGAGCGCACCGGTGACGGCGCGGGCGGCCTCCGGAACGGCCTCGGCATCGGTCAGGTCCACAGTGACGGGCAGGACGGTTCCGGCGGCCGTACGGCGCAGCTCGTCGGCCAGCGTCTTGAGACGCTCCTCGCGGCGGCCCAGCAGAGCGACGCTCGCTCCGCCGTCCGGCAGCCGGCGCGCCGTGGCCGCGCCGATCCCGCTGGAGGCACCGGTGACGACCGCCACTCGGCCGGTGAGGGGGTGGTGAAGGGGGTTCTCGGTGTGTGTCATGCCGTCAACGGTGAGGGCTGCCCGGGCGTGGGACCAGGCCGTACCGCCCCTAGGAGAACGGATCGTAGGAGTGACGCGGCTACGTGGCAGGCATCACCCCCCGGTTATGCAACTAGTTGCAAAAGGCGGCCGTGGTCCTCTACAACAAGGGGGCACGACACCGCCACGCACGGAGGGCCCGATGAGCCGTTACCCGCACCTGCTGACCCCGCTCGACCTGGGCTTCACCACGCTGCCCAACCGCGTCCTCATGGGCTCGATGCACGTAGGCCTGGAGGAGGCGGAGCGGGGTTTCGAGCGCATGGCGGAGTTCTTCGCGGCCCGGGCGCGCGGGGGAGTGGGCCTGATCGTCACCGGCGGCATCGCACCCAACGAGGAGGGACGGCCCTACGAGGGCGGGGCCAAGCTCACCTCCGAGGCGGAGGCCGAACAGCACCGGGTCGTCACGCGGGCCGTGCACCGCGAGGGCGGCCGCATCGCGATGCAGATCCTCCACTTCGGCCGGTACGCCTACCACCGTGACCTGGTCGCGCCGAGCCCGGTCCAGGCGCCGATCAGCCCCTTCCCGCCCCGCGAGCTGACCGACGCCGAGGTCGAGCGGACCATCGAGGACTACGCCCGCGCGGCCCGCCTGGCCCGGCAGGCCGGCTACGACGGTGTGGAGATCATGGGCTCCGAGGGCTACCTGATCAACGAGTTCATCGCCGCGCCGACCAACCGTCGCACCGACCGCTGGGGCGGCTCGTACGAGAACCGCATGCGCTTCCCGGTGGAGATCGTCCGGCGCGTGCGCGAGGCCGTCGGCGAGGACTTCATCATCGTCTACCGTCTGTCCATGCTGGACCTCGTCCCCGGCGGCTCGACCCTCGACGAGGTGATCACGCTCGCCCGGGCCGTCGAGGCCGCCGGAGCCACGATCATCAACACCGGCATCGGCTGGCACGAGGCCCGCATTCCCACCATCGCCACCTCCGTGCCGCGCGGCGCCTACACCTGGGTGACGAAGAAGCTGATGGGCGCGGTGTCCGTCCCGTTGGTCACCACCAACCGCATCAACACCCCCGAACTGGCCGAGCAGTTGCTCGCCGACGGCTGCGCCGACATGGTGTCCGTGGCCCGCCCGATGCTCGCGGACCCCGACTTCGTCGCCAAGGCCGCGGCCGGCCGCCCCGAGGCCATCAACACCTGCATCGGCTGCAACCAGGCCTGCCTCGACCACACCTTCAGCGGGCAGATCACCTCCTGCCTGGTCAACCCGCGCGCCTGCCACGAGACCGAACTGGTGCTGTCCCCGACGCGGCTGCGCAAGCGCGTCGCGGTCGTCGGGGCCGGGCCGGCCGGCCTCGCCTGCGCGGTGTCGGCCGCCGAGCGCGGACACCAGGTGACCCTCTACGACGCCGCGAGCGAGATCGGCGGCCAGCTCAACGTCGCCCGCAAGGTGCCCGGCAAGCAGGAGTTCGACGAGACACTGCGCTACTTCCGTCACCAGCTCGACGCGCACGGCGTGGACGTACGGCTGAACACCTGGGCGTCCGTGGACGACCTGGCCGACTACGACGAGGTCGTCGTCGCCACCGGCGTCACCCCGCGCACCCCCGACATCCCCGGAGTCGACCACCCCAGCGTCGTCGGCTACCTCGACGTACTGCGCGACGGCACCCCCGTGGGCGACCGCGTCGCCGTCCTCGGTGCGGGCGGCATCGGCTTCGACGTCGCCGAGTACCTGACCGACGGCGGCGACAAGGCGAGCGAGGACCCGGCGACGTACTTCCGCCAGTGGGGCGTCGACATGGACTACACGACGCCCGGCGGTCTCGCGGCCCCCGAGCGGCCCGCTCCGCCGCGCACCGTCCACCTGCTCCAGCGCAAGACCACCAAGGTCGGCGCGGGCCTAGGCAAGACCACCGGCTGGATCCACCGCGCCGAGCTCAAGCACCGGGGCGTCACGATGGTGCCGGGCGTGCGCTACGACCGTATCGACGACGCCGGACTGCACGTCACCGTCGGCGACGAGAGCACGGTCCTGCCGGTCGACACCGTCGTGCTGTGCACAGGACAGGAACCGCGCCGGGACCTGTACGACGAACTGGTCGCCGCAGGCCGCAGCGCGCACCTCATCGGCGGTGCCGACGTCGCCGCCGAACTGGACGCCAAGCGCGCCATCAAGCAGGGCACCGAGCTGGCAGCGGCTCTGTAGGGCCCAGGGGCCGTTGCGAAAAGTGGCGCCTGCCGCGCGACGCCCAACGGCCCCTGGGCGCGTCCCTAGGATTGCCTCCATGTCACTCCCGCACGCGATCCTCACTGCCCTGCTCGAGAAGCCGTCGTCGGGGCTCGAGCTGACCCGCCGGTTCGACAGGTCGATCGGTTACTTCTGGTCGGCGACGCATCAGCAGATCTATCGCGAGCTGGGAAAACTGGAGGCCGAGGGCTACATCCGCACCCTGCCGTCCGAGCAGCCGACGCGCGGGCAGAAGAAGAGCTACGAGGTCCTGCCCGCGGGCCGCGCCGAACTCGCCCGCTGGAGCGCGGCCTCCCAGGACCCCAAGCCGCTGCGCGACGTGCTGCTGCTGCGGCTGCGGGCGGCGGCCGTGGTCGGGACCGAGGGTATCGAGGCCGACCTGCGCCGCCATCTGGAGCTGCACCGGCGGCAGCTGGCCGAGTACGAGGAGATCCAGGAGCGCGACTTCCCGCCGGACAAGGACAGCCCGCAGGACCGGCTGCGGCACCTCGTGCTGCGGGCCGGCATCGACCTGGAGACCTCCTGGACGCGGTGGCTCACGCACGCCCTCGACGAGTTCGCCGAGCTGCCCGCCGATCAGAGCCGGTAGGGCTTCGAGCGGCGGCGCAGGAACCAGGCCGTGGCCGCGATACCCGTGACCACCAGACCCCCGCCGACCGCCAGCGTGAGCGTGCCGTAGTCCTTCGTGGTACCGCCCATCCCGCCCATGACACCGCGCGTCGGCGAGGCCGTGGCCGTGGCCGTGGCCGTGGCCGAGATCGAGGGAGTGGTGGGCGGGGAGACGATCACCGACTGCCTGCCCGCCGTCGACCCGTCCCTGTTGCAGATCACGACGACGGTGTACGTACCGGGACTCACGTTGGACCAGAGAGCCGACTGGCTGGCGTTGGTGCCGGACAGATCGGCCTGGCGGCCCTGGGCGAAGCTCGTCTGGCCGCTGCTGAGCAGGGAAGCCCTGCCGAAGCCGTTGTTGCCGCTGGTGCACGCGCTGGTGGTGACCGAGACGGTGGACCCGGTGGTGCTCACGGAGATCCCGGTCTGGGCGGTGGCCGGTCCGGCCGCCGGAACGAGCGGCAGCGCGGCGGCGGCTGCCACGGTCAGGCCGGATCGGAGGAAGAGCGATGAGTTGCGCATGGGACTGCCCTCCGGCGGCACGGTTGGCGGTACATCCCTTGCGCCGCCGAGGATCGGGGAACGCCCGTGCTGCCACAGGGGCAGCCAACGTCTTCACGGCCCGGATCGCATGCGGACCGCACCCGGTCAGGTGACGGCTTCCACCCTCCGGCGGGGCGCGCCACGCCTCACGGCCGCCCGTCACCGCCGAGGTGGTACGCCCCGTCGGCGCGGCGGGTGGTCGCGCGGAAGCCGGTGGGGGCGGTGTCCCGGCCGTCGTCGGTGCCCGCGGCGGTGAGGCGGACGGGGCCACCGGCGGGCGAGAGGCTGTCCGCCGCGTCGCGGGCCCGGACGGTGAAGACGTAGCGGGTGCCCGGCCGCAGCCCCGTGACCACGGCCGCCGTTCCCGGACGGCATGGACGGCAATGGTCCGGACCAATATGCCCCTGCTGGCGTGATCGCATCAAGGGGACGGTCGTTGGTGGCCGCTCGCCGGGGTTACGTATGCTGAAGCTCCTGACGGCTGAACTCTCCTTGAAGCCAGGGGAGTTCAGTTCAGGAGCGCGGGTCGCTGTCGTCGCTGATCCCGCGCCGGCGCGGGCGGCCGGAGGGCCGGAGTCCTTGGCGGGACTCAGCCCCCCGGTCCCCGTCGGAAGGTCGGGAATGTGCCGGAAGGTCGGGAATGCGCCCGTCCGGCCCGGCAAATCGTACGCCCGCCGTCCTCGCCCGCGTCACACCTTCCGGTACGCGTACGCCTCCGCGGCCGCCGCCTCCACCGCCGCGAGGTCGGCTCCCGTCGCCGCCGTGACGACCGCGGCCACCGCACCCTCGACGAACGGGGCGTCCACCAGGCGTGTGTGGGCCGGGAGTTCGCCGCCCTCCGCGAGCAGCGCCTTCACGGTGAGCACGGCGCTGCCGAGGTCGGTGAGCACGGCGACGCCCGCACCCCGGTCCACGGAGGCGGCCGCGGCGGCGATCAGTTCCGCGCTCGTACCGAGCCCGCCGCCCTCGGTGCCACCCGCGGGGGCCACGGGCACCGAAGTGCCGCCGCCCGCGAGCCCTTTCGCCAGCGCGGCCACCGACGCGGCGACCTCAGCGCTGTGCGACACCAGCACGATCCCGACCAGCTTCTCGTCACTCACCGGCCGCCTCCGCGAGCCCCGCGATCAGCAGCGCCGCCGACGTGGCGCCCGGATCCTGGTGCCCGATGCTCCGCTCCCCGAGATAGCTCGCCCGGCCCTTGCGGGCCTGCAACGGCGTGGTCGCCAGGGCGCCTTCCTCCGCGGCGGCCCGGGCCGCGGTGAAACCGTCGCCGAGCGCCTCGACGGCCGGCACGAGGGCGTCGATCATCGTCTTGTCGCCCGGCGCGGCACCGCCGAGCGTCATGACCGCGTCCACCCCCGCGCGCAGCGCCTCGGCCAACTGCTCCTCACCGACCTCGTCGGCCTCCCCGAGCGCCTTGCCCGTGCGGCGCAGCAACGTCCCGTACAGCGGCCCCGACGCACCGCCGACCGTCGAGATGAGCTGTCGCCCGGCCAGCGTGAGAACCGCGCCGGGCGTGTCGGGCGCCTCCTTCTCCAACGTCGCGATCACCGCGGTGAAACCGCGCTGCAGATTGCTGCCGTGGTCGGCGTCCCCGATGGGCGAGTCGAGGGCGGTGAGGTGTTCCGCCTCGCGGTCGACGGACGCGGCGGTCGCCGTCATCCAACGGCGGAAGAAGTCGGCGTCGAGCACTGGATCTCCTTGCGTGGTCGGTACGTTGTGATCGCTGCCCGCCCGTTCACATCCCCCAACGCAGTCCCGGTGTCTTCACCGGCGCGTCCCACAGACGCAGCAGCTCCTCGTCGATCTGGCACAGGGAGACCGAGGCGCCGGCCATGTCGAGCGAGGTGACGTAGTTGCCGACGAGGGTGCGGGCGACGGCGACACCGCGCTCGGCGAGCACCCGCTGCACCTCGGCGTTGAAGCCGTACAGCTCCAGCAGCGGGGTTCCGCCCATGCCGTTGACCAGGACCAGAACGGGGTTGCGCGGGCTGATGTCGTCCAGGATCGCGCCGAGGGCGAAGTCGGCGATCTCGTGGGAGGTCATCATCGGCCGCCGCTCCCTGCCGGGCTCGCCGTGGATGCCGATGCCCAACTCCAGCTCGCCGGGCGGCAGATCGAAGGTGGGGCTGCCCTTGGCAGGCGTGGTGCACGCGCTGAGCGCGATCCCGAAGCTGCGCGAATTCTCATTCACCTGCCGGGCCACCGCCTCCACCCGCTCCAGTGGCTGCCCCTCCTCGGCCGCCGCCCCCGCGATCTTCTCCACGAACAGTGTGGCGCCCGTGCCGCGCCGCCCGGCCGTGTAGAGGCTGTCGGTGACCGCCACGTCGTCGTCGACCAGCACCTTGGCGACCTGGACGCCCTCGTCCTCGGCGAGTTCGGCCGCCATGTCGAAGTTGAGCACGTCACCCGTGTAGTTCTTCACGATGAACAGCACACCGGCCCCGCTGTCCACGGCAGCCGCCGCCCGCACCATCTGGTCGGGCACCGGCGATGTGAACACCTCGCCGGGGCAGGCCGCCGAGAGCATGCCGGGCCCCACGAACCCACCGTGCAGCGGCTCGTGCCCCGAACCGCCGCCGGAGATCAGGCCGACTTTTCCGGGGACGGGAGCGTCCCGCCGTACGATCACCCGGTTGTCCACATCGACGGTCAACTCGGGATGGGCGGCCGCCATGCCGCGCAGCGCGTCCGCGACGACGATCTCGGGGACGTTGATCAGCATCTTCATGGGGTACCTCCGGGTAAGACGAGCAGATCAGGCTCTGACGTGCGGATCGGTGGTTTCGAAGCCTCCTCTGGGAAGTATCGATCCTCAGCGAGCGTGGGTCACGTCCAGGGGCGGCAGCCAGCGCCGGCGGCTGCCCTCGGTGCGCAGGAGGGTACCGACGCGTACCGTCTCGCGGACCGTGTCGGGCCACGGGCTGCTGTCGGCGATGGCCAGCAGGTACGCGGCCGGTTCGTCGGTGCGCTTGCGGATGCTGGTCCGGATCAGCACGCGCAGCAGTTCCTCGGGGCCTTCCCAGGAGCCCTCGATGAGCTGCTTCCACTGATCGGGCGTGGCCCGTTCGACGAGGCGCGAGATCGGGCTGTACCAGCGCTGGGACAGTGAGGTCACCTTGCCCGTGGACAGCGTGCGCAGTCTCCCGGCAGCCGCGTTGACCAGGTCGACCGCATCCTGGGGCGCGGCTTCGACGAGGCGTTCGAGGAACCGCCCGAGCACCGTCACGTCGTCGACCTGCGTGGCGGTCGCCAGGTGGCGCATCGCGCTGGAACGTGCCTGGGCGACCCGCTCCGGCGTGTCCAGCGCGTGGTGGCGGCACACCAGGCCCGTCAGGCATCGGCGGGCCACCGCCTGCACCTCCTCGTGCCATTGCCTGCCCGGCCCGGTACGGCCCTGCGCGTACTCGGCACGGGTGAAGCCGCGCAGGGTGCCCTCCACTTGTCGCCACTCCGGCGTGTCGAGCGAGCCGTTCGGGCTGTGGTCGACGACGGTCTCGACCAGCAGCAGCGCGGCCCTGAGGTGATGCGGGTGCCCGCCCCCGGCCAGGATCTCGTCGAGCCGGGCGGCGCTCGGCGGCCTGAGGACACCCCGGACGACGAGTCTGCCGCGCAGATGGAAGGCCTTCTGGGCGTTCTGCGCGCCGTAGTCGCGGGTCCAGGTGACGTCGCACAGCCGTTCCAGCGTGTGGGCATGGCGGTGCAGAGCGGCGGTGAGCCGACGGTCGACGTCCGCTCCGGGGCGCCGCAGCGCCTCGTTCAGCCAGCCCGGATCCAGCCGGGGGTCGATGGTTCCCCCGGCGAGCAGCTCGTCCAGCAGCTCGGGGTGTTCGGGCACCAGCCGTTGCAGGCAGCGCGCGACTCTCTGGTCCGTCTCCGCCACGCCCGTCCCCCGGGCGAGTCCCTTGACGTCGCCCTTCTTCGCCCGGTCGGCCCGCCACAGCCGCAGAGCCCTTCGTGCCTGCGGGTGTCCCGCTGCCGCGGCGGCGACCAGCAGAGTGACGGTACTCGGGTCGGTCAGCCAGATCCGGCGCAGCCTCTCCTCTGTGTCCTGGTCCGTTCGGTCCGTGGCGTCCTGCGGCCAGGCCTCGGCGACCAGCCGGGCCGTGGTGGCCACATCCAGGTCGCGGCTCCACGTGTGTGCCGCCAGCAGGTGCGCGGAGTCGGCGGTGGCGGGCCGGTCGAGCGCCCGCAGGTTCTGGGCCAGCCAGCTGCGGACCGTGGCCGTGGCGGCCGGTTCCGGGCCCAGGACACGGCTCGACGCAAGGTCGCCGCCGATCGTGTCGCCGGCACCCTGCGCGGCGGTCAGCAACGGCAGCAGCAGACTGTCGGTGAGCAGCGTCATCGATTCACGGCCTGCGACGCCCTCCACCACTGCGAGCAACTGCCGGACCTCGTCTGCGGATGCCTGGAGCGCGAGTTCCCCCACGGCGCGCACCTGTGGGTACGACAGGAACTCCTCGGGACGCCGAACCGCGGAGGTCAGGACGGCTGCCGGCGAGGGCGGCCGACCGCGGCTCAGCCAGCTGCTCGCCATCAACCGGCCCAGGGCCGCCTGGAGTTCGACGCCGACCTTGTTGCGCGGGCGGCCACGGCCCCAGCGATGGCGGACGACCGGTCGCACCGCCGGGTAGGGCCGCTCCGGCCAGTCCTGCCGCCGGGCCGCCAACCGCAGACAGCGGGCCATGGGAAGCAGGTCGCGGTGGGGATCCGTCATCAGCGTGCGCAGCCGAGGCCACACCCAGTCGGGGTACTTCGGCGCGAGCGCCTCCAGCACGGGCAGGAACTTGTAGATCTCCGAGTTGTGCAGGGTCAGCAGCCAGGCCCACAGGCATTGCCCAGGAGCGCAGCGGGTGCCGCGGCAGGCACCCTTGCCGGACACCGAGGACGGGCAGGTCCGGTCGATGACCGAGATCACGCTCTCGGGCAGGCTCTCCGCGAACCAGCTCAGGGCGAAGAGCAGCGGCTGTCGCAGCTCGGTGTGGCCACCGCGCCACATACCGAGCAGCTCTTCGACGATCCGCCCGCGGTCCCGGTGACAGGTCGTGGGCAGCGCCTCCAGATAGATCTTGGCCAGTACGGGAGGCAGGGCGGCGACCACCGGAGTGAAGCGCCGGCGCAGTTCGGCGTCGGGAGCCGGCAGCCGGGCGTAGACGCGCATCTGCATGGCCCGCAGCCCGTGCAGGTCGGGCGAGCCGTCCCAGGTCTCGTCGAGCAGGCGGGTCAGCAGCGCCGTGCACGCCTGGGCGGCCCGGCCGCCTGCCCGGCCGGCCTGGACGAGTGCCTGCTCGGCGACGGCGAGGCGGAACTGGTCGTCGGGGTGCTCCTTCAGCCAGTCGATCAGCAGGCCGAGGTGGGACGTGCCGTCGGGGGCGGCCGTCCGGGAGAGCCGTCGGCCGGCCGCGTACTCGAACAGGGTCTGGTGGAAATAGGAGTACCGCTCCGCCGCACCGGCACCCTGACGTTCGACCACACCGCGCGCCACGAGCCCCTGGAGGTCGTCGGCCAACCCGGGGTTCCGGGAGCGGCTGCGCAGACCGGTGCTCACCTCCGTGGCCGAGAGGTCCACCCGTCCTTCCTCCAGCATCAGCTGGGCCATCTCCTCGCCGGCCTCGGAGAGGTCGGGCGGGCGTACCGCGCCCGCCAGGGGAACGTCCCCCGCCCGCTGGTCCCGGCCGACGCGGTGGGTCCAGTACAGGTCGTACAGGGTCGTGGCGTCGATCTCCTCCACCATGGGCGGCTTGGGAGCGAAGGTCTCGAACAGCATGCGCAGCGTCAGGGGCGCCCGGCACACCTCACGCATCGGCAGCCCCCGCACCGCCGCCTTCGCGACCGTACGGCACACCTCGTCCACGGAGACCTCGGGCTCTCCCTCGTAGAAGTACCGGGCGTGGGAGCGGATGGCCGCTTCCTGTTCGCGTGGGCTGTACGGGCCGAGTGTCCTGCGCTCCAGAGCGAAGTCCTTCAGGTACGGGTGGAGGACGCGCGCCTCCTGCTCCCGGCAGGTCATCAGGACCCGCACGGAGTGCTCAGCGGCGGTGGTGAGCAGTTCCTGCAGCAGGACCAGGCCGGCGGTGTCGGAGACCAGCAGGTCGGCGGTGTCGAAGAGGAAGACGGCCGGGCCCGGCAGGGAACGGCACGCCGCGCGCACGGTCTCCAGGGTGAGTCCGGCGCCGGGCACGGTGTTCCACAGGTCGCCGGCCCTCAGGAAGTAGGGCCGCGGCCCTGCGGGGGACGCGGCGAGCTCGCGGTGGAGCCGCCACAGCAGCGTCGTCTTTCCGGTGCCCGGCGCACCGGTCACGCACGCCGAACGGCCCTTGTCCAGCACATCGAGGAGCGACCATTCCAGTTCCCTGGGGACGGCGAGCGCGGTCAGGTCCAGGGGCCGCGCGTCGGCGCCGGAAGCACCCTGGTGCCCGGCGGCGACGACGGCGGTACGGCTGTAGGCCTCGAGCCGGCGGAGTTCCTCGGGCTGGTCCGGGGCGGCACGGCCGGCAGGGACGCGGCCCGGTGCCGGGGCGGTTCGCGCGCAGCGCCGGTCCTGCGGCTCGGGTGCGCCGGGTGCCGGCTGTGGGCCGGCCGGCGCCGCGACCGGTACTCCGGTGGGGCGCGGACCGTCCGCGTACCGTCTCAGCAGTTCGCCGCCGGCGTGCGCCGCCAGCCGGAAGTACCACCACCGTCCGGCGTCTCCCACGTTCTCGTACGTGCTGAACCGCAGCCCGGTGGCCAGCAGGGAGAGCAGGAACTGCGGGGCCCATACGTCGTACAAGCCGCCGTCGGCGGCTTCGGCGCAGGTCTTCAGCACCGCCCGCACCAGGCGGCTCGTCGCCGGCACGATCCGGTCCAGGAGGTCCTCGCGGGGACACACCAGATAGCGCAGCAGGGCATCGCCCTCCCTCGCCGACTGGGTCCGGACCTCCGGGGCCAGGGCGGACAGGAGCAGCATCGCCACGTCCCGGGAGAGCGGGGCGTCCTCCGAGAACGTCGCCAGGTCGATGAGCTGGAACTCCTCGTACCGAGCGCTGCCTTCCCGATGCGGCACCATGACGTTGTGCAGGTGGAGGTCGCCGTGCGCCCGCCCCCGTACGACGTAGAGCTCCGGGTCGGGCAGCCCGGCGCCGCCCGTGGCCATCGCCAGGGGATTCGGCAGGTCCAGGTCGTCGACGCGGATCCACGGCGTGTGCGCCTCCAGCCCCTCGATCCGCGAGCCGTACGCGAGTGCCGAGCCGCCTGAGGAGACGAGCGCGCCGATTTCGTCGCGCAGCAGCTCCGTGACGGTCAGCGGGACGGCCTCGCCGCCGCCCAGGCCGTTGTTCCACTCCGTCAGCAGCCACTTCGTGAGATACCCGCAGGCGCCCGGCAGTACGTCCGCCCCAAGGCCCGCCATCGTGTGCACGTCGTGCAGGCTGCCGCCCGCGGGGGACTGGAACGTCAGCATGCGGCCGCCCTCCACCGGCCACGTCCAGTGCAGCCGAGCCACGCGGGCGGGCGCCGTCCGCTCGGCCCGGGCGTGGGTCTGCCCCTCGTCCCGCTGGCCGGAGGCGGACACCTTGACCACCACGACGCCCGGACCGGGGATGACCAGGACGGCGGTCAGCAGGGCTCCGCTGGCGCTCGCCCCGGACGGCCGCCACGGGGGCCGGACAGGCCTGACCGTGCCGCCGTGTCCTCCGTTGCGAGCCCAGTCCACCAGGGCGCGAGAGGCCGGCACGTCGTCGAACAGATCCTTGAGGGCGTCCTCGATCTCCACCGTGCCTTCCCCTGTCCGCGACCCGTCCGCGCCCGGCGCCGCGCTCGGCCCGGTCCGCGGAGGTGTCCCGGGCTCCAGGCCGGCTCGAGCCGGTGCTGACGGTACATCAGTCTGCCAGGCCGGCGTTGCCGGGGCGTCGTGATCCTTACGGCCGTGCTGTCGTGCCAACAGGCAGCGGAATCAGCCGGGTTGGGGCGTCCTGCGTCCCACCAGAGCCTGCAGGTCGTTCATCGCGGCCTGGAAATCGGCTCGGTCCGTGCTCTTGAAGTGCCGGAAGAACCAGTCCGGCACGCGTGTGTACCGCTGCCGGGACTGGAAGATCACGTCTTGGACCTGCCGCGCGAACGCCAGCAGGGCGGCGGTGTCACCGCCGGCGGTGACCCTGGCCTCCAGCAGTTCCATCACCCGCTCCCGCTCCGCGGCCACCTGCCACTGCGTCCGGCACACGTCCAGGCCCATCATCACCGCGCCGAGTGAGGGCAGGTACCAGAGCAGCACCAGGTCGAGCACGCTCATACGCGCCGAGAGACCGACCACGAGTCCCGCACCCAGCCACACCAGCATCGCCGTCAGCACGGTCCGGGCGTAGCGACGGCGGACCCGGGCGCCCCAGCCGAGGTTCTGCTGCTGACAGGCGAGCACGTCGTAGGGATGCGGCAGTTCGGGTATCTCGTAGTAGTCACGCAGTTCCGCCTCGGCGCCCCGGAAGCGACGGCTGAGGCTGCTGACCTGCTGCGGGGCGGGCGGGGTGCCGGCGAATGCGCTGTTCCACTCCAGCCGGAACAGCCGGACGTCGAACAACTCCTGGAGCAGCGCCGCGCGACGGGCCTCGCTGCTCTCCCACGAGGTCAGGCCGACGGAGTACGCCACGGCCCAGAGTCCACCGAGCACCGTCACGGAGACGGTGAGTCCGGGAAGCAGGGCGGTGGCGAGTCCGGCGACGGCCAGCAGCAGCGAGACACCCATCCGGGCGTTGGCAAGGCGCTGGGCCCTGCTGTGGGAGACGGCCATGGCGCGCAGCCGGTGCCGGGCCGCCTCGGCGTTCTGTTCCGACAGGATGCGGGAGCCCTCGATCGGCTCACTGCCCATGACGTCCCCCTCGTCCTCGGCTGTGTCTCCCACTGTGCCTGTCGGTCCGGCGGGTGTACACAGGGCGTGATTCGCCTGCCCGCTCACGCACACACGGGGACCTACCCGAGAGGCATACCGGTGACCGACCTGTTCCGCACCGACCTAGGGCCTGTGTCGAAAGTGGCGCCTGCCGGGCGGCGCCCGGCACGCTCCCCCACTGCCTCAAGGGCGTGGGAGGTGCCCCCACTCGCCGCACCGGGCGAAAGCCCAAGTACATCCGGTCCATCGACGGGGCCTTCCGCCCGGCACGCCGAGAGCACGCACCGGACGCCGCCCGGCCCGCCCTTCGGGCGGACGACGCCACTTTCGACACAGGCCCTCGGCCCGTCCGACGCCCCCGCCCTGCTGCTGGTGCACGGCTGGGGCGGTGACGGCAGGGAGTGGTCGGCGCACGCCGAGACACTGGCCGGGCGGTTCCGGGTGGTGGTACCCGACCTGCGCGGGCACGGCCGCTCCCCGGTGCCCGCGGAGGGCAACACGCCGGTGGTGATGGCCGACGACCTGGCCGCGCTGACGGGCGCGCTCGGCACCGGCCCCGTGGTCGCCGTGGGGCACTCCATGGGCGGCCAGGTGGTCAACCTGCTGGCCGTCCGGCATCCGCACGCCGTACGGTCGGTCATCGCCCTTGACCCCGCCCACGGCGCGCACGGCGAGGAGGCCGAGGACATCCCCGCCCGGCTCGCCGACTACCGTGCGCACGGCTCCCGCGCGGCGGCCGCCTTCGTGTCCGCCGCTTTCGGGCCGGACGCTCCGGCCGGGCTGCGCACCGCCCATGTCCGCACCATGCTCGGCACCCCCGATCACGTCATCGCCCAGGCGTACGCGGGCATGTACACCGACCCCGGTGCCGTCGGCATCCGTCCGCACAGCGAGGCATACCTGCGCCGTCGCCCCCGGCCCGCGCTGACGGTGTGGACCTCGGCCGAGGCCGCGGCGTGGGAACGCGGCACCCTGCACGTGCCCGGTTCCCGAGTCGACCACTGGCACGATTCGGGCCACTACCTGCACGAGGAGCACCCCCGGCGCACGATCCGGCTCGTGGAGGACTGGGCGTCGGTGACGGACGGCGGCACGCAATAGGCATGACGGACGATCAGGGTGGCCGGCGCCCGGGGGACCACGACGGCCTACGGCTCACACGAGTCGTACCGGCCCGGTGTCGATCGGCACGCGCACCAGCAGATAGGGCTTGCGGCGCAGGTCGTGGCCCTCGTGGTGGTCGGCCTGCCGGTTGAGCTGGTTGGCGATCGCGTACAGGTGGCGGTCGGAGGCGACGGAGAGGGTGTCGACCCAGATCAGGTCGGGCCCCTGAGCGAGGGTTTCGTAGGTGCCGTCCGGGTTCCTGCGCCAGATGGTGTTGTGCTCCAGGTCGCCGCCGTAGATCCGCCCCTTGTCGTCGCTCTCCAGACCGTCGGCCATCGGCTTGTACCCGAGGTCCTCGACCGTCGCGGCCACCTCGGCCTGAGATGCGTCCGGGTCGGCGACGGCGTCGGTGGACACGCTGTGCAGGCGGCGGCTGGACAGCGGGCAGTAGAAGAGGCGCTTGCCGTCGGCGCTGATGGCGATTCCGTCGGAGCCGACCTCGAAGCGCGTGGGTTCGCCGTCCGCCGGTCGGTTCATGAAGGGTTCGCCCTCGATGACCGGGAGGAAGCCGTCGTCCGGGAGCGCCGAGGGGTGGCCGGTCAGTCGGCGCCAGGAGCGGCCTGTGGCGAGGTCGACCACGACGACGCCGTTCGAGCCGGACGAGTCGGTGACGAACGCCATGCCCTCGGCCCCGCGCCGCAGGTCGAAGCGCACGTCGTTGGGGTAGCTGTCGGACGGCACCACCTCGGGCGGGAAGAGGATCTTCCGTACGATCCGGTCGGTGCGCAGGTCGACCGCCACGAGTTTGGGGCCGCCGTAGGAGGATTCGGCCATCAGCGGGCTTCCGGTGTCGAGGATCCACAGCCGGTCGGCCGGGTCGACGACGACGCTCTGCACCGACTGTAAGTGGCCGGCCAGGTCCGAGGGGTCTTCGCGGTTCACCTCCGCGTCGGGGTAGGCGACCGGCTTTCCGCCGCGGAGCTCGGCGACGGTGAAGGGGACGTCGTCGCCCCAGCGGGGGAAGTTGACGAAGACGCGGCCGCGGCGGGAGACGGTGACGCCTGTCGGCATCGCGCCCCAGAAGCGGGCGGCGACCTCGTGGTCTCCGGCTGTCCGCCCGGTGGCACGGGCGTGTCCGGTGAGTGGGGCGGCGGCCAGCGACGTCGTGGTCGCGGTGAGGAATGTACGTCGTTTCATTGAGCGCCTCCTTGGGGGTCAAGTCGCCTGAGGGTGCTGCGAGTTGCCGTATCACCTCGGCGTGTGGGGGATCGGCCGGACGGCACCGTGACCGGTGGTGGTGAGCGCTGTGGCCACTGTCGCATACCGAGCCGAGGGCCAGGTGCCGTGGCCGGCGGTCGATGCCGCCCTGCTCGTGCTCACCCTCGGCTGACCTCGGGCTCCGGTCGGCGATCACGGACCGGAGCGTGCCGGGCGCCGACCGTGGTCAAACCGCAGGAGTCCCAGGCCATCGTCCGCAATCTTTGGGTACTCGTACGTCCCGATGCCCGTCACCGCGGCCACCGCGCCGGATGGGCCGGACAGGAGGTCGGCACCCATGCGCACAGCCTTCCCGCCCCACGCGCTGCACGACTACGCGCTGCTGGCCGACGGGGAGCGCGGCGCGCTGATCGGGCCCGACGGGGCGATCAGCTGGCTGTGCTCGCCCACCTGGCACGACGCGGCGGTCTTCGCCGCCCTCGTCGGCGGCGCGGGCGTCTACGCCGTCACCCCGGAAGGCCGGCACGTCTTCGGCGGCTACTACGAAGAGGGCACGATGATCTGGCGCAGCCGGTGGGTCACCGACGACGGCATCGTGGAGTGCCGGGAGGCACTCGCCTACCCCGGCGACGTAGGCCGCCTCGTCCTGCTGCGGCAGCTGCGGGCCGTGGACGGGCCCACACGCTTCTCCGTCGTCCTCGACCCGCACGGCGGATACGGCGGCGATCCGATCGACTCCGTCCGACGCGGCGACGACGGCGTGTGGGAGCTGCGCACCGGCGATCACCGCCTGCGCTGGCAGGGAGCCCCGCACGCCGTCGCCGGCGAACAGGGCCTGCGGGCCGACATCGCGCTGAAGGCCGGCGAGCGGCACGACCTCGTCCTGGAGTGCGCCGTCTCCGAGCTGCCCGCCGACCTCCCGCGGGCCGACCAGACCTGGGCCGCCACCGAGGCCGCCTGGCGGCAGGCGGTTCCGGCGCTGAAGGACACCATCGCCGCGGGGGACGCACGCCGGTCCTACGCCGTGCTGCGCGGGCTGACCACGCGCGGCGGCGGCATGGTCGCGTCCGCCACCACCAGCCTGCCCGAGCGAGCCGAGGAGGGCCGCAACTACGACTACCGGTACGTGTGGATCCGCGACCAGAGCTTCGCCGGGCAGGCCGCGGCCGCCGCCGGTGCCCACGACCTCCTGGACGCCGCCGTCGGCTTCGTCGCCGCACGGCTGCACGCCGACGGGCCCCGGCTGGCCCCCGCCTACACCGTGCACGGCAGCCCCGTCCCCGACCAGCGCGACCTCGAACTGCCCGGCTACCCGGGCGGCTTCGACCGCGTCGGCAACCGGGTGCGCGCACAGTTCCAGCTCGACTGCTTCGGCGAGGCCCTGCTGCTGTTCGCCGCCGCCGCACGCCTCGACCGGCTCGACGAGCACCACTGGCAGGCGGTCGATCTCGCGGTGCGCGCGATCGGTGAACGCTGGCGTGAACCGGACGCCGGCATCTGGGAGTTGAGCAAGCGGCTGTGGACCCACAGCAGGCTCATCTGCGTCGCCGGCCTGCGGGCCGTGGTCGACGTGGCGCCCCGCCACCCGCGCGCCGTGACCTGCACCCGACTGGCCGACATGATCCTCGGCGCCACCGCGCGCAGCAGCGTCCACCCCGACGGACACTGGCAGCGCACCCCCGACGACCCGGCGGTGGACGCCGCCCTGCTGCTGCCCGCCGTACGCGGCGCGCTGTCCGCCAGTGACGTCCGCACCCGCGCCACCCTCGCCACCTGCCGCCGCGAACTGACGCAGGACTACTTCATCTACCGCTTCCGCCACGACGACCGCCCGCTGGAAGACGCCGAGGGCGCCTTCCTGCTGTGCGGGTTCGTCATGGCCCTTGCCGAACACCAGCAGGGCCGCACCGTCGAGGCGTACCGCTGGTTCGAGCGCAACCGGGGCGCCGGCGGCGGAGCGGGCCTGTACGCCGAGGAGTTCGACGTCGCCCAGCGCCAACTGCGCGGCAATCTCCCGCAGGCCTTCGTCCACGCCCTGCTGCTGGAAGGGTCCGTCCGCCTCGGTGAGTGACCCCTTCGCCCCCGGGTACCCGCCCGCGCATGGCGGTGGACAGGAGGACGCACCGGCCGCGTCAGGCGCCGCCGCGGCCGCGTTCGGGCAGGAGACTGGGGCGGGCCCTGCTGCGCTGGGCGACGACCACCGACCACAAGGTCATCGGCAACCTCTACATGGCGACCGCCTTCTCCTTCTTCCTGTTCGGAGGCATCCTCGCCCTGCTGATGCGCGCCGAACTCGCCCGGCCGGGGCTGCAGTTGTTCAGTCCCCACCAGTACAACCAACTCTTCACCGTCCACGGCACGGTCATGATGCTGCTGTTCGCCACCCCGCTGTTCGCGGGCTTCGCCAACGCGGTCATGCCGTTGCAGATCGGCGCCCCGGACGTCGCGTTCCCGAGACTCAACGCGCTGTCGTACTGGCTGTATCTGTTCGGCGGCCTGATGGTGGTGTCCGGCTTCCTCGTGCCGGGCGGAGCGGCCGGCTTCGGCTGGTTCGCCTACGCCCCGCTCAACAGCGCGGTCCGGAGCCCCGGCGCGGGCGGTGACCTGTGGGTGATGGGCCTGGTGGTGACCGGCGTCAGCACCACGCTCGGCGCGGTCAACTTCATCACCACCATCCTGTGCCTGCGCGCCCCCGGCATGACCATGTTCCGCATGCCGATCTTCACCTGGAACGTGCTGTTCACCTCGATCCTCGTGCTGCCCGCGTTCCCCGTGCTGACCGCCGCCCTGCTCGCCCTGGAAGCGGACCGGAAGTTCGGCGCGCACATCTACGACGCGGCGAGCGGGGGCCCGCTGCTGTGGCAGCACCTGTTCTGGTTCTTCGGGCACCCCGAGGTCTACATCGTCGCTCTGCCGTTCTTCGGCATCGTCTCCGAGATCATCCCGGTATTCAGCCGCAAACCGATCTTCGGGTACGTCAGTCTCGTCGGCGCCACCATCGCCATCACCATGTTGTCCGCGGTGGTGTGGGCCCACCACCAGTTCGCCACCGGTGCCGTCCTGCTGCCGTTCTTCTCGCTGATGTCCTTCCTCATCGCGGTGCCGACCGGGGTGAAGTTCTTCAACTGGATCGGCACCATGGTGAAAGGATCGCTGTCCTTCGAGACACCCATGCTGTGGGCCTGCGGCTTCCTGGTCACGTTCCTGCTCGGCGGCATGAGCGGCGTCCTGATCGCCTCGCCGCCGCTCGACTTCCACTTCACCGACTCGTACTTCATCGTCGCCCACCTGCACTATGTGCTGTTCGGCACGGTCGTGTTCGCGATGTTCGCCGGCTTCTACTTCTGGTGGCCGAAGTTCACCGGCAAGACGCTCGACGAACGCCTCGGGAAGATCCACTTCTGGACGCTCTTCACCGGCTTCCAGACCACCTTCCTCGTCCAGCACTGGCTCGGCGAGGAGGGCATGCCCCGCCGCTACGCCGACTACCTGGCCGCGGACGGCTTCACGCTCCTCAACACCATCAGCAGCATCGGCGCGTTCCTGCTCGGCCTGTCCACGCTGCCGTTCCTCTACAACGTGTGGCACACCACCCACTACGGCCGGCGGGTGAACGCGGACGACCCCTGGGGCTACGGCCGCTCCCTGGAGTGGGCCACCTCCTGTCCGCCCCCGCGCCACAACTTCACGGCGCTGCCCCGGATCCGCTCCGAGTCACCGGCGTTCGACCTGCACCACCCGGACGTACCGAAGGAGACGTGATGCGCACCGAGGCGCGCCTGTTCACCGGTGTGGCGGCCTTCTTCGCCGTCACCGCCCTCGGCTACGGCTGGCGCTCGCGGGAGCCCGCCGGCACGGCGGTCCTGACCCTGGCCTTCCTGATGGCCGCGCTCGTCGCCTTCTTCCTGCACGTCCAGTACCGCAGGCGCGGCAAGAGGGCCCAGGACCGCAAGGACGCCGAAGTAGTCGACACGGCGGGCCCGTTGGACTTCTTCTCGCCGCACAGCCCCTGGCCGATCACCACCGCGCTGGGCTCCGTCCTCCTCGCCCTCGGCGTGGTCTACGGCCTGTGGCTCGCCCTCCTCGGTCTGGGCGTGCTCGGCCACGGTGTGTTCGGCATGGTCTTCCAATACGCGGGACGCGACGGTCAGGGCTCCAACTCGCCTTCGGGTGAGGGCGGTTCCTCCGCCTCGTAGCCGTAGGACAGGAGCACGTGCCGCCGGTCCTCGTCGAGCGGCTCGTGGCGCTCGACGTATCCGCCGGCGATCGTCTGCCGCACCTCGCCGGTCTCCTCGCCCTCGGTCAGCCGTTCGTGGTCGGCATCCTGGAGCGCGTGGCACACGCCCCTGGCCACCAGGAACGCGAGCGGCGGCAACACCACCAGGGCGATCCGGAACACCCACGTCAGCGTGTTCAGCGAGACCTTGAAGGTGTGCGCGAGGATGTCGTTGCCGCCCGCCGCGAGCAGCACGCCGTAGAAGCAGACGGCGGCGACGCCGAGTCCCGTGCGCACGGGCTTGTCGCGCGGGCGGTCGCACAGGTGGTGTTCCTCGTCGTCCCCGGTGAACCGCCGCTCCAGGAACGGGTAGGCGTACAGCACCGCGAAGAGCGCGAGCGGGAGCAGCACGGCGGGCAGCAGCACGTTCCACATCACCGTGTGCCCGGCGACGGCCGTCTCCCACGGCGGGACCAGTCTGAGCGAGCCCTCCAGGAAGCCGACGTACCAGTCCGGTTGGGAACCCGTCGACACGACGTCCGCGCGGTAGGGACCGTATGCCCAGATCGGGTTGATCTGCGCCACCCCCGCGAGCAGCGTCAGCACGCCGAGGACGATGAAGAACAGGCCGCTGGAACTCGCCACGAACTGGGGGAACATGGGCTTTGCCCACGGCGTTGCGGTTGGTGCGGCCGCGGCCCGCCCAGTGCGTGTGCTTCAGGTAGAAGACCAGAATCAGATGGACGGTCACGAGGGCGAGGAGCAGGCCGGGGATCAGCAGGATGTGCAGGGAGTACAGCCGGGGGACCATGTCGTGCCCGGGGAACTCGGCGCCGAACGCGAACATGCTGAGGTAGGTGCCCACCACCGGGATCGACAGCATGATGCCCTGCGCGATCCGCAGGCCCGTGCCCGACAGCAGGTCGTCCGGCAGGGAATAGCCGGCGAAACCCTCGGCGAGCGCCAGCAGGAACAGCGTCACGCCGATCAACCAGTTGACCTCACGGGGGCGGCGGAACGCGCCCGTGAAGAAGACCCGCAGCAGGTGCACGCCGATCGCCGCGAGGAACACCAGCGCGGCCCAGTGGTGGAGCTGGCGGATCAGCAGGCCGCCGCGGATGTCGAAGCTGATGTGCAGCGTCGAGCGGTACGCCTCCGACATACGCACGCCGTCCAGCCGCCGGTAGGAGCCGTCGTAGACGACCTCCGTCATGGACGGGTGGAAGAACAGCGTCAGCCACACGCCCGTCAGCAGCAGGACGACGAAGCTGTAGAGGGCGATCTCGCCCAGCAGGAACGACCAGTGGTCGGGAAAGGCCTTCCGCAGCAACCCGCCGCCCTCACTGACCGGGAGCCGTCCGTCGGCCCAGTCGGCGGTGCGTCGGCCCCCGTCACGGGCGCGGGCCCCTCTCCTTCTCCACAGCACCGCGCACGGGTGCCCTCGCACCCGTGCCGGAAACCGTCACGTGCGATCACCCTTCGGCTTGCCCCGCTGGTCGGGGGTGCCGTGCGGGGGCGGGCTGGAGGGCTGCGGCGAGGTCGCGGGGGACACCGGGGAGCCGGTGTGGCCCTCGACCTGTTCGGGGCGTAGGGCACCGGGGTCGCCGGACGTGGGCTCGGCGCCCGCCTCCAGCTGCTCCAGGCGTGCCGCCAGCAGTTCGGTCACCGGGAGACGGTCGGCGTGCGTCCGCTCGTACGCCAGCAGCTCCTCGACCTCCTCCGCGTTCAGCGACCGCACGCGGCTCTCCAGGCCGCCGATCGGCAGGTGGTCGTAGTCGGGCAGCGGCAGGGTGTTGCGACCGGGGTCGGCCATGGATCTCACTTCCTCTGTGCGCTCTTCGCTCTGCGCGACGGCCCCGTTGCGAGGTGTTTCAGCGGGCGCCCGGTCCGCCGCTCCCGAACGAACCGCTGCTGCCCTCGTTCCAGCGGGGCCGTTCCTTCGACGGACTGCTCCGGCTCGGGACGTTGCCGTGGCCGGGCAGCTGGTGCGGGGTCAGACGGTGATCGCTGCGCGGCACCTCGTGGGGTTCCCGCATCTCCCGCTCCTCGCGGACCGGACCACCCTCCGGCGGCTGCGGCTGCTCCTCGGGGGCCGGCGGAGGCAGCTCCCGGCGCTTGACCCGGACGCCCAGCCAGAAGGCGCCGATCAGCACCGCCACGACCACCACACCCGCCACGATCAGGCCGACGCCGAGCGCGCCCCGGCCTGCGGCGATGTCCATCCATGCGGTATTCATGGCGCGCGAGTACCCCTGGTCGTGCCGGTGAACCGACTCACCCCTGGGCCCTGTCTAGCGCGACGCCCGCGTCTTCGACCGGTTGGCCTTGCGGATCGAGTCGAGCAGCTCCGACTTGCTCATCCGTGACCGTCCGTCGATGTCCAGGCGCTTCGCGATGTCGTACAGATGCTCCTTCGAGGCGCTCTCGTCGACGCCCTCGCCACTGCGCCCGCCGCGGCCACGGGGACGGGCCGACTGCGGGTCCGAGGGGCCCTTGCGGCCGCCCTCCTTGCGCTCCCAGTGGTCGCCGACCTTCTCGTACTTGTGCTTCAGCGCGCCGAAGGCCACGCGGTGGGCGCGCTCGCCCTCGCCGTACTGCTCCACCGCCGAGTCGTGCGCCTTGATCCAAGTGCGCTGGGCGTCCTTGGCTGAGCGCTCCAGGGTCGACGGCATTTCCTGTCGTCCGGGCATGGGTCCACCTCCGTCCGTCGCGTCCCCCGTGGTGTGCGGACGCTGCCCGGGTGCCCGGGTGCGGGCTGTGGAAAACCGGCGCAAAGCCTTGGGAGCACCGGGTTTGGCACGTCCGGCTCCGGCTACCCGAGCGGTGTGACATCGACGACATCCCAGCAGCAGCTCTTCCGGTTCCTGGAGGACCGGTTCGCGTGCGCACAGGCATGCACCGAGTGTGCACGGGCGTGTGCCCTGCGTGCCAGCCTGGTGGATCCGGACGGGACCGAGGAGCAGGAACTCGTACGGCGCAAGGGGATCATGTGCGCGGAGGTCTGCGACGCGACCTGCCGCGTGCTGTCCGAGCAGAACCACCTCGACGAGGCGTCCATCCGTGTGCAACTGGAGTGGTGCCGGTCGGTGTGCCTGGAGTGCGCCCATGTCTTCGACCGGCAACCGGACGCCGAGGAGAGCGCCAAGGCGTGCCGGGAGTGCGCCCAGGCCTGCACGGACTTCATGGCGACGCTCGCCTGAGCCCCGTCGGTGCCCGGGCGGGGTTCTCTGGGCTTTCGCACGCCCATTCCCAATTTCTGAAACACGTTCTACGGTGTGCGCCGTCAGGACCGGCCTTGGGGAGCCTGGAGGCGCCGTGCATCTCGACCACACGCCCGAGCAGCAGCGGCTGCGCACCGAACTGCGCGCCTACTTCGCCGACCTGGTCCCGGACAACGCCCACGCACGCTTCGCCGACCGGGCCGCGCAGAAGCGCTTCTACCGCGACACCATCCGCAGGCTCGGCACGGACGGCTGGCTCGGCGTCGGCTGGCCGAAGGAGTACGGCGGCCGGGGCCTGACGGCGATGGAACAGTTCATCTTCTTCGACGAGGCCGCCCAGGCAGGCGTCCCCCTGCCGCTGATGGCCCTGAACACCGTCGGCCCGACGATCATGCGGTACGGCACGGACGAGCAGAAGGCGTACTTCCTGCCGAGGATCCTCTCCGGCGAGATCGACTTCGCCATCGGCTACAGCGAACCCGACGCCGGCACCGACCTGGCCTCCCTGAAGACACGCGCGGTGCGGCACGGCGACGAGTACATCGTCAACGGCCAGAAGATCTGGACCACCAACGGCGACACGGCCGACTGGGTCTGGCTGGCCGTCCGCACGAACCCGGACGCCCCTTCGCACAAGGGCATCACCATGCTGCTGATGCCGACCACCGACCCGGGCTACTCCTGCACCCTCATCAACACCCTCGCCTCCCACGACACCACGGCCAGCTACTACGAGAACGTCCGCGTCCCGGTCTCCCGGCGGGTCGGCGAGGAGAACCAGGGCTGGCGGCTGATCACCAACCAGCTCAACCACGAACGCGTCACCCTCGCCGCCCACGGCACCATGGCGATCCGCGCCCTGCACGACGTCCAGCGCTGGGCCATGGAGACCAAACTCGCCGACGGGCGCCGCGTCGTCGACCTGCCCTGGGTACGCCGCCTGCTCGCCCGGACCCACACCCGCCTGGACGCGCTGAAGCTCCTCAACTGGCGGATGGTGGGCGCCGTCCAGGATGGCACCCTCACCCCGCAGGACGCCTCCGCGGTGAAGGTCTACGGCTCCGAGGCCCGGCGCGAGGCGTACGCGTCACTCATGGAGATCGTCGGGGCCGCGGGCGCCCTGAAGGAGGGCTCGGCGGGCGCGGTGCTCCACGGCGAGTTGGAACGCGGCTACCGCTCAGCGGTGATCTTCACCTTCGGCGGCGGCAACAACGAGATCCAGCGGGAGATCATCTCGTGGATCGGGTTGGGGATGCCGCGGGTGCGGCGCTGACGTGTGTGACGAGGATTTTCAGTTGGCACAAAAGAGGGATAGTTGGCACTGGACTCACGTCCGTGTAGATGGGCGACGTGTCTTCTTCATGCCTACTTGAGGGTGCCGACCTGCTGCTTTACAGGTTCTGTTGCGGTGCTGGCGTGGTGCATGAGCGTCTCTTCTTCGACGAGGCCTCTTGCGGAGACGACCAGCGGCAGGTTTTGGTCGCAGGCTACGCCGGGGCGCGTCGCGTAGAGACTCAGGCGGCTGCGCAGGCGGAAGTTCGCGGCGACCGGATCGACGGCTTGGGTAAAGGCTGGCTACTGAACCGTTCTGGATTTGATCGAGACTCTGAACTTCCCCGGCTTTCGTAGCGGCCGGTGCTGTGGGTTTCAGGCTGCGTTCTCGCAGGTGCCGTACCGCGCGCTTGCTTCCTGAGTCTTCATTGGACAACGGGCCCGTCTTGTGAGACGGAGGAAGAGGGTGGGCAGGGCGGCAGTCGTCAGCCCGCATTCCCTGACCAGATGATCCGGTTCGGCCAACCCTTGGTCACCTCCTGGGTCAGTGCGAGCCGCGAGGCACAGGGTGGCGAGGCGGGGCAGAGGAGTCGAGTCCATGCGGAAGCAGGACGCAGTGCGTAGGGCCCAGTCGGCGGCACGGAGTCGATCGGGGCGAGCTGGATACTGTCCCAGAAGGCCGGAATCGAGCAGCTGGACTCTTGTGACGTCTTTGCCCAACTCAGATCCGACTGGGAGCTTGCGTAGCCATCGTGACTCCTCGAGCTCCTGCCATGGGTTCTCGGCTGTCCCCAAGCGGAGGCTGCGCAGTATTCCCATGGGCAACAGCACCTGAGCCGAGTTGCCCATGCGCAGCGCGCACTGAAGGGCGATCAACCGGGCAGTGGCTCCGGTCTCAGCCGGGAGTGCTGCCGCAAGGTAGCTCAGCATCTCGCGCACGCGGGTTCGGCTGTCGGGCCTCTTGGGGCGGCGCCGTCTGCGGCTGGAACTCGGGTGTCCGCACGGCAACGTCCCGGCGGCCAGGATCGTCTCGGGAACCACGGCAGCCTCAGACGTAGCCGCAGCGCACGCTGTACATGCGTCGGTGAGCCGCCAGATGCGTCCGCCGCGCTCGCGTGCGAGCAACAGCCGGACGGGACCATGGCAGCCCCGATGGCGGGGATGCCAGCTGCAGCCGCGTTCATGACACTGGCACGTCCGAAGATGCGGTGGCACCGGGTCGCAACGGGCGTGCGATGCCAAGTGGGACAGGAGCTCCGCTCGAGCAGAGGAGCTGTCGGATAGTCGCCCATGGTGGGTGCACTGCTGGCACACGAGAACTGGCCCGCCCGGAAGCGCGCGCAGTTCCACGGTCCAGGTGCGCCGGACTCCGGCGTGTGCGTAGCGGAGCCTCATGGCGCACGTCTCTCCTGTCCTTTTGCGCCGGTCCCCGTCGGACTGGGGTCGGCGGCACACGGTAGTGCAGAGCTCTGCCCTGCGCCGCGCCGTGACGAGCGGAAATAGGGCAGAAGTCTGCACTGACAGGGCAGGGGTCTGCACCGTCGTATGGTCGGGTGACGATCTTCCCGCCCGATCCGGACTTCGACGCTCTGCGTCTGGAGTTGGCTCGGCTGCGTGCGACGCGGGGATGGACGTACGACGAACTGGCAGCCCGGAGCGGCCTGGCCAGAAGGACTCTCATCGAGATCGAGCAAGGTCGCACCATCGGCACCCTCAAGACATGGCACGCCCTCGCTCACGCGCTCAGTACGCCGCTCGACGAACTCTTCGGAGCCCTCTGTCGCGGGCACGAACCCCCTCGGCGGACGAGCGACTGACAGGCGGTCGGGGCCCGCGCAGCAACCACCCGATCCGGCGAGCCCAATGGGAATACTTGATCGGGTAGTCGAATGTGTGTTGCCTTGGATGGGGTCGTTCGGTGGACTCCACCGGCCTGGAGGTCGCCCGCAAAGCGTGTTGCCTGGCACCTTCGCGCGCATGCGCCCCTCATCTACACGCCGACACTGGGACGGCAGCCCTGTTCAGGCTCACCAGCGACGGCCATTGCGTGTCGAGCCCGACAGCCCCACCAGACTTCTGCGCTGCGCTCAGCGCGACCGTTGTCGTGAGTGCGGCAACCCGGTCGAGTGGTACCACCGAGTTCGTGACCGCCCGGTCCGCCTGCATCCGCAGGAACTTCCGGTGGCCGAGGTGCCTGACGACCACCGCTGGCACGTCAGCTCCGGCCTCGCACATTCGGCCGGGGACGGGACCGCATGGTGCCGACTTGCCCACGCCGTCGTCTGCCCCGCTCGCGACGCCCCCTCTGTCATCACCGCCGCGCTGACCGGGCTACGCCGGGTATTGGCGGTGAACACTCGCCGCCTGACGGACGCCGGCGCCTTCATTCCGACCGCGGTCTCGGGCCGTCCGGCGGAGCAGCAGGATGCCTGCCGACCCGCCAGGCCCATCGTCCAGATCCTGTACATCCGCTACCTCGCCGCCCGCCCCGTGGACGAGATCGAGTGTGTCGCCCAGACACGGCATCGTGACCGCTGCACCCACAGGATGCTCGGCCCTAACGGTTCCCCAGGCGTCCGGACTTTGGTTCCGGCGACAGCCACGCGAGGTCAACTGGCCCTCCCTTCGGAGATGATGGCTTTGTACGACCTCTCGTCCCTCCCGTACGCCGAGCAGTTGCGCTGGCGCACGCAGCGCTGCCCTCAGCATGCCGCCGTCCCGACGGCGGCGGATCTCGCGCTGACAGACTGGGAGCCCTTCGACCCGCTCATCCACCACGCCTACGTGAACCCTCGACTCCCCAACCACGGTCGTCGGCCGCGCCCGGACTGCGATGCGCGGAAGGCGGCCGGGCGATCAGGCGGCACCACGCTGTCGAGGTCATCCTGACCAGGTCGGCTACCCGCGGAGAACTTGACCGAGCCTGCCATGCCGTGCCGCTGGCAGCGTATGCCGACCACACCCGGCTGATGACAGTGCGCCGCGCCAAGTCGCCTGGCCGGGCGCTGCGGTCACTTCGAGCCGAGCTCGATCGGCTACTGCCCATCGATGTGCTGACGACCCACTACCCCGACCAGTCGGGCCGGGTCCTGCTCAACCTTTTCCTTCCTCCTGACACGTGGTCGGCGGTCCGCCGGGATGCGGCAGCCCAGGGGCAGAAGCCCGGAGACGTCCTCGGCCGGGCCGTCGTAGCGGCCCTTGAACGGGAACAGCGGGAGCGTGTGCGGCAGCTGTCTGCGCGGCTCGAGAGCCTCCTGGTCCACCACGCTCCCGAAGATGTACTGGCCTGCGCAGCCCGCGCCCTGCTGCACAGCCGTCCCACCGCGTCCAGCTCTCACGCGACCTCTTAGCCCCTCTCCTCTGCGGAGCCTCTGTTGCACACACCCACCGACGAACAGACTCACGCTGTCGACGCCTTCCGTGAGGGGCACCACCTGGTGCTGCAAGCCGGTGCGGGCACCGGCAAGACCAGCACGCTGTGCCTGCTTGCCGCGAGTAGCGGACGCCGTGGCCGCTACCTTGCCTTCAACAAGGACATCGCCAACGACGCCGCAGCCAGCTTCCCGCGTTCCGTGCTGTGCAAGACCGCCCATGCGACGGCCTACGCCGCCCTCGGTCACCGCTTCGCTCGCCGTCTCAGCAGCCCTCGCCAGCCCGCATGGCGGATCGGGCAGGCCCTCGGTATCAGCTCGCCCGTCCGCATCGGTGATCACGAGATCAGCCACAGGACCCTGTCCCACACTGTGCTGCGTACGGTGACCCGCTTCTGTCAATCCGCAGACAGGGCTCTGGCACCCCACCATGTGCCGGCTCTGCGCAGGCTCGTAACACCGGACGAGCGCGCCCAACTCGTCGACTCAGTTATGTCGTTCGTCGCGAAAGCCTGGACAGATCTGCAGAATCCCGATGAAGGTGTGGTCCGCTTCGAGCACGACCATTACCTGAAGATGTGGGCCTTGACCGAACCGAAGATCGAGGCCGACTTTCTCCTCCTCGACGAAGCTCAGGACACCAATCCCGTCCTTGAACAGGTCTTCGCCGCACAACGCGGACACGTTCAACTGGTGATGGTCGGCGACTCCGCCCAGGCCATCTACGGGTGGCGCGGTGCCCGGGACGTCATGACGGGCTTCGACGCCACCCACCTCACCTCGACCCGTTCTTTCCGCTTCGGCCCTCTCCTCGCCGAACAGGCAAACCGGTGGCTCGCCTTCACCGACGCACCCATCCGGCTGACCGGCACCGATACGATTCCAACGAAAGTCGGCCTGGTCACCTGTCCGGACGCCGTTCTGTGCCGTACAACATTGGCGCCATGACGGAGGTCATGAGGCAGCTCGAAGCCGGCCGTCGGGTGGCTCTGACACGAGGTGGACAGAAACTCAACGCGCTGGCGAGGGCCGCCCGGGACCTCAAAGACGGCCGTCGCACCTCCCACCCCGAACTGGTTCTCTGGGGCGAGTTGCAGGACTACGCGGAGCACGATCCCGCCGGCCGCGATCTCCAGCCGTTCGTGGAACTCGTCGACACCCACGGCCCCGAAGCCATCATCGCCGCCGTCGACGCGCTGACCGACGAGACCAAGGCCGAGGTCACGGTCTCCACCGCCCACACGGCCAAAGGCCGGGAATGGACCCAGGTCAGAATCGCCGACGACTTTCCCCCACCACCGGACAGTGACCGGCAGGACGACAGCGGCCGCCCGATCCCGGAACCCGTAAGCGATACGGACGCACGGCTCGCTTACGTCGCCGTCACTCGCGCGCGCCGCCGACTGGACCTCGGCGGGCTCGCATGGATCGAGAAGCAACAACCTGCTGTCGATGGCGCGTGAAGTGCCGCTATGACCGTCCCAGGATTCCCAGCAGCTCCCGCGGCCCTGGCTGAACGCGGGAAGTCGGGGATGGCGCCGCGGAGCACGGGGCAAGTTTCGTCATGGCAAACCATGTGCTGTGAACCGGAGCAATCTCGAACGGTGCCGTCCGACGTCCACTGAGCCCCCCTCCGTCGTCGAGGCCCTCAGCCTGGATCGGTGGCTGACGAGGATTGATGGACGTGGAAGGTAAGCCCGGTGATTCGGCCTGATTGAATGACAGGGCCGTGTTGAACGCCGCCGTTGATCTCGTTGTGCACGGTCTTTCGACCCGCTGGGGTGGTGGTGAGCCGTTGCAGCGACGTGAGCAGGACGCGCAGGTCGTCGCTGGTGATGGACCCGGCTTCGATGAGTTGTTGCAGACGAGCGTGCCACTGGGCTACGACGCCGGAGGCGGCCTGTTCGTCCTCTGGGGCGCCGGTGGCGAGCAGCCGGGTCCTTGCGTTGTCCAAGTCGGTGATCGCGGTGGTGTCCGAGCCGGTACGCGTCAAGAACCGTCCGACGAGTTCACGAGCGTGTGTCCAGGAGTCGGTGACCATGAGGGAAACCAGTGTGGTCGCTCCCGACGCTGCGAGAGCTGCCAGTTCACTGTCCATCGTCGTCTCCTAGGTGAGTGGGGACCCGGATGTCTCATCGGGCGCGACAGGGGCGGAGTGCGGTTCTCCGCCGTTGTTCGGCGTGAAGGTCGCCGGCGGATCGAATCGGCGTAGCAGGTCTTCGGCTGTCTCATGGCGGTTCTGCTGCTTGATGATGCCGGAGAACTGTTTGGCAAGCATCGCCCGCCGAACGTCTCCCTCGGTGAAGCCCATAGCGTCGAATAAGCCCGAGAGATGATCCGCGGCCGTCCCTTCCCGAGGGATGGGATCATGGTCTTCCTCCGCGAATTCCGGAGCAGGAGGCTCGCCGGGCTGTTGCGACAGGAGCTGCTGAAGGCGCTCGGGAATGTCGGTGTCATTGGCTGCGGATGTGAGCTGCGCGAGTAGGGAAAGGTCTGCCACCGTCCTCTCCACGTGCTCGTCATTTCTGGCGAGCCACCAAACCACCGCACTGCCGGTGTCCTTCAATACGTCCTCACCCAGGTACTGGCGCTTGCTCTGCTCGTACTTGCGTTGGTGCTCCCAGACCGCCTGGTCCTTGCGCACTTCGGCAAGTCTGTCCAAACGCTCCTGGTCCTGCTGGGGCAACGTGAGGTTGATGTCGTCCGCCATGGCATGGAGATGCCCGGTCGGTTCCGGACACATACGACTCAGTGCGCCGCTGAGCTCATGCTGAACGAGTGACGCTTGGCCCGGCTCTCGCTTCTCGGTGATAGCGCGCGCCCGGTTGAGGACTGCCTCAACGGCAAGTCCTGACGGATTGAGGACGGGTGTGTCGCCAGATGATTCGATGAGATACCACCGTACGGTCGCCGAAAGGACGAAGTGGTAGTCGTCCCAGAGGCTGGGTAGCGCCACTTGGCTGACGTGGCATTCCGTGCGTTCCACGGGGGAAGCCGTGAGTTGCTCTTCGAAACTCACCGGCACGGAACCGCGGCGGCGCGAAGCGATCCGGAACGCCGCTGCGGCGACGCTGAGGAGAAGTACGATCAGCGTCGGCCATGTCCACATGGGCCACTGCCGCGCCAGGCCGACGATGGCGAGCATGAGGCTGCATAAGACGGTGAGGAAGGCGGTTGTGGTCTTTTGCGCGGTCGTCACCGTTGGGTCTCCTCGTCTGAGGCTGGCGGAGGGATAGTCGGCTCGAGGCCCTGAGCCGCGCTGATCTTGCGTATTAGCCGTTCGGTGATTTCCACGGAGCGTGCGAGGCTTCCCGGGGCAGTGCGTTCGGCGTCGCGGGCGCTCGCGTACAGCGCGGCGAAGACCTCACCTCGCCTTTCCTCGCACTGCTCGGCCGCGCTGACGAGGAGATCGAGTAGGAGCTCGCTGCGGGGTTCGGTGTCGTGGGCCGCCCAGCGGAGCCAGTGTTGTGCGTGCGGCTGCCACGATGCCTGCGGCAGCTCGGCCAGTACTGCGTGCCAGCAGGTGATCAGGCAGCGCTGCACACCGTCCTCCTCCACCAGCGCACGTGTCGTGCCGGAGAAGTCCGTCAGTGGTACTGGATCGCAGGCCCGTAGGAAGATGCGGAGGTCGGGCGGCGAGAGGTCGGATCGCGCGAGGCGATCCAGCAGCCTTCGGCGCAGTCGGCGGCTGCTGGCCGCAAGGTCGCACAACGCCTGCAGGGCACGAGCCGTCCCGCGTTCGCGGCGGGCCAGGTAGTACAGCCTGAGCAGGGCCTGGTCCGGATGGCTGGCCGCGAGGACATCGGCGCAGACCCGGACGAGTACCTGTGCGAACTCTCCTCTGAGACGCCGGTGAGCACACCAGTGATAGATGCGTTCGCGGAAGTCCCTGGCGTGAGCCGGATCCTCAAGAGCGCAGGTGAGTGCAGAGACAGCAGCTTCCAGCCGTGCCCTGCTCGCCGCTCCGGAACTCCACCGTTCGGCGAGAGACGCCAGACCGTCGCCGCGCCCGGTCCGTAGGTACTCGCCGGCCACCCTCGCCACCAGGCCGTCACGGACGGCAGGGAGGACGTGAGGGTCGTTCAGTTCCACGACAACTGCCGCCCAGGTACCGAGGTGCGGGCGCAGGTCAGGCATGTGGTCCCAGAAATGTGCGCGGACAGCGGAGTCGTAGTCCAGCTCGATGAACCGCACCTGTCCGCCCGGCCCGGTGTCGGCTGAGACCTCCGAGAGCCGCTCGGCGAGATCCTTGTGCTGGAGAAGCGGCATCTCTTCCGATGGGAAGTCGACAGTGCGCAGCAGAAGCTGGGCCGCACGGTGGATGACGTCGGCGTGCGCCCCGTGCAGCATGGAGACGACGATCAGCAGCGCCCGCTGAGGAGCCTCGCCCAGCCGGGTGACGAGTGCGGCGACTTCTTTCCTCCGGTCGTTCCGTGCTTTCCTGGCTGCCGCGCACCACTCTGCGAACCCCTCACCGGCGAGTGCGGTCTCCCGGGCGCGGCGGACCAGGTCGGCGAAGTCCGCGATCTCCCGCATCGGCCTTTCTTCACGCAGGAACTCCGTGACGGTTACGTCGGGCTGGACGTACTGCTGGTACGGCACGCCGAGCATGCGGAGGTGCCGCCTGAGAACGTCCAGGCCGGAAGGGCGCCCGATCTTGACACGGTAGTACTGGAGATCGGGGTCGAGGGTGCCACCGTGTGGCATGACTACGACAAGATGCGCGTGCCGTTCGTGGACGGTCTTGCGGAGGGCGGGGAGGTCGGCCCGTGCCGCGGACCACCGGCGGTCGTCGGCGGCGGACAGGTCCAGCAGTAACTGGTCACCGTGTTCGACCAGAGCAGGGTCGTGGAGGGACAGTTCGTCTTCCTCGCCAGGCAGAAGCTCGTGGAAGACGCCGCTGTCGTGTTGGTGTTCACGCAGGAGTACCCGGGCCGCGGACGTACGGCCGCTGCCTGGCGTGCCGTCCAGAATGACGCTGCCGGTGGCAGCGAGCAGGGCGCGGGCCTCGCCCATGCCGGTCGGGGCGACCAGCACACGTCGCAACCGAACGAGTTGGTCTTCAGCGACGCGCCGAAAAGCCGGCCTGTCCGAGTCCTGCAGATGAGCACCGACGTTGACGTGGATGTCGCCGAGGCCGGTGTGCACGAAACCCTGCGGGTTCTCAACGCGCGTACTGCTGCGCTGGTGGTTCACCGGCTGTCGTCCTCGCGACTGTCCGGTTCGCTGAACCGATGCTGGACACTGCCGTGGTTGTCGCCTTCGAAATACGTCATCCCGTTCCCCGAGAAATGCCGGTCACCCGACACATGGCGGGAGTTCTGATAGATGTGGCCGTTGCCCGTGTGGACAGGGCCGCGAGAATCCTTCACGATGGTGCCGCCGACGTCTCCGGTGAAGTCACGGCTCTGTACCGCTGTCCCGCTTACATCACCGACTGAGTTGGTCACGGTGTCCGACGCCGACGACTTCTCGTCGGCTTGGGCCAGGCGATCCAGTCCGGGCACCATCTCGGCCACCAGATCACCGATGCGCCTGACACCGGTCTCGGTGTCATGGGTGTCGAATGGGATGGACTGAAGGTCGGCGAGCCGTTCCAGTTCGGGCGGCAGGTCGGCCTTGCTCAGCCGATCCGTCTTCCGTCCGTCCAGAATTGGAATGACCGGAAGTCCATAGGTGAACGCCTCCTCGATCTCCCTGCGCACCCAGTCCTCCGGGTCGTGCAGCCGGCCCTGGAATTTCGTCCAGTCCGGCCCTACGACGGCCAGCAAGAGGGAACTGCGTCGCAGCGCGGCCAACAGGGTGTCGGGGTAGGTGTCTCCGGGGGCGATGGATTTCGACGCGCGGAAGACGCGGTCCCCGCCGAATCGACGGGACAACTCCTGGTCGAGCAGAGCGGCGGTCTTTTCTCCGTCGCCCGTGCGGTAGTTGATAAAGACTTCGATCATGGTGATGTCTCCCTCAGGAAGTGGACAAGCGAGATAAGGTGCCGAGTCGCGGCGCCAGACGACGTACCGAAGGCTGATCCGAATGGCGAGCCAGGACCCGGGCGAGGCGCCGCAGATCGGTCGTGACGGTCGCTGAACGCACTGCCGCCGCACCGTCGAGCAGGGGGGTAACCAGCGCGCACGCGTGGTCGATCTCTCCGGCCGATGCGTAGGCGAGCGCACGGCGCACGCCGTACCGCACTTGCGTACGCACCGCGCTCTCGCCGACCAGGGCGAGTTGCCGATCGAGCTCGGCGCTCGCTTCCCGTGGTCGACCGAGATCGACCAGGCACCATCCGGTGACCATGCCGACCGGGTCGGGAAGATGCATGGTGCCGATCACCGGTTCGTCGGAGCCGCAGTCCTGGCGGGCGAGGAGGGTACGGGCACGGTCAAGGGCACTCAGGCAGGCACGTTGATCGCCCGCGAGTGCGTGCCCCTGCGCTTCACGTTGCGCGGCCAGCCCACGGATCCGCGGCGGCAGCGAGCCGCCCTGCGCACGACGGGCCAGAGCCACCGTCTGCTCGGCGTCATCCCGGTACAGCGTGACAAGGGCCCTACGGACCAGTGCGTAGCCCGCCAGCGCCTGGTCACCGCCGGCTGCTGCCAGATCGACCGCGCGCTGCGTCCACCACAGTGCCGCACGTTCGTCCCCGGTTTCCTGCACCAGCCAGCCGACATACTCGGCGTAACGGGAACCAAGCGCCAGCAGCTGCTCGCGAGTGCTGTTGTCGGATTGCGCGGACAGTTCCCGCAGAGTGTGCGTCTGGGCGATCAGGACGGGCAGGAGCAGGCCAGGCTCCAGAGTCTGGCCGAGTCGTCGGTACTGCGTGAACAGAGAGCGGGAGGCTTCCAGCATGCCGGCCCCCGTGGCCAGGGAAGCCGGGCCTGATCCGTCCGGCCGCCAGGTCATCAACGACGCGACGCCGGTGCTCATCACCTCGCGCCGGCCCATGGGCTGGAATCGGTTCGGGCCGTCCGGCGACAACTGCATGATCCAGTCCTCCTCGTCGACTTGGCCCGACGCTGCTTCCGCAGGGTTGTCACCGGCGGCCTGGGGGGCCAGGGCTATCAGTGCTCCGTCAGCACCGAGGGCGGCGTCACACAACCGAACGAGGTCACGGCTGGGAGCCTTGATACCTCGTTCGACTTTGCTCAACTGCGCTTTGCTGTAGTGCACTTCGTCGGACAGGCCCGTGAGGCTCAACCCGACTTCCAGACGTCGCCTTCTCAGTTCCTCACCGAACTCGGTGGACGGCCGTGGCACGGGAACCTCCCAAGCCCGTCCGTTGGGTCGGGGCGGTGCTGCACGTAAGAGTGCGGCACCCCTTCCCGGAGGGACAAGGCGATCGATGCTGTTTCCCGTTTCCTTCTCCGATTGAGGGGCGCAGCATGCGAGGGTGGCTGGAACTCGTGCTGGTCACAGAGCCGACCAGCTCAAGGCCCGTTGGCGCGACGCCGAATTCAGAGGCATCCTGCGCCAGATGGCCCGATCCCACCGGTGCGGCACGGTCAGAAGCGCAGCCTGGGAAGCAGCCACGAGCACACCGCCAGTTGAGCTCGTCGCCTGGGAGTACGGTGCGGGCTATATACGTCCCACAGATCGATGTTCCGATCGTGTTCCACCACGAGGACGGGTGCGGCGACTCTCCTCTCCCGCCTCCAGAGTCTGCGTCGGCGCCCCGGTGACCCGCCCATGTGCGGAGACCTCAGATCAGCCGGGAGCACACAAGGACCGACAGCGCGGTGCGGCGGGGGGGGGGGGCGTGCGGAGAACTCAGGTCCTTCCGTCCTGGACTGAATGGGCTGTCAGATCTCGGATCCCCAAGTCAACGAGTTGTTCGGCGAGGGCGTCGTTGAGCGGGCTGACGCCGAAGAGGAGATGGAAGTAGACCGGTGCGTAGAACAACTGGGCTGCCGCGCTCGGGTCCAGGTCCGGGCGGAAGACGCCTTCGTCGATACCCTGACGCATCAGTTTCTCCACGGCCGCGGCGCGCTCCTGCCAGAAGCGCTCGCGGAAGTTGGCCATCGTCTCGGGGTCGTACTGCCCCTCGGCGATGATCTGGGCGACGAGTTTGCCCTGCGGGCCGGCGTAGTGAGTGATCAGCGACTTGAGGTGTGCCAGGAGGGCGTCGCGCACTGGTACCCCTTCGGGGATGCGGGTGTGCGCCAGGTGGTTCTCCATGAAGGCGTCGATGACGACGGCGGCCTTGCTGGGCCACCACCGGTAGATCGTCGCCTTGCTGACCTTGGCCCGCTTGGCGATCGCCTCCATGGTCAGCTTCTGCACCGTGATGGCACGCCGTCCGTCACGAACGAGAAGGTCCATGGTCGCGTCGAGGATCGCGCGACGGCTCGATTCGCTTCGTACAGCCACAGTAGAAATTTACCTCGGGTGCGACCGCAATCCCCATGCCGACGCGATGGCATGCTCGTACCAAGAAATAGATACGAAACGTATCGAATAGCTTGACGCCCGTCAAGAGGCACGATCGGTCCTCAGCTGCTCCCGGAGGCACCGAATGTCCTGGTTCGAGCGAACCATGCGGACGCGGCCCTCCGTGGTCTTCGAGTATCTCGCGCTCCCCTGCTTTTTCGGCTCATCGCAGCTCATGTCGCCAGAGGGGAGGTTCTGTGGCTGGCGTCACTCCGTCGGAGCGCGACGCCGTGAGCGATGCGCCGTAAGTCCAGTTCGTGCGGTTTTTCTGGACGTCGCGACTGGACCTTCGTTCAGCAAGGGGGTGGGATGAAGTGCATGAGATGCGAAACGTATCGTTTCGAATGTAGTGTTGTTGCGTTGCCTTTCGCAGGAAGGAGGGCACCGATGACGGTGTGCCTTCGACAGGCGGTGTTCGTTCCGCCTTCTGTCTGTGTCGTAGCTGACGAGCTGGGGATCTACGCCGATATGGGTGTGGACGTCGAGACGGTGCTCGTCGAGTCGTCGACGGATCAGAGAGACCGGTTGCTGAGCGGGAACGTCGACGTCGGCGTCACAGCCATGGACAACCTCTTGGTCTGGAACGCCGACGGCGGGGATCTTCGGATCGTGGCCCAGGTGGAGTCGACAACGCCTCTTGAGCTGGTTGCCCGGCCCTCGGTGACCGGGGTGCAGGGACTGCGGGGTGCGGTGCTGGGCGTCGATGCCGTGAACAACGGGTTCGCTGTGGTGTTGCGTTATCTGCTCACTCGGCGTGGTCTGTCGGCCGCCGACTACACGTTGCTGCCGGTGGGTGGGGTGCGTGAGCGGTGGGAGGCGCTGCGCGCGGGGTCGATCGATGCGACGTTGCTCGGACCGCCCCTGGATGAGCAGGCGACGGGGGAGGGCTTCGTGTCGCTGGCCTCCGTGCAGGCGGAGGTGCCGGACTTTCCCGGGCAGGGTGTCGTAGCCGGCCCAGGGGTGTTGAAGGCGCACGGCGACGGGCTTCTGCGGTATTTGGCGGCGTTGGAAGCCGCACGGCAGTGGCTCTGCGATGCCTCGCACGGGCAAGTGATGGACCTGATGGCGAAGGGTGGTCACGGGCCGGCTTCGGCGCGGGCGGCGTTGCGGACGCGTCCGGAGTCGTTGGTTCCCGCGCGTGCGGGTCTGGAGCGGATCCTGTCGATGCGCGACGGGCTCGGCCTGCTGCCGCAGCCCGTACCGGGCGCCGGGGATCTGTACGCCGACGGGCCTCTTGGCGTGGAGTTGCGGCCGTGACATCGGCCCGCACTGCCCACCCCCGACGTCTGCTGCCCCGCACAGCACACGAGCCCGCGCAGATGGGAAGGCCGGGCGGTGACGCGGGTTTCGTCACAGAGTTCTGCGGACTCGCCACACACCACTCACATGCGCGATCGGCGCGCCGCTCGCGCCGGGGTGGACTCCGGGCCGTCAGGAGCGCACAGCCGGGGCGGCCGGAAGGTTCGGCACAGGCCGGCGGAGTGCCCAAGTAAGAGCGGTACTTCCATCAAGTACCAGAGAGAATCAGGGGAAATTTGGTGTCCCAAGACTGCGAAGTCCTGGTCGTCGGCGGTGGCCCCATCGGGGTGAAGATGCTGGCCGAGTTGGGCCATGCCGGCGTGCAGGCCGTGGGTATCGAGATGTGGCCCGAGATGTGGAAGCAGGCCCGGGCCGTGCACTTCGATGCCGAGGCGATGCGCTCCTTCCAGCCCATCGGTCTTGCGTCTCAGGTGTCCGCTGTGACAAGTCCGATGCGCCATTACCGGATGGAGAACGAAGCCGGGGACACCCTCTTGTCCTTCTCTACCGGACAGTGGGGGCCGCAGGCGTGGCACGGCGAGAACCTGTTCCATCAGCCAGAGATCGACGCGCTGTTGCGCGCCGAGGTCGACCGGCTCCCTGGTGTGGAGCTCCGCCTCGGGACGACGCTCCTGGAGCTCGAGGAGGACGAGGAAGGCGTCCACTGCCATGTCCGGACGACCGAGGGAGCGCGGCAGACGATCACTGCGCGCTGGGTGGTCGCCTGCGACGGTGCCAACTCCACGGTCAGGGAGGCGCTCGGCATCCCTGTCGAGAACCTCGGCGTCGACGACCCGTGGCTCGTGGCCGATGGACACCTGCACGGGACCGCGGACATCGAGGGCGACATGGTGCTTCTGGGCCGGCACACGAGGCCCGCGCTCTGGCTCAGGCTGCCCGGCGACCGTGCGCGCATCGAGCTCAAAGTACTGCCGGGCGACGATCCGGACGAGATCATCACGCCCGAGGGAATTGCCCGGCTCAGCAAGGGCCTTCTCACAGCTGAGAACTTCACCCCGGATCGTCGCTCGATCTATACCTTCCGCGCCCGCGTTGCGGAGCGGTGGCGGGTTGGCAACGTGTTCCTCGCGGGCGATGCCGCCCACCAGGCGCCGCCCCTGTTCGGTCAGGGTTTGTGCGCCGGTATGCGGGACGTGACCAATTTGGTGTGGAAACTGCGGCTCGTCTCCAGCGGCAGGGCACCCGAGTCGCTGCTCGACACCTACGAGTCCGAGCGTCGGCCCCACGCTTGGTACTGGGTCGACGAGGCGGCGACGATGGCGAACCTCGTGCAGACCACCGACGCTCATGTCGCTGCCCAGCGGGATGCTCATTTTCTCGCCGAGCCCGAGAAGGGCTTCCCTGCAGACCCAGCCCTGGGGCCTGGGTTGCACACGGGAGACGTCGACGTGCACGCCGGGCGCCTCTCGATTCAGCCGCTGCTGCACGACGGGACACGTCTCGACGACATAGTGGGGAATCGCTTCCTGGTCGCCGCTGAGCCCGAACTGCTGGCCGGGCTTCCCGCCTCCCTCCGTGCAGCCCTGGAGGACGAGCCCGAAATCACTGTGCTCACCTCGACGGAGCAGATCGGTGAGCTGCTCCATTCCGTGATGTCCCCGGCCGTCGTGGTCCGTCCCGACCGCTACGTGGCCGGGACTGCGCAGACGGCCCAAAGCCTCGAAGAACTGCTCCGCATGCTGCCTCTGGGACTCGAGCGGGAGGCCCACCGCGACATGACTCGGACCGAGGAGACGGCGGCCTTGAGCTGATCGTCGCAACCCCGTAATCACCCATCATCGTCACTAATGGAGTTCGTCATGCCTGATCGACCGATCACTCATCTGCGGCACGTGGACATCGCGGTGCAGGACTACGAGAAGCAGGTCGCTTTCTACGAGGAAAAGTGGGGGCTGACCAAGGTCGGCACAGACGGTGACGTCACGTACTTCGCCGCTGAGGGCTCGCCGGAGCAGTATGTGATCCGTGTCCGCCGCTCCCAGGACAAGCGTCTGGACCTGGTGGCCTACGGCGCGGCCGACCGTGCGACGGTGGACGCTCTGGCCACGCGACTGGCCAGGGACGGCGTGAAACTGGTGGGAGGGCCGGACACGCTGCAGACGCCGGGCGGCGGCTACGGCTTCCGGTTCTTCGACGTCGAGGGGCGCACCATCGAGATCTCCACCGAGGTCGCCGCCCGCACCCACCGCAAGGTCGAGGAGCGCGAGGACATTCCCGTGCGGTTGTCGCATGTGGTCCTCAACTCGCCTGAACCGGAGCGACTGCAGGCCTTCTACGAGAAGTACCTGGACTTCCGGCTCACCGACACCAATGTGCATCCGAAGCTGGGCGGGATCATGTGGTTCATGCGGTGCAACCCGCAGCACCACAGCATGGCGATCGCCCGGTGTCCGCATGTCTCGCTGCACCACGCGTCGTTCGAGATGCGCGGGCTGGACGAGTACATGCGCGGCAGCGGCCGTCTCATGCGCGACGGAGTCCACAAGGTGTGGGGCCCGGGCCGGCACCGCGCGGGGGACAACACGTTCACGTATTTCCACGACCCCAACGGCAACACCATGGAGTACACCACGGAGCTGGAGACGCTGGACGAGGACACCTGGCATCCCCACCTCTACAGCACCGAGGACCCGGAGACCTCGGACCAGTGGGGAACCTCCAACCCCATGAACGACTTCGTGTCCAGGGAGATGTTCAACGACCCCGACCGCGGACTGTTCATCGCACCCCCCGTATGAGACGAGGGGGGCTGCCCATGCGTCGGCAGCCCGCCCCGCCATGACAAGTCGCCGGCCTTCTACGGCCGGTGACTCTGGACGGGATCCCCTCGCATGCCTGGTGAGTCGGGCTGACGCACGGGATCCCGCACATGAGTACACAAGACAAGATCGAGCTCCCGGTCAGCCGCTCGCTCAAGCCAGCCTTCTGAGCGACGCCGTGGGCCCGGGGCCCGCGGATGACGCCGAGCAGATTCCCACCCGGCTGGTCCGCCCGCCATCACCAGAAATTTGAGGACACCCATGAGCAGTACGCCCTTCTCCCTGGGAACGTTCGCCGAAGCGTCCGGCAGTCCGTTCCCCGGCATCGTCCTGGATGACAAGGTGTACGACACCCGGGCCGTTCTGCCCGAGGCCGCCACCACCCGAGACCTGCTCGCTGACTGGGAGGCGGCCTTGGATGCGCTGCAGGGTCTCGCCGACGCGCCCGTAGGCCCCGGGCTGCCGCTCGGCGACCTGCGAGTGCTGGCCCCGGTCCAGCTGCCGGGGCAGATCATCGCTGCCGGAGCCAACTATCGCGAGCACGTCATCCAGATCACGGTGGCGCACCGCCTGGGGAAGGCGGACGCCACCGAGGAGGAGCTGCGCGAGCAGGCTGCCCGGGAGATCGACGAGCGCCGGGCGAACGGTGAGCCGTATGTCTGGATCGGCGTTCCGTCAGCCATCAGCGGCCCTTACGACGACATCGTCCTGCCCTCCATAGGTGAGAACCACGACTGGGAACTCGAGCTGGGCGTGATCATCGGTCGCGAGGCGCGAGAGGTGAGCCCTGCGGAGGCACTGGATTACGTCGCGGGCTACACCATCTGCAACGACCTCACCACGCGCAGTCTGGTGCCCCGCCCGGAGATCCCCATGATGGGCACGGACTGGATGCGGTCGAAGAACCAGCCCGGGTTCTACCCCACGGGACCGTACGTCGTCCCGGCGCGGTTCGTGGCCGACCCGCACGATCTCGACATCACGCTGCGGCTCAACGGCAAGGTCATGCAGAAGGGCAACACGGGTGACATGGTCTTCGACATCCCCGCCCTCATCTCCTACGTCTCCCACCGGTTGGCCCTGCAGCCGGGCGACATGCTCATCACCGGCTCGCCGGAGGGCAATGGTTCCCACTACGGGCGGTTCCTGCGCGCCGGAGACGTGATGGAGAGTGAAATCTCCGGCCTCGGGTCGCAGCGCAACGTCTGCAGGTAGGTACGTTCGTTTCGTCCCTACGGAACCATCACCTGGTTGTGGGGACCGTAGGGACGGCCCTGCCTACGGAGGCCCGTCGCCGGACACCCCGGTGAGGAGGCGGACCGTAGCGATTGCCGTGGGTGCCGCCGCGGTTGTCTGTCGACCGCGGCGGCACCCACGGACCATCTGATTCGGCCGGCGTCGTCCGAAGACCTGCTTCCCCCTTCGCGCCGGAACGGTGGCATGCCGGCCGCCGGGACTGCCCCACGGTCTCAACTCCAAGGAGAATCATGTCTGTCGGTGTCAAGGCCGACTCGCTTCAACAGCACACGTCGCACAAGACGAGAGGGGTCACCGGGCTCCTGGCCACGGCCACGGGGCTGTGCGTGGCCAATCTCTACTACGGGCAACCGCTGCTCGACGCCATCGCGCGCGGGCTGCATACGTCCTCGTCCACGGCCGCACTCCTCATCACGCTGACGCAGGCAGGCTACGCGGTAGGACTGCTCCTTCTGCTGCCACTGGGTGACCTCGTCGATCGAGCGAAGTTCGTGCCGTTGATGTCGCTGACCACGGCGATCGCCCTGGCGGTGATGGCGATCGCTCCTTCCGCCCCGCTCTTTCTGGCTGCCGCCGCCGTCGCCGGAGCAGGCGCCTCGAGCGCGCAGGTGCTGGTCCCGTTCGCCACCGAACTTGCGCCGGCGCATCATCGCGGCCGGGTCGTCGGCACGATGGCGATGGGACTGCTGCTCGGCTCTGTGCTGGCCCGCACCGTGGCCGGTTACCTTGCCGATCTCGCCGGCTGGCGCACGGTCTACGGCGCTGCCGCTGTGGCCATGGGGGTGCTCGCCCTGGTCCTGCGGCTACGGATGCCGGTGGTGACGTCCTCCACGCGGATCGGCTACGGGGCGCTGCTGGCCTCCACGTTCCGAATCATCAGGCGGGAGCCGGTGCTTCGCGTGCGGATGGCGCTCGGTGGTCTCAGCTTCGCCGGGTTCTCGGTGCTGTGGACCGCCCTGACCATGCTGCTGAGCGGATCGCCTTACCACTACTCCATGGGAACCATCGGATTGTTCGGGCTGCTTGGAGTCGTAGGCAGTCTGGTGGCCCGACCGGTCGGATCACTCACCGACCGGGGGCGTGGAGGCCTGCTGACCACCCTCAGTTGCCTACTGCTCGCCCTGTCCTGGGTGGTCCTGTTCTTCGGAAACCACCACATCGCGCGGGTCATCATCGGAGCCGCGCTGTTCACCCTGGCAGTGCAAGGACTCCAGGTCGCCAACCAGAGCCGCATCTACCAGTTGGACAGCGGTGCGCTGAGCCGTGTCAACTCGGCCTACATGACGGCATACTTCATCGGCGGAGCCGTCGGCTCCGGGCTAACGGGCGCCGTATACGGGACGGGAGCCTGGACCGGGGTGTGTGTGCTCGGTCTGACCCTCAGCGTGTTGACAGTGCTGGCTTGGGCGTTCGGCAGCCGCGCCGACCGGCGGCGTCCTGCGCCGGCGCACACCTGAGAGGCTCCCGTCGGAGGTCAGAAGCGCTCGCCGCCCGTATGTCGCGTCTCTGGCCTCCATCCGGTGAGCGAAACGCACCGAACGCGTAGTGTCTGCCTGTCGAGGTGCCGGTCTCGGCCGGGCGCGGCACCGGCCGGCGCGGCACTCACGACTTCTCGGCGACCGTCGCTTCAGCGAGTGCGGAGATGATTCGGCTCACCTGCTTCGCGTAGTGGTCGATGAACTCCGGTGAGGCGGGGTCCTGCTGGGTGAGTTCGCGGGCGAGCCATGGGAAGGCCACCGGAGCGATCGAGGCGGCGAAGAAGACGAGGGCCACGGCTCCGACGTCGAGATCACTGCGGAATTCACCACGCGTCTGTCGATCACGCATGTCCTCGACGCTCTTGAACAACTCGGCGACCCGCGCGTCCTCGGCGGGCGGGCGCATGCCGGGGTCCTGGCGGGTCAGCATGTGCACCCACGCCGGGTTCTCATATGCCCGGTGCACGTAGCCTCGTGCGGCCTCCGCGAAGCTGCGAGTCCGAGTGACCTGGATGGACTCCTCGAGCCGCCGCTCACTCAGTGCCTCGTACAACCCCCGCTTGCCTCCGAAGTGGTAGGTGATCAGCTGGTGGCTGACACCGGCCGCCTCGGCGATACGGACGACCCGGGCCCCGTCGAATCCGCGGGCGCCGAACTCGGCGTCGGCCGCCGCGAGGATGGCGCGTCGGGTACCTGCGGGATCGCGTTGGCGGTCCTGATCCCTGGGGCGCCTCCGGCACTGTCGCTTCCCGGAAGATGTTGCGGGCTTCGCTGAACTCGTCTCCTGCGCGGTCTCAGGGGCGACTCCGTCGGCCGTCTCGTCGGCCGGGCCGAATACCCTGTCCTCCACTCGATTCACCTCCTCGTAGCTGCCGCGGTCATGGGAGTGGCCTTGCCGACGCAGCAGCCGCGGACTGCACGCGGATCACGCTTCAATCGACTTTCGGAGCCCACTCGGCTGCCCCGGGGAGCCAGGAGCCGCCCGAAATCCGGGAGGGACTGGGCCGGTCGGTCCGTCCCCCAGGCGCTCCCTTGCGAACTCCACGCGGGTCGCCAGGGCGGGTACGCCAAGCTGCGCCCGTTTGCCGCGGGCGTCTGCCCGAGGCCTTCCAGCTGGTAGGCGACCCCAGGTCGCCGCGAGGGGGTATTCAGCTCAGGCGTTCGAGCACCATGGCCATGCCCTGCCCGCCTCCGACGCACATGGTCTCCACGCCCCACTGCGCGTCGCGCGTACGCAGACCGTTGATCAACGTGGTCATGATGCGGGCGCCGGTCGCACCGAACGGATGCCCCAGCGCGATGGCCCCACCGTGCACGTTGAGCCTTTCCAGCGGGATGCGGAGTTCGCGCTGAGAGGCGATGACCTGAACGGCGAACGCCTCGTTCATCTCGAACAGGTCGATGTCCCCGATCGGCAGGCCGGCGTGCGCGAGGGCCCGTCGTGTGGCCTCGACCGGTCCCAGGCCCATGATCTCCGGGGACAGGCCGGACACGCCGGTGGCCACGATCCTGGCCAGGGGAGTGATGCCGAGCTCTCGCGCCCTGACGTCGCTCATGATGACCACGGCGGCGGCTCCGTCGTTCAGCGGGCAGGAGTTTCCTGCGGTGACCGAGCCGCCTGGCCGGAAGGCCGGCTGGAGACCTTCCAGAGCCTCGTACGTGGTGCCGGGGCGCGGGCTGTCGTCGGTCGCGATCACCGTGCCGTCGGGCCTTCGGACAGGGGTGATCTCCCGGGCGTGGAACCCGGACTCGGCGGCCTTGGCGTACAGCTGCTGGCTGCGCAGGGCGTAGTGATCCTGCTCCTGGCGGCTGATCTTGGAAAGGCCCGCGACGTTCTCCGCGGTCTGCCCCATGCCGATGTAGACGTCGGGCAGCAGGCCGTCGCAGCGGGGATCGGTCCACAGGCCGTTGGTTCGCGCGTCCTCCGCGGTACGGTCCCTGGCCTGCTCGAATGCCGGGTTCAAGACGTCGTCGGCATCCGCTCCGGTGGGTCCGAAGTGCCGGTAGCGGGAGACGCACTCGACACCCGCGCTGACGAAGACGTGGCCTTCTCCTGCCTTGATGGCGTGGAAGGCCATCCGGGCGGTCTGCAAGGAGGACGAGCAGAAACGGTTGACCGTGGTGCCGGGCACCTCGTCCAGCCCCAGCTGTACGGCCACCCGCCGGGCGATGTTGGCACCGTGCTCGCCGCTCGGCTCGGCGCAGCCGAGATGCAGGTCATCGATCTGTGTGGGGTCCAGTCCGGGTAGCTGGTCGAGGGCCGCGCGGACCGCCGTCACCGCGAGGTCGTCGGGGCGGACATCCTTCAGGGAACCCTTGAAAGCGCGCCCGATGGGCGTGCGGGCGGCAGCGACTACGACGGCTTCAGGCATGTCATGCGCCTCTCAGGATGGCGAACGGTTCGTGGGGCGGGGCGTCTCGAAGGCGGCTCTCCACTGAGGAAGATACTGTACGGACCGTTTCGTATGGCGGTACCGGTGTCTTCTTTTCACTAGGTCAAGCAGGCTGGTGTCTGCCGCTGTCAGCGCGTGTTCCTCCGTGCCGCACGCACGAAAAGATTACCGGTTGCGATCCTAGACGTTCCGTTTCGATTGACCTACTGTGAGGCCACCTCGTGCAGAGAGGAGCACTCCAATGACGGCGTGCTTTCGACAGGCGGTGTTCGTTCCGCCACCCGTGTGTGTCGTTGCCCACGAGCTGGGTTTCTTCGCCCACGTCGGCCTTGAGGTCGAGACCGTGCTGATCGAGTCGTCGACGGACCAGCGTGACCGACTCCTGACCGACGACGTCGATGCGGGCGTCACGGCCATCGACAACCTGATCGTGTGGAACTCCGGCGGAGGCGACCTGCGAGTCGTCGCCCAGATCGAGTCGACGACGCCGCTCCGCCTGGTCGCGCAGCCCTCGGTGAGGGGGCTGGAAGACCTGCGGGGCGCAACGCTCGGCGTCGATGCGCCGGACAACGGCTTCGCCGTCCTGCTCCGTCATCTCCTCGGTCAACATGGCCTCCCGCCCGGCGCGTACGAGTTCGAGCCGGTGGGCGGAGTGCGCGAGCGCTTCGAAGCCCTGCGCTCACGGTCGATCGACGCGGCGTGGCTGGGGCCGCCGCTGGACGAGCTGGCGCAACAGGAGGGGTTCGTCTCGCTGCTCGCGGTCGAGGACGAGGTGCCGGACTTCCCTGGGCAGGGTGTCGTGGCCGGCCCCACGACGCGGCAGGCGGGGCGGGAAAATCTCTCGCTCTACCTCACGGCCCTCGACACGGCGCGGAAGTGGCTGCACGCCACTGAGGACGAACAGATCCTGGACGTGCTGACGAGAGGCGGCTACGGACCGGCCTCGGCGCGGGCCGCGCTGCGCACCCGCCCCGTTTCACTGGCTCCTGCTCGTGCCGGTCTGGAATGTGTCCTGACGATGCGCGACAAGCTCGGCATGATGCCCGACCGGGCGCCTGGTGCCGATGACCTGTACGACGGCCGCCCGCTCGGTCTGGAGCTGCGTCCATGACGCCCGACCCGTTCACTCCCGACGGCCGTCGCGATGACACGGAGCTTGTCATGGACGGGCAGGTGGCGAAGAGCGTGCGTCATCTGCTCAGCGAGGACCGTACCTGCGAACTCCTGGGGATACACGTCGAGTCGGCGGCCGACGGTCGGGCGCGCGCACGGATGCGGGTCCGGCCGGACATGGTCAACGGGCACGCGATCGTGCACGGCGGGCTCGTATTCGCTTTGGCCGACACCACCTTCGCCTGCGCCGTCAACAGCTACGGCCCGCCGGTCGTCACGGCGAGCGCGGACATCACCTTCCGGCGCCCAGGCCACCTCGGTGACGAACTGATCGCCGAAGCGGTGACCCGCTCCTGGCAGGACCGCACAGTGATCTGTGAGGTCACGGTGCGCCGCGGTGACGAGGTCATCGTCGAGTTCAGCGGGCGGGGGGCGCAGATCGTCCTGGCGGACGGGGTGCCGTCGGCGGGGGGCAATCCGGTCCCGGGCAGCCTGTCCGGACGAGCCGGCCATGAGGAGCACCGCGCCCGTCCGGTGGGCGCGGACACCGAGGCGCTGGACGGATCTGCCGTGCCAGGGCACGTGACGGGCCGCTAGGGCCGCGGACGCCGAGCGCCCAGGTCGTCCGGCGGACGCGCGGGTGCAGAGATCAAACGGTACTTCCAAGTACCCGAGCCGCAAAGGGAGTTCAGGTGTCACAGGACTGCGAAGTCATCGTTGTAGGTGGTGGACCCGTCGGGGTGATGGCCCTCGCCTTGCTGGGCCATGCCGGTGTACGGGCCGTGGGGATCGAACGCGAGCCCGAGCTGTGGGAACAGGCGCGGGCCGTGCACTTCGACGGTGAGACCGTGCGTTCCTTCCAGGCCATGGGGCTGGGGGAGGAACTTTCCGCCCGGATCAAGCCGATGTGCGACTACCGTATGGAGAACGAGGCCGGCGAGACTCTGGTGGCCCATGCCACGGGGCAGATGGGACCTCAGGCATGGCACTCGGAGGTCCTGTTCCACCAGCCTGAGGTAGACGCGCTGCTGCGCGCCGAAGTCGAGCGGCTCGCCGATGTGGAACTCCGGCTCGGTACTACGCTGCTGGACATCCAGCAAGGTGCCGGCTCAGTCCGCTGCACCGTCCGTACGCCGGACGGGACGACACAGACGCTCACCGCGCGATGGGTCATCGCCTGTGACGGTGCCACCTCGACCGTCAGGCGCACGCTCGGGGTATCCGGCGAGAACCTCGGCACCGACGATCAGTGGCTCGTCGTCGACGGACACCTGCGCGGGACGGCGGGCATCAAGGGTGACATGGTCTTCCTCGGCCGGCACACCCGTCCCGCGCTCTGGATCAGGCTCCCGGGTGACCGGGTGCGCATGGAGTTCAAAGTCCTCCCCGAGGACGACCGGGAGGAGATCGCCACACCGGCGGGCATCGCCCGGTTGAGCCGAGGGGTTCTCACACCGCAGAACTTCGAGCCCGACCGCATCGCCGTCTACACCTTCCGCGCGCGGTTGGCCACGTCGTGGCGGGTCGGCAATGTGTTCCTCGCGGGCGACGCCGCCCACCTGGCACCTCCGCTGTTCGGCCAGGGACTGTGCGCCGGCCTGCGTGACGTGGCCAACCTGGTGTGGAAGATCCGGCTCGTCTCGCGTGGCAGAGCCCGCGAGTCCCTGCTCGACACCTACGAGTCCGAACGCAAGGACCACGCCAGGTACTGGGTCCAGCAGGCGGCGACGATGGCCGGACTCGTCCAGACCACCGACCCCGTGATGGCCGCCCAGCGGGATGCGCACATCCGTGCCAACCCGGCCGACGGTTACCCGCCGGCACCCGCCCTGGGCCCGGGTGTGCACACGGGCCCGGCCGACCCGCACGCCGGACGTATTTCGATGCAGCCGATGCTGTCCGACGGGACACGGCTCGACGACCTCGTGGGACGCCGGTTCCTGCTCGCGGCCACGCCCGAACTGACGGCCGGGCTGCCCGATCCCGTACGCAAGGCGCTGGAGGCGGAGCCCGAGGTGGCCGTACTGACCTCCCCGCAGCACGTCGGCCAACTGCTCACCTCGGTCGAGGCCCCTGCCGTCCTGGTCCGTCCCGACCGCTATGTGCTCGGGACGGCGCACACCCCCGAAGAGCTCGAAGCGCTGCTCCGATTCCTGCCTCTCGCAGGCGCCACGGAACCCCGGCGCGAGATGAGTCCACCGCAGCAAGAGAACATCCCGCAGGTCTGACCCCGCGCGTGCACACACTGTTTCACCCACAGGAGTTCACCATGCACGACCAACCCATCACCCACCTTCGGCACGTCGACATCGCCGTTCAGGACTACGACAAGCAGGTCGCCTTCTACGAGCAGCAGTGGGGGCTGACCAAGGCCGGCACCGACGGCGATGTCACGTACTTCGCCGCCGAGGGCTCGCCCGAGCAGTACGTCGTCCGCGTCCGCCGCTCCCAGGACAAGCGCCTCGACCTGGTCTCCTTCGGCGCTGCCGACCGCGCCGCGGTGGACGGCCTCGCCACCCGCCTCGCCACCGACGGCGTGAAGCTGGTCAGCGAGCCGGACACGCTCCAGACGCCCGGCGGCGGCTACGGCTTCCGGTTCTTCGACGTGGAGGGGCGCACCGTCGAGATCTCCGCGGAGGTCGCCGCCCGTACCCACCGCAAGGTCGAGGAGCGCGAGGACATCCCGGTGCGGCTGTCCCACGTCGTCCTCAATTCCCCCGAGCCCGAGCGCATGATGGCCTTCTACGAGAAGTACCTGGACTTCCGGCTCACCGACACCAACGTGCATCCCCAGCTCGGCGGGATCATGTGGTTCCTGCGCTGCAACCCGCAGCACCACAGCATCGCGATCGCCCGGTGTCCCCATGTATCGCTGCACCACGCGTCCTTCGAGATGCGCGGCCTGGAGGAGTACATGCGCGGCAGTGGCCGCCTGATGCGCGATGGCGTCCACAAGGTCTGGGGGCCCGGCCGGCATCGCGCCGGCGACAACACCTTCACGTACTTCCATGACCCCAACGGCAACACCATGGAGTACACCACAGAGCTGGAGATCCTCGACGAGGACACCTGGCATCCCCACCTGTACAGCACCGAGGACCCGGAGACCTCGGACGTGTGGGGGACTTCCAACCCGATGAACGAGTTCGTGTCCAGGGAGATGTTCAACGACCCCGACCGGGGATTGTTCATCCCACCGCCGGTGTGACCGCGCTGGCGACTGAGGCGCACTCGGGACGCCGCCGGGGAGGGCTCAGGATTCCCCGTCCGGTGACGGATGGGCTTCCAGGCCGCGGATCCCCAGGTCCACGAGCTGTTCGGCGAGGGCGTCGTCGAGCGGGCTGACGCCGAAGAGGAGATGGAAGTAGACCGGTGCGTAGAACAACTGGGCTGCCGACTTCGGATCGAGGTCGGACCGGAAGACCCCTTCGTCGATTCCCCTGCGCATCAGCTTCTCGACGGCCGCGGCGCGCTCCTGCCAGAACCGCTCGCGGAAGTTGGCCATCGTCTCGGGGTCGTACTGCCCCTCGGCGATGATCTGGGCGACCAGCTTGCCCTGCGGGCCGGCGTAGCGGGAGATCAGCGACTTGAGGTGTGCCAGGAGGGCGTCGCGCACCGGCACCCCTTCGGGGATGCGGGTGTGCGCCAGGTGGTTCTCCATGAAGGCGTCGATGACGACGGCGGCCTTGTTCGGCCACCACCGGTAGATCGTCGCCTTGCTGACCTTGGCCCGCTTGGCGATCGCCTCCATGGTCAGCTTCTGCACCGTGGTGGCGCGCCGGCCGTCGCGCACAAGGAGGTCCATGGTCGCGTCGAGGATCGCGCGACGACTCAATTCGCTTCGTACAGCCACGGAGTCAAGTTAACCCACGCACGGCCTCATTCCCCAATGTCAGCGCAGGATCGACAAGCGGATAAGCCTGCCATACGATACGAAACGTTTCGAATAGATGAAGGAGTTGCACACATGAAGCTCGGTCGGATCTCAGTACCTTCTCCCGACGGCGACCAGATCAGGATCGTCGCCGTGCGGCCCGACGAGGGCAGGGTCATCGACCTGGCCAGGGCTTACGCCCTGGGCAGGCAGGCCGAGGGCGCGACGCCGGACGCGGCCCGCCGACTGGCCGCGGCCCACTTCCCGTCGAGCATGGCGGCCGCCATCGCCGCCGGGTCGGCGTTCCTCGACGCCGCCCACTGGGCCGTGGACCAGGCCGCCGACGACGCCTCACTGCCGATCGACGGGCTGTCCTGGGTGGCGGCCGTCGACCCGCCGGTCATCCGTGACGGACTGACCTTCCCGGCACACATGAAGGGATTCCACGACAGGGTGGGCGGCGGACTGCCCAACCCCCAGTTGTTCAAGACGCCCGGCTACTTCAAGGGATCCACCGGAGTGGTCTACGGCCACGACGAGGAGATCCCCTACCCGAGCTACTCCGATTACGTCGACTACGAACTGGAGATGGGCCTCATCGTCGGAGCCGCGGGCAGCAACCTGACCCCCGACGCCGCCCGCGCCCACCTGTTCGGCGTCACGATCTTCAACGACTTCAGCGCGCGCGACGTCCAGGGTTACGAGATGGCCATGAGCATGGGCCCGCAGAAGTGCAAGGACTACGCGTACGGCATCGGTCCGTGGATCACGACCGTCGACGAGCTGCCCTCCACCGACGGGCTCAAGGGCGTCGTCCGCGTCAACGGTGAGGTCTGGAGTGAGACCACTGCCGAGGGAATGATCTACACGCCGGAAGAAATGCTCGCCTACGTCTCCATCAACGACAGGCTTCAGCCCGGCGACCTGATCGGCTCCGGCACCCTGCCCAACGGCTCCGGCCTGGAGCTCGACCGGCGGCTGTCGCTCGGAGACGTCATCGAACTCGAACTGGAAGGCGTCGGTGTCCTGCGCAACCGACTGAGCGCCGAGCCGGACAAGGCCCCCTGGTGGCCCGAGCCCCGCCCGTACCCCTTCGGTACGCCGGCGAACTGACGACGGGACCGACAAAGATGACCAACCCGCACGCCGTCAAGCCGATACGGCGCATCGTCACCGGCCACACCGCCGACGGCCGCTCCACCGTCATCAGCGACGGCCCGGCCCCCAACGTCTTCGTGTCCGACTCCGTCAAAGGGTTCGGCGCGATCGTCCCCTGGCAGACCGAACCGGGCGATGTCAGCAACGACGGCAACCAGGACGCGGCCTCCGCCGACGTCCAGGTGCCGATGCACCCCAAGCCCGGAGGAACGGTCTTCCGGATCGCGAGCTTCCCGCCCGACAGCGCCTACACCGACGCCGCCGCCGACGCCCTTTTCGACGACATCGACGGCGAGCACGCCCGCGACGCCGCCCAACACACCTTCGGCGGCCGCCACTTCTGGTTCCACCGCACCGACAGCCTGGACTACGCCCTTGTCCTCGAGGGTGAGATATGGCTGCTGACGGACGAGGGAGAGACCCTCGCCAGGGCCGGTGACGTGATCATCCAGCGAGGCACCAGCCACGCCTGGTCCAACCGCAGTGACACGACCTGTCGCGTGGCCTTCGTCCTCATCGGTGCCCTGCCCGTAGACATCGCTGTCTCATGAGCACCGCGCAGGACATTCTGTGGATGCCCAGCAGTGCCCGGCGGGACGGCAGCGAACTGGCTCGCTACCGCCGTGGGCTGAAGGACTACGACGGCGGTGCCGACTACCTTGATCTCTGGCGCTGGTCGACGCGAGACCTGGGCCGGTTCTGGGAGTCCGTCGCCGAGTTCGAGGACGTACGACTCGGTGGTATCCCGACCGGTCCGGTGGCTCCGCGGGAGATGCCCGGAGGTACGTGGTTTCCCGGCCGTACCGTGAACTATGCCGAGCATGTGCTGCGCCGCTGCCCGGGCGAGGCGCTCGTCGTCGTGGACGACGACGGCACGTCCCACAAGCTCTCGCGAACCGAACTCCGCAGCCAGGTCGCCGCCGTCTCCGCCGCGCTGCGCCGGATGGGTGTGGCCCACGGCGACCGAGTGGCCGCCGTCCTGCCCAACCGCGCGGAGGCCGTCGTGGGGCTCCTCGCCTGCGCGGCGGTGGGGGCCGTCTGGTCGGTGTGCTCCCCGGAGTTCGGCGCGGACGGGGTGACCTCCCGGTTCGCCCAGCTGGCGCCCAAGGTGCTGCTGCTCACGGACGGCTACCACTACGGCGGACGGACGCACGAGCGCACGGACGAGATGCGCACCCTGCTCGACCGGCTGCCGTCGGTGGAGCACGTGCTCTGGGTGGATCACCTCCACCCCGGAAGCCTGCCCACGGTGGACCGCCCCGTGTCGCTCTGGGGCACGGTCGCCGCAGGAGGAGGCGAGCCGGAGTTCGACGAGCTGCCCTTCGACCACCCGCTGTGGGTGCTGTTCTCATCCGGTACCACCGGGGCACCCAAGGGCATCGTGCACGGCCACGGAGGTGTCCTCCTGGAACACCTCAAGGTCCTGCGGCTGCACTCGGACCTACGGGTGGGCGACCGCTATCTCACCATCGCCAGCACCAGCTGGGTGGTGTGGAACATGCTGGTCTCCGGACTCGCGGTCGGAGCCACGATCGTTCTGCTGGACGGAAACCCGGTCCGCCCCGACCTGGGGCGCGTCTTCCGCGTCGCGGACGAACACGAGGTCGACACGCTCGGTGTCAGCGCCGGTTATCTGCACGCCTGCCTGAAGTCCGGCCTGGCCCCTGAAACCGGGGCGCTGCGGACGGTGCAGGTGACCGGATCACCGCTGTCCACCGACGGTTTCCGTTGGGTCTACGACCGGCTCGGCAACGTGTGGCTGACTTCCATGAGCGGCGGCACCGACGTGTGCTCGATCTTCGTCGGCGGAGCCCCCACGCTGCCCGTCCGCGTGGGCCGCATCCAGGCGCCCGCCCTGGGCGTCTCCGTCGAAGCGTGGGACGAGGACGGCAAGCCCGTGGTCGGCGAGCGGGGCGAGCTGGTGATCACGCAGCCGATGCCCTCGATGCCGCTCCGCTTCTGGGACGACTCCGACGGCCGGCGTTATCGGCAGAGCTACTTCTCTGTGTATGCCGGAGCCTGGCGGCACGGGGACTTCATTGAGTTCGAGCCCGATGGCAGCAGTGTGATCCATGGCCGCTCGGACTCCACCCTGAACCGGCAGGGCGTGCGCATGGGGCCCGCGGACATCTACCGGGTCGTCGAGGCGCTCCCCGAGGTGCGCGAAGCCCTCGTCGTGGGCGCCGAACTGGGCGAAGACGCCTACTACATGCCGCTGTTCGTCGCCCTCCAGGAGAACACCGACCCCGAAGCGGTGGCGGAGCGCATCAACCAGGTGATCCGGGAGGAGCTGTCACCGCGGCACGTGCCCGACGAGGTCGTGCCCATGCGCGGGATCCCGCACACCCGCACGGGAAAAAAGATCGAGGTGCCGGTCAAGCGCTTGCTTCAGGGAGCTTCCCTGAACGACGTCGTGGACCTGGGCGCGGTGGACGACAGCGCACTGCTCCAGGAGTACGCGGAGTTCGCCCACACTCGCCGGACAAAATGAGGAAACCATGAGCCCGACCCCCTTCTCGCTGGGAACGTTCGCCGACGGACAGTCCGGTCCGTTCCCCGGCATCGTCGTGAACGACAGGGTGTACGACACCCTGACCGTCCTGCCCGCGGCTACGAACACGTCGCTCCTGCTGGCCGACTGGGACGCATCGCAGGAAGCGCTCCAGTCCCTGGCCGACGCACCCGAGGGCGACGGGCGGCCGGTCGGCGAGCTCACGGTGCTCGCCCCGGTCCAGCCACCGGGCCAGATCTTCGGCGCCGGAGCCAACTATCGCGAGCACGTCATCCAGATCACGGTGGCGCACCGCCTGGGAAAGGCGGACGCCACCGAGGAGGAGCTGCGCGAGCAGGCCGCCCGGGAGATGGACGAGCGTGCCGCGCACGGCGAGCCCTACGTGTGGGTGGGCGTCCCGTCCGCGATCAGCGGCCCGTACGACGACGTGATCCTGCCCTCCCTCGGTGAGAACCATGACTGGGAACTCGAGCTGGGCGTGGTCATCGGGCGCCAGACACGCGAGGTGAGCCGTGACGAGGCACTGGACCACGTCGCCGGGTACACCATCTGCAACGACCTTACGACGCGCAGCCTGGTGCCCCGCCCGGAGATCCCGATGATGGGCACCGACTGGATGCGGGCGAAGAACCAGCCCACGTTCTACCCCACGGGCCCCTACCTCGTGCCGGCGCGCTTCGTGCCCGACCCGCAGGACCTGGACATCACGCTCCGGCTCAACGGCAAGGTCATGCAGAAGGGCAACACCAACGACATGATCTTCGGAATCGCCGCTCTCATCTCATACATCTCGCACCGGGTGACGCTGCAGCCGGGCGACATGATCATCACTGGTTCTCCGCAGGGCAACGGCTCGCACTACGGCCGGTTCCTGCAGGCGGGCGACGTGATGGAGAGCGGGATCACCGGACTCGGCGCGCAGCGGAACCTCTGCAGGTAGCAGCCATCATGTCCGTTGCTTGACCTCGAACTGCAGCGAGTGGGTGGTGAGCTTCTCCAGCAGTGCGATCAGCGTCCGCTGTTCGTCCGCGCTGAGCGAGCCCGCCCATTCCTGTTCACGTTCGTTGTGCGCCTGGAAAGCCGTGGTGATCGCGTGCAGACCGCTCTCGGTGAGGCTGAGGTTGACCGCGCGTCCGTCGTGCGGGGCACGCGCCTTGGTGACGAGACCGTCCCGCTCCAGCGTGTTCACCAGCGCCGACACGGCCGCACGACTCATGCCGGACAGCTCCGCGACCTTCTTCGCCTCGACGGGGCTCGACAGCCAGATCGCGAACAGCACGCGGAAGCCGGGCCACGACCATCCGCGGGGCCGGTGGACGGTTGATTCCAGGTCGTAGACCAGCATGTTCGCGGCGCGGTGGAGGGTGAGCACCAACCGCATCGCCAGGGGATCGACGCCCGGAAGCTCACGGCTCGCGCGGCTGATCGCATGATCGATGAACGACCAGAAATTCAGGTCCTCGTTGTCCGGGTGCTCGTGGTCCACACCAGGAGTGTAGGCCGGACGGCCGATCTTCCTCCGGCCCGCCTTCGCAGCCGGACTCTGCCGCGTACCGCGCCCCGTTTTCCGAAACGTATCGAATGTCCCAGGGACAAGAGGAAAGCCTTTATGAGCACCAAGACCGCTGCCGCAGAAGTCCTCAGCGAGAAGTCGCTCTTCCAGGAGTCGGCCTATGTCGACGGACGCTGGGTCAGTCACGGGGAGTCCGGGCGGTTCTCCGTCGACAACCCTTCCACGGGCGCGACGATCGCGGATCTGCCGTCCATGAGCCGGGCCCAGGTGGCCGATGCCATCACGGCGGCCGGCCGCGCGCTCCCGGACTGGCGCGCCCGGTCCGGCAAGCAGCGGGCCCAGGTCCTGCGCCGTTGGTTCGAGCTCGTGACGGAACACGCGGAGGATCTCGCTCGCCTGATCACCCTGGAGGAGGGCAAGCCCCTCGCGGAAGCACGTGGCGAGGTGGCGTACGCGGCGTCGTTCATCGAGTGGTTCGCCGAGGAAGCGAAGCGCGTGCGCGGCGACATCTTCCCGGCCCCCGACCCGTCACGCCGCGTCCTCGTACTCAAGGAGCCGGTCGGCGTGTGCGTCGCCATCACACCCTGGAACTTCCCGGCGGCCATGATCACGCGCAAGGCCGCGCCGGCCCTCGCCGCCGGATGCACGATGGTCGTCAAGCCGGCCGCCCAGACGCCGCTGACCGCACTCGCGCTCGCTGAGCTCGCCGAACGCGCCGGCGTCCCGGCGGGCGTCCTCAACGTCGTCCTGGGCAAGGCCCGTGAGATCGGTCCGGAGCTGACCGGCAACCCAGCGGTGCGCAAGGTGAGTTTCACCGGCTCGACCGAGGTGGGACGCCTCCTGCTCACCGAGTGCGCGCAGACGGTGAAGAAGGTCTCGATGGAGCTCGGGGGCAACGCGCCGGTCCTGGTCTTCGACGACGCCGACCTTGAGGCGGCCGTCGAGGGCGTCCTCGCCAGCAAGTACCGCAACACCGGCCAGGCGTGCATCAGCGCGAACCGGGTCTACGTCCAGTCCGGCATCTACGACCGCTTCGCCGAGGAAATCGCCAAGCGAGTCAGCGAGTTGACTGTCGGCGACGGTTTCGAACCCGGCGCGGAGCAGGGGCCGCTGATCGATGCCGCCGCCGTCGACAAGGTCCAGGAACACATCACCGATGCCACCGGCCACGGCGCACGCGTCCTGTGCGGCGGGTCGGGCCACGGGCGTGGGGGGTTCTTCTTCCAGCCGACCGTGCTCGCCGACGTGGCCCCCGGTATGAAGATCACGCGGGAGGAGACGTTCGGTCCGGTCACCCCGCTCATCCGGTTCGTCGACGAGGCGGACGCGATCCGCATGGCCAATGACACCGAGTACGGGCTCGCGGCCTACGTCTACAGCCGCGACGCCGAGCGGATCTGGCGGGTCTCCGCAGCGATCGAGGCGGGCATGGTCGGCATCAACTCGGGGCTGATCTCCAACGAGGTCGCACCGTTCGGCGGCATCAAGCAGTCGGGCCTCGGGCGTGAGGGCTCGGTCCACGGCATCGACGAGTACCTGGAGATGAAGTACCTCTCCTGGGAAGGCGCGGGTGCCCGGTAGACCTCCACGGACTCAACGCACACGACGAACGAAAGGGACAGGCATGTCCGCATACACCCGTGCCGAGGCACGTGGCTGGGCCCGCGAGAAGCTTGTCGGCGCGGTCAACTGCACCATCCCCTCGTTCACCGGCGACCTGCGGGCCGTCAATGAGCGAGCCGTCCGCCACGACATCCGCCTCGCCAAGGAGCATGGTTTCATCGGCACCCTCGGTGTCTCCGAGATCAGCATCACCCTCGACGAGTACCTGGAGTTCCTCCGCATCTCCAAGGACGAGGCCGGCGACAACTTCTACGTTGTCCACCACGCGAGCTGGAACGACCTCGAGCAGAACCTCGAAGCGGTCCGTGGTGCCGAAGCGGCGGGAGCGGACCTGGTGCTGCTGGCCTACCCGCCCAACTTCTACCCGGAGTCCGAGCAGGAGATCTACGACTACACCAAGGCGGTCTGCGAGGCCACGAACCTCGGGATCATCCTGTTCCCGATGACCATCTGGAACTTCGGCGCTCGCATCCACCCCTCCGATCTCCCGACCCGGCTGATCCGCCGTCTGATCGACGACATCCCCAACATCGCGGTCATCAAGGCCGAAGGCGGATACCCCAACATCCAGAGCGCCGTCGAGTGCAACCGGCTCTTCGGCGACGAGGTGGTCATATCGGTGCCGATCGAGGGCGATCTGATCCCTCTCTCGCAGGTGATGCCCATTCAGTTGTCGGCAACCAGCGACCACGAGTACTTCGGCCCGATGATCCCGCGCGTCATGCAATTGCTGCGCGACGGGAAACATGACGAGGCGACGGCGATCTACTGGCAGCTGCACCCCGCCCGCAAGACCAAGGCCGCACTGTTCGGGACCCTGCACGGTGGGTCGGTCCTCAACCGCCAGGCCTGGAAGTTCCAGGGCTGGCTGCAGGGGTACAACGGGGGACCGCTCCGCCAGCCGACGATGCGCCTCCAGGACAGCCAGATGGCCGCCCTGCGCAAGGGACTCGTGGACGCCGGCCTGGAGCCGAGCATGGATCCCATCCGTGAGTTCTTCACTGGACGCAACCGGGCCTGAGCTTGATCTTCAACTGCGCCGGGGCACCTGACCTGCTGATCTCGTCGTCCTCGTGAGACAGCAGTACGGCCGTTCTTCACCCGTCGACATATCGAACAAGGTCGCGTGGAGGACGGCCGCTGTGCGGAGTCTGGCTTGTGCAGGTGCCGTTGACGCCGCGCTTAGCGGTCGTGGCCGACGACGGAGTGCTCCGCCGGCGTCGTGCGCGGGGAGGCGACACCCGCGCCGCCGTCCACGATCGACCGGGTCGTCCACATCGTGCGCGACGAACCGGAAGTGCCATACACGCTCTCAGTCTGGCGTGGCTGGCCGAGCTCAGCGCGCATGCCCTCCCGTACTGCTTTTGCTCGTCAAGCCGCCAAAGCGATTGGCGGCGCTGGCGGGTTGCACCGCCAAACGCGCAGGAGGGCCCAGACGACGTTGACACGGCGGCGAGCGAGGGCGAGGACCGCCTGGCTGTGACGCCTGCCCCCGGCGGGCTTGCGATCGTAGAAACGCCGTGAATCCTCGCAGTAGCGGATGCTGACCAGACGGAGTCGCCGAAGCCGGCAAGGCGGCCAAGGGTGCCGATGACAGCCATGTCGCCGCCATGAGCAGCCAGGAACTCTGCACCGAGGATGACGCCCCGGCCGGGCATGCTGGTGATCACCTCGAAGGATGGGTGGTCGTAAAATCGGACCTCGATGAGCCTTTCCACCTCGGCGATCTGCTGGTTGAGGACAATCACCTCCGTCGCCAACGTGTGCACCAGCTGAGCAGTCAGCTCCTTTCCGCCGACCGACACCCCTTCGCTGGAAACGTCACTGCGGCGGAACGAGCCGTCGCTGTCGTTCGGTGAGCGGCTGGGGCTGGTGCCGGGAGACCTTGGCGAGCAGGCGCGTGAGGGTGAGCTCCTCGTCGGGGGTCAGGTGTTCCAGCCAGCTCTTCTGGCGATGAGCGGTCCACCAGTGCAAAAACTCGTCGATGACGGTCTCGCCCTGCTCGGTGAGGGCGATGACGAGCATGCGTCCGTCGTCGGGCTGGGGTGTTCGGGTGAGGAGGCCGGCCCGTTCCAAGGTGTGCAGTGCCGAGGTGACGCTCGCGGTGGAGATGCTCAGCAGGTCGGCGAGTCTGCGCGGGGACATCGGACCGTCGTACTTGAGCGTGGTCATCAGCCGGAAGCCGGCGAAGGTCAGCCCGGCGGGGCGGGCGAAGTTCGTTTCGATGTCGCGTTCGATCTTCTTCGCGACCCGGACCAGGTTGAAGCCCACCGACGTGGATGCCAGGTGCGGGTCGACGTCGGGCAGGTCGAAGCCGGAGGCGGCGGCCAGACGTTCGCCGTGGCGCTGCGCGGCCGGATCTTGTGTCACGAGCACCACTCTGCCTTCGTCACCAGCACCCTCACAAGGGACTCACACTTCATTTCCTGCCCGCCAGTGTCTTGACATATCGGTTTCGGGAGCCTTCTACTGCACTTCAAGTCGCTAGAAGTCTAGCAATCTCCGGAGGTCTTCCATGACAGCGCCGTCCACGCCCTCCCCCAGCCGCACGGGCATGCGGTTCCCCGACCAGCCGGTGTACTCGGGCTGGTCGACCCCCTCGCGCATCGAGGCCGACATCTTCGAGATCGAGGCCGACGGGGAGATCCCCCGCGACCTGCGCGGCCGCTACTACCAGATCGCTCCCGACCCGGCCTTCCCCAACCGCACCGGCGACGACCTCCCCTTCAACGGCGACGGCATGCTGCGCATGTTCACCTTCGCCGACGGCCACGTCGACTACCGCAGCCGCTACGTGCAGACCGAGAAGCTGAAGCTGGAACGCGCCGCCCGCCGTTCGCTGTTCGGCGCCTACCGCAACCCCTACACCGACCACGTCACCGTGGCGGGCAAGAACCGGGGGGCGGCGAACACCAGCGTCGCCTTCCACGCCGGGAAGCTCCTGGTCCTGAAGGAGGACGCCCGCCCCACGCGACTCGACACCGACTCCCTGGAGACCTACGGGGAATGGGACTTCGACGGTGGGGTCAGCAGCCCGACCTTCACCGCCCACCCCCGCGTCGACCCCGTGACAGGTGAGATGTTCGCCTTCGGATTCGAGGCGAAGGGCCTGGCCAGCCGGGACATCGCGTACTACGTCCTCGACGCCCACGGCAGGGTCCTGCACGAGGTGTGGTTGGAGGCCCCGTACACCAGCATGATCCACGACTTCGTCGTCACCCAGGACTATGTGATCTTCCCGGTGATGCCCAACGCCGCCGACCTCGACCGGCTCAAGGCGGGCGGGCCGCACTGGCAGTGGGACCCGTCCAGGGAAACCTGCCTCGGAGTGATGCCGCGCTACGGCACCGCCGACCAGGTCCGCTGGTACCGCGGCCCGGCCCGGTTCGCCTACCACTTCTTCAACGCCTACAACGAAGGCACCACGATCCACATCGACGGCTGTGTCGCAGAGGCTCAGCCGGCCCCGTTCCTGTACCCCGACACGCTCGTGTATGACGTCACCAAGGGCGTGTCACGGATCACCCGCTGGACGGCCGACTACGCGGCCGACGACGGCAAGGGCTTCGAAGAGCAGGTACTGCAGCCGGAGTTCGCCGAATTCCCGCTCATCGACGACCGGGTGGAAACGGGCCGGCACCGCATCGGGTTCACGGGGGCGCGTGTCATCGGTGACGAGCACAAGAGCGCTGACGGCATACAGTCCCTCAACACGATCATCCGCTATGACTTCGACAAGCAGCAGGCCACCGGCCAGTACGTCCTGCCCGAACACTTCACCTTCCAGGAGCCGGTGTTCGTGCCCCGCAGCGACGACGCGCCCGAGGGCGACGGTTATCTCCTGGCCCTGGCCAACAACTGGACCACGATGCTGAACGACTTGCTCATCCTCGACACCGCCGATCTGGCCGCCGGTCCTGTGGCCACTCTCCATCTCCCCCTCCGCCTGCGCAGCGGCATCCACGGGACCTGGGTCCCCGAGCACCTCATCCAGGCCGGCTGATCCGGCGGAACGGCGAAGACCGTCTCTACGCGGTCCAGGATCCGGCCGCACACGAGCATTACCTGCGGGGCCGCTTCCGCACCTGTGAGGACCCGGTTACGCGTTCTTGGCCCTGACCCCATTCCCGCGTGACGGGCCGGTCGACAGGATGCCGACCGCCACCGGGCGCCGGCCGTGGCGGCCTGCCCTGATCCACTCGAAGGTGGACGCCCCCGGATACCAGCCGCTGAACACGCACATCTTCGACGAGGACGGCGACCACCTCGACTCGGACACCGCCTTCGCGGTCAAGTCGTCCGCGGTCCGCACCTTCATCTCCCGCACGGCCGACGGCCCCCGGCCGTCCCGCCGGCGTCCGCGGCCCGTGGTTCTCGGTCGCGTACGACCTCGTCCCGACACCGTCGCGGCCCTCGCAACCCACCACCATCAAGGAGCAGTAGCGCCGATGGACACCATCAGCACCAACCGACCCCAAGCCGTCCCCCCGGCCGCGATCGCGTCGGAGCCGGACGACGGCACCCAACGGCTGCTCATCGGCGGCCAGTGGAGGGCGGCCGAGGGCGGCCGCACGACCTTCACCCTCAGCCCCATCACCGAGGAGCCGCTGGGACCCGTCGCGGCGGCGTCGCGGGCCGATGCCGCCGCAGCGGTGGAGGCGGCCCGCGCGGCGTTCGACAGCTGGTCGCACACATCTCCCGCAGAACGGCGAGCGATCCTCTCGCGCGCGGCAGACCTGCTGGAGGAACGTGCTCCCTCGATCGCCGCCACCATGACCGAGGAGAACGGCGCCGCAGCCTCCCGGGGCCACTTCAACGTCCACGTCGCCGTCGGAATCATGCGCGAGGCAGCCGTACAGGCCTACGGCCTGATCGGCGAGGTGCTGCCCTCCGACGTCCCCGGGCTGCGGGCCACGGCCGTGCGCCAGCCCGTGGGTGTGGTCGTGGGCATCGCGCCGTGGAACGCCCCGCTCATCCTCGGTGTCCGCGCCATCGCGTGGGCCCTGGCCTACGGCAACACCGTCGTCCTCAAGGGATCCGAGGAGTCGCCCCGTACACACGGCGCGATCGTCGCCGTCCTGCGCGACGCCGGCATGCCCGACGGCGTGGTGAACCTGATCACCAACGCGCCCGAGGACGCCGCCGAGATCGTCGAAGAGCTGGTCGTCCACCCGAGCGTCGGCGCCGTGAACTTCACCGGCTCCACCCGGGTCGGCCGGATCATCGCCCAGAAGGCGGCCACCCACTTCAAGCGGACACTGCTGGAACTGGGCGGCAAGGCGCCGCTGATCGTCCTCGACGACGCGGATCTCGACGCCGCCGTGGGCGCGGCATCCTTCGGCGCCTTCATGTACCAGGGCCAGATCTGCATGTCGACCGAGCGGATCGTCGTCGACCGGTCCGTGGCCGATGCCTTCACCGAGCGACTGGCCGCCCGTGCCAAGGCCCTGGTCACCGGCGACCCGAGGAACCCGGACACCCAGGTCGGCCCCGTCATCAACCGCCAGTCCCTCGGCCACCTGCGCGCCCTCCTGGACGACGCGGTTCAGCGCGGTGCGCTGATCGCCGCCGGTGGCGGCTTCGACGGCCTGGTCCACCAGCCCACCGTCGTCACCGGCGTCACCCCCGAGATGCGTCTGTACCACGAGGAGTCGTTCGGCCCCGTGGTGAGTGTGGTCGTCGCGGACGGCGTGGACGACGCCGTCCGCATCGCGAACGACACCCCCTACGGCCTGTCCAGCGCGGTGTTCGGCAAGGACGAATCCCGTGCCACGTCCGTGGCCGGAAGGCTGCACACCGGCGTCGTCCACGTCAACGGCGCCACCGTCCACGACGAGGTGCTGATGCCCTTCGGCGGCGTCGGCGACAGCGGCTGGGGCCGCTTCGGCGCACGCGCGGCATTGCACGAGTTCACCGATCTGCGCTGGGTCACCGTCTCCCAGCAGCCGCGCCACTACCCGATCTAGCAGGGAGATTTTCGCACGTGGAGAATCTGATCGATCCTGAGACGGCGGAGCGCCTGGCGATCCGCGAACTGCTCGAGAACTGGGTGCTGTGGCGGGACGCGGCCGACCGGGACCGCTTCCGCGAGGTGTGGCACCCTGAGGGCCGGATGATGGCCACCTGGTTCCAGGGCACCGGCGACGAGTTCATCCACGTCAGCCGCGAGGGCTTCGACCGAGGCGTGCGCATCCTGCACTTCCTCGGCGGCACCACCGTCGAAATCGGCGGCAGCCGGGCGGTGGCACAGACCAAGATGACCATCTCCCAGCGTGGCCAGGTCGAGGGTGTCGAGTGCGACGTGGTGTGCACCGGCCGCTTCTACGACTTCCTTGCAAAGCACGACGGACGATGGACCATCGTGCTGCGCCAGCCCATCTACGAGAAGGACCGGCTGGATCCCGTCAGTATGGGCACCAGCCCCGATCTCGACCCCGACCTGCTCGCCGCGTTCCCCGAGGGCTACCGGCACCTCGCCTACCTCCAGAGCAGGATGGGCTACCCGGTCAAGCCCGACATGCCCGGACTGACCGGACCCGAAGTCAAGGCACTGTACGCCCGAGGAACGGCCTGGCTCGACGGCTCGGAGCCCCCGCTTCCGTAGTACCGCCGATTACCGCCACACCGGTGCCGGACGACGAGCAACCTCGTGGCGGCGGATGCGGTATCCGCGGAGCGGCCGACGCCATCGGGGGGCTCAGCTACACCCGTCGAAAGCGGGAGGGGCACTTCGGTGATGCCTGGGCGGCCTTGCTCGCGGCTAAGGGTAAGTACGACCCGCACAACTTGCTTTCCCAGTCGCGCCCCGTGTTCTTGCGGGCTATCCCCTGAGACGGGTGACATCACGCACGAGGCCACGTCGGCGTCGGCGAGTTCGGACCGCGCCCGGGGGGCAGCTCTGCGGCTACCACCCCCGGGGGCCGTAGTCGCCCGGCTCAAAGGGCTGATGACCGTTCAGTGTTCTTGGAAGGCACGGCTGACTCGGGCGTCCAGAGACACACCAGCGCCCCGTTCGCCCGCGAGACGCGCGCACAGTGCCGCCACGGTCAGATCCTGCAGAGCGGACCCGACCGACTTGTAGAGCACGATGTCATCGGTTCTGGTCCGGCCCGGTGCGCGACCGGAGACCACGTCGGCGAGAGAAACGAGCTTGTCGGTGAACTCCAGGCCCTCCGCCCGTGCGGCGATGAAGTCGCCGGTCTCGTGGGCGACTTCGTCGACAAGGTCGCACACCACGACATCCGCGCGGTCGATGGCGACAGGGTCGAGTTCACGCTGCTCGGGCAGCGTCGACCCGATGGACACGACTGTCGTACCCGGCTTGAGCCACCTGCCGCGAACGGTGGGCGTCTCGTCCCGGGACCGGGCGGCGCACAGCACCAGATCCACGCCGTCGACCGCGTCCTCGGGCGCCTCGGCGGGGACCACCTCGGCCGCCAGGTCGGTGAACGACCCGGCGAACCGGGCTCGGCTGGCCGGGCTCGGGCTGTAGACCCGTACGAAGGTGAGCTCCCGCGTCGCGGCCAGGGCCCGAAGGTGATTCGTCGCCTCGAACCCCGAGCCGATGACGGCGACCGAGAGCGGCCTTCGCGGTGCCAGGAACCGGACGGCGAGGGCCGAGGTCGCCGCGGTACGGAAGCCCGTGATCGACCGGCCGTCCAGCAGGGCGACGAGCTCGGTGGTCTCGAGGTCGAACAGCGCCACGAGGTAGGCGCCCCTGCGCTTGCCGTTCGACACGGCGATGAGCTTGGCTCCCATCACACCGCTGCTCGGCAGTATCCCGCTGAGGGTGCGCATCCACTCCTCCTCGCCCCTGGCCATCGTCCGCGGGGGAAAGTGTGCTTCGGAGACCGGAGCGGCGTAGGCCTCGTGCAGAGCCTTCAGCGCGGACTCCCAGTCGAGCAGGGAACGGACGTCGTCGTCGGTGAGATACACGGCCATGGGGATGCTCCTTGCGGGTGAGCCGGTCGACCGGAGGAAGGGGGCGCGCGACAGGCCGAAACACGCCATCTCCTCGCGCGCATGGGCTCATTGACGGCGGGGCCGAGCAGATCGCGGGGGATCCGGTGGGCACGAGTCGGGCGACCGGCCCACTCTACTCGATGCGGTACGTATCGTTTCGATTCGTGCTCACATTACTGACTTCAGCTCGTTGGGGTGAATCTTTGCGAAGCCCCTGAGTGGGTGTGGGTGGGCGGCTGTATCCGTGTGGTGTGAGATATGCGGATGGGGGCGGGCTGACCCCTGCGGGACGTCGGCGCCGGGAGTCGGTTCGGATGCAGGCGGCCGAGTTGTACGAGCAGGAGATCAAGCCGTCGGAGGTCGCACGGCGGCTTCGGGTGAGTGTGAAGTCGGCTTACCACTGGCACCAGTTGTGGCGGGACGGCGGTCGTAAGGCTCTGGCTTCCCGCGGCCCGAGCGGATCACGTTGCCGGCTGTCCCCGCGCTGTCTGGAGAAACTGGCCGCGTACCTCGATGAGGGCCCGGCCGCCCACGGCTGGGTGGAGGACCAGGTGTGGACTGCCGCCCGGGTGGCCACGCTGATCGGCAGGAAGTTTCACGTCTCCTACAGCGTCTCCGGCGCCACGAGGCTGATGCACCGGCTCGGCTTCAGCCCGCAGGTCCCCGCACGCAGAGTCGCCGAGCGCGACGAGCAGGCTGTGACCGCCTGGAAGGAGGCGACCTGGGCGGAGGTAAAAGGGCCCGGGCGGCCTGCGGGGGCTACATCTGCTTCGAGGACGAAGCAGGGTTCACCCGGAAGCCGCCACGGGGACGAACCTGGGGCCGGCGAGGGCGCACCCCGGTCGTGACCGTCAGCGGACGACGCTCGGGGCGTCTGTCGGTGGCCGGGCTGATCGCGATACGGCCGGGCTCGCGCACCCGGCTGTGCCACCGGCTGCGCACCCACCGAGCGGGCGGCAGCGCACGCCGCAGCATGGGCGAGCGGGACTTCATCGCACTCATCGACGGTGTCCACCAGCTCGTCAAGGCGCCGATCGTGCTGGTCTGGGACCGGCTCAACACCCACGTCTCCCACGCCATGCGCGAGCTGACCGCCGAGCGGGAGTGGCTGACGGTGTTCCTGCTGCCCGCCTACTCGCCGGACCTGAATCCCGTCGAGTGGGTGTGGGCGCACGTCAAGCGCAGTCTGGCCAACCTCGCCGTGGTCGCGCTCGACCGGCTCGAAGCCCTCGTACGAAACCGGCTCAAACGCCTCCAGTACCGGCCCGACACCCTCGACGGCTTCATAGCCGGCACCGGCCTGACCCTCAACGAACCCACGTCACCTTGACGAGCCGAAGTCAGTAAGTGGCGGCCGCACTGTCCGCAATCCCGTGCGCGCTGGCTACGCCGAGATTTCCCCGAAGAGGATCATGTGTGATCCCCGACCGCCGGCCGCACCGGTCCGTCCGCAAGGGCCCGGCGGCAGAAGTCGGCGAACGCCTTGGCTCGTCTGGTGAGGTTGGCGCGGGCGGGCCAGGCGAGCAGCACGGGCATGTCCGGCACCTCCTCCCGGATCTCGCACTCGGCCAGCGGTACGCCCTCGTGGCTGATGCCGGAGGCGGGCCGCTGGATCAGAAGTGAGTAGCCGAGGCCCCGGGCCACCAGGGACCGCACCGTCTCGAAGCTGCTGGTCGTGTGCCGGATCACCGGTCGTATGCCGAGTGAAGCGAGCAACTCCGTGAAGTAGTGCCGACTCGGCGGGTTGTCGAGCATGACCATCGGTTCGTCCGCGAGGTCGTGCAGGCTCACCGGCGCCTGTCCGGCCAGTGGGTGCGCGCGGGGCAGGAGCAGATGCGGCCTGGTGATGTACAGCGTCTCCTGCTGGATGCCCGGCTGCAGGTCGAGGTCGTACAGCAGGGCCATCTCGCAGCTGCCGTCGAGAAGTTTCTCCTGCAGTTCCACCTGAGTGCCCTCCGCGAAGCTCAGCCGCACCGTCGGATGCTCGGTGGCGAAGCCCTCCAGGACGCCGGGCATCAGGAACGGGGCCAGGGTCGTGTAGCAGCCGACCGTCAGGTTTCCGGAGAGCTCCCCGCCCAGGTTGCGTGCACTGGAGACCAGTTCGTCCGCGTGGGCTAGCAGCGGGCGCGCGTCGGCGAGCACGGCCAGGCCGGCCTGAGTGATCGTCAGCCCTTTGGCCTGGCGGCGCATGAACAGCTGGACGCCGAGGGTGCGCTCGAGCTCGCTGACGGCCAGGGCGATCGTCGACTGGGAGATGTGCTCGCGTGCCGCGGCGCCCGCAATGGTTCCGGCCTCGGCCGCCGCCACGAAGAACCGGAGCTGGCGCAGTGAGAGCGTCATGGTCCATACCTCAGGATTCCTGTGGTTGTTGTCGGCGCATTGCTGGATTCCAGAGTATTCCGTGCTCAGGCGGCGTACCGCACAGTCGTTGCAGCCCGATGCGGCCGACATCCCCTGTCCGGATGTCGCCGACACGTGAGGAGCCGCAATGCCCATCGCACGCAATCTCACCAGCAAGGACCTCTACGCCGATCCGTATCCCGTCTACCGCGAACTCAGGGACGACGAGCCCTGGGCCTGGTCGGACGGGCTCGGTCTGTGGCTCGTCAGCCGCTACGAGGACGTCGTCTTCGTCGACGAGCACCCCGAGATCTTCACCGCGCACCAGGAGAACTCCCTCGCCGAACGCACCATGGGTCTGGTCATGATCCGAACCGACGGCGACGCCCACCGCAGGCTGCGCTCGGCGGTGGACGGCCCGCTGAAGCGTCGCAACGTGCGTCAGCAGTGGTCGGCGGGGCTCACCTCGCACGCCACGGAACTCGCCGCGCGGTTGGCCGAGAAGCCGGAGTTCGACCTGGTGACGGACTTCGCGGCGCCGTTCGCCGCTCAGGCGCTGATGCGGACGGCGGGGCTGCCCGACGTGACCACCGAGCAGGTGGTCGAGTGGTCGCGTGCCTTCATCGCGGGTCTGGCCAACCACGACGACGACCCCGCGGTCTGGGAACGGGCCGGACGCGCCAGGGCCGAGGTGGGGGAGCTGGTCCGCGAGGCCGTCGCCCGCGTGACGGCCGCACCGGACCACACCGTGATCTCCGCGATGGTGCACGCCGAACTCGCCGAACCGCTGTCGGCCGAGGAGATCGCCACTCAGGTGCGTCTGATGATCTCAGGCGGCTTCAACGAGCCCTGGCACGCGCTGGCCACCCTGGTCTGGCAGCTGTGTGAACAGCCTCAGCTGCGCGACCGCGTGCTGGCCGACTCCGAGGCCCTCGACGCGGCCATCGAGGAGACGATGCGCTGGCTGACCCCCGTCGGAGCCTTTCCGCGCCAGCTCGCCGTCGACCACACGGTGGGGGACGTGACCTTGCGGGCCGGGGACAAGCTGCTCGCGCTCGCCGCGTCGGCCAACCGGGACGACCGGAAGTTCGCCGCACCCGACGCCTTCGACATCGACCGTCCCGAACTGTCGGACCACCTGGCCTTCTCGCTAGGCGCCCACTACTGCCTCGGCACCTATCTGGCACGGGAGCAGCTCCGCACCGCGGTGCCCGCACTGTTCAACTCGCTCACCGGGCTGCGCGTCACCAGCACTCCGAACCTCGTCGGCTGGATGTTCCGCGGACCGGAATCGGTCCTCATGCGTCACGACGCCCAGGGCGTGAAGGGAGCGGCACAGTGATACAGCTCTGTCCGATCGCGGATCTCACCCCCGGTGTGGTCACCCGGATCGTCAGGCCCGACGTGCCGGTTCCGCTGGCACTCGTCAAGGTCGGCGAACGTGTCTTCTGTATCGACGACACCTGCTCCCACGAGACCGCCTCGCTGTCCGACGGCTGGCTCGACGGCCATGAGATCGAATGCCCGCTGCACGAGTCACGTTTCGACCTGCGCACCGGCAGGCCCGACTGCCCGCCCGCGCGGCGGCCCATCCGTACCCACGTCGTGCAGGTCGTCGACGGCATGGTGTGCGTCGACGCAACGTCGTTGGCTCCGACCGCGGAGACCGCGCGATGACCACGATCGCCGTCGTCGGCACCGGACTGGCGGGCGTCAGAGCCGCCGAAGCCCTCCGCGCCGACGGCTACGACGGGCGTCTCGTGCTGGTCGGCGAGGAAGCCGCACAGCCCTACGACCGGCCTCCGTTGTCCAAGCAGGTCCTGCTGGGCAAGTGCGAGAGCCAGGACATCGCGCTGACGGACGATGACCTGCGTGCCGTGCTCGACGCCGAATGGCTGCTCGGTACCCGCGCCACCGCTCTCGATCCGGCCTCACGGGCGCTCACCCTCGCCGACGGGCGAAACCTGCACGCGGACGGTGTGGTCATCGCCACGGGAGCCCGCGCTCGCACACTCCCCGGAATGCCGCGGCTGCGTGGGGTGCACACCCTCCGCACGCTCGATGACGCACACCGATTGCGCGAGGACCTGTCCCGGCCCGGCCGGGTCGTCGTGGTGGGAGGCGGGTTCATCGGCGCGGAGGTCGCCTCCTCGGCGCGTGCCCTCGGACACGAGGTGACCATTGTCGAGTACGAACAGAAGCCGCTGCTACGTCAGTTGGGTCCCGACGCCGCCGGCATCCTGGGTCGCCTGCACACGGACCACGGGGTCGCTCTGGTGACCGGCGTGGCTGTCACGGGCCTCGTCGGCGAGGACGGGGTGCGAGCGGTGGAGTTGTCCGACGGCCGCTCCCTTCCCGCGGACGTGGTGGTCGTCGGCGTGGGAGCCGTGCCCAACACCGAGTGGCTGACGGGTTCCGGTGTCGCCTGCGACAACGGCGTTCTCACGGACGAGCGGTGCCGGACCACCGTGCTCGGGGTCGTCGCGGCGGGCGACGTGGCCGCGTACCGCTGCCGCGGCGGGCGGCTGCGCATCGAGCACTGGACCAACGCGCGGGACATGCCGGTCATCGCGGCCGGATCGCTGCTGGCCACGTTGCGAGGGCAGGACCCCACGGGACAACCGGTCCACGACCCGCTGCCCTATGTGTGGTCGGACCAGTACGGCGTCCACCTCCAGATCGCCGGCCGACCTGGCGTCGACGACGTGCTCGAACTCGTCTCGGGCTCGTTCGACGACAGCTTCGCAGCCGTGTACCGGCGCGACGGCGAGATCTCCGGCGTCCTCGCGGTCGACAGCCCAAGGGAGTTCGGACGGCTGCGGCGGGATCTCCGCAGCGCCTGGAGCATCCGGTAGCCCAGTCGACGCGTCGCCGACCCACTCAACTTCCCAGAGGAACACAGATATGTCTCATGAAGTCCGCGCTGTCCTGGCCCGGAGCAAAGGCGCCCCTGTCTCGGTGGAGACCGTCCTGGTGCCCGACCCCGGACCGGGGGAGGCCCTGGTGCGGGTGCAGGCCTGCGGGGTGTGCCACACCGACCTGCACTACCGGGAGGGCGCCATCGGGGACGACTTCCCCTACCTGCTCGGCCACGAGGCCGCGGGAGTCGTCGAAGCGGTCGGTGAAGTCGTCACCGACGTCGTCCCCGGTGATTTCGTCATCCTCAACTGGCGGGCGGTGTGCGGGCGATGCCGTGCCTGTCGGCGCGGCCGGCCCTGGTACTGCTTCGACACGCACAACGCACGGCAGAAGATGACGCTGAAGGACGGCACGGAGCTGGCCCCCGCCCTCGGTATCGGGGCCTTCGCGGAGAAGACCCTCGTGGCCGCCGGCCAGTGCACGAAAGTCCCCCAGGTCCGGCCCGAAGCGGCCGGCCTCCTCGGCTGCGGGCTCATGGCCGGACTGGGAGCCGCGCTCAACACCGCACCCGTCAGCAGGGGACAGAGCGTCGCGGTGATCGGCTGCGGCGGCGTCGGCGACGCGGCGATCGCCGGTGCCCGACTCGCCGGAGCGGCCAGGATCATCGCAGTGGACATCGACGACCGGAAGCTGGCCCTGGCTGAGACCTTCGGCGCCACACACACCGTCAACTCCCGCGACACCGACCCCGTGACGGCGATCCGCGAGCTCACTGGCGGGCACGGAGCGGACGTGGTGATCGATGCCGTCGGCCGTCCGGAGACGTACCAGCAGGCCTTCCACGCCCGAGACCTGGCCGGGACCGTCGTGCTGGTGGGGGTCCCGACGCCGGACATGAAGCTGGAGCTGCCGCTGCTGGACGTCTTCGGCCGCGGTGGGGCGCTGAAGTCCTCCTGGTACGGCGACTGCCTGCCCTCGAGGGACTTTCCGATGCTGGTCGACCTGTACCGCCAAGGGCGACTGGACCTGGACGCTTTCGTCACCGAAACGATCACCCTCGACGAGGTGGAGAAGGCCTTCGAGAAGATGCACTCAGGTGAGGTGCTGCGGTCCGTGGTGGTGCTCTGAGTGGCCGCACGAGTCGAACACGTCGTCACCACCGGAGAGTTCACCCTCGACGGCGGTACGTGGGAAGTGGACAACAATGTCTGGATCGTCGGGAACGACGAGGAGGCCCTCGTCATCGACGCCTCTCACGACGCGGACGCGATCGCCGCAGCCGTCGGGGAGCGTCGACTGACCGCGATCGTGTGCACGCATGCGCACAACGACCACATCAATGCCGCCCCGGCGCTCGCCGCCCGCACCGGTGCACCGATCCTTCTGCACCTGGACGACCGCATCCTGTGGCGGAACGTCCACCCGGACAGATCCCCGGACGGTTACCTTTCCGACCGGCGTCGGCTCACAGTCGCCGGTACGGAACTCATCGTGCTGCACACGCCCGGCCACAGCCCTGGGGCCATCTGTCTGTACGCGCCGGACCTCGGCACCGTCTTCACCGGCGACACGCTCTTCGCCGACGGCCCGGGGGCCACCGGGCGGTCGTTCTCGGACTTCCCCACCATCATCCGTTCGATCCGCAGCGAACTCCTGCCCCTGCCGCCGGACACCCGGGTGCTCACCGGGCACGGAGCGACCACGACCATCGGGGCCGAGGCTCCGCAGCTGGAGGAGTGGATCGTCCGCGGCCACTGAATTCTCCGCTCCGGTCTTCCCAGGAGCGGTCGGCACAGGTACCGTCCAAATAATCAAAGCTTTGATTACATGCTTTGACCAGGATCTTGCCCGCTTCGTCCCCGGCCCTGCTGGGGCCGGCGCCGCCCCTCCCCGGCCTTGTGCCAGAGGGCACAGTCGGCGAATCGACTCAAGGAGTCCTCCTCATGTCCCGAGCCCTTGCCCCTCCCAGCCCCGGCGCCTTGCGCGCCTGCATGTCCCGGTTCACCACCGGCGTCACCGTCGTGACGTACGCGGGCGAGGATGGTCCCCGGGGCGCGACCATGAACTCCTTCACGTCCGTCTCCGCCGATCCCGCGCTGGTGCTCGTCAGCGTCGCCCGACGCGCCCGCTGCCACGACCAGCTGATCGACAGCTCCTTCTGCGTCAACATCCTCGGCGCCGAACAGGAGCCGCTGGCCCGGCTGTTCGCCGGGGCACAGGGCGCCACAGAGCCCCGCTGGGCGACCGCGGCCCGGGTGCCCCGCCTCACGAACCCCCTGGCATGGGTGGAGTGCGAGCCGTGGCAGGCGTACGACGGCGGAGACCACACCCTCCTCGTCGGCCGCGTCACCGACCTCGGCCACCGCGACGGCGACGCCCTCACTTACGCCTGGAGCCGCTTCGGCACCGCGGCCGAGTCCACCGACGGCATCGAACACCTCATCTGAACCCGCCCCCTGCCGCTGATCACCTCCACAGGAGAACCACCATGGCCGCACGCACCGGCAAGGAATACATGGAGCGCCTCGCCGCTTCCCGTCCCACCGTCCACATCCAGGGCGAGACCGTCACCGGCGGCATCCAGGACCACCCCGCCTTCCGCAACGTCGTCCAGACCTACGCCGAACTGTTCGACCTCCAGCACTCGGACGAGCACAAGGACGTCCTCACCTACACCTCGCCCACGTCCGGCGAGCCGGTCGGCACGTCCTTCCTCACCCCGAAGACCCCGGACGACCTGGTCAAGCGCCGCAAGGCGTTCAAGGTGTGGGCCGACCACAGCAACGGCATGCTCGGCCGCACCGGCGACTACATGAACAGCTCCCTGATGGCGCTCGCCTCGGCCGCCGACTGGTTCGCCCAGGCCAACCCTGCCTTCGGCGAGAACATCCGCCGCTACTACAAGAAGGCCCGCGAAGAGGATCTGCTGTGCACGCACACGCTGATCCCGCCGCAGGTCAACCGGGCCGTGGCCGGTACCCAGCAGGCCGGCGGCAAGCTGGCCGCGCGGATCGTGAAGGAGGACGACAACGGCGTGGTGATCCGCGGGGCGCGCATGCTCGCCACCATTGCCCCCTTCGCCGACGAGATGCTCGTCTTCCCCTCGACCGTGCTCCGCGGCACCCCCGAGGACAAGCCGTACTCCTACGCCTTCGCCATCCCGAACGACACCCCCGGCCTGCGCTACATCGCCCGCGAACCGCTGGACTACGACCGCCCCCGGCACGACCACCCCCTCGCCTCCCGCTTCGAGGAATCGGACTGCGTCGTCGTCTTCGACGACGTCCACGTGCCGTACGAGCGCTGCTTCGCCCTCGGCGACGCGGAACTGTGCAACGGCTTCTACTCCCAGACGTCCTCCGTGGTGCACATGACCCATCAGGTCGTCACCCGCACCACCGCCAAGACCGAGTACATCCTCGGCCTGGTGTCGCTGCTGACCGAGGCCATCGGCATCGAGCAGTTCCAGCACGTCCAGGAGGACGTCGCCGAGATCATCACCACGCTGGAGATGCTGCGGGCCTTCCTGCGCGCGGCGGAAGCCGACGCCGAGGTCAACGAGTACGGGGTCCTCACCCCGGCCTTCGCCCCGCTGAACGCCGCCCGCAACCTCTACCCCAAGCTCTACCAGCGCTTCCCGCAGATCCTGCGCAAGCTCGGCGCCTCCGGCCTGATGGCCACCCCGACAGAACTCGACATCCAGGGGCCCGCCGCCGCCGACATCGAGGCGTACCTGCAGTCGGCCACCCTGTCCGGCCCCGAGCGCGTGAAGCTGTTCCGCCTGGTGTGGGACACCTGCGTCTCGGCGTTCTCCAGCCGCCAGGCGCTGTACGAGTACTACTTCTTCGGCGACCCGGTGCGGATGGCCGGCGCCTACGTGAAGAGCTACGACCGCGAGCCGTACAAGGCCAGGGTCCAGGTCTTCCTCGACCGCGCCTGATCCCGGACGGACGACATGACGCACCCGCTCGGAAACTCCCCGTCGAAGATCATCGCTCTGCATCTCAACTACCCAAGCCGCGCCAAAGAGCGTGGCCGGATCCCCGCCCATCCGTCGTACTTCCTCAAGCCCCCCTCGTCGTTGGCGGGCACCAAGGACGCACTCGTCCGCCCCGAGGGATGCGAACTCCTCGGCTTCGAAGGCGAGATCGCCCTCGTCATCGGCTCGCGCGCGCAGCGGGTGAGGCCCGAGGACGGCTGGCAGTACGTGCGATGGGTGACCGCAGCCAACGACGCCGGTGTGTACGACCTGCGCTACGCCGATCGCGGCTCCAACCTCCGCTCCAAGGGCGGAGACGGCTTCACGCCGATCGGGCCGCGACTGCTGGACGCACGCCAACTCGACCCAGCCGCCCTTCGGTTGCAGACCTGGGTCAACGGCGAACTGGTCCAGGACGACACCACGGACACGCTGCTGTTCCCGTTCGGGGAGCTGATCGCGGACCTGTCGAGGCAGGTCACCCTGGAGCCGGGGGACGTCATCCTCACCGGCACGCCGACCGGCGCCTCCGTGGTCGCCCCCGGTGACGTGGTCGAGGTCGAGGTGACCGGAAACGGGCTGTCCACCGGCCGCCTCCGCAATCCCGTCGCCGCCGGGCCCGCCCTGGACCCGTACGGGGCGATGCCCAAGGCCGATCCGGCGGAACGGGAGGCCGCGTACGGGACGGCGTACACTCCCGCGCCCCTGCTGGACAAGCGGTTCGAGGAGGGGCTGCGCTCGGTCGCCGTCGCCACCCTCAGCGCACAGCTCCGTGCCCGCGGCCTGCCGCACATGTCCATCGACGGCGTCCGCCCCACGCTGCCGGACCGGACCATGGTCGGCGTCGCGCACACCCTGCGCTACCTGCCGCTGCGCGAGGACCTCTTCAAGAAGTACGGCAACGGCATGAACGCCCAGAAGCGGGCGATCGAGGAGCTGAGGCCGGGCCACGTGCTCGTCATGGACGCCCGCCGCGACACCTCCGCCGGGACCCTCGGCGACATCCTCGCGCTGCGGGCCCAGATGCGTGGTGCGGCCGGGGTCGTCACCGACGGCGGTCTGCGCGACAGCGCCGCGGTCACCGAACTCGGCCTGCCCGTCTACCACGGCGGGGAGCACCCCTCCGTCCTGGGACGCCGCCACGTCCCGTGGGACTCGGGCGTGCCCATCGCGTGCGGCGGCGCCCTGGTGCAGCCGGGCGACCTGATCGTCGGGGACGCGGACGGTGTCGTGGTCGTACCACCGGACCTGGCCGAGGAGCTGATCGCCGACTGCCGGGAGCAGGAGCTGCGAGAGCGCTTCATCACCGAGCAGGTGCGTGCCGGGCACAGCGTCGACGGGCTGTACCCCCTCGGTCCCGACTGGCGCGAACCGTTCGAACAGTGGCGCCGCAGCCACGCCCCTTCGCAAGAGCCGCAAGGAGAAACCGCATGAAGTTCCGCAGCGATCCCGCCACCATCCGCGGATCCATCGCCCCGGTCGTCACCCCGTTCACCGACGAGGGCGCCGTCGACCACGACAGCCTGCGCTCCCTGATCCGCTTCCAGCTGGAGTCCGGTTCGCACGGCATCTCGCTCGGCGGCTCCACCGGCGAGCCCAGCGCACAAACCGTCGCCGAGCGGATCGCCGCCATGCGTACGGCCGTCGAGGAGACCGGCGACCGGGTGCCCTTCCTGCCCGGCACCGGCTCGCACAAGCTGAACGAGACCCTGGAGCTGACGGCCGCCGCCCAGGACCTGGGAGCGGACGCGGCCCTGGTGATCACCCCCTACTACGCGCGCCCCACCCAGGAGGCGCTGTACAAGTGGTATGCCACGGTGGCCCGGGAGTTCCCGGACCTGCCGATCGTCGCGTACAACGTGCCCTCCCGCACGGCGGTCGACATTGCCCCCGAGACGGTGAGGCGGCTGTTCACCGACTTCGACAACTTCGTCGGAGTCAAGGAGACCACCAAGGACTTCGAGCACTTCTCCCGCGTGCTGCACGCCTGCGGCCGCTCGCTGCTGGTGTGGTCCGGCATCGAACTCCTCTGCCTGCCGCTGCTCGCCCTGGGCGGCGCCGGCTTCGTCAGCGCCGTGGCCAACCTGGCACCGACCGCCGTGGCGAGGATGTACGAGCTGTGGGAGTCGGGGGACTTCGACGGCGCACGGGACCTGCACTACCGCCTGCACCCGCTGGTGGACCTGCTCTTCGTGGAGACCAACCCGGCCCCGGCGAAGTGGGTCCTCGCCCAGCAGGGACGGATCGCCTCGCCTCACGTACGGCCGCCGCTCATCACGCCCACCGCCCCGGGCCTGGCCCGCATCCGCACCCTCCTCACCGAGGGCGGGGACCTGACGCAGCAGCTCGGAACGCAAGCGAACGGAGCCGACAAGTGAGCACCGCCCCCGAGGGTCTGCCCTCGACCATTCGGCACTGGATCGGTGGCGAACTCGTCGACGCGGTCGACGGCCGCACCTTCGACGTCACCGACCCGGTGACCAACACCGCCTACACACAGGCCGCACGGGGTGCGCAGGACGACGTCCAGCGGGCCGTCGAGGCAGCGCAGGCCGCCTTCCCCGGCTGGTCGTCGATATCCAACCGCGAGCGCGCTCGAGTCCTGTACCGCATCGCCGACGCCGTCGAGGCTCGCCACGACCGCCTCGCCCGGTTCGAGTCGTACGACTCGGGTCTGCCGATCACCCAGGCCAAGGGCCAGGCGCGGCGTGCCGCGGAGAACTTCCGCTACTTCGCCGACGTCATCGTCGCGCTCGGCGAGGATGCCTTCCGGCAGGGCGGTGAGCAGTTCAGCTACGTGGTCCGCACCGCGGTCGGGGTAGCCGGCCTGATCACCCCGTGGAACACCCCGTTCATGCTGGAGAGCTGGAAGCTCGCCCCGGCCCTCGCCTCTGGCTGCACGCTCATCCTCAAGCCCGCCGAGTGGACGCCCCTGTCGGCTTCGCTCTGGCCGGAGATCTTCGCCGAGGCGGGCGTGCCGGCCGGAGTCGTGAACATCGTCCACGGCATCGGCGAGGAGGCAGGGCAGGCCCTCGTCGACCACCCCGACGTGCCGCTGATCTCCTTCACAGGCTCGACCGACACGGGCCGCCACATCATCCGTTCCTCGGCCGAGCACCTCAAGACCACGTCGATGGAGCTGGGTGGCAAGTCCCCGGTCGTCGTCTTCGCCGACGCCGACATCGAGGCGGCCCTGGACTCCGTGGTCTTCGGCGTGTTCTCGCTCAACGGCGAGCGCTGCACGGCCGGTTCCCGGGTGCTCGTCGAGCGTCCGCTGTACGAGGAGTTCACCCGCCGACTCGCCGAGCGAGCCGAGCGGGTCAGGGTCGGCCTGCCCTCCGACCCCGCCACCGAGGTGGGGGCGCTGGTCCACACGGAGCACTACGAGCGCGTCCTGAACTACGTGGAGATCGGCAAGAAGGAGGCCCGGCTGGTGGCAGGCGGTATCCGCCCGGACCACCTCACCGAGGGCAACTACCTCCAGCCGACCGTCTTCGCCGACGTGTCCCGTGACGCCCGGATCTTCCAGGAGGAGATCTTCGGCCCCGTCGTGGCCGTCGCGCCCTTCGACGCCGAGGCCGAGGCGATCGAGCTCGCCAACGCCACCCAGTTCGGCCTGGCCGCGTACATCTGGACCTCGGACCTCAAGCGCGGTCACCGCATCGCGCACGCCGTCGAGTCCGGCATGGTCTGGATCAACTCGCACAACGTCCGCGACCTGCGCACCCCCTTCGGTGGTGTGAAGGCTTCCGGCGTCGGCCGGGAGGGCGGCGCCCACAGCATCGACTTCTACACCGAGTCCAAGATCGTCCACGTCGCCCTCGGTGACGTCCACACCCCACGATTCGGAGCCGTCTGATGACTGGAACAGCCGCACCGGACGTCGTGCGCTCGGCCTACGCTCAGCTCGCCGTCACCGACCTGGCCAAGGCCCGCTGGTTCTGGGTGGACATGCTCGGCTTCCACGTCCAGTACGAGGACGCCGACTCCCTCTACCTGCGCGGAACGGATGAACTCACCCATCACTCGCTCGTGCTGCGCAGGGGTGAGATCGCCGCTCTCGACCACATCTCCTACCGCGTCCGCACCCCTGAGGACGTCGACAAGGCGGAGAAGTTCTTCCGCCAACTCGGCCGCCCTGTCAAGCGCTTGAAGAAGGGCGAGGGCACGGTCGGAGTCGGAGACGCCGTACGCGTCGTCGACCCGCTCGGCTTCCCGGTCGAGTTCTTCCACGAGATCGAGCGGGGTGAGCGCCTCATCCAGCGTTACGACCTCCACCGCGGCGCCCAGATCGCCCGCCTCGACCACTTCAACATCTGCACCCCCGACATCCCCGCCGCCTACGCCCACTACCAGTCCCTCGGCTTCGGCTGCTCGGAGACCATCGAGGGCGACGAACACGAGCTGTACGCCGCCTGGATGTACCGCAAACAGACCGTCCACGACGTCGCCTTCACCGGCGGGGCCGGCCCCCGCCTGCACCACCTGGGCGTCGCCACCCACGAGTCCCACCAGGTGCTGCGCACCGCCGACATCTTCGGCGCGCTGCACGAGGAGAAGCACATCGAGCGCGGGCCCGGCCGGCACGGTGTCTCCAACGCCTTCTACGTCTACCTGCGCGATCCCGACGGCCACCGGGTGGAGATCTACACCTCCGACTACTACACCGGCGACCCGGACCACGAGACGTACCGGTGGCACGTCAACGACGACCGCCGCCGCGACTTCTGGGGCAACGCGGTGATCGAGTCCTGGTACAAGGAGGCGACCCCGGTTCTCGACCTCGACGGACGGCAGCAGCCGGTGAGCAGCTCACTGCTGGACGAGTCCGCCGTCCAGGTCGGCGCCGACGGACTCGGCTGACCGCGCGAACAGCTCCGGTGCCGGGTGCGGCACCGGAGCGGCCAGCACGGCGGGGCCGGAGCGTGAATCCGGCCCCGTTGTCCGCCACGGAACCGTTCGGTGGCTGCGTTGAATGCCACGTATCCTATAAAGGATCAAGGAGCCGCCCAAGGCTACGACTTTGTTGTGAGCGTTCGGGCGCGCGCCGAGATTCTCCACCTTGTAGAGCGAGGGGGTGCCATGTCCGAGCCGGCGGCATCGACCACGGCGGTCGCCCGGCCTGCCAAGAGGCTCTCGGCAAGCCGTGAGCGGACCATCCTACGAGCCGTCTACGAGATACTCGCTGAGTCCGGTTACCAGGGATTGCACCACGAGGCCGTGGCGACCCGCGCCAGGACGAGCAAGGCCACGCTGTACCGGCACTGGCCCACCAAGGCGGAACTGGTGACCACGGCCATCAGCTTCCGTCCGGCCGAAGACCTGCGGGTGCCGGACACCGGCACGCTGCGCGGCGATCTTCTGGCATACCTCCAGTTGCTCGCCGAGTGGATGAGTGGCGAGCCAGGCGCTGTGATCAGCGGTCTTTTTGTCACCATGCGCAATGATGCGGAGCTCGCGGCGCTGCTGCGCCCCTTGTTGATCCCCGCTGTACCGCCCGTCCGGGCTGTCTGCGAGCGGGCAGAACGGCGTGGAGAACTCGCCCTGGACCAGGACGTGCGATTCATCGATGAGCTCTGTGCACCTGCCCTGTTCATGCGCCACGCCTTGCTCGGCCAGCCTCTGGATGCGGAGTTCGTCGAGTATCTGGTCGACGACGTTGCCATGCCGCTGCTGACCCGCGCCACGTGACGCGGACTGTCGTCCCGGTCTGCTCCGGGCGGCCCTGGGGGTCGGCCTCGTTCGGGTCAAGCAATGAGCCTGAGGTTGTGAGAGGACGCGTCCAGCGGCGCCGAGCACCGTGGCGTGATCGTTGGCCTCGGCGAAGACGAGCCGTGGGGGAACCGGGCGCGTGGGTGCCCTGCTCGGCGCAGCGCGCCTGTATTCGACGGCGGTGCTGGCCCGCCCTTGCAGAGGTAGAGCTCGCGGTCGATCGGCACCTCGCTCAGCAGACCGCGCACCATCGCCCGCAGGTGCTCCCGCGATGCCGGACCCGCAAACACATCGCCCCCGACGTGCACAGCGCCTCCAACTTCCCCCCATGCACGAATTTACGTCCTCCTCGAAGAGGTCAGCGGCCCGCATGCGTACCTCTTCGCGGCGCTTGCGCCCCTCGGCGGCCAGCCCGCCCCTATCCGGATATCGCATACCTCCGGGCTTACAGCCAAGACGGGCCTGTCACCGGGTCCGGCGAAGACCAGACGCTCTAACGTCAAGGTCAGTAAGCGCCTGAGCGAGGCCATCGGCGTATTCGTTGATGTGTTGGAGGAAGCGAAGCCTGGCGCCTTTGCGGTTGCTGGGGGTCTGCAACTGTCCGATGGCGGCGACCAGGGCCTTGGTGCTTTGCTGTGTTTCGCGGAGTGCTGCGACCGGTGGGCTGTGCAGATGGTCGCCTTGGGTGACGCGAGCCCACACGAGCGCGGTTACCGCTGCCCGGGTCAAGGGCGACTCCACGTTGGCAAGACGGACCATGCCTACCCTGAGTGCAGCAAGGTCCTCGTGAGGGATCTGCCAGGTACTCAGCGTTTGTCGACGCGCAGCGAAATCGACGGGCAGTGCGTCCGTATCCAATTCCTGCGCGACGGTCTCGATCGCCGTGTCGAACTGGGACCATAGGCCACTGACAGCAGACTTCGCTTGAGGATAATCAGGCTACGTTGGGCGGTGATCCACGGTATTTTCAGGATCTCGGCGCATTGTGGCCAGGTTCCGCCGCCGGCCATTTCGACGAGCTTGAGGGAAGCTACTCGGCGGAGATGGCGTGGCTTCCAGACATCCCCGGGGTCCCAGAGGGACGTCAGATCGCCGAAGTGCGTGCCGATCCAGGCTTCCGGCAAGAGAGCGGGGACATGCTCAATCCCGAAATGGCACTGACGTGAGGGCACGTGCTGTCTGGCGTGGTGATGGCCGCCGGCACGGTAGAAAACCGTGGCACCGGCCTACGCGTCCTCGCCGTGTGCCCCGGCGCCACGAAGACCGAGTTCTACGACGCCGCCGGCAGCGAGACGGCCGACTACGGCGCGAAGCGAGTCACCCCCGAGCATGTCGTCAAGATGGCCCTGGACACGCTCGACCGCCGCTCCGCGCCCCCGTCGGTGATCACCAACGGCCGCCCGATCGCCCTCGCCGGCAAGATCCTGCCGCGCCGCCTGATCGTCCGGTTCATGGGCCGCATGGCCCGCCGCTAACCGGAGGCCGCCGCTCTCGGCGACCCGCTCCACGTCCCAGGCGGCACTGCTCCTCCGTCGTCCCCACCAGCAGCAAAGGATCTGTTGGGGTGCGCATCAGTCGGCCGTCTTTTGGCTTGCGGAAGGCGGGCGCCTCGTGCGGACGGGTGAGAGCGACGGGTCGACGACCGGCGCGGTCACCGCTCCGGGGCCTGACGACGGTTGAGTGGTCCTCGGCGTCCTGCCGCGCCGCTGCCCTCGCGTCGATGGCACTGGCGTGGGGCACCGAGCATCGGCATCGACGGGATGCCTTCGGCGGTGAGGGCGAGTGAGGCGGCGCTGGGTGTGGTGTCCGACGTTCGCCTCGTCGGCAGGGCTTCGGGGTGCCTACATTGCGTCATGGATGCAGTCGGCAGTGGGTTTGATCAGCGTAGGGGGGAAGGCCGATGATATTACGTATGTAATATTAAGTGGTGGTCAGTTGACGGCGAGCAGGCCCTCATCTCTGGAGGCGCATCGTTGCCGCCGGCGGACTCAGGCCATCAACCAGAAGTGGCCGGGTAGCGGGGCTGTCGCCTTTGAGGCCTCGCGGCAGCGGGCTCTGGCCAGGCATGAGTGCGGTGTCGGTTCAAGCGGTGCGCCGGTTCACCGGCGCGCTCGCGGAACGGCAGGCGTAGTGGTGCTCAGTGCGTGGAGGTCAGGGCGCCTCGGAAGGTGCGCCGGTAGGCGAGTGGTGAGACGCCGATGGCGGCGTGCAGGTGTTCGCGCAGCGACGTGCCTCCGGCGAAGCCGACTTGGCCGGCGATCTCGTCCACCGGCAGGTCGGTGGTTTCCAGGAGGTGCCGTGCCCGGTCGACGCGCTGCTGGATCAGCCAGCGTCCCGGGCTCATGCCCACCTCTTCGGTGAAGCGGCGGGCGAAGGTGCGCAGGCTCATGTGGGAGTGCTCGGCGAGGTCCGCCAGGACCATCGGCTCGTGGAGGTTCTCCAGGGCCCACTGGCGGGCGGCGGCCGTTCCGCTGGCCGTGGTTGGGGGTGCCGGGTGCTGGATGTACTGCGCCTGACCTCCGTCGCGCCATGGAGGGACGATGCACATGCGGGCCACCTGATTGGCGACTTCGCTGCCATGGTCCTTGCGGATGAGGTGCAGGCAGACATCGAGCCCGGAGGCGGCGCCTGCTGCGGTCAGGATGTCCCCGTCGTCGATGAACAGGGCGTCCGGATCGAGTGCGACCTGGGGGAACCATGAGCGGAAGAGGTCCGCGACCACCCAGTGGGTGGTGGCCGGCCGGCCGTCGAGGAGACCGGCTGCGGCGAGGACGAAGGCGCCGGTGCAGATCGATACGAGGCGACGGCCCGGAGCCGGGGACACGAGCGCCTGCGTCACGGCTTCCGACACTTCGCGGGTCACTGATGTGGAGGTGAAAGGTGGGATGACGACGGTGTCGGCGGTGTGCAGTACATCCGGGCCATGCTCGACGGTGATCGAGAAGTCGGAGTTGGTGCGGACCGGGCGGCCGTCGACGGTGCACGTGAGGACCTCGTAGCGGCCGTCTGTGGCTCCGAAGACCCGGCTGGGGATGCCCAGTTCGAAGGGGTACACCCCGTCGATGGCCAGAACTACGACTCGGTGAAGGTGCGCCATGGCGTGATCCCGTCGAAAGTTGGCATTCGTGCCATTGTAGCGTGCGGCGGCGGCCAGGCTCGGCACATGACGAACACCGCCACCAGGCGGCCCACCGATCAACTCATCTACGAATCCCCCGAGTCCGGAGAAGAGAGCCCCGTGAACACCACCGCATTCGCCCGCCGCCGTACCCTCGCCGCCGCACTCATGGTTGTCGCCCTCACCGGTGCCGCTGCCGTGCCCGCCGAACGCCGACGCTTCCGCCGCACATCGCGAAGCTCCCGGCCGCGATCGAGCCGCGGAAATTTCCAGCGCCGGATACGGCGATAGCGCCCGGCTCGGCTACCAGAAGGCGGTCGCCGTCCAGCTTCTCAAGGGTGTCTTCGAGCGGGGCGACACATCCGTCGTCGACCGTTTCGTACGGCCGGACTACATCCAGCACAACCCGCTGGCCCCCGACGGCGCCGAGGCCCTCAAGTATTTCGGTGCCTTCCAGCGGCAGCAGTACCCGGACCTGAGGTACGACATCAAGCGGGTCATCTCGGAGGGCGACCTGGTGCTCGTGCACTCGAACATCGTCCTGACCCCTGGCACCCGCGGGGTGGCCGCGTTCGACATCTTCCGTTTCCAGGGCGGGAAGATCGCCGAGCACTGGGACGTGCTGCAGGCGGTGCCGGCGACCACGGCCAACGGCAACGACATGTTCTCCACGGTCAGTCGGCCGCGGACCGAGGCGCCGGGTCGCGCGTGGCTCACCGCGTACAACAAGAGGCTGGTCACCTCATTCGTCGACCGGCTCCTGATGAACAAGGACCTGTCCGCCGTCGAATCGTACGTGGGCCCCGAGTATGACCAGCACAACCCGAACATCCCCGACGGCGTGGCAGGTGTTAAGGCCGGGCTGGGCGCCTACTTCGCACAGTTCCCGCAGTTGAGGGTCACCCCGAAGCGGATCATCGCCGAGGGCGACCTGGTGGCCGTCCACAGCCACTACGTCGAGACCCCGGGCGAGCGCGGCCGGGCGGTCATCGACCTCTTCCGGGTCAGGGACGGAAAGATCGTCGAGCACTGGGACGCCGTGCAGGACGTGCCGGAGTCCGCCGCCAACGACAACACGATGTTCTGACGGCTTCAGGGGTCGTAGCGGTTGCGCTACGACCCCTGGTCAGCGCCTGCAACTGACCTTCACCTTCAGTTCCTCAGTACATCGCACCTGACCTGCCGTCTCGGATACACGCGTCCGTCCTCGTCCTCGGACACGTCGTCACGCGCTGTTCCAGTCTCCTGCCGCCGGTGCGGACACAGCCCCTCGGGGCGTACCCGAATCCGTCGCTGCGACACGCATCCGCGGCTGCGCCTCACGCATTTTCCACCCCCATGAACTCAGCAGAACGCAGCACGGGAGCAGAATTCATGCCGCACAAAGACTCTGGAGATCGAAGATCGCGGGGCCGTCCTGATCGTCCGGGTCGACGGCGGCCGGCACCAGGTGTTCGGCCTCGACATCGCCCCATCAGCTGGACAAGCTGGTGGCCCGGGCCGACCGCGATCCGGATATCCGTGCCGTCGTCTTCACCGGGGCGCATCCCGAGCGGTTCGTCAGCCATGCCGCGGTCCGGTGGCTGCAGGAGGAGTCCGCCGCGAGCCCCTCGGTCGGCCTGCGCGGTGCCACCGCCGCCGTAGCGCAGCGAAGTACCTGGACCGCGCCCCTGTCATCGGGTCCGTGCTGCGCAGGACCCACCGGAAATCCTCCTCGGAATCATCCCGGGTGGGGGCGGCACTCAGCGGCTGAACTCGCCTTGTCGGCACCCACCGGTCCTTGGCCGCGATCCTCGAGGGCAAGCCGTTCACGCTTGCGGAGGCTCTCGCTAACGGGGCGGTCGACCGGGTCGTTCCGCAGCAAAAGGTGCTCGCGGGCTGAAGGAGCGCACGGACAACCGGGACAAGAACATCTCACTGCCCTCGCTACGTGCCCAGCTGAAGGCCGTCAAACGATGGGGCCGCCAGGCACCGTCAGATCTGTCGGTAATTCGCCGACCGGTGAATCTTCCAGTACCACGAGGACTTCGTCGCAAGGGCGCTTTCGTTCCTCGAATCCTGAGCCTGATCGGATGACGTCGGAACGGGCCTCACATTCGCCGTACTGATGCCCGGACCAGAGACACGAGGGGATCTCCGGCCGATCTGCGCCTCCGCAGCGCCTGGTAACTCCGACATCTGCTGGTAAAGCCCCGCCAGTTGCCGCGTTTCACTGCCGTGCCGTGAGCAGGGAAGACGCAGCCTGCCGCCTGCCGCCTGCCGCCTTCCCTGCCGTGCACAGGTCGGCGTTGGCTGTCAGTTGTCGAACAGTTGAAGGGCGCTGAGCCAGATTGCCCACGGGTTCACACGCTCGGGATAGCGCTCCTTCAGCGCGTTGAAGTATTCCGCGGGGTTCGTGGCCTGCTTGAGGACGACAGCGGCGACGTCGAGATAGCCTCGCGTTTCTTCAATGTCCGATGCGGGATTTCCGCGTTGCGTGTCCCTGTGACTGGCCACCACGAACTGTGGATTCAAGGCGGCGACCTTGTCGAGGGCCTGGTGCCACGCGTCCACGCCGCCGTCTCGGTCTTCTCCGAGGTCCCTGACCCGGTCCTTCCGCTTCGGGCCTCTCCTCGCTGAACAAGCCAACCGGTGGCTCGCGTTCACCGACGCGCCCATCCGGCTGACCGGCACCGAGGCGATCCCCACGAAGGTCGGCCCCGTTACCTCCCCGGACGCCGTGCTGTGCCGCACCAACTTCGGCGCCATGACCGAAGTCATGAGGCTGCTGGACTCAGGCCACCGCGTCGCGCTGGCGCTGGCGGCACGGGACCTCAAAGAGGGCCGCCGCACCGCCCACCCCGAGCTCGTTCTCTTCGCCTCCTGGGGAGAGCTGCAGGAGTACGCGGATCACGATCCCGCAGGCTGTGATCTGCAGTATTTCGTCGAACTCGTCGACCAGCACGGGCCCGAGGCCATCATCACCGCGGTCCACGCACTGACCGGCGAGGACAAGGCCGACGTCACGGTCTCCACGGCTCACAAAGCCAAAGGCCGGGAATGGCCCGCAGTCAAGATCGCTGATGGCTCCCCCCGGCCCCCGGCCCCCGGACAGCGACCGACACGACGACTGTGGTCGCCCGATCCCGGAGCCCGTGAGCGAAACGGAAGCCCGCCTCGCCTACGTTGTCGTGACACGCGCCCGCAGTCGACTTGATCTCGGTGGTCTTGCCTGGATCGATGATCTTCCAGCCGCCTCGGAGCCCGAGTGACGAGCCCAAGGACTGCCAAGAGGTTCTTCGTTATCGCTGGCGGTGTGGCTGTCGCGGCGCTGGATGAGTACCGCTCAGCGCTCCTTATTGTCCCGGTCCGAAGCCTTCGGGCTGCGTTACGGCCCGCATGTTGGCCTTCGGCATCCGGAGGACGGACTTCACGTAGGGCGCGGATTCAGGTGGTGGGGCGGAAGTGCACGCTGACGGCATAGCCGCCGCCTTGACAGTAGGGCTCGCCGCCCCAGGTGGCGTAGCGCTGGCGCAGGATCAGTCCGGCCTGGGCGCACCAGTGATCGAACTCCGTCAGAGTCACGGGAGGCTCCGGCAGCGGCAGGTGTGCCGCGTCCAGCCCCATGCCCGTGACCAGCAGTCCGCCGGGGCGCAGGACGGCAGCCAGTTGCCGTACGACGGCTGATTCGGTGCCGGAGGCCAGCAGGGGGATGACGTTCCCGGCGGCAACCACCAGGTCGAAGTCCGGTTTCAGGCCGAGGTCATCCAGGTGCGCCAGGTCGCCGTGGAGCCATTCCAGCGCGGGGGCGTCACCGCGGGCGACAGCGAGCATGGAAAGGTCGGTGTCCACGCCGGTGCAGTGGTAGCCCAGCTCAGCGAGCCGGATCGCGACCCGGCCGGTGCCGCAGCCGGCGTCGAGGATCCGGGCGGCGGGCTTCAGCAGTGCGGCGCAGAAGGCGGCCTCGCCGTGGATGTCATGGCCCGTTTCGGCGAGCCGCGCGAAACGCTGGGCGTACTTCTCTCCGGCTTGTCCGCCTGTCAGTTCCGCCCAGCGGTCGCGTTGCCTGCTCATGTTATGCGTGCCTTCCGGTCAGCCTCGGTAGCAGAGGCCAATACGCTGCCATCGCGCTTGATCGTAAGTAAAGACCTCGGAGCCTGCTACGAAGGTACGCGGGCGCGGCTCGTTTCAGCGAGCAGTCGCCGGACCGGATCAGGCCAGTACGTCTGCGGACGCGGCGAATTCGATGTCGTCCCGTAACCCATAACCCGGATGACCGTGCGTTCGTCGACGCGGGCCGAGTTTCGCCGTCCGCCTCGGTCTGATGCCTGGCGAAGTCCCTGGCCGCCGCACGCGCACATGCGGCCATCGCCGAGCGGCACGGAGCTGTTCTCACGAGCTGGAGCGTCTCACAGTGAGACTCCCCCCTTCGACGCCTCCGGCATGCTCAGGACGACGTGCCAAGGCGGAGCGTGACGCATGGAGGGGACATGGCCAAACAGCCGTGGGGGCACCGAGAACGGCTGCTGGCCCTGGGCGGGTTCGGGGTCCTGCCGGCGGTGTGCGGTGTAGTGGCGACGGTGGCGGGTGCCCAGTCCGGACCCGGGGTCGCCCTCACGGGTGCCGTACTCGGCTGCTGGGAGGCGTGCGGCCTATGGCTGTGGAACGCCCGGACCGGAAGAGCGAGGAAGGGCACACGACGCTGACTACCTCACCCGCCGAACCGGACGCTGTCGGCGCCACGTCACCTCCCGCCGTCACCCCTTCTCCGGCCCCAGCCGGATCCCGTACGCCGTGATCTTGCGGTAGATCGTCGCCCGGGAGATACCCAGCGCCTTTGCCGCCTTCGCCTTGTCTCCGCCGTGGTCGAGGAGGGACCGGACGATCAGGTCGCGTTCCGTGGACTCCCAGGCGGACAAGGGATGTTGAGCCTGGGAGAGCAGGGACGGCGGGAGGTCGGACTCCTCGATGTCGCTGAACCTAGTTGACATCAGCGCAGGTCACGAATGTTGCCTAGTGCCAATCGGCCATCCCGGTCACACGTGTTGTGACCACAGACGTTAGTTGTCACAGCCTCGGGCGCCCTGTATGACGTCACCAACGTCCTCTACAAGCGGCTGTTCGCCGAAATCGACACTGGTCAGCCCGGCGTCGCTGCCGAGTTCGCGTGGGAGGCGCTTCTCGCGATCGCAGACGCTTGGCGAGATGCGCCCAATGTGCCCGCTGAGCTGCGGAAGCTGGTATTCGATGCTGCCCTGCGGCGGGCCTGAGCCTGGGTTCTGCCATCACACTCTCAGACGGAGCTGCGGGCCTCTTCGTAGTCCGGCTCCGGTATCGGACCGTGCTTCTTTCCGGCAGCAGGCAAGGTAATCAGCAGCACAGCTGCTCCGAGGAGTGCGATGACCGCGATCCAGCCCGCGCCGACGTGCATAGCATGGATAAACGCATTATCAGCAGCCTGAGCAAGAGTGGGCCGGTGGATAGCGGTGGCGATGTGGCGGGCCTGTTCGGCGGAAACTCGCGCCTGATCCTGCACCGGACCGGGTGCACCCTCCAGCGAAGGTTCGATCGCACGTCGGTACGTGATCGACATGATCGTGCCGCCTACTGCGATTCCGATCACACTGCCGGTTTGTCGCACGGTGTTGGTGACGGCCGATCCGGCACCGGCCTGTTCCAACGGCAGGTTGCTGATCAATGCGGCCGTAACGGGGCCGATCACCATGCCGATCGAGAGACCCTGTATCAACAACAGGATCTCGATCAAGACGAGTGGAGTTTGGAGTCCGAGGAACCCGTACCCGCCCATGGTCAGCGCAGCCACGGTTAGCGCCGGCACGGTGACAAGGCGTAGCGACAGGCGGCGAACCAGGCGCGAGGCAAGGGGTGCCCCCGCGAGCGCGCCGAATGCGGTCGGGATATTGGCCAAACCCGCCTTCATCGGCGAAAATCCGAGCGCGCCTTGCAGGTAGAACGCGTTATAGAAAGTGATGGCGGCCACAGCAAAGAGCAGCAATCCGAGCGCCACATTGCCGCCACCGAATGTGCGTTGCGCGAGCAGGCGCGGATCAAAGCTGGGCACCTTGACACGCAGTTCGACGAGTACGAAAACGGCCAGCAGAACCAGACCGAAAACGATCGGCGCCCAGACGTCGGTACGACTCCACACAGCCACTTGCCCCGCCCGGATCAGCCCGTAGGCCAACGCCACGAGCCCACTGATCGACAGCAACATTCCAGCGGGGTCCAGTGGCCGCAGAGTGGGGCTACGGAAATTCGGAACCAGCACGGCGAGCCCGACCAACGCCAATACCGCGACCGGGACATTGATCAGAAAGACCGAGCCCCACCAGAAATGATCGAGCAAGAACCCCGCCAGCACCGGGCCGACGGCCATTCCGACACCGGCCGACGTCGAGAAAACGCCGATCGCGGCAGCCCGCGCAGGGCCAGTAAAGCTCCACATAAGGATGGCCAACATGGCAGGCGTGATCAGCGCGCTGCCCACCCCCATCGCAGCTCGAGCTGCAATCAGCTGGCCCGCATCGCTTGCGCACGCCGCCCACAGCGAGGACCCGGCGAAGATCACCAACCCACTGGAAAACACAGTCCGGTGACCGAACCGATCGCTCAATGCGCCTGCAGTGAACATCAATGTGGCGAAGGTCAGAGTGTACGAACCGGTCGCCCATTGCAGCTGACCGGGATTGGCCCCCAGTCCACGGACCGGGTCTGCAAGGGTCTCCAGCGTAGTACTCAGGACAGTATTGTCCAGCCAAATCAGCAGCGAACACAACATAAGAACGACAAGAATCAACTGCTGCCTGAACTTCGGCAACGTTGGAGGCGCGGTCATGAACACCTTCGGATATCGATCGGCGGGAACCTGAACGACTGGACCATAAGCAAACTCCACGGCGCCGTCAAGCTTAGAGTTTCTTGTCAATACTGTTGCGGCCGAAGGGGCTATATGCCCTCTGCCGGATTTGCGGACTGAACAATTTTGTGCCCTCTGATGGATTTGTGAGTTGAAGGATTTCATGACTTCCGGAGGGTTGCGACTGGGCGGATTTCATGCCCTCCAGTGAGCTGTCGCACCGCGTCCTGCGACCCCAGCTCGGTGCCCACGCCAAACCGCAGCTCCTGCCCGCCCAAGACTGTCGGAACACTGGCAGGCGTCAGCCTTCTTCAGCAGGTCACGAACCCGGGCGTCTCCGAAGGCCGCATCTGTCCAACAGGCGGCATCCCGGTCCAGGGCAAGGGGTGCCAGGAATGGGTGATCGGGTCCTGGAAGTAGACGCTGCGGCGGTCCCGCGGGTCGCACGCGCGACCGCCGGCAGCGCCGTGCGCTTCCACCAGGGGCCCGAACGCCACCGGTCTGGCGGCCGCAGCGGCCACCAAGTCCTCCTGCAGTCCGAGCGGATCCTGCGTCGGCCGCCCTGGGCCGACAACTGGTCCAGAGCGCCGTAGACGTGCGGCCGCCAGCCAGCCACCACGCTGTACCGCCAGCCAGCCGCGGCCGCTCGCGCCTGGCGTCGATCCCCACGAAATGCGCCGGCACCAGCTCGTAGAACAGCTCCGGCGAAGCAGTAGCTCGAACAGCAGTTGACGGATGATGCCGAACGCCCGCTCGCAGGCGGTCGCTGACGGACGCCTCCGTGATCTGGCCGACCGGACGGCTGGTACCGCACCGGCGACATCGTCCGCGCGCATTCCTCGGGCAACCTCGTCATCGAGGGACGCGACAAGGACCTCATCAATCGGGGTGGCGAGAAGATCTCCGCCGAGAAGGTCGAGAACCTCATCTACCGCCTGCCCGGTGTCGCCCGCGTCGCCGCCGTCGCGAAGCCCGCCCCGGACCTGGGGCGCGGGTGTGCGTGGTGGTGGTCGTCGAACCGGGCACCGACCTGATCCTCGTATTGGTCCGCGCCGCCCTCACCGCGATGCAGGTGGCCCGCTACAAACTCCCCGAAGACCTACTGGTCATGGACGAACTTCCGCTGACGAAGATCGGCAAGAAGCGTCTGCGGGATGTCGTCCATGGCAAGTCAGACTCCGTCGAGGGGGTGTGACGGCGTTCGCCGGCGCAGAGGGCGGGCCGACGACGTTGCGGTGATGCCGCCGCTTCCCCTGAGGGAGTCAAAGCTGCTTTGCCGGCCCTTTGGCGGTACCTGGGGAACAGCTCCAGGTACCGCCATCACCGCCGACCCGTCCCCGACCGTCGGACCAGCAACGCGAAGTGAGTGCCCCTCTCCTGGTGACCAGCCTCATGCGTCCTCGCGTACGTCCTGCCGCTGCGTTGCCTCTGCGCGGACCAGGCCGAGCACTTCGAGCACCGGCCGGTCGGTCAAAGGGAACGGATCTGCGTCATCGGCGCGAGTCGTCCGCCAGCCCAGGGACTGCACGTCGCCACACGTCGTGCGTGGCGAACCGCAGCCCGGAATCGGGGAGCGATCATCATTCCCCTCCGCAGACGCCCTCGACAGCGAACTTCTGGTACAGGTGCGCCGCCGTTCACTGCGTGACCCCATCCGTGGTGCGCTTTCAGACGTTGCGCTTGCCGAGGAAGTCGGTGATGAGCTGCAGCCACTCGTCGGTCCGCTCCAGCATCGGCAGGTGGCCGGTGGCGATTTCTACGAGTTGGGCGTCGGGGATGGTCTCGGCGAGGTGGCGGTGCAGGGCGGTGGAGGTGAGCCGGTCGTCGGTGGTCGAGATGACCAAAGTGGGGATCTTGATGCCGGCGAGGTCGTCCCGGACGTCGACATGGCCGACGAGGTCGGTCTGCTCGGAGCTGCCGTCGGCCGCGGTGGCGGCGGTGTAGCCGAGGGTCTGCCGCAGTTGCTCGGCAGGCATGGACTCCAGCGCCTGGGTGCCGAGGGCCATCATGAGCAGGAATTCGGCGAGCAGTTCGCGGTCGCAGGACGCGGCGATCTTGCTCCAGACCGAGGAGGCGAGAGCGAGCCGGTTGTCGCGGTGCGGGAAGGCGGCGGTCAGGACGAGTGCGGTGACGCGCTCGGGATGGCGGGCGGCGACTCGGATGGCGACCGGGCCGCCGAGGGAGAAGCCGGACACGGCGAAGCGGTCGAGGCCCTCTGCGTCGGCGGCGGCGATGAGCTGGTCGGCGAGGTCGTCGACGGACAGCGGGGCGGTGGAGCGGGGGGTGTCGCCGCTGCCGGGGTAGTCGATGCCGACGACGGTGTGGCGGGCGGCGAGTGCTTCCAGGACGGGGCCGTAAGTGCCTGCCAGGCTGCTTCCGGCGCCGTGGGCGAGGAGCAGGCCGGGGCCGGAACCGAGGCGCGTGCGGGAGAACGTGGGTTCGGGCAGGTTGCGAGGTGACATGGTCATCCGCCTGGCCGACCCCGGGCAACCCGCGCGTGCAGCGCACCCGCAACCGCGTGCTGGCCGTCGCGCGAGAACTGCTGCCTCAGGTCGGACCGGCCGGGCTGACCTATGCCCTGCTGGCCGAGCGGGCGGACGTCACCCGCCAGACCCTCTACCGGCACTGGCCCACCCGAGCCGCACTGCTCTTCGACCTCGTCCTCGAAGGTCCCGACCTCGGCACCTACCCGGAACCGGGCAGCGACGTGGGCGCCGTGGCCACCGCCTGGCTGAAGAGCCTGCGCGCCGGCGTCAGCGTGCCGGCCGTGCGAACCGCGGCTCTGGCCGTCACCGCTCAGGCTGACCACGACCCCGACAGCGCCCAGGCACTCGTCCGCATCGGCGAAGACCGCTACGCCGGCTTCAACAGGCTGCTGGAGCCTTCGGGCGTCCAGATCAGCGACGACGAGTTCACCCTGCTGTACGGGCCCGTCCTCGCCCGGCTCTTCCTCGACCGCGGCCAGGTCACCGACGCCTTCATCGACGCCGTCGTGGCCCAGTGGCTCACCATGCTGGAGCGTGTCGGCGCACTGCAGGACTCCCAGTAGTAGTCGCCGAGACCTCTTGACAGAGGCCAACTGGAACAACCGCGTTCAGGCAGCGAAACCGGACTCGTGTCAACCGTCATCGCCACCCCCGCCGAGTCAGCCCCGCAGCCCCGCTGCCGAGCGCTACCGCACGCCCTGCATGGCTGCCATCCAGAGGCCCGCGCCCCCATCGTCGGACCGCCGCTTCATCGGCATGCGATCAGGGCGGAAGCACCCGAGAGCTGACCACTTATCCCTGACGGACCGTCTGAGTAAGAGTCCCGGTTCGTCGTACCGGTCGGGTGACAGCGCCTGACCTTCCGCATCGGTTTCCTCAGGATGGCGGCCGGAGGCGGCACCTGATCTGGAAGAAGCAGGGGACCGCTGCAGGAAGTGGGCGCCAGCCCGGCGATTGGCTTCATGGAAGCTTCATGTGCTCAGTGGTACGTGCTTTATGAGGCGGCTGTTGTCTGGCGGTCATGCACGTACTCCTCGTCCCGCCGGTGGACAGCGTTGATCACCCTGCTGTGCGGCACCTGACTACGGCGGTTGACACCGCGCTGTCCGGTGCCGTTGTGATCGGCGCGTTCCTTCGTCTGGGGTCGGCCAGGCGAGTGGACTCCGTTGGGCAGGGGTCGGCGATGACGCGCTGCATGCAGGAACCGCCACCTTGCTCACCTGTGCGGAGCCGACTGTCGGCCGGCGCGGCAATGTCCGCGTCATGGGGTTCCCACGTATGAGCGCCGGATCGATCTGCTGACGGCGACTGGCCCGGCAGAGGAGCGACTTACCCGCTTGCGCTCCCCGATCGGCCTGCACCGCGCGCACGCCCGCGCGTGGAGGCGGCGGTCTCCATTACGGCGGGGACCATCGCCGTCCTGCGCAGGCCCTGCCCGGCCTGGCGACGGCGCCGTGACGCACGCGCATACGACCTGACTCGCACACAGAATGAAGAGGAAAACTGGAAATGAACCTGCGACGGAACATCTCGCGTCGAAGGATGATCGAAGGGGCATCGGCCGCGGCGCTTGCCACGGCGGCGGCGGCCACGGTGCCGGCTGCCATGGCTAGTCCGGAGGCGGCAACGTCCGGTCCGGGGCTGCCGAAGGGCAACTGGCGTATCGATACCCACGCGCACTACAGCCCCGACGTGTACAACGACTACCTGAAGCGCTATGGCCTGCTCGGCGCCATTACCGGGGCGTACGGTCCGTGGTCGGTCGATCGGCACCTGGCCTTCATGGACCAGTACCGGATCCAGGCGAGCGTCCTGTCGTTCGGCGACCTCCAGGTCACCGTCGGCCCGGTCGACGACCGGCGCGCCACCGCCCGCGCGGTCAACGACTACGCCCGCGACCTCGTGCAGACCCGTGGTGACCGGTTCGGGATCTTCGCGGTCACCCCGATGCCCGACATCGAGGGCTCGGTGGCCGAGGTGGACCGCGCGCTCGGCGACTTGGATCTCGACGGCATCTGTCTGCTCACCAATTACAAGGGCACCTACCTGGGGGATCCTTCATTCGCGCCTCTGTACGAGATCCTCAATGACCGCGGTGCCTACGTCTACGTCCACCCGACGGGTCCGGAGGTGAACCCGGCTCCGAAGCTCTGCTTCGGTCCGGACATCCCGGCCGGGAACAACGTCTTCGAGTACACCTTCGACGCGACCCGTGCGATGACGAGCCTGATCTACAACGGTGTTCTGCGGGACTCCCCGAACATCCGCTGGCACTTCACGCACTGCGGCGGGGCACTGCCGTTCCTGGCCTACCGGCTCGCGACCCGGCACTCGGCCTTCCCGCCGTTCAATGAGGTGCTGCCGGAAGGCCCCCTCACGTACCTCTCGCGGATGTACTTCGACGACGCACAGGCGTTCACCGCCGCGCAGTTGCAGCCGCTGTCGACGCTGGTGCCCGCCGACCACATCATGTTCGGCAGTGACTGGCCGGCGACCCGCCACCTCTACGCGGCCGACAACGTCGAGACGATGCCCTTCCTCAAGGGCAGCCTGCCGCTTCTCAAGGCAGGCGACCCCGAACCGACCGTCGACGAGATCTACAGCCGACGCCAGCGGATCGCTCTCGAGCGGACCAACGCCCTCGAGCAGTTCCCGAAACTGCGGGCGCGTATACGCCGCTCCGGCTCGCGCTGAGCCGCGACCGCACGCCGAGCCCGCCGCCTGCTGCCCCGCCGGCGGGGCGATGGACGGCGCTCTGTGCAAAGGTCAGCGCCTGCCGACGGAGGGGCCACCGACGGAAATCGACGCCGCCTGGCCGGGCGAACGCGGCCCGCAGGATGGGTGCCGGGCTGTGCAGGTCCGCTTCGCACGTGGCGGGTCGTCGCTCCTGCCGCAGCGAGACCACCGCGGCAATCCAAGCCCGGCTCCTGCGGGCGGTGCCGGGCGAGGTCGACCTTCTTGCGCATACCAGGCCGTGCATCGGGCTGACGGCACCGGCGTGGAAGTCGTGAACGCCTTAGGCGACGACTAGTAGGGCTTGGTCAGGTCGGTATCGCTGTGGGTATGTCGCGGTGACAGGTGGGGCAGGCGCCGGTCCAGACCGCGAGGAGTAGCTGCAGTTCGCGGGCGACCTTGTAGAGGCTCAGGCCGACGCCGTCTCTTTTGGGGACCGGGTGATGCGCTGGAGGGTGCAGAAGGCGTGGGCTGCGGAGACGAGGGTGACGTGGTGGTGCCAGCCTCTCCAGGTGCGGCCCTCGAAGTGGGCCAGGCCCAGGACCTGCTTCATCTCGCGGTAGTCGTGCTCGATGCGCCAGCGCAGCTTCGCGGTGCGCACGAGGGTGGCCAGCGGGGTCTCGGCGGGCAGGTTGGACAGCCAGAACTGGACGGGTTCGGGCTCGGTGGCGGGCCATTCGGCCAGCAGCCAGCGCACGGGCAGTTCGGGTCCGTCGGTGTTCTTGCGGATCTCGCGTCCGGCGGGCCTGATCCGCAGGGCCACGAACCGCGAGTACATCCGCTTCAGGCCGCTGCGGCCGCTGCCCGGGCGGGAGCCTTCCCGCCACTGCACCGGCTTCGCGGCCCGCTTGCCGGCCTCGATGACCAGCTTCTTCACGGCCTGGGCCGGCTCGGGGTAAACGGGCTGCGGCCGAGGCCCGCGACCGCCGTAGGGCGGGATGTGGAGCCTGGCTTCTTCCGGCTGGGCAGTGGTCGTGGTGGAGATGCCCACCACGTAGTCAAGGCCGCGTTCCTCCAGGCCGAGGCGGAAGACCGCGGCATCGCCGTAGCCTCCGTCGGCGACGACGAGGGGGACCTCGATGCCCCACGACCTCGTCTCGTCGATCATGTCCAGGGCCAGCTGCCACTTCTCGACATGACCGACCTCTTCGGGGATGCCGCACTTCGTGCGGCGGGCCACCTTGGCCGGATCGGCCTTCGGCGAGGCGGGGTCCCAGCTCTCGGGCAGGAACAAGCGCCAGTCGACGGCCGCCGACGCTGCGTCGGAGGCCAGATGCAACGACACCCCGGCCTGGCAGTTGGTGACCTTGCCCGCGGTTCCGGTGTACTGCCGGGCCACGCACGCCGAGGCGTCCCCGTCCTTGAGGAAGCCGGTGTCATCGACGATCAGGGCGGTCGGCTTGATCACCTGCTGCATCCGCCAGGCGAGGCGGGCCCGCACATGCGCCGCCTCCCACGGGCTGGTGGTGATGAAGTGGGCCAGAGCCTGCCGGTTGCCGTCCTCACCCAGCCGGGCGGCCATCGGTTCCACCGACTTGCGCCGCCCGTCCAGCAGCAGCCCCCGCAGATAGACCTCGCCCCACCGGCGCTGATCCGCCCGCGCGAACGGCTCGAACATCTCCGCCGCGAAGTCCTCCAGATCACACCGGACCGCGGCCAACTCCCCACCCAGCACACCCGCTCAACGACCCAACCGATCAAGCGGACACGCCACCGGCGAATGAACCTGACCAAGCACTACTAGTGCCCCGACAGGCAACGTTCGCCCCGTCACGACGCCCGGCACGCACTCTCGCCGCACCGGCCGAAAGCCCAAGTACGTCCAGTACGAGGGCTTCCGGCCAGCACGCCGAGAGCACGCACCGGACGCCGCTCCTCAACGGGCAAACGTTGCCTGCCGGGGCACTAGGTCGAGGTGCCGCAGGTGGAGCGCGGCGGCACGTTCACCGGTGACGGGGATCCGTGCGGTAACGGGATGTCGGCGGAGGTGAAGTCGGCACGCGGTACGCCTGCTTGTTGTGCGCGCCCCGCCAGGTCGTCGAGGACCGCGCGTAGCCGGTCGGCAGAGGTCACGATGTCGTCCGTGGTCGGCAGCCGGCCACCGTCCAGCACGAGCGGCGGATGCCGGTGCTGGGCGAAGACCCCCAATCACAAGGCGCAGAGGTCGGCAGCCGGCTTGGCGGACGGGCTCCAGGCGCGTGCGCGCCCTCGCCGACCGCCTCATGGAGCTGCTCGACGACCCCGCGGCCCGGCGCCGGATGGGCGAGGCCGACCGGAGATCGTCGCCGGCCACGACATCCACCGTACGCTGGCCGCAGTCGAGGCCCTCTACCTCCATGCCGCCGGTCACTCCGCGGCCATGACGGCGCTCCCTCTTCCCCCTCCCCACCTCGGCGATGGAAAGCGAGCACGATGAGTACGCAGCGCGTTCTGGTCGTCGATGACGAACCCAAGATCCGCATGACCGTGCGCGGCTACCTGGAGGCGGACGGGTTCCACGTCATCGAAGCCGCGGACGGACCGTCCGCCCTGCAGGCGGTCACCTGCGACCGGCCGGACCTCGTGGTGCTGGACGTGATGCTCCCCGGGCTGGACGGATTCCAGGTCCTGCGCCGCATCCGGGAGGCGAGCCAGCTCCCGGTGATCATGCTCACCGCCCGGGACGAGGAGGTCGACCGGCTGATCGGCTTCACCACCGGCAGTGACGACTACGTCACCAAGCCGTTCAGCCCCCGCGAACTGGCACTGCGCGTGCGCGCCATCCTGCGGCGCACCGACAACCGGTCCGAGGCGGCCCACGAGGACGGGGTGCTGCGCTTCGACGGACTGACTGTCGATCCCGGGACGCGGACCGTCCTCGTCGCCGCCGACCGGACGGTGGAGCTGTCCGCCCTCGACTTCGACTTGCTGCTTGCGATGGCCCGGGCCCCTGGGCGGGTCTTCACCCGGCGCGGACTGCTGGCCCAGGTGTGGGGCGAGGACTTCTTCGGCGACGAGCGCGTCGTGGACGTACACATCCGCACTCTGCGGCGTGCGTTGGGCGACGACGCGAGCGCGCCCCGGTTCGTGGGCACCGTCCGCACCATCGGCTACCGGTTCATCGGGCGTCCCGCCTAGCGGCCAGGAAGGACACCCGCCCATGCGTCCCTCCCGCTTTCCGGCCCTCCCCAGTTGTCCTGCGCGGCTGCGCCGGCTCCAGGAGCGTCTGTCGCTCCGCAACCGGCTGGTGCTCTCTCACGTCATGGTGCTCCTCCTGGCCCTGCTGGCCATGGCGGCGATCAGCGCGCTGATCGAGGTGTGGCTCGGGCTTGACGACATCGAGGGCGACTTGGTCCTGCAGGTCGGCCTCTTGTTCGGAGCAGCCGCGGCTTTCCCGGCGTCCGTCGCCCTGTCCCGGTTTCTGCTGCGTCCGCTCGACCGGGTGCGCGCCGCCACGCGCCGGCTTGCCGAGGGGCACTACGACGACATCCTCGACCTCCCCAGCGAGCCGGGACTGGCGGCGCTGGTCGAGGACGTGAACAGGCTGGCGGCAACCCTCGCCGACACCGAACGCCGCCGCGCCCGGCTGATCTCCGAGGTCGCCCACGAAATGCGGACCCCCATCACCATCCTGCGCGGCCAGATCGAGGGCATGGCCGACGGCATCTTCGTCCCCGACGACGCGATGTTCGCCTCGCTCGCCGACGACCTTCACCGGCTGCAGCGCCTGGCGGGCGACCTCTCCAGCCTGTCCCGGTCGGAGGAGGGCGCCTTCGATCTCCACCACAAGCCCACCGACGTGGCCACGGTGGCACGGGCCACCGCCGAGCGGCTGCGCCCCCAGTACGACGACCAGATGGTGACCCTTGTCGTGCACGCGGACACACCCGTCGTCGCCTTCTGCGACCCGGACCGGATCACCCAGGTCCTGGTGAACCTGCTCGGCAACGCACTGACCGCATGCGATCCGCACGGTCATGTGGCGCTGTCCGTGCACACCGAACCAACTCCTGTGCACCACGTCGCGGTCCGCGTCATGGACGACGGCATCGGCATCGCCGCACACAACCTGGAGCGCATCTTCCACCGCTTCGAACACCTCGAGCATCCCGGCCGACCCGCTGCCGGCGGCAGCGGCATCGGCCTGACCATCGCCTGGGGCATCGCCCGAGCTCACGGCGGAGACATCACCGCGGAATCCGCCGGGCTGGGCAAGGGAGCAACCTTCAGCTTGCGCCTACCGCAGGAACCCGCCCCAGGGGGCGACACGCCTCCTGTCTCCCGCTGACTCCATCGGCCCCCCACCCCGCCGTCCCCCACCCCGCCGTCCCGCGGCCCGGCGTCCGGTTCGCCGCCCAGAGCTCGTACGGATCCGCCGTGCGCTGGCTCCATGCCGCGGCCAGAGCTGCACCATGAGTCAGGTCGGGGGCTGCCCTGGCCGAAACACCTGCGGTGACCCCCCTCGTGACCTGCGCGTATCGACAGTCGCTGAACCTAGTTGACATCAGTGCAGGTCACGAAGATTGCCTAGTGCCAAGCGGCGATCCTGGTCACAACTTTTGTGTGACCAGGCTTCATAGCTGGCGCGACGTTGAGCCGTCCGTCGGGAAACCAGCGGTAGAAGGGCGCGCCCGAGGAGTCCAGGGCGTGTTGCGGAGTGACGTCCCAGTCGATGGCCTCTGCCGCCCTCAGCCAGAAGCTCTCCGGGTCCTCGGTACTGGCGCGGAAGACATCTTCGTACGTTCCCATCGCGCACTCCTTCGTGGCATCGAGGGACGGTGGTGCGGCTGCGTGCGGAACGGTGTGCAGCTGCTGCTCACGCGCCAAGGTGCTTACGGAGCCACCGGCCCATCTGCTGGATTGCCTGGTCCACCTCGGGTACGCGCCCCGCGCCCAGGACGAACGAGTGCTGCCCCTCGGGCATCGGGTGGACCTCGGAGGTGACCTTGAAGTCCGCGAGTCGGCGGCCGAGCTGGGCGCCGTCGTCGGCGAGGGTCTCGCACTCGCCGTAGTGGACGGTCGTGGGCGGCAGGCCGGTCAGATCGGCGTTCACGAGGCTGATCTGCGGGTCGGCGAAGTCCACTCCGGGGTCCTGCAGCCAGGCTCCGCGGAAGAGCTCGAGGGTGTTCCTGCTGAGCATCTTGTCGTTGTCTTCGTTCGCGTCCACCGACGCGTTCTGCATGGTGAGGTCGGTCCACGGCGAGACGCTGACTATCGCGCCGGGGGTGGCCTCACCCTTGGCGAGCAGACGCAGCGGGAGCATCACCGCGAGGGTTCCGCCGATCGAGTGGCCGGTGCTGCCGATGTTCTGAGGCTGGTAGCCCTGCGAGAGCAGCCAGCGGTAGGCGGTCTCGGCGTCGTCGAGCTGCGCGGGGTAGGGGTGTTCGGGCGCCAGGCGGAAGTCCACGACGAGGGAGCGGGCTCCTGCCGCCTTCGCGATGTGGCCGGCGGCCTTGCGGTCGGAGTGCATCGATGCGGTGACGGATCCGCCGAAGTGGAAGTGGAGCAGCGCCCGGTCGGTGTCGGCGTCCTTGGGGATGGCCCACAGGGCGGGGACGCCGCCCGCGTCCACCTCGGCGTAGTGACGCCTTCCGGCTCGGTCGATGCCTTGTGGTTCGAGTCGACGATGTCGCGGATGACGGCCAGGTCGAGGCCGGGTATGGCCGCCTTCGCGCTCACGCTCGCGAGGAACTCCGCGAACTCGTGTGCCTCTGGGCTCAGTCCCATGGCGGTGCTCCTTCTCAGACGGTTGCCGTGCCGGGTTCGCCCGCGACAGCCGGGTCGATGTTCTGGTCATGACGCTATTGGCTGAGTATAAGAAAGTAAACTCAGATGACGGTGGCAACGTTCGCCGGTCAGGCCATCGGCCGCGTTCACCGCACCGGAAAACCCTTGGCGTTCATTCCGGCATCAGTTCGTCGGCCCGTTCGGCGACCTCATGTCGTAGAGCGCTCCATAGGGCGCGTACAGCGGGGTGCGTCACCGCCTCGCGGCGCACTGCCAGGGTGATGGGGAGCCGGATGTCGATCTCTTCTGCGAGCAGCCGGCGCAGTTGCGTCCGCTGGGCCAGAAAGGCAGGCAGGACGCCGATGCCGGCCCCCTGCTGGGTGGCTTCCAGCTGGGCGAAGACATTCGTCGAGGAGAATGCCGGGGTCATTCCGGGAAGGTGGCGTTCGATGTCGAGGTCGCCGACCTGCAGCATCGACTCGATGTAGAAGATGAGCGGGTGATCGCGCAGCTCGGCCACCGTCTCCGGTCGGCCGTACGTGGTGAGGTAGTCGTCACAGGCGTAGAGCCCCAGCGTGTAGTCGGTGAGGTGCTCGGTCACCAGGCGGATGCTGGCGGGAACGCCGATGACGAGAGCGAGATCGAAACCGGACGGGCGCAGGGCGAGCTGCCGTGTCGCGGTGATGAGTTCGACCTGGAGCCGGGGGTGCCGGCGGCGCACCCGTACGAGGGCGGGCGTGGCGAAGGCGGTGCCGAAGCCGTCGGGCGCGCTGACGCGCACCGTGCCGTGCAGGGACGGCGAGTCCTGCCCCGCCACGGTGTCGGCGACGCGGTCGATGGCCTCCTCGATAGCGCGGGCGTCCTCAGAGACGGCTCTTCCGATGTCGGTGAGCGTCCATCCCTCTGTGCCGCGTTCGATGAGGCGCAGGCCGAGGCTCTTCTCCAATGCGGCGATACGTCGTGACACGGTGGTGTGGTCCACGCCGAGGGCGTCGGCGGCTGTCACCAGGCGTCCGGTACGGGACACCGCGAGCAGGTAGCGCAGATCGTCCGCGCGAAGTTTGCGCGGGTCGACGGAGCGATCGACGGAGCGAGGGGAGCCGGCCGGCTGCGGGGTGGGGTTCTCGTCCGGGGAGTGGGGGTGCACGGCCCGACCGTATCTGCATTTCTGCACAGTGGGTGTGCGCCATTGGTGGTTGTTTGCACACGGTGCGGGGCCGCACAGTCAGGGCAGTGGGCGCGACATGCCCCGCCGTTCTTGCCGAAAGGGCCGCCATGATTGCCAGCCTTTCCCTCCCGCGGACCCTGCGCGTAGGCGGCGGTGCCGTCGGCGAGCTGGGCGACGTCGGCGCAGGGCTGGGCCTGCGCCGCCCGCTGCTGGTCACGGACGCCTTCCTCGCTGGGACCGGTGCGGCGGAACGACTGATGGCGACGCTGAGAGATGCCGGATTGCAGCCGCGCCTGTTCGCCGGCACCGTCCCGGATCCGACGACCGACTCGCTCGACGCGGGCCTGACCGTGCTGCGGGAACACGGGGCGGACTCGGTGATCGGATTCGGCGGCGGCAGCCCGATGGACACCGCCAAGGCCCTCGGCCTGCTCGGCGTCCAGGGCGGCCGGATGGGGGACTACAAGGCCCCGCACACCAACCTCGGCCCGGCGCTTCCGTTGATCGCGGTCCCGACGACCGCGGGCAGTGGCTCGGAGGCCACCCAGTTCACCATCATCACCGACAGCGCCACGGACGAGAAGATGCTCTGTCCGGGGCCGGCGTTCCTGCCGGTCGCCGCCGTCGTCGACTTCGAACTGACTCTGTCGATGCCGTCCCGGCTGACCGCCGACACCGGCGTCGACGCGCTCACGCATGCCGTCGAGGCGTACGTGAGCCGCAAGGCCAATCCGTTCTCCGACGGCCTCGCGCTGAACGCGATCCGGACCATCGGCCACCACCTCCGCCGCGTCTACGCCGACGGGGGAGACCGCGAGGCTCGCGAGGCAATGATGCTCGCCGCGACCCAGGCCGGCATCGCCTTCTCCAACTCCAGCGTGGCACTGGTGCACGGCATGAGCCGCCCGATCGGCGCTCACTTCCACGTCGCCCACGGCCTGTCGAACGCGATGCTCTTCCCCGCGGTGACCGCGTTCTCCGCGCCCGCCGCCGAGAGCCGGTACGCCGACTGCGCCCGCGCCCTCGGAGCCGCCACCGACGGCGACAGCAACGCCTTGGCCGCCGATAAGCTCGTGGAGGCGCTCCGAGCCCTGTGCCAGGATCTTGAGGTGCCCACCCCCCAAACCCACGGCATCGCAAAGGACGAGTGGTTCCGCCTGTCGCCCCTCATGGCCGAGCAGGCGCTCGCGTCCGGATCCCCTGCCAACAACCCCGTCGTACCCACCGTGGACGAGATCCAGGATCTCTACGCGCAGATCTACGCCTGACACCCGGCGAGTGAGGAACGTGATGGCCACGACAGCCAGGTCCGCGCGGAGACGAGATGCGGAGACGAGATGCGGAGACGAAATGACGACCGATGACTGATACCGCTGCCGTCGAGATTCTCGCCGACGTCCACCGGGGCGTCGGCCGCATCGTTTTGAACCGGCCCAAGGCGCTCAACGCCCTGACGACAGGCATGGTCGTCGCCATCGACCGTGCGCTCGCCGAGTGGGAGCGCATACCGCTGTCCGCAGTGGTGTTCGCCAGTACCGGCACGAAGGCGTTCTGCGCCGGCGGAGACATCCGCACCATCCGCGAGCAGAGCCTCGCCGGGGATGCCGAGGCCAGTGAGCGGTTCTTCGCGTCCGAGTACCGGCTCAACGCCCGGATCGCCGAGTATCCCGTGCCGGTCGTGTCGCTCATCGACGGCCTGTGCATGGGCGGCGGTCTCGGTCTGTCCGTCCACGGCAGCTTCCGCGTCGTCACCGAGGGCGCGGTGCTGGCGATGCCCGAGACCGGGATCGGGTTCTTCCCGGACGTCGGGGCCAGCTACTTCCTGCCGAGGCTGCCCGGCGCGATCGGCATGTACCTGGGGCTGACCGGGCAACGGCTCGACGCGGCCGACGCTCTGTACACGGGGCTGGCCACGCACTTCGTCCCCGCCGACGGGGTCGAGGCGGTCGGGGATGCCCTGGCCGACAGCCCCGGCGAACCGGTGGACGTGGTCCTGAACCGCCTCGCCGGCCGTTCCCCGGTGGCGGGCAGCAGGCTGGCGGAGGTACGCGGGGACGTGGACTGGGCGTTCGGCGCGCCGGCCCTCGGCGAGATCGAGAAACGCCTGCGCCACCTCGACACCCCATGGGCGGCAGCCGCGTTGGCCGCCCTGGAGTCCGCCTCGCCGCAGAGCCTGGAGATCACTCACGCCCTGCTTGCCCGGGGCAGGCAGCGCACGTTGCGCGAGTGCCTCAGTGCCGAACTCGCCCTCACACGCACGACCATCCGCACTCCGGACTTCCTGGAGGGCGTCCGTGCGGCCCTGGTCGACAAGGACCGCAATCCCAACTGGCAACGTGCGTCGCTCGGCGGACGGACGTTGCCGTCCTGAGCATGTCTGCCGTGAGCAGGACGTTGCCTCGCCCAAGGGGCTGGTCGTGCAGGAGGGGCGCGCTTCGAGGAGACGGGAGCGGGGGCCCGCCGACCAGGTTGTTACGGGTGCGGGAGCGGGAGGCGCTCTGACTGAGTCATGCGTCCGTCACACAACGGGTGCGGGGGGTCGACCACGGCTCGGTGCGGTCGGCGTAGCGCCGCGTGGCGCGCTGTGTCGGGAGCCTTATGGCGTGCGGAGTGCCACCGAGACGCCTACAGCGGCGGCTCTCCGCTGCCGTACGGCAGCAGCTCTCCGCGACCGTAGTCGCCATGGGATCACCGACGGCGTCGTCGCCCCTCCGGTGACCGTGCCGGAAGGAGTGTCTGTGGCCGGCACGGTCTCAGTCGTTGTCGGGCACCATCGAGACCACGACCTTGCCGGCCTTGGTGCGGCCCTGCTCGACGTGCGCCATCGCCTCGAGCGTCTGGTCGAACGGGAAGGTGCTGTCGATGACCGGGCGGAGCTTCCCGCTGTCGTAGAGGGCGCCGAGTTTGCGCAGCTGGGAGCCGTTGGCCTGCATGAAGAAGAACTGGTAGCGCACGCCCAGCGCCTTCGCCTGCTTGCGGATCTTGCGACTGAGCGTGTTCATGATCAGGCCCAGGAATGAGGGGGAGCCGAGCTGCTTGGCGAAGCCGGCGTCCGGTGGGCCGACGACACTGATGGCCAGGCCGCCGGGCTTCAGCACTGTCAGCGACTTCTCGAGGTCCGCTCCGCCCAGGGAGTCCAGCACCAGGTCGTAGTCGGACAGCACCTTCGAGAAGTCTTCCTTGGTGTAGTCGACGACGACGTCGGCGCCGAGGCTCCTGACCAACTTCTCGGTCTTGGTGTCCGTGGTCGTCGCCACTGTGGCGCCGAGATGCTTGGCGAGCTGAATGACTGTCGAGCCGAGGCCACCGGCGCCGGCGTGGATGAGCACCTTCTGACCCGGCTTCACGTGGGTGCGCTCGACGAGAACCTGCCAGGCGGCCAGGGCCACCAATGGCACTGCGGCTGCCTCTTGGAGGGTGAGGGAGGCCGGCTTGGGTGCGACATCGTCCATGTCGATCGCGATGAACTCCGCGAAGCCGCCGATCCGCAGGTCGCGCGGACGGGCGTAGACCTCGTCGCCGACTTCGAAGCCGTGTACGGCGGAGCCGACCCGCGCCACGACGCCGGCCACGTCGTGGCCGAGCACGAACGGAAGCTTGTACTTCAGGAGCTGCTTGAACTCCCCGTTGCGGACCATTTTGTCCAGCGGGTTGATACTGGCGGCGCTCACTCTGACCAGGACGTCGCGGTCTCCGACGGTGGGCTCAGGTACCTCTGCGGCGCGTGCGCCGTCCTTGCCGTACTTCTCGACGACGAATGCCTTCATGTCGGCCGCCTTTCTGCGTGGGTATTCCGGTGGTCGATTCGATTCTTCGCGCAGGTCCCCCTGTGCGCCCGTTTCTTGCGTGCGGCCGGGTTGATGTGCTGGCCACGACGCTACTTCCTGAGTATTAAAAAGTAAACTCAGGTTCGCGGCGGGGTGACCGCCATCCCGCCGACCCGGAGGGCCCGACCGAAGCGGCTTGCCGACCGGGGCTACGACCTGATCCTGGTGGCCCGGAACACTGCGCGGCTGGAAACGCTGGCGTCTGACATCCGCGGCCGCACGGGCCGCGCGGTGGACGTCGTCACCGCCGACCTCACCGATGCGGCGCAGATCTCCGTGGTCGAGGAGCGTCTGCGGACCGACGAGAGCATCGAGGTACTGATCAACAATGCCGGCGGTGCGCTGCTCACGCCGCTGGCGGCCTCGGACGCGGCGGCCTACGAGGCGCTGATCAACCTCAATGTGACAGCGCTGACCAGGCTGACCATCGCGGTCCTGCCGGGTCTGACGGCCCGCGGGCACGGCACCGTCGTGAACATCTCCTCTGCCATGGCTCTCAACATCCTGCCCGTCAGCGCCGTCTACAGCGGCACCAAGAGCTATGTGCTGACGTTCACCCAGGCCCTGCAGCAGGAACTCGCCGAGAGCCCCGTCACCGTGCAGGCCGTGCTGCCGGGCGCCGTCCGCACCGAGCTCTGGGACGGCTCAGGCGTCGACCTCGAAGCCCTTCCCGACGAGTCGATCATGAGCGTGGACGACGCCGTCGACGCGGCGCTCGCCGGCCTCGACGCCGGGGAGCCCGTCACCATCCCGTCCCTGCCCCAGATCAGCGACTGGGAGTCGTTCGAGAAGGCGCGTCAGACGCTCGTCCCGAACCTCTCGCAGCGGGTCCCAGCCGATCGCTACCGCGGCTGACCGTCGCTCGAACTCCCATGCCGAAGTCCCTTTGTGACAACGGCAAGGCCGATGCCGCACGCGACTGATGCGTCCTGCGGCGTGGGGAAGACCGATGCGCTCGGCCTCCTCCTTCCCTCCGCCTGTACGAACAGCCGGGGCCCGGCACTGCACTGCCTTCCACGGTGGAAGGTGACCGGGCCCGTCCGGCCGGTCACCGCCTACGTGCTACCCGCGGGGCAGGCAGCCCGCCACCCCGCAGCTCTCTCTCGCCCTTACTCACCCTCATTTGAGAACATCCATGTTGAACGCCCTGTGGAACCCGATCGTCGCCGGGGAGATCTCCCTGCCGCACCGACTGGCGATGGCCCCCATGACGCGGGACCGGTCCACCCCGGAAGGCACCCCCACCGAGCTGAACGCCGAGTACTACGCCCAGCGCGCGTCGCACGCCCTCATCATCACCGAGGGCACCCAGCCCAACGCCGACGGCCAGGGCTACCTGCTCACCCCCGGCATCCACTCCGATGAGCACATCGCCGGGTGGCGCAAGGTCACCGACGCCGTGCACGGCGTCGACGGACGTATCGTCGTTCAGCTCATGCACGTCGGACGGATGTCCCACCCCGACAACACCCCCCACCACCGGCAGCCGGTCGCCCCCTCCCCGGTGCAGCCGGCGGGTGAAATGTTCGCCCCGTCCGGCCCGCAGGAGACACCAGTTCCGCGCGAACTGTCCACCGAGGAGGTCGCCGCCACGGTCGACGTCACGGACACCCGGATCAACCTGAACCGCGCGGACCTGAGCGGTCTGCCCCCGACCCTCGTCTCCTGGGGCACCTACGAGGTCCTGGCCGGCGAGGACGAGGAGTTCGCCGCCCGCGTCAAGGACGCCGGAATCGACACGACGACCGTCGTGGTCCCCGGAGGCCAGCACTCCTACGTCTACGGCGCCGGCCGCATTCCCGAGACCGACGCCGCCATCGCACAGATCGGCGCATGGGTCCGGGAGAAGACGAAGATCTGACCGAGCGGTACAGGCGCGGGCAGTTGCCAGATCCTCCCCGCGCCCGCCGGATCGGGACGGTGGACGGACGCCGACACGACCCGCGGTCGCACGCAGACCCGCGACGCCCGCAACCCCGTCCCCGTCCCGGTCTCGGTCCCGGTCCGGCAGACGACGGCCGGGACGGCCGACCACGACGGCGGCCTCAGCCACGCGCGCACCGCCACGCGCGACCAAGCTCGCCGACCCTCGGGTCGCCGCCCGGGCCGAGGAGGAGCTCATCGCTTGGGCGACAGCGACGTCGCCACAGCCGTCGACGACGTACTCACCGCGCTGCGAGCGGCCGACGCCAAGGCCGCGGTCAAGCCGGCGAACCTCCCCGTCGACATCGCGACTACGGCTACCTGGGCTGCCGACAGGCGCGTGGCCGGCTTCGAGTAGATGGCGTCGCGGCGAGTGAACCGCGGCCTGAAGGAAATCGCCCGCAGAGCCTGCCCCGAGGGTGTCGGTGGCGACCGGCGCGTCGGGTGACGGTGCGGCCAGTGTGCCGGCGACGGGCGGGACGGCGGGGACGGCAAGGCGCTGAACCCTGCGACCGGAGCGCCCATCGAGTTCGTACGGCGGCGTGCCGAAGTCGATCGTGCGCTGAGGGGCGACGGTGGCGGGGTACACGGCACTCGGCTGATGTCTCACCGCTGTCTGGCCCGCGACCGCGAGGTCGACGGCTACGACCGGACGCGGGCGCCTGTTCCCAGCCGGGCGGTGACTTCACGGGGAGTGAGGGGGGAGTGTTCCGCGGAGCACTCGACGACGACGCGGACCGGGGCGTCGCAGTCGGTGTGGCGGATGTCCAGTAGAGGACCCTCGGGGCCGAGGGTGTATGCCTCGCCCCACTGGGTCAGTGCCATCAGGACGGGCCACAGGTCCCAGCCCTTGCGGGTCAGGCGGTATTCGTTGCGGGGGCGGCTGCCGGGCTCCTGGTAGGGCACGGTCTTCAGGATGCCGGCCGAGGTCAGCTTGCGGAGGCGGTCGCTGAGGACGGCCTCCGACAGGCCGATGTGGCGGTGGAAGTCGTCGAAGCGGCGTACGCCGTTGACGGCGTCACGCAGGATCAGCAGCGTCCATTTCTCCCCGATCACGTCGAGGGTGCGCTGGACGGGGCAGTTCTCCGTACTCGCCTCAAGCCACTCCATCCCACCATCGTAGGCTCCTGACTTCACTATTGACAGCCAGGGGCACAAAAGCCTAGCTTCACTTGAAAAAGTCAGCTGACAGTCAGAGGGAAGGGCGCTGGACCGTGGGGCGAACGCGTACGTATCACTGGGACGATCCCGCGATCTTGGCGGAGGCCGCCGGGCGCATGGCCGGCATCGACTTCCTGCGTGATCTGCAGGCGGGGCGACTGCCCGGGCCGCCGATCAACTGCACCGTCGACTTCACCCTGGACGAGGTGGAGCCCGGCAGGGCGGTCTTCTCACTGACGCCGGGCGAGGAGCACTACAACCCGATCGGCAGCATGCACGGCGGCATCTTCGCCACCCTGCTCGACTCGGCGGCGGGCTGCGCCGTCCAGTCCATCCTCCCGCAGGGTATGGCGTACACCTCGCTCGACCTGACGGTGAAGTTCCTGCGGCGGGTCACCGTGGACACGGGCCCGGTGCGCGCCATCGGCACGGTCGTCAGCAAGGGCCGCCAAACCGCTCTCGCCCAGGCCCAGTTGGTCGACGCGAAGGACCGTCTCCTCGCCCACGCCACCAGCAGCTGCATGCTCTTCCCGGTGCCCGCCCCTCAAGGGTGACTCCGCAGGTTCGGCCCTCGGTCTGTGGGGGCGGTCGGGACAACAGGGAGTGCATCGGCGCGGTTGCTTCGCCCGGCGCGCGCTTGGCAAGGCGGCCTTGGTGCGATTGCCGCGGCGGGACATCGGGACATGGAGTATCGGCGGCGGGTTGTGAGCGGGGGAGCGGTCCAAGAAGCGCAGGGCGCGGCGGCCCGTTCCGCAGGCGCGTACGCGTCGGATCACGGCGGACAGGAGCAGGACGGCGGCGTCCCGGGTGAGGGGTGCCGACGCGCCAATGGGGTGGTCGGCGAGGCTCATGGTGACGACCGACATCATGAGCCTTGCCGACGAGGGCGAGTTCAGACGCTGTGTCCGCGCCTGCCGTCACTGATGAAAGCCCGACGCTCGCCCGTCGTCCTTGCCGGAGCGGGCAACTGGTGACGAGGTGGCCGACCGTCGCCGTTGTCGACTCTTTGGATTACGTTCGCAATATCATAGACTGGTGAAGTCGGTGAAGGGCAACTGGTTCTTCCGGTCGGCGAAGGAGTGTGTGCGGTGGTGCGGTACGGGAAAGAGCACAAGGCGGAGACGAGGCGGCGGATCATCGAGACGGCGGGCCGCCGGTTCAAGCAAGACGGTATCGACGGCTCCGGGGTCTCGACGCTCATGAAGGACGCGGGGCTGACCAATGGAGCCTTCTACGCTCACTTCGAATCCAAAGATGACCTCGTCACCACGGCGATCGCCGACCAGTTGAAGGCGCAGGCCGAGAGCGTCGTCGCGCGGGCCGCACCCGGCCGTGCCGGACTCGAGCAGATTGTGCGGGGTTACCTGTCGCCCCAGCACCGCGACACCCTTGGCGACGGCTGCCCCAACGCCGCTCTGCTCGACGAGATCGGGCGCTGCACCGACACAACCAGGCAGGCGTACACCGACGGTGTGCTGATCCTCATCGACGGCATCGCCGCCCGCATGGCGCCCGAGGCCCCGTCCTCCGCACGTGTGAAGGCACTCAGCCTCCTCGGCCTGATGGCCGGGACACTGCAGCTGTCCCGCGCCTTGACCGACAGCCAACTCGCCAAGGAACTCCTCGATCAGGGGATCGACAACGCCCTCGCCCTGCTGGACGCCTGGCAGCGCGTCTGACAGCACCACATCCCTGGCCCCAGGCGGTGGCTCTCGGGGAACAGCCCGATGTCGGGATCGCCGACGGGTCCGGCGCTTTCGGGATGCCGCCGTCGCCGCGGCGACGCTCGACCGGCTCCTGAGCCGGGCGGACGGGGAGGTGTGAGGTGTCCCTAGGTGTTCTGTCCACGGAGGTTGGTGACAGCGATCACTGACGTGTGGTCTTGAAATGGGTGAGGGCCTTCTGGCTCGGTGTGGATTGCGACATCTACGCCGGACGACAGAAAGGCCCTCGTGCCCCACCGTAATGCACCCCTGACCGAGACCGGACGCCTGCGCCTGGCCCGCTGCGTGGTCGAGGACGGCTGGACCCTGCGCCGGGCCGCTGAGCGATTCCAAGTCTCGCCAACCACCGCACAGCGATGGGCCGACCGCTACCGCCGGCTCGGCGAGCCTGGCATGGCCGACCACTCCAGCCGCCCCCGCACCAGCCCGCGACGGACCCCGACCCGTACCGAGCGCAGGATCATCAAAGTCCGCGTACTGCGCAGGTGGGGGCCAGCACGGATCGCAGGCCTGCTCCGCCTGGTGCCGTCCACCGTGCACCGGGTGCTGACCCGCTACGGCCTGGCCCGCCTGACCCACCTCGACCGGGCCACTGGGCGCGTCATCCGTCGCTACGAACGTGCCAAGCCCGGCGAACTGGTCCACGTCGACATCAAGAAGCTCGGCAACATCCCCGACGGCGGCGGCCACAAGACCCTCGGACGCCAGGCGGGCCGCAAGACCCGGTCCGGCGCCGGCTACAGCTACCTCCACAACGCCGTCGACGACCACTCCCGCCTGGCCTACAGCGAGATCCACGCAGACGAGAAGAAGGAGACCGCTGTCGGCTTCTGGAGTCGCGCCCAGGCGTACTTCGCCACCTGCGGGATCACCGTCGAACGCATCCTGACCGACAACGGCTCCTGCTACAAATCCCACCTGTGGCGAGACGCCCTGGCAGCAGCCGGGATCACGCACAAGCGAACCCGCGCCTACCGGCCGCAGACGAACGGCAAGGTCGAACGCTTCAACCGCACCCTGCTCGACGAATGGGCCTACGCCCGCCCCTACCGATCAGAGCAGGAACGACGCGACGCCTTCCCCAGCTGGCTGCACACCTACAATCACCACCGCGGACACACCGCGCTCAAGGGCCAACCACCCGCCAGCCGCGTCCCTAACCTCTCAGGGCAATACACCTAGGTGTATTGATCACGAGCGTTGTTAACGCCAGCCGGGCTTGATCATGGCGAAGACCTCCGGTGTGGTGGAGCTGTCTAGGACCGCACCGCACGGAGGTCTTCGTGTCACACCGTAATGCCCGGCTGACCGTTCACGGCAGGCGACTGCTCGTCGAACGGGTCCGCTCCGGCCGTCCCGTCGCGCATGTCGCCGCGGAGATGGGTATCTCCCGTCCCACCGCCCACAAGTGGATCCGGCGCTGGCGATCCGAGGGCGAGAGCGGACTCATCGACCGCTCCAGCCGCCCACACACGACACCACACCGGACCACTGCCACCACCGCAGCCCGCGTCTGCCGGCTGCGGCAGAGCCGCAAGCTCGGGCCCGCACGACTCGGGCCGATCCTCGGTCTGCCCGCATCGACCGTGCACCGGATCCTCGTACGCCACGACCTGAACCGACTGGCCTTCCTTGACCGGCCCACCGGACAGGTCATCCGCCGCTACGAACGCGAACGGCCCGGCGAGCTGATCCATGTGGACGTCAAGAAACTCGGCCGCATCCCCGACGGCGGTGGCCACAAGGTCCTGGGCCGCCAGGCCGGCCGCGCCACCCGCAGCTCCATGGGCTTCGACTTCGTCCACTCCGCCGTCGACGACCACAGCCGCCTGGCCTACAGCGAGATCCACGACAACGAGAAGGCCGTCACCTGCGCAGCCTTCCTCCGCCGGGCCGCAGCCTTCTTCGCCGAGAACGGCATCACCCGCATCGAGCGGGTCCTGACCGACAACGCCTGGCCCTACCGCAAAAGCTTCGCCTGGCGGCAGGCCCTGGCCGACCTCGGCGCGGTCGGCAAGCTCACCCGCGCCTACCGGCCGCAGACCAACGGCAAAGTCGAACGCTTCAACCGCACCCTGCTCGACGAGTGGGCTTACCTGCGGCCCTACACCAGCAACACCGAACGCACCGACGCCCTGGCAGACTTCCTCCACACCTACAACCACCACCGCTGCCACACCGCACTCCGAGGCAAGCCACCGATCAGCCGTGTGAACAACCCTGCGGGTCAATACACGGGTACCGGGAGTGGCTCGGGGCGACGGCAGCCCCTTAAGCTTTCAAGCAAATGGACCTATACGGACGGCGCCAGGAGCAAGTAGCCCTTGACCGGACCCTTGACGGTGCTCGGCGAGGGTCCGGGACAACGCTGGTGCTGTGGGGTGACCCCGGCATCGGCAAGACCGCTCTGCTGGAATACGTGGCCGAGTCCGCCGCTGCGGACTTCACTGTCCTGCGATGCGGGGGCACTCGCCTGGAGTCGGGGCTGACGTTCGCCGCACTGCACGAATTGCTGTGGCCCGTGACGGACCGGATCAGTACGCTCCCCGAGCCGCAGGCCAACGCCTTGAACGGGGCGCTCGGTACCAGCAACGACGTGGCGGACCGGTTTCTGATCGGCGTGGCCGTACTGACGCTCGTCGGCGAGCTGGCCAAGGAACGGCCGGTGCTCATCATCGCCGACGACGCCCAATGGCTCGACGAGCCATCCGCACGGTGCCTGGCCTTCGTCGCGCGCCGACTGCGCAACGAGCCCGTGGTCATGCTCCTCACCGGACACGACGACCCCGTCGACGGCCCCTGGGAGAAACTGGCGGCCCTGGAGGTCCGGGAGCTGGGCGACGAGGACGCCCGGCTCCTCGCCCGTGCCGTCGCTCCGCAAGCCGACGAGGCGGTCATCCGCCGCACGATCCGCGCGGCAGCCGGAAATCCCCTGGCACTTCAGGAGCTGACCACGTCCGTGGCGGCCGGCGACATCTCGACGCACCCTCTCGCCGATGAGCGGATCGCCGTCGGTCCACGCCTGCGCCGTGCCTTCCGCGCCCGGATCGAGAGGTTGTCCGCGCCTGCCCGCACCGCGCTCCTTCTCGCCGCCGCCGATGACCGTAGTGATCGCAACACCGTGGGCCAGGCCGGACTTGTGCTCGGCCTCGACGCAGTCGCGTGGGACGAGGCGCTGCACTCGGGCCTGCTCACCACGCGCTCGGACGGGCGGATCTGCTTCCGCCACCAGCTGATGGAGGCGGTGGTCTACGAGGAGGCGCCGCCCGCGAACCGCCAGGCCGTTCATCACGCGCTCGCCTCCGTACTGACCGGTGAGAACGCCGACGAGCTGCGCCCCTGGCACCTCGCCGCGGCATTGGAAGCCGTGAGCCGCCCCGACGAGGAGGTGGCCCGGCTGCTGGAAGAGTCCGCCCACCGGTCCTGGGCGCGCGGCGGCTGTGCCACGGCGGCCCGTGCGCTGCGGCGTGCGGCGAAGCTGTCCCCCTCCACGGACGACGCGGCCAGACGACTGGCTCACGGAGCCAGGGCGGCCTGGGAGGCCGGCCACGTCGACGTGGCGCGGAGAATGCTGGAGCGGGCCGAAGGGGTCTCCTCCGCATCCACGCTCGCGGATCTCAGCGAGGGGTTGCGCGGGCTGATCGAGTTCGCGCACGGTGACCTGGAAACCGCCTGCCGTCAGCTGACCCGGGACATGGAGCGGGTGGCCGATCCCGGGCAGGCGTTCAGGCTCGGCAACATGGCGGTGCGGGCGGCGTGGGCGGCCAGTCATGGCGCACTGCAGCGCGAGGCGCTCCAGCGGCTCGAGCGGCGGCTCCCGCAAGGGAACTTCCCGAACGCCGATCTGCTGCCGTTGCTGCGCCAATGGTGGACGGAGGACGGGGGCGGCGGCGCCGATGACCGTGACCAGATCGTGGCCCCCGTCGCTGACATCCTCACCCGGCTCAGCGGCAGTTCCTGGCTCGTGATGCCACCGGCACCGCTGGCGGTGGCCTGGGGCATCGAGTCCGCCCTGCAGGAGGCGCTCCGCCGCGAAATCGACACGCTGCGGCACACGGACCAGGTCACTGCCATGACCCAGGCGCTGGCCCAGACCGTGGCGCCCGACATCGCGCAAGGCTCCTGGACCCTGGCCACGGCGAACGCCCTCGAGGGGCTCCAAGTGGCCGAGGGGACCGGCGACGACCACTTGGCGGAGCAGTGCTGCGCCAGTCTCGGATGGCTGGCAGCCGCGCGAGGCCAGGAGCAGACCGTCGCAGACCTCGCCGCCCGGACCATCGAGGTGTGGGTGCCGCGTGGGGTGCGCGTCTTCAGCGCCTGCGCGGAATGGAACCTCGGCATGTCGGCGCTCTTCGCCGGCCGGGCCGAGGAGGCGCGGGACCGCCTGGTCCGGCTGAGCGAGCACGGGCACCACGCGGCGAACGACACCGTCGCGCTGCTCGCCGCGCCGGACACCGCCGAGGCCGCCCTCCAGGCAGGGCAGCGGGCGACGGCCGAGGACCAGGCGCGGCTGCTGCGGCGGTGGGCCGAACGGACCGAGGCGGCGTGGGCGATCTCCGCGACGCACCTTGTCCACGCACTGCTGGCGTCGGGGGCGGATGCGGAGAAGCAGTTCCGGCTTGCGCTGGATGTCCCCGGAGCCGCGTCGCGGCCCTTCAACTACGCCCGCACGCGCCTGCTGTACGGCGAGTGGCTGCGGCGGGCCCGCCGCCGTACCGACGCCCGGACCCAGCTGGCCGAAGCCGCGGAAATCTTCCGGCGACTCGACGCGGCGCCCCTGGTTGCCCGCACCCGGGCCGAACAGGAACTGACCGGGCAGCAACCGCGCCGGGACTCCGCGCGGGCACGGGCACGGGACACCCCAACCACCCTCACGGCGCAGGAGTTGAGAGTCGTACGGCTGGCCGCGGAGGGATTCACCAACCGGGAGATCGGGGCACAGCTGCTGATCAGTCCTCGTACGGTGGCTCATCACCTGGCCAATGTGTTCCCCAAGCTCGGCATCGTCTCGCGCGCCGATCTCTCGCGCGTCGACTTCGAGGACGGGCTGCGTTTTATGGGGTGACCGGCGGTATCCCGGGGCTGCCCGGGTGGCTCTCCGCTGCCCGGGTTCTCACCGTAGGGATGATCTCCGTCACGGTCCCTTGGGTTGGGCCAGCCGGTACCAGGTCCACCCAGCTCGTGAAGGCGAGAAGGGCGTGGGCGAGCATGTCTTGGTCTCCGTCAACCCCCGCCTTTCGCAGGAGAGTTGAGACATGACCATGGAAGGCTCGGCCGGTGCCCGAGGCGTTGCGGCGTGCGTAGTGTTCTCGTAGCGACGTGCTGCCGGCGAAGCCGACTTGGCCGGCGATCTCGTCCGCCGGCAGGTCGGTGGTTTCCAGGAGGTGCCGTGCCCGGTCGACGCGCTGCTGGATCAGCCAGCGTCCCGGGCTCATGCCCACCTCTTCGGTGAAGCGGCGAGCAAAGGTGCGCAGACTCATGTGGGAGTGCTTGGCGAGGTCCGTCAGAGTCATGGGCTCGTGGAGGTTCTCCAGCGCCCACTGGCGGGCGGTGGCCGTTCCGCTGGCCGTGGCCTCGGGTACTGGGTGCTGGATGTACTGCGCCTGCCCTCCGTCGCGCCACGGGGGGACGATGCACATGCGGGCCACCTGGTTGGCGACTTCACTGCCGTGGTCCTTGCGAATGATGTGCAGGCAGACGTCGAGCCCGGAGGCGGCACCGGCCGAGGTCAGCACATCTCCGTCGTCGATGAACAGAACGTCCGGATCGAGTGAGATCTGGGGGAAGTGTGCGCGGAACAGGTCCGCGGTCATCCAGTGGGTGGTTGCGGAACTTCCCGGGTCACGGCCAAGGCGACGAAGGGCGGGATGACGACGGTGGCGGCGGTGCGCAGCGCCTCCGGGCCGTGCTCGACGGTGATCGAGAAGTCGGAGTTGGTGCGTACCGGGCGGCCGTGGGCCTCCCCGTTCTCACCGGGTTCGGAAGAGGCAGCGTCGTGAACACCGCCCACCCGTCCGTCGCCGCGGACCCTGGCGGCTTCGGCGAGCGGAAAGGTGGAAGGTACAGCTAAGACGCAGATCGCCATCGCCGTCCAAACCCTCAGGACCGTGTTCGACGGGGTCGACACGACCGTCATCGACCGCTTTGTACGGCCGGTTACATCCAGCACAAACCCCGCTCGCCCCCGACGACCCCGACGGCGAGGCAATGAGGGCCTTCGCCGCCGCCATGCGACAGCAGTTCCCGGACGCCAAGTACGACGTGTTGCGGGTCCTGTCCGAGGTCGACCTGGTGCTCCTGCACTCCAGTGGCGTCCTGGTTCCCGGCACTCCCGGGATGGCCGTCTTCGACATCTTCCGCTTCCAGGACGGGAAAAGAGCGGTGGTTCACCGCGTACACCAAGAAGCTCGTCATCGCCTTCGTCGAGCAGCTCATGGTCCGGAAGGACCTGGCCGCCATCGACACCTGCGTGGGCCCCGAGTACCACCAGCACAACCCGAGCTTCCCCGGCGGCGTGACAGGCCTGAAGGCCGGAGCGGGCGCGTACTTCGAGCAGTTCCCGCAGCTGCGCGTGGTGCCGAAGCGGATCACCTCGGGCGAGCGCGGCCAGGCGGTCATCGACCTCTTCCGGGTCAGGGACGGAAAGATCGTCGAGCACTGGGACGCGGTGCAGGACGTGTCGGAGACCTCCGCCAACGACAACACGACGTTCTGACGGCCTCCAGGGTCGTAGCGGCCGCGCTACGACCCGGGGCAGCGCCTGCATTCCCGCGGGCCATTCTGGGACATGCCGCGCCGGGTCCCGACGACACCCGTCGACGTGCAGGTCGTCGCCGGGGAGGGACTGAGCCCGGAGGGGATCGCGGCCTCCGCCCGCGACCACGGGGCCCGAGGACCCGACTGCGTGCCCGCCGGGACGGTGTGTCAGACCATGGCGAGCCGGTCCACCAGCAGCTCCACCCTCCGCTCGGTGTCCTCCGGCGGCAGCCGTCCCGACCGGGTCAGGGTGGCCACCCCGTGCAGGGCCGCCCAGAACACCTCGGTGAACAGTCCCGGGTGGGTGCCGTCGCCGGCGACCTCGCCGAGAGTCTCCAGCAGGGCGGCGAAGGCGTCCTTGAGAGGTTCCGGGGTGTCCTCCTGTGCGTACGGGAGGCCGCCGTCGAGCTGGAACATGGCGTCGTAGACCGCCGGGTGGCGTGCGGCGAAGCCGAGGTAGGTGCGGGCGAGGGCGTACACCCGCTCGCGCGGGCCGTCCGCGGCGGCGGTCGCGGCGCGAACCGCCGCGGCCATCTCGGCGGCACCCTCGAGGGCGACGGCGCCGATGATCTCGCGTTTGCCGCGGAAGTGGCTGTAGAGGACGGGCTGGCTGTACTCGATGCGCTCGGCGAGCCGGCGGGTCGTGACCGCGTCCCAGCCCTGCTGCTCGGCGAGTTCGCGGGCCGTCGCCACGATGAGGCGCTCGCGGCCCGCCCGTTCGCGCTGCTTGCGTTCCTGTACCGACATGACTCGATCCTAGCATCGCTAGACAAGTGAGCGGCAGCAGTACTAGCGTTGCCTCATCGGCTAGCAATACTAGATTCCAAGAGGGGTCATCATGCTCAACGCACTCGAGGTCGTCACCACCGTGGTCGTCGGCGTGATGGTGGGGGTGGAGTTCTCCGTCGCCTTCGTCATGAACCCGATCCTCAACGCACTCCCCGAGGACAGCGGCCAACTCGGCCACGCCCACGGGGGCCGGATGCTCGGCGCCGTGATGCCGGTCTGGTACATCGGCTCGCTCGTCCTCGTCGCCGTCTGGGCCATCGCCGGATGGCACCACCACGGCACCGGCCTCGTCGTCACCGCCGGCGCGCTGCTGCTCCTCAGTGTGGTCATGTCGCTCCTGCTGCTCGTCCCGATCAACAACCGGGGCAAGACGTGGACCCCCGAGAACCGGCCCGAGGACTGGAAGGAGCAGTTGCACCGCTGGGAACGCCTCCACTACGTCCGCGTCGCCGTCATCATCGCCGCCTTCACCCTGCTCGTCGCCGCCCTCGCCTGAACCCGCGGGCCGACCCCCACGCTGACGGCGCACGATCCTCACACCCCGGGCGGCAGCAGGCCACCGCAATCCCGACATCCGGGAATGCGACTGCCGCTGAGAGCCCACAACTGCGAACCCGACAAGCTACGCCCCTCGATGACCTGCGCGGCTCTCGCCTCTGGTTCGGGTGAGGCCCTTGATCCAGATCGGGTAGCGCAGCCCGTCCCGAGGCAGGCTCAGCGTGGGCTCCAACCCGTTGAAGCCGCGGGCGCTCATGACCCGCCTCGCTTGGCGCGGAAAGAGGTGCGCCCGTTTCGCCGGACCATTGCGACGGTGGCGGCAAGGCTGCCGCGATTCAGGTCGGGGTGCAGGCCGTTCCCGAGGCGATGTATCTGGTCGGTGTGCCAGCTGATGTCCAGCACCCCGTCCAGGGCCTTGAGGTCGGTGATTTTGCCCAGCAGCGTTCTCATGCCGTAGCGCACCTGATGTGCCGTGAGTGCCTCGGCCTGCCCTTCGAGGATGAGCCGGGCCGCGTCCGGCGTGGTGATCGCCGGCCGGCCGATGCCGACCACGTCACACTCGCCGGCCCGTACGGCTTGCCGCATGGCATCGCGGGTGCGGAATCCGCCTGTGACGGCGAGTGGGATGTCACCCACGAGCTTGCGAACAGTGCGGGCGTATTCCAAGAAGTACGCCTCTCGTGCCCTTGTGCTGGGGGCCGCCGAGCCGTTCATTGCCATGGACTCGTAACTACCGCCGCTGACCTCGATGAGGTCGACGCCTTCGCGGGCGAGCGCGGCCAGCACGGCCTGGGACTCCTCCCCGGTGCATCCGCCCCGCTGGAAGTCTGCCGAGTTGAGTTTGATGCCGACTGCGAAGCCGGGCCTGACGCGGCCGCGGATGCGGCGGACGACCTCGAGGCAGAAACGCATCCGCCGCTCGGGATCGCCGCCCCAGTCGTCGTCGCGCCGGTTCGACAGCGGTGACAGGAACTGGGAGATGAGATACCCGTGGGCCGCTTGCACCTGTACGCCGTTGAAGCCGGCTGTCTCGCACACGGCCGCGGCCGTGGCGAAGCGCTCGATGATCTCCTCGATCTCTGCCGGTCGCAGTTCGCGCGGCGTCGTGGCTCCGGGCAGTTTCGGCGGGATCGGGCTGGGGGCGACAGGCGTGTGTCCGAGTGCCAAGGGGTTGGCTTGGCGTCCGGGGTGGTTGAGCTGTGCCCAGATCGAAGCGCCCGAGTCCTGGGCTGACTTGGCCCAGCGCGAGAGCGGGTCGAGATCACGCTCGTCCTCGATGACGATGTTGCCCGGTTCACCGAGCTGTGCGCGATCGACCATGACGTTGCCGGTGATCATGAGGCCATAGCCGCCTCGGCTCCACGTGGAGTACAGACGGCCGAGGCGCTCGTCGGGTGCGTTGTTCTTGTTTCCCAGTGCCTCGCTGAGCGCTGACTTCATCAGGCGGTTGGCCAGTATCTGGCCGTTCGGGAGAGTGAGGGGGGTGTCGAGCGTATTCATCTGGGCTCATCTTCGGTGTGGTCGGCGTCAGCCGGGGTTGCCTGGGGGTCGGGTTCGGGGCGGTGCGGGGCGGCGGCTCGTCACATGAAGGCCGGAGGGGGCTGGTAGCCCTCGAGTTCTCGGCCGAGGAGCTCGGCGAACTTGATGGTGGTGAGGTCGCCGCCGCTCGGACCCATCGCCTGGAGCCCGACAGGCAGACCGTCTCGGCCGGTTCGCACCGGGATGGTCGTCGCCGGAGAGCCGGCCACGTTGGCGATGGCGCTCCACTTGACCTGGTCCCAGTAGGGGCGAGGCCGCTCGTCGACCTGGATCCGGCGTCCGAATCTGTCGATCGGCTTGTTGTGATGAGGCGGTGCCGTGGTCGGTGTGACCGGCATGAGGAGGACATCGAGGTCCCGGAAGAACTCGGTCCACCGCTGCCGCAGCTCATGGCGTGCCACGTCCGCCTGGAGCCAGCTGTAGTGGGACTGGAAGGTTCCTCGCAAGGCGTACAGCGCCTCTCCACGAGGATGCTGGGCAACACGCGCGAGGAGCGCTGTGTTGGAGGCCGCTGTCAGTCCGGATCGGTCGTAGGTGAACGCACCGAAGAGCAGGCGCAGGAAGATGTCGTGACTGGTCGCCATGTCATCGGGGAGGCCGGAGGGCCGCAACTCGACCTTCGCGCCGGCCGCCTTGAGGGCATTCAGGGCGTCGTCCATCGCTGTGACGACGTCGTGGTCGACGGGGCACGAGGGGTCCTCGGGCCACACCGCTACCCGGAAGCCGCCCAGCTCGCTCGCCCTGGGTGGTGCGAGTGTGTAGCTGAAACCGCCGTCGCGCTCGGGCGGTCCTACCGTCGCGTGGAGGACGGGGACAAGGTCGCGCGCCTCGCGTACCTGGGCGCCCGCACAGGCGAGGTCGATCTCCCCCACCGCCCGACACCGGGTCCGCCCGGCACGTGGCCGATGAGGGGGATGGACCGCCAGGTCGCCTTGTGTCCGTAGAGGCCGTTGAAGTGTGCCGGGATCCGGGTGGATCCGCCGATTTCCGAGCCGAAGTCGAAAGCGGTCAGCCCTGCGGCTGTAGCCACGGCGCCACCGCCTGCGGAGCCTCCGGACGTGCGCGCGGTGTTCCACGGGTTCAGCGTTGGTCCGAACACCGGGTTGTCCGCCTGGACGTCCTGGTTCCCCGCGGGCATGTTGGTCTTGCCGATGATCAGCGCACCTGCGGCACGCAGCCGTCGCACCGCCTCGGCGTCCTGTTCGGGCACGTAGTCCTTGAGGTCGGGCCGACCACAGACGGTCCGCAGACCAGCGGTCTCGTAGCTGTCCTTCAGCGTGATCGGCAGACCGCGAACGAAGTCCTCGAGTCCCTGTCGGCCGGGCCGGAGCGTGTCGTACCTCTCCGTCTGCGTGCGCAGTTCATCGGCGACAACGTGGCGACGAGGTCGTCCTTGGAGGCGATGTGGGCGTAGAACGCTCCGTTGGTGAGCCCGGCGTCCGCCATCAGTGTCGAGATGCCCGAGCCGTCTATCCCGTCCTGCTTGAATCGGCGGACGTGGCGCCGATGGCTGAGTATCTATAAGTAAACTCAAACTCGGTTAGAATCGCTCCCATGGATGCGTGGACCGAAGTTCTTCAAGACACCGGCATGGACCACCGACTCGACCGGGACACGTCCAACTGTTCGATCGCGCGGACTCTTGAGATCGTGGGCGAGAAGTGGACGATCCTGATCCTGCGTGAGGTGTGGTACGGCTCGTCCCGGTTCGGTGACTTCGAACGTGTCCTGGGCTGTCCTCGTAACCTTCTGGCGGCGCGGCTTCGGATGCTGGTGGAGGAAGGGATCCTGGCGACCGAGACGTACAAGGAGCCCGGTTCGCGGAGTCGGCCGAAGTATGTGATCACCCCTAAGGGCATGGATCTGGTGCCGGCCGTGATGGGACTGCTGCAGTGGGGTGACCGTTACCGCGCCGACCCGGAGGGGCCGGCGGTACTGGCGCGACACCGCGAGTGCGGCGCGCACGTCGACGTCCAGATTCGCTGCGAACGAGGCCACCCGGTGCAAGCGAATGACATCGAGAGCGTCCCCGGCCCAGCCTTTCGTATGAGGTCGCCAGAGTGAGCTGAGGACTCCTCCGTCAGCTTTCCGTGATCCGGCCACTCTGTCGTGTACGCGCCTGATGAAGGCGGTCCTTGGTGCGGTTGCCGCAGCGGGACATGGAGCACCAGCGGCGGTTGCGGGTAGGGGAACGGTCCAGGAACGCAGTGCGCAGCGGTCCGCGCCGCAGACGCGTACGCGCCGGATCTCGGCGGACAGGAGCAAGTCGACGGCGACCTGCAACCGCCACGGACTCACAGCCCACGCGGTCGACGGCTACGTCCGCGCGTTCTCCCGCCCGGGCGCCTGCGCGCGAGCCTCGACGACTACCGCGCCATGGAGGAGGACACCGCGCTCGACGACATCGACGCCGCCGAAGCCCGCCGCCTGCGCCGCCCTCCTGCTGGCCGACGCCTACCCCGACCGGCACGTGCTCGGTCTCGGATTCGGCGGCGGGCAGGGGCCGGGGACCAAGCGCCTGGCAGCCATGACGGCGTACCTCGACGAGATGGACGCGGTCGAGACTCCCAACCCCCTGCCGAAGACTCCGATGCGCCGCATCATGGCCGCGTACGGGCCCAAAATGCTCGAGCTGGCTCGCGAACGCACGGCCGGCGCGCAGACCTATCACGTCAACGTGGCGCACACCGCGCAGGCGCGCGAGATCCTCGGGCCGGACGCGTTCCTGGGCGTCGAGCACGCGGTGCTGTTCGAGTCGGACCCCGACAAGGCCCGCGCGGTCGCGCGGGAACACCTGAACATCTATCTGAACTCCCCTTACAACATCGCGAAGTTCCGTCGACTGGGCTACTCGGAGGAGGAGATCGCCGGCGGCAGTGACCGCATCGTCGACGACCTGGTGTTCTGGGGCGACCTGGACACCATCGTCGAGAAGCCTCCATGCCCATGTCGAGGCCGGAGCCGATCATGTCGCGGTGCAGGTGATCGGGATCGAGCCGGGGGAGTCCGCGATGCCGTACTGGCGCATGCTCGGCGAGGCACTCCTGCCCCCGGGCGGCAACACCTGATCCGCGGTTCGTGCGGGAGCGGAGATTCTTGCGGAGGATCTTGCCCGATGCGGACTTGGAGACGGCGTCGATGAACTCGACCCGCCGAACCTTCTCAAGGCCTTGGAGGATCAGGACCGGGCCGAGAGGGCGGCGTGACCGGCACGCAACGAGGCTTTGTCGATCTTGCCGACCGCGTTCTTCGCCATGGCTTGCACCACGAAGAACGCGGTCGGGCGCTTATAGCTCGTAAGGCTGCGCGCGCAGAGGGCTTTCAGGGCCGACGGATCGACGGTCGACCCCGGTCGCGGCTGGACGTAGGCGACAACCACCTCTCCCCACTTCTCGTCGGGTACGCCGATCACGGCGGCCTCGAGCACGGTCGGGTCGCCTGCGAGCACGTCCTCGATCTCCTTGGGGTAGATGTTCTCCCCGCCACGGATGATCATGTCTTTCGAGCGCCCGACCAGGGTCAGATAGCCCTCGGCGTCGAGGTGGCCCACGTCGCCCGTGTGCAGCCAGCCGTCGACGATGACGCGGGCCGTTTCGTCCGGACGGCCGAGATAGCCGCGCATGACGTTGGGGCCCCTCACGACGACTTCACCGTCCGTGCCCGGCGCCACCTCACCGCCGTCGGTGTCGACGATCCGGATCTCCTGGCCGGGGAAAGGAAGCCCCACGGTGCCGGCGCGTCGAGGACCGGCGACGGGGTTGATGGTGGAGCCGCAGGTTCCTTCGGACAGGCCGTATCCCTCGACGAGCGGGAACCCGTACCGGGCCTCGAACCGGGTCAGCAGCTCGGCGGAGGCGGGTGCGGCGCCGCAGACTCCGAACCGCAGCGACGATGTGTCGGGCCGGACGTCGTCCGGGAGTGCCGCGAGCATGCTGTAGATCGTCGGCACCGCGCTGAAGAAGCTGGGGCGTTCCTGCTCGACGAGATCGAAGAAGGTACGAGGATCGAACCGGCCCGCGATGACGACGCTCGCGCCCACGAGCAGCGGCAGAAGGACGCTGACCACGATGCCGTTGACGTGGAAGAGCGGCAGGATCAGCAGGCACCGGTCGGCCGGCCCGACCTCCAATGCCTGGCGCCCCATCTCCACCATGGCGTCGATGTTGGCGTGGTCGAGCATCACGCCCTTGGGCACCCCGGTCGTACCGCTGGTGTAGATGAGCAGGGCCAGCGTGGCCGGGTGAGGACCTCGTAGCGGCCGTCCGCCGAATCGAAGACCCGGCCGGGAATGCCGAGTTCGAAGGGATACCCCGTCTACGGCCCCAGCTCCCGGCCTCGGCCGAGCGGCAGGGGCCCCTGTCGCCGGGTATGGCGAGCGAGAGTGCTCGCATCGGCTACTCGTTCCGTGCGACCGGACTACACCCAGCACAACCCGCTGGCCCCCGATGGCGCCGAGGCCGGTCAACTGCGCACGATGCGGGACGGAAAGTGGTGTCGACGGAATGGGGCCGCCGACGGCAGGATCCGCAGCTCAGGCCGCGGGCACTGCGGGCTGGGTGATGAGGGAGGCGTCACCGCCCTGGACGGCGTCTCGGGCGCCGGCGGTCGCCTCGTGGGGCACTCCGAGGGGGATTGCGCTGATGTCCGACAGGCGGGCGAACTGCTTCTGGGTGAGTTGGACGTCCAGTGCGCCCAGGTAGTCGTCGAGCTGGGTGAGGTTGCGCGGGCCGATGATCGGCACGAACGAGGTGGACGCCTGGGCGGCACGCTCGCGGAGCCAGGCCACCGACACCTGGGCGGGCGTCGCGCCAGTCTCCTCGGCGATGGTCAGGACGGTGTCGACGACGGCGGTCTTCTGGTCGGTGTTCTCGGTGTGCACGAGCGTCTTGAAATCGCTCAGCCGTCCCTCGGTGCTGCGGCGGTACTTGCCGGTGAGCAGTCCGCCGCCGAGCGGGGACCACAGGGCGGCGCCGAGTCCCAGGCTCTCGGCCATCGGCAGCAGTTCGCGGTCGGGGGTCCTCTCGACGAGGCTGTACTCGATCTGGATGCCCGTGACCGGTGCCCAGTTCTTCAGGTCCGCGAGGGTGGCGGCGCGGGAGACACGCCATGCGGGGAAGTTGGAGAGGGCGGCGTGGAGGATCTTGCCGGAGCTGACCAGGTCGTCCAGTCCGCGCAGGATCTCCTCCATGGGCGTGAGGTCGTCGGGGAAGTGGACCCAGTACAGGTCGATGTAGTCGGTGCCGAGGCGCTTCAGGCTCGCCTCCAGCGAAGTGACCATGTTCTTGCGACTGTTGCCCGTCCTGGAGATGCCGGGCCGCGGGCCGGCTCCGTTGGTGAACTTGGTGGCCAGGACGAAGTGGTCCCGGTCGGCGGCGACGAACTTGCCCACGAGTTCTTCGGATTCGCCGAACTGGTAGCCGTCCGCGGTGTCGAGAAACGTTCCGCCGGCCTCGGCGAACCCGTCGAACATCCGGCGCGCTTCGTCCGGCTCGGCACCGGCACCCCAGCCGGTGCCGAAGTTCCCCGTGCCGAGTGCGTACTCGGAAACGCGCAGTCCGGTCCGTCGTCCGAAGGTCGTGTAACGCATCAGGTCTCCTTGGTGCTGATTTCGCATCGATGGTCGAAGCGGGCGGCGCGACGCGAGGCGTGGCTATGTAAGACGATCGGTCTACTTAAGACGCCACCGTAGCTGGCCCACCGGCTTATGTAAAACGATCGGTACCCTTAAGGGTGTGACCGAATCTCACCCCGTACGTCGGCGTCGTGGGCGTGGCGCCCGGGAGCGGATCCTCAAAGCGGCGACCGAACTGTTCACGGCGCAGGGGATCAACGCGACCGGGATGGACCAGCTGTCGACCGTCGCCGAAGTGTCGAAACGCACCCTCTACGCGCACTTCCCGAGCAAGGACGAGCTCGTCGGGGCATACCTGCAGTCCCTGGTGGACGATCTCCTGCCAGTCCTCCCGTCGCCCGCCCAACCGACACCGACACCGACACCGAGCCCGCGTGATCAGCTGTTGGCCGTCTTCGACTGGAGGCGGCCGGAAACCACCGCTCCGTTCCGGGGATGCCCGTTCCTGAACGTCAGCGTCGAAGTATCAGACCCCGGGCATTCCGCCCATCAGCTGGCCGCGGCGTACAAGAGGGAGTTCGCCCGCCGCCTCACGGACATCGCACGGCAGGCCGGGGCCACCGACCCGGAAACCCTGGGTGAGCAACTGGCACTGCTCTTCGACGGCGCGGCCGCACGCGGCACCGCACTCAACAGCAGCCACCCCCGCGCGTACGCGCGATCCATCGCGGAGTTGTTGGTCGATGCGGCCCTGGTCGACGTCGGCCCGGCATCTCCGTGAAGAGCGGCATCTTCAACCACGGTGCCCGCAGCACCACGCCCAGCCGGAGTGCGGCTCGTCCACCACGTACCCTCGCCGCTTGTCGACGACGTTGCGCAGCGGGCGGCCCTCGCTGTGGCGGGTGAGGTTGTCGAGGAGCACCCGGAGCAACGGGTGCGCAGGGCGGCGGTGCCGCACGAGCGAGCCTGGCCGATCCGGAGTCGGGCGTCACGCCGTATCACCCACCGGACACTGTGACACCGCTCTCCTCGCCCGGAGCGCCTCGATTCGCCCGTACCGGGTGCTTGCTCATGATCGAGACCCGGTTGAAGGCGTTGATGGTGACCGCTACCCAGATCGCTGCTGAGATCTGGTCATCGGTGAGCACGTGTCGAGCGGCCTGGTAGGCGGATTCCTGTGCGACGGCATCGGTGGGGTGGGTCGTGGTCTCGGCCAGTGCGAGGGCCGCGCGCTCCAGGGGCGTGAACGCCTCGGTGTCCCGCCACGCGGCCAGTACTCCCAGCCGCTGCGCGGTCTCGCCTTCGCGTACGGCGGCCTTGGTGTGGGTGTCGAGGCAGTAGGCGCAGCCGTTGATCTGTGACACGCGGAGGTTGATCAGCTCCACGACGGTGCGGTCGAGCCCCGCCTCGGCGGCCACCGCGCGTACCGCTTCCGATGTCTGCAGCAGGGCGTGGAAGGCCTTGGGGCTCTGTTTGTCGATGAAGATCCGCATGTCTCCCGCTCGTTGTCTACTCGTTGTGGCCTTCGCTCTATGATCATGACATCATAGTTGATGCAACAACTATCATGCCATGAGAGGTGGTCCCGGTGAGCAATGCCGAAGCCGAGCCGGCAGTGATGAGATGCGGGTCGCCGGCCGACGACGTACGGCCGGCCGGGGCGCCCCGGGTCGACGTGCTCGCCGCACGGGACGTGCCCCTGGGCGGACCGCGCTCGATGACGGTGCGGCGGACGCTGCCGCAGCGGGACCGGACGCTGATCGGAGCCTGGTGCTTCGCCGACCACTACGGTCCCGACGAGGTCACCGACAAGGGCGGCATGGCACTGCCCCCGCACCCGCACACCGGCCTGCAGACGGTGACCTGGCTGTTCGGCGGAGAGGTCGAGCACCGCGACACGCTCGGCACCCACGCCCTGGTGCGCCCCGGGGAGATCAACCTCATGACGGGCGGGTACGGCATCGCCCACTCGGAGGTCTCCACCCCGCGCACGACCGTCGTCCACGGCGTCCAGCTGTGGGTGGCGCTGCCCCAGGAGCACCGCAACGCGCAACGGGACTTCCAGCATCATGTGCCCGATCCCGTGCGGATGAAGGGGGCCGAGGTCAGGGTCTTTCTCGGCTCGCTCGCCGGTGGGGTCTCCCCGGTGCGCACGTTCACCCCGCTGCTCGGCGCCGAGATCATCCTCGAACCGCGGATGACGGTCGCCCTCTGCGTGGACACCGACTTCGAGCACGGCGTCCTCGTGGACAGCGGGGACGTCAGCGTGGACGACACCCTGCTGCACCGGGCGGAGCTGGGCTATGTCCCGCCCGGTGCCGAGGCGTTGACGCTGATGAACGAGTCGGAGGCTCCGGCGCGGGTGATTCTGCTCGGCGGCACGCCGTTCGAGGAGGAGATCGTCATGTGGTGGAACTTCATCGGCCGCACTCACGAGGACATCGTCAAGGCCCGCGAGGACTGGCAGTCCTCCTCCGACCGCTTCGGCACGATCGAAGGATTTCCCGGGGGCCGGCTTCCCGCGCCCGCCCTGCCCAACGCCACCATCAGGCCGCGCCGCAACCCTCCGCGTCGCTGATCTCTCTCAGAAAGGCACCCCTATGAGCGGGCCTTCTGCCGTCCCGGTCGTCGAGCGGGTGGACGCACACCATCGGTACGAGATCGTGGTCGACGGCAAGCGCGCCGGCGTGACCGAGTACCGCGACCGTGGTGAGCAGCGTGTGTTCTTCCATACGGAGGTCGGCGACGCCTACGCCGGACAGGGCCTGGCCGCACAGCTGGTGCGGCAGGCGCTCACCGACACGCGTGCCTCCGGGAAGCGGATCGTGCCTGTCTGTCCGTACGTGGCCAAGTTCCTGAAGAGGCATGACGAGTTCGCCGACATCACCGACCCCGTGACCCCTGAGGTCCTGCGGTGGCTGGAGACGCACCTGGGCTGACCTGTCGTCGACTGGTGCTTGCGGATCGCCGCAGGCAATCAGGGGTGGCCCAGCCCGTGCAGTCGGAGTTTCCCCCTTGGCGACCGACTGCTCAGCGCTCCCCCTGCTGGACGAGGGCAGAGTGATGTTCGGCTCGGCGCTGGGCCCCGACCCGGCCAGCCAGATGCGCACAGGGCCTTGCCCGCTCGGCGGCATCAGTCCTTGGGCCGGCAGATCGCGCCGTCGGCGCGGAGCATGCCGTAGGCGGCGACGATTGCCAGCCGTGCGAGCACGGCGCCTACCTTCCTGACGGGGCGCCCTTCGCTCCAGCTGGGTGACCCGTCAACTCCTCTACACTCACTGTATGGATGAAGACGTGCGGTGGTTGACGGCGGAGGAGCAGCACGCCTGGCGGAGCTTTGTTCGGTTGCATGAGCGGCTGGGGGGCCGCCTGTCACGCATGTTGCAGAGTCAGTCGAAGCTCTCGTCCGCGGATTTCGCCGTGCTGGTCAATCTGACGGATGTGCCGGACGGCCGGCAGCGTTACCAGGATCTGGCCCGGGCGCTCGAGTGGGAGAAGAGCCGGATGTCCCACCACATCGCGCGGATGGCCGGACGAGGGCTGGTGATCCGCGAGGAGTGCCCCGAGGACGCGCGGGGAGCGTTCGTGGTGATCACGGACGCCGGGCGGGCGGCCATCGAGAGGGCGGCTCCACTGCATGTGGAAGCGGTACGAGAGCTGTTCCTGGACCATGTCGCCCCGGCGGAGCTGCGGACGCTGGCCGACATCTCCGACCGAGTGGTGGCGAAGCTGGACGAGGACCCCGCCTGAGCGGCTGGTGGCCTGGGGCCGCAGCACCTTAGCCGCCTGCGAGGTGAACCTCGGGATGGCCGCGAGCACGGACCTCCCCGGCTTCCGAGGCCCGCTCGCCGACGTTTGGTTGGAGTGTGTGGATCCGGAGGTGACTCGCCCCCGAGACCGCCTTGCCGGGACCGGACCTGCCTCCGGTGATGCTGTTCGCCATGGGGGCGAACCAGTGGCGCGAGGAGCAGGAGTGGCCGCTGTCCAGTGCCGTCGACAGCGTTCCCCCGAGGCTCCTGCCCGGCGGGTGCGCGGTAGGTTGCCCGTCATGACTGAACTCGGGCCCGTAGCCTGGCCGCCTGCCCCGATCAGAACCGAACGGCTCGTGCTCCGTGAGTCCGAGGCCCGGGACCGTACGGCGTTCATCGAGCTGTTCGCCTCGTCGGAGGTGCATACCTACCTCGGTGGCCCTCGACCGCGTGATGAGCTCGAGCGCGAGGTGCCCGAGACACCCGGACGGCGGCCTGGCCTATTCGTGATCGATGTCGACGGAGCGATGATCGGCATGGTCAAGCTCGATCGGCACGACGCGGAGAGTCCGGGGCACGTCCGTCCGGATGTCGGGGAGGCCGAGCTCGGCTACCTGTTCCTGCCGGAGGCGTGGGGACGCGGATACGGCGCCGAGGCGTGCGCAGCGGCACTCGACTGGTTCGCCGACGCGCTTCCCGGCAAGCCGGTGGTGCTGCGCACCCAAACCGCCAACGAGCGCTCGATGCGCCTCGCGGCAAAGCTGGGGTTCACCGAGGTGGAGCGGTACGAGGACTACGGCGCCGAGCAGTGGTTCGGCGTGTGGTCCTCGGTCACGCGGTCCGGTTGAGCTACTGAACCTGAACGGGTGACGACGTGGTGCTAGACACGGCCGGGGTCGTGCCCACGGACCGCCTTGGCTCAGCCCAGCGTGTCCATCAGGGCGGTGACATAGGCATCCAGCCGCTCCTCCACGGCTCGCGTCGTCAGCTCTGTCCTCCCTGCCTCCCGCCAAGGCCGCGCCACCGACTGCACTTCTTCTGAGGCGGCCAGCCCGTCCCGCACCCGCCAGTACAGCCGCTCGCTCGCGGCCGCGGCCAGCACCCCGCCGGCCTCCTCATACGCCTCGGCGAACCGCAGACCCCACTCCGGGCCATGCAGGAGCGCGAGATTGACGGAGCAGTGCGCCACATCGAGATCCGCCGGGCCCCAGGAGGTCGCTGCCCAGTCGACGACGCCGGTGATCCGGGCGTCTGCCGGCCTTGGGGTCGGCACGTCGAACAGCACGTTGCCGGGTTGGAAGTCCCGGTGCAGGAATCGCCCTTCATAGGGTGGCGCGGGCTTGCGGATCACGTCGATCGCCGCGGCCCATGCCGCCGCGTCGGCGCCCTTCGGAGTCACGACGGTGTCTGCGGTCGTCAACGCCACATACTTGCGGGGCCGCACGGCGGGTCGCGACGCGTGGATCGCCACGAGTTGACGGGCCAGCAGAGGGACACGCGTCTCCAATCCCTCATCGTCGAGGACCGTCCGGCCCGCCAGACGTGTCATCAGGAGCGATGGATACTCGCAATGCGCCGCGGTCGGATCAACCGCGACCAGTACAGGAGCCGGCACGCCGGTCCCCGTGAGCTGGGTCAGGGCGCCGGCCTCCCTGGTCAGCAAGTCCTCGGCGTGCTCCACGTAGAACGGGTCGACGAAGGTCCGCAGCACCAGGTCACGGGTGCCTCCGTCCGGCGTGCCGATGGTCAGCCTCCGCATTTCGGCAGTGATGCCGCCGTGCAGCGCCTCGGTTCTGACGATTCGTTCGCCGACCTCCAGGTGCCGGCTCACCCAGGCCAGTGTCAACGGTCGGACAGCCGCCGCCTCATCGTGGTTGGTCACCGTGCCACCTCATCATCCGGACGGCGGCACGCGCGAGAGTCGACTCACTGGAAGTCCGGCATGACTTCCTTGATGAACAGCTCCAAAGACTTGCGCTTCTCCTCGTGCGACATGCTGTTGTCGATCCAGAAGCTGTACTCGTCGACGCCGAGTTCCTCGTAGGAGCGCAGTCGCTCGATGACCTCGGCCGGGGTGCCGATCATCGCGGTCCTGTGCAGTGCCTCCGGCCGGAACTCCGGCCGGTCTTCGAACTTCGACTCCGGGCTGGGCGGCAGGAACCCGTTCCGGGGGGTGGTCTTGTTGCCGAACCAGGCGTCGAAGGTTCGGTAGAAGCGGTTGATCGCCTCCGCGGCCGGACGCCAGCCGTCGGGCTCGTCGGGGGAGTGGACATGCGTGTGCCGCAGCACCATCAGGTCGGGACGCGGCACCTCCGGGTGGTTCGCCACGGCGGTGTCGAACTTCCGCTTGAGGTCGGCGACTTCCTCGTCGCCCTTCATCAGTGGGGTGACCATGACGTTGCAGCCCTGCGCCACCGCGAAGTCGTGGGAGGCGGGGTCGCGAGCGGCGATCCACATGGGCGGGGTGGGCTGCTGCACCGGCTTGGGCACACTGGTCGATGTCGGGAACTGCCAGACCTCGCCGTCGTGAGCGTAGTCGCCCTGCCACAGCGCCCGGACGGCCGGCACGAGCTCACGCAGGTGCTTTCCGCCCTCGGCGGCCGGCAGTCCGCCTGCCAGTCGGTCGAACTCGAACTGGTAGGCACCCCGGGCGAGTCCGACCTCCATCCGGCCGTTGCTGATGACGTCGAGCAGCGCGCATTCACCGGCGACTCTGAGGGGGTGCCAGAACGGGGCGATGACGGTCCCGGCACCCAGGCGGATGGTCGAGGTCTTCGCGGCCAGGTGGGCGAGCAGCGGCATCGGGCTGGGGGAGATCGTGTACTCCATCGCGTGGTGCTCCCCGATCCACACGGTGCCGAACCCGCCGGCCTCGGCCATCAGGGCCAGCTCGGAGAGGTTCTCGAAGAGCTGCCGGTGGCTGACCTCCTCGTCCCAGCGCTCCATGTGCACGAACAACGAAAACCTCATGACTGCTCCTCCGCTTCTGTTGTGGCGGCGTCCATCTCGGCGAGGGTGACGTCACCGGTGGCCCAGTGCGTCCGGGGGACCTCGTGGACGACGACGCGGATGTACTCGGGCCGCGTGTTCACGGTGCGCAGGACCGCGGCGTGCACCTCGTGCACCAAGTCCCGGATCTGCGCCGGGGTGCGGCCCTCGGCGAGGGTGATGGAGACCTGTGGCATGTCAGCTCCGCATGGTGAACGGGTCGGCCACGGGCTCCTCGCTCGTGTTGATCCAGACGCTCTTGAGGCGCGTGTACTCCAGAATCGTCTCGGTGCCGTGCTCGACGCCCACGCCGCTGGTCTTGAAGCCCTGGCGCGGTGACATCGGGGACATGGCCCGGTAGGTGTTGACCCACACGGTCCCGGCATCCAGGCGCGCCGCCATCCGGTGCGCCCGTGCGAGGTTCGTCGTCCACACGCCGGCCGCGAGTCCGTACTCGGTGTCGTTCGCCAGCCGTACGACCTCCTCCTCGGTGTCGAACGGCATGATCGCCAGGACGGGTCCGAAGATCTCCTCGCGCACGACGCGCATGCTGTTGTCGACGTCCACGAGGACGGTCGGCTCGTAGAACCAGCCGCCGAGGCCGCCGTCGGTGGGCCGTCCGCCGGTCAGTACGCGGGCGCCTTCGCCGCGTCCGAGGTCGACGTAGCCGGCCACCTTGTCCCGCTGGCCTTCGAAGGCCAGCGGACCGAGCTCGGTCTTCTCGTCCATCGGGTCGCCGATGCGGATGGTCCGGGCGCGTTCCGAGACGCGCTCGAGGAGCTCGTCGTAGACGGACCGGTGCGCGAACACCCGGCTGCCGGCGATGCAGGTCTGTCCGGCGGCGGCGAAGATGCCGGCGACGACGCCCATCGCGGCGTTCGCGATGTTCGCGTCCTCGAACACGATGTTGGGCGACTTGCCGCCGAGTTCGAGCGTGGAGCCGATGAAACGGCTCGCCGTCGCGGCGGCGATGCGCGCCCCGGTGGCGGTGCTGCCGGTGAAGGAGACCTTCGCGAGGTCGCGGTGGTCGACCAGGGCCTGCCCGGCCTCGGCGCCGAACCCGGTGACAGCGTTCACCGCACCCGGCGGGAAGCCTGCGTCGAGAGCCAGCTCGGCGAGCCTGAGTACCGTGGCCGAGGTGTACTCCGAGGGCTTGATCACGACGGTGTTTCCGGCACAGAGCGCGGGCGCCAGTTTGCTGCTGGTCAGCGTCAGCGGAGAGTTCCAGGGAGTGATCGCTCCGACCACACCGAGGGGTTCCCGGGCCGTGTAGTTGAGGACCTGCCGGTCGGAGGTGGGGATGAAGTCGCCGTGGATCTTGTCGGCCAGTCCGGCGTAGTAGTAGTAATACTCGGGCAAGGTCGCCAGCTGCCCGCGCATCTCGCGCAGCAGTTTGCCGTTGTCCTTCGTCTCCATGCGGGCGAGGTCCTCGGCGTTCTCGGCGATCAGGTCACCCAGGCGCCGCAGCAGGTGTCCGCGCCGCGTCTGGCTGAGGTCGCGCCAGCGTGGGTCCTCGAACGTCTTCCTCGCGGCGGCCACGGCTTTCTCGATGTCGGCGGCGTTCCCGCGCGCGGCCCGATAGAGGACCTCGCGCGTGGCCGGGTTGGTGCTCTCGAAGTACTCGCCCGATGCGGGCTCGACCCACGTCCCGCCGATGAAGTGCTGCAACGTGGTGAGGTCAGACATGTGCGCACTCTCCGATGAAGGTGATGAGGGAGTCGACGAACGCCTCGGGGCGCTCGACGGGCAGCATGTGACGTGCCTGGGGGATGACCTCCGCACGGCAGTCGGGAAGCGCCGCGGCGAGCCGGTGGGTCATCTCGGGGGTGGACCCGGGATCGTTCTCGCCGGTCACCGCCAGCGCGCGTACGGCGATGGCGGACAGGTCCGGCGCGATGTCGGCGTCCGCTGTGGCGAACACCCGATAGCAGTTGAGGAAGGACCCGACGTCGTTGGAGAGCAGCGTGGCCTCGGTGCGGGCCACCCGGTCGGGGCCGACGCCGGTGCCGGCGTACCACCGCTTCAGGGACGCGGCCGCACTCGCCGTGAAGTCGGCCTCCGCGGTGCGCAGCCGGTCGAGTACGGACGCCCGCTCCTCGGCCGTACGCTCGCACACCGAACTGACCGAGATCAGCGTGGCCACCAGCTCCGGACGGTGCAGCGCCACATGCTGGGCGACGAGCGCCCCGAGCGAGAACCCGACCAGGTGCGCGCCCGCCGGAATCTCACCGACCACCCCGGCGGCCAGATCCGCGAGTGTCACCCCGTCGCTCACCGGCGGGCGGGTGCCGTGGCCGGGCAGGTCGGGGGTGATCACGGTGAAGCGGTCGGCCAGGAGCGCGGCGGCGGGCTCCCACATGGTGTGGTCGAGCCCGACGCCGTGCAGCAGCACCACGGTCGGCTTGCTCATGAATGCCCTACTGCTCGGTCGAGAGCGGCGCCAGACGCTGCTGGGGGCGTCCCTGGGCTGCCGCGGCGAGTGCGATGACGATCTCGTCCGGGTGGGGGGCGTCGACGATCCGGACCTCGATGCTCTGGTGGTGCGAACGGATCGTGGCGTCGGTGATGTGCTTCAGCGGGATGTCGAAGACGATGCCGGCGGGGCCGCGCTTCTCGACCGCGGGCAGCAGGGTGGTGGCGCCCGCGGCTTTACGGAAGTGGTCGCCGAACTGCAGCGTGTGGATCAGTGCCGAGCCATGCTCGATCTCACCGTCCAGACCGACGATGGCCGCCTTGCCGTACGCCTCGGCGGGAGCATCGAGGGCGTCGAGCACCTCCGGGGCCAGCAACGCTCCGAGGTCGGAGGCGTTCGCTTCGATGCCTGGAGCGAGGTCCTCGACGAAACCCTGACCGGCCCACGGGTTCTCGATCACCGCTGCGACCACGGCGACGCGGGCGGGGCGATCGACCGCGCGGCCGCCTTCGGTGCGGATCTCCTCGACGACGGTCACGATCTTGCGGACGTTCATGTGGGAACTACCTCCAGGCTTTCGGCGGTGACGACGGGGTCGGTCATGCGGTCCCCGATGCGGGGGTGCGGGCGCGGCCCCGTCGACGCGGCCGCGATGACGACGATCTCGTCCGCACGCGGGGCGTCGGAAACGCGGGCGCTGATGGTCTGGTAGTGACTGCGCGTCGCGGCATGTGTCTTGTGCCAGAGCGGGACGATCAGCGTCTCGCCGGCCTCGGCACGGGTGTCGGCGAAGCAGATGATCGACTCGCCCTGGAGGAACTCTCTCACCAGATTGCCGAAGTACGGGGTGTGGATGAGGGCCCCGGCGTGCTCGATCTCGCCCGCCGCGCCGACGATGGCGGCCTTGCCGAACGATTCGATCTCGTCCACGTCGCCCAGGGAAGCGATGAGCCGATCGGTCAGCAACTTGGCGAGCACCGGGGCGATGCGGCCCTGCTCCATGGACAGATCAGCCGATGGGCCGGTGCCCACCCACGGGTTCCGTATGACCGCGGCGACGCTGGCCCGCCGCGCGGGCTGCGCGGGTGCCTCGCCCGCCTCGGTCAGGACGACGTCGCGGTAGAGCACGAGCTTGCGGAGACCGATGCTCTCGTCAGAATGATCCATGCACTCTTGCATGGCACAGGACGATAGGCATCGCCTCTTACGTCGGTCAAGGGGTCGAGAGGCAGGGCTCCCCCGTAGTCCGCCGACCTCCGCATCAGGGCCGGTAACAGGCAATTAACCTGCGGTTATTGGTGGCACTCAACGTTTGGGCGTGATTCCGCTCCTCGAACCCTTGACGCTCCATCTGTGACGTGCCTTACTGCTGCTTGTATGCCAGACCAGGTGGCCGTCGGGCCCCGGACCCAGGGAGTTTCATGTCCAGTCACCTTGGAACAGGCGCGGAAACGACGCCCGCGACGACGACGGGGAGCGGTGGGGAAAGAGCCACGGACGGCACGGGCGCCGGTCCTGACGGTGGCGGCAAACTCGGTTCCGTTTTCTGGGCCTCGCTCGGTATCTCCGCCGTCTTCGTAGCCTGGGCGGTGCTCTTCACGGACAACCTGAACAAGGTCACGAACGACTCGCTGAACTGGGTGACGGCCACGTTCGGTTGGACCTACCTGGTGGTCACGCTCGCCATCCTGGTCTTCCTGGCGTTCCTGGCCTTCAGCCCCGCCGGCGACATCCGACTGGGCAAGGACAGCGACCGCCCCGAGTTCTCGACGCTGACCTGGTTCGCCATGATCCTCAGCGCGGTCATGGGCATCGGACTGGTCTCGTACGGCGTCGCCGAGCCGATCTCCCACCTGGCGGCCCCACCGCACGGTCTAGCCGAGCCGAACACGCCGGCGGCAGCGGTGCGCGCCCTCCAGTACTCCTACTTCGACTGGGGCCTGCACGCCTGGGCGATCTTCGCCGTCTTCGGTCTCGCCATCGCGTACTCGACCTACCGCAAGGGCCGGCGCACCCTGGTGAGTCAGCTGTTCGTGCCGCTGCTCGGCGACCGCGTGAACGGGCCGATCGGCAAGGCGATCGACGTGCTCGCCGTGTTCGCGACGCTCTTCGGCACCACGACGTCCCTCGGCCTGGGAGCTCTCCAGGTCAACAACGGTCTCGGCAGGTTGTTCGGGATGCCGGTCAACTCGGTGAGCCAGGTGCTCATCATCGCCGCCGTCACATCGATCTTCACGCTCTCGGCGGTGACCGGTGTCAGCAAGGGCATCAAGCTCCTGAGCCAGGGCAGTTCGCTGCTGGCGGCCGCGCTGTTCGTCTTCATGCTGGTCGTCGGCCCGGCCGTGTTCATCGCGAACCTGTACATCGAGTCCCTGGGAATGTGGGCCACCGACTTCTTCCGGATGAGCCTGCAGGGCACGGCGTTCGGCGGGCTCCAGTGGATGCAGTGGTGGACCTACTTCATGATGGCCTGGTGGGTCTCCTGGGGCGCCTTCGTCGGCGTCTTCCTGGCCCGTATCTCGCGTGGCCGCACCATCCGCGGCTTCATCACGGGCGTCCTGGTCGTCCCCAGCGTGGTGTTCTTCACCTGGTTCACGGTCTTCGGCGGCACGGCGATCCACATCGACCTGTTCGAGAAGGGCGACATCGCCAAGCAGACCGCGGCCGACATCAACAGCGCGTTCTTCGCGACCCTCGACCACTTCCCATTCGCCACGGTCACGTCTGTGATCGCGATCATCCTGGTCGTGATGTTCTTCGTCTCCGGCGCGGACGCCAACACCTACGTGCTGTCCATGATGACCTCGGACGGATCGCACACCCCGCGTCGTTCGGTGCTCATCCTCTGGGGCGTCCTCACCGGTGTCACCGCCGTCGTCCTCATGCTCGCCGGCGGACTGAACGCTCTTCAGAACACCGTCATCGTGACGTCCTTGCCGTTCCTCGTGATCATCGCCGGTCTGGCGGTGTCGTTCTGGAAGGAGCTGCGCTCGGACAGGAGGGAGCTGCACTCGGACAGAAAGGAGAAGATCGATGTCGCACTCTGACGCCCGTCGTGGGCTCATCGAGAAGGTGTGGGCCGCGGCCTGGGGCCAGGGTGACGTCGATGCCCTCGACACGCTGCTGAGCCCGGCCTACCTCCGCCACGGCGGGGACCCGCACCCGCAGGACCTCGACGCCTTCAAGGCCGCGATCCTCTCGACCCGAGCGGCCTTCCCGGACCTGGTCACGACCATCGACGACATCGTGGTCGAAGGCGACAGGGCCGCGATCCGCTGGCACAGCAGCGGAACCAATGAGAACTCGTTCCTCGGTGTCCCTCCCACCAAGCGGCAGGTCGAGGTCAGCGGCGCCACGTTCGCCCGCTTCGAGGGGGACCGGATCGTCGAGGAGCACGTGACGTGGGATCCCCGGGCGCTGCTCTCGGCGCTGGGCGTCATACGGGTTGGACAGGACTGACGATCAAGATGACCAGGAGCATCTCCATGGCCCCGCTCGCCTCGAAGCCCGACCTCGACACGATGAAGCAGGTCAACCGGCAGTTCGTCACCGGTGTGACGGTCGTGACCGCGATGGACGGAGAGACCCCCAGAGGGCTGGCGGTCAACGCGTTCTCGAGCATTTCGCTCGACCCCGCCACCGTGATGGTGTGCGTCCAGCGCACCTCGTCCACCCATGACTGTCTGTTCCGGGCGGAGCACCTCGCGATCAACATCCTGTCCACGGACCAGCTCGACGTCGTCGGTACGTTCGCGGGCAAGGCCGATGACAAGTTCAAGGACGTGGAATGGGAGAGCGGCCCGTTCGGCAGCCCGCTGATCGCCCGGAGCAGCGCGCAGATGGAGGTCGAGATCCGCGAGCGGCTGCAGGCCAGCACCCACACCGTGTTCATCTGCCGGGTGGTGCACGCCGCGGTCGCCGAGCGCCCTCCGATGGTCTACAGCGCGGGTAGGTTCTTCGATGGTGGCGCGCTCGCGCCACTGGGATGACCGGCGGGCGGCTCGGGAGACGGAGGAGGGTTCGGTGAATCGCGCGAAGAGCGAACCGGAGTGGGGGTCCCCCCGGCCGAAGGCTGGGGGAGGGTCGATGCAGGGCAGGGTGATCGCCGAAATGCGCAGGCGCATCATCAAGGGAGACATCGAGCCGGGGTCCCCGCTCTCGGAGCTCGCCCTCGCGGACGAGTTCGGCGTCAGTCGTACGCCGGTACGCGAGGCCCTCAAGCAGCTGCAGACCGAGGGGCTGGTCGAAATTCGGCCCCGAGTCGGGACGTTCGTCACTACCCCGTCCCGCCGCGAGATCACGGAACTCTTCGAGATGAAGGAGCTCCTCGAGGGCGCGGCCGCCCGCCTTCTCGCCCGGCGGGGCCGCGTCACGGAGATCGACATGCTCGAGCGGAACCTGCGCGAGGCCGATGAAGCGGTGGCGCGGGACGACCGGGAACGGTACGCGGAGTTGGTCCAGGAGTTCCACGACTTGCTCATCTCCGGGGCCGACAACAGCAAGTTGGAGGCCCACTACCGGATGCTGATGAATCAGCTGGCCTACTCCCGGTTGGTCAACACGTCCTTGAGCCAGCCGGGGCGTGCCCTCCAGTCGGACCGTGAGCACCACCTCGTCCTGGAGCTGATCCTGGAGAAGGACGGCGACAGCGCCGAGCACGTGATGCGCGAACACGTCAGGGCCAGCCGGCGTGCGCTGCTGGCGGGGCTGCCCATCGGCGGTTCGAACGACAGGTTCGGCACGGCAGGTTCCTGATACCGGCCCATCCGGCATAACAGGTCCACCCGGCATACCCGAGCCCACCCGGCCCGTTCATCGCGCCCACCTTGTCGAGTCGGATGAGGTGGGCGCGATTCCGCGAGGGGCCTTCCTCGGGCTTACGGGGACCTTCCACCGCTGAAATCCTCCCGTAACCCCAGAGGTGTCTACTCGTATGCAACGACGATTCATCTCAGTAGACAACTCATCCCGGCCAGGGAGGCCCCATGACGACCGACCCAGCAGCGGACGCCCCCGATCTCGCCGAGCTGGTCCGCGCCGACGGCATCGAGTTCGTGCTGGCCGTCTTCGTCGACCTGACCGGCAAGCCGTGCGCCAAGCTCGTCCCGGCCCAGGCCGTCGAAGAGCTCCGCGACGAGGGCGTCGGGTTCGCCGGATACGCGGTTGGCGCGCTCGGCCAGCAGCCCAGCGACCCCGATGTCATCGCCCGGCCGGACGCCGCCTCGTACACCCCCGTCCCCTTCATCAAGCCCGGTCTCGCCCTCGTCCACTGCGACCCGTACGTGGAGGGCGAGCCCTGGCCCTACGCACCTCGCGTCATCCTGCGCAGGCTGGTGGAGCGGGCCGCGGCCCAGGGACTCTCCCTGGCCGTGGGAGCGGAGGTCGAGTACTTCCTGGTCAACCGGGACGAACACGGCGTGCTCAGCGTCGCCGACGCCAAGGACACCGCCTCGCAGCCTTGTTACGACGCGCGCGGCCTGACCCGGATGTACGACCACCTCACCGCCGTCTCCAGCGCCATGAACAGCCTCGGCTGGGGCAACTACGCCAACGACCACGAGGACGGCAACGGCCAGTTCGAGCAGAACTTCAAGCACGCCGACGCCCTCACCACCGCCGACCGCGTCATCACCATGCGCTACCTGGTGTCGATGCTGGCGGAGCAGCGGGGCATGACGGCCACGTTCATGCCGAAGCCGTTCACCGACCGCACCGGCACCGGCATGCACCTGCACATGTCGCTGTGGAGGGGCGACGAGCCGGCCTTCCCTGACGTCACCGACGGGCGCGGACTCGGTCTGTCCTCGCTCGCCTACTCCTTCGTCGCCGGGATCGTCGAGCACGCGCGGGCGCTCCAGGCGGTGATCGCGCCGACCGTCAACTCGTACAAGCGCACCGGCGCGGTGAACACCCGCTCGGGGGCCACCTGGTCGCCACGCGTGGCGAGTTACGGCGGCAACGATCGCACCCACTTCGTCCGCGTCCCCGACGGCAACCGCGTCGAGCTGCGCGGCGGAGACGGCGCCGCCAACCCCTACCTCGCCGCTGCCGCCGCGCTTGCCGCCGGCCTCGACGGAATCGAGCGCGGACTCGACCCCGGCGAGCCAGGCGCGGCCGGCAAGGGCCCGGAACTCCCGCCCACCCTGCTGCACGCCGTCGAGGCCCTCCAGGCGGACGACGTGATCAGCGGTGCGCTGGACGCGGCAGGCACCGGGGTCAGCCGGTACTTCGCCGACCTCAAGCGCGAGGAGTTCTTCGACTGGCACGCCACGGTGGGTCCCTGGGAGCTCGACCGGTATCTGACTGCCTTCTGACCGCCTTCTGAAGGGACTTGAGATGTGCGGAATCGTGGGGCTCCATCTGCGTGAGCCCTCCCTCGAACCACGGCTGGGCGAGCTGCTGACCGCGATGCTCGGCCAGGTCGTCGAACGCGGCCCCGACTCGGCCGGTGTCGCGGTCTACGGCGACCCGCGCCTGTCCCCGCCGGGACGCGCCGTCGTCTCGCTGCTGGGGGTCACGCCGGCCGAGGCGGAGGCCGCGCTGCCCGGTGCCGTGGCCGTCGCAGCCGAGGCCACCACGGTGGTGCACGCGGACACCGACCTGCTCCCCGCCATCGCGGCCGCGCTGCCCCACGCCACCGTCATCGGCTCCGGCACCGACATGGCCGTACTCAAGGGCACGGGAAACCCGGTGGAGTTGGCGGACGCCTTCGGACTCTCCACCGTCACCGGATGGCAGGGCGTCGGCCACACCCGCATGGCCACCGAGTCCGCCGTCACCCCCGAAGGCGCCCACCCCTTCTCCGTCGGCCCCGGACAGTGCCTCGTGCACAACGGCTCCTTCGCAAACCACGCCACCATCCGCCGTGAACTGCGCGCCCAGGGGGTCGAGTTCGACAGCGAGAACGACTCCGAGGTCGGTGCCCGTTTCATCGCGCACCAACTGGAGCAGGGCGCCGACCTGGAGAAGGCGCTGAAGCTGCTGTGCGAACGCTTCGACGGCTTCTACACGCTGTTGGTGTCCACGAGCGACTCTTTCGCGGTCGTCCGCGACGCCATCGCCTGCAAGCCGGCGCTCGTCGCGGAAACCGACGCGTGGGTCGCGATGGCCTCCGAGTACCGGGCCCTGGACGTCCTCCCGGGCATCGAGCACGCCCGCATCTTCGAACCCGAGCCGGAAGAGGTGTACGTATGGCGACGCTGATCGACCTGGCCGAGACCCCCGTGCGGGACCTCAACCAGGCACTGCACGCCCCCGACGCGACGTCCTGGCGGGTCCTCAACCCGCGCGGCGCGCACGCCGTGGCCTGCGGGATACGCGAGGACCACACCGTCGACATCGAGGGCCACGTCGGCTATTACTGCGCCGGCATGAACCAGCACGCCACGGTCACGGTGCACGGCAACGCGGGCACCGGAGTCGCCGAGAACATGATGTCGGGCACCGTCCGCGTGCGGGGCAACGCCTCCCAGTCCGCCGGCGCCACCGCCCACGGCGGCCTGCTCGTGATCGACGGGGACGCCTCCGCCCGCTGCGGCATCTCCATGAAAGGCGTGGACATCGTCGTCGGCGGCAGCGTCGGCCACATGAGCGCCTTCATGGGGCAGGCCGGACGCCTGGTCGTCTGCGGCGACGCGGGTGACGCCCTCGGCGACTCCCTCTACGAGGCCCGCCTCTACGTCCGCGGCACCGTCAAGTCCCTCGGCGCCGACTGCGTCGAGAAGGAGATGCGCGCGGAACACTTCGTCGAATTGGCCGAGTTGCTCAAGGCGGCCGAGCGTGACGAGGACCCTGCGGAGTTCCGCCGGTACGGGTCGGCACGCGCGCTGTATCACTTCAAGGTCGACAACTCGGCGGCGTATTAGCTCCGCCGGGAGACCGTATTTCGACTGCGGGTCCGCTGTGGCTGGTCGCGCCCGCGCGGCGGAGCCGCATATCAATACAGCCCCGCGCCCCTCAAAGGGCGCTACACCTCAGCCCTACTAGAGGAGTTGACCTTGGAACCCGCACCCTACGGCCTGCGCGAGTCGGCGACCTTCGACCGCGCCACCATCCACGCCATCCAGCGCGCCGCCGAGACCGGCATCTACGACATCCGCGGCTGGGGCGCCAAGCGGAAACTCCCGCACTTCGACGATCTGCTGCTGCTCGGCGCCTCCATGTCCCGCTATCCGCTGGAGGGGTACCGCGAACGCTGCGACACGGACGTCGTCCTCGGCACCCGGCACGCCAAGCACCCCCTGCGGCTCGCCACCCCCGTCACCATCGCCGGCATGAGCTTCGGCGCCCTGTCCGCCCAGGCCAAGGAGGCCCTCGGCCGCGGCGCCAGCGAGGCGGGCACCTCGACGACCACCGGCGACGGCGGCATGACCCCCGAGGAGCGCGGCCACTCCAAGCACCTCGTCTACCAGTACCTGCCGTCCCGCTACGGCATGAACCCCGACGACCTGCGCAAGGCCGACGCCATCGAGGTCGTCCTCGGTCAGGGTGCCAAGCCCGGCGGCGGAGGCATGCTGCTCGGTCAGAAGATCACCGAACGGGTCGCCGGGATGCGCACCCTGCCCGTCGGTATCGACCAGCGCAGCGCCTGCCGCCACCCCGACTGGACCGGCCCCGACGACCTCGCCATCAAGATCCTCGAACTGCGCGAGATCACCGACTGGGAGAAGCCGATCTATGTCAAGGTCGGCGCGACACGCACGTACTACGACGTCAAGCTCGCCGTCCACGCCGGCGCCGACGTCGTGGTCGTCGACGGCATGCAGGGCGGTACGGCCGCCACCCAGGACGTCTTCATCGAGCACGTCGGCATCCCCACCCTGGCCGCCCTGCCCCAGGCCGTCCAGGCGCTGCGGGAGCTGGGAGTCCACCGCGAGGTCCAGCTGGTCGTCTCCGGCGGCATCCGCGGCGGCGCCGACATGGCGAAGGCGCTCGCCCTGGGCGCGGACGCGGTCGCCATCGGCACGGCCGCGCTGATCGCGCTCGGCGACAACCACCCGAAGTACGACGCCGAGTACCGCCGGCTCGGCTCCGCCGCGGGCTACTTCGACGACTACCAGGACGGCCGTGACCCGGCCGGCATCTCCACCCAGGACGAAGAGCTGTCCGCCCGTCTCGACCCGGTGGAGGCCGGGCGCCGGCTGGCGAACTACCTGCGCGTGATGACCATGGAGGCCCAGACCCTCGCCCGCGCCTGCGGCAAGGCCCACCTCCTGCACCTGGAGCCCGAGGACCTGGTCGCCCTTACGATCGAGTCCGCTGCCATGGCCCGCGTCCCGCTCGCGGGCACGAACTGGATCCCCGGGGAGGGTCTGTGATCGCCGTCGTAGGTGCCGGGCTGATGGGCGCGGCCACCGCCTGGCAACTGGCCCGGCGGGGCCATGAGGTCACGCTCGTCGAGGCGTACGACATCGGCCACCGGCAGGGCAGTTCGCACGGCAGCTCGCGGATCTTCCGGCGGGCGTACGCCGACCCCTTCTACGTACGGCTGACCGGGCAGGCGCACGAGCAGTGGCGGGAGCTGGAGGACGACAGCGCGACGCCCTTGCTGCGCACGACCGGTGGCATCGACATGGGCGAGGACCGCGACCCGGAGGCGATCGCCGGCCTCCTTGCCGCGGCAGGCGTGCCCCACGAGCTCCTGGGCCCGGAAGCCGCCTCGGAGCGCTGGCCGTACATCCGCATCACGGGCCCGGTGCTCCACCATCCGGACGCGGGCGTGGTCGACGCCGACGAGACCGTCGCGGTCTGCGTACGGCGGGCGATCGAACACGGCGCGGAAGCGATCATCGGCGTGCGCGTCACCGGCATCGACGTCCAGGGCGACGAGAAGGTGCTGCTCCGCACCGACGACGGCCGCGAGATCGTCGCCGACACCGTCGTGATCGCGGCCGGTGCCTGGCTGCCCGAGCTCGAACTGCCCGTCGCCCTGCCGCCGTTGCGGGTGACCCAGCAGCAGGTTTTCCACTTCCGGCAGCGGGACCCGTCCGTGAAGTGGCCGATCCTGATCTGGGACGGGGCGCTGCACCTGTACGGCCTGCCGTCGGGAAGCGACGGCGGCCCGTTCCCCGCGGTCAAGGTCGCCGAGCACGACCGCGGCACCCCCACCACCGCCCGCACCCGCGACAGCGTCGTCGACTCGTCGTCGCGCACCCGGGTGAGCGGCTTCGTCCGCGACCGGCTCCCGGGCCTCGCCCCCGACCCGGTGGCCGAAGCGACCTGCCTCTACACCACCGCCCCCGACGAGAACTTCGTCCTCGACCGCCACGGCCCGCTGGTCATCGTCTCCCCGTGCTCCGGCCACGGCGCCAAGTTCGCCCCGCTCATCGGCGCGATGGCCGCCGACCTCGCCACCGGCCGCACCGAGCCCCATCCACGCTTCCGCCTGGACCGCGCGGGCTAGGATGCGCCGGTGACCGAGCACCCCGAACCCGCAGCGGACTCCCAGGACTCCGACGACCAGGCACTGGAGCGCATCATCGCGGTCCGGGCCCGCGAGTACCGGCAGGCGGCGGGGCTGTCGGTCGGCGAGATGGCGCAGCGGGTCGGCATTTCCAAGGCCATGCTGTCGAAGATCGAGAACGCCCAGACCGCGTGCAGCCTCACCACGCTCTCCCGCCTCGCGCGCGGTCTCGACGTCCCGGTCACCGCCCTGTTCCGCGGCATGGACGACGAACGCGAGGCCGTCTTCGTCCCGGCGGGGCACGGCGCCAGGATCGTCCGCCGCGGCACCCGCGTCGGCCACGAGTACGCCCAGCTCGGCTCACTGCGGGGCGCCCACAAACGGATGGACGCCCTGCTGGTCACGCTGACCGAGCAGAGCGAGGTCTTCCCGCTCTTCCAGCACGCCGGCACCGAGCTCCTCTACATGCTGGAAGGCGTCATGGTGTACGGCCACGGCAAGTCCAGCTACACCCTGCGCCCCGGGGACGCCCTGCAGTTCGACGGCGAGGCCCCGCACGGCCCGGAGCGGCTCGTCGAATTGCCGATCCGCTTCCTGACGGTGACGGCCTTCGGGGACAGCCCGCAGCACTGAAACCCGGCCTTGGTCGGCCACCGAAGTACCGCTTGGATGCTCGCGAGCACGGCACTCGTCTGTTTGATCGCATCGCAGTGGAGCCGGTGCGGCCGAGGGCGTCGAGCAGGTCGTTCGGGAACCGCTCGTCGTCGGGACCCGCGAGGTCGGTGGCGCGCGGAACGTCCCATCGGTAGCCGGAGCAGCTTCGAGGAGTCTCCGCGCCATGCGGGCCCGCCGTGTGCGCGGATCCCGGCGAATCAGCGATGGTGCCTTGACGTGCGCCGAAGGACGAGAATACCGTTCTCACATACAGAGATCGATGTTACCGATCGTGATCGGTGCAGCCCGACCGGAGGACCAGATCTCATGCCGCACTTCAAGAAGCCCGCCGAGGGCAGCTGGACCGAGCACCTCAAGATCGGGACGGAGCCGGTCTCCTACGAGGACTCGATCTCCCCGGAACAGTACGAGCGCGAGCGGGAGGCCATCTTCAAGCGGACGTGGCTGAACGTCGGCCGTGTCGAGCAACTCCCCAGGAAGGGCAGCTACTTCACCAAGGAGTTGGACGCGGCGCGCACCTCCGTCGTCGTGGTGCGCGGGACGGACGGCGAGGTCCGGGCCTTCCACAACGTGTGCCGGCACCGCGGAAACAAGCTGGTGTGGAACGACTTCCCGCGTGAGGAAACCAGCGGCGTCTGCCGCCAGTTCACGTGCAAGTACCACGCCTGGCGCTATGACCTCGACGGCAAGCTCGCCTTCGTGCAGCAGGAGGGCGAGTTCTTCGACCTGGACAAGTCCGCGTACGGACTCAAGCAGGTGCAGACCGAGGTCTGGGAAGGCTTCGTCTTCGTCAACCTCGACCCGGAGAACACCACGCCGCTGCGCGCGTACTTGGGGGAGTTCGCCAAAGGGATCGAGGGCTATCCGTTCCACAAGCTCACTCAAGTGCACAAGTACCGCGCGGAGATCGGCAGCAACTGGAAGCTGTTCATCGACGCGTTCGCCGAGTTCTACCACGCGCCGATCCTGCACTCCGGCCAGTACATGGCCGACGAAGCCCGCAAGATCCAGAAATACGGCTACGAGGCGCTGCACTACGACATCGACGGCCCGCACAGCATGGTGTCCTCCTGGGGAGGTATCGCCCCTCCGCACGACCGCAAGATGGTCAAGCCCATCGAAGCCGCCCTGCACAGCGGCCTGTTCGGGCCGTGGGACGCGCCGGACATCGGCCTGGCCCTGGAGGATCTGCCGCCCGCGATCAATCCGAGCCGGGACAAGCGATGGGGCATGGACTCGTTCGTCTTCTTCCCCAACTTCATGCTGCTGATCTGGCGGCCCAACTGGGTGCTCACCTACCACTACTGGCCGACCTCGTACAACACGCACATCTTCGAGGGGACGTGCTACTTCGTCCCGCCCGAGAACGCCTTCCAGCGCCTCCAGCAGGAGCTCGCCGCCGTCTCGTTCAAGGAGTACGGCCTGCAGGACGGCAACACCCTGGAGGCCACGCAGACCATGCTGGAATCCCGCGCGGTGCGGGACTTCCCGCTCAACGACCAGGAAGTGCTGCTGCGGCACCTGCACCGGACCGCCCGGGCGTACGTGGACGATCACCAGCGACGCAGCGCCGAAGCCGGTACTCCGGCCACATCCTGACCCGAGGAGAACCGAATCATGGCCAGTGTCTTTCCCGACGGTTTCGAGGCCCTGGAGCCCTTCGCCGACTGGGCGGTCCGGGGTGAGAAGGCCCGCTATGCGAAGCGCCTCGCCAGCACCATGGACGAGCTCGACGCCTTCTACAACGTGGCGTTCCCGCTGCTCGAGTCCAGCAAGGACTATCTGGAGCAGGTCTCCATGGAGGACATCTCCGAACAGGACAAGCGGCTGCTGTGGCTGTTCTGCGCGCTGGTGACCGTCGCCTTCCCCGTGGAGGCGTGGCGCCAGCCGAGGGTTCCCGACTCGGGTCCCTCGACCATCGACGCGATCCTCGAACCGGCCGTGTGACCACCGGCCCGAAGGAGCCGAGCGATGCCCCGACCGCGCACCCCGCAACCGCCCGTCCTGCTCCGCGCCGCGCGCCTGCTCGATGTCGACAAGGGCGTGTACGTCACTCCTGGCGAACTGCTCGTCGAGGGCGAGCGCATCACCAAGGTCTCGCCCGCCTCCCTGCCCGAGGGCACCGTGGTGGTCGACCTCGGTGAACTGACCCTGCTCCCCGGTCTGATGGACATGGAGGTCAACCTGCTGCTCGGAGGGCCGGACCATCGAAGTCCTCTGGTCGCGGTGCAGGACGATCCGGCCGTGCGCACCCTGCGTGCCGTGGCCAACGCGCGCCGCACCCTGCGCGCGGGCTTCACGACGGTGCGCAATCTCGGCCTGTTCATCCAGACAGGCGGACTGCTGCTCGACGTCGCTCTGCAGAAGGCGATCGACCACGGCTGGATCGACGGGCCGCGCGTCATCCCCGCCGGGCACGCGATCACGCCCACGGGAGGGCACCTGGACCCGACGATGTTCCAGGCGTTCGCCCCGCACGTGCTGCCCCTGACGGTGGAGGAGGGCATCGCGAACGGGGTCGACGAGGTGCGCAAGGCCGTCCGCTACCAGATCAAGCACGGAGCCCGCGTCATCAAGGTCTGTGCGTCGAACGGCGTCATGTCGCACACCGGCCCGGCCGGTGCCCAGCAGTACTCCGACGAGGAACTGCGCGCCATCGTCGACGAGGCCCATCGCGCCGGCCGCAAGGTCGCCGCGCACTGCATGGGGGAACAGGCCGTCCGGGCCGCGCTGGACGCGGGCATCGACTGCGTCGAACACGGTTTCCTCACCAGCGGGGCCACGCTCGACCTGATGGCCGAGCGCGGCACCTTCCTCGTGGCCACGACGTCCCTCGCCGACGACATGGACCTCTCGCAGGCCGACCCAGGACTCCAGGCCAAGGCCGCCGAGGTGTTCCCCCGCGCACGGGCCACCATCTCCGAGGCCGTACGTCGGGGCGTCCGTGTCGCCTGCGGCTCAGACGCCCCCGCGATCCCGCACGGCCGTAACGCCAAGGAACTGGTCGCCCTGGTGAACCGTGGCATGTCCCCGCTCGACGCGATCCGCGCCGCGACGACCGTCTCCGCCGACCTCGTCGACGTGGACGACCGTGGCCGTCTCGACGCGGGCCTGCTCGCCGACGTGATCGCCGTCCCCGGCGATCCGCTCTCGGACATCACGGTCACCACGGACGTCCGCTACGTCATGAAAGGCGGACAGGTCCACCGCGACGACACCGCTGCCGCCTGAGCCGAGCGGGGCCCCGCCTTACACGAGGACCGGGATGATCTGCGGCAGATCCGCCGTCGTACGGATGCCGGAGGGGGCCTCGCAGACCCACGGCACGGCGTTGACCGCCCGGTTGGCGGTGTAGGAGGGGTAGACGGAGGCCGCGTTCTCCGGAGCGACGGGAAGCGGATGGTGATGTCGAGCGGGGCATCGCCGTCGACGGTCAGCCGCCTCCGACCGTGACGCGCTGAGCTGCGACCGTTCCGGCTTCGAGGACACCGGCGGCGACGGCGGCATGGGACGTCGCAGGCCGCCGCGACGCGGCGGCGCAACCCTTGATCCATGACGGCCGGGTGGTGGAAGTCGGTTCGCGTGGCGACGATGTCGGTTCCCGACGCCAGGAGCGCGCATACGGCGTCCGGGTCCAGTTCGCGCGGCGTGTACAGAACGCAGTCCGGTTCCGGATCGAGTACGTCGTCGAGGCCGGTGGTCGCGCGCAGGCCGAGCGGCGGCAGTCCGCACAGCTCGCCTGCGTCGCGCCCCGATTTTCTCCAGGCTGTTCACCGCCCAGGCCGGTGGGAGTGCTGGGCCGGTGGGAGTGCTGGTCAGGTGCCCCCGCTGATCCCGCCCAGACAGAACTCCCAGACTTCCTCGGCGGTCACGGCAGTCGCATGACTCTCGGCGGGAACGCCCGTTGTCTGGGCCGTGAACATCGCGGTCTGCATGACCAGCGACGCCACGCGGCGCGGCTTTGCGGCACGCGTGTCGCCCGACTCCAGGGCCGCTTCCACCAGTTCGGTGAAGACGTCGAGCAGCGGCACGTGGGCGGTGGCCACTTGCGCGGGGTGCGAGGCGAGCAGCTGCATGGCGAAGTCCGTGAACAAGGGGCTCTGCTCGCCGGGTCGGGGCTGTGATTGCTTGTAGAGCAGTTCCACCGCGATCCGCAGGCGCTCCAGCGGCTTCTTGGCTGCCGATGTCGCTTCGCGGATCTCGGCCGCGGACTTGGCCAGCGCATCCTCGAACAGGGCGAGCAGCAGCTCATGCTTGCCGTCGAAGTGCTGGTAGAAGCTGCGCAACGACTGCTTGGACCGCTCGACCACCTCCTGCACGGTGAAGTCGGTGGTGCCCTTCTCGGCGATGAGTTCCTGGGCCGCGTCCAGGAAGCGCTGGATCCGCTGCTCGGCCCGGAGTTTGGCGGCGCGGGTGGACCGCTCGACGGCGCGCTGGCGCCAGGCCGGCGGAGCGGGCTCTGCGGGGACGGCGTTCATTTGCAGAACGATACTCCACGCCCGTGAAAAGCAAGGCGCTTCCCCCTACCGAATCAGGTACCCCAGCTAGCGAGACCCTTACTTGCATCCTATGAGAATGATATTCTCGCCGATGTGGCTGCGCCGCCGGGCCACGCCACCACCGCCCGACGTGAGGACGCGCGATGGAATTCGTGCTCGACGAGGACCAATTGATGCTGCGGCGCACGGTCCGTGAGGCCCTCGCAAAGTCCCGCGTCCGCAGCGAGGCCGAGCAGTGGGCGCTGTACCAGGAGCTGGGCTGGCTCGAGGCGCCGCCCGTAGAGCTCGCCCTGATCCTGGAGGAGCTGGGATACGTGGCCGATGGCACGCCCTTCCTCGCCTCCGCGACATGGTTCGCCCCGGTGGCCGGGCGGCTTCCGGAGGGTGCGGGCACGGCGGTCTTCGACGGTGCGGGCCGCTATGTCCTTGACGCCGACCGCGCCGGCGAGATCGCGGTGCGGACCCGGGACGGCGTACGGATCGTGCCCGCCGGCGAGCTGCCGGTGGAGCGGGTCGACGTCTTCGACCCCAGCCTTCACATCGCTCACGTGGACGTACGGGACGCAGCCCACGGGGTCCCCGCCCTCGCCCTCATGGGACTGGCCGCCACCGCGGTCGGCAGCTGCCGGCGCATCCTCGACCTCGCCGTCGACCACGTGAAGGAGCGGCAGCAGTTCGGCCGTCCCCTGGGAGCGTTCCAGGCCGTCAAGCACAAGGCGGCCGACATGTACGTAGCCATCGAACGCGCCCGCGCCCTCACCCACTTCAGCGCGCTCACCCTCGCCGAGGACGACCAGCGCGCGACCGGCGCCGCCCACATGGCGAAGGCCGCGGCAGGGGAGTGCCAGCGCCTGGTCTTCCGGAATGGGCTGCAGCTGTTCGGCGCCATGGGCTTCACCTGGGAGCACGAGCTCCAGATCCACCTGAAGCGGGCCAAGGCCTGCGACCTGCTGCTGGGCACCGCCGCCACGCACAGAAGGGCACTGCTGACCCGATGAGGCTCGCCGACGACCCGGACATCGGCCGGTTCCGCGCCGAATTCGCCGCCTTCCTGGACGCCCATCTGCCGACCGCGGCCGAGGCGGTAGAGCGGCCCCGCTCCAGTGCGCATGTCCCCGCCTGGGCCCGGCGCTGGCAGCGCACCCTCTTCGACGCCGGATGGCTGCTGCCCGGACAGCCGCCGGAGTTCGGCGGCCGCAACGCCACCCTGCCCCAGCAGCTCGCCCACTTGGAGGAGCTCGCGCGGCGCCGCATCTACCACAGCTTCAACCCCCAGGGCCTCGGCATCGTCGCCGCCTCCCTCATCACCTTCGGCACGGACGAGCAGAAGCACCGCTGGGCGGTGCCGGTGCTGCGGGCCGAGATCACCGCAGCGCTCGGCATGAGCGAGCCGGGCGCCGGCTCCGACCTCGCCTCCCTGCGGACCCGGGCGGTCGCTGACGGCGACCACTTCGTGGTCAACGGCCAGAAGGTGTGGACCTCCGGCGCCCACGACGCCGACATCCTGCTCACCTTCGTCCGTACGGACCCGGACGCGCCCAAGCACAAGGGCATCAGCTGTCTGGTCATCCCCACCGACACCGACGGCGTGGTCCGGCGCCCCTTCGGCTCCCTCGCCGCGCCCGACGACCTCGACTTCAACGAGGTCTTCTTCACCGACGTGCGCGTCCCGCGCGAGAACCTCGTCGGCCCGCTGCACGGCGGCTGGCGCGTCGCCAACGGCTCGCTCGGGCACGAGCGCACCCTGCTCTGGCTCAGCTTCGCCGAACGCCTCGACGACCTGATCCGCGACGCCCCCTGCGACGAGGACTGGTACGCCACCCTCCTCATGGACGCCCAGGCCCTGCGCCTGCTCGGCTACCGCCAGCTCGGCCCGGACCCCGACCCCGCCGAGATCTCCGTCCTCAAGCTCCTCGGCTCCGAAGCCGTCCAGGACGCCTCGCTGCACGCCCTGGAGGCGCACGGCGCGGACGGGCTGCGCCACCCCGAGCTGACCGGCCCGTACCACCACATGAACGCCGAGGACTTCATCGCCAGCTGGTTCGAGCGCTACGCCCGCAGCTTCGCCGGGACCATCGCCGGCGGCACCAGCGAGATCCAGCGCAACATCATCGCCGAGCGCATCCTCGGCCTGCCGCGCTGAGGCCCGTACCGCAGAAGGGACGCAAGCCGCCATGGAACAGATCCTTTATGAGGCGAAGGACGGCGTCGCCGTCATCACCCTGAACCGGCCCGAGGTCGCGAACGCCCAGACGATGGCGCTGCTCGACGACCTCGACGCCGCCTGGACCCGGGCCGCGCACGACGACGACGTCCGGGTGATCGTGCTGCGCGCCAACGGCCGGCACTTCTCCTCCGGGCACGACCTGAAGGACCGCTGGCCCGGACCCGGCGAGCTGACCCTGGAGTGGATCTACAACACCGAGGCGCGCCGCTATCTCGACTACTCGCTGCGCTGGCGCAACGTGCCCAAGCCGTCGATCGCCGCCGTGCAGGGCAAGTGCATCGCCGCGGGGCTGATGCTGTGCTGGCCGTGCGATCTCATCGTGGCCGCGGACAACGCCGAATTCTCCGACCCGGTCGTGCACATGGGTATCGGCGGCGTCGAATACCACGGCCACACCTGGGAGCTAGGCCCGCGCAAGGCCAAGGAGATCCTCTTCACCGGCCGTCCCCTCACGGCCGGTGAAGCCGAGCAGGTCGGCATGGTCAACCGGGTCGTCCCCCTCGACGAGCTCGACGACGCGGCCCTGGAGCTGGCGGGGCGGATCGCGAAGATGCCGCCCTTCGGCCTGCGGCAGGCCAAGCGCGCCGTCAATCAGAGTCTCGACGTGCAGGGCTTCTACGCCGCCCTGCAGTCGGTCTTCGACATCCACCAGACCGGCCACGGAAACGCGCTGAGTGTCGACGGCTACCCGATCCTCACCCGCCTCGACGAGATGAAGAAGCAGCTCAAGCAGGAGGGGTGAGCGCCGGCGCCGGACGGGCCCGGTCCGGGCGAGGTCACGGCCGCCCGTGCAGGCGCTCGAGGTCCGCATCGAAGCGCCGCAGGGATCGGGGATGCGCTCGAGAAGGCCCGCGCGAACGGCGGCCGCCGTCTGCCGGTTCAGCGTGGAGGCGTCCAGGTCGAAAGCGTCACAGAGCCGGCCGATGGACAGGGGTCCCTCGACGCGGATGCGGACGGCCGAGGAGCATCTGCTCGTACTCCACTTGGTCCGTGGCCCGGTCAGCCGCACTGCTCACGCGCACTCGCGTCGGCCGCCTCGTCGAATCCCTCGTCGTCCAGGCCGTCCTCGAGTTCCACCTCGAAGGTGTTGAAGGCCATGGCAAGGGTGCCGTATCCGCCCACCGTGAACACCAGGTCCATCATCTGCCGGTCGTCCAGGCCCTCCTCCTCGGCCAGCGCGGCGTACGTGGCGTCGGACAGGCGCGAGTCCCGGTCGAGTTCGTCGACCGCGCGGTTGAGCAGCGTGTCCGCGCCGGCCCGTACCGCCGCGATCTCATCCTCCGTCGCGCCCTTCCGGCGTGCCCCCGCCACGTGCTGCGCCCACTCGTACCGGCAGCGCCGCCGCCAGGCGATCCGCAGGATCGCCAGCTCGCGGAGTTTCGCCGGCAGCGTGCTCTTGGCCGCGAGGTGGGTGCTGAGGGTGAGGAAGGCCTTCGTCAGCTCGGGATGGTTGAGCAGGAAGCTGATCGAGTTGGCGTGCGGGACGGTGCGGCCGCCCGTCATGGGGAAGATGGCGTCCTGGTCCCATTCGGCGTACGGCACGGGGTCGAGTCGCGTCACGTGTTGCGGCCTCCGTTCACTCCGAGAATCTGGCCGGTGATGTACCCGGCCTCCTCGGAGGCCAGGAAGGCGCACGCCGCCGCGATGTCCTCGGGGCGGCCGACCCGGCGCACCGGGGTGCGGGCGATGTGGTCCTCGACCGTCCCGCCGAGCAGCCGCCGCGACTCCGCCTTGCGGAGCATGGGGGTGTCGACGAAGCCCGGTGGCACCGCGTTCACCGTGATGCCGTCCGGGCCGAGTTCGAGGGCGAGGGACTTGGTCAGGCCGTTGACCGCCGACTTGGCGGCCACGTAGTGCGCCATGAACGGCTGCCCGGAGTGCGTGCTGGACGAGGAGATGTTGACGATGCGGCCCCAGCCGGCCGCGGTCATGTCGGGCAGTGTGGCCTGGATGCAGTGGAAGACCCCGTGGAGGTTGACGTTCACGACGCGCAGCCAGGCCTCGAAGGACAGCTCGGCGAAGCGCTTGAAGCCGTCCACGCCGGCCCCGTTGACCAGGATCGAGATGGGCCCGAGTCGCTCACGTACGGTGTCCATCGCCTTGTCGACCTGTCCGCGGTCCGTCACGTCGGCGGTCACCGGGAGCACGCCGTCGAGGTCGGCGGGCGCGAGGTCCACGGTCGCGACGCGATGCCCGTCCGCCGCCAGCCGGCAGGCGACTGCGTGCCCGATGCCGGACGCGCCGCCGGTCACGACCGCGGTCCGCGGCGGCGTCGCCGCGCCGCTCATCCGAAGGCCTCGTCGCCGACGATGGTGGTGCGGTGCAGCAGCCGTTCGGAGGAGCGGTCGTACGGCAGTGCGCGGTGCAGGATGGCGGTGTTGTCCCAGGCCACGAAGTCGCCGACCTGCCAGTCGTGGGTGTAGCGGAACCGCTCCTGGGTGCACCACTCCTGCAGCTCGTCCAGCAGTGCGCGGCCCTCGTCGGGTGCCATGCCGACGATGCGGTCGGCGGTGGTGCCGATGACGAGCGAGCGGCGGCCGTCGCGGCGCCGCCACACCAGGGACATCTCCCGCTCGGGCAGGCTGCGCCAGCGGGCCAGTTCCTTCTCGCTCGGGTCGGGCTTCGCCCGCAGCTGGGCGGCGGCGAAGCTGTGCACGACGCGCAGGCTCTCGTAGCGCTTGCGGTCCTGCTCCGGCAGGTTCTCGTACGCGGCGTAGGTGTTCGCGAACTCCGTGCCCCCGCCCGTCATGGCGACATGGCGGGCCGTGAGGGTCGTTGCCTTCACCGGGACGTCGTCGTCCGTCGTGCCGTCCAGGTGCCAGTGGAAGGTCCCCCGCAAGTACTCGGCCGAGGGGTTCTTCGACGGGTCCAGGGAGATCGGGAAGATCTGCTTGCCACGGACGCTGACCACCTCGCCCAGCTTGGAGCTGAGGGCGATCTGCTGCTCGTCGTCGAGGTTCAGCCCGCGGATCAGCAGCACGCCGCGCCACTTGAGGGCTTCGGCGCAGCGGGCGACGAGCTTCTCGTCCAGCGGGTCCGTCACGTGGGTGAACTCCACTCCCAGGGACGGGTTCAGGGCATGGGTCTCCGGCATGAAAATCCCCTTCCAAGTTACGAGAACAATATTCTCCGCACGTCGGCGCCGAAAGGGGGGCAGCATCAGATTCTCCTGTCCGGATGGTTGATTCGCTCAAATCGAGAATGTAGTTTCCGTCGCAGTCGACGTGCAGGACCGAGGAGGCCGGATGCGGTTCCAGGACAAGGTCGCCATCGTCACGGGCGCCGGGCAGGGGATCGGTGAGGGCTATGCCCGCGCCCTCGCCGCCGAAGGCGCGCGGGTGGTGGTCGCCGAGCTGAACGAGACCCAGGGGCAACGCGTCGCCAAGGAGCTCGACGGTGCCCTGTACGTCCGCACGGACGTCTCCGACCCGGCTTCCGCGCAGACCCTCGTGGACACGGTGATGGGCGAGTTCGGGCGGATCGACTGCCTGGTCAACAACGCCGCGATCTTCCACGACATGCGCCGCGAAGGGCTCACCACAGTCGACTACGACTACCTGGACCGCTTCCTGAAGGTGAACCTGCTCGGCGCCCTCTACGTGACCCGCGCCGCGCTGCCGCACCTGCAAGACGGCGCCGCCATCGTCAACCAGTCCTCCACCGCCGCCTGGTCGGCCACCGGCTTCTACGGCATGGCGAAGGCCGGCATCAACCACCTCACCGTCTCCCTCGCCGCCGAACTCGGCGACCGCGGCATCCGCGTCAACGCCATCGCACCGGGCCCCACCGACACCGAGGCGACCCGGCACATCATCCCTGCCGAGCACCGCGACGCCATGCTGCGCACCTTCGCCCTCAAGCGCATGGGCACTCCGGCCGACCAGGCCGGAGCCCTGCTCTTCCTGCTGTCCGACGAAGCGAGCTGGGTCACCGGGCAGATCGTGGCCGTGGACGGCGGATCGGTGGTGCGGCTGTGAACGCCTCTCCCGCCACGGCCCCGTTCACCGGCCGCCTGCTCATCGACGGTGAGCTGACGACGACGAAGGCCACCTACCCCACCCTGAACCCCGCGACCGGCGAAGTCCTCGGCCACGCCCCCGACGCGACCGCCGCCGACGCCGAGACCGCCATTGCCGCCGCCCGCCGCGCCTTCGACACCACCGCCTGGGCCACCGACACCGAGCTGCGCGTGCGCTGCCTGCGCCAGCTGCACGCCGCCCTCGACGAGCACCGCGAGCAGCTGCGGGACCTGACCATCGCCGAGGCCGGCGCCCCCCGGATGCTCACGCACGGTCCGCAACTCGACGAGCCGCTCGGCCTGCTGACCTACTACGCCCGCCTCGCCGAGACGTACGCCTTCACCGAAGACCTCGGCGAGAGCGAGCAGCGCGGGCAGCGCCACCACCGCTGGGCGGAGAAGGAGCCGGCCGGCGTCGTCGCCGCGATCCTGCCGTACAACTTCCCCAACCAGCTGGCCCTCGCCAAGCTGGCCCCGGCGCTCGCCGCCGGCTGCACCGTCGTCCTCAAGGCCGCCCCCGAGACCCCGCTGACCACCCTCGCCCTCGCCGACCTCATCGCCGGGCACACGGACATCCCCCCAGGGGTCGTGAACATCATCAGCTCCTCCGGCGTCGAGACCGGCAAGGTCCTGACCACGCACCGTGACATCGACATGGTCACCTTCACCGGGTCCACGGCGACCGGACGGCGCATCATGGCCGCCGCCGGCGACACCGTGAAGAAGGTGTTCCTGGAGCTCGGCGGCAAGTCCGCGATGATCGTCCTCGACGACGCCGACTTCGCCAAGGCGGCCATGTTCGCCGCCTTCACCATCTGCTCCCACTCCGGCCAGGGCTGCGCCCTCACCTCGCGGCTGCTGGTGCCGCGCGCACACCACGACACCATCGTGAACCTCGTCGCCGCGGGCATGGAGCGGGTACGGGTCGGGGACCCGGCGGACCCCAAGACCGCGATGGGGCCGCTGATCTCGGCGCGTCAGCGCGAGAAGGTCGACGGGATGGTGCGCCGGGCCGTCGAGGCCGGCGCGACACTGGTCGCGGGCGGCAAGCCGGTCGACCCGGGCTTCTTCTACACCCCCACCCTCCTCGCCGGCGTCGATGAGGACAGCGAGATCGCCCAGGACGAGGTGTTCGGCCCGGTCCTCGCCGTCATCCCGTACGACGACGAGGACCATGCCGTGCGCATCGCCAACAACTCCGTGTACGGGCTCTCCGGCGCCGTGCACAGCGCCGACGAGCAGCGGGCGATCCGGGTCGCCCGCCGCATCCGCACCGGCACGTTCTCCATCAACGGCGGCAACTACTTCGCACCCGACGTGCCCTTCGGCGGCTACAAGCAGTCCGGCATCGGCCGCGAGTCCGGCCGCGCCGGCTTCGAGGAATTCCTGGAGACCAAGGCGTTCGCGACGGTGGTGGGCAAGGCATGAGCGGGCCCCTCGAAGGCATCCGCGTCCTGGAAGTGGCCATGTACGGGTTCGTGCCCTCGGCGGGCGCGGTGCTCGCCGACTGGGGCGCCGACGTGGTCAAGGTCGAGCACGCGGTCACCGGCGACCCGCAGCGCGGCCTGCGCCAGACCGGCACCCTGCGGGTGGAGGACGACCCCAACCCGAACGTCGCCCACGCCAACCGAGGCAAGCGCAGCATCGGCCTCGACATGTCCAAGCCGGAGGGCCTGGAGGTGCTGCACGAACTGGTGCGCCGCGCCGACGTGTTCCTCACCAGCTTCATGCCGGCCTCCCGGGCCCGGCTCGGCATCGACGTCGACGACATCCGCGTGGTGAACCCGAAGATCGTCTACGCGCGGGGGAGCGCCCTCGGCGTCCTGGGACCCGAGGCCGACAAGGGCGGCTACGACATGACCGCCTTCTGGGCCCGCGCCGGGACCGCCGCCAGCATCACCCCGCCCGGCGCCGACGGCATGATCATGCCGCCCGCGCCCGCGTACGGCGACACCATCTCCGGCACCAACCTCGCCGGCGGCATCGCGGCCGCGCTGCTGCGCCGCGAACGCACCGGCGAGGCACCGGTCGTCGACGTGTCGCTGCTGGGCAGCGGCGTGTGGGCGATGGGCCACGCCATGGCCGTATCGCTGCGCCTCTCGAAGACCTGGGAGGCGCCGCAGCCCGGCGCGCACGGCTCGCCCGCCAACCCGCTCTCCGGCCTCTACCGCACCGCGGACGACCGCTACATCTCGTTCGTCATGCTGCAGCCCGCGAAGTTCTGGCCGGACGTCTGCCGGCACATCGACCGCCCCGAACTCGCCGACGACTCTCGCTTTGCCACCGCCGAGGACATCGCGGCGAACACGGCGGAAGCCGTGAAGATCCTCACCGAGACCATCGGCCGGCGCCCGCTCGCCGAGTGGAGCGAACGGTTCGCCACCCTCGCCGGACCATGGGCCCCCGTCCAGGACACCCTGCAGGCCGCCGCGGACGCGCAGGTGCGCGCCAACGGCTACATCACCCGGGCCGGAGAGCTCGAACTCGCAGCCAGCCCGGTGCAGTTCGACACCGAGCCCGCACACCTGGAAGCCGCCCCGGAATTCGCCGCCCAGACCGAGCAGGTCCTCGTCGAGCTCGGCTACGACTGGGACCGCATCCTCGCCTTCAAGGCCCAGGGTGCGGTCACGTGACCCGTTGAGTCCAGGAGGACCCATGCGCAGGTTGCTGATCGGAGTGGTCACCGTGCTCGCGGTGCTGCTCGCCGGCTGTTCCACCCGCTCGGACTCGGGCAGCGGCGAGCCCGAGGAGACCAGCGGCGCCGAGTCGAGCGCTCCCGCCGTCGACGGCCCGGACTTCGGGACGCTGAAGAACGTCTGTGGCAAGGGCGATGCCAAGGCGGTGAGCCAGCAGGGCGTCACCGGCGACAGGGTCGAGCTCGGGGTCTTCACCGACCAGGGCTTCACCAAGAACTCCGAAATGGTCGACGCCGCGAAGGCGTTCACCTCCTGGTGCAACGACAACGGCGGCATCAACGGACGCAAGCTCGTGCCCGTCATCCGCGACGCGAAATTCCTGGAGGTCCGCCAGCGCATGCAGCAGGCATGCAAGGAGGACTTCATGCTGGTCGGCGGTGGTGCCTCGATGGACGGGCTCGGCACCAAGGACCGGCTGAGCTGCCTGCTTCCCGCCTTCCCGGCGCAGTCCAGCCTTGCCCCCGCCGTCGGCTCCGACCTGCAGGTGATGTCCGCGGGCCCGTTCTCCGGACATTTCCAGTACGCGGGGTTCTACCAGTGGCTGCTCAAGGAGAAGTTCCCCGGTTCCGCGCAGCACGTCGGCATCATCTCGGGCGACAGCCCGGTGACCAAGGTCATGGCCACGCAGTACAAGGAGTCGATCGCCTCGCTCGGGGGAAAGGTCAGCTACTCCGACCTCTACCCGGCCACCGGCGTCTCCGACTGGACGCCGTACGCGCAGACCCTGAAGAAGGAGAAGGTCAAGGGCCTGGTCTTCCACGGCGACTTCGCCAGCCTCGCCAAGCTGGAGCAGGCGCTCACCAGTCTCGGTTACGCGCCCGACTGGATCGATGCCAACAGCAACGCCTACTCCCAGAACTTCATCGAGCTGGCGGGATCGGCGCTCGGCACCCAGCACAACTACACCGAACTGTTCGCCACGCACCCGCTGGATGCGAGCAAGGAGAATCCCGCGGTCGAGAAGGTCGAGGCCCTGTTCGCGAAGTACGCGCCGGGCAAGCCCGTCACGTATCCCGCACTGCGCGCCTTCTCCGCCTGGCTGCTGTTCGCCACCTCCGCCCGTGACTGCGACGAGCTGACCCGCCGTTGCGTGTACGACAACGCGCTGAAGGTCACCGACTGGACCGCCGGGGGCATCCAGGCCCCGTTCGACGTGAGCAAGCAGAACGTGCCCGGCAAGTGCTATTCGGTTGTCGAGGCGACGCCGGAGGGCTGGAAGCCGGCCTCCTTCGAGCAGGACAGCGGCCCGTATCGCTGCGACGCACCCGTGGTGAAGTTCAAGCGGAGCTACACCGAACCGGCCCGGCTCGCCGACGTCGGCAAGTCCCTGTCCGACCTCAAGTGACGTAAGGAGCGTGACCGCGGTGAAAGTACGCGTCGATCCCGAGCGCTGCCAGGGTCACACCCTGTGTGCGATGCGCGCCCCCGAGGTGTTCGAGCTGAGTGACATCGACGGCCATTCGTCGCCGGTGGCCGAGGAGGTGCCCGAAGAGCAGCAGGACCGGGTGATCGATGCCGTCCGCTCCTGCCCCGAGCGGGCCATCAGCGTCATCTGAACGGCAGGCACAGGGCAGGCACAGGGCAGGGACAGGGAGAGAGCGATGAGCAGCGAGCAGACCGACGACGGCCGGCTGCGGCCCAGGATCCACTTCGACCGCCACGCGCCCGAATACCGCGACCGGTTCGAGGAGATCACGCACGATCTGCACGGCCGGTGCCCGATGGCCTTCAGCGACACGTACGGGGGGCACTGGGTGGCCAGCGGAAACCGGGAGGTGGCGACCCTCGCCCGTGCCGCCGACGTGCTGTCCAACGACCACGACGTGCACGGCGAGCGCCGCGGCTATCAGGGCATCAACATCCCCGCACCGGACCGCGGCCGCGGCATCCGCGGCGGCTTTCTGGAGATGGACCCACCCGAGCAGCGCGCCTACCGCGACGCGCTCAACCCGTATCTGTCACCGGCCGCCGTCGCCCGCTGGATCCCGTTCGTCGACGAGGTGACCCGCGCCTGCCTCGACGAACGGATCGAGCAGGGGCGCATCGACTTCGTCGACGACCTCGCGAACATCGTGCCGGCCGTGCTCACCCTCGCGATGATGGGCATTCCGCTGACGAAGTGGGAGCTGTACAACGAGCCCGCGCACGCGGGCGTTTACACCCCGCCGGACTCGCCCGACATGAAGCGGGTGGTCGAGGCGCACATCGCGATGATGCGGGACCTCGCGACCACCCTCCACACCGTGCGGGCGCAGCCGCGCCCCGGGCTGGTCGACGCCCTGATCCGGCTGCGGATCGACGGCGAGCCGGCCCCGGACGAGGAGCTGCTCGGCGCGCTCGGGCTGCTCATCGGGGGCGGCTTCGACACCACGACCGCCCTCACCGCGCACGCCCTGGAGTGGCTGTCCGAGCACCCGGACGACCGCGCCCGGCTCAGCGCCGAGCGGGGCCCGCTGCTGGACTCCGCCACCGAGGAGTTCCTGCGCTACTTCACGCCCGCGCCCGGAGACGGCCGCACGGTGGCCGAGGACTGCGCCCTCGCGGGTGCCGAGCTGAAGGAGGGCGACCGCATCTGGCTGTCCTGGGCGATGGCCAACCGCGATCCGCAGGTCTTCCCCGACCCGGACCGCATCGACCTGGCGCGCACCGGGAACCGGCACGCCAGCTTCGGCCTGGGCATCCACCGCTGCATCGGCTCCAACGTGGCCCGCACCGTATTCAAGCGGATGCTGCTGCACGTCCTCGACCGCATCCCCGACTACGTCTGCGACCCCGAAGGCACCGTCCACTACGACACCATCGGCGTGATCCAGGGGATGCGGAAGCTCCCCGCCACGTTCACGCCGGGCCGGCCGCTCGGCCCCGGCCTCGACGCGACCCTGGACATGCTCCAGCGCGGCTGCGACGAGCACGGCTGGGCGAAGCCGATCACCGAGCGCAAGGCCGCCGCGAAGCTTGACGGAGAGAACGCCGACCATGACTGAGTCCGCACCGGAGGACCGACCGGCGCCGCAGATGGCGCCGGAGACGGAGTTCTTCTGGACGTCCGGCGGGGACGGGCGGCTGCGCTTTGCGCAGTGCGAGGCCTGCAGCGCACTCATCCACCCGCCGCAGCCGGTGTGCCGCCACTGCCGGAGCCGGGACTTCGCCGTCCGTGAGGTGTCCGGCCGGGCCACGCTGATCGGCTTCACGGTGAATCAGCGCTTCCCGTTCCCCGGGCTCACCCTGCCGTACGTGATCGGGCAGGTGGCCATCGAGGAGGATCCCCGGGTCCGGCTCACCACGAATGTCGTCGGGGCGGAGCCGGCGGAGCCGGCGGAGCTCGAGCTCGGCATGCCGATGGAGGTCACCTTCCAGCAGGCGGGCGAGGCGTGGCTGCCGCTGTTCCGGCCGGTTCCCGACGCGCCTTACCGGCCGCTGCCGGCGGACGCGCCGCCCCGGCCCCGTACCCGGCGGGCCGGCCCCAAGTTCGAGGACAAGGCAGTCATCAGCGGCGCCGGCGCCTCCCGCATCGGCCGCCGGCTGATGCGCCCCCCGCTGGAGCTGACCGTCGAGGCGTGCGAACGCGCCGTCGCCGACGCCGGCCTGACCTTCGACGACATCGACGGCCTCGCCACCTACCCGGGCGCCGGCCCGTTCGGCGGCTTCGCCGAGGGCGGTGTCAGCGCGCTGGAGGCCGCGCTCGGCCTGCACCCGGTGTGGCACAGCGGCGGCGGCGAGACCTTCGGCCCCGGCGGCTCGGTGATCGCGGCGATGCTCGCCGTGGCCGGCGGCCTCGCGCGCCATGTGCTGTGCTTCCGCACGGTGTGGGAGTCGACGTACGGCGAACTGCTCAAGCGGGGCCGGATATCAGCACCGCCGCCGAGCGTGGACGGCTGGCTCAAGCCCTTCGGCTGCGTGTCCCCGTCTCACACCCTCGCCATGAACGCCCAGCGCCACTTCCACCGCTACGGCACCACCCGCGAGACCCTCGGCCGGATCGCCCTCAACCAGCGCGCCAACGCCGCCCTGCACCCCGACGCGGTCTACCGCGACCCGCTGACGATGGACGACTACCTGGGCGCCCGCCCCATCACCACTCCCTTCGGGCTCTACGACTGCGACGTCCCCTGCGACGCCTCGGTCGCCGTCGTGGTCTCGGCCGCCGAGACGGCACCCGACCTGGCGAAGCCGCCGGTGCGCGTCGAGGCCGTCGGCACCCAGATCCTGGAGCGGCCCGAGTGGGACCAGTCCACCCTCACCCATGAGCCCCAAGTCCTCGGCCAGGCCGCCCACCTGTGGACCCGCACCGACCTGCGCCCGGCCGATGTGGACGTGGCCCTGCTCTACGACGGCTTCACCATGAACTGCCTGTCATGGATCGAGGCCCTCGGCTTCTGCGGCATCGGCGAGGCCAAGGACTTCCTCGACGGCGGCAAGAACATCGCCCGCGACGGCGTGCTGCCCCTGAACACCCACGGTGGACAGCTCTCCCACGGCCGTACGCACGGCATGGGCCTGCTCCAGGAGGCCGTGCTGCAACTGCGCGGCGAGGCCGGGGCCCGCCAAGTCGCCGGCGCCCGCTGCGCGGTGGTCAGCAGCGGCGGACTCACCCCGAGCGGCGTGCTGATGCTGCGGAACGACGCATGACGGCCCCCACGGATCCGCTCACCGAGGACTCCGCCGGGCCACCCGTGACCGTCGCCGAGCGCGTCGTACGCGTTCTCGGCATGCCGCTGTCCGCCCGGGTCGCCGAGGCACCCGACCCCCGGGCGGTCGTTGTCGCCCTGCACGGCGGCGCCACCCACTCCGTGTACTTCGACCACCCCGGCCACCCGCGCCTGTCCCTGCTGCGCACCGCCGCCGCGCTCGGCTTCACCACGCTCGCACTGGACCGCCCCGGATACGGCACCTCGGCGCCGCACCAGAGCGAACTGGAGTCGGCCGAGCACCGCACCGAAGTCGCCTGGCGCGCCGTGGACGCGCTGCTCGCCGGGCGTGAAAGGGGCGCGGGCGTCTTCGTGTGGGGGCATTCGGCGGGGTGCGAACTGGCCCTGCGGATGGCCGCCGACGACGCGCGCGGTCCCGACCTGCTCGGACTGGAAATCGCCGGAACGGGTCTTGAGCATCACCCCGGCGTACTCGACGCCCTCGACGCCTGGGGCCGCGACTCGCCCGGCGGCCGGACCGGACTGCGGCGCGCCCTGTGGAATCCGCCGGACGCCTACCCGCCCGATGTGCACGGCGGCCGCCACATCGGCGCGCCGTCACCCGCCTACGAAGGGCGACGGCGCGAGTGGCGGCAGATCTTCAGCAGCCATGCCGCCCGCGTCCGCGTGCCCGTGCACATCACGATCGCCGAGCACGAGCGGGTGTGGGCCACGGGGCCGCAGGCGCTGGCCGACCTGAGCTGCCCCTTCAGCGCCGCCCCGCGCGTGATCGCCGAGGAGCAGGCGGGCGCCGGGCACAACACGAGCGTGGGCCGCACCGCCCTCGCCTACCACCTCAACGTGCTGTCGTTCGTGGAGGAATGCGTGCAGAGCATCGAGGGCGTACCCGGACTCGGAGGCGGCGATGAGTGACGCGGACGCCACGGCCCTGCTGGCGGTCCGGCTGGTCCTCGGGGCCGTCATGATCGTGCACGGCCTGAACCACTGGCGCGGCGGAGGGGGCATCGACGGCACCGCGAGGTGGTTCGGCGGGCTCGACCTGCGCCGGCCGCGGCTGCAGGCATGGCTCAGCGTCGGCACCGAGGTGGGCGCCGGCACGCTGCTGCTGCTCGGCCTGTGCACGCCGCTCGCCTGCGCCGCCGTCGTGTCGGTGATGCTGGTCGCCGGGCTGCTCGCGCACCGGCGCAACGGCTTCTTCGTCTTCAAGGACGGCTACGAATACGTCCTGGTCCTCGCCGTCATCTCCCTGGCCCTGGCCGCCTGGGGCCCCGGCGACTACGCCGTGGACACCGCCGCCGGCATCGAGGTGACGGGCTGGGCGGGCGCGGGCCTCGCGGCCGGCCTCGCCGCGGCCGGCACCGCCGGACTGCTGGGCGCGTTCTGGCGGCCGCGGCGCCGCTGATGAAGAGGGGCCGGCCTCTCCCGCGCGATCCGGCGCGTCCGTAAGGTGACAGGGTTCACGGTCACCTGCGGGACGAGAGGGTGAAGCCATGGATTCGGTGCGGCACGAGCAGATACTGCGGGCGGCGGTGGAGGTGTTCGTCGAGCGCGGCTACCGGGGTACGTCGATCGACGCGGTGGCGGAGCGGGCGGGACTGACCCGGCAGGGCGTGCTGCACTACTACCCGAGCAAGAAGCGGCTGTACTTCGCTCTGCTCCATTTCCGCGAGGCGCTCACCCGGCAGTATGTGGACCATGACGACGAGCCACCGGACATGGCCCGCCGCTTCGCCGAGGCCCTCGAGTTCGACCTGGGCATCCCCTCGCTTGCGCAGGTGCACAGCGTCGTCATGGCCGAAGCCGCCATCGGACAGGAACCCGCCCGTGGGTTCGCGCGTGCGCGCAGCCGCGAGCTCAACGAGATGATCACCCGCGAGCTGACCGACTGCTACGGCCCCCGGCTGCCCAGCGGGCTGACCGCGCGCGCGGGCGCCGCCGCGCTGCTGGCGCTGGTGGCGGGTCTCCAGCAGCAGTGGCTGGTGCAGGCGGACGAGGAGGAAACCTACCCTGTGCTCGTCCGCGACTCGATCAGGGCGCTAGTGCTCGGGTCGACCGAGGCACCCGCTACCGGCGAGCGGGGCGGACAGGCCCGTACCGCTGGGTGACCGGGCGGTGCGGACGGCCAGAGGTCAGCGCGCGCTGTCGGACGGCAGTGGTACGCGGCGCGCGCTCGCGTGCGCGCGCAGGAAGGCCGCGGTCGCGCCGGTCTGGGCCAGACCCAGCGCGGACGCGTCCTCGTGCACCCGCAGGTCCACCGTGACGCCGGAACGAGCCGCGCGCGCCGCGAACCCCAGCGCGTCGTCGAGCAGCACATCGGTGCCGGCGGCCTGCAGTTGCAGGGGCGGCAGGCCGTGCAGATTGCCGTGCAGCGGGCTCAGCAGCGGCTCGTCGCGGGCGGCTTGGCCCGCATACGACGCGGCGCGCCGGTGCAGCACATCGACGTCCGTCGTACGGTCTGCTGCCGCGTTGAGCAGCAGGCTCGGCGCGTCGAGCGTCAGGTCCAGCAGCGGCGTCAGCAGAGCCGCGCACACGGGCAGGTCCACGCCCTCGTCGCGCAGCCGCAGCAGCAGCCCGGCGGCCAGTCCGCCCCCCAGCCGCTTCCCGGCCAGGGCGACGGGGCCGCGCTCGCGTGCGTACGCATACGCCGTGCACACGTCGTCCAGGGCCGCGGGGAAGGCGGCCCGATAGCGTGCGCAGACCACGGTGCAGCCCGTCGCCCGGGACAGCTCCCGGGCCATGGGGAGCGCGTCGTGCGGAGTGCCGCCGAGCCGTGGGTCCCCGTGGACGTACAGCACCATGTGGTCCACCGCCCGGCCCAGCGGATGCACCTCGGGCCCGAACGGCCCTTCCGCCACGCGAAGGTCACTTGCCACGTGCCATCATCCTCTCCGCCGCCTGCCAGTGCTCATCGGCGACCCAGAGGCGGGCGAAGGCCCGCGCGGCCTCCCGCGGCGGGCAGCCGGGTCGCATTGCCTGTTTGATCTCCCGCGACGGACGGCAGGCAAGCCGGCGCGCCAGCTCCCGCCATCCGTCGGCGAACTCCGCCCGCGCCAGCACCCGGTCCACCAGGCCCGCCCGCTCGGCCTCGTACGCGCCGAGGGCCTCGCCGGTGCCCGCCAGCAGCAGCGCACGCCCAGGGCCGACGAGAGCGGCGAGCCGCTCGGCGCCGCCCCAGGCAGGCATGATCGACAACGTGACCTGGTTGAAGGCGATCCGGATGTCGTCGGCGGCGACGCGGATGTCGGCGGCCAGCGCGAACTCGGCGCCGCCGCCGAAGGCGTGCCCGTTCAGCGCGGCGATGACCGGGCCCGGGAAGGCGGCGATCCGGTCGCAGATGGCCCGCATCCGCAGGGCCATCTCCAGCGCGCCCTCCTCGGTGCGGATTTCCGCGAGCTGCTTGAGATCACCGCCGGAGACGAAGGCCTTGTCACCCGTGCCCGTCACGACCAGCGCGTGGACCGTGTCCGCCGCGTCGGTGACGGTGCCGAGTGCCTTCTCCAGGCCCGCCATCGTGTCCGGCCCGATGGCGTTGCGCACGTGCGGGCGGTCGATGGTGATGACGGCGAGCCCGTCGTCGAGTTCGAGGTCGACCATGTCCGGCCTTTCAGTCGTCGTAGACCACACAGACCTGTGGCGTGATGGGCTCGCCCTGGCAGGTCAGCACCCAGCCTTCGGCGACCTCGTCCTCGTCGAGGGCGTTGTTCACGCGCATCTTCGCCTCGCCCTCGGTGATCCGCGCCATGCAGGTCGCGCAGTCGCCCGCCTCGCAGGAGAAGGGCGGAGTGAATCCGGCGCGCCGGGCGGTCTGGATCAGCGTCTCGCCGGCTCGCTGGGGAACGGTGCGCTGATCGCCGCGCAGCGTGATGGTGACGGTGCCCTCCTGCCGCACCCGATCGGTCTCCGGCGCCGGCGCGGGCGGTGCCCCGACGGGGGTGAAGCGCTCGACGAGCAGCCGTTCGTCGGGTACGCCGAGGCCGGCGAGCTCCCCGCGCACGAGAGCCATGTACGGCTCGGGGCCGCAGACGTAGAAGTCGCCGTCGAGCGCCCCGGCCGCCACGGCCCGGATCTCGTCCGCGCTCACCAACCCCTGCCGGTCGTCGAGATGGTGGTGGAGGCGGAAGCGGTCCGGATGGCGGTGCGCCAGGTTGTCCAGCGCGTCGCGGAAGATGACCGAGTCGGCGTCTTGATTGGCGGTCAGCACCCGCACCTCGCGCCCGGTCGTCGCCAGCGCGCTCTTGACCAGTGAGAAGACCGGCGTGATCCCGCTGCCACCGGCGAAGGCGACCATCGGGGTGGCGTTGTCGCGCAGGCAGAACGAGCCGCTGGGCAAGGTGGCCTCCAGCGTGTCCCCGGCCCGCAACTCCTCGTGCATCCAGGAGGACACGACCCCTCCTGGGACCCGCTTGACGGTCACGCACAGCTCGTCGTCCACGTCCGGTGAGCTGGACATCGAGTAGCTGCGCAGCGATCCGCACACCCGCACGGTCACGAACTGTCCTGCCTGGTACGGAAACCACGTATCGAGCGCGAAGGTGCGCGCGTCCGGGGTCTCTTCGACGATCCGCGTGATACGCACAGGATGGAAACCGTGGTCGCGTGCCATGTATGGAACTTACCTTCTCTGCGTGGGAGAGTGCAATTCTCATGTGATGAGGAGGCGGTTCATTCCATGGATGCGATCCCGGCCACCGCGCTCAGGACGATCTCGCCCGACTTGGTCCGGCGTTACGAGGAGGAAGGCTGGTGGACCCGCGAATCGCTCGGCGACCTGCTGACCCGCGGCTTGCGGTCAACCCCTGACGTCGAGTTCCGCGTGCACTCGCGGGTGCGCCCCTGGAAGGGCACCTTCGCCGATGTCGAGCGCACCGCCCGGCGGCTCGCGGCCGGGCTGCGGCGCCGCGGCGTCGGCCCCGGCGACGTGATCGCCTTCCAGCTGCCCAACTGGATGGAAGCGGCTGCCGTGTTCTGGGCGTCGGCGTTCCTCGGCGCGGTCGTGGTTCCGATCGTGCACTTCTACGGGCCGAAGGAGGTCGGCTACATCCTGCGTTCCACCCGGCCGCGGGCCTTCTTCGCCGCCGAGGGGTTCGGCCGCCTGAAGTTCGACCCGGCGCTCAGCGCCGACGTCCCGGTGGTCGGCGTGGTCGGAGGCGGCGTGGGCCGGGACTTCGACGAACTGCTCGCGGACGAGCAACTGCCCGGCACGCTCGACGCCGACCCGGCCGCGCCCGCGCTCGTCGCCTTCACCTCCGGCACGACCCGCGATCCCAAGGGCGTGGTGCACAGCCACCAGACTCTCGCCTGCGAGACCCGCCAGCTCTCCGGGGCCTATCCGCCGGACCGGGGACGGCAGTTCACCGTGGCGCCCGTCGGCCACTTCATCGGCATGATCAACGCGTTCCTCATCCCCGTACTGGACGGCTCGCCCGTCAACCTCGGCGACGCTTGGGACCCGGCACAGGCTCTCGACCTGATCCTGACCGAGGGGCTGGTCGTCGGCGGGGGAGCCACGTACTACATGACCAGCCTGCTCGACCACCCCGACTGCACGCCGGAGCACATCGACCGCCTGAAGTACGCGGGGCTCGGCGGCTCCGCCGTCCCCTCGGCCGTGACGACCCGGCTGGAAGCGCTCGGGATCACGCCGTTCCGCTCGTACGGCTCCACCGAGCACCCGTCCGTCACCTGGACTCCCTACGACGGTCCTGCCCGCATCCGCCTGCACACCGACGGCCCGCCGCTGGACGGCGTCGAGCTGCGGCTCGCCGACGACGGCGAGATCCTCACCCGCGGCCCCGACCTCTGCCTCGGCTACACCGACGCCGAACTCACCAAGGCGGCCTTCGACGCCGACGGTTGGTACCGCACCGGCGACATCGGCGCGGTGGACGAGGACGGCTGCCTGACCATCACCGACCGCAAGGCCGACATCATCATCCGGGGCGGGGAGAACATCGGCGCCCTTGAGGTCGAGGAGATCCTCCTCACCATGCCCGGCGTCGCGGAGGCCGCCGTGGTCGCCGCCCAGGACGCGCGCCTCGGCGAGCACGCGGCCGCTGTCGTACGGATGCTGCCCGGGCAGCGCCCGCCGGGCCTGGAGGAGCTGCGGGACCATTTCGCGAAGGCGGGCCTGGCCCGGCAGAAGTGGCCGGAGGAAGTCCATGCCGTCGAGGACTTTCCGCGCACCGCCAGCGGCAAGGTCAAGAAGTTCGTGCTCCGCCAGGACATCGCCTCACCCCGCGCGTGAGAACGTCACCTCGGCCGTGGCGTGGCGGCGCTCGCGAGCGGTGGCGAGGCTCAACTCGGCGCCGTCCGCCGTCGGCGCCCCGGCAGCGGCGATGTGTCCGCCCGCGAAGACGGGCCGCCGCAGCCGATAGGACAGGGAGCACAGCTGCCGTTCGGGCGCGTGTCGGCGCACGAGTTCCAGCTGAATGCGGTGGGCGTTGGCGGTGAGGGCGCTGATACGGAAGAGGAGGCGTTCGTCCGGCTGCAGCGCCAGGCGCCACGTGCCGACGGCCTCGGGCCGTGCCGTCGTGTCGATGTGCTCCGGGTGCCGCTCACCGGCGCCCCGCCCGGAGCGGTGGACGATTCCTGCTCCTCGACGAGACAGACGCGGCCGGACTGCCGGAACTCCTGGCGCGCGGTGACGAACAGCAGCTCGCCGCTGCGCCCGTGTTTGGGGGGTGACCGCGTGCAGGCTGCTCATCCGCTCGGCGACGTCCAGGCGGCCGCCCGCGAACATCCGCCGTCGCCGGGGGATGGGCGGCAGGGAACGAGCCTCGCGGAGGTGCCCGTCGGGCCCCAGCTCGCTTTGCCGGGGCCACTCATGGAAGTACAGCCACTGCCGCAGCGGCGGCAGCGGGTCCCCGCTCTGGGCGGCAGGGAGCGCGTCCTCGTCCACGACGGGCGCAGGGTGGCAGGTGTCGACGTAGGAGCTGAGAGTGGGGAGGACGTCATGAGCGCTCATGATGACAAAGGCGTGGCCGACGCGGGAGATTGGTATGAGCATGAGCACCCTGGATGCCCTGACACCTGAGGAGCAGTTCGTCGTCAAGACGGTGCGAGACTTCGTCGACAAGGAAGTGAAGCCGGTCGTCAGGGAGCTGGAGCACGCCGACACCTACCCCGAAGCGCTGATCCAGCAGATGAAGGAACTGGGCATCTTCGGGCTCGCGGTCCCCGAGGGATACGGCGGTACCCCCGTATCCACCCCTTGCTATGTCCTGATCACCGAGGAGCTGGCGCGCGGCTGGATGAGCCTGGCCGGCGCGATGGGGGGCCACACCGTCGTCGCCAAACTGCTGCTGCACTTCGGCACCGAGAAGCAGAAGCGCCGCTACCTGCCCCGGATGGCCACCGGTGAAATCCGCGCGACCATGGCGCTGACCGAGCCAGGCGGCGGCTCCGACCTCCAGGCCATGCGCACGGTAGCGCGCAAGGAGTCGGACGGCAGCTACGTGGTGAACGGGACCAAGATCTGGATCACCAACTCCCGCCGCTCGCAGCTGATCGCCCTGCTGTGCAAGACGGACCCGGAGGCCAACCCCACCCACAAGGGCATGTCGATCCTGCTGGTCGAGCACGGCCCGGGCCTGACCGTGTCCCGTGACCTGCCGAAGCTCGGCTACAAAGGCGTCGAGAGCTGCGAGCTTTCCTTCAACGGCCTCCGGGCGCCGGCGGACGCGGTGCTGGGCGGCGCCGAGGGCCGGGGCTTCGCCCAGATGATGAAAGGGCTGGAGACCGGGCGCCTTCAAGTGGCCGCCCGCGCCCTGGGCGTGGGCCGCGCCGCCTTCGAGGATGCCCTCGCCTACGCGCAGCAGCGCGAGTCCTTCGGCAAGCCGATCTGGCAGCATCAGTCGATCGGCAACTACCTCGCCGACATGGCGACGTCACTCACGGCGGCCCAGCAGCTCACGCTGCATGCCGCACGCGAATACGACGCGGGCCGCCGCGTGGACATGGAGGCCGGGATGGCGAAGCTGTTCGCCTCGGAGACGGCCATGCGGATCGCCCTCGACGCGGTGCGCATCCACGGGGGGTACGGCTACTCCACGGAGTTCGATGTGGAGCGCTACTTCCGGGACGCTCCGCTGATGATCGTGGGGGAGGGGACCAACGAGATCCAGCGCAACGTGATCGCCGCCCAGCTGGTCAAGCGCGGGGGACTTCGGTGAGGGCGTCGTCGAGCGCCGCCAGCACGGGCTGCAGGGCGCCGACCCGCGCGCCGGACTCGTCCGCCAGGTGCCGCACCACCGCGAGGTCCTTGTCCAGGAACTCCCTGACACCGGTGATGAAGCGATGGGCCGATCCTCGTGCCGCGGCGCCCGCCAGGGCCCGGCTCGCCGCGCTGCCCTCGCCGAGCGCCGCCAGCAGCACCGACTCGTCCACGCCGAGCTCCTCGCCCAGCCGAGCCGCCTCCGCGATGAGCCCGGGCTGCGCCGCGAACAGTGCGCTGTCGACGAGCTTCACGCCTTGCCCGGCGCCTACGGGCGCGACCGGCAGGATCGGGTCGGCGTAGGCCGCGAGCACGGGGCGCAGCCGCTCGACGACGGCCTCGTCTCCGCCGGCGCAGACCGTCAGTCGCCCGGCCACGATGTCGTGCGGCCCGCCGCTCACCGGCGGTCGCCGGTCAGGGCGGCGCGGCGTTCCGGCGTACGGGCAACGGCGCGCACTTGGTGTCCTGCTGCGGCGAGACGGCCGACCATCGGCAGCACCGTCCGTCCGCACCGACGAAGCCCAGCTTCACGTCAATCTCCTTGCGGTCGGCGCGAACCGTACTGTTGATTCACCATGGCGAGAATCATATTCTCGGTTTCTGAGAATCGCAGATGCGCATGGCAGGAGGAGCTCCGTGGACCAAGCTGACCCCCTCAAGGACACCTACACCACTGAAATGGCCTGGGGCGTATGGGCCCGCGGAGCCGCGGGATGCCGCGCGGCGGGCGGCGCCGGATGGCGCGAGGGGCGGTGATTGAGCGTGGCCACGGTCGGATTCATCGGGCTCGGCAACATGGGCGGTGCGCTCGCAGTCAACCTCGTGCAGCGCGGCCACCACGTCGTCGCGCACGACGCGGCAGGCCCGGGGCGGTTACCGGCGGGTGCCGCGTTCGCCAAGGACGTCGCCGAGGTGGCCCGCAGGGCACGGACGGTGGTGTTCTCGCTCCCCGACGGGCAGATCAGCGAGAAGGTCGCACGGGAGGTCGCTCAGACGGCGGGACGCCGTGCCGGATTCGTCGTGGACACCTCCACCGTCGGCGTCGCCGCGGCCCGCCGTATCGCGGAAGTCCTCGCGGCGGAGGGGATCGGCTACACCGACGCTCCCGTATCCGGCGGCGTGGCCGGGGCTCGCGCCCGGACGCTCACCGTCATGTACGCCGCCCCGGACGGCGTCTGCGCCGCGGTCGAGCCCGTGCTCGCCGATCTCAGCGACCGGCGCCGCAGGGTCGGCGACCGGCAGGGCATGGCGCAAGCGCTCAAGCTGGCCAACAACTTCCTTTCCGCCGCCGCGCTCGCCGCCGCCAGCGAAGCTGTCGCGTTCGGACGCGCCGCCGGCCTCGACCCGGAGCTGCTGCTGGACGTCGTCAATGCCTCCAGCGGCCGCAGCGGCGCCACCGAGGACAAGTTCCCCCGCCACGTGCTCACCGGCCACTACGACTCCGGGTTCGCCAACTCGCTGATGGCCAAGGACGTGGATCTGTACCTGCGGACCGCTGCGGAGCTGGACGTCCCGGACGAAGTCGGCGCGCTGGTCTGCGCGTTGTGGCGGCGGTTCGCGGACGCGGAGCCCGGCGCCGACTTCACGCGCGTCTATCCCTTCATCGAGGCGCACGGCGGCATCGGGAACGGGGGCGGCCGCAGCCTTGCCTCGCCACAGTCGCGAGAATAATGTTCTCTCAATCGGCAAAGGAGGATCTCATGCCCTCGCGCACGCTGCCCTTTCCGCTCTTCGACGCTGACAACCACCTCTACGAGACCCGCGAGGCCCTGACCAGGTTCCTCCCGAAGGAGTACGACGGGGCGATCGAGTACGTCGACGTCCGCGGCCGCACCAAGATCGCCATTCGGGGGCAGATCAGCGAGTACATCCCGAACCCGACCTTCGACGTCGTCGCCCGTCCCGGCGCTATGGAGGAGTACTTCAAGGTCGGCAACCCCGACGGCAAGACCCGCCGGGAGATCTTCGGCGAGCCGATGCGCGCCATCCCCGCCTTCCGCGAGCCGGGCCCGCGGCTCGAGCTGCTGGACGAGCTCGGCATCCAGCGCTCGCTGATGTTCCCGACCCTCGCCAGCCTCATCGAGGAGCGGATGAAGGACGACCCGGAGCTCATCCACGCGGTCATCCACGCCCTCAACCAGTGGCTGCACGAGACCTGGGGCTTCGTCTACAAGGACCGCATCTTCACGGTGCCGGTGATCACGCTGCCGTTCGTGGACAAGGCGATCGACGAGCTGAACTGGGTGGTGGAACGCGGCGCCCGCGCGATCCTCGTGCGACCCGCGCCCGTGCCAGGGGTGGGCGGCGTCACCCGCTCCTTCGCCCTGCCCGAGTTCGACCCGTTCTGGAAGCGGGTGCAGGAGACCGGCGTCCTCGTGACCTTCCATTCCTCCGACAGCGGCTACGCCAACTACGCGAACGACTGGGAGGGCAGCACCCGCGAGTTCCTGCCGTTCAAGCCGAACGCCTTCCGGCAGGTGAACGAGTGGCGGCCGATCGAGGACGCGGTGTCCTCGATGATCTGCCACGGCATGCTTTCCCGCTTCCCCGAGCTGAAGATCGCGGTGATCGAGCAGGGAGCCGCGTGGGTGGAGCCGGTGCTGGGCCGGCTCGCGGATGTGTACAAGAAGATGCCGCACGAGTTCCAGGAGAATCCGGTCGACGTCTTCAAGCGGCACATCCACATCAGCCCGTTCTGGGAGGAGGACATGGCCGCCCTCGGCGACCTGATCGGCATCGAGCGGATCCTCTTCGGCTCCGACTACCCCCACCCGGAGGGCCTCGCCGACCCGGTGACGTACGTCGACTTTCTCGGCAAGCTCGACGACACCGACAAGGCCAAGGTCATGGGCGGCAACCTGGCCCGCCTGATGGCCCCGTGAGCGGGTCGAGGTGGCGCAGCATCCCTGAGCTGGCGCTCAGCGCCGCCGACCGGTTCGGTGACGCGGAGGCGGTCGTCGACGGGGGAGCGCGTCTCACCTTCCGTGAGCTGGCCGATCGCATAAGGGTGGCGGCCGGCGCCTACGCCTCGGAGCTCGGCATCCGCAAGGGCGACCGAGTGGCGCTGTGGGCGCCCAATTCCGTCGAGTGGATCGTCGCGGCTTTCGGGCTGCTGGCTGCCGGAGGCGTGCTGGTCCCGGTGAACACCCGGTTCAAGGACGCGGAGGCGCATGACATCGTGCGCCGCAGCGGGGCCAAGGCGGTGCTTGTCGAGGACGGCTTCCTCGGCCGCGAGTTCACGGCACCGGACGGTGTGCCGGTCGTCGACGTGCGGTCCGGTTTCCTCGCTGCCGGCAGTCCGCTGGAGCGGGATGTCGGCGAGGACGACCTCGCCGACATCATCTTCACCTCCGGGACCACGGGCCGGCCCAAGGGCGTCATGACCACCCACGGCCAGACGCTGCGCCTGTACGACGAGTGGTGCGACCTGGCCCAACTGCGCCGCGGCGACCGCTACCTGATGGTCAACCCGTACTTCCACATCTTCGGCTACAAAGCCGGACTGGTCGCCTCCTTCCTGCGCGGCGCGACCATGCTGCCGGTCGCCGTCTTCGACCCCGGCACGGTGCTCGACCTCGTGGAGCGCGAGCGCGTCACCGTACTGCCGGGGCCGCCCACGCTCTACCACGCGCTGCTCGCTGCCCCGCCGGGCCGGGACCTGTCGTCGCTGCGCGTCGCGGTCACCGGCTCCGCCGACATCCCCGTCGAACTGGTCCGCCGGATCACCACCGAACTCCCCTTCCAGCACCTGATGACCGGCTACGGCCTCACCGAGGCCGGCACCGTGACCGCGTCCCGCCCCGGCGACCCGTACGAGGCCGTCGCCACCACCGTCGGCCGCCCCTGCGAAGGCTTCGAAGTGCGCATCGCCGAGGACGGCGAGGTCCTCGTCCGCGGCTACGCCGTGATGCAGGGCTACCTCGACGACCCCGCCGCCACCGCCGAGGCCGTCGATCGCGACGGGTGGCTGCACACCGGCGACCTGGGGGAACTGGACGAGGAGGGCCGGCTGAAGATCGTCGGCCGGAAGAAGGACATGTTCATCGTCGGCGGCTTCAACGCCTACCCGGCGGAGATCGAGGGCTTCCTGCTCGAGCATCCGGCCGTGGCGCAGGCCGCCATCATCGGGGTGCCGGACGAGCGGATGGGGCAGGTCGGCAAGGCGTTCGTGGTGGCACGACAGCAGGTGACCGCCGACGAGCTGATCGCCTGGAGCAAGAAGCGGATGGCTGGGTTCAAGGTGCCCCGGTACGTCGAGTTCCGCGATGCGCTGCCGCTCGGGGCCACCGGCAAGGTGCTCAAGAACCGGCTGGCCGCCGAGGAGGTGGCACCGCAGTCATGACCGATGCCGACGACGTGCGTACCCCGTCCGGCCTGCCGCTGAAGCCCGTCTACGCAGCGGACGACGTCACCCGGCAGCCGCCCGCGCCCGGTGCGTACCCCTTCACCCGCGGCAATTTCCCGACCGGCTACCGGGGCCGGAAGTGGACCCGCCGCCAGTACTCCGGCTTCGGCACGGCGGAGGAGTCCAACCGCCGCTACCGCTACCTGCTGGACCAGGGCTCGACCGGCCTGTCCGTGGCCCTCGACCTGCCCACCCAGTGCGGCTACGACTCCGACGACCCGGAGTACGGGGACGAGGTGGGCCGGGTCGGCGTGGCCGTGGACACCCTCGCCGACGCCGAGATCCTCTTCGACGCGATCCCGCTCGACGAGGTCAGCACCAGCTTCACCATCAACGGCACCGCCGCGATCCTCCTCGCCCTGTACGTGGCCGCCGCCGAAAAGCGCGGCATCCCGCGCGCAAAGCTCACCGGCACCATCCAGAACGACATTCTCAAGGAGTACGCCTCGCGCGGCACCTGGATCTGGCCGCCGGAGCCGTCGCTGCGGCTGATCGCCGACACCATCGAGTTCTGCGCCGACCAGGTGCCCCGCTTCAACGCCATCTCGGTGGCCGGCGCCCACTTCCGCGACGCCGGGGCCAACGCCGTACAGGAGATGGCGTTCACCCTGGCCGACGGCGTGACCTACTGCCAGACGGTCCTGGAACGCGGGCGGATGACCATCGACGACTTCGCCCCGCAGATCTCCTTCTTCTTCTATACGCACGGCGATTTCTTCGAGGAGATCGCCAAGTACCGGGCCGGGCGCAGGCGGTGGGCGAGCATCGTCCGCGACCGCTTCGGTGCGACGACCGACAAGGCGTGCATGTTCCGCTTCGGCTGCGTGGCCGGCGGCGCGTCGCTGTACGCCCCGCAGGCCCGCAACAACACCGTGCGCGTCGCCTACGAGGCCCTGGCCTCCGTGCTCGGCGGCGTCCAGTCGATGTTCACCGCGGCCTGGGACGAGCCGTTCGCGCTGCCCAGCGAGGAGTCAGCGACGCTCGCGCTGCGCACCCAGCAGATCCTGGCCGAGGAGACGGGTGTTGCCGCCGTCGCCGATCCGCTCGGTGGCTCGTACTTCGTCGAGGCGCTCACGGACGCGACCGAAGCGAAGGTGATCGAGATCATGGACGATCTGGAGCACCACGGCGGCATGGTCCGCGCCATCGAGGACGGCTACCTGCAGGGCCTCATCGCCGACGAGGCGTATCGCACGCACCAGGACATCGAGTCCGGCGCCCGCCCGGTGGTCGGCGTCAACCGGTTCACCACCGACGAGCCGGCCCCCGACATCGCCACGTACGAACTCGACGCCGCAGGACGCGAGCGCCAGCTGAAGCGGCTCGCCCGGGTCAAGGCCGAGCGCAGCGCCGCCGGCGTGCGGCGCACGCTGGAAGCACTGCGGCGGGCTGCTGACATGCCGGACGTGAACCTCATGCCGCCGCTGGTGGACTGCGCCGCCGCGTACTGCACCGTCGGGGAGATGTCCGACGTGCTGCGGGCGGCGTGGGGCGAGTTCCGGCAGCCGGTGGTGTTCTGATGGGCGCCCGCATACTCATCGCCAAGCCCGGGCTCGACGGCCACGACCGTGGCGCGAAGATCGTCGCGCGGTCGCTGCGGGACGCCGGCTTCGAGGTCGTCTTCACCGGCATCCGGCAGCGGGTGCCCGACATCGTCGCCACCGCCGTGCAGGAGGACGTCGCCCTCATCGGGCTGAGCATCCTCTCCGGCGCGCACATCGCCCTGACGACCCGCACCGTCGAGGGACTGCGCGCCGCCCGCGCCGGCGACATCGCCGTCGTCGTGGGCGGCTCGATTCCCGCCTCGGACATCCGCCGCCTGCACAAGGCGGGCGCGGCGGCCGTGTTTCCGACCGGCACCCCCCTGGACGAGATCGTGACCGACATCCGCCGGCTGACCGCCGCCACCGACCGATCGTGAGGACCGAAACCGTATGCGTATCGGAGTGATGACCGGCCCGGAGCGGGGCGACAGCGCGCGTAAGGCCGCCCGGATGCTCGACGACGCGCGCTGGGCCGAGGAGGCCGGCTTCGACACCGTGTGGGTGCCGCAGGTGCCCACGGACTTCGATGCGCTCACCGCCATCGCCCTGATGGGCACGGTGACCACGCGCATCGAACTCGGCACGGCCGTCGTGCCCGTACACGCCCAGCATCCGATCGCCCTCGCCCGGCAGGCGCTGTCCGCGCACGCCGCGGCCCAGGGCCGGCTCGCGCTGGGCGTCGGCGCCTCGCACCACTGGATCGTGCGCGACATGCTGGGCCTGCCGTACGAGAAGCCCGCCGCCTATCTGCGCGACTACCTCGAGGTCCTGGGTACGGGCGTGAGCGGGGCGAGCTCGGTGGACGTGACCAACGAGCGCTTCACCGTGCACAATCCGCTGGGCCTCGCCCCCGTCGCCCCGCTGCCCGTCCTGGTGGCCGCGCTAGGTCCGGTCATGCTGCGCATCGCGGGGGAGCGGGCCGACGGCACCGTGCTGTGGATGGCGGACGAGCGGGCCGTCGCCGAGCACGTCGCGCCACGTATCACCAAGGCCGCTGCCGCGGCCGGGCGGCCGGCCCCGCGCATCGTCGCCGGCATCCCGGTGTGCCTGTGCGAGCCGTCCCGCGTCGACGAGGCCCGCGAGCGGGCCAACCGCATCCTGGGCGAGGCGGAGATATCGCCCAACTACCAGCGCCTGTTGGAGTACGGGGATGCCCGCGACGTCGGCGACCTGTGCGCGGCGGGGGATGAGGAGGCGATCGTGGCCCGCTTCAAGCGCTTCGCTGATGCCGGTGTGACGGATCTGTCGGTGCGGCTGCTGCCGATCGGGGAGGGGCGGGAGCAGCTGGTGGCGTCCAAACTGCGGACACGGGACGCGGTGGCGGCGATCGCGCGGGAGTTCCGGTGAGGGATCCGGTCCGGGACGGGGATCCGGTGCGGTGCGGTTCGGCCTCCGGCGCTGCGGACGCCCGTGACCGGACCGGCCCACTGGCCGGGCTGCGCGTCCTGGAGGTCGGCCACATCCTCGCAGGCCCGTACGCGACCATGCTCCTCGCCGACCTCGGCGCCGAGGTCACCAAGGTCGAACCGTCGGGCGGCGACCTCTCCCGCCAGGTCTCCGACGCGTACTTCGCCAGCCTCAACCGGGGCAAGCGCTCCGTCCGTCTCGACCTGACCACCCCTGCCGGCCAGGCCCGCCTGCACGACATGGCCCGCGACGCCCACGCCCTGCTGGTGAACCTCAAACCCTCCGCCGTCCGCCGCCTCGGCCTCACCTACGAGGCCCTCGCCCCGGTCAACGACCGCCTGGTCTGCGTGGCCGTCACCGGCTACGGCCTCGACGGCGCCGACGAGCCCGCCTTCGACTACGCCATCCAGGCCGCCACCGGGGTCGCCGCCCTGACCGGCGACCCCGACGGGCCGCCCCAACTCCCCGGCTACTCGGCCGCCGACAACTCCGCGGGCCTGACCGCCGCTCTCGGCCTCCTCGCGCAGGTGCACTCCGGACGCGGCGGCCAGGTCGAGGTGACCTTGCGGGACGTCATGCTCTCCCAGCTCAACTACCGCGCCTCCGCCTGGCTCAACGAGGGCACGGCCCCGCAGCGCCGGGCGGGCGGCGCGCACTCGTATTACGTACCGGCACAGCTCTTCCCCACGGCCGACGGCCACCTGGCGCTGTTCATCACCCACGACACCTTCTGGCGCGCCTTCGCCACCGAGGCCGACGTGGACCAACCGGCCTTCGCGACCATGGCCGAGCGCTCGGCCCGCCGCGAGGAGGTGGTGGCCGCCGTCACCAAGGCGCTGTCGGCGGACACCGCACTCGGCTGGGAAGCCAGACTCCGTCCGCTCGGGGTCGCCGCCGCGGCGGTACGCACCCTGCCGGAGGCCTTGGCCGCGGACCCCTCCGTGATCGTCCAGGCCGGCCGATTCCGCCTGATCGGGAGCCCGATCCGGGTAGCCGGCCACACGCCGTCGTACGCAGACCCGCCACGTCTCGGCGAACACGAGGAGGCCACATGATCCGCGTCGTCCAGTGGGCCACCGGCACCATTGGCGCCCGAGCCCTGCGCGCCGTCATCGAACACCCGCAGCTGGACCTGGCCGGCGTCCATGTCACGGGCGAGGACAAGGCCGGCGCGGACGCGGGCGCCCTCTGCGGCCTGCCCCCGACCGGCATCCACGCGACCACGGACCCCAAGCAGATCCTCGCCCTGGGCGCCGACTGCATCCTGCACATGCCCCGCGTCCTCGACGTCGACGAGCTGTGCACCCTCCTCGAATCGGGCGCCGACGTCGTCACCACCTGCGGCGCCCTCCACCACCCGCCGAGCATGGACCCGGACGTACGTGCCCGCATCGCGGCGGCGTGCACCCGGGGCGGCACCGCCGTCCACGCGACCGGCAGCAGCCCCGGCTTCATCACCGAGGCGCTGCCGCTGACGCTCGCCTCGATCCAGCGCCGCCTCGACCGCCTGGCCATCTCGGAGTACGCCGATCTGTCGCAGCGCCCCTCACCGGAGATGCTCTTCGACCACATGGGGTTCGGCCGCGCCGCCGAGGGACCCGACCCCCGCCGGCTGGCCCATATGCGGGCGAGCTTCGGCCCGTCGCTGCGGCTGCTGGGCGACGCGCTCGGGCTCCGTCTCGATGCGGTGGAGGCCACTGGCGACGTGGCGACCGCGCGCACAGACACTCGCATCGCCGCGGGCGTCATCGAGGCCGGCGGCGTCGCCGCACAGCGCACCACCGTGGCCGCCATGCACGCCGGCCGCCCGGTGCTGAGCTTCACCGCCACCTGGTATTGCACCTCGGACCTGAACCCCGCCTGGGAGCTGCGCCCCACCGGCTGGCACATCGCGGTGGACGGCGACGCCCCACTCGACATCGACCTGCGCTTCCCCATCCCACTGGAGCGGATGGCCGACATCTCCCCGGGATACACCGCCAATCGTGCGGTCAACGCGATCCCGGCAGTGGTCGCCGCCCCGCCGGGCATCCATTCGACGCTTGATCTCCCGCATCTGGTCAGCGCCCTGCGGGAGTCCTAGTGGCCGCGGGTTCGGCCGCTGCTGTGGGTTCGTCCGCCTGGGCTGCGCCCGGCCCGACCAGAACGACGGGAAGTCAGTGAGGACTCGCCGCGGCCCCCCGCAACAGGTCGCGGGTGCGGCGCACCGATGCCGCCGGATCCGGCCCCGCCGGGACGATCGCCGCCCAGATGTCCGTCGCGCCCGCGTCCAGCAGCGACTTCAGTTGCTTGCCCACCGATTCCTCATTGCCCACGATCGCCGCGTCCGCGGGAGAATCGGCGCCGCCGATGTCCAGGATGCGCTGGTAGCTGGGCATGCCCGCGTACGTTCCTGAGGTCGCCGCGACCGCCGCCCGCGCCTCGGCCGTGTCGTCGTGCACCACCACCGGCAGCCCCGCGACGATCCGCGGGGCCGGGCGCCCTGCCGCCTCGGCGGCGGCGGTCAGGCGCGGCGCGATGTGTTCTCCGACCGCCCGCGCGGGCGCCATCCACAGCACGGTGCCGTCGGCGTACTGGCCGGCGACGCGCAGCATGCGGGGAGAAAGGGCCGACAGAAGGACGGGCACGGGTGGTTGGCCGGTGGCCGTCATCCGGCCGCCCGCGCTCCGCGTCGTCCACTCCTCGCCCGCGAAGTCGACCTCCTCGCCGTGCAGCAGGGCGGTGAGGATGCGGACGTATTCCTCAGTGCTCTGGCCGGGGCGGTCGTACGACAGGCCGTACACGCCGCGGATCAGGGCCTCGTGCGACGGCCCGATGCCGAGGGTGAGGCCGGGGCGGCCCATCGTGGCGGCGGCGGAGGCGGCCCGGTTGGCCTGCAGCAGCGGATGGCACGGGTAGGTCTGCAGCACCGCCGTGCCCAGCTCGATCGTCGACGTCGCGCGGCCGGCGCGTGCCATGGGTGTCAGTGGATCGCCCAGCACGGTCGAGGCGTACCAGAGCGAGGTGAAGCCGTCCGCCTCGGCGCGCTGCGCCTGCCGGACCAGCTTGTCCGGCGTCGCCGCGCCGCCGGTCAGGCCGATGCGCATGTGCCACCTCCTGTGTTCCAGCGGGCGGGTGCGGGTGCGTCCGGCAGCAGGGGCCGGGCGTACGAAAGGTCGTCCAAGTCGCGAGTTCCCTTGAGATATCCCTGGTCGCGGAAGGTCGTCGACCGCAGGACCGAAGCATCGGCGGTGAACATCACCTCGACCGTCGAGCGGCGCACCGCGATCCGCCAATGGCCGTCGCGACGCTCCAGCCGGTCGAGATAGCGGCCGCTGATGAACTGCGCCGTGCGGTCGTCGGTGCCGAGGAGGATGACGATCACGTAGCTCTCGCAGTGCGCGGTGTCGCCGTCGATGTCGCAGGAGTGGGTGGTGATGTTGTGGGTGTGGACGCGGGAGGTGGCGGCGTGGACCGCGTTGGCCCAACCGGCATATCCGGGTCCTGAGTTGATCGTCGAACCGTGCTCGTCGGTGCCGTCCGCATGGTATGTGCCCGTGACGAGGTCCGCGTCGTGGCGGTCGCAGCCGCGGGCGTGGCGGGCAATGCAGTCGAGGATCTCGGTGCGGTCCTTGAGATACCGGACGTCCCGGCGCAGCGCTTCGTGCTCGGGGGTTGTCATGCGTCCGCCCTCCCGGCGGCGCCTGCGCGGACGACCACCCGCACGCGGCCCAGGTTCTGCACCCTCCCGGACTCCGTGCTGCTATCGCCCGCACGCTGTGCGGTGGCCCGCAGCACGGGGAAGTACGTCCCGGGCTCCCGATAGGTGTGCGTGGCCCGGACCTCGGCGACCGGGCGGGCGGGCCCGACGGGGTGGGCGGTGAAATCGCCGTTACCGGTGAAGTCCCACTCCACGGCTACGATGCGCCCCGCCCCAGGCGGCACCACGATGCGCGCCCGGAAGCCGACCGTACGTCCTGCCGGCACTTCGATCCGGTCGCCGCCCGCGACAGTGAGGTCGACCACCGGCTGGATGCCGCGCCGGACCCCGGCTTCGCCGGCGACCGCGACCTGCCCGCCGGACACGGCATACCGAGTCGACCTGGCGGGCGCCACACCCCGCTCCGCCCATGCGCTCACGTCGCGCAGCGCCTGTTGCACGATGCCCATGTAGTCGACGAGTCGGGCCGCCTGCTTGCCGCCGGCGAAGTCCATCTGATGGTCGGCGTGGTCGTTGTACCAGACCCGCACCGTGTCGTCGTACCGCTCGCCCAGGGCCTCTCGCGCCCGCGTGGCGTACCAGTCCGCGTGCCAGGGGAAGGCGTCCGCGTCGAGGAGGTTGTCGACAATGATGAGCTTGCCGTTCGGCCGCCCGGTGTGGGTGCCGCCGCCGCTGGTGCTCTCGGACACGGCCGGCCCGACCTCGATCGATCGCTGAGGGTGCAGTGGCTTACCGTCCGCATCCTGGTATTGGTTCCAGGCGGTATAGCCGGCACGCGCCGGGATCTGATGCCGGTGGTAGGAATGCAGCGCCAGGAACCAGCGGTTGTCGACGCGTATCCGGCTGCCCGGCTTCAGGGACTTGAGCACCTCGTCCGCGTTGTCCTCGCCGAGTGTCAGGCTCCCGGAGGCGGGATCGAGGCTGCCCGTCAGCGGCCCTGCCCCATAGGCGGTGAAGTCCAGCCCCGTGGCATTCGTACCGGGCGGCACGCCATCGAGGACGAGGGCCTTCGGCTCACCGGCCTCGTCGCGGTCGACCCGCGTCACGGTGGCCGACCGGTCCACTCGCGCCGCGCGGAAGCGCTCGCCGAGCTCCGCCGGGTCAGTGCCGAGGTAGCCCGGCAGGCTCCAGAAGTCGTCCGCGTACGACGGGTCCATGGCTCGCACGGTGCTCCCGAGCCCGAGCAGCCCCTGCGGGTCGGACAGGCCGAGGGCGTACGGGTAGTCCTCCCAGGCGCGCAACGGCAGGCCCATGAGCGTCACCTCGCGCAGCACCGCACGCTCCAGGCCGTCGAGTCCCTCGTACGGATCACCGCTGCCACCCGGCCGCACGGCGTCGGCGATCCGCGCCGCCTTGTCCCGCAGCACGAAGCGGGCCAGGGCGCGGGCGGTGAAGGTGTTCGGGATGGAGGTCGGCACCCCGATGACGATCGGCACCGCGCCGTCCCAAATCCCGGTGGTCTTCTCCATCGCGCCGATGGTCTGGTACGAGCCTCCGCTCGCCCCGTAGATGTAACCGTGGATCCGTCCCCGCCAGTCGTAGTGCGAGGCCGCCACGGTGCGCGCGAACTCCGCCGCAGACGCGTCGACCCGGTAACCGACGCCGCCGTTGGTCTGCACGGTGTACGCGCCGCTGTCCGCGCCGAACGCGATGGTGCGGTCGGTGGCGTGCTCGTCCTGCAGCGGATACACGAGCTGGAAGAAGCGGCCCCGCCAGCGGTCGCGCGGCGGCAGGTAGATGCTGAAGCGTGCGCTGGTGCCCTCGAAATGTCCGGACACCCGCCGGTGCCGCACCGGGGAGGTGCGGTCCTCGTCCCGGTCGATGACCGGCCGGTCGTAGTCCGGGTCGCTCCAGCCTCCGGCCGCGGCGGCCGGCGCTCCCAGAAGCGTGCCGGCAGAGGCACCCACGGCGCCCACCGCCGTCCCGACGAACCGCCGTCGTGACCATCGACCCATCACAAGTCCTCCGTCTCAGGGCATGCCGCCGTCGACCCGCAGGGTCGCGCCGGTGGTGTACGAGGCGGCGTCGGACATCAGGTACAGGGCGGCCCCGACGACCTCGCGCGGATCGCCGATGCGCCGCAGCGCGTGCCCGCTTACGCCGGCCGCCAGCGCCTCGGGGTCGTCCTGCCAGTGCCGGGTGGCCCAAGTGGCGAACGGGCCGCACATCAAGGTGTTGACGCGGACCGTCGGACCGAACGCGTGCGCCAGGCCCTCGGTCATCGCGTTGAGCCCTGCCTTCGCCGCCGCGTACGGCACGATCGGCGCGCGGGGGCGTATGGAGCCGGTGGAGCTGACGTTGACGATCGACCCGCCGCCCGCCTCGGCCATCCGCTGTCCGGCCAGCACCGACAGCCGGAATGGCCCTTTGAGGTTGAGGGCGACGACGGCGTCGAACATCTTCTCCGTCACCTCGCCCAGATCCTCGTACACCGGTGACATCCCGGCGTTGTTGACCAGCACGTCCAGCCGGCCGAAGCGCTCGTGCACCGCGTCCAGCAGCCCCGGCATCTGCTCCCAGCGGCCCACGTGCACGGCATACGGCAGGGCGGCGCGGCCGGTCTCCTTCTCGATCTCGCGGGCGGTGGCGGCGCACGCCTCGGACGTCCGCGAGGCGATGACGACGTCCGCACCGCAGCGAGCCGCGCCCAAGGCCATCTCCCTGCCGAGTCCGCGGCTGCCGCCGGTGACCAGCACCACGCGCCCGCTGAGGTCGAACAGGCCGTCCGCGTATCCCATGTGCGTTGCCCCGATCGACAGGTCCGGCAGTTCATGCGAGATTAGCATTCTCCAAATCGAGAATGAAACTCTTGCGCAGGAGGTGGAAGTTGTGACTCCGACCGACCCCAATCCACCCACGCTCGCCGAGCGTGCCGTGCGCCGCCGGATGGCGGCCGCCGAGGAGGGAGCCCGCGCCGAGGTGGACGCCCTGCTCGACGCCGGGTTTCGGTTGATGGCCGAGGGCGGTCGGCGCCCGCCTCGCGTGGCCGACATCGTGGCCTCCGCGGGCCTGTCCAATGACGCCTTCTACCGGTACTTCGACGGCAAGGACGCCCTGGTCGAGGCGATCGTCGAGCGGGGCGCCAGAGAACTCGCCGCCCGGGTCCGCCAGCGCTTGCAGCGTGCCGCCGACGCCGCCCCCGAGGAGCGGCTGCGCACCGGTGTCGCGGCAGTGGTGTGGCAGGCGGCCGACCCCGGCCTGGCCGCGCGCATCCGCACCGTGCTGTCGGCGGGGGTGGCGCCGGCGCCGGACGCGGAGCATGTGATGGTCGTGCTGGTTGACGACCTGGGGACGCTGTTTACGGCCCCCGCCCGCGAGTTGGGGGCCACGGACCCGGAGCGTGCCGGGCGGACGGTCGCAGGCGCGGCGGTCGCGGCGTTGCAGCACTGGCTGCTGGCCGGCCGGACGCCGGATGAGGCGGATGTCGAGCAGTTGATGCGGTTCCTGGTGGCGGGCGTCCGGGCCTGAGTCGCGCGGCAGCCCACGCCAACAGCGATTCCTGGACGCGAGAATGCCGTTCTGCTAGCGTGCGAATATCGTTCTGTCGTCTCCGAAAGGGACGCCCCATGTGGGACTTCAGCACCGACGCCGCCTTCCAGGCCCGCCTCGACTGGGCCGACGCCTTCGTACGCGACGAAGTCGAGCCGCTGGACGTGCTCTTCCCGGGCAACGCGGACCCCTACGACCGCACCAGCCGCGTCTACACCGAAGGCGTCCGCCCGCTCCAGCAGCGGGTGCGCGACCAGGGGCTGTGGGCCGCGCATCTGCCGCCCGAACTCGGCGGCATGGGCATGGGGCAGCTTCAACTCGCCCTGCTCAACGAGATCCTGGGCCGCTCCGGCTGGGCCCCGATGGTCTTCGGCACCCAGGCCCCCGACTCCGGCAACGCCGAGATCCTCGCCCACTACGGCACCGAGGAGCAGCGCAAGGAGTACCTGCAGCCGCTGCTGGACGGCCACATCGTCTCCACCTTCGCCATGACCGAGCCGACCGGCGGCGCCGACCCCGGTGGCTTCACCTGCCGGGCGGTCCGCGACGGCGACGACTGGGTGATCGACGGCGAGAAGTGGTTCGCCTCCAACTACCCGCACGCCGCCTTCGTCATCGCCATGCTGATCACCGATCCGGACGTCCCGGTGCACCAGGGCTCCTCGATGTTCATCATCCCGGCCGGCACCCCCGGCATGGAGATGGTGCGCGCCACCGGCCTCGCCGGTGAGCCGCTCGGCGAGGGTGCGCACGCCTATCTGCGCTTCACCGGCTGCCGGGTGCCCGCCGAGAACCTCCTCGGCGAGCCGGGTACCGGCTTCGCCATCGCCCAGACCCGCCTCGGTGGCGGCCGCCTGCACCACGCGATGCGGACGGTCGGGCAGTGCCGGCGGGCGCTGGAGATGATGGCCGAGCGCATCGCCGGCCGGCGCACCCGCGGCCGCCCGCTCGCCGATCAGCAGGCGGTACGGCACGCGCTCGCGGACAGCTGGATCCAGTTGGAGCAGTTCCGCCTCCAGGTGCTGCACGCCGCCTGGCACGCCGACAACGCCGCCCGTACCGGCGCCAAGGAGGACGCGCGCGCGGCCCGGCTGCACATCTCCGGGGTGAAGGCCGCCACGCCCACGATCCTCGTCGACATCGCCTACCGCGCCATGCACCTGCACGGCGCGCTCGGCGTCTCCAACGAGCTGCCGCTGACCCGCATGTGGCAGGCCGGCCCCGTGCTCGGCGTCGCGGACGGCCCCACGGAGGCGCACAAGGACGTCGTCGCCCGGCTGCTGCTGAAGGACGTGGAGCCCCCCGACGACCGGCTGTTCGGCTCCGCACACCTGCCGGCCCGGCTCGCCGCCGCCCGCGAGAAGTACGCGGACCTGGTCCGGTCGGAGGAGGCGACGACCCGGTGACCGACACCCTGGCACTCCTCAACGACTGGCCGGGCCTCGCCGGCCTCCCCGGTGACGGACCGGTGGCCGAGCTGTCTCCGCTCACGGGCGGCGGGCAGAACATCCTCTCCCTGCTGCGTCGCGCCGACGGCACCGAACTCGTGCTGCGCATGCCCGGCCGCCACCTCAAGGAGCGCGCCGCCGACGCCTTCCGCCGCGAGAGCGGCGCGCTCGCGGCCCTCGCGGGCACCGACGTACCGCATCCGCGCCAATACGCCCACAGCGGCGACGACGACTCCCCGCTCGGCGGGCCCTTCTCCATCCTGGAGAAGATCGACGGCTTCACCCCACAGGGCCGCTTTCCCGGCCGCTACGCCGAGGACCCCGACTGGCGCCGCCGCGCCGCGTTCGCCCTGGTGGACGGGGCGGCGAAGCTCGCCACGGTAGACCCGTACGCGGTCGGGGCGGGCGAACTCGGCCGCCCCGAGGGCTGGGTGGAGCGCCAGCCGGCGCGCTACCTGCGCATGCTGCACGGCTACCGCGGCAGCGCCGCCTACCGGGAGACCGAGTCCCCGCACGTCGACGCGGTGGCCGCATGGCTGTCGGCCCACACCCCGAAGCAGGGCCGCACCGGCATCGTCCACGGCGACCTGCAGTTCGCCAACGTGATGCTGTCCCACGACGCCCCGCGCCTGGCCGCGATCATCGACTGGGAGATGGCCTCCCTCGGCGACCCGCTGCTCGACCTCGCCTGGATCCTCACCGCCTGGCGCGAGGACGGCGACCCGCCCGGCGGCGAGCCGTACCTGAAGCCCTGGGACGGCATGCCGTCGCGCGCCGAACTCATCGCGTACTACGCCGAGTCCACCGGCCGTGACATCTCCGCCTTCCGCTGGTTCGAGGTGCTGGCCTGCTTCCGGCTGGCCGCGCTGCTGGAGGGCAGCTGGTACGCCGCCGTGGAGGGCCGCCGGGACCGGGAGACGGGCGAGGCGATGCACGGCTATGCGCAGTGGCTGTGGGCGAAGGCGCGCGTGGAGATGGCCCGGGACTGAGCGGAGGGGTTGGATTGCGTATCGACAAGGGACAGGTCGCGGTCATCACCGGCGGCGCGAGCGGCATCGGCTACGGCCTCGCCGAGGCGCTCGCGGCCCGTGGGGTCCGGCTGGTCATCGCGGACATCCGCGAGGACGGGCTCGTGGAGGCGCAGGAGTCGCTGCGCGCGGCCGGTGCCGAGGTCACCGCCGCCGTCACCGACGTCAGCGACGCGGCGTCGGTCCGCCGCCTCGCCGACCACGCCGTCGCCGCGTACGGACGGGTGGACCTGGTGTGCAACAACGCCGGGGTCGTGTGCCCGGCCGCGCCGATGTGGGAACAGGACGACCGCACCTGGGAGCGGATGATCGGCGTCAAGCTGCGCGGCGTCGTCCACGGTGTGCGCGCGTTCACGCCGCTGCTCATCGCGCAGGGCACCGGGCACTTCCTCAACACCGCCTCCGCAGGAGGCCTCACCCCGCTGCCCGGCCGCACGCCCTACGCCGGCACCATGCACGCGGTCGTCGGCCTGACCGAGACCCTCGACGCGGAACTGAAGCAGGTGTCGCCGGCGCTCGGCGCGACCGTCCTGTGTCCCGGGCTGGTGGACACGCCGCTCGGCGAGAACTCGGCCGCCCTCGGCGCGATCCGGCTCCCGCCGGGCGCCGCCTCGATGCGCGGTGCGGCGGCCGGTCGGGACGGCATCCTCACTCGGCGCGAAGTCGCGGAGGCGGCGCTGGCCGCGGTGGCGGCGGGCCGGGTGCACACCGCCCCGGGCGCCGGCGTCGCCCGCCGCGCCCGGACCCGCGTCGAGGGCCTGCTGGCCGACATCGCGGCGGGGGAGGGGGTCCCACCGGGGGTGCACCCGGCGGGATCCGCCTGACCCGCGCTCAGGTAGGGCGACGGCCGCCGGGGTGGGCTCGTTGCTACTTCGGCGGGAACCTCAACGCGCCGTCCAACCGGACGACCTCGCCGTTGAGGTAGTCGTTCTCGCACAGGTGCTGCACCAGGGCCGCGAACTCCTCGGGACGCCCCATCCGGCGCGGATGCGGTACCTGCGGGCCCCAGTACGCGGAGAGCTGGTCGGCCGCCTTGCCGTAGGCGGGCGTGAGGACCGTGCCGGGGGCGACCGACACCACACGGATGCCGGCCGGCGCCAGATCGCGCGCCGCGACCAGGGTCATCGCGGCCACCCCGCCCTTCGCCGCGGCGTAGGGGAGCTGCCCGATCTGGCCTTCGTAGGCGGCGATCGACGACGTCGTCACCACGACGCCCCGCCCTTCGTCCTCCCCGTACGGCTCGGTGCGGGCCATGGCGGCGGCGGCGAGCCGCATCACATTGAACACGGCGGTCAGATAGTGCTCGATCGTCGTCCGGAAGGCGTCCAGCGGCAGCGGCGTGCCGTCCTTGCCGACCAGCCGGCCGCCGCCGGCCGGACCGCCATGGCAGTCCACGCAGATCCGGAACGCCCCCGCACCTGCCGCCTCGTCGACGGCCGCCCGCACCGACTCCTCGTCGGCCGCGTCGGTACGGACATAGCGCACGCCGTCCAGCTCGCCCTCGAGGGCCTTGCCCTTGTTGTCGGCCACGTCCGCCACGACGACCCGGGCACCGGCGGCGTGCAGCCGGCGCACCGTCGCCTCGCCGAGGCCGCCCGTACCGCCGACCACCAGTGCCGAACTTCCCTGTATCAGCACACTCTTCCTCCTCCTTGCAAGTCGAGATCTACCCGAGAGAGAATTGCGTTCTCATGAATATAGCCGTGATTCTTGAAATGGCGGCCGCTTCCGCGCAGCCTCCGTCCGTCGCGTGCGCGGGCCGCAGGCTCGACGCGGCGGAGCTGCTGCGCCTGTCCCGGCACGCCGCCGACCGCTTCCGCGACCGCCCCGCGGTCCTGTATACGGGCGCGAACCATCTCGCCTATCCCGTAGCCCTGTTCGGCGCGGCACTGGCCGGCGTCCCGTTCGTTCCGCTGAACTACCGGCTCGGCGAGGACCAGCTGGCCGCGCTGGCGACCCGCCACCCCGGCGCCGAGGTGCTGCGCCCGGACGACCTCGACGCGCTGCTTCAGGCGCCGCCGGGCGACGCACCGGCCCTCACATCGCCGGACAGCCGGGACGCAGTGGCGGTCACCCTCTACACCAGCGGCACCACCGCCGCCCCGAAGGCCGCGCTGCTGCGCCACCGCCACCTGATGGCGTACGTCCTCGCCACGCAGGAGTTCGGCGCGGCGGATCCTGCCGACGCGGCGCTTGTCGCGCTCCCGCCGTACCACATCGCGGGGTTGATGAACCTGCTCAGCAATCTCTACTCGGGGCGGCGCGTCGTGTACGAGCCCGCTTTCGACGCCGGCCGCTGGCTTCGGACCGTACGCCAGGAGCGGATCACCCACGCCATGGTGGTGCCGACGATGCTGGCCCGTATCACCGAAGCGGTCGGCGCGGGCCCGGCCGATGCCCCCGCGCTGCGCAGCCTGGCCTACGGCGGCGCCCGCACGCCGCGCCATGTCATCGAGCGAGCCTTGCGCCAGTTCCCCGACACGGGGTTCGCGGGTGCCTACGGGCTCACCGAGACGTCGTCCTCCATCGCTGTTCTCGGCCCGGACGACCACCGGGAGGCGATGGGCTCGACGAATGACGCCGTGCGGGCCCGCCTCGGCTCGGTCGGGCAGCCGCTGCCCGGCGTGGAGGTGGAGATCCGTGACGATTCGGGGGCCGCCGTGCCTGCGGGCTCCAGCGGACTGGTCTTCGTACGCGGCGAGCAGATCTCCGGCGAGTACGGCGGAGCCGAGCGCGCGGCGGACGACGGCTGGTTCGCCACCCGGGACCAGGGCCGCATGGACGCGGACGGCTACCTCTTCATCGAGGGGCGCGCGGACGACACCATCATCCGCGGCGGCGAGAACATCGCTCCTGCCGAGATCGAGGACGTCCTCATGCGCCACCCGGACGTCGAAGAGGCCGCAGTCGTCGGCGTCCCCGACGCGGAGTGGGGGCAGCGGATCGTCGCCGTCCTGGTCGGCACCGCGGACCCGGACGAGATCCGGGCGTACGCCAGGGAGCGGCTGCGCTCGTCGAAGACCCCCGACACGGTGGTGCTGCGTGCCGAACTGCCGCGCACCACCACGGGCAAGCTGCTGCGCCGCACCCTCGTCACCGAACTCGCCGACCACGCTGCCTCAGAAGGGGATCCGACCCATGCCTGAAGCGCCGAAAGCCGTCATCACCGCCGCGCTGCGTACGCCCATCGGCACGTCGATGAAGGGCACCCTGCGCGACACCACCGCGTACGAACTGGCAGAACACGTCGTACGCGGCGCAGTCGAGGGCCTGGACCCGCAGGACATCGACGACCTGATCCTCGCCGAGGGCCACTACGGCGGTGGCGTCATCGCCCGGCACACGGCCGTCCGCCTCGGCCTGGCCGAAGTGCCGGGCCTCGCGGTCAACCGGCACTGCGCCGCCGGCCTTTCGGCCGTCCAGACCGCGGCGGCGAGCATCATGGCCGGCATGGAACGGCTGGTGATCGCAGGCGGCGTGCAGTCCTTCTCCACCGCCCCGAAGAGCGCCTACCGCGTCGACGGCGAGTGGTGCGAGCCGTGGACGCCGCCCACGCACCCGGACCGGCCGGACGCGCCGAACCTCGACATGTCGATCAGCGTCGGCTGGAACACCGCCGTCAAGGCCGGGCTCAGCCGGGCGGAGCTGGATGCCTGGGCGCTGCGCTCGCACCAGAAGGCGATCCAGGCGCTGGACGAGGGCCGGTTCAAGGAAGAGACGGTGCCGATCGACACCCCGCACGGGACGTTCGCAGCCGACGAGCATCCGCGCCGCGGCACCAGCCTGGAGAAGCTGGCAGCGCTGCGGCCGCTGCACCCGGAGATCGAGGGTTTCAGCATCACCGCAGGCAACGCCTCCGGCGTCAACGACGCGGCGGCGACGCTGGTCGTCGCGAGTGACCGGCTCGGGCTTGAGGCCCTGGCCACGGTGCGCTCCTGGGCGTCGGTCGGCGTGGACCCGGCGCTTATGGGCCTGGCGCCGGTCACCGCCATCCCCAAGGCGCTGGCGCGGGCCGGGCTTTCGGTGGCGGACGTGGCCCTGTTCGAGATCAACGAGGCGTTCGCGTCCGTACCGCTGGCGGCGATCAAGGAACTGGGCCTGAACGAGGAGAAGGTGAACGTCAGCGGCAGCGGCTGCTCCCTCGGCCACCCGGTGGCCGCCAGCGGCGCGCGGATGCTGGTGACCTTGGTCCACGAACTACGCCGCCGCGGTGGCGGCGTGGGCGTGGCGGCGATGTGCGCCGGCGGCGGGATGGGGGCGGCGACGGTGGTGGAGGTGAACTGAGGCGTCGCCGGGCTCGTGCCCGGTGCCGCGCGACGAGATCGTTGATCATGGCGGAGTCCATCGTTACCGTGGCTTGCCGTACCTCGATGACCACGGTCTCGAGGAGCGACAGTTCGGGCAGCGGCGGTGGTCCAAGTCACCCAGGATGACGGCTACGTCGACCTGTTCCAGCGCCTCGGCGATGCCCTCGTTGTCCCGCGGGGACACCGAGATGACCTCGGTGGGTGCGAACGCCGCGCGCAGCCGGCCGAGTTCGGCGTCACCGTAGGGAACGGTGGCGAGGACCCTCTTGATGTCCTGCCCGTGGGTCATGTGGCGATCCGGTCTGCCTGCTCGGCCAGCCGCCGGCGCTCTTCTCTCCGGCGCTGCTGTACCACCGGATCGGCGACCGGAGCGGCGAGCAGCAGGCGGCGGGTGTAGGGGTGATCGGGAGTCGCGGTGACCGTGACGGCCGGGCCGGACTCGACGATGTCGCCGTCGTGCAGCACGGCGACCCGGTGGCTGACGTGCCGGATCACACTGAGGTCGTGCGAGATGAACAGATAGGCGACGTCGGTGTTTTGCTGGATGTCGACGAGCAGATCCAGGACCCGGCGCTGCGTCGACAGGTCGAGGGCGGAGACGGGTTCGTCGCACACGATGAGTTTCGGGCGCGGCGCGAGAGCCCGGGCGATCGCCACCCGCTGGCGCTGGCCGCCGCTGAACTCGCGGGGCAGCCGGGAGACGCTGTTCGCGGGCAGACCGACCTGGTCGAGGAGAGCGGCGATGCGGGCGTCGGCGTCGGTCCGGGTGGCGCCCTGGACGACGAGGGGTTCGCCGAGGATGTCGCCGATGGTGAGCGACGGGTTGAGCGAGCTGTACGGGTCCTGGAACACCACCTGGATGTCCCGCGCGAGCGCACGGCGCCGGGCGCCGGTGACGTGGGTGATGTCGTCGCCGTCGAACGTGATGCGCCCGCCGCTCGGGCGCACGAGACCGAGGACGGCACGACCGATGGTGGTCTTGCCGGACCCGGACTCGCCGACGAGCCCCAGCGTCTCACCCGCGGCCACGCTCAGGGACACGCCGTGGAGCACCTGGTGAGGCCGGCGCCGCAGACCGCGGCCGGGGAACGTGACCCGCAAGCCGCTGATGTCGAGCAGAGGGCTCGTCATGCGGTCCTCCCTCCGGCCGGCGCATCGGTACGTACGGTGTCGGCGTCGAGGATCGCGTCGAGCAGCATGCGGGTGTAGTCGTGCCGGGGTGCGGCGAAGATCTCGGCCGTGCTGCCCGTCTCGACGATCTCGCCGCCGCGCATGACCGCGACCCGGTCGCAGAAGTCGGCGACCATGCCGAAGTCGTGGGTGACCAGGACGACGGCAAGATTCAGGCGTTTGCGCAGGTCGTGGAGGAGGTCCAGGATCTCTGCCTGGACGGTCACGTCCAGCGCGGTGGTCGGCTCGTCGGCGATGAGGATCTGCGGCCGCCCCGCGACGGCTCCGGCGATGAGCACGCGCTGAGCCATGCCGCCGGATATCTGGTGTGGGTAGCAGCCTGCGACGCGCTCCGGGTCGGGGATACCGACCTGACCGAGCAGCGCGAGCACGCGCCGACGCGCCTCGCCGCGACTCATCGGCTGCACCGCGCGTACGGAGACGGCGAGCTGCGCACCGACGGTGAGGGACGGGTCCAGGTTGGACATCGGTTCCTGGGGCACGTACGCGATGGAGTGCCCGCGGACGGCGCGCATCTCGCGTTCGCCCAGGCCAAGGAGTTCCCGGCCGTCGAGGCGTACCGAGCCGCGTGCGACCCGCGCTTCGGGGGGCAGCACGCCGAGCAGCGCGAAGGCGGTCTGTGTCTTGCCGGAACCCGACTCGCCGACGAGGCCGAGCGTCTCCCCGGCCTGGAGCGTGAAGTCTGTGCCGCACACCACCTCGGTGGGCTCGCCGGCCGGGGAGTCGTAGGCGATGGTGAGGTCCGCCACGGTCAACAGGCCCTCGCCGCCTGCCCCCGCGCCCGGCGCGGTGGGCGGCGTGGGGGAGACGATCGGCTGCGGCCGCCGGGGGCTGCCCTCCAGGGTGTCGCGCAGGGCGTTGCCGAACAGCACCAGCGAGGCGGTGATCACGCCGAGCAGCAGGCTGGGGAAGGCGAACTGGGTCGGCGCGACGTACAGGTTGGTGAAGCCGGAAGCGATCATGGTGCCGAAGCTGGGCACCTCGCTGTTGCCGACACCCAGGAAGGCGAGCCCTGCCTGGACGCCGATCGCTGTCCCGGTGAGGAAGGCAGCGGCGATGATGACCGGGCCGCGCACGGCGAACAGCACATGCCGGGCCAGGATGCGGTGGTCGGGCAGCCCGGAGACCCGGGCGGCGTCCACGAAGAGCTCGTTCTTCACCCCGAGCACATGGTTGCGCACGATGCGGAAGATGCTCGGCGAGAGCAGGACACCGAACAGGGCCATGGTGGCCCGGAAATCGCCCTTGGTGACCGGCATCAGGACGATCAGCAGCAGGAGCCCGGGGAAGGTCATGATGAGGTTGAACAGCCACTCGGTCGTGGCGTGTACCCGGCTGCCGAAGTAGCCGCCGATGAGGCCCGCGGGCACGCCGACGGCGAGCGCGATGCTGGTGGCGATGAGCGCGGTCACCGCACTGGTGTTGATGGAGTGCAGGAGCAGGGCGAGGACGTCGCGGCCGTCCTTGTCCGCGCCGAGCGGATAGCCGGGGGTGCCGGGGGACGCGTTGATCGCGTCGAGGGAGGCGGCGTTCGGGCCGTGGGAGCTGATGACCGTCGCGAGCAGGCCCGCGACCACGATGACGGACAGGACCGCCGCGGTGACGGCCGCCTGCGGGTTACGGCAGAGCCGGCGCAGTGTGGAGACGCGGTCCTGGGCGGAGGCGCGGTGCGCAACCGGCTCCGTGGCCTCCTTCTCGCTGTTCTCGCTCATCGCACCCTCACTTTCGGGTTGAGCCAGCCGTTGAGGAGGTCCACGGCCAGATTGACGACGATGACCATGAGGACCGCCAGCAGCATCACGCCCATGATCACCGGGATGTCGCCCTGCTGGGACGCGTTGAAGGCGAAGCTCCCGAAGCCGGGCAGCGCGAAGACGTTCTCGATGACGAGCGAGCCGCCGAGCATGGTGAGGAACTCCAGCGAGAGCACGGTGAGCGCGGGGCCCGCGGCGTTGCGCAGCACATGACGCAGAACGATCCGCCGAGGCGAGAGTCCGCGGGTGCGCAGCGTACGTACATAGTCCTTGCGCAGTTCGTCGATCATCGCGCCGCGCACCTGGGCGGTGAGGGTGGCGATGCCCGCGATCATGAGCGCCGCCACCGGAATGACGATGCTCGTCGCCCACTTCACGGGGTTCTCGGTGAACGGGGTGTATCCCGTGGCCGGCAGCCAGCTCAGCTTGATCGCGAACGCATAAACCAGGGCGATGGCGAGCAGCAGCGACGGCACCAGGTACCCCACGAGAGAAATGCCCTGGGCGAGCTTGTCGGCCCCGCCGCCCCGGGTGGCCGCGGTGACGCCGAGCGCCACGCTGACCACGGCCGTGATCAGCAGCGCCGTGACCACGACGGACAGGGTGACACCGAGGCGGTCCATGACCGCCGCCCGGACCGGTTCGCTGGTGAAGTAGGACGTCCCCAGATCGCCGCGCACCGCGTGCGTGAGCCAGTCGGCGTACTGCACGAGGACCGGGCGGTCCATGCCCAGGGACTCCATACGGGCCTCGACTTCGGCAGCCGTGGCCCCGGCGCCCAGCAGGCTCGCGGCGACGTCGTCGAAGCTGAAGCTGAGCAGCCAGAAGGTGATCACCGAGATGAGCAGTGCGAGCACCAGGCCGGCCCCGAGCCTGCGCAGTACGTAGAGGATCACCGGCCTGCCTCCTGGTCCGTGGTGCCGAACCAGCGGATGGTCGGGATGTGGTTCTCGCCGCGGTTGAGCATGGTGATGCCGTCTTTGGTGAACCACTGGCGGTCGAGGCTGAGCAGGGGTACGTCCCAGACCTCGCGGGTCAGGAAGGCATTGATCTCCTGTGCGAGCTCGGCGCTCTTGCCCGGGTCGGTCTCGCGGTGGAACTCGCGCATCAGTTCGTCGAGTTCAGGGTCCCTGGTCCCCCAGGGGTTGTGCGAGGTGTTGGTCGAGATGTGCCAGTTGAGTTCACGCGGGAAGGCGTTGGCGGACTCGACGGTGAAGTACATCGGGTATTTCTTCGACGAGTACGCCGAATACGTCCGCTGGGGCGGTATGGCGTCCCAGCTGACCTTGATGCCGATGTCCGCGAGCGACTGCGTGATCGTCGACACGAACGGCTTGGCGTAGACGATCTCCGGCATCCGCACGGAGAACCCGTTGGGGTATCCGGCGTCGGCGAGGAGTTTCCTGGCCTTCTCGGGGTCGTAGTCGAAGGAACCGTCGAGCTCGGGGGCGTGGGCGGGGCCGTTCGGGCTGAACTGCTGCTGCATCGGCCGGCCTGCCCCCTTCACCAGCTGTTTGTTGATCTTCTCGCGGTCGAAGGCCATCGCGATCGCCCGGCGGACTCGTACATCACCGAAGGCGGGCTCCACCTCGCCTCGGCGGTCGCCCAGGACGAGCATCGCGAGCGAGTTGGCCTCGACATTCGTCTTCTTGAAGCCGGCCGCCTCCACGCGTTTGTGGTCCTCCACCCGTACGCTGCCGGCGTTGAGCTGCCCCGACTGCAGCGCGTTCGTGTACGCCCCCGGATCCCGCATGAGCCGGATGTCGATGGTGCGGAACGGGAAGGCCTTCGCGTTCCAGTAGTCGTCACGCCGCTTCAGCACGAAGACCGTTCCGGCCTCGCTCTTCTTCGTATCCAGTACGTACGGCCCCGAGCTGACGGGGTTGCGCGCGGTGCGCTTGTCGTCCACCGTCTCAGGGTCCGCGATCACACCGCCCTCGGTGGCCAGGGCGTGGAGCAGTACGGCGTCGGGCGCGTCGAGCGTGAACACCACCGTGCGCTTGTCCGGCGTCGCCACCTCGTCCACGCGTTTGAACAGCGCCCGAGCCGGTCCCGCCGTCTTCATGGTGTGCTCCACGGTCGCCTTCACCGCGGCGGCGTCGACCTCGGCGCCACTGCTGAAGGTCATGCCGGAGCGCAGCTTCAAGGTGAGGGTGCGGCGGTCGTCGCTGTACTTCCAGCTCTCGGCCGCGTTGGGCCCGATCTTCCCCTTGTTGTCGGTGTACAGGAGCGTGTCGTACAGCGATGTCCACACGAACGCGTTCTCGCTCATGGTGAGTTGAGCGGGGTCGAGGGAGTTCGGCGCGGTCTGGACGGCGAGCTTGAGCGCCTCGCCGCCCTGCGTTGCGCTGTCGGACTCGCCGGTGAAGCCGCAGGCGGTGGCGGACGACAGGGTGATCAGCGCGGTCGCCGCGGCGAGGGCGGGAGTGTGCGGGCGTGGCCTGTGCAGTCGAAGTGGCATCTCACGAACTTCCTTGTTCGGGGACGTTCCGATGGGGTGTTCAGGAGTGCTGTGCACGAGGGCTGTCGACTCTCACGCGGTAGGTTTGCGCGACCCGTTCCGCCGCCATCGGGCCCGGAGGGTGTGGGCCGCGGCCTTCGGCTGGCGCTGCCGGGTGAAGACGCCCTTCTTGTTGCCGTCGACCCGGTGGATGCCGTTGGAGGTGCGGAAGTCGGCGAAGTTCCAGACCTGTTCGCCGACCACCGCGTCAAAGCGGTCGAAGACGCGGTGGTGGATCTCCAGGAGGGACTTCTGGTATTCCTCGGTCCACGGGATGTCCCAGACCGAGTGCAGGCCGCTGATGGTGTCGGCGCCGTACTCGCTCATCACGATCGGTTTGCCGTGCGTCTTCACCCAGTCCGCGATCTCGGCCTCGAGGGCGGCCTCGGCGGTGGTGAGGTCGCCGTTGGCCAGGTACCAGCCGTGGTAGCGGTTGAGGCACAGGACGTCGAAGAGGTCGGCGATCCGGTCGTTGGCGGGGCTGGCGAACATGAAACTGGCGTAGGTCACCGGGCGGGTCGGATCGAGCTCGCGGACCAGCTCGACCAGCGGCTCGAAGTACTCGCGTGAGCCGTCCTCGTTGGACGCCGGCTCGTTGGAGACGCACCACATGACGACGCTGGGGTGGTTCTTGTCGCGGGCGATCAGCTCCCGCAGTTCGCGCGCGTGGGCCTGTCGGGTCTCTACGCTCATGGTCTCGGGCGAGAAGGTGGGGCGCTTGTCGGGGTTGGCGATACCGCCCTCGATGAAGAGGTTGAGCCCGACGGCCGCCGACTCGTCGATGACGACGAAGCCCTGCCGGTCGGCGAGGTCGAGGACCTCTTCGGCGTACGGATAGTGCGTGGTGCGGAAGGAGTTGGCGCCGGTCCACCGCATGAGCTCGAAGTCGTGGACGAGGTAGGCGTTGTCGTGGCCCTTGCCGCGAACGGCCGTGTCCTCGTGCTTGCCGAAGCCGGTGAGGTAGAAGGGCTCGCCGTTGATCAGCAGTTGGGTGCCGCGGATCTCGACGGTGCGGATGCCCACGGCCAGCGGGTAGCTGTCGATCACGGTGTCCCCGTCGAGGACTTCGGTGACCAGCTCGTACAGATACGCCTTGCCGGGCTGCCAGAGCTTGGCTCCCGGGACCCGCAGCATTCCCCGGGCGCCGGGGCTGGTGGCCACTTCGGTCCCGCCGGCGTCGAGCAGACGCACCCGTACATCGGCAGGCTCCGTGGTGACGACGGAGTAATCGACGAGCCCGGTTGTCCCCTCGATATCCGTGACGACCGTGACATCCCCGACTCGCACGGCGGGGGCGCAGTGCAGTGAGACCGAGCGGGCGAGTCCGGCGTAGTTGTAGAAGTCGTGCAGGTACTTCTGCTGCCGGCGCCCGTCCTCGGCGACGGTGATGCGGCCGGGCGGAATGGTGGTGTTGGTGAGTTCGTTGCCGACCGCGATGGTCAGCCGGAACTCGTCCCCGGCGCTCACCGCGTCGGTGATGTCGGCGTCGAAGGGCGTGTAGCCACCGACGTGCTCGGTGACCAGCACATCATCGACGTATACCCGACCGGTGTGCGTGGCCGCGTCGACCCGGACGAAGATCCGCTCCCCGGCCCAGCCACGCGGCACCCGGACCGTGCGCTGATACCAGACCCAACCGACGTGGTCGCGGATCGCCGGGTCGGTGAACAGGTCGTTGTAGCTCGCCGGTACGGGGGCTTCCAAGGGTGTGTCCAGCGGTCCCCGCCACGGCTCGGCGCCGACCGCCGTGTCGATGGCGAACCGCCACAGTCCGTCGAGCGACACGACTTCACGCGTGCTGGTGGCCTTGGGCTTCAGCATGTTCTCTCCTGTCGGAGGCGGCTCGGGAGGGAGATGGCGCTGGAAAGCTTGTGCCGGGGGCGGTACGCAGCGGAAAGCTTGTGCCGGGGGCGGTACGCAGCCGACCGGGCCCGGATCCGGCCGCGGTTCGCCCGTCGCGTGCGCAGCCGCGATGTGCACGTAGGCCTGCTTCCGGCAACGACGGCCGGAACCACGACTGCGGGTGGTAGCGTGACCGTACCACCAAAACAGCAACGTGTTGCTAGTTTAGACGGGAGTTTGCATGGCGACTACGGGACGGGGCCCCTACGCCAAGACCGCCGAGGTAAGACGCAAGATCCTTCAGGCGTGTGTCGACGCGTTCGGCGGCGCCGGATTCCACGGCTCGAACACCAAGGACATCGCCCAGCGCGCCGGGATCAGCCACACCGGCCTTCGCCATCACTTCCCCACGAAGGAAGACCTGCTCATCGCCCTCCTCGAACTCCGCGCCGAGCACAGCTCACAGCTGCTGACGGAACTGAACGCCCGTACACCGGAAACGGATCCGCTGGACGCGCTCCGGGGTCAGCTGGCGGTCCTCCGCGAGAACCAGCAGAGCCCTGGAATGATCGGACTGCACTCCGTGCTCTCCGGCGAAGCGACCTCCCCGGATCACCCCGCGCACGGCTACTACGTCAAGCGTTACCAGGACATCCGCCGGTACTACACGCAGGCGTTCACCGCACTCGCCGAGCGCGGCGACCTCAACGCCACCTTTCCCCCGGCACAGCTCGCGACCATCACGATCTCACTGATCAACGGCTTGCAGGCGCAGTGGCTGTACGACCGGGAATCGGTCGACATCGAGGGCACGGTACGCGACTTCCTCGCATCCGTGGTTCCCGCGCTCGGACGCTGAAGCCTGCCACCGATGCGAACGCAGGGCTGCCTTCTCGCGCCGCAGTGATGGGTCGTGCTGTAGGTACGGGGACCACTCAGTCCCGGAAGCGCAGCAGTGCTTCCTGGGCGAACGCGGCCGCCAGCGCTCCCTGCCGGCTCAGCACGTCGCCCAGACCGTACGCGCGGCCGTGGGCGGCGAGTGGGCTTCGCTGGCGCAGCAGCAGCCAGTCGTCCGTGCGCAGCGGACGGTGGAACCACACGGTGTGCGAGGTGACCGCGGAGGCGAAGGCGCCCCCCGCGTCCCGCTGGGACAGGCCGTCCACCGGGCGCAGCGCCGTGCCGATGAGGGTCAGGTCCGTGGCGTACGCGAGAAGCGCCGGCCCCAGCTCCGGTGCGACGGGCGGGGTGCGCAGCCACAGATCCAGCGTCGGCGGGCCCACGGCGGGCGCGTCGAGGTCGGCGTGCGAACGCGCCTGGAAGGGCAGAAGGTCGAGCGACAGGGCGTGCTCGGGCCCGGGAAGGTCCGGCAGGGGAGCGGCGGTCTGGCGGTCCGGACCGTCCTCCCACGTGTGCATGCTCGCCGTCGCGACCGCCACCGTGCGGTGCCCTTGCGCCGCCTCCAGGCGGACGGTCGCGAAACTGCGGCCTTGGTGGGGGCAGTCGGTGGTATACCTGACCGGCTCTTCGCCGCTCCCCTCGCGTACGAAGACCGTGTGCAGTGACTTGACCGCCTTGCCGGGGGCGGTGAGGCAGGCCGCCTGCACGAACTGCGCCAGTAACTGCCCGCCGTAGAGCCGGTGGTACGGAAGCTGCTGCGAGCGTCCCTCGTACGCCTGATCCCCGACGGGCTTGAGGACCAGGCAGTCCAGGAGGTCGGTCCAGCGGTCTGTCATGTTGTCGGCTCCGGATGTCCGGCGGGACGGGGATCACAGGTGTACGAGGCGGGGCACCGCGCCCCGGGCCGCCAGCACCCGGCCCGCCTCGCGGGTGAGTTCGCGGGTATTGCCGAGCAGGCCGTCGAGGACGAGCGTGCGTTTGACGTGCCGGTGCAGCGGGTGCTCGGCGGTGAAGCCGAGACCGCCGAGCGCCTGCTGGCAGTGGCGGGCGGCGGTGAGCGCGGCCCGGCCCGCGGCGGCCTTGGCGAGCAGCGAGCTGAGGTCGCCGTCGGCGTGCACCAGCGTCGCCTCGGCGCCCTCCAGGGCGACCAGGGTCTCGGCGAGGCGGTGGCGGAGGGCCTGGAAGGAGGCGAGCGGGCGGCCGAACTGGTGCCGGTCCAGGACGTGCCGGCGGGCGAGCGCCAGCATGGCGTGGCCCGTGCCCAGCAGCCACCAGGCCAGCGCCTGCCGGCCGAGCGTCAGCGGGACCGGGGCGCCCTCGGCAACGCTCAGGAGCGGAAGTCCGGGGTCGACGGCGGTGCCGGTGACGCTCGTCTCGCGGCTCCACTCCACCCACTGCCCGCCGGCATACGGCATGGGGAGCGCGCCGCCGAGCGGGCGGCCCATCTCGTACAGCAGCACGTCGTTGACCAGGGGTGCGTGCGCGCCCGTCTCGCCGAGCAGGCGGAAGACGGCGCGGATTGCGGCGGACGGCTCCTCGGCCAGCATGTCGGGCCATCCGAGTTCGGTCAGTGCCGCGTCGAGTCCGCCGCCGGAGGGCGTGGCGGTCATCGTCTTGCGCAGGGTCTCCTCGAGCAGTTCGCGTTCCTCGGCATCCACGGCCCTACTCCTTTCCCAGCCCGAGCAGGCGCCGCGCGACGATGTTGCGCTGCACCTCGGCCGTGCCGCCGTAGATGGTGGCGGCCCGCGAATAGAGGTATTCGGTGCGCCAGGCGGAGTCGTGCAGCTCGACGGCGCCCGGCAGCACATCCCGGACGGTGTCGAGAAGTTGCTGCTCCGCCGTGGCGAGCAGGATCTTGTCCACCGAGGTCTCCGGGCCCAGCCGGGCGCCGTCGGCGAGCCGGTGCTGCGTCGTGAGCGAGCGGCAGCGCACCGTATGCAACGCGAGATACGCCTCGCCGAGGGCCGCTGCCTCATCGCCGGGCGCGGCGGCATCGTCGAGCAGCCGGTCCAGGCGGGTGTACAGGTGCGCCACGCGGTGCCAGAAGCAGGTGGAGCGCTCGTGCGGCAGCAGATCCATGGCCAGCCGCCAGCCGTCGCCCGGTCGGCCGAGGATCCGGTCGGCCGGAATGCGCACGTCGTCCAGGAACACCTCGGCGAACTCGTCGACGCCATGCATCGTGCGCAGCGGGCGGACCGTGACCCCAGGGGTGTCCATGTCGAGGAAGAAGGCGCTGATCCCGGCATGGCCCGGGTCGGGACCGGTACGCGCCAGCAGGACACACCGCGCCGCGTACTGCGCCAGGCTCGTCCACACCTTCTGCCCGTTGATCACCCAGGTGTCGCCGTCGCGCACCGCCCGGGTGGTGAGGGAGGCCAGGTCGCTGCCGGAGCCGGGCTCGGAGAAGCCCTGACACCACTGCTCCTGTCCGCTCAGCAGCCGCGGGACCATGGCGGCGGCCAGGGCGGGGGGCGCGTACGACAGCAGGGTGGGCACGAGGACCTCGACCATCGAGTACAGGCCGGGCTCGGCCAGTTCGCGCGCGGCCACCTCCTCGCCGAGCACCGCCCGCAGCACGCTCGGCCCGCCGCGTCCGCCGACCGCCTCCGGCCAGCCGTAGCGCATCCATCCCGCGTCCCACAGCTCGCGGCGCACCCGGTCGAGCTGGGCGACCTGCGCGTCGAGCGAGCCGTCGTAGCCCGCGCCGGGGGACAGGTCGTGCTCGTCCAGCCAGGCGCGCAGCCCGCTGCGGTAGGTGTCGGCTGGGGGTCCGGGGGTCGTCCCCCGGGAAAATACCGTCACGGCCGGGAGCGCTCGAAGGCGTGCGGGATGCCCGAGTCGTGGGCGCCGCTGCGGCGGATGAAGGTCATGGCGCGGGTGCGCAGCCGCCAGCCGTCGGGGGTGCGCACGTAGGTGTCGCTGTAGTAGCCGATGCGCATGGCGTGCGTGGCGTCCTCCACGAAGCACAGTGGCTGGATCCCGGTGGCCGTGCGCCGGTCCTCGGCGAAGTCGACGGCGGGCGTGCCGGTGAGGAAGAGCCCCTTGGGTGCGGCGGCGATCAGCTCAGGGAAGTCGTCGAGCGGGTAGGTGTCGCCGAAGGCGCTGTAGCTGCCGTCCGGCGTGAAGACGGCGAGCACGCGGTCGATGTCGCCGCGGGTCATGGCGACGGCGTAACGGGCCAGCATTTGCTGGATGTCGGCCAGGTCCTCGCAAGCGTGGGGGAGAATTGAATTCTCGCTCATAGCGTATGACGTTTTCACCTCGGTGAGTCGGCGTCAAGGCGGCAGTCACCGGCGCGGCTTCGGAAAGTCCCACTCGGGCGTGCGTAGTTCGTCGTTCGGTGCGCCCCTGCGCGGCGTCTCGCCGACCACCTCGACACGGCCGCGCAGCTCGACCCCGCGGAGCCGGATGAAATCCAGGCCGCCTTCATCCGCGATCGCACTCGATCTCGGACCGCGTCCGAGATCGGTCCACCGCCGGCTGTGCAGCAGCGAGTTCAGCCAGATGTGCGTGCCGTCCCGGACGAACCACAGGGCGCTCACATGCGGCTGCCCACCAGGGCCGATCGTGCCCAGCCGGCAGACCGGCCCCGCCTGGAGGAAGGCGTCGAGTTCGGGCCGCGTCATGGCGATGGCGGCCCCGCGGCGCTGTGCAGCCATATGGTCTCCCGTGTCCGGATGGTTGATTCTCTGATTGAGAGAAGCTAATTTCCAGCCGTGGGGGCCGTCCAGCGCACCCGCACACGGACGGCCGGGAGAACGGACGCCTGATGGAACAGTTCCTCACCTTTGGGGTCGTCGGACTGGCCACGGCCGCGATCTACGCGATCATCGGCAGCGGCCTCGTGCTCACCTACACCACCGCCGGCGTCTTCAACTTCGCGCACGGCGCCGCCGGGATGATGGCCGCCTTCGCCTACTGGCAGCTCGCCTTCGGCTGGGGCTGGCCGGTGCCGCTCGCCCTCGCCGTCGTGCTGCTCGTACTCGCCCCCGCCTTCGCCCTGTTCGTGGAACGGGTCCTGATGCGGCCGGTGCAGTCGCTGGGCGAGGCCGAGCGGCTCGTCATGACCGTCGCCCTGCTCACCGGGTGCATCGCCCTGGCCCGCTGGATCTGGGACCCGAACACCCCCCGCCCGCTGCGCCCGTTCTTCGCCGACCAGCCGGCCTTCCACCTCGGCCCGGCCCCCGTCACCTGGCACCAGGCGCTCACCCTCGGCGTGGCCGCCCTCATCGCCGCCGGGCTGTGGCTGCTGCTGAACCACACCCGCGCCGGCACCGAGATGCGCGCCTGCGTCGACGACCGCGCGCTCGCCCGGCTCACCGGCGCCTCGCCGCAGCGCGCCGCCCGGCTCGCCTGGATCCTCGCCACCCAGCTCGCCGCCGTCGGCGGCATCCTGATCGCCCCGACCGTCGCCCTCGACGCCCAGCAGCTCTCCCTCCTCATCGTCAGCGCGTACACGGCCGCGGTCTTCGGCAGGCTGCGCAGCCTGCCTCTGACCTTCTTCGGCGCACTCGTCGTCGGCTGGCTCGAGAGCTATCTGACGGGCTATCTGCCGCAGAACGACTATCTCCCGGGCCTGCGCCTGGCGGCCCCCGCGCTGCTGCTCTTCCTCGCCCTCCTCGTCTTCCCGCACCGCCGGCTGCGCGGCCGCGAACGGCGCCTGGTCCGCGTGCCGCTGCCCACACCGCGCGGCAGCCTCGTCTTCGCGGGGTGCGTGGTGCTGCTCGCGGTCCTCCTGGTCACGGTGCTCGACGAGGAGGGCCTCATCTCCTACGGGCCCGCCTTCTCGCTCGGCATCGTCGCCCTGTCCTACGTGCCGCTGGCCGGGTACGCCGGGCAGATCTCGCTGTGCCAGCTGAGCATCGCGGGCATCGGAGCCGTGGTGTGGGCGCATCTGGGCGGCGCCGGGCAGCTGTGGGCGCTGCCCGCCGCGGTCCTCGTCGCGGCGGCCGTCGGCGCGGCCATCGCCGTACCGGCGCTGCGGCTGTCCGGGATCTATCTCGCCCTCGGCACCGCGGCGTTCGCCGTCGTCCTGGACCGGTGGGTGTTCACCCTGCCGTCCTTCGAGGTGCTCGGGGTGCGGATCGCGCTGTTCGACCAGGGGTCCGTGGAAGTGCAGGGACCGAATCTGTTCGGATGGCGGCTCGACTCCCCGGCCGAACTGCTCGTGCTGTCCGCGGTGGTCATGGCCGCCTCCTCCCTCGCGGTGGGGTGGCTTCGGCGCGGGAGGTTCGGCCGGGGGCTCATCGCGCTGCGCGACAGCGAGGCCGCGTACGCGACGCTCGGCGGCCGGCCGCTCGCCGCGAAGGTGGCGGTGTTCGCCCTGTCCGCGGCGATCGCCGGGCTCGGCGGCGCGCTCTACGGCATGCAGCAGCGCACCGTCACCGCCGAGCAGTTCAACCTCCGCGCCAACCTGCCGGTCTTCCTGGTCGCGGTGATCGGCGGCCTCGGCGCGGTCGGCACCGGCCTGTTCACCGGCTTCGCCTACATCGCCCCGCCCCACCTCCTCGGCCACTTCGGCACGTGGGCCCACGACGTCTCCGCCCTGGGCATCGCCCTCGCCGGCATGGGCCTCGCGCACAACCCCGCCGGTGTCGTGCCGGGACTGCGCGAGGAGTGGGCGCCGCTGGCGCGCGACCGCGTGCTGCTGCCCGTAGCGTGCGGCGCTCTCGGGCTGCTGTGGCTGCTGTACGGGACCGGGCTGATCGGCGGGGCGATGTTCCTCGTCGCCGCGGTGCTGGTTGCCGTCGCCCTGCGGATCCGGGCCACCGCTCGCCAGGACGGACCGCGGCCCGCTCCCGACCCCGTCGAGTGGTGGGGGATACGGCGGCCCTGGCGGGCCGAGGACCGGGAGGTGATCGCGCGTGGCATCGCTGCGGGCTGACGACGTGACCGTCACTTTCGGCGGCATCCGGGCGCTCGACGGCGCCGGTTTCGCAGCCGGGGCCGGGCGGATCACCGGGCTCATCGGGCCCAACGGGGCGGGAAAGTCCACCCTGTTCGATGTCGTGTCCGGGTTGCGCAGGCCTCGCACCGGCACCGTCGTGCTCGACGGACGCGACATCACCCGCGACACCCCGGCCCGGCGGGCCCGCCGCGGCATGGCCCGCACCTTCCAGCGCCTGGAACTCTTCGGCCGGCTGAGCGTCCGCGACAACCTGCGGGTGGCCGCCGAACTCGGCTCCCGGCGGCGCGAGGCCCACCGCATCGCCGACGACCTCCTCGAACGCATCGGCCTCACCGCCGACGCCGGCACCACCGCCGACGCCCTGCCCACCGGCGCCGCCCGCCTCCTGGAGGTGGGCCGGGCGCTCGCCGGCCGGCCCGGCGTCCTGCTGCTCGACGAACCCGCCGCCGGACAGGACGCGCAGGAAACCCGCCGCTTCGCCGCCCTGCTGCGCGACATCGCGGCCGACGGCTGCGCCGTGGTCCTCGTCGAACACGACATGAGCCTGGTGATGAGCGTGTGCGACCAGGTGCACGTCCTCGACCTCGGCAAGGTCGTCGCCGTCGGACCGCCCGAGGAGATCCAGCAGGACCCGACCGTGCTCGCGGCCTATCTCGGGGAGGCCTGAACCCATGACTGGTGCTACGGCTGCCGACAGCGCGGCCCCGCTGCTTGAACTGCGCGGCATCAAAGCCGCATACGACCGCATCACCGTGCTGCACGGCGTCGACCTCACCGTCGCCGCCGGGCAGGTCGTGGCACTGCTCGGCCCCAACGGCGCCGGCAAGACCACCACCTTGAACGTCATCGCCGGCGCTCACCGGCCCAGCGCCGGCACCCTGCACCTCGGTGGCCGCGACACCACCGGCGCCGATCCGCGCGACCTGGCGCGGGTCGGCGTCTGCCTCGTCCCTGAGGGGCGTGGCATCTTCCCCAACCTCTCCGTCCGCGACAACCTCCGCATGATGACCTTCACCGGGCGCGACCTCGCGGAGATCGAGGAGATCGCCTACACCCGCTTCCCGGTCCTCGGCCACCGCGCGCGACAGGCGGCCGGCACGCTGTCCGGCGGCCAGCAGCAGATGCTCGCCCTGGCCCGCGGCCTCGCCACCGACCCCGCCGTCCTCCTCCTCGACGAACTGTCCATGGGGCTGGCCCCGCTGGTCGTCGCGGAGTTGTACGAACACGTCGCCGAACTGGCCCGGCAGGGCGTCGCCGTCCTCCTCGTCGAACAGTTCGCCGCCGCTGTCCTCAAGATCGCCGACCACGCGGCCGTCCTCGTACGCGGTCGCGTCCAGTGGCAGGGCCGTCCCGACAGCTCCCTGCACGCCGAACTGTCCTCCTTCTACCTGGGGAGCGCCGCATGACGCCGCCGTCCGACACGACCACCGACCAGGGCCCCACCCGTGCCGACCGTTTCGCCCGGGACCTGGCCGCGCTGAAGATCCCCGACCCGACCGGCGCCCGCCATGGCCTGTGGCTGCGCACGGGAGCGATCCTGCTGCTGACCGGTCTCGTCCTCGGCGCTCTGACCTACCCCCTCGCCCACGCCACCGAGAACCCCCTCGCCCAACGCGACGCCCTCGCCATCGGCCTGACCGGGGTGGTCTGCGCGGTGGTGGGAGGGGTGCTGTATCTGCGCTACTCACTCACCGGCTTTCTGCGCTTCTGGCTCGCCCGCCAGGCATACGACCTGTCCGCCCTGGGGGACCGGCTCACCGCCGACCCGACCGCCACCGTCCTCCCCGCGACCGAAGGAGAACCGCGCAATGGCGCCACCAGCACCGCGTCCCGGTGACCAGCTCGCCTCCACGGCGTGCACCACCCGTGTCGTCGTGATCCGGGCCCCGGCCGACGCCCCGGTCCGTATCGAATGCGGCGGCAAGCCCATGGTGCCGGCCGACGGCGCCCCGCCCCCGTCCGGCACCCCTGACGCGGGCCCGGGCACGATCCTCGGCAAGCGTTACGTCGATGCCGCCGACACCATCGAGGTTCTCTGCACCTCACCCGGCAGCGGCCAACTCACCGCTGACGACGCTCCGTTGACCATCAAGGCGGCCAAGCCGCTGCCCGCCTCCGACTGACCAGGACCGGTCCCGATCGGCCGGCCCCGACAACGCACCGCACCACGCGCGAGAGGAACCGCCATGCAGCGCGACGACATGATCCTCATCAGCGTCGACGACCACATCATCGAACCCCCCGACCTGTTCCTGAACCACCTGCCCGCCCGCTACCGCGCCGACGCCCCACACATGGTGCACCGCGAGGACGGCACCGACGTGTGGACGTTCCGCGATGCCGTCCTGTCCAACCCCGCTCTCAACGCGGTCGCCGGACGCCCCAAGGAGGAGTACGGCCTTGACCCCCAGGGCCTCGACGAGATCCGGCCCGGCTGCTACGACGTCGACGAACGCGTCGCCGACATGAACGCCGGCGGTGTCCTCGCCTCCATGAACTTCCCCTCCTTCCCGGGCTTCTCGGCCCGTCTGTTCGCCACCGAGGACCCGGACCTCTCGCTCGCGCTCGTGCGCGCGTACAACGACTGGCACATCGACGACTGGTGCGGCAAGCACCCCGGCCGCTTCATCCCCATGGCGCTGCCCGCCATCTGGGACGCCGAACTGTGCGCCCAGGAGGTGCGCCGCGTCGCCGAGAAGGGCTGCCATTCCCTCACCTTCACGGAGAACCCGGCCGTCCTCGGCTACCCGAGCTTCCACAGTGACTACTGGGACCCGCTGTGGCGGGCGCTCAGCGACTGCGGCACCGTCATGAACCTGCACATCGGTTCCTCCGGCCGCCTGTCCATCCCCGCCAAGGACTCCCCGCCGGACGTGATGATCACGCTTCAGCCCATCAACCTCGTTCAGGCCGCGGCCGACCTCGTCTGGTCCCGGGTCCTCAAGGAGTTCCCGCACCTGAAGATCGCCCTGTCCGAGGGCGGCACCGGCTGGATCCCGTATTTCCTCGAACGCATCGACCGCACCTTCGAGATGCACGCCACGTGGACACTGCAGGACTTCGGCGGGAAGCTGCCCTCCGAGAAGTTCCGCGAGCACTTCCTCACCTGCTTCATCAGCGACCGGCTCGGAGTGAAGCTCCGCCACCACATCGGCATCGACAACATGTGCTGGGAGGCCGACTACCCGCACAGCGACTCCATGTGGCCGAACGCCCCGGAGGAACTGCACGAGGTGATGCGGGAGAACGACGTGCCCGACGCCGAGATCAACAAGATGACGCACGAGAACGCGATGCGCTGGTACCAGTTCGACCCGTTCCGGCACGTTGCCCGCGAGCAGGCGACGGTCGGCGCGCTGCGCAAGTCGGCCGAAGGTCACGACGTGTCCGTCAAGGCACGCAGCCACCAGGTGGTCGCCCCGGCGGACAAGCTGGAAGCCTTCCGCAAGCGGGCCGAGGCCGCGGTGACCGCTGCCGCAGCCGACTAGGGCCTGTCCGGCGGATCAGGTCGCAGGAAAACGGCGGCGCCTGTCGCGTCGCCCGCCGCGGCAACGGCTGATGTCACAGCCTCCTCCGCCGACTGGTAGGCGACGGCGACAAGTCGGGCCCGGCGGCGACAAGTCGGGCTTGGCAGCGACAACTCGGGCTTGGCTGCGGGCGCCGAACTTCCTCATGGTGCTGGATGTGCGTGCGGACGGTTGGAGGCATGGCGGGTCCTGCGGCGCAGGAATCCATGCGGAGAGGTGGGTGTCGCGGTGGCGGTCACCGCGGGCCGGGCGTCGGCTGTGGCTCGGCTGCCGGCGTGGGAGCCCCCAGGTCGGCGGGCGGCTTGCGGCCACCCATGAGATACGTGGCCAGCGACAGAGCCACGGCGAGCGCGATGAGCGTGCACACGCCTGTCCAGCCGAGGTGGGCGTAGGCGCGGGCACCGAGCCAGGACCCGGCGCTGGCGCCGAGGAAGGAGCAGGTCATGTAGCCCGTGTTGAGGCGGCTGTGCACCTCGGGGCGCAGGGCGAAGATACGGGCCTGGTTGGCGACCTGCCCGCACTGCACCGCCACGTCGATCAGCAGCAGCCCGGCGGCGAGTCCCACCATCCCGGCAGGGCCGCCCAGCGAGCCGGCGGTCAGGACGCCCGCCGCGGCGAGAGCGCCCGCGATGCACCACAGGTTGACGCGGTCGGCGCCGTACCGGTCGACCCAGCGCCCGGCCGCGGGCGCGAAGAACATGCTGCCTGCACCGACCAGGGCCAGCACACCCACGGCCTGAGTGCCCATGTCGTAGCGCGGGCCGGTGATCAGCAGGGCGACCGCGGTCCAGGCCGCGCTGAAGCCACCGAAGACGGTGACCTGGAAGAGCACGGACCGGCGCAGCTCCTTCTCCGTGCGCAGCATGCGCAGGGTGTCGGCGAGCAGCGTGGCGTACCGGTCGCGGCCGGCCGGGGTGGCCGTGGGCAGGAGGAGACCGAGCACGACGGCGAGCAGCGCGGTCAGCGCGGCGGCGATCAGGTAGGGGGCGCGCCATCCCAGGTGCTCGCCCAGGACGCCGCCGAAGGCGCGGGCCAGCAGAATGCCGCCGATGAGCCCGGCCTGCAGCGTGCCGATCACGCTGCCGCGCCGCTCGGGCTCGACAAGGCCGGCCGCCATGGGCAGCAGGATCTGCGGGACCACGGTGGCCAAGCCGACCAGGGTGCCCGCGGCGAGCAGCAGGCCGGTGGCCGGGGCGAGCCCGGCGGCCAGGAGGGCCAGGCCGGTCACAGCGAGCAGCACGGTGATCAGCGGTCGGCGTGGCAGACGGTCTCCGAGAGGGACGAGCAGGAAGATCCCGGCGGCGTAACCGAGCTGGGTCACCGTCGCCAGGGTCGCGGCCGTGGCCGGCGAGACGCTGAAGCTCTGGGCGATCAGCGGGGTGATGGCCTGCGGGAAATAGGCGTTGGCCACGGTGACGCCACAGGCCAGCGCCATGAGGAGGGGCAGCCTGCGCCCCAGGCCCGCCGCCGCGGGAGATGCGAGTGATGTGTTCCGGGACATGACGACCGAGAACTCCTGTCGATGTGCGACGCACAGCTTCGATCGAACCAGTTGGTTCGCTTTCTGGATCCAGAGTCCCACGCTGTTTCACGAGGGTCAAACGAACCGGTTCGTTACCATGGCCGTATGGCATACGACTCCGCGGCGACCAAAGAGCGCATCATCACGGCCGCCACCGCAGAGTTCGCGGCGCACGGCGTCGCCGGAGCCCGCGTCGATCGCATCGCCGCCGAAGCGAAGGCCAACAAGCGGGCCATCTACGACTACTTCGGCGACAAGAAGAAGCTCTTCGCCGTCGTACTGGAACGCAGGCTGGCCGAGCTGGCCGAGGCCGTCCCGCCCGCCGCTGACCTGCCCGCCTACGCCGAGCGTCTCTTCGAGTACCACCGGGCTCACCCGGAGGCGCTGCGTCTGGTGATGTGGGAGGCCCTGGAAGTCGGTGACGGTCCGGTTCCCGCGGAGGAGGAGCGCACCCTGCACTACGGGGACAAGGTGACCGCCGCGCAGGCCGGTGACCCGAACGACGATGCCCGTACGCGCGTCTTCTTCACCCTCGCCCTCGCAAGCTGGAGCATCGCCATGCCGCAGCTGCGGCGGATGGTCCTCGGGGCTGACTTCGGTCTGGATGAACTGCGGCGTGCGGTTGCACGGGCTGTGGAATCGCTGCCCGCGGGGGAGGAGTCTTCCGGGCAGACCTGAGTCCGCACGCGACGGGTGCGGTGATGCCGACGCACCGCCCTCGCCGGTCGGACGTCCCGGTTGCCGGACAGGTCCTGGGTCGCGGACAGGCGGTGCTGTCATCGTCGGCCAGGAGGGTGCTGCCGGTCATGAACGGGTGGCTGAGCCGGCTTCAGCGTCCGGAGGTCTTCGCGGGTGCGGAGGTGCCCTCGTAACGCTGGAGGATCTGCTCCACGAAGGCGAGGGCCTCTGCGTGCCGGGTCGTCATTCCCATGGCGTTCTCCATCATGAGGATCCGGCCGAGCGCGTTGGTCAGCATGAGCAGCACGGCCGGGGACACCTCGGGCGGCAGCTCCGTGCCCGCCTGAGCAAGGCCGCGCGTGAGGGCCTCCAACTGGGCCTCGCGATAGCGCTCCGCAGTGGCGGCCAGTTCGGCACGGATCTTCTTGCGGTGATTGGCCAGTGCCGTGAACTCGGTGGTCAGCGCATTGCCGGGGTGGCTGCTGAGTCTCCACAGCGCCCGCAGCGGCTGAGGGCCGCCCAGGAGACGGGCCTGCCGCTCCAACTCCTGGTCCGCGCGCCGCCGCAGCACGGCGAGGAACAGGTCGTCGAGCGTGCGGAAGTAGTACAGGACGAGAGCCGGCGCCACTTCGGCCTCGCGCGCCACCCTCCGTACGCCGACGGCCGCGTACCCCTCCTCCAGCATCAGCCGCTCCGTGATGTCGAGCAGGCGCAGGCGGGTCTTGGAGTTCTCGGTACCCATTCGTCGAGGCGCAGTCATGCCGTCATTGTGCTTGACGCTCTTGGAGAACGGGTGTTAAACAGTCGTTCAGCGCATTCGGTTAAACACTCGTTCAGCATGTGAACGGAGGGCCGGACCGATGGCACCAACCCCGGGCGACGCGGCCTACGTCGGCAAGCGCACCTTACGAGTTGAGGATCTACGACTTCTGACCGGCACCGGCACGTACGTCGACGACGTCGTGCGGCCCGGAATGCTGCACGCCTGCTTCGTCCGCAGCCCGATGGCCCGGGCCCGCGTCCTCGGCGTCGACGTGTCCGAGGCACTCCGACTGGACGGGGTGCACGCCGTGTTCGTCGCGTCGGACCTCAACCCCGGCGTCCGCGAGCAGTGGTACACGCTGAACGGACGCGACGACCCGGACACTCCCCGGCCGCCCCTCGCCGACGGCGAGGTGCGGTTCGTCGGCGACCCGGTGGCGATGGTCGTGGCCACGGACCGCTACATCGCCGAGGACGCCGCCGAGTTGGTGGTCGTCGACTACGACCCGCTGCCCCCGGTCGTCGACTACGTGAAGGCCCTCGACTCCACCGAATCGGTGCACGCCGACCGGCCGGACAACCTCGTCGGTCAGCTCGGCGGACGCCCCATGGCGGACCTCGAACCGGTCTTCGAGCGGGCGCCGCACGTCGTCAGCCAGACCGTGTACCAGCAGTCCCACGGGCCGGTCCCGATGGAGACCCGGGGGATCGTCGCCGAGTGGGCCGCGGCCGGCGGGGAGATGACGATCTGGGCGGCGACCCAGTCCCCGCACGAGGTCCGGTCCTTCTGCGCGCGCCTCCTCGGCATCGCCGAGCACCGGGTGCGTGTCGTGATGCGGGACACCGGCGGTGGGTTCGGCCAGAAGGTGCTGCCGCAGCGCGAGGACATGTGTGTGATGCTCGCCGCCGCCCGACTGCCCGTCGCGATCAAGTGGATCGAGGACCGGCAGGAGCACCTCCTCGCGGCAGGACAGGCGCGCCACGAGCACGGCGAGGCACGGATGGCCTTCGACGACGACGGCGGGATCCTGGCCGCGACCCTCGACCACGTCCAGGACGCGGGTGCCTACCCGACACCGTCTCCGGTGCAGAGCGGCATCGCGGTCGGCATGCTCTTCCCCGGCCCCTACCGGATCCCTGAGGGCACGTTCTCGTCGCGGTTCGTGTTCTCCAACACCAGCGGTCGGGTCGCCTACCGAGGACCCTGGCAGTACGAGTCGATGGCCCGCGAGACCCTGCTCGACACCGCCGCGCGCCAACTGGGCCTGGATCCCGTGGAATTACGGCGCCGGAACATGCTGAGCCGTGAGGAACTGCCCACGGCGAACTTCAACGGCATGCCCTACGACCACATCTCCCCGCGCGAGACCTTCGAGCAGGCCCTGACGATGCTCGACTACGAGGCCTTCCGCCGGGAACAGGAGCGCGCCCGGGAGCAGGGCCGCTATCTGGGCGTCGGCACCTGCACGTACGTCGAACCCACCGCGGGCGCCACGCCCTTCCACGCCACCGAGGGAGCGACGATACGCATCGAGCCCTCCGGCAAGGTCAACGTGTATGTCGCCGGAGGGTCGTGCGGCAACAGCCTGGAGACCACGGTCGTCCAACTGACCGCCGACTCGCTCGGCGTCGCCATCGAGGACGTCAGCACCGTGCAGGGTGACACGGCCGTCACCCCGTACGGAGCCGGCACCGGCGGCAGCCGGTCGGGCCCCATGACGGCGGGCGCGATCGCCGGGACGGCGGGGGAACTGCGGGAGCGGATCCGCGCGATCGCCGCCCACCGGCTCGAAGTCCCCGTCGAGGAGGTCGAGTTCGTCCGGGGACGTGCGTGGGCCAAGGGGAGCCCCGGCGAGGCCGGGCTCACCCTCGCCGAGATCGCCGACATCGCGTACTACCAGGTCCACGCCCTGCCGCCCGGGGTGCCTGCCGGGCTGGAGGCGAGCGGCCGCTACCACACCCCGCATCTGATGATCTGGGCGAACGCGACGCACGTGTGCACGTGCGAGGTGGACGTGGTGACCGGAGAGGTGAAGCTGCTGAGGTACATCGTGAGCGAGGACTGCGGCCCGATGATCAACCCGAGTGTCGTGGAGGGACAGATCTTCGGCGGCACCGTCCAGGGGATCGGCGGCGCGCTCTACGAGCAGCTGGCCTACGACGATGACGGCAACCCCATGTCGACCACGTTCATGGACTACCTGCTGCCCACGGCCACCGAGGTGCCGGTCATCGAGGTGGGGCACGTCGAGACGCCCAGCCCAGGACCCGGTGGATACAAGGGAGTCGGCGAGGGCGGCGCGATCGGCTCCGCCCCGGCCGTGGTGAACGCGGTCGCCGACGCCCTCGCGCCTCTCGGCGTGCGGATCAGCCGTCTGCCGCTGACACCGTCGTCCATCGTCGGCCTCGTGGAGGAGGCCCGGACACGGCAGGCGGTGACCCTGTGAAGCCCGCACCCTTCACGTACCACGCCCCGGCCGACGCGGACGAAGCGGTAGGCCTGCTGGCCGAGCTGGGCGACGAGGCGAAGGCCATCGCGGGAGGGCAGAGCCTCGTTCCGATGCTGGCCCTGCGCCTGGCGTCCTTCGGGCACCTCGTCGACCTGCGCCGCCTGGACGAACTGCGCGGCATCGAACGTCGCGGCGACGACACGGTGTGGATCGGGGCCGCCACCACCCAGGCCACCGTCCAGCGCTCCGACGAGGCCCGCACCGCCGTCCCGCTCCTCGCCCGCGCCACCCCCTTCATCGGGCACTTCCAGATCCGCAGCCGCGGAACCGTGGGCGGTTCGCTGGCGCACGCCGACTCCGCGGCCGAATACCCCGCGGTGGCACTGACGCTGGACGCCGAGCTGGAAGCACTGTCACCGCGAGGCCGCCGCACCATTCCAGCAGCGCGTTTCCTGACCGGCATGTGGAGCACCGCCCTGGCCGACGACGAGCTGCTCACCGGGGTCAACTTCCCGATATGGAAAGGACGTTGCGGCTTCGCCATCGAGGAGTTCGCCCGCCGGAGCGGAGACTTCGCCATCGCCGGGGCGACGGTCGCGCTCCGTACGGACGACGACGGCCGCCTCGACCGGTGCGCCATCGGCCTGTTCGGGCTCGGCCCGACCGCGGTCCGCGCTCGGGACACCGAGGCCGCCCTCATCGGCTCCGCCCCCCTCGAAGCCGATGCCGAGGAGATCGGGCGGACCGCGACCGAAGGCCTCGGCTCCGTCCCCTCCGATCTGCACGGGTCGGCCCCCTACCGCACCCGCGTGGGCGCCGCCATGGTCGCCCGCGCCTGGCGACGCGCCGTACAGGAGGCACTCCATGGCTGACGTGGACACTATCGAGATTCACGTACGCGTCAACGGGACCAGCCGCCGGGAGACCATAAGACCCCGGCTGACCCTCGCCGACTTCCTCCGTGTGAACTGCGGTCTCACAGGCACCCACCTGGGCTGCGAGCACGGCGTCTGTGGCGCGTGCACGGTGCTGCTGGACGGGGAGGCGGTCCGTGCCTGCCTGGTGTTCGCCGTGCAGGCCCACGACGCGGAGGTGACGACCGTCGAGGGACTCACCGGGCCCGATGGCCAACTCTCCACGGTCCAGGCAGCGTTCCGCGAACACCATGGACTGCAGTGCGGGTTCTGCACGCCGGGCTTCGTCGTCTCGGTCACCGCGTTCCTGGCCGAGAACCCCAAGCCCACCGACGAGGAGATCCGCGAGGCACTGACCGGGAACCTGTGCCGCTGCACCGGCTATCAGGGGATCGTGAACGCCGTCCGGGCCGCCGCCGACACAGCGGGCACCGCGGTGACGGAGGGCCCGGCATGAAACTGGAGAACACCCTCAGCATTCCCGTGGCGGTGGAGGACGCCTGGCGGGTCCTCCTCGACGTCGAGCGTGTCGCGCCCTGCGTTCCCGGAGCGACGCTCACGGGCAGCGACGGCGACGAACACCGCGGCAGGATCAAGGTCAAACTGGGCCCCATCGGTCTCACCTACAACGGCACCGTCACCTTCCTGTCGCGAGACGAGCGGAACAGGGTCGTGGTCCTGGAGGCGGGCGGCAGGGAGGCACGCGGCAACGGAACCGCGAAGGCGCTGGTGACCTGCCGTCTCACCGACGCCGGCGACGACCGCACCGACATACACGTGGAGACCGAGCTCAACGTCACGGGCAAGCCCGCCCAGTTCGGCCGTGGCACCCTCGCCGAGGTGTCCGGTGCCCTGATGGACCGCTTCGCCGAGAACCTGGCCGCCGAACTGGCCGCCGACTCCCGGAAACCCGCGGAACTTTCAGCGCATCCGGCTGCCGAGGAACGTTCCGCGCATCCTGCCGCCTCGGACGGGACCACCGCCGCCCCGCTCGACCTCATCGACGCGACCGGCGCGGGCGCCCTCAAGCGGGCCGTTCCGATCGCGCTGGCCGCCGCCCTGCTGATCCTCGCCCTCGGCCTGCGCGGCCGACGACGGCACCACCGGTGACCGGGTTACCCGGCCGCCGAGAACACCTCCCCAGCCTGCCCTTCCACCAGGAACGAGGTACACCATGCCCGGACGAGTCGAAGGAAAAGTCGCCTTCATCACCGGCGCGGCACGCGGTCAGGGACGCAGCCACGCGATCCGCCTCGCCGAGGAGGGCGCCGATATCATCGCCGTCGACGTGTGCAAGCAGCTCGACGGCGTCAGGTTCCCCATGTCGACCCCGGAGGACCTGGAGGAGACGGTCAACCGGGTGCAGAAGCTGGGACGGCGCATCGTCGCCGTGCAGGCCGACGTACGCGACCACGACGCGCTCAAGGCCGCCGTGGACGACGGCGTGGCCCAGCTGGGCCGCCTGGACATCGTGTGTGCCAACGCGGGCCTCGGCAGCGACGGAGCCCGCCTCGACGCCATGGACGAGAAGACCTGGCGGGACATGATCGACGTCAACCTGACCGGAGTCTGGCTCACCACCAAGGTCTCCACGCCGCACATCGTCGCCGGCGGGCGGGGCGGCTCGGTCATCCTCACCAGCTCCGTCGGCGGCCTGCGCGGCCACGCCAACATCGGGCACTACATCGCCGCCAAGCACGGGGTGGTGGGCCTGATGCGCACGCTCGCCTGGGAGCTCGGCGAGCACAACATCAGGGTCAACTCGGTGCACCCCACCCAGGTGAACACGCCGATGGTGATGCACGACGAGACGTACCGGATGTTCCGGCCGGACCTGGAGAACCCCACCGTCGACGACTTCGCCGCCGTGTCTCAGGGCATGCACCTGCTGCCCACCCCCTGGGTGGAGCCGGTCGACATCAGCAACGCCGTCCTCTACCTCGCCTCGGACGAAGGCCGCTTCGTCACCGGCACGACCATGACCATCGACGCGGGAGCCATGCTGAAATGACCACCGCCCGGCCACCCCTGTACTGGGACCCCTTCGACGCGGAACTCGCCAAGGACCCCTACCCCCTGTACGCCCGCCTGCGCGAGGAAGCCCCGCTGTACCGCAACGACCGGCACGACTTCTATGCGGTCAGCCGGTACGCCGACTGCCAGAGCGGCCTGGCGGACTGGCGGACGTTCTCCTCCGTGCGTGGCGACATCCTGGAGATCATCCAGAGCGGTATGGAGATGCCGTCCGGCACCCTGATCTTCGAGGACCCGCCGGTCCACGACATCCACCGCAGGCTGCTCGCCCGGGTCTTCACCCCGCGCCGGATCGCCCAGCTGGAGCCGAAGATCCGGGCCTTCTGCGAGCGCGTCCTGGAACCCGTCACCGGCGCCGAGCGCTTCGACCTGGTCGAGGCCGTCGGTGCGGAGATGCCGATGCGGGTGATCGGGATGCTGCTCGGTATCCCCGAGGCCGACCAGGCGACCTTCCGCGACCGCACGGACGCCACCCTGGAGACCGGCGACGGCGGCCGGATCGCCCAGGAGGACATCCTCAACACCGAGGGTTTCCAGGACTACATCGAGTGGCGCAAGAAGCATCCCTCCGACGACCTCATGACCGAGCTCATGACCGCCGAGTTCGAGGACGAGAACGGGAACCGGCGCACCCTCACCGACGGGGAGGTCCTCACCTACTGCACGGTGGTCGCGGGCGCCGGAAACGAGACGACGGGCCGGCTCATCGGCTGGTTCGGCGCGGTCATGGCCCGCTACCCGGAAGCCCGGCGGGAGCTGGTGGCCGACCCGTCCCTCATCCCGAACGCCATCGAGGAGATCCTGCGATTCGAGCCGACCGGCCCGTTCACCGCCCGATACGTCACCAAGGACGTGGAACTCCACGGCCGGACGGTGCCGGCCGGCAGCGCCATGCTCTTCATCCAGGCCGCCGCCAACCGCGACCCGGAGCGCTTCGACGACCCGGACCGCTTCGACATCCACCGGGTCACCCAGCACATGTCGTTCGGCGTCGGCGCCCACTACTGCCTGGGCGCCGCGCTGGCCCGACTGGAAGGAAAGGTGGCGGCGGAGGAGATCCTGCGGCGCTTCCCGGACTGGGAGGTGGACTGGGAGGGCGCGGAGCTGGCCCAGACCTCGACCGTCCGGGGCTGGAAGACGCTGCCGCTCGTCATCCCAAGCGCCTGAGGAGCCCAAGGAGTTCGAGGAGTTCGAGGAGCCCGATGATGACGGATCGTTGGAAAGTCACGGTCGACCCGCGGACCTGCGTCCGTACGGGGCTGTGCGCGGCCTCGGCGCCGAAGGAGTTCGAACTCGACGAGCGGGGGCAGGGCCGGGTGACAGCCGACACCCTGCCCGCCTCCGAGGAGGTACTCGAAGTCGCCGAGTCCTGCCCGATCGAGGCGATCTCGATCGCCGACGCGGACACAGGGGAAGCGGTCTTTCCTCCGGAGTCGTGAACGTGGGGCGGGGACGTCACGCCGGACACGGCGTTCCCGCCTGCCCACCCCCGTGAGCACGTGGCTCGGCGCAGTGCTTCAACTGGCGTCCTCCTCGGGAGGGCAGAGCGCCGGGGACCTGGAAGCGGGCGTAGGCTGCGCGAAGCCGGCCGGGCGGGGCCGACCGGCCGTACCGCTCGACCGCGGCGTGGTGGACGACGACCGCGCACTCGACCAGTGGATCCGGACGCACCTCGGAACGGCCCGGCACACGTGCGGCACCGCACCGGTGGGGCCGCAGGGCGCGGTCGACGCCCACGGGAGGTGCACGGAGTGACCGGCCTGCGGGTGGCCGACACCTCCGTTCTCCCGGAGGCGCCGCCGCGGTGACAGCAGCAGCACGACCGCCGTCGAGGTGGCCCGCACGGCGGCCACCGTCGTCCTCATCGGGGAACTCGCCGCGGAATCCCCGCGCCGTCCGTGAGCCCGGCCCGTTCCGGGCGACGCGCGGTCAGGCGGGTTTGGCCGCCCACGCCGCCTCGACCGCGTCCGCGAGCGCGTCGCCCTTCGCGAAGCCGTAGTAGGCGGCGAACTGCAGCACGATCTCGTCCATCTCCTCCTTGGTGAGGTCACCGGAGTGGAGCGCCGCACCGACGTGCGTGCGCAGCGGGAGCGGCGAGTCGTCGATCGCGACGCTGGCGACGGTGATGATCCGGCGCTCTCGGCGCGTGAGGCCGGGCCGCTGCCAGACGTGCCCGAACACGAAGCCCAGGATTCCCGCGTGCCGGTACGGTGAGTTGGCCGGCGGGGCGGGGGTGAGGTTGACGTCGATGAACTCCTCCACGCCACGCTCCAGCCGCTTCTCCATGTCACCCGGACCCAGCGTGCCGTTCTCCAGGACCGGCCAGGGCGGGGTCTCCTCGCCGCGTTCGCGGTGGATACGGTCCCACTGGCGGCCGATGGCACCTTCGAGGTGCGACGCTTTGGGCCAGCCGCAGTAGACCGCGAAGTGCAGCACGAACTCGAGCATCTCCGTGAGGTCGATGTCACCGCCGGCGAGTGCCGCGTGGACGTGCTCCTCGATCGGGTCGGGCGAGTCGGCGGCGGCCACGCAGGTGAGGGTGACCCAGCGGCGGTCCCGCCTGCTCAGTCCGGGCCGCGACCACACCTGCCCGTACAGGAAGTCGCGGGATGCCCGTGCGAACGGTGTCTGACCTGACGGGAGTTGATCGGTCGTCAGGACCTCGGCGGCGGTTCGGGCCGCCTGGCTGTCGTTCATGAGTGCCTCCTGGCGTGTTCACGCGCGGATGAAGACGTTCTTGGTCTGGAGGAACTCGAACAGCCCTTCCCTGCCGCCCTCGCGGCCGTGACCGCTCTGCTTGTAGCCGCCGAAGGGGGCACCCGGCGGCTGCCCGGACGCTCCGTTGACGTGCACGGTGCCTGCCTGCAGTTGGGGAACGACACGCTGCACCCGCGACACGTCACGGGTGTACAGGACAGCGCCCAGGCCGTACGGGGTGGAGTTGGCCAGCGCGACCGCCTCCTCCTCGGTGCCGAACGGGAGAATCGACAGGACCGGGCCGAACACCTCGTGCCGTGCGACGTCACTGCCGGGATCGACATCGGCGAGGACGGTCGGCTCGACGAAGTACCCGTCGCGGACCTCCGGTGCCAGCGCCGCCGGGTCGACGGCGTGGCCGCCCACGACGAGCCTGCTGCTGTCGGCCGCCTGCTCGATCACCCCGAGAATCCGGTCGCGGGCCGCGGCCGCGATCACGGGACCGAGCGCCGTGGTCGGGGCGAAGGGGTCGCCGACCCCCAGCGACGTGGTGGCCTGGGCGGCCGTCCGCACGACGCGCTCGTACACGTCGCGGTGGACCAGCAGGCGCGTGGTGAGGTTGCAGCCCTGGCCGGAGAGATTGAAGCAGGAACGGACCGTTGAGGCGACGGCCTCGTCGAGATCGGCGTCGGGGAACACCACGCTCGCCGTCTTGCCACCGAGTTCGAGCAGGACCGGCTTGAGGCTGTGGCGCGCGGAGTCGAGGATCTTCTTCGCGGTCGGGATCCCGCCGGTGAAGGAGATCATGTCGACGTCGGGGTGGCGTACGAGGTGTTCGCCGGCCTCGGGCCCGCCCGGCAGGATGTGCAGCACCCCGGGCGGCAGCCCTGCCTCCAGGGCGATCTCCGCGAAGCGCGCCACCGTGAACGGCGCGAGATCGGGAGACTTGACGACGACACAGTTCCCGGCGGCGAGCGCGGGCGCGATCTTCATGCCGACCGACATGATCGGACCGTTCCAGGTCAGGATGATCCCGACGACCCCGTACGGCTCCGGGACGGTGTAGTCGAGGCCCGGGACCATCACCGGGCTCGGCGGAATCGTCGCGCCTTCGATCTTGTCGGCCCAGCCGGCGTAGTACCCGAACCACCCGGCGCACAGGTGGGCGAGCGCCGACGACATGGTGATGGGGGCGCCGAGTTCGAGGGTCGTGAGACGGCCCAGCTCGGGGACGCGCGCCAGCATCAACTCCTCGACGCGCTGGAGGATCCGCCGCCGCTTGTCAGGTGACGTGGCCCGCCACTCCGGGTGGGCCGCCTTGGCCGCGGCCACGGCGTCGTCGACCTCCTGCGGACCGCACAGGAGGACGGAGCCGTTGGTGCGGGCGGTCGCGGGATTGACGTGGTCGACCGCGCCCGTGGACGTCTTGTCGAGCCAGGTGCCGTTGACGAGAGGGCCGGTGACGCCGAGATCGCCGGTCGCGCCCGGACTGGAGGAACGGGAGGAAGGAGAGGAGGTTGTCGTCATGTCTGCCGCCTGTTCTCGTTCTCGTACGGGTGGGCGGTGCGCCGGGTCACGATGTCGGTGGGCCGTTCAGCAACGACAAGGTGTGTGCCGCGAGTTGGGCGAGCCTGGCGGGTTCGGTGACCTCGGCGGTGCGGGCGACGTCACGCATGATGTCGACGTCCTTGAGCAACAAGGGCCGGGCCTGGCGCAGCCCGGCAGTGTTGAAGCCGGACGCGGACAGGATCGCCGCCGCCCGGGTGCCGCCGCTGCCGTGCCCGAGGACCCGCGCGACCGCCGCACGGTCCATGCCGAGTTGCTCGGCGAAGGAGAAGGTGTCGAGGGCCAGCCCGACCTGGGCGGTGAACACGAAGTTGTTGAGGAGCTTGGTGAGTTGGCCGCTGCCGAGGGGGCCGAGGTGGATCACCGGGTCCGCGAAGGTCTCGAACACCGGACGACAGCGGTCGACATCCGCTTCCTCCCCGCCGGCCATCACCAGCAGCTTGCGTTCCGCGGCCGCGCCGCCCCCGCCGCTGACCGGGGCGTCCACGATGGATATGTCGCGCCCCGCGGCCTCGTCGGCGATGTGCCGGCAGGTGTCCGGGCGGATCGTGGAGTGGATGACCACGACCCCGCCCGGTGCCATGCCCGCCAGGACACCGTCGGGTCGCAGCAGTACGTCCTCGACGTCGGCGTCCGCGACGACGCACAGACACACGAGGTCGCTCGCCGCCCCCAACTCGGCCGGCGAGTCGGCCACGACGGCGGCCGTGTCGGCGAATCCGTCTGTGGACGCACGGCGCCGCGCCCACAGCGTCAGGGGATACGACTCCTCGACGATGCGACGGGCCATCGGCCCACCCTGACTGCCCAGACCGATGAATCCGACGCGCGCGCGAGGCATGGCGTCCGTCATGGGTGTGCCCCTCTCTCGTGCCGCCTCTGATTCCTCGCAGCCGGGCTCACAGCCGGGCTCACAGCCGCGTGACCCAGCCGCCGTCGACGCTGATCGTCTGCCCGTTGATCCACTCACCGGCGGAAGACGCCAGCAGGAGCAGCGTGCCGAGCAGGTCCTCCGGGGGCGCGGACTTCTTGCCGGGGATGGCGGAGGCGAGGGCGGCGCGGGCGGGGTGGTCCGCGGGCAGACTCCTGAACCCGGGCTCGTTCTCCACGAGTCCGGGCGCGATGGCATTGACGTTGATGCCCAGCGGGCCGAGCGAACGGGCCAGGCCGACGGTGACGTTGACCAGGGCGAGCTTGCTCACGCCGTAGATGCCGCCCCCCATGAAGGCCCCGGCGGACACCTGGTTGATGATCCGCCCGCCACCGCGCTCGACCATCGACGCCTTGACCGCACCAGCGCAGATGATGGCCCCCAGCACGTTGACCCGCATGACGCGGTCGAACCACTCGGTCGGCAGCTCCAGAAGGTCCACCTGGGGTATGTCGGCCATCAACGCGGCGTTGTTGACGAGGATGTCGATCCCGCCGAACGCACCGATGGCCTGCTCGGCCATGGCGGCGGCGGAATCGCGGTCGGTGATGTCGACCCGCACGCCGAGGGCGCGCAGACCGTCGGAGGAGAGGGACTTGGCCGCTCGGTCGGCGCCCTCGCCGTCGAGATCGGCCAGGACGACCCGGGCGCCGGCCTCGGCCAGGGCCCGGGCGTAGACCTGGCCGATGGCGCCGGCGCCACCGGTGACGACGGCGACCTTGCCGTCCAGGCTCATGCGGTCGAGTGTGCTGCTCATGGCATGTCCTTGGTCAGTCGGGACAGGTAGTGATCGACATCCGCTCCGAGTTCGCGCAGCTCAGCGGCGGCTTCCTGTGCGGTGAGGATGAGAAAACGGTCCTCGCTGACGCCGTCGGCGACGAGCTCACCGACCGACTCGGCGTCCACCACCGGGAACGCGGGGCCCTGCGGCGGTGCCGGTTCTCCGTAGAAGGTGATCTGCTCGACGATGTTGGTGGCCACACCGGCCGGGCACAGACACGAGACCCCGATGCCGCGCGGCCGCAGATACAGGGCGAGCGCCTCGGACAGCCCGACGACCGCGTGCTTCGTCGCCGTGTACGGCAGGCGGTCGTACCCGTAGGGCAACAGGCCCGCTGTGGAAGCCGTGTTGACGACATGTCCCGCGCCCTGTGCCAGCAGCACGGGCAGGAACACCAGGTTGCTGCGGACCACGCTCAACAGGTTCACGTCGATCACGCGCTGCCATGCCTCGAGAGGGATGGCCTCCACGGGGCCGACGGCCAGGATCCCGACGTTGTTCATCACCAGGTCGACGCGGCCGAACCGGTGCAGGGCCAGGTCACGGACGGCCTGGAGGTCGTCGATGACGGTCACGTCGCACGCCGCCGCGACAGCCTCGCCCCCGAGTTCGCCGAGCTCCTCCACCACGGCGTGCGCACGCTCGGCGTCGAGGTCGGTGACCACCACCCGAGCGCCGCGCCGGGCGAAGGCGTGCGCGGCGGCACGCCCGATCCCGCTGCCCGCGCCGGTGACCACCGCGACGGCGTTGTGCAGATCGATACTCATCGAACGACCGCTCCTTGCACCACGACATCACACTTAGGGAGAGGATTGTTACGCATACATGAGAATTACATTTCCATCTGGCGGGAATCGAAGCATGTGGTCGGAGTGAAGTCAACGCCTTCATCACGTGCGATGAGCCGGTGCGACCTCGTCCACCAGCCCCCACGACAAGGCCTGACCTGCCGCCAAAGTCCCACCCGACAGGGCGAGATACGCGGTCCTGTGGCGCCCGATCCGGCGCGGGATGCTTGCCGTGCCGCCGGCCCCGGGGATCAGGCCCATGCCGATCTCGGGGAGCCGGATCCGGGTGTCGGGCGTGGCGACGACCCGGGCGGCGAACGCCGCGAGCTCGATGCCCGCACCCACACACGCGCCGTGCAGGTGCGCGGTCACCCGCTCGGCACAGGGCAGGAGCCGGGCCGCCGGGCTGCGGTCGAGGCGCAGCAGGTGAGCGCGGGCGGGATCGTGCGACGTCCCGAACTCGGAGAGGTCGCCGCCGCTGCAGAAGGCAGGCCCGTTGCCCCGCAGATCGACCCGTGTCACCGACGGATCCGCGAGGACCACCGTGAGGGCTTCGCACAAGGCGTCCCTGGTGGCCGCGTCGACCGCGTTGCGCACCCAGGGGCGGTCGAGCGTGATGGTCAGCCGTTCACCGCACCGGGCCAGGCGCACCGGCTGCGAGGAGGGGCGCGCCGCACTGCGTGGCGTGGTGGCGAGCCAATGCCGGAACGCCGCGCCGCTCTGCAGGACGGAGTATGCGAGCGATTCAGCGACGAGTCGTTCCTCCGGCCCCAAGTTCCTTCCCATGCGCAGTACTTGGATCAGGGCGACGGCCGACTCGGAGCGTTCCGCCACCACGCGGGCGAGCCGGTCTGCCGCCGTTCGGGGATCGGCGTGGGTGACCCAGGGGCATGGCGCGTCCGGCGCGGCGGTGAGGAGGACGTCGTACTCCTCCGCCGGGACGTCGACGGGTTCGGCGGCGTATCCGATGACGATGGCCGGATTCGCCCCGAAGGGGGCGTCCTTCGGCAGAGAAGGGCGGGGGCTGTCCAGGTCGACGAGCCTGAGGGGCGCCTGCATGCCGGCTGGTGCTCCCCTCTCCCGCTCATGTCGACGCGAGTGTAGTTTGGCTTCCGCCATGGGAGAAGGGTGGATGCGAGAATGGAGAACTGCGCTCTTGCCGATGGTCGGTCGCCCACGTGGACGCGGTCTGCGGGGGATCGCCTCCACCCCCTTGTCGCTGTCGCGCGTGACCTCACCGAGCTCACAGGCGTGCCGGTCGACGTTGAGACGGAGCTGTTCCTGCGCGCCCGTCTCGCGGGCCTCGCCGCTCCGGGCCGCACCTCAGCCGGTGGCTCCTGTCACCTGATGCGGGCCGCCGATGGCTGGGTGGCCGTCAACCTGGCCCGCCCTGACGATCACGCCGCCCTCCCCGCCCTGCTCAACCTCCTGGGTGCCGAAGGGGAGTTGGAGGGAGACCCCTTGGGCCGGCTGAGGAGGGCGGTGGCCGCGCGCCCAGCTGCGGAGGCGGTAGGTCATGCCCAGCTCCTGGGTGTGGCCGCGGCGTTCCTCGGGTCCGAGGTCGGCCGGCGCCCACCTGTGCTGCGCGAGCGTGTCGGTCGCGCAGGGACACCGACGCCGTTCAGTGCCGTACGCGTCACGGACTTCTCCGCGCTGTGGGCCGGGCCGCTGTGCGCGCGGTTGCTCGGTCTGGCGGGGGCCGACGTGGTGAAGGTGGAGTGCGCCGGGCGGCCTGATGGCGCGCGACGCGTTTCCCCCGCCTTCTACCGGCATCTGCACCATGGCCACCGCAGCCTGGTCGTCGACTTCGCCGACCGCGACGCTCTGTTGGCCACCGTGGCCGACGCCGACGTCGTGATCGAGGCCTCCCGCCCACGCGCACTGCGCCGCCTCGGGCTGTGCGCGGAACGGTTCCTCGCCGCTCGACCCGGCCGGGTGTGGGTGAGCGTCACGGGATACGGGCGGGACGACGACCGCATCGCCTTCGGCGACGACGCGGCCGTCGCGGGGGGACTCGTATCGTCCGGGCCGGACGGCCGTGGCCCGACGTTCCTGGGTGACGCGATCGCCGATCCCGTGACCGGTATCTACGCGGCCCAGGCGGTGGCCCGCTCGCTGCGGGAAGGAGGCGGTCACCTCGTGTGCGTGTCCATGGCGGCGTGCGCTGCGGAGTTGGCCGGCTCATCGCCGGGTGACGGTGACAGAGACGACCGCGTGTGAAGGGTCTTCTCCCGTGCTGATCAAAGACGTCGAAGTCGAGGGCCGTGGCCGGGTCGACGTACGGGTGAGGGACGGGCGTATCGCCGAGGTCGGCGGACACCTGGGTGGTCGCGTCGGAATCCACGGGCGGGGCGGCGCCCTGCTGCCGGGGCTGCACGATCACCATGTCCACCTCGCTGCCCTGGCGGCCGAACCGGCTTCGGTGCGCGTCGGCCCGGACGACGTCACGGGGCTCGACCAACTCGCCGAAGCCCTGCGGGCCGGGCCGCCGGGGGAGTGGGTCCGGGCGGTCGGGTACCACGGGAGTGTCGCCGGTGAGCTGGATCGTGCGACGCTCGACCGGCTGGTGGCCGATCGGCCGGTGCGCGTGCAGCACCGCAGTGGTGAGCTGTGGGTGTGGAACGGGGCCGCACTCCGGGCCGCGGGCCTGGACGACACGGGGGACGGGCGGTTCTGGCGGTCGGACGAGCGCCTGCGCGCCTCAGTTCCGCCAATGCCGTTGGATCTGACCGGAGTTGGCCGTAGGGCAGCTGCTCGCGGTGTCACCGGCTTCACCAACGCGGACCCGCACCCGGCCGACGGCCTGCGCGAACTGCTGCTCCGGGACCTGCCGCAACGGGTCACCGTGATGAGCCTGGACCGTCGGGCGCCCGTGAAGATCCGTCTGGACGACCTCACGCTGCCCCTTCCCGACGAGTTGGCGCAGCGCATCGCGCGGGCCCGGCCGCGTCCCGTGGCCGTCCACTGCGTCACCCGCGTCCAGCTCCTCGTGACCCTGCTCGCACTCGACGAGGCAGGAAGCGTGCCCGGCGACCGCATCGAGCACGGCGCCGTGATCCCCGTCGAATCTCTGGCGTGGCTGCGGCGCCTCGGCGTCACCGTGGTCACGCAGCCGCACTTCCCGGTCGAGCGCGCCCTCGCGTACGAGGCCGATGTGCACCCCGACGACCGGCCCCACCTCTACCGCTGCGGAACGCTCGTCGCCGCCGGGATCCCTGTCGCCGCCGGTACCGACGCACCGTACGGAACCGCGGATCCGTGGGCGGTGATGCGGATGGCCGTTGGGCGGGCCGGCCCCGAAGCGCTCCCGCCTCGCGCGGCCCTCGGCCTCTTCCTGGGCACGCCCCTGGCTCCGGGCGGCCCGCGACGGACCGTGGCGCCCGGCGCACCGGCGGACCTGTGCCTGCTCCACCTGCCGCTGAGTGCCGCCCTCGACGACCTGACCGCCGATGCCGTACGCGCCACACTCGTGGCCGGTCAGACGCTGTAGCCCCCGTCGACCGCGAGGTGCTGGCCGGTGATGAAACCGGCCCGGTCGGACGCCAGGAAGGCAACGGCCTCGGCGATGTCCTGCGCGCAGCCGAACCGGCGCAGCGGGATGTTGCGACGCGTCACGGCGAGCGCGTCCGCGTCCAGTTCCCCGCTGTCGATCAGGCGGGCCGCGATCCCGTCCGTGAGCATCCCGGGCCCCACACAGTTGAACCGCACGCCGTACCGCCCCTCCTCGGCGGCCAGCGCCCGTACAACGGCCTCCACCGCACCCTTCGTGCCGGCGGACAGGCCATCGCGCACCGGGTAACGGCGGGTGGCGGCCGTCGTCACCGCGACGGCGTTCCCACCACGCTCCCGCAGCGCGGTGAGCGACGGATGCACGAGGTTGTAGAACGCCAGGGCGTCGGTGTGCAGCTGCTCCCGGTAGCGGCCCGGCGCCACCTGACTCAGGTGCACCATGGGTACGTGTGGACCGGCCGCGTACACCAGCGTGTGCAGCCCGCCGAAGTCGGAGACGGTCTCCCGGACGGCGGTGGAGGCGTCCTCCTCAACCGCCAAGTCGGCGCGCAGGGGACGGATGCGAGCGCCTTCCGTCCTCAATTCGGCCATGAGGTCCTGGGCGGCGGACTCGTTGGACCGGAACGTGAAGGCCACAGCGCTGCCGCGCCGGGCCAGGGTGCGTACGATCGCCGCGCCGATGGCTCCGGTTCCGCCCGCGACCAGCGCGGCGCCCTTCCGGTCGGCGAAGTCTCTCCCGGACAACGGCAACTCCCTCACAGGCCAAGTGACTTGGCGACGATGACCTTCATGACCTCGCTGGTCCCCGCGTAGATCCGGGTGATGCGCGCGTCGGCGTACAACCGGGCGATCGGGTACTCCCGTATGTAGCCGTAGCCGCCGAAGAGCTGAAGGCACCGGTCCACGCAGCGGCCCTGCGTCTCGGTGCAGAACAGCTTGACCTTCGCCGCGTCCGCGCCCGAGAGCCTCCCCTCGACCAGCTCCAGGACCGCGCGGTCGAGCATCGTCTGCGCGGCCTCGATCTCCGTGGCGACCGCGGCCAGTTCGAACTTGGTGTTCTGGAACGACGCCACGGAGCTGCCGAACACCGTGCGGTCCTTGACGTACGCGAGGGTCGTCTCGAGTGCCGCCCGGGTCTGCGCGACCGATCCGACGGCGACGGTCATCCGCTCCTGCGGGAGATTGCGGCCGAGGTAGGAGAACGCCTCACCCTCCTCGCCGAGCCGGTTGGCCACCGGGACCCGCACGTCGTCGAAGGCGAGCTCGACGGTGTCCTGGACCCTGATGCCGATCTTGTCGAGCTCGCGGCCACGGCTGAAACCGGGCATGCCGTCCTCGACGACGAGCAACGTCAGGCCCGCCCTGCGGTTGTCCGGAACGGACGCGGTACGGGCCACGACGATCACCAGGTCGGCCAGGAGTCCGCCGGTGATGAACGTCTTGGCGCCGCTCAGGACGTAGTGGTCGCCGTCCCGTACAGCCGTCGTCCGGATACCGGCCAGGTCGGACCCCGTGCCGGGCTCGGTCATGGCGATGGCGGTCAGGAGCTTGCCGGCGGCGAGGCCGGGGAACCAGCGGGCGCGCTGCTCCTTGTTCGCGTACGTCAAGAAGTACGGCAGGATGACGTCGAGTTGGGTGCGGACCGTGCCGAGGGTGACCAGAGCGCGGGCGGCCTCCTCCTGCAGGATCACGTTGTACCGGTAGTCGTCGACGCCCGCGCCTCCGTGCTCCTCGGGGAGCGCGAGGCCCATGACACCCAGCTCCCCGAGTCGCTCGAAGACGCCTCGGGGCAGTTGCCCGGCCCGCTCCCACTCCTCGTAGTGCGGGACGACCTCACGCGCGACGAAGTCGCGTACGAGGCGGCGGAAGGACTCGTGGTCGGCGGTGAAGAGGTCGCGGCGCACCCTGATTCCCCTGGTTCAGTGGACGAGTTCGACGACGGTGGCGTTGGCCGTGCCGCCGCCCTCGCACATGGTCTGCAGGCCGTAACGGATCTCGCGGGCCCGCATGTGGTGGATCATCCGGGTCATCAGGACGGCTCCGGAGGCGCCCAGCGGATGGCCGAGTGCGATCGCGCCGCCGAGCGGATTCATCCGGGCCGGATCGGCGCCGGTCTCCGCGAGCCACGCCAACGGCACGGACGCGAAAGCCTCGTTGACCTCGTAGACCCCGATGTCGTCGAGCGTGAGTCCGGCCTTGCGCAGCACCTTCTCGGTCGCGGGGATCGGGCCGGTCAGCATCAGTACCGGGTCGGCTCCGGCGACCGCGCCGGCACGGTAGCGGACCAGCGGGGTCAGCCCGAGCTCGCGGGTCTTCTGCGGGGTGGTGACCAGGAGGGCCGCCGCGCCGTCGGAGATCTGGGAGGAGTTGCCGGCATGGATGACGCCGTCCTCCTGGAAGACGGGCTTGAGGCCCGCGAGCGTCTGGGGGCTGGTGCCCCGCCGTACACCCTCGTCGGTCCGCAGCGCGGGCGTCTTCGAGCCGTCCGCGCCCACGGGGGCGAGCTGAGTGTCGAACGCCCCCGAGTCCTGAGCCGCTGCCGCCAACTCGTGCGACAGAGAGGCGAACGCGTCGAGTCGGGTCCGCGAGAATCCCCACTTCTGCGCGATCTTCTCGGCGGAGACTCCTTGATTGAACGAGAAGTTGTCGTAGCGGGCCAGGACACTGGGTGCGTACGGAACACCGCCCGTCCTCGCCGCGCCGAGCGGTACCCGGCTCATCGTTTCCACTCCGCCCGCCACCACCATCTCGTACTGGCCCGACAGCACGGCCTGAGCGGCGAAGTCGAGGGCCTGCTGGCTCGAACCGCACGCCCGGTTCACCGTCGTCGCCGGAACGGACTCCGGCCACCCGGCGGCAAGAAGCGCGTACCGCCCGATGTTCCCCGACTGGTCGCCGACCTGCGACACGCAACCCCACACCACGTCCTCCACGGCGGCCGGGTCGATGCCGGTGCGTGCGACGAGGGCGTTGAGCACATGGGCCGACAGGTCGCCGGGGTGCATCCCGGCCAGGGCGCCGTTCCGTTTGCCGACGGGGGTGCGGACCGCTTCCACGATGACGGCTTCACGCATCACTGTTCGCTGTCTCCTCGGTGGCGGGGCCGGACAGGGTGTTCACGGGCACCGCCCAGGTGCCGGTGAAGTGGGCGTCGCGCCCTTGCGCGAAGGCCGCGTACGCCTCGGCCGCGTCGCTCGTGGCGAAGTTGACGGCCTGAGCGCGGGCCTCGTTCGCGAGTGCGTCCCGCAGTGTGCGATCCGCTCCCTCGTTGAGCAGTGCCTTGCTCTGGGCCAGGGCCACGGGCGGGCCGCCGACGAGGCGGGCGCACAGGTCGTCCGTGAAGGCGTCGACCTCCGCGTCGGGCACCACCCAGGTCACCAGATGCAACGCCCTGGCCTGTTCGGCGTCGAGGGTCTCGGCGAGCAGAGCGAGACGCTTGGCCTGCTGCAGCCCTACGAGCCTGGGCAGCAGCCAGGAGCCGCCCAGGTCGAGCGAGAGTCCGCGCCGCGCGAAGATCTGCGAGAACGTGGCCGTCGGCGTGGCCACCACCAGATCGCAGCCCAGCGCGAGATTCCACCCCGCGCCGACCGCCACACCGGTGACCTTGGCGACGGTCGGCACGGGAAGTTCGTGCAGGAGCAGGGCCACCTCGCTCAGGGTGCGCATGCGATACGCCGGGTGTTCGGCACGCGGGCCACCGGAGATGTCGGCCCCGGAGCAGAACGCGCCGCCCGCACCTGTGATGACGAGGGCACGTACGTCACGGTCCTCGCCCGCCTTCGTGAGCGCGTCCCGCAGGGCCCGCCACAGCCTGTCGTCGAGCGCGTTCCTGCGGTGCGGCCGATTGAGGACGAGGGTGCGCACACCTTGTCCGTCGTCGTGGGAGAGGAGAACCTCGTTGTCGCTCATCGTTGCTCGCTTCCGGCCGGCGCGGAAACGTCCGGGGCAGCGGCAGTCGCGGCCCGCACACCTACTGATGTATCGGGAGAGGTCAACTCGTCCTCGGTGAAGCCGAGTTCGTGCAACAACGCCTCGGTGTGCTCACCCAGGGCAGGCACATCTCCCATGGGCGCGACACGTCCTCGCAGCACGGGAGGCGGCAGCAGCGCCGGACTGGGCCCGCCCGGCGTGCCGATCTCGCGCCAGCGGTCGCGGGCGGCCAGCTGGGGATGGGCCAGGACCTCGCTGGGCTTGTTGAGCTTCGCGTTTCCGATGCCGGCCGCGTCGGCGGCCGCCTGGATGACGCCGAGCGTCCGCTCCGCACACCACCGCGCGATCTCTCCGTCCAGCCACTCCCGTTCGGCGACCCGGCCGGCCGTCGTGGACAGTCGGTCGTCGTCCGCCAGGTCCGGCCGGCCGAGGAGATCACGGGCGTAGCGCTGCCACTCGCGGTCGTTCGTGGTGCCGAGCACCACCGTGTGACCGTCGGCGGTGAGGTACGCCCCGTACGGCGCCACGGCAGGCGAACCCATGCCGACGGGCTTCTGGTCGATGCCGGTGTGCCGGGTGTACGTGAGCGCGTAGCCCATCAGCTCCGTCACCGTGTCGAACATGCTCACTGAGGCTGAGGCTGAGGCTGAGGCTGAGGCTGAGGCTGAGGCTGAGGCTGAGGCTGAGGCGGAGGCGGAGGCGGAGGCGGAGGCGGAGACGGAGGTCGGGCCGGGGGAGCGCCCCCGGCCGGTCCGCCCCCGCTCGGCAAGGAGCGCCGTGATCGTCAACGCCGCGTACAGGCCGGTGCACACGTCCGCCATCGGCGGCCCGGGCTTGGCCGGTGCGCCCGGCAGGCCCGTGATGGCGCACGCGCCCGCCTCGGCCTGGACGAGCATGTCGTAGGCGCGTTTGTGGGAGAGCGGTCCACCGGGCCCGTAACCGTCGATCTCCATGGTGATGAGGTCGGGGTGACGTGCCGCCAGGTCGTCGGCCGTGATGCCGATTTTGGCGGCGGACCCGGGTGCGAGGTTCGATACGAACACGTCCGCCCGGTCGAGCAGCCGGTGGAGGACGTTCATCCCCTGCGGGGACTTCAGATCGAGGACGACCGACTCCTTGCCCCGGTTCACCCACACGAAGTGGGCGGCGAGGCCGTGCACCACGTCGTCGTAGTGGCGGGTGAAGTCGCCGCCGTCCGGTCCCTCCACCTTGATGATCCGGGCACCGAGATCGCCGAGCGCCCGCGTGCACAACGGGGCCGAGACGGCCTGCTCCACCGCGACCACGGTGACACCGGCCAAGGGTCCTTCCGCCGTCACACGCCCTCCCTGAACCACGCCCGCAGCTCGTCCTTGAGCACCTTGCGGCTCGCGTTGCGCGGCAGCTCGTCGACGATGCGGACGTGGCGCGGCACCTTGAAGTTGGCCATGTTCGCGCGAGACCAGGCGACGATGTCCGCCTCGGAGGCCTGTTGATCCGGCCGCGGGACCACGTAGGCGCAGCCGACCTCGCCGAGCCGTTCTTCGGGCACGCCGATCACTGCGGCCTCGGCGACCGACGGACAGCCCAGGAGCAGTCGTTCGATCTCCGCCGGGTAGGCGTTGAACCCGCCGACGATGTACATGTCCTTCTTGCGGTCGACGACCGACAGGTTGCCGTCGGCGTCGAGCACTCCTACATCGCCGGTGCGCAGCCAGCCGTCCGCACTGATCGCGGCGGCCGTGGCCTCTGGTTCTTCCCAGTAGCCGCGGGTGACGTTGTAGCCATGCACCTGGATCTCGCCCGCCTCCCCGGGAGGCAGGACGCGTTCCTGGCCGTCGACGATGCGAACCTCCACGTCGGGAACCGGGCGGCCGGTGGTGCGGGCCACGGTCTCGGGCCCGTCGCCGAGCCGGGTGGTGGTCGCCAGGGCCGTCGACTCGGTCAGTCCGTACGCGCTCATCACGATGTCGAACGACAACTCGTCCTTCATGGCGTGGATGAGCTGCTCCGGGATCGTGGTCCCACCGGTCATGGACACGCGCAGCGACGAGGTGTCGTAGTGGGAGCGGCTCGGCAGATCGATCAGGTCCTGGAAGATGGTGGGCGGTCCGAGCAGGATGCTGACCTTCTCCCGGTCGATGATCTCCAGGGCCCGGCCCGCGTCGAAGACCGGCATGGGAATGACGGTCACCCCATGCAGGAAGGACGCCAGCCAGCCCGCTTTGTAGCCGAAGCAGTGGAAGAACGGCGGGATGACGAGGAAGGTGTCCGACGGGCGGAAGGTGTACTCCCGAGCCATCCAGCCGTACGCGCGCAACGACTGCTCGTGGGTGAGGATCACCCCCTTGGGATGGCCCGTGGTCCCGGAAGTGAACATCACGTCGGACACGTCCTGCGGCGTCACCCTGTCGATCGATGCGTGCGCCGCGCCTTCGGTGACGGCCGCACCGTGGGCCAGGAAGTCCGGCCACGCCAGATCGGCCTCGCCACGGGGTCCCAGGATCGAGACGCTCGTGCGAAGGGCGGGCAACTCCGGATCGTGCTTGCGCAGTTCAGCGACGTAGTCCGTGCCGAGGAACGGCGATGCGAACAGGGCCTTCGCACCTGACTTCCGCAGGATGTACGCGAGTTCGGCGGCCTTGAAGCGCGTGTTGAGCGGGACGACGATGCCGCCCGCCCCCTGCACGCCCAGGGCGGCGGCGATCCACTCCGCCGAGTTGGGGGCGCAGATTCCCACCCGGTCGCCGGGCCCGATGCCGAGCGCGAGCGCGGCTCGGACGGCCCGCGTCATCTGCCGCTCCAACTCGCCGAAGCTCCAGCGGACCTTGCCGTCGACGACGGCCGGTGCGTCGTCGAAGCGCTCGGCCGCGCGCCGTATGGCGTTCGGGATGCTGAGGTATTCCTGGTCGTATCGCAATGACGGGCTCCGTTCGGGCGCTGCTCACATCTCGACGGGCGTGCGGAGGCGGCGGCTCAGGACGCCGACGGCAGGTGCAGGAGACGCTTGGCGATGATGTTGCGCTGGATCTGCGACGTGCCGCCGTACACCGACGCGGCCCGGGAGTAGAGGTATTCGCCGTACACCGCCCCGCCGTCCCGGTGGAGCTCCTCCGGCAGGACCGCGAGCGCCGTCTCGTACAGCCGCTGCTCGGCACGCGTCATCAGCAGCTTGTCGACCGACGACTCGGGGCCCGCGGGCCGCCCGGCGAGGCGTTCGGCCGTGCGGCGGCGTGTGTGCGCGACGAGCACCTGGTAGTCGACGACACACCGCCCGACGGCTGACACCAGCCCGTCCGGCAACGCGTCAGGGTGCTCGCGCAGTTGTCGGCGCAGCCGCTCCAACAGCAGCCCGTACTTGGACAGATGGCCGGTGTCGAGGGCGTTGCGCTCGTAGTTGACGGTGGTCATGGCCAGCGGCCAGCCATCGCCCTCCGCGCCGATGCGCTCGTCCACGGCCACTCGGACGTCGTCGAGGAACAGCTCGCAGAACTCGTCGTCCCCATTGGCCGCGCGGAGCGGCCGCACGGTCACGCCGGCTCGGTTCAGCGGCAGGGCGAACGCCGTGATCGAGGAGTGCGCGGGCGCGGCACGGTCGGTGCGGGCGAGGAGGAGACAGTAGTCGGAGTACTGGGCGTAACTCGTCCACAGCTTCTGGCCGTTGATGAGATAGTGTCCGCCGTCCGGGCTCCGCCGCGCATACGTGCTCATGCCCGCCAGGTCCGATCCCGCGCCGGGCTCGCTGAAGCCCTGGCACCACACGTCGTCGCCGGACAGCATGCGGGGCAGCAGCCGGGCTCGCTGGTCCTCCGAGCAGAACTCCAGCAGCGCGTGGGCGAGATAGCCGATCCTGGGCACGCCGGGCGCGCGGCATGCGCCGAGTTCGTCACTGACCGCCACCTGGTGGAGCGCGGTGAGGCCGCGGCCGCCGTAGCGCTCGGGGACATCGAGACCGACCCAGCCGCCCGAGTGGAGCTGCCGGTGCCACCGGTGCAGGAACTCGGCCATGGGTTCGCCGTTCCGCCGGCGCGGGAGCGGGTGCTCCGTGAGCCAGGCCCGCAGCTCGCGGCGCAGCATGTCCAGGTCGGCGGGATCACCGAAATCCAGCGGGACGTCATGGTCGGTCACGATGCCTCCACCACATGAGGCCCGGACGGCGGCAGCGCGAGGGCGGTGAGCAGGTCCGCGGTGCCCGTCAGCACGGTGGCGCCGACCCGGACCCTGCGCAGGTAGAGGTGCGCCATGTGTTCCCACGTCTGGGCGATGCCGCCGAACACCTGCATCCCCGCGTACACGGCCTCCACGGCGGACACGTCGACCTCGGCCTTGGCCACCCGGGCGGCGGCCAGGGCGGTGTCGGGGGCGGCGTGGTCGAGACACCAGGCCGCGTAGCGCGTGGCGCTCGCGCAGGCCTCCACGGCCACGGTGGCGTCGGCGAGCAGATGCCGCACCGCCTGGAAGGAGCCGATGGGTCGTCCGTACTGGCTGCGGTCGCGGGCGTAAGCCGTGCTCTGCTCGACGAACGAAGCGGCGGCGCCCACGAGTTCACTGCTCACCATCACCAACGCCCAGGCCCGCCAGGCCTGTAACTGCTCGGGAACGAGCCGCCCGAGTACGGAGTCGGGGGTCCCCGGATGTGCCTCGCGGACCACGCGCAGCAGATCCGTGGTGGGAGCAGGACCGCCGAGTTCCAGCGCCCGCACGGTGCCGTCGTCTCCGATCCACAGCGCGCTCTCGGCCCCCTCGGCGTCCCAGGCCACGTGATCCGCGTCGCTGTACCGGCCGGTGAAGCGCAGGTCACGCGTGAGGGCCACGGTGGGCCGGCTCTCGTACGGTGCATGGCGCCCGGTGACCGCCAGCAGCCGCAGCACCTCCGGGGCCAGGAGCACGGTCCCCAGGAACGAGGTGGCCAGCGGCTGCCGTCCGTACTCCTCGGCGAGCAGCGCGCACTCCTGAGCGGAGGCCAACGGTGGGGTGGACCGCCGGAGTTCGCCGAGGCCGAGCCCGTCGAGCGACTTCTGGGCAGTGGTCCGCTCCGCCTGCCCGACCTCCGCCGTGTCGCATCGATGGTCGGCGGCGAAGGCGCGCAAGGCCTCCCGGACCAGCCGGAACTCCTCCGCCTCCATGCCTCACACCTCCTGACTGCCGGAAGTGCGGCTCCGTGCCCCGCCGTTCGCGAGCGAGGTGACGATACGCAGGTAATCGGGGCTGGTCATGGTGGACTCCTCCGCCATCAGCGCCGCCTCCATGCCGCCGCGCGACACCTGCTCCATGACCACCGCGAGGGCCGCCTTGGTGGCGCGCAGCGCCTGTGCGGGCTGGGCCGCGAGCCGGTGGGCCAGGGCGAGCGCCTGGTCCCTCAGTTCGGCGGTGGCGACGACACGGTTGGCGAGCCCGAGTTCCACCGCCAGCGGTGCAGGAATACGGTCCCCGGTGAAGAGGTACTCCTTGGCGCGCAACAGGCTGGTGAGCAGCGGCCACAGCGTGACCCCGCCGTCTCCGGCCACGAGCCCGACGGAGACGTGGGGGTCGCAGAGATACGCGTCGTCGGCCATCAGGACGAGGTCACAGCCCAGAGCGAGCGAACAACCCAGCCCCACGGCGGGCCCGTTGACCGCCGCGACGACCGGCAACGGGAAGCGGATCATCGCGGTCTGGATGGCCCGGTCGAGCCGGATCGAACGCTCACGCAGAGCCGGATCGCCGTGGTGGCGCAGCAGGTGTCCGAAGTCCCCGCCCGCACTGAACGCGCGCCCCGCACCCGTGAGCACCACGGCCCTTGCCTGCTCGTCCGCCGCGATCTCGTCCCAGACCTCGGCGAGGCGCCGGTGCAACTCCGCGGACACGCCGTTGAGTTGCTCCGGCCGGCAGAGCGTGACGATGCGTACGTCTCCGTCGGCGGAAACAGTCAGGACGGGGCTTTCCTCGCCACCCATGGAACCTCCTCGTAGGAAGGCACGCGAGGGTCACAGAGCGGCTGCGACCCGCGCCGCTCACGCTAAAGGTCAGGCCGAAGAGGTGTCAATGCTCTTACCGATCTACGAGAATGTTATTCTCGAAAATGAAGGTTGAGATTCTATTCGCCTGCCATGTCGGTGTCGTCGAGCTCGAGCCGCTCCCGGCGGTCGACGCGGGACGCCGCCCGGGCGAAGGCGCACACATGCCTCTCCATGCGACGCTTGGCCCCGGCTCCGTCGCGCTCGCGGATGGCCTGTGCGACCCGCGCGTGGGCGCGGGCCGTGTCCCGACGGATGTCGTCGTCCAGGAAGTCCTCGATGTCCGTGGCCGAGTAGATCGAGCGGGACAGGGCGCTCATGAAGCCGATCAGCAGTTCGTTCCCGGAGGCTCGCGCCACGATGGTGTGCCACCGGACATTGGCCCGCAGAAACCGTGGGACATCCCCGGCGGCTCCCGCGTCGACCAACTCCGAGTGCGTCGAGTCCAGTTCGGCCAGATCCAGCTCGGTGCGACGGGAGGCGGCGAGCGCGGCGCACGCGGGCTCCACCGCCTCCCGCGTCTCGTGCAGCGCGTCGAGCCGGATCCGCTGCCCCCGGATCACCAACTGGACGGTACTGGCCAGCGACTCGCGGTCGGGGCGGTGCACGAACGCGCCGCCGCCTCGACCGGGCCGAATGCGCAGCAACTTCTCCACTTCCAGGATGCGCAGCGCCTCGCGCACGGTGGCCCGGCTCAGCCCGGTCTGCTCCACCAACTGCCGTTCCGGGGGCAGGGCCGAGCCCTCGGGCAGCTCGCCGGACAGGATGCGCTCGCGCACGTCCGCCGCCAGTACGTCAGCCGCTTTCGGCACGGTGAGCGCGGTGAAGCGCGGCCCGGTGGAGGGCCCTGCGGGCCCCGTGAGGGCCCCTGCGCTGTCCTTGGAGGCCACGTGACATGCCTTTCCGTACGTACGACATGGGTGACGGCCGGACCATTGAACAACGCGCCCTCGCCCCGGGTCACATGACCAGACCCCCGTCCACGGGGAGCACTTGCCCGGTGACGAAGGACGCGGCGTCGGACGCGAGGAAGACGAAGACGCCGGCGACCTCCTCCGGTGTCGCCCAGCGGCCGAGGGGGATGCGCGCCAGCATCTGCGGCGCGAACTTCTCGTTCGTACGGATCGTCTCCGTCATCGGTGTCGCGGCCAGCGGAGCCACCGCGTTCACCAGGATCTGGCGACGCGCCAGTTCGCGGGCCAGGGACTTGGTGATGCCGATGATCCCGGCCTTGGCGGCGGAGTAGTTGACCTGGCCGAGGGTGCCGGTGATGCCCGCGGAGGAGGTGACGTTCACGATGCGCCCCGTACCGTCTTCCGGGAGGAACGCCAGCGCCGCCTGCGCGCAGCGGTATGTCCCCATCACATGGATGTCGAGCAGGCGTGTGAAGTCGTCCTCGGGGAGCTTGTCGAACATCGCGGGTGCCGTCACACCCGCGTTGTTGACCAGGATGTGCAGCGTGTCGCCGGTCCTCTGCGCCGCGCGTGCCACGGCTGTGTCAGCCGCTTCCCGGTCGCGTACGTCGAGAGCCATACCCTGAGCGCTCGCCCCCGTCGCGGCGATCCTCTCAGCCGCGGCGACCGCCGCCTCACCGTCGACGTCGGTCACCAGAACGCGGGCGCCCGCGCGGGCCAAGGCCCCGGCCACGGCGGCGCCGATACCCTGGGCCGCCCCGGTGACCAGCGCGGAGCGCCCCGTCAGATCGAACAGGCGCGTGCTGTCGTAGGTCGTCGTCATCAGTAACTCCTCGGCAGTCCCAGCGTGTGTGAGCCCAGGTAGTTCAGGACCATCTCCTGGCTGATCGGTGCGATCTTGAGCAGTCGTGCTTCCCGGAAGTACCGCGCGACGGCGTACTCCTCGGCGTACCCCATCCCGCCGTGCGTCTGCAGTGCGCGGTCGGCGGCGTCGAACCCGGCGTCCGCGCACAGGTACTTGGCCGTGTTCGCCTCACGCCCGCACGGCCGGCCGTTGTCATAGAGCCACGTCGCCTTGCGCAGCACCAGTTCGGCGGCGTCGAGCCTGGCCAGCGAGTCGGCGAGGGGGAACTGCAGGCCCTGGTTCATCCCGATCGGACGCCCGAACACCTCCCGCTCATTGCCGTACTTCACCGCACGCTCCAGGGCGACCCGGCCCAGTCCCAAGGCCTCGGCGGCGATCAGCATCCGCTCCGGGTTGAGCCCGTCGAGCAGATAGCGAAACCCTTCGCCCTCCTCACCGACCCGGTCGGCGACGGGAACGCGCAGAGCGTCGATGAACAGCTCGTTGGAGGTGACGGCGTTGCGCCCCATCTTCGCGATGGGCCGGATGTCGACATGCGCGCGGTCCAGGTCGGTGAGGAACAGCGTCATGCCGTCGGTCCTCCGCGCCACCTCGTCGACCCGTGTGGTGCGCGTCAGCAGCAGGATCTTCTCCGACTCGACGGCCTTGGAGATCCATACCTTGCGCCCGTCGATGACGTAATGGTCGCCTTCGCGGCGCGCGAACGTGGTGATCCGGGTGGTGTCGAGGCCCGCGCCCGGCTCGGTGACGCCGAAGCACACCTGTAAATCACCCGTGGCCACGCGCGGCAGTGTCCGACGCTTGAGGTCCTCGGAACCGTGCACCACGACGGGGTGCATGCCGAAGATGTTCAGGTGGATCGCGCTCGCGGCGTTCATACCGCCACCCGAGCGAGCGACCTCCTCGAGCAGGAGAGTGGCCTCGGTGATCCCGAGCCCGTGGCCTCCGTACTCCTCGGGAATGGTCAGCCCCAGCCAGCCGCCGCCCGCGACGGCGGCGTAGAACTCCTCCGGGAACGCGTGGTCCCGGTCCTTGCGCATCCAGTACTGGTCGTCGAAGTCGCGGAGGAGCCCTGCGACTGTCTTGCGGATCGTTTCCTGGTCCTCGGTGAGCTGGAAGTCCACGGTGCGAGCACCTCCGCGACGCCGTTGCGTCTTCGGTGAACCTGACAAAGGTCAGACCGAAAGATACTGCATACCGAACCGGTTGTGACAGGGCACGCGGTGCGGCTCCCGCGCGGCATCAGCGGGCGCTACGATCCGCTCAGTCGTCGGCGTCGGCGTGGTCGTGGTCGAAGAGCAGGCGTACGAAGTCGGTGACGGGGCCGACGATGTCGAGGTCCTGGTCGAGTACCCACTGCAGTTGGAGCCCGTTGAGCACGGCATGGAAGAGGACTGCGGCGTGCTCGGGGCTGACGCCTTCGCGCAGTCTGCTGCGGGCCGCCTTGTCGTGGAATCCCTCGGCGAACTGGCTGCGCCCGCGTTCGTAGCGCTCGACGAAGTAGGTGTGGGCGGGATGATCCGGCCGTGAGGCCGCTGCGGCGAGCTCGATCCACAGGCGCATCAACTCGGGCGCCTTCTGGTGGTGGCGGATGAGCTCGCCGAGGTAGGGCGCGAGCTGGTCCGGGCTGTCGACCTGTGTCACACCCTGCTGCCATTCCTCGGCGTCGCGTTCGGCGAGGACCTCGGCGAGGAGTTCGTCCTTGTTGCGGAAGTGGTGCAGGAGACCGGCGTGGGTGATGCCGGCCCGGTCCGCGATGTCGCGCAGGGAGGCTTTGGCGTAGCCGTTCTCGGCGAAACTGTCGCGTGCCGCCCGTACGATCTCCGCTCTGCGGGCCGGTGTCTTGGCGTACGGCCCGCGCGCTTTTGCCTGACCCACGGTGCGCTCACTCTCCTCGACGAAGCCGGTCCGGGACGGTCCTGCGCAGCAGTTGAGGCGTAAAAACTTACCACATGGTTGGGATTCGCGATGCCCTGACGTTCAAGCGAAAATCAACCATATGGAAAGAGCCGGCGCGATCGCTGAGCGCGCGGGGAACGGAGCCGCCCCTGGCGCGGGCGCCAACGCCACCGAGATGCCGACCGGACCATCCGAGTGCTCGGGACGGTGCCGCTCGTCGGCGACGCCGCCCACGCGGCCTCTCCGGCGGTCAGGTTGTGGAAGCGGGGCTGGGTGGCAGGTGGACCGTCATGATCAGGTGGCAGGTATCGGTGCCCGAGCCGCGGTAGGTGTGAGGAGTGTCGCCGTCGAAGGTGGCGGTCTGGCCGGGTTCGAGGGTGTGCTCGGTGCCGTCGACGACCAGGATCATCCGGCCTGAGGTGACGCTGACGGTTTCCACGACTCCGGCCTGGTGCGGGTGGCTGGGGTATTCCTCCTCCGGTTCCAGTTGCCAGCGCCAGACTTCGACAGGAGCTGGGCCTGAGGTCGTCAGCATGAGCCGGGCCTCGCTGCCCTGTTCTCCGGTCCACAGTGGAGCGACGGCGTCGGAGGCCACGACGCGGACGCGGCCTTCGGGCGGTCCCTGCATCAGGGCGGACACCGAAATGCCGAGCGTGTCGGCCAGCCGGACGAGGGTGGCCAGGTTGGGGTTGCCCTGGGCCTTCTCCAGTCCCACGAGGGCACCCTTGCTGACCTGGGCGCGCCGGCTCAGTTCCTCCAGGGACAGACCCGCGCGGACGCGGGCTGCCCGGACGTTGTGCGCGACCGTCCGCAGAGCTGCGGTTGTCTCGGCCATCTGATCACATCCTCACTGGTGGACCATTTTAATGCACCGTCCGGTCGTTTGGTTGACGCATCCGGGTCGTTCTGTTGTACGGTTCGGTCGTTCCAATGGATAGTAAGGGATGTGCTGTGATCGCTCTGCTGCTGGCCCTGGGCAGCTCGCTCGCTTATGGGTGCGCCGATTTCCTCGGCGGACTTGGCGCCCGTAAGGCTCATGTGCTGCGTACCGTGATGATCGCGGCCCCGGCCAGTCTCGCTGTCGAACTGCTGCTGTGGCCAGTGCTCGGCGCCTCGTTCAGCACCGGCGCCCTCGGCTGGGGTGCCGCATCCGGGGTCGCCTCCGCGGCCGCGTTCGCCCTGCTCTACCGCACCCTGGCAATGGGCCCGATGAACGTGCTCTCGCCCGTGACCGCGCTGGTGTCCGCCGCGCTGCCCGTCGGAGTGGGCCTGCTCCAGGGCGAGCACCTGGCCGCCGCCGGACTGGTCGGTCTGCCGCTCGCTCTGGTGGCGGTGGTGCTGGTCAGCGCGGGACACGGCGCCGATTCGGCGCGCCCCTCACGTACGGCGCTGCTGCTGGCCTTCGGCGCGGGCGCCGCCATCGCCCTTCAGCTGGTCTTTCTGCACCAGGCGCCGTCCGACAGCGGGGTGGCTCCGCTGATCATCGGCCGGGCGGTCTCCTCTGCCGTCACCCTGACCGCGGCCGGGCTGATGCACCGCAGACTGGGCCCCGAGCGGCCCGCCTACGCGATGTCGGCGGCCGCGGGTGTGCTGGACTCCGTGGCGAACCTGCTGTTCCTGCTCGCCGCCCGCAGCGGGGACCTCACCGTCGTCGCCGTGATCACCGCCCTCTACCCGGCCGGCACGGTCCTGCTCGCCCGCGGCGTGCTCGCCGAACGCATCCACCGCGGCCAACTCGTCGGCCTGGGCACCGCCGCCGTCGCTGTCAGCGTCCTCGCCCTGACCTGAGCCGCGGCCACCCGACCCCACCGGACAAGGAGAACAGCATGCTGGTTCAACCATGGGACGCGGGCCTGGACGAAGCCGAGTGGCAGACCTGGATCGCCGACGGCCACGACTTCGGACAGCTGAGCGTCAACGGCCCGCCCGGCCACCCGCCGACCGTTGGCCCCACCCATTTCACCTGCGACGGAAACCACCTCCTGATCCACCTCGCCCGGCCCAACCCGGTCTGGAAGGCGATCGAGCAAGAGCCGAACGTCGTCTTCACGGTCATCGGCGACTACGCGTTCGTCCCGGGACCCTGGCGCGCCGCTGCCGGAACCCCGCCCACCGACGGCGTCCCGACCAGCTACTACACGGCCGTCCAGTTCATCTGTCGCGCCCATATCGTCGACGACCCCGAGGCCAAGGCCGACCTGCTGCGCAGCCAGCTCGTCCACTTCCAGCCCGACGGCGACCATGCCCCCGTCGCCGTCGACCAGCCGCCCTACGGCCGGATGCTGCCCGGCATCCGCGGCCTGCGCCTGGAAGTCACCGAAGTACTGGCCAAGGTCAAATACGACGACCACAAGCCCGTCGAGCACCGCACCGCCGTCGCCGACCACCTCACCGCACGCGGCCGGGACCTAGGGGGTGTTTTGAAAGCCCCGCACAGCACCCGCGGCGCCCGGCACGCACCCTCGCCGCACCGGCCAAAGGCCCAAGTAGCTCCTCCCCCACTCTCGGCTTCGCTCGAGCGGGGGGACCCCCATCGAGGGCCTTCGTCCGGCACGCCGAGGGCACGCACCGGACACCGCGGGCACCGCACGGGGCTTTCAAAACACCCCCTAGCCGTGCCCACCGCACGCCAGCAGCTCCGCCGCCTGGACCGCATCGGCCCCTGGAAGCCCTGACCCCCGCCCGCACGCACGCAGGAAACGGAACCCACCCATGCCCGCCTTCCGCCTCAGCCCCGCCGTCGCAGACGCCTTCCCCGACACCCTCATCGCCCTGGTCACCGCGACCGGCCTGCGCGGCCACGAACCCTGGCCCCACACCGCCACCGCCCTGGAGGAACTGGAGCAACAGCTCGCCGACGGCACCTGGCAGCCCGCCGACGAGACCGACCCCCGCATCGAGGCATGGCACACCGCCTACCGCTCCTTCGGCACGAACCCCCGCCGCATCCGCCCCAGCGTCGACGCCCTCGGCCGCCGCCTCGCGAAGAAGGGGACGTTGCCGCGTATCAACCCGGCCGTCGACTCCTACAACGCCGTCTCCGTCCACCACGGTCTGCCCGCCGGCGCCTTCGACCTGGACCACGTCACCGGAGACGTCGACATCCGATACGCGGACGGCACCGAGTCCTTCACCCCGCTCGGTGAACCCGACACCGTCGAGAACCCCAAACCCGGCGAGATCATCTACGCGGACACCACCGGCGTCCTGACCCGCCACTGGAACCACCGCGACGCCCACCGCACCCGCGTCAGCGAGGACTCCACACACGTCGCCTTCGTCCTCGAAACCCTCCACGCCACCCGCGACGGCGACCTTCTCAAGGCCGCAGCCCACGAGTTGCAGGGCCTGCTCGCCCCGCACGCCGAACAGACCGCCGTGCACTACCTCAGCCGGGCGCAACCCCAGGCCATCTGAGAGGAGACCTCGCCGTTGGCTCCACTCCGCCCGTGCCCCCGGCGTGCGGCTGCGCGGGCGGTGGTGTGCGGGCGCCCTCGACTCATTCCGCGTGGGCCGTCGGGCGTCGGAGCGATAGTGTGCTGCCGCCGATACTCCACCAGGGGTGCCGGCCAGCTGAACGCTCAGCCGACGGAAGGAGGCAGCCGTGCCCGAGCCGGTGCTGACGGCTCTCGCACTGACGGGGGCGACCACGGTGGTAGCCGCCATGGCGACCGATGCCTGGCAAGCCACTCGCGCCGGAGTCAACCGGTTGTTCCGCCGCGAAGGCGCCACCCAGGCAGCCATCGACGGCCAACTGGAGGGCGGTGCCCTGCTCGTGGCGCAGGCCGCAGAAGCGGACGCCGTGGAGCAGGCCCGCCAGGCTCTCGTTCCCGTCTGGCAGCTGCACTTCCAGGCGTTGTTGCGCGACCACCCCGAGGTGGCGGACGAGTTGCGCACGCTGATCACCGAGGTGCGCGCCGCACTGCCGCAGAGCCGGCAGAACTGGACGCAGACCAACGTCGCGCGCGACGGCAGCACGGTCTACGCGGCGCAGCGCGGCAACGTCTACCACTACCAACAGCCGCCCGCCGCACCGCCGGTGAGCCCCGCCGGTCCAGCGCCGGGCGTGGCGGACACCGAGGACCCAGAAGGGCCCTGATCGCGGAACACCCAGGCCCGCGGCGTATCGACGTGCGAGGATGGACATCGACCTCTGAACTACCAAATATGGGGATTCGGTGAGCGAGCAGCAGGTCGTGCAGGCCGTCGACGGCTTCGCGTACGGCACGGTCGGCGCGGACATTCACGTCTTGGGGGACGGCGTACCCCTGTACGTACTGGAGAACTGGCGCCCGGCACCGACGCCCGACCCGCAGTGGCTGCGGGAGCTGCCCAGCCGGATGCTCAACGCCCGTTTCGCCGTGGTGGACTTCACCGGACGGACCGACGAACTGGCCGACCTGCGTGCCTGGTCGTCCCGAGGTCCGCGGCTGGCGGCCAGATGGCTGCACGGACCGGGCGGCCAAGGGAAGAGCCGTCTGGCCGACGAGTTCGCGCGCGAGCTGCTCACGGCGGGCTGGAAGGTGGTCACCTGCACCCATGGCCCGGGCAGCGTACTTCCACCGCCCGGCAGTCAGGACATGAGCCTGGACGGTGCCGCCGGAATCCTTCTCGTGCTCGACTATGCCGACCGGTGGCCGCTGGCCCACCTCGCCTGGTTGCTCAGCAACGCCCTGCTGCACCAGCCCGCCGTCCGTACCCGTGTGCTGATGCTGGCACGCACCCCGGACGCCTGGCCCGCCGTCCGCGGGGTGCTCGCCAACCACCAGGCCGGTACGTCGTCCCACGCCCTGGACCCGTTGCCGGGAGACCCGACGGCCGCGGGCGGGGGCATGGGGACCGGCGAGGGCGAGCCCCGAGCCCGATGGGAGATGTTCACCAGCGCACGGGACGGCTTCGCCTCCCGCTACGGCGTCTCCGCGTCCGGCGTGGGCCCGCCGGGGCGCCTGGACCACCCCGACTTCGCGCTCACCCTGGCCGTGCACATGGCCGCCCTCGTGGCCGTCGACGCCCATGTTCTCGGCCGCCGCCCACCGAGCGACATGGACGGGCTCACGATCTACCTCCTGGACCGCGAACATCTGTACTGGGAGCGGATGTACGGCGATGCCACCCACGAACTCGACCCCACTGCCCGTACGTTCGCCACGCCGCCCCGTCAGATGAACCGCATCGTGTTCGCGGCCTCCCTCTCCGGGCCCGTGCCCGGAGAGACCGGACAGGCCATCCTCACGGACCGCTTACCGGCGGCACCACTTCAGCCGTCGGGCGCCCACCCCCTCGCCGCCCCGACCCCGGAGCGGATGCTCGGCGACCACGCCCACTGCTACCCGCCGGCCGGCCAAGCCCGGAACACCGTGCTGGAACCGCTGCACCCCGACCGGCTCGCCGAGGACTTCCTCGCCCTGACCCTGCCCGGTCACCGAGCGGACTACCCGGCCGGCGGCTGGTCGAGGCCCGCGGTCGAGGCGCTGCTGTCCCGCGGCGAAGAGGACGGAGAAGCCGCATGGGCCACGCGGGCCGTCACCGCGCTGGCCTTCGCCGCGCAGCGGTGGCCGCACCTCGGACCGGAGCATCTCTTCCCGCTGCTGCGGGACGACCCCCGGCTGGCCGTGGACGCGGGAAGCGGCGCCCTCTCGGCGCTCGCCGCCATCCCGGACATGGCGCCGGACGTCCTGGAGGCCATCGACGCCCTCCTGCCCCCCCGGACGGCACCCCGACCTCGACCTGGGAGCGGCCGCCGTGGCGGAGGCGCTCCTGCCGCACCGGCTCGCCGCCACCCATGACGTCGCCGAAGACGCCGCTCTCTACCACGCGTTGGCCACCCGGCAGTCCCACGCAGGGCTGCACGCGGAGGCGATCGGCTCCCTGGTGTCCGTGATGTTCAGCCTGCGGATGGTGGTCGATGCCGAGCAGCAGCCCCGCTACGCGGGCGCCCTGTACGACCTCGGTCTCGCCTTCGACGCGGACGGCCGCAGCGAAGAGGCGCTGTCGGCGCTGGAACAGGCCGTGGAGATCTGGCGCCGCCTGGCCGCCGCCGATCCAGACCGCCACGGGCCGGACCTGGCGCTGGCCCTGTCCGGACTGGGGTCCTGCCTGTTGGCACAGGGCCGCACAGCTGAGGGATGGACCGCCGAATCGGAGGCGGCGAAGATCCGGCTGCGTCTCGCGCAGGCTGACCCGGTGGTCTACGGCAAGGAGCTGTCGGACTCGCTGGTCAACATCGCCGTCCACGCGGCGGAGGCCGGCCGCCCCGACGCGGCGCTGGACGCGGCCGAGCAGGCCGTGGCGTACCGGCGGCTCCTCGCCGACCTCGACAAGCCCGAGTACGAGTCCGACCTGGCGGCGGCGCTGTCCAACCTCTCCACCCACCTCGCCGACGCGGGCCGGTGGACGCAGGCCGTCGCCGCCGCCGAGGAGGCTGTGGAGACCGGACGTCGGCTGGCCAGGGCCAACCCGTTGGCTCACGAGGCCGAACTGGCCAGGAACCTCGCCAACCTGGCGAACGCCCTGGCCGAGTCCGGGCAGTCGTCGCAAGCGGTGGCCGTCAGCGAGGAGGCCGTGGAGATCGGACGTCGGCTGGCCCGGGCCAATCCCGCCGCCCACGAAGCCGGACTGGCCCGGAAGCTGACCGACCTCGGCAACCGACTGGCGCAGACGGGACGGCCGGCGGCAGCCCTGGCCGCGGTCCAGGAGGCCGAGACCGTCCTGAGGCGGCTGGCCGGAGCCGACCCGGCCGCCTACGAGGCCGACCTCATGACGAACTTGTGCAACGCCAGCGCCACCTACCTGGCGGTCGGAGAGCGGCACAAGGCGGTGACCGCCGTACGCGAGGCGGTGGACATCGCACGCCGCCTCGGCAGGCAGGCCCTCCCGGCCAACGCCTCAGGACTCGCCACCGTCCTGATCAACGCCGGCAGCGCCTTCATGGCGAGCGGCCGGCGGGACGACGCGCGGATGGCGGCTGAGGAGGCCGTCGGCCTGTGGCGCGTCCTCGCCCGCGACAATCCGTCCCGACACAGCGTCGATCTCGCCGCCTCCCTGGCGAACCTGGGTGTGGTCCAGGCGGCGGCCGGGCGGTACGAGGAGGCGCTCGCCGCGACGGAGGAGAGCGTGGCCGTCGCGCGCGCCCTCCCTCTCCAGGCCCGGGCGGCCCATCGCGCGGACCTCGCCCAGTCGCTCACCAACCTGTGCCTGCGCCGCACGGCCCTCGGCCAGTGGACGCAGGCCGTCGACGCGGGTGAAGAGGCCGTGGAACTCTGGCGAGAGCTGGCCCGGGAGAACCCGGCGGTCCACGAAGCGGGCCTCGCCACCAGCCTCACCCACCTGGGCGCCCTGCACCTGGAGACCGGCAGCGCCCCGAAAGCCGTCCGGTGCACGACCGAAGCGGTACGGCTCCTGCGCCGGCTGGCCGCCGCCGACCCGGCCGCCCGTGAACCCGACCTCGCCCAGGCACTGGCCGATCTCGGCAACGCCCTGGGCAACACCGGCGAACAGCGGGAAGGCCTGGCCAGGGTCTCGGAAGCCGTCGAGATCCGGCGCCGCCTGGCCCGCGAACTCCCCGAGGCACACGAGGGCGACCTGGCCGCAAGCCTCACGGACCAGGGGGCACGCCTCTCGGCCCTCGGCCGGTGGCCGGAGGCCATGGCCTCGTTCATGGAAGCGGTGCGGCTGCGCGGCCGCCTGGCCCACGAGAACCCCCAGGCCGTAGAGCCGGAGCTGGCGATCTCCCTGATCGGACTCGCCGGCGCGCACGCACAGCTGGGCCAGGTGGACGCCGCCTTCGTGGCCGCCAAACAGGCGGTCGACCTCTTCGACCGCCACACCGGACCCGGCGAACAGATGTACGCGCTCCAGCGGGCCCAAGCCCTGCACGTCCTGGCGGCCGTGCTGGTCATGAACGGCCGCGATCCGGACCGGGCACTGCGGGCCGCGAGCGAGGCGGCGGACATGTACGCCGCCCTGTCCGCCGAACGCTCCCTGGACTACGGCCCCTTGTACCAGGCGATCCAAATGACCCGTGCCGCCGCCCTCGAACAACTGGGCCGCACGACCGAGGCCCGCGCTGTCATCAACCGCTTGGACATCCCGTCGACGGGGTTCACCCACGGGTGATTTCTGCTGGGTCGGTGAAATCCGAACCACCGGACATCAGAGGCGGAACGGGGTGTCGAACAGCCGTGCGGTCATGGCATTGTGGCCATACGGACGCAGGCGGAGGTGGACCGCGATGAGCGAGGCCGACCCGGGGCTGTTCGGACCGGATTCGGTGACCTGGCAGATGCACGGCGACCCGATCATGTGGGTCGCGGGAGTCCGTGCGCTCTACCTCCAGGCACTGCACCCGCGCGCCGTGCGCGGCGTCACGCAGAACTCCGACTTCCGGAACGACGCCTGGGGCCGGCTCATGCGCACGGCCACCTTCGTCGGCACCACGACCTACGGCACGACCGAGGCCGCCGAGAAGGCCGGCGCCCGGGTCCGCAAGATCCACAGCAGGCTGTCGGCGACCGACCCCGACACCGGCGAGCGCTACGGCGTCGACGAACCCGAACTGCTGCTGTGGGTGCACTGTGCCGAGATCGACTCCTATCTGCAGGTCGCCCGCCGCTCCGGCTTTCCGCTCACCGACGCCCAGGCCGACCGCTACATCGGCGAACACCGCGTCAGCGCCCGCCTGGTGGGCCTCGACCCCGACGCCGTACCCAGCGATCAGTCCGAGATGAACGCCTACTTCGAGAAGATCCGGCCGGAACTCGCCGCCGGAGAAGAGGCACGCATGGTGGACGACTTCCTGCTCCGTCCTCCGACGCACCCGCTCCTCATCCCGGCGCGCGAGGTGCTGTGGCGGCGCGTGGCACATCTGGCGTACGCCGCCCTGCCACCGTACGCCCACGAGCTGTACGGCCGACCGGCCCCCGAACCCACCACCGTCACCCGCCAGTTGCGCGCCACGGGCACCCTGTTGCGCTGCGTTCCCGCACGTCTGCGCTGGCAGCTCCCGCCCAAACACATCCTGCGCGCCATGGCCCGCCTCGGCCCGGGCTCCCGCCCGGCACCGTACAAACTCGGACCATAGCTCGCCATACTGGACCAGCCAGGGAGGGCGGGGCGGTGACGACGGGGGCGGTCGCAGGAGATGGGGGACAGCAGGCTGATCCAGGGCCGGTACCGGCTGCTCGATCTGATCGGGCGCGGTGGCATGGGCGAGGTGTGGCGGGCGCGCGACGAGTCGCTGGGCCGGCAGGTCGCCGTGAAGTGCCTCAAGCCGCTCGGTACGCACCACGACCAGTCCTTCACCCGCGTCCTGAGGGAACGCTTCCGGCGCGAGGCCCGGGTGGCCGCCGCCCTCCAGCACCGCGGAGTGACCGTCGTCCACGACTTCGGCGAGTCCGACGGCGTCCTCTACCTCGTCATGGAGCTTCTGGAGGGCCGCAACCTCAGCCAGCTCCTGGAGGACAACAAACAGCACCCGCTGCCCGTCCCTGACGTCGTCGACATCGCCGACCAGGTCGCCGCCGCCCTCGCGTACACCCACCGCCAGGGCATCGTGCACCGCGACCTGAAACCCGCGAACATCGTCCGCCTCACCGACGGCACGGTGAAGATCTGCGACTTCGGCATAGCGCGCCTCGGCCACGACATCGGCTTCACCTCCCGGCTGACCGGCACCGGCATCGCCATGGGCACCCCGCACTACATGTCGCCGGAGCAGATCAGCGGCACCGAGGTCGACCAGCGCAGCGACCTGTACTCGCTGGGCTGCGTGCTGTACGAGATCGCCACCGGGGCACCGCCCTTCGACCTCGACGATGCCTGGGCCATCCTCGTCGGCCACCGCGACACGCCTCCCCGCCCGCCGCGCAGCCACCGCGCCGACCTGCCCGAGTACCTGGAGCAGGTCATCCTCGACCTGCTGGCCAAGCGGCCCGAGGAACGTCCGCACGATGCCCGCGAGCTGGGCCGCCGGATCGGCGAGGGCCGCCTCACGCCGACGTACGTGCCGACCGTCGTGACCCCGCAGCCGGAACTCCGTCCGCTGGAGCCGGCGCCGTCCCGCGAGGCCCGCCTGCCGTCCTGGACCCGCGGCATGACCACCGGCCACAAGGCCACCGGCGCCCGCCTCGGCACCACACCCCCGGACGCCGGAGCCGGACTCACCGGCGAGTGGATCCCGCGGCCGGTGACCGGCCGGCCCGAGGAACCCGTGGCGGACGGGCCGCCCACCCCCTCCCCGGAGGCGGTCACCGCGCTGGCCGGACGGCACAACGCGGGACTCAGCCTCGGACGGCTGGGCCGCTGGGCTGAGGCCGGCGAGGTGCACCGCGCGGTCGCCGCCGAACGCGAGTACCTCCTCGGCCCCGACCACCCCGACACCCTCGCCAGCCGCTACGAGGTCGCCTTCACCTACAGCCGCACCGGCCGCGCCGCCGACGCCCTGCGCGAGTACAAGCACGTCGCCCGATCCAGGAGCATCGCGCTCGGCCCGGACCACCCCGACACCCTCGCCGCCCGCCAGGAAATGGCCTACGTGCTGGGCCAGCTGGGCCGCCACTTCGACGCCCACCAGGTGTACAACTCGGTGCTCGCGGCACGCGAGCGCACCATGGGCGCCGACCATCCCGACACCCTGCGCTGCCGGCACAACCTCGCCTTCAACCTCAGCAGACTCGGCCGCCTGGAGGACTCCTACCGCATGGCCTGCGATGTGGCGGCCGCCCGCGCCCGGGTCCTCGGCCCGCACCACCCCGACACCCTGGTCACCCGCTACGAGGTCGCCTACGCCCTGGGACAGTTGGGCCGCTGGCAGGAGGCCCTGCAGACCTACCGCGAGGTCGCCGAGGCCCGCGCCCAGGCCCTCGGCCCCGACCACGCCGACACCCTCGCCGCCCGCTACGAGGTCGGCATCAGCCTAGGCCGGCTCGGCCGCAGCGCGGAGGCGCTCCAGCTGTACCGCGACCTCATCGACGACCGCACCCGCGTCCACGGCCCCACCCACCCGGAGACCCTCCGCGCCCGCCACGGCCTCGGCGTCAACCTCGGCCGCCTCGGCCGCTGGGAGGAGGCCCTCGCCGAGTCCCGCGACGTGTGCGCGATCCGCGAGCGCGTCCTCGGCCCCGACCACCCCGACACCCTGGTCAGCCACCGCGAGGTGGCCGTGGGTCTCGGCTGGCTCGGCCGCTGGGCGGACGCGCTCGCCGAGTACCGCCGGGTGGCCGACGCCCGCGAGCGCGTCCTCGGCGCCGCCCACCCCGACACCCTCGCCAGCCGCAACGACGAGGCCCACTGCCTGGAACAGCTCGGGCGGGGCGCCGAGGCCGTGGAGCTCTACCGCCGGGTGGCCGTCCTGCGGCAGCAGCGGACCTCGGGCGGCCCCTAGTAGTGCTTCGTTACGTTGAGTGATCTCGGCTGATCGTGGGTAGCTTTCCGGAGTGAGGTTGGGGGAAGTGGACCGGCTCCGGGGCGAGTTGGCGGAGTTCGTTGCTGATGTGTTCGGGTCGTTGCCGCGGCGGGATCAGCGGCGGTGGGGCGAGTGTTATGTCCGGGGCCTGATGCTGGACGGCCGGCGCAAGTCGATCCAGCCGATGGCCGAGCGTCTGCCGGACGGGAACATGCAGGCCCTGCAGCAGTTCGTGAACCAGTCGCCGTGGGATCCGCTGCCGGTCAGACAGCGGATCGCCGAGCGGCTGTCCGAGGTGATCACACCTGAGGTGTGGGTGATCGACGACGTGTCGTTCCCCAAGTGCGGCAAGGCGTCGGTCGGGGTGGCCCGCCAGTACTGCGGAGCGGTCGGCAAACGGGCGAACTGCCAGGTCGCGGTCAGTGTCCATGCCGCCACCGACACCGCCTCGTGTCCGTTGGAGTGGCAGTTATATCTGCCGCGTGAGTGGACGGACGAGCCGGACCGATGCCGCAGGGCAGGCATCCCCGATCACGTGGTGCACCGGGAGAAGTGGCGTCTCGCGCTCGGCCTGCTGGACACACTCGCCGAGTGGCAGTTGAAGGCACCGGTCGTGGTCGCCGACGCCGGCTACGGCGTCAGCACCCCCTTCCGGCTCGGTCTCCAGGAGCGAGGGCTGTCCTATGTCCTGGCCCTGAACGGGAAGGAAGTCGCCCACCCGGAGGATGCCGAGCCGCACCAGCCCGCTTATGGCGGGCTCGGGCCGCCCCCCCTTCCCCGCTACCGCACCCCACCGCGAGCCGTCTGCGTCCTCGCAGCGCAGGCGGGTGCGGAGCGGTTCACCGAGGTGACCTGGAGGCAGGGCAGCAAGGGCGCGATGACCTCACGGTTCGCGGTGCTGACAGTGCGGCCCGCGGGCAAGCAGTCCCTGGCCGCAGCTCAGGAGGCGGGCGGCGGCCGCAACCGGTGGGACGGCGTCCTGCCCGTCCAGACACTCCTCGTCGAATGGCCGGAGGGCCAGGACGCCCCGACGGACTACTGGATATCGAACCTGCCCGCCACCACACCCGTCGCTGACCTGGTGCGGTGGGCCAAGATGCGCTGGCGGATCGAACATGACTACCGCGAGCTCAAGCATGGCCTGGGACTGGACCACTTCGAGGGCCGCACCTGGCGCGGCTGGCACCACCACGTCACCCTCGTCACCGCCGCCCAGGCATTCCTCACCCTCAGGCGGCTCGACCCAAAAGTCCACATACCGGCCTGACCCTCTACCAGGTCCTCGACGTTCTTCAGGACCTGCTGAGGTGCTGGACCGGTACCTGCACCACCTGCGGACGCCCCCTGCCCAGCCCCCGGAGCAGCCGCAGACAGCCCACAACCTAACGAAGCACTACTAGGGCCCTTCTGATGGACCTCCGCGGCGTCGCGACGCCCGGCACGCACCGAACGCCGCTCCTTCTCCCGCGGAGATCCATCAGAAGGGCCCTGGCCCCGGCGCGGCGCTCCTCTGGCCGATGTGGATCACCCCGTGTTACGAAGAACCATGCCTGCACACGAGGGACACCGGACGTACGACGCCGTCGTGATCGGCGGCGGCCACAACGGCCTCGTCGCCGCCGCCTACCTGGCCCGGGCCGGACGCTCCGTGCTGCTGCTGGAGCGGCTGGACCACACCGGCGGCGCGGCCGTCTCCACCCGGCCCTTCGCCGGCGTGGACGCCCGGCTGTCGCGCTACTCCTACCTGGTCAGCCTGCTGCCGAAGAAGATCGTGCGGGACCTCGGCCTGGACTTCCGTATCCGCACCCGCACCGTCTCGTCGTACACCCCCGTGGAACGGGACGGCCGGCCGACCGGACTCCTGGTCGGCGGCGGCGAGCGGCGCACTCGGGAGGCCTTCGCCCGGCTGACCGGCGGCGGCCGCGAGTACGAGGCCTGGCAGCGCTTCTACGGCATGACCGGCCGCGTCGCCCAGCGGGTCTTCCCGACGCTCACCGAACCGCTGCCGACCCGCGACGACCTGCGCCGCCGTATCGACGACGAGGACGCCTGGCGGACCCTCTTCGAGGAGCCGATCGGGGCGGCGATCGAGGACCGCTTCGCCGACGACCTGGTACGGGGCGTGGTCCTCACCGACGCCCTCATCGGGACGTTCGCCGACGCCCACGACCCCGCGCTGCGGCAGAACCGCTGCTTCCTCTACCACGTCATCGGCGGCGGCACCGGTGCCTGGGACGTCCCCGTCGGCGGCATGGGCGCCCTCACCGACGCCCTGGCCTCGGCGGCACGCGCGGCGGGCGCCGTCCTCGCCACGGGGCACGAGGCCGTACGGATCGACACGGACGGCCGTACCGCCGAGATCACGTACCGGACCGCTGACGGGGACGGTGTCGTCGCCGCCCGGCACGTCCTGGTGGGCGCCTCCCCGCAGGAACTGGCGGCCCTCACGGGCGACGAACCCCCGACACCCGCCGAGGGCGCCCAGCTCAAGGTGAACATGCTCCTCAAGCGCCTGCCGAGGCTGCGCGACACCTCCGTCGACCCCCGTGAGGCCTTCTCGGGCACCCTCCACATCGCCGAGGGCTACGAGCAGCTGGCCACCGCCCACGCCCAGGCCGCGTCCGGCGCACTGCCCACCGCTCCGCCCTCCGAGATCTACTGCCACTCGCTCACCGACCCGACGATCCTCGGCCCGGACCTCGTCGAGCGGGGCTACCAGACGCTGACACTGTTCGGGCTGCACGCGCCTGCCCGGCTCTTCGCACGGGACAACGACGGCGTACGCGATGAGCTGCTGAAATCGACCCTCGCGCAGCTCGACGCCCACCTCGCCGAGCCGCTCGCCGACTGCCTGGCGACCGACGCGGACGGACGCCCGTGCATCGAGGCCAAGACCCCGCTGGACCTGGAGCGCGACCTGCGTCTGCCCGGCGGCAACATCTTCCACCGCGACCTCTCCCGGCCCTACGCCCAGGAGGACACGGGCCGCTGGGGCGTGGAGACCCGGCATGCGAACGTGCTGCTGTGCGGGGCGGGGGCCGTGCGAGGGGGAGGGGTGAGCGGGGTGCCGGGGCACAACGCGGCGATGGCGGTGCTGGAGGCGTCGGAGCACTGAGCGCTGCATGCGTCGGCGCATGAGGGGTACCGCGACATAACGGAGATTCCGTACATCCGCAGGGAGGCTGCCATGGCGGACCTCAGCCCCATCGACCTGCAGAAGGCCCTCAGCGGCATGGACTACCCCACGGACAAGAAGCACCTGGTGGAGCGTGCCCGCAAGAACAAGGCCGACGACAAGATCGTCAGCCGCCTCGACGGTCTGAAGGAGGACCGCTTCGACGGCCCGAACGAGGTACAGAAGGCCGTCTTCAACCAGTAGCGGACCGGCCCCGTCCAGTGCGGGGCCCGATCAGTCGGCCGACGGCGTCCACCCCGCCCCCTCGATCCGCGCCGCGTCCGCAGGGCGTGCTTCGTCGAACAGAACGCCGTCGGCCGTGGCGACGCGCAGCCCGTCGACGTACGCCCCCCGGCCGACGTACTGGCGGTCGGTCGCGTACCGCCAGCGCAGTGTGAGCCCGCGGGCGGCCGGGAGGTCCGCCGTCAGCCGGTGCCAGACGCGGCCGGAGAATCCGGTGACCGAGCCCGCCGGGTTTCGGCGCGGCTCTTCGCCCCGGCGCGTGGTGGTGAACGGGACGGGCCGCCAGGTGTCACCCTCGTCGGCCGAGGCCTCCAGGGTGAGCGCGTCCGACCGGGGTTCGGTGTCCCACCACAGCGCGCAGCGCAGCCGTGCGTCGCCGGACGACGTGTCCAACGCGGGCAGCGTGAGCGTGGCGGTGGTGGCGCTCGCCGTCCCGGAGAACCAGGCGGTACGTCCGTGCGCCGGGCGGACCGGTACGGCGCGGGCCAGGTGGTTGGCCGCGGCGACCCGGGGAGCCGAGCCCGAGCGCCAACTGCGCACGGGATGGACGGAGTTGCCGAGGACGACGAGGAAGGAGTCGGTCGTCGGGTCCAGCACCAGCGAGGTGCCGGTGAAGCCGGTGTGCCCCGCCGTGCGCGGGGTGGCCATCGCGCCCATGTACCAGTGCTGGTAGAGCTCGAAGCCGAGACCGTGCTCGTCGCCGGGGAAAGCCGTGTTGAAGTCGGTGAACATCAGCTCCACCGACTCGGGTCGGAGGATCCGGGCCCGGCCGTGGACACCGCCGTTGAGCAGCGTCCGGCCGAGTACGGCCAGGTCCCAGGCGCTCGAGAACACACCCGCGTGGCCCGCGACCCCGCCGAGACTGAAGGCGTTCTCGTCGTGCACCTCACCCCACACCAGCCCCCGGTCGAGGCCCGACCACGGCTTGCGTGCGTCCTCGGTGGCGGCGATCTTCGGCTTCCACGAGGCGGGCGGGTTGTAGCGGGTGCGGCGCAGGCCGAGCGGAGCGGTGACCTCGTCGTGGAGGAGGGTGTCCAGGGTGCGGCCCGTGATCCGCTCCAGCACCAACTGGAGCGAGATCAGGTTCAGGTCCGAGTAGAGGTAGGCGGAGCCGGGCGGGTTGAGGGGCGCCTCCTTCCAGATGAGCTGGAGCTTCTCCTCGTACGTCGGCGCGTTGTACAGCGGGATCCACGCCCGGAACCCCGAGGTGTGTGTGAGGAGCTGACGGATCGTGATGTCCTGCTTGCCCGCACCGCCGAACTCCGGGAGATGCGCGGCGACCCTTCCCTCCAGCTTCAGTGCGCCCCGCTCGATCTGCTGCACGGCGAGGATCGAGGTGAACAGCTTCGACACCGAGGCCAGGTCGAAGACGGTGTCCTCCGCCATGGGAATCCGCTCGTCGGCCGGGAACTCGACGCCGGTGTCGGTCTTCTCGTCGTACGTCTGGTATCGCACGGCCATGCCGATCGGCTGGTGCAGAGCCACGGTGCCGCCACGTCCGGCGAGCAGGACGGCGCCCGCGTACCAGGGGTGCTGGGGCGAGGGGCCGAGGAACGCCTGTGCGTCGGTGACGAGTTGACGCAGGTGGGCGGGGAGCAGTCCGGCGCGTTCGGGGGAGCCGTGGCGCAGGGTGGGGTGCGTGGTCGCCGGGCCGGCGGCCGCCGGCCCGGCCGGGAAGGGGGCGATGGCGAGGGCGCCGCCCAGAGTGAGGGCCCTGCGGCCCAGTTGGCGGCGCGTCAGCGCGCGCAGCTCGCCCGTCTCTCTGTCCGCTGCGTCTTCCGTCATGGTGAACCTCCCGCTGCCTGAAAGTATCTTTCCGGGATCACCTTGCGGTGTGAAACTTTTATGTCAGGTGTGCGGTGTGTCAATGGAGTCTGCGGTCGACGAAATCTGACGGAGCATCAGAAAAACTCTTCCGTCGTCCGGAGGACTGCGGCATCCTGCGCCCATGCAGACGGAGCTGAGCAAGAAACTGGGAGTCGAGCACGCCGTCTTCGGCTTCACGCCGTTCCCCGCCGTCGCGGCGGCCATCAGCCGGGCCGGCGGTTTCGGAGTGCTCGGCGCGGTCCGCTACACGGCCCCCGACGACCTCAAACGCGACCTCGACTGGGTCGAGGCACACGTGGACGGCAGGCCGTACGGCCTGGACGTCGTCATGCCCGCGAAGAAGGTGGAAGGCGTCAGCGAGGCCGACGTCGAGGCGATGATCCCCGAAGGGCACCGGCAGTTCGTCCAGGACACCCTCGCCAAGCACGGCGTGCCCGAACTGGCCGAGGGCGAGGCGTCCGGCTGGCGCATCACCGGATGGATGGAGCAGGTGGCCCGCAACCAGCTCGACGTCGCCTTCGACTATCCGATCAAGCTGCTCGCCAACGCGCTCGGCTCCCCGCCCGCCGACGTGATCGCCCGCGCGCACGACCGCCGCGTCCTCGTCGCCGCGCTCGCGGGCAGCGCCCGGCACGCGCGCAAGCACAAGGAAGCCGGCATCGACATCGTCGTCGCCCAGGGGTACGAGGCCGGCGGACACACCGGCGAGATCGCCTCCATGGTGCTCACGCCCGAGGTCGTCGACGCCGTCGACCCGCTGCCCGTGCTGGCCGCCGGGGGCATCGGCAGCGGTCAGCAGGTGGCGGCCGCTTTCGCGCTCGGCGCCCAGGGGGTGTGGCTGGGCTCCATATGGCTGACCACCACAGAGGCCGACATGCACTCGCCCGCCCTGACCCGCAAACTGCTCGCCGCCGGCTCCGGCGACACCGTCCGCTCCCGTGCCCTGACCGGAAAACCCGCACGTCAGCTGCGCACCGAGTGGACCGACGCCTGGGACGACCCGGAGGGACCCGGCACCCTCCCCATGCCCTTGCAGGGCCTGCTCGTCGCGGAGGCCGTCTCACGGATCCAGAAGTACGAGGTCGAGCCCCTGCTGGGCACGCCCGTCGGCCAGATCGTCGGCCGGATGACCAGCGAACGCAGCGTCCAGGCCGTCTTCGACGACCTCACCCGCGGCTTCGAGCGGGCCGTCGACCGCGTCAACCGCATCGCCGGAAGGAGCGGCCAGTGACGAGCACACCACCGCCGGGATTCTGGGCCCAGGCCACCGCCGACCCCGACCGTACGGTCCTCATCGCGCCGGACGGCGAGCAGTGGACCGCCGGCCGCCTGCACGGCGCCGCCAACCGGCTCGTGCACGGCCTGCGTACCGCCGGCCTCGAACGCGGTGACGCCTTCGCGGTCGTCCTGCCCAACGGACCCGAGTTCTTCACCGCGTACCTCGCCGCCACCCAGGCCGGGTTCTACCTCGTCCCCGTCAACCACCACCTCGTCGGCCCCGAGATCGCCTGGATCGTCGCTGACTCCGGCGCCAAGGTGCTCCTCGCCCACGAGCGCTTCGCCGGCCCCGCGCGCCACGCCGCCGACGAGGCCGGCCTCCCGGCCACCCACCGGTACGCGGTCGGCACGGTCGAGGGCTTCCGGCCGTACGCCGAACTCCTCGACGGGCACCCCGAGTCGGCGCCCGCCGACCGCACCCTCGGCTGGGTCATGAACTACACCTCGGGCACCACCGGCCGCCCGCGCGGCATCCGGCGCCCGCTGCCCGGCAAACCTCCCGAGGAGGCCTACCTCGGCGGTTTCCTCGGCATCTTCGGCATCCGCCCCTTCGACGACAACGTGCACCTCGTCTGCTCGCCGCTCTACCACACCGCCGTACTCCAGTTCGCGGGCGCGTCCCTGCACATCGGCCACCGCCTGGTCCTGATGGACAAGTGGACACCTCAGGAGATGCTCCGCCTCATCGACACCCACCGGTGCACCCACACCCACATGGTCCCGACCCAGTTCCACCGTCTGCTGGCGCTCCCGGAGGAGACCCGGGCCCGCTACGACGTCTCGTCCATGCGCCACGCCATCCACGGCGCCGCCCCCTGCCCCGACCATGTGAAGCGGGCGATGCTCGACTGGTGGGGCCCCTGCGTGGAGGAGTACTACGCGGCCAGCGAGGGCGGCGGAGCCTTCGCCACCGCCGAGGACTGGCTGAAGAAACCCGGCACCGTCGGCAAGGCCTGGCCCATCAGCGAACTTGCGATCTTCGACGACGACGGCAACCGGCTCCCGCCCGGCGAACTCGGCACCGTCTACCTGAAGATGAACACCGGCGGCTTCGCGTACCACAAGGACGAGGCCAAGACGAAGCAGAACCGCATCGGCGACTTCTTCACCGTCGGAGACCTCGGACTGCTGGACGAGGACGGCTATCTCTTCCTCCGCGACCGCAAGATCGACATGATCATCTCGGGCGGCGTCAACATCTACCCGGCCGAGATCGAGTCCGTCCTGCTCGCCCACCCCGCCGTCGCCGACGCCGCCGCCTTCGGCATTCCGCACGACGACTGGGGGGAGGAGGTCAAGGCCGTCGTCGAACCGGCCCCCGGCCACGAACCCGGCCCCGCCCTCGCCGCCGCGATCCTCGACCACTGCGCCGAGCGACTCGCGGGCTACAAGCGGCCCAAGAGCGTCGACTTCATCTCCGAGCTGCCCCGCGACCCCAACGGCAAGCTGTACAAGCGACGGCTGCGGGAGCCGTACTGGGAAGGCCGCACCGCCCGGGAAGGTGCCCCGCCGCGCTGACGCCGATTGGCGCGACGGGTTCGCGGCGGAGTTCACTGGTGCACGACCGCACACTGAAAGTGAGCACCGCCCACCGAACGACTGGGAAGGACACGGGAATTGGAAACCCCGGCATCGGCGACCGAGCAGTTCGAGTCCCTCCGCCCCCTGCTGCTCGGCCTCGCCTACCGGCTGCTCGGCAGCATGAAGGACGCCGAGGGCGTCGTCCAGGACGCCCATCCGCGGTGGCAGGGCGCCGACCGCACCGGGATCCGGGAACCCCGGGTCTTCCTCATCACCGTGGTCACAGGGCTCGCCCTCGACCGGCTGCGATCGGCGCGGGCGACCCGCGAGGCGTACACCGGGCCCTGGCTGCCCGATCCCGTGGCCACCGACGTGCTCGGCCCGCTGGACAGGGCCGGGCTGCGGGACACCGTCGGCTACTCCACCGTCCACCTGATGGAGCGTCTGTCACCCCCGGAACGCGCGGTCGTCGTGCTGCGGGAAGGCTTCGAGCTGTCGTACGGCGAGATCGCCCGCATCCTCGACACCACCGTGACGAGCTGCCGTCAGATGCACATCCGCTCCGGGCGGCGGCTCGCCGCCGGGCGTAACCGGTTCACGCTTTCGGACGAAGACCACGCCAAACTGCTGACCCGGTTCCTGGAGGCCGCGCAGAGCGGCGATCTGGCCGGTCTGACCGAGCTGCTGGCCGAGGACGTCGTCGCTTGGAACGACGGCGGCGGCAAGGTCAGGGCGGCCCCGTGGCCGGTCGAGGGCCGCGACCAGGTCGTGGCGTTCATCGCCGGCCAGATCACCCGCCACCCGCTCGGCGCGCCGCGCCGCGTGGACGTCAACGGCCGGCCCGCCGCCGCCCTCGCGATCGACGGCATCGACCAGGTCGTGATGATCGACGTGCGCGACGGCCGGATCGACGGCATCTACGCCGTGCTCAACCCGGACAAGCTCGGCCACATCACGACCTGACGACGGCTGTGGTCCCGCCACATATGGCGGGACCACAAGGTCATCGGTCGCGCACGCGGACGCGGCTCTTTCCGGTGCTTGACCTCTCTCCGCCCCCGCCCGAGGATCATGTGTCATGACGCCTGGACACGGCAGCACGGTCGACGGGGTACTGCGACGCAGCGCCCGGCGCACCCCGGCACGCGTCGCGGTGGAATACGCCGACCGCTCCTGGACATACGAGGAACTCGACGAGGCCGTCTCCCGTGCGGCCACCCTCCTGCGCGACCAGGGCCTCGCTCCCGGCGACCGCGTCGGCGCCTACGGCCACAACTCCGACGCGTACCTGATCGGCTTCCTCGCCTGCGCCCGCGCCGGCCTGGTGCACGTGCCGGTCAACCAGAACCTGACCGGCGACGACCTCGCCTACATCGTGGGCCAATCCGGCAGCTCCCTGGTCCTCGCCGACCCGGACCTGGCCGGACAACTCCCCGACGACGTCCGTACGTTGACCCTGCGCGACGCCGACGGCTCACTGCTGGCACGGCTGCCCGAAGCGCCCCCGTACGACGGCCCGGAGCCACGCAGCGAGGACCTGGTCCAGCTGCTGTACACCTCCGGTACGACAGCCCTGCCGAAGGGCGCGATGATGACGCACCGCGCCCTGGTCCACGAGTACCTGAGCGCGATCACCGCCCTCGACCTCAGCGCGGGCGACCGGCCGGCGCACTCGCTGCCGCTGTACCACTCGGCGCAGATGCACGTGTTCCTGCTGCCGTACCTCGCCGTCGGGGCGACCAACGTCATCCTCGACGCGCCGGACGGCGACCGGCTCTTCGACCTGATCGAAACCGGCCGCGCGGACAGCCTGTTCGCCCCGCCCACGGTGTGGATCGCCCTGTCCAACCGCCCCGACTTCACCACCCGTGACCTGAGCGGACTGCGTAAGGCGTATTACGGCGCGTCGATCATGCCGGTGCCCGTCCTGGAGCGCCTGCGGGAACGCCTCCCGAAGCTGGCCTTCTACAACTGCTTCGGCCAGAGCGAGATCGGCCCGCTGGCCACCGTCCTCGCCCCCGACGAACACAAGGGCCGCATGGACTCCTGCGGCCGCACCGTCCTCTTCGTCGACGCCCGCGTGGTCGACGAGGACGGCAAGGACGTGCCCGACGGCACACCCGGTGAAATCGTCTACCGCTCCCCGCAGTTGTGCGAGGGCTACTGGGACAAGCCCGAGGAGACGGCCGAGGCCTTCCGTGACGGCTGGTTCCACTCCGGGGACCTCGCGGTGCGCGACGCCCACGGCTACTTCACCATCGTCGACCGGGTGAAGGACGTCATCAACTCCGGTGGCGTCCTGGTCGCCTCACGGCAGGTGGAGGACGCGCTGTACACCCACGAGGCCGTCGCCGAGGTCGCCGTGATCGGCCTGCCCGACGAGCGGTGGATCGAGGCCGTCACGGCGGTCGTCGTCCCGCGCGGCGAGGTCACGGAAGAGGCCCTCGTCGCCCACGCCCGCGAGAAGCTCTCCCACTTCAAGGCGCCGAAGCGGGTGGTGTTCGTGGACGAACTGCCCCGCAACGCGAGCGGGAAGATTCTCAAGCGGGAACTGCGGGAACGCTTCGGGGGCGGGCCGGGACTTGTAGCATCCGGTTAGCGCGGCACGAGGGGGGAATCGTGATCGAACTGTCCGACATGATCCGTGAGTTGCGGGGCCAGCTGACAGCCTCGTTGCAGGACGGTGCCGATGAGGCGATCCGTTTCGAACTCGGCCCGGTCGAGATCGAGGCGACCGTCGCCGTCAGCCGTGAGGCGGGCGCGGACAGCAAGGTACGGCTGTGGGTCGTCGATGCCGGGGCGAGCGGGAAGTACGCGCACGCGCAGACGCAGCGGATCAAGGTCGAGCTGACGCCCAAGGCGGTACCGCCGGACGGCGGGCCGCCGCAGCCCGCCCTGATCGCGGGCGACGAGGTCGACAACGAACGCTGACGGACAGCACATGGGGGTTGATCGTGGGCTGATACCGGAGCGGGCCGCCGAGATCATCGTCCGTCGGCGGCACGGCAGGAACCGCCGTGGCTCGGGGTATCTCGTCGCGCCCGGGAGGGTGCTGACCGCAGCGCACGTCGTCAAGGGCGCGGTGAGCGTCCGCGTGCGCTTCCAGGCCGACCGGCCGGGGGAGCGGACGATCGAGGCGAGCGTGGTGTGGCGGCACGTCGGTGTCGACGCCGCCGTCCTCGCGCTCCAGGGCGTCCCAGTCGGCGTGGAGGAGGACGTCGCACCCGTCCGGTTCGGACAGGTCAGTGAATGGGACAGGGTGGTACGGTGCACCGCCCTGGGCTTTCCGCGCTTCAAGCTGCGTACGCATCCCGACGGGTCACGCTATCGGGACTCCGAGCACGTGCACGCGACCTGCGCGCTTTTGTCCAACCGTCGCGAGGGCACACTCGACCTGAAGGTCGACTCGCCACCCGACGACGATCCGGACCAGGACCCGTGGGAAGGAATGTCCGGCGCAGCGGTGTTCTGCAACGGCCACCTCGTCGGAGTCGTCTCCCTCCATCACCGTACCGACGGGCGGGGCCGAATCGCCGCGAGGCGGGTCGACCGTTGGACCGAGAAGCTGACGAAGGCCCAATCGGCGGCGCTCACCCACGCCTTGGGAGGGTGGCTGGACCTCTCTCGATTGCCCGACAGTGTTCGGCCCACCTCCACCGGCGCGGCACCAGGAGATCTCCGGTCTCCGGATGTGACCGTCGGACCCTACGGGCAGGCGCGCGTGACGGCCGGGCCCTCCGACGGGGCACCCATGCCCCTGGGGCTGCCGGGCCGCCAGGTCAGCGACGACCAACTGCGGGGACGCGACGCGCTGGTCGCCGAGCTGACGGACGCGGTGCGTCGGCGCGCCGACGGCGATCCGTCCGTATCGGGCGTATGGGTCCTGTCCGGGATGGGCGGGAGCGGAAAGACGACCGTCGCACTCGAAGCCGCACACCGGCTGAAGCGTCAGGTCAGGCACGTGTGGTGGGTGTCGGCAGCACAAGTCGGGGACTTCGTCGCGACACTGCGGGCGGTCGCATATGCGGCGGGCGCCCGGGAGGCCGAATTCTCCGGTCGTCACCCGGCGGATGTGTTGTGGGACCGTCTCAACGCCCTCACCACCCCGTGGCTCCTGATCATGGACAACGTCGATGACCCCTCTGTGCTGGAGGTACATCCGGAGGCGAGGGGCAGCGGATGGCTGCGACAGCCGGCGGGACCGCAGGGAACCGTGCTGATCACCAGCCGCCTGTCACGCGCCGAGTTCTGGGCGGTGGACGGCGTCCATATGATCGCCGTCGATGTCCTCTCCACCGCCGACGGGGCCAGGGTGCTGTGTGACCTGGCGCCCACCGCGGGAGATGAGGAGGAGGCCTGCGACCTCGCCGAACACCTGGGAGGTCTGCCGCTGGCGCTCAACCTCGCAGGGTCCTACTTGAAGAAGGCGGGGGAGAAGACCTCGGTCCTGCCGCACAGGACATTCACTGACTACCGCCGCCAGTTCGAGGCCCTCCTGGCAACGGCGGCGTCGGATCCGGACATGGACGGGGGAAGCCGCCGCACCATCCCGACCACGTACGAGCTTTCCCTCGGTCTGTTGGACGGCGGACGCACCAAACTGGCCCGCCCGCTCCTGCGGCTGCTGTGCGCTCTCGGCCCGACCCGCATTCCCCATGAAAAGCCTCTCGATCTTCTCGATCAGGAACTGCTTGCGACCAGCGGACTCTTCGAGCATGTGACGCACGAGCGCCTTCAGGATGCCCTGGACGGGCTCAGCGGGCTGAACCTCATCCGGTTCGTGGACACAGCCGGCGCCCAGGAGACACCCGACGAGGGGCCGACGACGTGGATCTCCATTCACCCGGTGATCCGTGCAGCCAACCGGCCGCAGCCGGACTTCAGGGCACACAAACCGCTGCTCCTGCGCCTGGTCACGGCTCAGCTGAACCGGTGCATCGCCACGTTGAACCCGGACACGCCCGAAGACGGGCCGCTGTGGCGGGCGATCGCGCCGCACTGCACCGCCCCTTTGGAACTGCTGCCCGACGACGACCTGGCGGCCACCGGTGACATGGACGCCGGGCTGGTCGTCGAGGTCACCGAGCCCGCTGTGCGGGCCGCGGAGTACCACCGCCACCTGGGCATGTACGGCGAGGCCGTCACCGAGCTCACCGCAGTCAGCCGGATCCGGGCGCGCGCGCTGGGTGACGACGCTCCCGCCACGATCGTCAGCCGACTGCGCCTGGGCTGGATGCTGCGCGACCACGGCTCCCTCAGGGAGGCCGACCAGCTGTACCAGGAGGTGGTACGGCACTGCGAGCGCGCCCTGCCGGACGGTCATCCGTACCTGCAGTCGGCCAGGACCGGCCGTGCCCGTGTGCTGCGGGAGCTGGCGCGATACGAGGAAGCCGAGACCGAGTTGCGTGCGGCGCTCGCCATGCGCCTGCGCGACTCGCCTGCGAACTCGGTCGGCATTCTGCGTATCCGCCACGACCTGGCGACGCTCGACCACAAGCGGGGGCGACCGAAGGAGGCCGCCACCGAACTGCGTGACGTCGTCCGGCGGCTCAAAGCACTGACCGGAGACGACGATCTGCTGGCGCTCGCCATGGAAGTCGGACTGGTGCGAGGCTTACGTGACGCGGGCGACGCCGGCGAAGCGGAGGCGCTGGCGGAGAACGTCGTACGCAGGTACCTCAGGGTCCGCGAATCCGATCACCCCGATGTGCTCCTCGCCCGCCACGAACGCGCCCGCCTCCTCCGGGACCGCGAGTCGGACACCGCGTCCCTCGAGCGGGCGCGGGAGGAGCTGACCGATGTCTGGCGCATCAGCGAGAGGCGGATCGGACCGGACCATCCGGACACCATCGCCGCCCAGCACGAACTCGCGTCCGTATGGCACCGGCTCGGCCGACCCGACTTCGCAGGGGAGCTCTTTCGGGCCGCGTTGGAGTCAGGCAGACGGCGACTGGGCGAGCACCACCCCGCCGTCGCGCTCTGCGCGCGCCACCTCGCGCTGGCGCTCCTCGATTCCGCCGAGCCGGGACCCGGGCCGATCCGGCACGGAGGGGGCTTCGCGAGGGCAGATCGGGCCGAGGCACATCAGAACGACGTCACCGGGAACGACCATGTGCTTGTGCCGGCGATCCCCGACCTGACGAGGCTCGCACTCCAGGAGGCCCTGTCTCCCCAACCCCATCCGGCCACGGAGCGGCTTCTGGCCCGGTACGTCCGGCCGCACCTGAGCCGTGGCGGAGCCGAGCCGGGAGGCGCCGGCATGTCGCAGGGCTGGAGCGTGCGGCGGCGCCGAGCGGGCGCGGAGCGGGCGGGGCCGTCGGTGAGCTATGGGCCCGCTGCCCCTGCCGGCATCGAGTCGGCCACTGGGGAAGAGGCGCCCCCACTCCTCTTCCCCAGTCCCGCCGACGTACTGGCCCTGGCCGCCGGCGAGGAGGACCACCATCTGATCGAACAGCTGAGAGGCCAACAGCGCGGCGCCCGTGCGGTGGTCCTGGGCGAGCTCCTGCGCATTGCCGCCGCGGTCACGACGGGCCGCACGGACGAGTCGATCAGGCCCCAGTGGGTACGGGACCTCCTCCTGCAGGCCGAAAGGGCCAATCCCGGAGCGGTCTCCGAGGTCCTGCGCCATCCCTGCGTCGGCCGCTGGATGAGCCGGGCGCTGCGCGCCCTGTACTCCCCGCCCGGCGGGCCTCGAGCATGGTCCGGTACGCCACCCGCCGACCTGAGCCATTTGTATTCGATCGCGGCAGCAGCGGGCTTCAACGCCGGCGTCGCCCTCACCCTTCCCCTCTCCGTGCGTGACGGCTTCGTCTTCCTACCCGGCCTGGGAGCGGCCGACTTCTCCGGGACCGGGGCCACTGCCGCACAGATCTCCGGAGACGGGCGCACCGCCCTGATCCGCGCCGGGAGCAACGAAGTGATGCTGCCCAGCCGGAGCAATCCCCGCCCCAGGGGCTGGGTCCCCGTCACCCGTGTACGCAGGCCCGTCAGGCGGGGAATCTCCTTCGATCTGGTGCTGGAGGACAGGGACCCCTACCGGCAGACCGATGGTCCCGTGGCACCCCGCCCGTTGGGCCAGACGGACGTCACCCACTGGCGGCGGACCACTCGTGAGGCGGCGGACCTGTTGGCCCGAGTCGCCCCCCGGCAGGCCGAGACACTGGCGACGGCCCTCACCTCGCTCACGCCTTGGCCCCGATCGGACGGTGCGATGGCGTCGGTCTCGTCCAGTGACGCGTTCGGCGGGGCCGTGATCAGCTCGCCACCGGACGCCGAGGACCTCGCCGTCACCCTGCTGCACGAATTCCGCCACATGAAGCTCAACGCAGTACTGGACTGCCTTGATCTGTACGAGGAGGGGGAGAGCCCCGACGGGGAGCTCTTCTACGCACCGTGGCGGGACGACCCGCGCCCCCTTCCCGGCTTCTTCCACGGGGTCTTCGCCTTCTTCGGGGTGTCCGACTTCTGGCGGAAGCTCGTCGAGGAGGCGACGGGGGAGACGCTCCGGCGTGCGCAGTTCCAGTTGGCGTACTGGCGCGCGCAGACCCGGGACGCGTATGTCGCGCTGTGTTCGTCTCCCCGTCTGACCGCGGCGGGACGGGAGTTCGCGGCCGCCGTGGGCAAGGGCCTCGTGACCTGGTTCGAGTACGAAGCCGTCCCCGAGGAGATCGCGGCGATCGCCATGGACGCGGTCATGGCCCACCGCGTGCTGTGGCGGCTGCACCACCTGCACCCGGCCTTCCCGGACGAGGCGGAAGTCGCCGACGCATGGCGGTCCAAGGCGCCCTGCCCACCCATGGACCACCGCACAGTGCGCGTGGCCCCGGGCCCCTCGGTGCCCTCGCTCGGCGGTCTCCCGGCGCAGCTGTACCGGGAAGCGACCGACCCTTCCCACAACTTCGGCGATGCGGACGAGGCCTGCCGCCTCGCCATCGACGAGGTGACACGGTCGCCGCAGCGACATGAGAGGTGGATGCGCCTCGCCCTCGTCCTGCGGCGGGCATGCGCGGCGACCTCTTCCGGCACCTCGCAGACGGCCGCGGCGGCACAAACCCTGACTCACTGGCCGGAATTGGTCCGCGCCACCCACATCCGTCTCACCGCCGCCATCGGCAGGCGTCCGCATCCGGTGGAACTGGCCGCTTGGCTGGGCGAGTCGAGGAGCACCACCGATCGTTCCGCCCTCCCACCCATGTACCCCCTGTGACAGTCAGACGTATACGGCTCGCGCGCGGCTTCGTCTAACGTCGGCGCAGATCCACGATCCGCCGCATCTTCCCCACCGACCGCTCCAGCGACTCCGGATCGACGATCTCCACCTCGACCGACACGCCGATGCCGTCCTTGACGGCCGCCTGGATGGACCGTGCAGCCGCCTCCCGGGTTTCATGGTTGGCGTCGGGACGGGCCTCGGCACGGACGGTCAGGGCATCGAGGCGGCCCTCGCGGGTCAGGCGCAGCTGGAAATGGGGAGCGACGCCCGGTGTGCGCAGCACGATCTCCTCGATCTGCGTGGGGAAGAGGTTCACCCCGCGCAGGATCACCATGTCGTCGCTGCGGCCGGTCACCTTCTCCATCCGCCGGAAGACCCGGGCAGTGCCGGGCAGCAGCCGTGTCAGGTCGCGCGTCCGGTAGCGGATGACAGGCATGGCCTGCTTGGTGAGTGAGGTGAAGACGAGCTCCCCCTGCTCGCCGTCCGGCAGTACCTCACCGGTGATCGGGTCGACGACCTCGGGGAAGAAGTGGTCCTCCCACACGTGCAGCCCGTCCTTGGTCTCCACGCACTCCTGCGCGACCCCCGGGCCGATCACCTCCGACAGCCCGTATATGTCGACCGCGTCGATCGCGAACCGCTCCTCGATCTCCTGCCGCATCCGCTCGGTCCAGGGCTCGGCGCCGAAGATCCCCACGCGCAGGGACGTGCCGCGCGGGTCGACGCCCTGGCGTTCGAACTCGTCGAGAATCGTCAGCATGTACGAGGGCGTCACCATGATGACCTCGGGCCTGAGGTCCTGGATCAACTGGACCTGGCGGGCGGTCATACCGCCGGACGCGGGGATGACCGTACAGCCGAGGCGCTCGGCCCCGTAGTGGGCGCCCAGTCCACCCGTGAAGAGCCCATAGCCGTAGGCCACATGCACCTTGTCGCCGGGCCGTGCGCCCGCCGCACGGAGGGAGCGGGCCACCATGTCGGCCCACAGGGAAAGGTCGTCGTCGGTGTAGCCGACGACCGTGGGGCGTCCGGTGGTGCCGCTCGACGCGTGGATGCGGCGGATACGGCCCTGGGGCACGGCGAACATCCCGTACGGATAGTTCTCGCGCAGGTCCGCCTTGGTCGTGAACGGGAAACGGGACAGGTCGGCCAGGGCCCGGCAGTCCTCCGGACGGACACCGGCCTTGTCGAAGGACTCCCGGTAGAAGGGCACGTTGTCGTACGCGTGCCGCAGCGAGGCCCGCAGCCGCTCCGCTTGCAACGCCCGCAGCGCCGCGCCGTCGAGCCGTTCACCCGAGTCCAGCAGGTCCGTCGCGTCCGCCATGGCGCCTCTCCCTCATCGACGACCGAATCGATCCGGGCGACCGATCATTCGGTCGAGCCGTTCTGGATCAGTTATCCAGCCCCGGCTCGCTCAGGCAAGAGGGCGGGCCGGAGAACTCCGTTGCCCGGGCGGCCGTCGATCGTCAGGATCGGTGCGATGCCGACCTTCACCGCGTCCGACGGGACCGAACTCACCTATCACCTGCGGGGCGAGGGTTCGCCGCTCGTCGTGTTGCCCGGAGGGCCGATGCGGGCCTCGGCCTATCTCGGGGATCTGGGCGGGCTGTCCGCGTACCGGCGACTCGTCCTGCTCGATCTGCGGGGCACCGGTGACTCCGCGGTGCCGGCGGATCCGGCGACGGCCCGCTGCGACCGGCTGGTGGACGACGTGGAGGTGTTGCGGGCCCACATGGGGTGGGAGCACATGGACGTGCTCGGGCATTCGGCGGGCGGCAGCCTCGCCATGCTGTACGCGGCTCGGTACCCGGAGCGGGTGGGGCGGCTGCTGCTGGTCACCGCTACTCCCTGGGCGCTGGGTATGCCGGCGACGGACGGGGACCGGCTGGCGGCGGCCCGGCTGCGGACGGGCGAGCCGTGGTTCGAGGGAGTGTTTCCGGCGTTCGAGGCGTGGCTGGCGGGGACGGGCGAGTACGACCCGGTGTTCGCGCCGTTCTTCTACGGACGCTGGGACAAGGCCGCCGAGGAACATGAGGCGCGCGCCGACGAGGAGTTCAACGACGAGGCCGCCGATGTGTACGGCTCCGAGGGTGCCTACGATCCTCCCGCGACCCGGGCAGGTCTCGCGCGGCTGACCGCCCCCGTCCTCGTCCTCGCCGGGGAACTCGACGGCGGCCCGCGACCCGAACTGGCGCGGCGTGCGGCCGAAGCCTTCCCGCACGCCGAGTGCGCCGTCCAGCCGGGCGCCGGACACTACCCGTGGCTGGACGACCCGGAATGGTTCGTGGGCCGCCTGACCGCGTTCCTCGACGGCCCTCAGCCGGGCCGGTAGCTCACCGGTCCGCGGCCACCGCCACTTCCCGGGCCCACCGGTAGTCCGCCTTGCCGCTCGGCGAGCGCCGGATGGTCTCCGTGACCACCAGCCGGCGCGGGATCTTGTATCCCGCGAGCCGGGCACGGCAGTGGGTCTGGATGTCCTCGAGGGACGGTCGCCCCGCGCCCTCGCGCAGCTGCACCACCGCCGCCACATGGTGGCCCCACTTCGCGTCCGGCACACCGGCCACCAGCGCGTCGTACACGTCCGGATGGGACTTCAGCGCCTGCTCGACCTCCTCCGGATACACCTTCTCGCCACCCGTGTTGATGCACTGCGACCCTCGGCCTAGGACGGTGACCACGCCCTCCTCGTCGACGGTGGCCATGTCGCCGAGCAGCACCCACCGCTCGCCGTCCTTCTCGAAGAAGGTCTCGGCGGTTTTCCGCGAGTCGTTGTAGTAGCCGAGCGGCACGTGGCCGCACTGCGCGACACGGCCCACCTCGCCCACGGCGACCGGCTCGTGGGTGGCCGGATCGACCACCTGCGTACGGGAGTTGACGCGGATGCGGAAGCCGCGTTCGGGGCCCGAGTCCTCCGTCGCCGTGCCGTTGAAGCCGGACTCCGAGGAGCCGAAGTTGTTGAGCAGCATGACGTTCGGGACGAGCGCCTGGAACTGCCGGCGCACCGTGTCCGACATGATCGCCCCCGAGGACGACACGCTGAACATCGACGACATGTCGGTGCCCTTCATCGGGCCTTCGAGCGCGTCGATCAGCGGGCGCAGCATCGCGTCGCCCACCAGGGACATGCTGGTGACCTTCTCCTTCTCGACGGTCCGCAGCACCTCCTCGGGCGCGAACTTGCGGTGCAGCACGACGCGTTGGCCGAAGTTGAAGCCGATGAAGGCGGTCAGGGTGGACGTGCCGTGCATCAGCGGGGGAGCGGGGAAGAACGTGATGCCCGCGCCGCCGGCCGCGACCCGCTCGGCGAGCTCCTCCGGCTTCTTCACCGGCTCCCCGGTCGGCGAGCCGCCGCCGAGCCCGGAGAAGAACAGGTCCTCCTGACGCCACATCACACCCTTGGGCATCCCGGTGGTGCCGCCGGTGTAGATGATGAACTGGTCGTCTCCGGAGCGGGGCGGGAACCCGCGCTCCGGGGAGCCCGCGGACTCCGCGTCCGTGAAGGCCACGGCGGGCACGTCGGCCGCCCCCGGCGCCGGCGCCCCGACCCGCACCAGGTGCCGTAACCCGTCCGCCCGTGGCAGCGCCGCCGCCACCCGGTCGGTGAACTCCGCGTCGAAGACCAGGCCCGCCAGATCGGCGTCCCGGTAGAGGTACACCAACTCCTCTTCCACGTAGCGGTAGTTGACGTTGACCGGCACGATCCGCGCCTTGAGGCACCCCAGCACGGTCTGCAGGTACTCGACGCCGTTGTAGAGATGGAGCCCGACGTGCTCGCCTGGGCGTATCCCGCGGTCGACCAGATGATGGCCGACGCGGTTGGCGGCGGCGTCCAGCTCCGCGTACGTCAGCCGGCGCTCGGCGCCCGTGCCGGGGATGTCGAGGTACACGAGCGCCTCGCGGTCCGGCACCACGTCGACGACCGACTCGAACAGGTCCGCAAGGTTGTACTCCACCGCTCCTCCTGACCCCGGGGCGTGCCTGGCATCCGTCGGTTCGCGGTCATCAGAGCAAAGGGGGGCGCAACTGTGAAGGGTCCGCGTCCAAGAAATCTGACTCCCTGTCAGAAAACTCTTGAACTGCTCAGGCGCCTACTGCAACCTGTTCTCGTTCTTTCAGAGGGGAGATGGGCGATGAGTGGCACCGAACACCTCACCGTGCGGCGCGAGGGCGCCACGCTGGTGCTCACGCTCAACCGGCCGGAGGCGAAGAACGCGCTCTCGCTGTCGATGCTCGTCGGCCTCCACGACGGCTGGGTGCGGGCCGACGAGGACGACGAGGTCCGCTCGATCGTGCTGACCGGCGCGGGCGGCGCGTTCTGCGCCGGCATGGACCTCAAGGCCCTCGCCGGGAACGGCATGGAGGGCGAGCACCACCGCGCCCGCCTCAAGGCCGACCCGGACCTGCACTGGAAGGCGATGCTGCGCCACCACCGCCCCCGCAAACCGGTGATCGCCGCCGTCGAGGGGTACTGCGTCGCCGGCGGCACGGAGATCCTCCAGGGCACCGACATCCGGGTCGCGGGCGAGTCCGCGACCTTCGGTCTGTTCGAGGTCAGACGGGGTCTCTTCCCGATCGGCGGCTCCACGGTCCGCCTCCAGCGGCAGATCCCGCGCACCCACGCCCTGGAGATGCTGCTCACCGGCCGCCCCTACAGCGCCCGCGAGGCCGCGGACATCGGCCTGATCGGCCATGTCGTCCCCGACGGCACCGCACTGGACAGGGCCCTGGAGATCGCCGGACAGATCAACGCCTGCGGCCCGCTGGCCGTCGAGGCCGTCAAGGCCTCGGTGTACGAGACCGCGGAGATGACCGAGACCGACGGGCTCGCCGCCGAACTGAAACGGGGCTGGCCGATCTTCGACACCGCCGACGCCAAGGAAGGCGCCCGCGCCTTCGCGGACAAGCGGCCGCCCGAGTACAAGCGCGCGTAGGCGCTCCGCTGGAGGCTCGGTCGGACACTGCGGGTCGGCGGTGGCTGGTCGCGCCCACGCGGCGGAGCCGCAGATGTCACCGCGCCGCGCCCCTTTCGGGGCGTGACTCACCGATCTTGCTCAGCCACCGCCCGGCCGCCCCACGCGCGCCGGTCCCCGAAGGAGGCAAGCCCTCGATGCCCCAAGTCCTCAAAGCGCCGCTCGTCGTCGAGTTCCCCTTCACCCGCTCCCTCAGCCCCGTGCAGAGCGCCTTCCTCACCGGCCTGCGCGAACGCGTCGTCCTCGGCGTGCGCACCGGTGACGGCCGCGTCCTCGTCCCGCCCGTCGAGTACGACCCCGTCACCGCCGAGGAGATCCGCGACCTCGTCGAGGTCGCCCCCACCGGCACGGTCACCACCTGGGCCTGGAACCACGCACCGCGCCGCGGCCAGCCCCTCACCACGCCCTTCGCCTGGGCCCTGGTCCGCATCGATGGCGCGGACACCGCCCTCCTGCATGCCCTCGACGCCCCAGGCCCCGACGCCGTCCACACCGGCATGCGGGTCCGCGTCCGCTGGGCCCAGGAACGCTCCGGCGCCATCACGGACATCGCCTGCTTCGAGCCGTACGACGGCCATGCGGCCGAACCGGCGGGCCACACCGGCGAGTTCGCGGACGCGGTCACCGGCATCGTCGCCCACGCCCGCCTCGACTACACCTACTCGCCCGGCCGTGCCCAGTCCGCCTACATCCACGCACTCGCCGACCGGCGCATCGTCGGCGAACGCTGTCCGTCCTGCCGCAAGGTGTACGTCCCGCCGCGCGGTGCCTGCCCCACATGTGGCCAGGCCACATCGGAACAGGTCGAAGTAGGTCCGCGCGGCACGGTCACCACCTTCTGCATCGTCAACATCAAGGCCGCGCACACGGCGAATCTCGACATCGAGGTGCCGTACGTCTACGCGCACATCGCGCTCGACGGCGCCGATCTCGCCCTGCACGGCCGTATCGCCGGCATCCCCTACGACCAGGTGCGGATGGGCCTGCGCGTCGAGGCCGTCTGGACGGAAGGCGCCCGCTACCCCGACCACTACCGGCCCACCGGCGAACCGGACGCGGAGTACGACACCTACAAGGAGCTGTTGTGACGCGAGAGATCGCCGTGGTGGCCTTCGCCCAGACCGACCACCGGCGCACCAGCGAGGAGTTCTCCGAGGTCGAGATGCTCATGCCGGTCCTGCACGAGGTGCTCGACCGGACCGGCCTGAAGACCGCCGACATCGGCTTCACCTGCTCCGGCTCCAGCGACTACCTCGCCGGCCGCGCCTTCTCCTTCACCCTCGCCCTCGACGGGGTGGGCGCCTGGCCGCCGATCTCCGAGTCGCACGTCGAGATGGACGGCGCGTGGGCGCTGTACGAGGCATGGACCAAGCTCCTGACCGGCGACGCGGACACCGCCCTCGTGTACTCCTACGGCAAGTCGTCACCCGGCTCCGTCCGCGATGTCCTCACACGACAACTGGACCCGTACTACGTGGCCCCGCTGTGGCCCGACTCCGTCGCTCTCGCCGCCCTCCAGGCGCAGGCGCTCATCGACGCGGGCGACACGGACGAGCCCGCACTGGCCGCCGTCGCCACCCGCAGCCGTGCCGCCGCGTCCGCCAACTCCCATGCGCAGCTCAGGGATTCGGTGCCGCACGGGGACTACGTCGTACGGCCCCTGCGCACCGGCGACTGCCCACCCGTCGGCGACGGAGCCGCCGCCGTGGTCCTCGCGGCCGGAGAGCGCGCCCGGGACCTGTGCGCACGGCCCGCCTGGATCCGCGGCGTCGACCACCGCATCGAGGCACACGGCCTCGGCGTCCGCGACCTGACCGACTCGCCCTCCACCCGCCTGGCCGCCGAGAAAGCGGGCGCCTTCGAACGGCCCGTCGACACCGCCGAGCTGCACGCGCCCTTCAGCGCGCAGGAGGTCGTCCTGCGCAAGGCGCTCGGGCTGGACGACAGCGTCCGCGTCAACCCCTCCGGTGGCGCGCTCGCCGCCAACCCGGTCATGGCGGCCGGACTCATCCGCATCGGCGAGGCGGCCGCCCGCATCCACCGGGGGGAGTCCGACCGGGCGCTCGCCCACGCCACGTCCGGCCCCTGCCTGCAACAGAACCTGGTCGCCGTACTCGAAGGGGATCCGCGATGAGCAAGGAGCCCGTGGCCGTCGTAGGGATCGGCCAGACCAAGCACGTCGCGGCGCGCCGGGACGTGTCGATCGCCGGACTGGTCCGGGAGGCCGCTCGCCGGGCCCTCGACGACGCCGAGTTGACCTGGGCGGACGTCGACGCCGTCGTCATCGGCAAGGCGCCCGACTTCTTCGAGGGCGTCATGATGCCGGAGCTGTACCTGGCCGACGCGCTGGGCGCGGTGGGCAAGCCCATGTTGCGGGTCCACACGGCGGGCTCTGTAGGCGGATCCACCGCGCTGGTCGCCGCAGGCCTGGTCGCGGCCCGCGTCCACGGCACCGTGCTCACCCTCGCCTTCGAAAAACAGTCCGAGTCGAACGCCATGTGGGGCCTGTCCCTGCCGATCCCCTTCCAGCAGCCCCTGCTGGCCGGGGCGGGCGGTTTCTTCGCCCCGCACGTGCGCGCGTACATGCGCCGCAGCGGCGCGCCCGACACGGTCGGCTCCCTGGTCGCCTACAAGGACCGGCGCAACGCGCTGAAAAACCCCTACGCGCACCTCCACGAGCACGACATCACCCTGGAGAAGGTCCAGGCCTCGCCCATGCTCTGGGACCCGATCCGCTACTCGGAGACCTGCCCCTCCTCGGACGGTGCCTGCGCGATGGTCCTCACCGACCGGGCCGGTGCGGCCCGCTCGCCCCGCCCGCCCGCCTGGATGCACGGCGGCGCGATGCGCAGCGAACCCACCCTCTTCGCCGGCAAGGACGCCGTGTCCCCGCGGGCCGGCAAGGACTGCGCCGCCGACGTGTACCGGCAGGCCGGGATCGTCGACCCGCGCCGGGAGATCGACGCCGTCGAGATGTACGTGCCGTTCTCCTGGTACGAGCCCATGTGGCTGGAGAACCTGGGCTTCGCCGACGAGGGCGAGGGCTGGAAGCTGACCGAGTCCGGGGTGACGGAACTGGACGGAGACCTGCCCGTCGACATGTCGGGCGGGGTCCTGTCGACCAATCCCATCGGCGCCTCCGGCATGATCCGCTTCGCCGAGGCCGCGCTCCAGGTGCGCGGACAGGCCGGAGAGCACCAGGTGGAGAGGGCACGGCGGGTGCTCGGGCACGCCTACGGCGGCGGATCGCAGTTCTTCTCCATGTGGCTCGTGGGGTCGGAACCACCCGACTCCTGAAAGGTCCCCCTCACGTGGCCTGTTGAGGTTACGCACCGATCGCTAGGCTGGCCGCGGACGACGAATCGGGAGGAGCACGGACGTGGCCGAGAGCACCATCCAGCAGCAGCCGTTCGCGAGCTGGGACAAGCCGGAGCTGGACCTCAGCAACGCCGAGTGGCACTCCAGCAGCCGGGGCCTGGGGGATGTCCAGATCGCCTTTGTCGAGGGATTCATCGCGATGCGCAACAGCGGCCGGCCCGAGAGCCCTTCCCTGATCTTCACACCCGCGGAGTGGGGCGCGTTCGTGTCGGGAGCGCGGGAAGGGGAGTTCGACCTGACCTGAACCTCATGTGATCCGACGGCCGATCCGACGGGCCGATCCGGCGGGCCGATCCGGCGGTGTTCCGCCCGTTTTTCCGGACACGCGACCTCCAGCGCCGTCCTGGGGCCGATGCCTGAGCAAGGCTGGCCCCAGGAAACGCAACGTCGTACTCCGGAGGTGAGGACCCCATGAGCACCCTGCCGGTGATCGCGGCCGTCGACGGTTCGAACGACAGCCTGCGGGCCCTGGACTGGGCCTTCGACGCCGCCCGCAGGCGCGAGGCGCCGCTGCGGGCGGTCCATGTCCGGCAGTACGCCGCCTGGACGCAGCCCGAGGCGCTGGACGCCGGGCCGCCGGATCAGGACGAGGACCCGGTGCTCGACCAGGTGCGCACCTACCTGGAGGGCCGCGCCGACCGGCCGGCGATCGAGTACCTCGGCCTGGAGGGCGCGCCCGGTGCCCTGCTGCCCGAACTGGGCGCCACCGCCCAGCTGTTGGTGCTCGGCTCCCGGGGCCGCGGCGGCTTCGCCAGCCTGCTGCTCGGCTCCAACGGCATGGCCGCCGCCCGCGACGCCGAGTGCCCCGTCGTCGTGGTGCCCCGCCCCGGGCGCGAGGTGCACGGCGAGGCGCCGGCCGTGCCCGGACCGCGCGTGGTCGTCGGCCTGAAGGTGGACAGCCCCGACGAGGCCACGCTCGCCTTCGCCTTCACCGAGGCCGCCCTGCGCGGCGCGCGTCTCCAGGTCGTCGCCGCCTACCCCTGGCCGGTCCAGAGCTGGGTGGCCCCCGGCGAACTCGTTCCGCCGATGATCGACCAGGACGCCGTCGAGAGCGAGACACGAGCCCTCGCCGAAGGTTTCCTCGCCCCGCACGGCGCCCGGCACCCCGACGTCCGGGTCGAGCCGTACGTGACCCCCGGCGACGCGGCCGGACACCTGGTCGCCGCCTCGAAGGACGCCGACCTGGTCGTCGTGGGCCGCCACCGGCGGCGCCTGCTGGCCCCCGCCCGCCTGCTGGGCTCGGTCACCCACGCCGTGCTGCTGCACGCCGCGAGCCCGGTCGCTGTGGTGCCGCCGACACTGCCGGAGGAGTGAGACACCCGGATCTAATGCATGCCGACAGGCCTATCATTAGCCCATGCGAGACGCGATCAGCACGCAGGACTCGATCAGCGGGAATGCCCGGCTGGCCCTCGACCTCGCCCTGACCATCCGGCACGACGGACACGGCTCCGTCACCGACGACCTGACCGACCCCGCCGGACTCTCCGCCTGGGTCCGGGCACACCCCGACACCGTGCTGGACGCCGCCGGCTTCGTCGCCGACGAGGCCGCCGTCGCCGCCGTCCGCGACCTGCGCGCCGCCGTCCGCGCCCTCTTCGCCCACGCCGTACGACCCGCCGAGCCGAGCCCGGCCGACGCGGCGCGCCTCATGCCCGTCCCCGACGCCGTGCGGCGACTCAACGCGGCGGCCGCGCGCACGCCCACCGTCCCCGAGCTCCACTGGGCCGAGGACGCCGAACCCGTCGTACGCCATCAGGCCGTGCAGGGCGAGGGTGAGCTCACGGCGGCACTCGCGCAGGCCGCGATCGCCTTCCTGGCCGGCCCCGACCGGCGGCGACTGCGTGCGTGCCACGCGCCGCGCTGTGTGCGCTACTTCCTCAAGGAGCACCCGCGACAGGAGTGGTGCAAGCCGTCCTGCGGCAACCGAGCCCGCGTCGCCCGCCATCACGAACGGCACCGCCAGAACGCGTAGCGGCCAAGAGCCGCCCGCACGTCACGCAACCTGCTCGGGCACGTACCATTGGCCGCATGTCGTTCCTCCGCCGCCGCAGCGCCACCCCCGCCGGGCCAGACTTCGACGTACTGGCCATGGACCCGAGCGACTGGCCGGGCAATCTCGGCGCGGGCCTGCTGCCCGCCCCGGACGGCACCTGCCAGGGCGTGTACCTGCGGTACGACCTGTTCGGCGGCCGCGGCCCCGCCATGATCATCGGCAATCTGCCGGAGGGCTCCCCGGCCCGTGACGTCGACGAGGGCGAGGTCCCGTTCGAGGTGGGGCAGCTGCTGCTGGCCCTGGAGAACGACGAGGAGGTCACCGTCGTCGGCACCGAGGACATGCCGGTGATGCAGGGCGACAACCTCCTGATCGTGCGCCGCCTCAAGCTGTCGGAGAGCCGGGTCTCCTGCGTGCAGTTCGACCGGAGCGACAACGTCCTGGTGACCATCGCCGCCTGGGACCGCCCCATCACCGACGACCTGTACGCCCTGCTGAAGCCGCTCCCGGCGGAACTGTTCCAGCAGGCCTGACCGTCCATCCCGCACCGGCACCTTTCGGACGTTCCCCCGTCCGTGGGTGCCTTTGCCTTGTCATGACTCTTGTCGCCCTGTGATCGGACCTTTAATGTCCCGGGCATGCCACATGAGTCGCAGGACATCTCTCGCAGAACGACGCTCAAAGCGGCGGTAGTTGGAGCAGGAGGCCTGGCCGTGAGCGGATCGACCCTTGGTTCCGCCGAGGCCGCCACCGAAGATTCCTCGGATGTATCGGGAGCGGTCATCCAGCCGATGGTGCTGTGGTACATGGCGCCCGCCGCGGACTGGGAGCGCGAGGCGCTGCCCATCGGCAACGGCGCGCTCGGCGCCATGGTGTACGGCACCCTCGCCTCCGAACGCCTGCAGTTCAACGAGAAGACCCTGTGGACCGGTGGCCCCGGCTCGGCGCAGGGTTACGACCACGGCAACTGGCGCGCGCCGCGTCCCGGTGCCGTCGACGCCGTACAGGACGACCTCGACGCACAGCGGCGGCTCGACCCGGAGGCCGTCGCCGACCGGCTGGGCCAGCCGCGCGTCGGCTTCGGCGCCTACCAGACCTTCGGCGACCTCCACCTGGACCTCCCCGCCGCACCGACGCCGGACGGATACCGCCGCGAACTGGACCTCGACCACGGCATCGCGTCGGTCGCCTACACCCACCAACAGGTCCGCTTCACAAGAGAGTTCTACGCCTCCCACCCGGACGGCGTGATCGTCGGACGGCTCAGCGCCGACCGCCCGGGCAGCGTCGCCTTCACCCTCCGCTACACCTCACCCCGCAAGGACTTCACCACCACCGCGTCCGGCGGACGCCTGACCGTACGAGGCGCCCTCGCGGACAACAAGCTGCGCTTCGAGGCCCAGGTCCAGATCCGCACCACCGGCGGGACCGTGATCTCCGACGCCGGCGGCACGATCACCGTCACCGGAGCGGACAGCGCCTGGCTCGTGCTGGCCGCCGGCACGGACTACGCCGACACCTACCCCGACTACCGCGGCGACGACCCGCACGCCGCGGTCACCCGCGCCGTCGACCGGGCGCAGGGCCGCACCTACGACTCCCTGCGCGCCCGGCACATCGCCGACCACCGCGCCCTGTTCCGCCGCGTCGCCCTGGACCTCGGCCAGTCGTTCCCGGCGGACGTCCCCACCGACCGGCTGCTCGCCGCGTACACGGCCGGCGCGAGCGCGGCGGACCGCGCCCTGGAAGCCCTCTACTTCCAGTACGGCCGCTACCTGCTCATCGCCTCCTCCCGCCCCGGCTCGCTGCCCGCCAACCTCCAGGGCGTGTGGAACCACAGCACCACACCGCCCTGGAGCGCCGACTACCACGTCAACATCAACCTGCAGATGAACTACTGGCCCGCCGAGGCCGCGAACCTCCCTGAGACCACCGCCCCGTACGACCGCTTCGTCGAGGCCCTGCGCGCGCCCGGGCGGCGCACCGCGCGGGAGATGTTCGGCTCAGGCGGCTGGGTGGTGCACAACGAGACCAACCCGTACGGCTTCACCGGCGTCCACGACTGGGCGACCGCGTTCTGGTTCCCGGAGGCGGCGGCCTGGCTCACCCAGCAGCTCTACGAGCACTACCGCTTCGGCGGCTCCACCGACTACCTGCGCACCACCGCCTACCCGGTGATGAAGGAGGCCGCCGAGTTCTGGCTCGCCAACCTGCGCACCGACCCGCGCGACGGCACGCTCGTCGTCACCCCCAGCTACTCGCCCGAGCACGGTGACTTCACGGCCGGCGCGGCCATGTCCCAGCAGATCGTGCACGACCTGTTCACCAACACCCTCGAAGCCGCCCGCGTCCTCGGCGACGCACCCGACTTCCGGCGACGCGTCGAGCAGGCCCTGGCGGACCTGGACCCCGGCCTGCGCATCGGCTCCTGGGGCCAGCTCCAGGAGTGGAAGGAGGACCTGGACGACCCGGCCGACGAGCACCGGCACGTCTCGCACCTGTTCGCCCTGCACCCCGGACGGCAGATCGAGCCCGGCGGCAAGTGGGCCGAGGCCGCCAAGGTCTCCCTGAACGCCCGCGGCGACGGCGGCACCGGCTGGTCCAAGGCCTGGAAGATCAACTTCTGGGCACGGTTGCGGGACGGCGACCACGCCCACAAGATGCTCGGCGAGCAGCTCAAGTCCTCGACGCTGCCCAACCTCTGGGACACCCACCCGCCCTTCCAGATCGACGGCAACTTCGGCGCCACGTCCGGCGTCGTCGAGATGCTCCTGCAGAGCCATCACGACGCGATCGAGATCCTCCCCGCCCTGCCCGCCGCATGGCCGGACGGGTCGGTCCGGGGCCTGCGCGCCCGCGGCGGCGCCGTCGTCGACATCGACTGGGCGGACGGACAACCCGCGCGCATCGCGCTCACCGCCACCCGGACGCGCCGACTCACCGTGCGCAGCGTCCTGCTGGAGGACGGCGAGACGACGCTCAGGGCCGTCGCCGGACGCCGCTACGAGTGGCGCTGACGCCCGTACGAAGGGCCGGGCCCCCACGGGGAAGCCCGGCCCTCCGGCTCGGGGAGGCTAGGCCTTGTCGTCAAATTCCCGTCGTCCGCCCGAAGGGCGGGCCGCGCGCCCCGCCGCGATGGGGGTCCCCCCGCTCGAGCGAAGCCGAGAGTGGGGGAGGCTGATGTCCGCGTAGGTGCGTGCTCTCGGCGTGCCGGGCGCAGGCCCTCGTACTGGTTGTACGTGGGTCTGCGCCCGGTGCGGCGAGTGGGGGCACCTCCCACGCCCTTAAGGCAGTGGGGGAGCGTGCCTGGCGTCGCGCGGCAGGCGGGAATTTGACGACAGGGCCTAGGACCGCGACGGCTCGGCGCGTACGTCCGCCGCCCGCACGAACGCCACCCGGTGGCCGAACTGGATCTCGTAGTACATGTCCTTGCCGACCACGACCTCGTGCGAGGCCTCGTCGAAGTCCACCGCGTAGTAGTACTCACCGGGCACCTTGTCGCCGACCACGTACTTCTGGCCCTTGAGCAGCTTGTACGGCAGCGGCGACACCGACTGGGCGGGCACTCCCGCCGGGTAGGCGGAGGCTTCCGGGTAGGCGCGCCCGTAGACCGGGACGCTCACCAGGCCGGCCCTGGGGGTCACCACCCGGCCGGTCGCGTGCACCGCGGTCGGGCTCTGCTTCGGGTTCTTGAACCAGGCCTTCTGCCCGAGGAACCAGATCGCCGTCCAGTCACCGTCCCGGCCGGCGACCGCGTACTGCTGGCCGGTGGAGACCCGTGAGGACAGGTCGTTCACGCCGGTGGTCGGGGTCGTGCCCAGCCCGATGTCCTTGATCAGCGGGTAGGACTCGCCGGGCCCGGAACGCAGCCGCACGGCGCTCGACCCGTGGACCGCACAGGGCCGGCCCTCGGTGACGCAGCCCGTGTACTCCGGCCGGTTGGCGGCGTATTCGGGCCGGATCGTCACCAGGCCACCGCCCTCGTCGGCGGTGGCCTCGAAGGGGCGGCCCAGCAGGGTGAAGTAGTGACGCCAGTCCCAGTACGGGCCCGGGTCGGTGTGCATGCCGCCGACGGCCGCGGTGGTCGGGCCCGGAACGTTGTCGTGGCCGAGGATGTGCTGCCGGTCCAGCGGAATGCCGTACTTCTCGGCGAGGTACTTCACCAGCCGCGCCGACGACCGGTACATGGCCTCCGTGTACCAGGCGTCCGGGCTCGCCAGGAAGCCCTCGTGCTCCAGGCCGATCGACTTGGCGTTGACGTACCAGTTGCCCGAGTGCCAGGCCACGTCCTTGGCCCTCACATGCTGGGCGACGTGACCGTCCGTGGAGCGCAGCGAGTAGTTCCACGACACAAAGGCCGGGTCCTGCGCCATCTTGAGGACCCCTTCCCAGGCGCCCTCGGTGTCGTGGATGACGATGTGGTCGATGCCCTGGGACGCCGGTCGGCCTCCCACGTCGTGATTGCCGTAGTCGCCCTCGCCGAGGTCCTTGTACGGAGCGGGGATCCACTCGCAGGACACCGTCTTCGGGCACTCCGTATCGCCCGGGGCGAGCGCGCGCAGCCCTGTGCGGGCCAGCTGAGCGGTGTCGGGTGCCAGGTCCGGCTGGGCGGCCAGGGCGATCCACTGACCGGCGTCGGTGGTGCGTTCCTTGCCGGTACGCAGCACGTCGTAGACGTCGTCGGCGTAAGCCGCCGCCGTCGTGCGGTCGTCCGCGCCGGAGAACCGGGCCACCGCCCCGTACCACTCGGCCGGGTCCTTGCTCAGCGGCTCGCCCAGGTCCTTCTGGGCGGCGGCCAGCAGGGCGGCACCGCCCGCCACGTTCGCGGCGGGATCGGTGCGCAGCCGTTCGTCGGACAGGCCGGTCAGCTCGGCCGCCTTGGACAGGGTCCTGAGGCGGGCCGGGAATTCGGAGGCATTCGGGGGCTTCTTGGCGGGAAGCAGCGGCGGGCGGGCACGATCCCCGCGCGCGTCCTCCGTGCCCTCGCTGTGGTGCGGCGCACCGGTGAGCGCGGTGCGGGCGTCGGTCAGGTGCATGGGGCCGTATCCACCGGTCACGCTCGGCGCCCCGCCGTGCGCGTCCCAGCGGGACTGGAGGTAGGAGACGCCCAGGAGCACGCTCTGCGGCACGTCGTACTTGGCGGCCGCGGAGGCGAAGGCCTGCCGCAACCCGTTCGCGGAGGCCCGGCCGTCGGGCGGGGCCGCGCCGAGCAGCGGCAGCAGCAGGGCGGCGGAGGCCACCGTGCCGGCGGTTCTCCGTCGGTTGTGCCTGTGCCCGGCGGCTCTGCCGGTGCCGGTGGCGGATCCTCGCAATGCAGCCTCCTGGGACGGTCGGGCGGTGAGCCGTGCGGGGCCGGGGTGCGTCTGTGGCGCCGGCCTGCCGACGACCCGTCAATCATGCCCAGGACTGGGTGATTTCTTCCGTTCATCAGGTTTTATGGGAGTTTCGTGGCGGACATACGACGGTCCGCGGTACGCCGCTGTTCTGGCGTACCGCGGACCGTCGTCCCCGTCAGCGAGTGCCGACCGCCGCGCGCACGGCCCGGCGGGCCAGCTGGCAGTCGTCGTGCAGCCGCCTGAGCAGCAGCCGCTGTTCCTCGCCGGACGGCGCAGCACCCGGGTGGGCCGGCCCCGGTGCCGCCGGGGTCGTGTCGTGCATCGAACGCTGCACGGCCGTCTCGTAGGTGCGGATCTCACGGGTCAGCACGAGCATCAGGTTCACCAGGAACGCGTCCCGTGAGGCGGGACCCGCCGACTGGGCGATCTGGCTGATCTGCCGCCGGGCCGCGGGCGCGTCGCCGAGGACCGACCACAGCGTCGCCAGGTCGTAGCCCGGCAGGTACCAGCCCGCGTGCTCCCAGTCCACCAGCACTGGACCGGCCGGTGACAGGAGAAGGTTCGACAGCAGCGCGTCGCCGTGGCAGAACTGGCCCATGCCCTGCCGGCCCGCGGTCGTCGCGATGCCGTGCAGCAGCTTCTGCAGGTCGCCCAGATCCCGGTCGGTGAGCAACCCCAGCTCGTGGTACCGGGAGATGCGGACCGCGTAGTCCAGCGGGGCGTCGAAGGTGCCCGCCGGCGGCCGCCAGGCGTTGAGCCGGCAGATCGCGCCGAGTGCCGCCCTGATGTCCGCGCGGGGCGGGGCCTCGGCCGGGTGCCGGTGCAGTGCCGCCACCCGGCCGGGCATCCGCTCGATGACGAGGGTGCAGTTGTCCGGGTCCGCCGCGATCAGTCTCGGCACACGCACCGGGGGCCGGTGCCGGACGAACGAGCGGTATGCGGCTATCTCGTGCCGGATCCGCTCGGACCACACGGGGGAGTGGTCCAGTAAACACTTGGCGACGGCCGTGCTGCGTCCCGTCGTGCCGACCAGGAGCACGGAGCGTCCACTGCGGCGCAGCACCTGCACCGGGGCGAACTCCGGGCAGATCCGGTGCACCGACGCGATCGCCGTGCGCAGCTGGGTGCCCTGGGGGCCGGACAAGTCGAGTCTCCCGCTGAGCGGTTGGGTGCCGAGCCCCGGAACACGCCGGGTCGCGCCCGCACCGAGCACGGGGGCCGCCGGGCGTGCGGGGTCGAGGTAGGGGCCGCCACCCGCCGGACGGGGGCGCAGCGACCGGGGAGGGGCGGACACGGAGGACGATGCTGCGTACATGGGCGAAACAGATCCCTTCGTGTGCCTGTGACGTCAGTGCGCTACCCGGCCCGGCCCTTGGGAGCACCCTGGGGAATGTCCCTCGGCGACCGGGTCGGGGTGGCGCGTTCCTACCTGACACCCGATGCCCAGTGGCACACCATCTGGCGTGCCCTGGCGAACCCTGGCGAATAGTCGCCCGGCAACTCTCACCGGGCTACTGTCAACTCAGCCGAGAACCTGGGGGCTTGACGTGAGCGGACAACCCAACTCCCGCCTTGCGGACCTGTTCGGCCTGGCCGGCTGGTCCAAGGGTGAACTCGCGAGGCTGGTCAACCGGCAGGCGGCGGCCATGGGCCACCCCCAGCTGGCGACCGACACCTCCCGGGTGCGGCGTTGGATCGACATGGGAGAGATCCCGCGCGATCCGGTGCCGCGGGTGCTGGCGGCTCTGTTCACCGAGCGTCTCGGCCGTGTCGTGACCATTGAGGACCTCGGTCTGGTCCGGCACGGGCGTGCGGGGAAACGGCCACGCGGCGGGAGTGCGGAACATCCCGACGGAGTGCCGTGGGCGCCCGAACGGACCGCCGCGGTCCTCACCGAATTCACGGGAATGGACCTCATGCTCAACCGACGCGGCTTGGTGGGCGCGGGTGCCGTGCTCGCCGCGGGATCCGCACTCAGCAGCGCCATGTACGACTGGTTGCACACCGATCCGGCTCTGACCGCCGACGCTCCCCAGTTCGACGACCCCCTGCACGCCGACCCCGCTGGGTTCGACCGCTACGAGGCCGCCCCCATCGGATCGCAGGAGATCGAGGAACTGGAGCGCTCGGTCGAGGTGTTCCGGGCCTGGGACGCGGCCCGCGGCGGCGGGCTGCAGCGCAAGGCAGTCGTAGGCCAGCTCAACGAGGTGGGCGGCATGCTCGCCTACCGTCACCCCGACCATCTCCAGCGGCGCCTGTGGGGCGTCGCCGCCAACCTCGCCGTCCTCGCGGGCTGGATGTCGCACGACGTCGGCCTGGAGCCCACGGCCCAGAAGTACTTCGTCATCGCCGCCCATGCCGCGAGAGAGGGCGGCGACCGGCCCCGCGCCGGGGAGGCGCTCTCCCGAGCGGCTCGCCAGATGGTGCACCTGGGCCGGCCCGACGACGCGCTCGACCTGATGAAACTCGCCCAGTCCGGCTCCGGTGACGAGGTGCTGCCCCGCACCAAGGCGATGCTCCACACCATCGAGGCCTGGGCACAGGCCTCCATGGGCAAGGGGCAGGCCATGCGCCGCACCCTCGGCCAGGCGGAGGACCTCTTCGTCTCCGACCGGGGCGACGTGCCACCGCCGAGCTGGATGCAGACCTTCAAGGAGGAGGACCTGTACGGCATGCAGGCCCTGGCCTATCGCACGCTGGCGGAGCACGAGCCGGGTGCGGCCGTGCACGCCCAGCACTACGCGCAGAAGGCGCTGTCCCTGCGGGTCGACGGCCGGGAGCGGTCGAAGATCTTCGACCATCTGTCCATGGCCTCGGCCTGCTTCATCGCCGACGACCCCGAACAGGCGGACCGGTACGCGCGGCTGGCCCTGATGGCGATGGGGTCGAACTCCTCCCGTCGCACCTGGGACCGGCTGGCCCAGATGTACCGGCTCACCGCCGAGTACGCCACTTACCCGAAGATCCAAGAGCTGCGGGAGGAGATCAGGCAGGCGCTGCCGAAGGGCAAGAAGCCGGGCGGCGGCACCAGCGCACACGCATAAGCGCACAGGCACAGGGAGAACAGCGCACAGGCACAGAGGAACTGTGCCGCCGTACTCTCACATCACCCTGGCGACGAGCACGCAGGCGTCGTCCTCGCGCTCGGTCCCGCCGAACTCCTCCACGACCGTCCGCACACAGTCCTGTGCGGTGCGCGCCTCGCCGAATCGGGGGGCCAGGTCGAGGAGACGGTGCACGGTGTCCGCTCGGTCGTGCAGCGGCACCAGCCCGTCGGTGTGCAGCAGAAGCAGATCGCCTGCTTCGAGGGTCACTTCGGCCTGCTCGTAGGAGGCACCGGAGGTCGCGCCGAGCAGGACGCCGTCCGGTGTGTGCAGGGTGCGCCCCGTCCCGTCGCGGAACAGCAGCGGGGCGGGGTGTCCTGCCTGGGCCCACACCAGCGTGCGGGTCTGCGGGCGGTAGCGGCAGCAGACAGCGCTGCCGAGGGCCGGTTGCACGGTGGCGTCGAGCAGCTGGTTGAGCCAGGCCATCAGCTGACCGGGCTGGGTGCCGGCCATCGCCATGCCGCGGACGGCGCCCAGCAGCGTCGCCATGCCCGAGGCCACCGCGACGCCGTGCCCGGTGAGGTCGCCGACGCTGAGCAGGGTCTCGCCGTCGGCCAGTTCGAGCGCGTCGTACCAGTCGCCGCCGATCAGCGCGCTGGTCGACGACGGAAGATAGTGGGCCGCCAGATCGAGCGTCTCCGGTCCCTGGTGCGGGAGCCGCAGGGAGCCGCGCCACGGCGGCAGCACGGCCTCCTGCAGCTCGACCGCGAGCCGGTGCTCGGTCTGCGCGCGGTGCCGCTGGCGTTGTAACGAGTCACGGGTCTCGTTCACCGCCCGCTGGCTGCGGCGCAGTTCGCTGACGTCCCGCAGCACCGCCCACATCGACGCGGTACTGCCGTCCGCGGCGAGCACCGGCTCGCCCATCATGTGCACGGTCCGTAGGTCGCCGTCCGGGCGCACGACGCGGAACTCACCGTCGATGGGCTTGGCGTCGACGAGGCAGTCGGTGACCATGGCGGTCAGCTTCGGCCGGTCCTCGTCGAGCACCAGGGACGGCAACTCGTCGAGGGTGAGCGGGGGAGCGGTGGGGTCGCGGCCGAGGATCTGGTAGAGCTCTCCGGACCAACTGGCCTCGTCCGTCAGCAGGTTCCACTCCGCGCTGCCGACCCGGCTGAGCAGCGAGCCGCGCCGGGGAGCGGGCGGCACGGTACGGACGGAGGGTGCCGCCTCGGGGGGCGCGGGCACGGGCGGCGGGCCGTCCCGTAACTGCGCCAAGTGCTCGTCCAGGTCGTTGAGTTGGTGCAGCGCGAGATCGCACAGCGCGCGCTGCCACCGCTCCTGCGGATCCGCCCCGTCGCTCTGCGTGTCCCTCCGTACGGCGTCCACGTCGCCCTTGAGTCGTCGCGCCTGCGATATGAGCGCGTCGACCGAGTCGCGTCCTGGCGGGTGGGCGGCGGGGCGGTCCGCAGAGAGATGGGACGGCATGACGCACTCCGATGCGGGACGGTACGACCAAGGCGGACGGAAGGACCGTTACGACTCTTGCACAGCCCGCGACGCCGTGTAAGGGATTTGGCAACACACGATACGGTGGTGCTTCTGGCATATGCCACAGTCTTCAGGGAACGGCTGTGTCGTGCGCCAGGTGTACGACACCGGGTCGGACAAGTCGTAGATGGCGTACGTGAATTGAAGGATTGTCGGGGTGGCCGACGCGGTCTTCAGTTGTGTGTTCGACGGCCCTGTGTTCTAGGAGTCTGGCATATGTGACGCGGGCCGTACCAGATGGCGTCCGAAGGGCGTCAGTACCGCAGCACGCCGGCGATCCCGTCGGCGTCGCCCAGTGTGCCGTCCGGTACGAAGCGGACGGCGGCGCCGGTCTCCAGGCACTGTTCGACGATCTCGTCCACGATGTCCTCGCGGGCGTCCAGGTCACCGCTCTCGGCCGGGATCAGGTGGGCGCCACCGTCGTCACGCACCGTCACCCGGTAGTTCTCCTCGACGGCCAGCAGCCCCACCCGGCCCTCCCGGGCGTTCTGCCAGACCTCGTCGACACCGGCGGCGAACGCCCGGCGCCCGCGCGCCGATTCGAGTTCCCGCGCCACGGTGTCGGTGTTCTTGCGGGCCTCGGCGGCGACCAGCGGCCGGACCGCCTGCCACACGGCCTCGTGGGTACCGTGGGCCAGACCCCCGTGCGGCACATGGACGCCGTCCTTGGTGACGCTGCCGATCTCGTCCAGGCAGGACAGGGCGGCCGGCTCGCCGGTGACGTACAACGGCCTGGCGTCCTCGCGCAGGACCGCGCTCATCATGGTGTCCGCCTCGCGCAGGAAGTGGCGGGTGTCCTCGTCCCGGAAGGCGCTGGGCAGGTCGCCGATCCGCTCCTGGCGTTCGGCGTCGAAGTTCTCGCGGCTCCTGGTCAGCGGGAAGCCGCCGGTGCGGTCCTCGGTGACCCGGTCCGTGCCGCCGCTCCAGAGGGTGACGCGGTCGGCGGAGACCGAGAGCACCCAGAAGGGGCGTTCGGCGGCCTGCGCGGAGACCAGGTTGCGGGTCAGGAAGGTGTCCGAGAGCACCACACGCTCGGGCACGGAGCGGGCGAGCGACCACACCTGGTGTTCACCCGGAGCGGCGAAGATCACCAGGCCGTCCTCGGCGTGCGTCAGGTCCACTTCGGTGAGGGCCTGGTCGAGCTGCCGGGCCACGTCGGCGCGCCGCTCCCGGGGAACGGCGGGGTCGGCCTCGAGCTGCCGCTTGGCCTCGGCCACGACATTGCGCAGCCGGACCCGGTCCTGGGCGTTCTCGGGCTCGCGGCGGTGCGTGGGCGTCAGCACGGACACCGCGGGATAGGGGCGCGGGCGGCGCAGCTCGGTGAGGGTCGCGGGGCTGAGTGCGTGCTCCATAGCAGCACCATAGGTCTGATTCCGGGACGGGGCATTTGGGGGCAAACGGTCCAAGGCGCCGGCCGGGCGTCGCCGGAGGGCGTCCGGCCACATCGTCGCCCCATGACGGTGCGATGCCCGGCATCCACCCCCACCTCGGCACCTCGCCGCATGGGCGCACAGAGTGGGGGCGCCTGCGTCCTCGACGGTGGACAGGTCGCAGCGGCAGACCACGCGGTGCGACCGGTCCGGACCACCCGGGCTTCGGCGCGCAGGACGTCGCCCCTGGCCGACCGCAGGTAGTCGGGAGGTAGCCGATGGTGAAACCGGCGGTGATCAGCCGGGCGCCGACGCGGAGCCCGCGGCGAAGGTCAGCGCGTTGCCGGCCGCGTAGCCGAGCACTCCGCCGAGCACTCCGCCGTGCACGAAGCCGTACTGCTGGCGCAGCTCGTCGCGGATGTCCAGTTCGAGGGTGGCGGCGCCGTCGCCGAAGGCCACCAGCCGCGTGCCGAGCAGCACGCTGAAGGGCTGAGCGGCCAGGGCCTTCCGGGCGAGGGCCAGATCCAGGGAGTCGTTCACGTCGTGCGGGGAGTCGTTCACATCGAAACTCGGCGCGCTGTTCGCCGTACGGGAGCAGCCGGGCATCACCCAACGGCACCTCGCCCACACGCTCGGCCTGCGCGAATCCGCCGTCACCGGGAACACGGGCCGTGGTCCTGGAGCTGACCGACGCGGGCGCCGCGGGCCCTGCGGGCGGCGCAGCCCGAGATCGACCGCTTCAACGGTGAGCTGCGCGCGCTGCTCGGCGACGACGGCTTCACCGAGGCGGCTCGGGCGATGGGCCGCCTCGCCGGCCGGGAACCCCAGTGACCGACGCGGTGCCACCATGACGCAGCCGCCCCGCCGCCCGTACGTCAGTCGCGGTCCTCCTCGGGCCCGCAGGAGCTGCCGTCGGGTGGCAGGGAGCCGTACAGCAGGAAGGCGTCGACCTTCCGGTGCACGCACTTGGAGGACGCGTAACCGGTGTGGCCCTCGCCCTTGTTGTCGAGCACCACGGCCGAGTCGCCGAGTCGCCGGGCCGTCTCCACGGTCCAGCGGTACGGCGTCGCCGGATCGCCGCGGGTGCCGACCAGGAGCATCTTCGGTGTGCGGACGTCCCGCACGCGCTCGCGGATGAAGTCGGTGCCCTTGGGGCGGCCGTAACACATCAGGTACTCGGCGAGCCGGTAGCGGCCGAAGACCGGGGACGCCTGCTCGTACGCGGCGCGCAGCCGGCCGAGGTCCCGCGTGATCCGGTCGGCGTCGGGGCGATCGGGATCGTCCGCGCAGTTGATCGCCATCAGCGCCGCCGGAAGATTGTCGAGCGGCACGTCCTCCTGATCGACCAGGCCGCCGTCGGTCGCGCTCCCGGCGCGGAATCCGACCCCTCTGCCGGAGAATCCGAGCAGCGGACGCGTGTCGCCGTCCTCGACCAGCGCGGCGAGCGCCCGCTCCAGCGACGGCCACATCTCCTTGCTGTAGAGGGCTTGACCGATGGCGCCCACGAGGTCCTGTCCGGTGAACTCGTCGCCGAAGTCGGTCGGCACCGGATCCTTGTCGAGAGAGCCGACGAGCCGTACGACTTCCTCCCGGGCCGTGCGCGCGTCCGTACCGAACGGACAGGCGATGTCCTTCACGCACCAGTCGACGAAGTCCTCCAGCGCCGTCTGCTGCCCCGCGGCCCCCGCGACGCCCTGCTCGGACAGCGGCTCGGTGAGCGTGTCCACGCCGTCGAGCACCAACCGGCCGACCTTCTTGGGGAACTGTGCCGCGTACACCGCGCCCAGCCGGGTTCCGTAGGAGAAGCCGAGGTAGTTGAGCTTCTCGTCGCCGAGGGCCTGGCGCATCACGTCCAGGTCGCGCGAGGCGTTCACCGTGCCTATGTGCGGCAGGACGGGCCCCGAATGCTTGGCACACGCGTCGGCCGCCTTCCGCAACCGCCCCAGGACGGCCTGCGGGTCGCCACCGAGATCCGCGTCCTCGTCCATCACCGCCGCGGGCCCGTCGGAGCTGTTGCCGCAGCTGACCGGCGAGGACTGGCCGACGCCGCGGGGATCGAAGGTCACCACGTCATAGCCGTCCGTCAGGTCCATGAAGTCCTTGGCCCCGGCGGCCAGCTCACTGACGCCCGCGCCGCCCGGCCCGCCGAAGTTCAGCAGCACCGAGCCCCGCGACTTGCCCGTCGCCCGGTAGCGGGCGAGTGCCAGTTCGAGGGTGCCCGCCTTCGGTTTCGCGTAGTCGAGGGGGACGGTGACCTTCCCGCACTGGAGGTCCTTGGGCATCTCCACGCCTTCGCACTTCGACCAGGCGACCTTCTGCCGGTAGAACCGTGACAGATCGGGCTCGGAGTCGTCCGCGGTCATGACCGGCAGCCCCACGCCGAGCAGGGCCAGGCCCACGCTCGAGGAGAGCGCGCAGCGCCGGAACGTGGGCCGCGTCGACAGCTTGGCCAGCATGAATGCCTCCAGGGACGCCCGTCGCGGTCCGGAAGTCGGCGTCCTCGATCACGATAAGCGGACCTCGGAAGGCACGCCTCCGCACGAGCGGGACCCCGGGGAGTGCCTTATCCTGCGCCCCCTCGACCGGCGAGACCGTTTTGCCATCAGTTCGATAACCATGACGCTCGATGGGGTGAAAGGCCGATTAGCCATAACTCGGATTGGTTCCCATGCGTTTTATGCGATGCGGGCGAGTGCTCGCGTCCATGTCTGGAAGGCAGGGAACCTATGAGACGGGCTACCCGAAACGGTGTGATCACCGTCGCCGCCGCCTCCGGGGCGATGGCCATGGCTGTCCCGGTGTACGCCGGCTCCGCGGCGGACGGCACCGCGGCCGGTTCGCCCGGGGTGATCTCCGGCAACACCGTGCAGCTCCCGGTGCACGTCCCGGTGAACGTGTGCGGGAACACCGTGAACGTGGTGGGGGTGCTCAACCCCGCGGCGGGCAACAGCTGCGCCAACGTCGACAAGGGCGGCAGCGGCGACCACCGGCACCACAGGCCCGGCGGAGCGGTGGCGGAAGGCGGCGGAAAGGATTCACCCGGCGTGCTCTCCGGCAACGGCGTGCAGCTCCCGGTCGACCTCCCGGTGAACGTCAGCGGCAACACGGTGAACGTGGTCGGCGTCGGCAACGCGGCCGTCGGCAACGAGTCCGTGAACACCCCGGGGGACCGGCCCGGCCGCCCCGACGGACCCGAGCGCCCCGTCCGGCCGGCACCCAAGCCGACCCCGCCGACCAAGGCGAACCCGGGTCCGCGGCCGGCCCCGCACACCCACGGGCACCGCTCCACGGACGCCCTCGCCGCCACGGGAGCGGACCTGGCGCTGCCCGCCGTCGCCGGGAGCGCGGCGCTGATCCTGGGCGGGGCCGCGGTGTACCGGCGCTTCCGGCCGCGGGCGGAGCGCTGACCGACCCAGGAAGACGGAAGGCTCCACCGGCGGTGACCGGTGGGGCCTGCGCCGTACGGCGGCGCGGCCACGGTGGCCGACGCCCGCCGGCCAACGGCTCGATCGCACCGTGACGCCCTCCCGGAAGACCGGCAAGGATGCCCGGGTACGGCCGGTCACCGCCGGTCACGCCCGCACAGAATGGAGCGCACCCATGACCTCACCGGCCGCCGTAGGCCTGATCGTCACTCAGGCACGCCTCGACGACTGGCCGGTCGTCAGCGGATGGGCGGCGGACGAGGGATGGAATCCAGGACTCGCCGACGGACCGGCCTTCTTCGCCCAGGACCCGGACGGTTTCTTCCTCGGCCGGATCGACGGCGAGCCCGTGTCGGCGATCTCCGTCGTCAACTACGGCGCCGACTACGCCTTCCTGGGCTTCTACCTCGTACGGCCCGACCTGCGCGGCCGCGGCCACGGCCTGACCACGTGGAAGACCGGGCTAGCCCACGCCGGAAGCTGCACCGTCGGACTCGACGGGGTCGTGGCGCAGCAGGCCAACTACCGCCGGTCCGGCTTCGAACCCGCCCACCGCACCATCCGGTTCACGGGAACCGCCCCCGCGACCGAGACCCCGGCCGACGTCCGTGCCGTGCGGTCGGCCGACCTCGCGGACATCACCGCGTACGACAGCGCCTGCACCCCGGCCGACCGCCCGCGCTTCGTGGCCGCCTGGCTGACCGGCAGCGGCCATCGCGCCGTCGTCCGCCGTATTGGCGGCCGCGTCACCGGCTACGGAGTGATCCGCCCCGGCCGCGACGCGCTGCGCATCGGACCACTGTTCGCCGACACCGCCGAGGACGCCAGGTCCCTGTTCGCCGCCCTGACCGCCGACGCGGGCGGGAGCGAGATCGCCGTCGACGTCCCCGAGACGAACCGGGCGGGCATCGCTCTCGCCGAGGAGGCGGGCCTCACTCCTTCCTTCGAGACGGCCCGCATGTACACCGGACCGGTACGGCCGTACGCCCAGGACCGCGTCTTCGGCGTCACGACGCTGGAGCTCGGCTAGGTGTGTTGTCCGGACAGGTTGGTGACGCTCGTCGAAGTCGCATGGCACGCACCCGATCATCACTCGCCGAGATGGAAACGGCGGTGCAAGGCGCGTACGGCATCGGCCAGCTCCGGCACCGGGCCTTCCACGGTCACGCCGGGGGCCACCTCGTGGACCGGCAGGGTCCGCACCGGTGGCGCGGGTACCCCCAGTTCGCCGAGCCAGGATGCCAGTTGCTCCGACGAGGCGACGTACACGATGCGTCCGAGGCCCACCCAGGCGTGCGCGGCGGCGCACATCGGGCAGTGCTCGCCGGATGTGTAGACGGTCGCGGCCGCCCGCTCCTCGGGGGTCAGGTGGGCCGCCGACAAGCGCGCCAGCTCGAACTCGGGGTGCCGGGTGCGGTCGCCGGAGGCCACCCGGTTGTGGTCCTCGGCGAGCACCGTGCCGTCCCCGCCCACCAGCACCGACCCGAACGGCTCGTCCCCGGCCTCCAGGGCCTCGGTCGCCAGCTCCACGCAGCGGCGCAGGTACGGCAGTTCGGAGTCCTTCACGACCATGACGTACGGCCCTCCTTGTGACGTGGTGATCTCCGCAGCGCAGACTACGCGGCGCCGCGCGTCCGGTGAGGGCTGCGTAGGGCAGTCGTAAACGACATTGCCGCGGGGGCGTCCGAATGGTGGAGTGAGCGCATGGATCACGCGGCGGTACTCGCACTCTTCGACCGGGACCTGCGCGAAGGCGCCCAGCCCGACGGCCCCGACGCCCGGATCGAGCGGGTGGGGAAGGTGATCCGTCAGGTGGCCCCGGCGCAGGGCTGGAACGGCGTCGTCTGGTCCGACCTGGACGAGGCGGGCGCCGACGCCGCGATCGCCGACCAGATCGCCCACTACACCGGACTCGGCCACGAGTTCGAGTGGAAGCTCTACGGGCACGACCAGCCGGTGGACCTCGGACAGCGCCTGAGGGGCGCCGGGTTCACGCCCGCCCCCGAGGAGACGCTGATGATCGGCGAGGTCGCCGATCTGATCCTGGAGGCCGAGCCGCCCGAGGGCATCCGCGTCCTGCCCATCACCGACCGGGCGGGCGTCGACCTCGTGGCGGACGTGCACGAGAAGGCGTTCGGCAGCGACTCCTCCCGGCTGCGCCACCAACTGCTCGCCCGGCTGACGGACGACCCGGACACCGTCGTCGCCGTCGTCGCCCTCGCCGGCGACACGCCGGTCAGCGCCGCCCGCATGGAACTCGTGCCCGGCACCCGCTTCGCCGGCCTGTGGGGCGGCGGCACCGTCGAGGACTGGCGCGGCCGGGGCATCTACCGCGCGCTCGTCGCCCACAGGGCCCGCGCCGCCGTGGAGCGCGGCTACCGCTATCTCCAGGTCGACGCCTCCACTCAGAGCCGCCCCATCCTGGAACGGCTCGGCTTCCACGCGCTGACCACGACCACGCCGTACGTGTACGTGCCCCGCTCGTGATCAATACACTCAGGGCCTGTCGGGCGGATCATGCCGCAGACGCGGCCTGGCCCCGGCCTCGGGCGTGATCGAGGCGCCACCGGGTGACATCGCGGTCGCGGGGATGTCACATCCCGGCCCGCCCGGTCCGTCGCACGAGTATGGCGACCATGCACACGAACCAGAGCATCCTCCTCGCGGGCGCGAGCGGTGTCCTCGGCCGGCACATCGCCCGTGCCCTGACCGACGCGGGTCACAAGGTCACCGGACTCGGCCGGGGCAAGGACAACGGCGTCCGAGCCGACCTCATGGATCGCGACGCGCTGCTGCGTGCCGTCGACGGGCACCGCTTCGACACGGTGATCCACGCCGCGACCGCCCTGCGCAAGCCACCCATGCGCCACAGCGGCATGCACGCCACCGACGCCCTGCGCGTCGGCGGCACCGCCCACCTCGTCGAGGCCGCCCAGGCCGTCGGCGCCCGCCGTTTCGTGGCCGAGTCGATGGTCTTCGGATACGGCTACGGGGACCACGGCGCGCGCCCGGTCACCGAGGACGACCCCTTCGGCCCGCCCGGCGCCTCACCGGAGCTGGAACGGCACATCGCGGCCATGCGCACCAAGGAGCGACTCACCTTGGGAACAGAGGAGCTGGACGGCATCGCGCTGCGCTTCGGTCTGTTCTACGGGCCCGGCGGCACCGACGCCCTGCTGACGCTGCTGCGCAAGCGGCAGCTGCCCGTCCCCGACGACGGCGGCCGGGTCCTGCCGTGGGTGGAGCTCAGCGACGCGGCGCGCGCGGTGGTCGCCGCCGTCGAACGCGGCCGCCCCGGCCAGGCGTACAACGTCGCGGACCGCACTCCGCTCGGCTTCCGGGCCCATGTCCTGTGCGTGGCCGAGGAGTTCGGGCTGGCGAAGCCGATGACCGTACCTCGATGGCTGATGAAGCCGATGTCGTACGCGCACACGGTGATGTCGACGACGCTGCGGGTCTCCACGGCGAAGGCGGAGCGGGAACTGGGCTGGACGCCGGTGTACCCGTCCAGCCGGGAGGGCCTCGCGGCGATGCGCGCAGCCGTCCGCTGACCGATTGGGCTACAGGTCGAGCTGGTACTCCACCGCCCTGCGCGTCGGTACGTAACCGAGCGCGTCGTTGACGGCGCGCATCGGCGCGTTGCTGTCCGCGGTGTCCGTGCACAGCCTCGCGAGCTCGGGGTGCCGTGCGCGGGCCCGGAGGATCGACGCCGCCTTCATCCAGCGGGCGAGGCCGTGACCGCGGTGCTCGGGGAGCACGGCGGTGCCGTAGTGCTGTCCGTCGCCCCGGCCGTCGCCCGGGACGACGAGTTCGGAGAACCCGACCACCGACCCGTCGGACACGTCCACGGCGGCCATGGTGTGCAGCAGGTCCCCGCGTTTCGCCACCGCCTCGGCCGCCGCGACGATCCGCTCCACGTCCCAGACGACCCTGCCGTAGTCGGTGCCCTCCATCGGCATGTCGTCCATGGCGCGCCGCGAGTCGGCGTACGACAGTGCCAGCTCGTCCGGCACCACGCCGTCCCACTCCGTCAGGCGGTAGCCCGGACGCGGAGCCCGGGCGAGTTCCTCGATCGCCGCGTGATCGGCCCCGGCCAGCGCCAGCCTGGCGTACGTCAATCCCAGCACCCGGCGAAAGCCCCGCGCGGCCAGGAACAGATCGGCGGGGGAGGCGTGCTCGGCCTGCGCGAGGAGCGACCGCCGCCCCTCCGCGCGCGCCGCGGCCACGGCGGCTTCCAGCAGCCGCGTCCCCACGCCCCGCCGTCGCTCCGTGACGTGCACGGCGAGCTCCAGCTCGGCGAGGTGCTCCTGCCCCTCTTTCGTGAACAGCCGGAGGAAGGCGGATCCGAGGGGAGCCCCGTCGGCTCCGGCGGCAAGCCAGGCCAGACGACGGCTGGAGGCACCGGCCTCGGGGTCGGTGAGCGGGGTGATGCGCAGGGACAACGGGACTCCGGCACGGTCGAGTCGGGGACGAACCGCTGAACCTAGCGGCCGTGTCGCGCCGCCCGCAACGGGATTTGGGCGCCTGGCGATTCCGCGCATGCCGAGGCGACGCGCGCGCCACCGTCCGCGTGCCGGCCCGCGCGCGCGTCACCTTTCCCACGCAGCCGTCCGCTTTGCCCCGCAGCCGTCCGCGTGCCGCCGTCGTCCGGCGTCAGCGGCGTGCCCGCGACCGGTCCAGCGTGGCCACGCCGAGTGCGGCGAGGCCGATCTGGATGAGCCACTCGACCCAGTCGACGCCGTCGGTGTCGGCCACGTCGAACGCGCCGGCGATCGCCGAACCGACCAGCGCGGCGACGATGCCGACGAGGATCGTCCACAGGATCCCGATGCGCTGGCGCCCAGGGACCACGAGCCGGCCCAGGACGCCGATGACGATGCCGATCACGATGGCACTGATGATGCCGTCGATCTCCATCTCCGCCCCTTTTCTCCAATGCCCCCGTCAAGGCCCCCGTTTGCAGTTCGTGTTCCCCCTGGAAGCGGGGACAGTCCGGCTCCGGTCAACCACTGGCCAAAGCGGACCCGGTGCCCATGTCCCGTCCGTCACCCCCGGCCCACCCGGTGGCGACGACCACTTCACTCGCGATGTCGATCACCGTGCGCCCGTCGGTCACCACGCGCAGGGCGTCCGCCGGCGCCCGCCGCTCCAGCATCCGGGCCTTGCGGACACTGCCATTGATCTCGTGCTCCAGCTCGGAGCCCAGCTCCCGCCCGGTCAGGCGCTGCTCGGTCGTCTCGTCGGAGGCGGTCAGCAATACGCGCACCATCCGTACGCCGTCACCCATCGCCCGGCGGAACATGTCCGTCGCCTCTTCGAGCACGCTCACGGTGTTCGTGTACACGAGACGCCGGTAGCCGAGTTCGGCGTAGTTCCCCCAGACCGCGGTCAGGTTCCGCTCGGCGACGGCCGCCCGGTGCGGGTCGCCGTCAGGCGCCGGATGCACCTGGCCCATGAAGTCGCCGTCGATCACGGCATGCGCGACCCCCGCCGCCCGCAGCCGTGCCGAGACCTCCCATCCCACCGTCGTCTTGCCGACGCCGGCGCGTCCGCCGATGAGCAGTACCTCCGCGTGATCCATGCGGGCAGCCTCCCAGCCCGAGGCCTTGCCGAGCCACGGAGTTTCACCCCGCGCGGGCTCCAGGTCCGCAGAGTGGTCTCCCGGCCCCTCGACCGGCGTCGGATCGGGGCGTCGTCCGCGGGCTCGAACCCGCGGAAACGGGCCACCACCTCGCTCGCCGCGTTCTCGGCGTCGACGCACAACACCACGCGACGCGGCCGCAGTTGCTCGGCCGCGTACCCGGCGACCAGCCGCACGGCATGCCCGGCTGATGGCCGGACGCAGCGCCGGGGGAAGGACGAAACTCCCGCTGTTGTTCATGAGTTGGTACTGCCCCGGGCGCCTGATCGGGCTGGGAGCCGACCGGGGTGCGGCGGGTATGACGCGGAGGTGGTCAGGTGGAGGAGTCGGTACTCGGCGGCGGCGCCGTGAACGAGGTCGTCCGGGTCGGAGCGACCGTGCGGCGAACGCCGTCGCCGAGGACACGGTACGTACGGGACGTGCTCGCGCTGTTCGAGCGGCGGGGGTGGGCGGGGGCGCCCCGGTTCCTGGGGACGGACGAGCGGGGCCGGGAGATCTTCGACTACGTCGAGGGGCGGGCGGCGCTCACACCACGGGAGCGGGCCGCCGCCCGCACCGACGCCTGCCTCGTACGCGTGGCCCGGCTCGTCCGCGCGTTCCACGACCTGACGCACGGCACACCGCTCGCCGGCGACCAGGACGTCGTGTGCCACAACGACCTCGCCCCGAAGAACACCGTGTACACCGTGACGGGCGACGAGTGGCGGCCGGTCGCCTTCATCGACTGGGACATCGCGGCCCCGGGTGAGCGGGTCCACGATGTCGCCCATGTGTGCTGGCAGTACCTGGATCTGGGACCCGGGGTGACCGATGTGCGGGAGGCGGCCCGCGGGATCCGGCTCGTCTGCGACACCTACGGCCTCGACGGACGCGACCGGCTCCTCGACACGATCCTGTGGTGGCAGGACCGCTGCTGGCGCGGGATCCAGGAGGGCGCCGAGCGCGGCGAACCGGCCATGGTCGGGCTGCGCGAGAGCGGGGCCGTTGACGAGGTGCGGGTCGCGTGGGAATGGGTGAACGCTCACCGTCGTGAACTCTCAGCCTGACTGTAGGGGCCAGGGCCAGGGCCAGGGGCCTTGCGGGCCGGCATTGAAATGCAGGTAATTGCCTGCATAATGTTGAGTGTGCGCTCAGGAGACGACCCCGCTATGGACAAAGCCTTCAAGGCGCTGGCCGACGACACACGCAGGCGACTGCTCGACCGGCTGCACGAGCGGGCCGGTCAGACGCTGGGAGAGCTGTGCGAGCACATCGACATGACGCGTCAGTCGGTGACCCAGCATCTGTCCGTCCTCGAGGCCGCCAACCTGGTCAGCACGGTGCGGCGGGGACGGGAGAAGCTCCACTACCTCAACCCCGTCCCGCTCCACGAGATCCAGGAGCGGTGGATCGAGAAGTTCGAGCGCCCGCGCCTGAGCGCGCTCGGGGCCGTGAAGCGACGAGCTGAGGAAGCCATGACCGACAAGCCGACATTCGTGTACGTCATTTACATCGAGAGCACGCCCGGAAAAGTCTGGGAGGCACTCACCGACGCCGACCTGACCGCCGCCTACTGGGGCCACAGCAACGTCTCGGACTGGCGGCCCGGCTCACGCTGGGAGCACGTACGGACGGACGGTTCCGGCATCGCCGACGTGGTCGGCACCGTGGTGGAGAGCGAGCGACCGACCCGCCTCGTCACCACCTGGGCCGCGCCCGAGGAGGAGGGGCGGCGGGACCGGCACTCCCGGGTGACCTTCGACATCCGGCCGCACGACGACATCGTCCGGCTCACCGTCACCCACGAGGACCTCGCCGACGAGGGTGAGCGCGCCGACGCGGCCTCCGGCTGGCCGGCGGTGCTGTCCAACCTCAAGTCGCTCCTGGAGACCGGCAGGCCGTTGCCGCAGGAGCCGTGGGCGGTGCCGGCCCGCTGAGCGGACGGCTCATGGCATGCGTCGGGCCGGTCCACGCCCCCGCGGACCGACCCGACGTGTCCTGTGCTCCTCCGGGTGTTACGTCCTGGGGGCGCTCCTCGCCGCCGTACCGATGCACATCAGCCCCAGGATCACGGCCAGGGCGCCGATGACGACGTTGTTCCAGATGACCCCGGCGTCCGGGCTCTCGCCGACGATCCACGGCGAGATGATCATCCACACGCCCATCGCGCACATGGCCCAGCTCAGGCCGTACATGCGCTCCGGGGCACGGGTGAACCCGAGGGCCAGCAGTCCGATCGCGATGCCCACGATCAGGTTGTGCGTCACGAGCGGGGGCTGGCTCGTCGTGAAGTGGAGTATCCAGGGGGATACGGCGCAGTACAGACCGAGCAGGAACACCGGTCCGTCCACGAGCGCCACATCGCGACCGCCGAGCACACGGGCGTAGCGTGCCCGCATTTCTGAGGCATCAGGGTGGGTGGTGATGTCACCTCTGGTGGGCGAGACGTTGGCCATGATTCGTCTCCTTTGACTTACAGGCCTGACCGCGTCTGGTGCGGTATGCGGTAAGCGCCGCGTAGATTCATTTTGCGCTTATTTTTTCCTTATGTGTAGAGGTTGTAGGAGTTGGCGTCCGGCAGCGGCCCGCGACGGCGAGTTTTGAGCTGACATGACATGTCCGCGGAGATCGCGGGCAAGCGAGTTGTTAACAGAACGGGAGGTGCCGCTATGGGCGCGAAGGTGTTGGAGCGGTTTCCCGCGGGGGCTCCGCGCGGATCGTGGCCGGCGGAGGAGTACGCCGCGGCGCGCCGTGCCGAGGGTGAGCCCGCGACTGTCGTGATGGACCTGAAGTCGGACGCGTTCCTCGTGGTGGTCCCGGCCCGCGACGAGGACTGACCGGGGGCATGCGGCGCGGCCCGCAACTGGTGGCAACGGCCGGTTCAAGGATGTCCCGGTCTCCTTGACGCCCGTCGACGCCTACTGCGACGACCATCGGCATGACGATGCGACTGGACCTCACGCGGCGACACCACGTCGACCTCGCGCGCGTCTCCAGCGCCTCCTGTTGCTGCTTCGCGGCCCGATCCTCGATCCTCCTGATCCGCCGCCCTCCGCTGTTCGCTTTCCGCGCCGCGCCTGTCTTCCACTGATTTCATTCTCCCGATCCCGTCGCGCGCGCTGTCGATCCGGGGGCCCGCCGTTCGTGTAGGAGGTGAGTGAACGCCACGAGGCCCGAGGAGGCCGTCATGAAGTACTACCTGCTCAACGTGATGCAGCCGGTGGGGGAGCCGCCCGCCCCGGAGGTCCTGGCCGAGATCGAGAAGAACCTCGACGCCCTCAACCGTGAGCTGCGGGAAGCGGGCGCCTGGGTCTTCGCCGGGGGACTGCACGGCCCGGAGTCGTCGACCGTGCTGCGCCCGCGCGACGGCGATGTCCTCGTCACCGACGGCCCGTACGCCGAGGGCAAGGAGATGCTCGGCGGCATCAGCCTCATCAAGGCGCCCGACCTGGACGCCGCCCTGGAGTGGGGCCGCAAGCTGGCGCTGGCGACCACCCTGCCGATCGAGGTGCGGCCGTTCATGGGCGAAGCCGCGGACTGATGGCCACGGACATCGAGGCCGTCTTCCGCGCGGAGTACGGCCGCGCGGTCGCCGTCCTGGTCCGCTTCCTCGGCGACATCGACCTGGCCGAGGAAGCGGTCCAGGACGCCTTCACCACGGCCGTCCAGCGCTGGCCGGAGACCGGCGTGCCGCCGAGCCCGGCCGGCTGGATCATCACCACCGCCCGCAACCGTGCGATCGACCGGCTGCGCCGGGAGGCCAAGCGGGACGAACGGCACGCCCAGGCGGCCCTGCTGAACGTCCCTGACGCACCGCCCGAGGAGGGCCCCGTGCGCGACGACCGGCTCCGCCTGATCTTCACCTGCTGCCACCCCGCTCTCGCCGCTCCGGCGCAGGTCGCCCTCACCCTGCGCCTCCTCGGCGGGCTCACCACGGCCCAGATCGCCCGTGCCTTCCTGGTGCCCGAGCCGACCATGGCGCAGAGGCTGGTGCGGGCCAAGGCCAAGATCCGCGACGCGCGCATCCCGTACCGGGTGCCTCGGGACGCCGACCTTCCGGACCGGCTCAAGGGGGTCCTGGCCGTCGTCTACCTGATCTTCAACCAGGGGTACGAGGGGGAGGCGGACCTGTGCGCCGAGGCCGTACGCCTCGGCCGTCTGCTGGCCGAGTTGATGCCGGACGAGCCCGAGGTCACCGGCCTGCTCGCGCTGATGCTGCTCGTCGAGTCGCGCAGGTCCGCCCGGCAGGACGAGCACGGCGAGCTCGTGCCGCTGCCCGAGCAGGATCGCGGCCGCTGGGACGGTGCCCTGATCGCCGAGGGACAGTCGCTCGTCCGCCGGTGCCTGCGCCGGAACCAGCCGGGGCCGTACCAGATCCAGGCCGCGATCCAGGCCGTGCACAGCGACGCGTCGACCGCCGACGCCACGGACTGGGGGCAGATCGTGCAGCTGTACGACCAGCTCATGGCTCTCGCGCCCAGCCCCGTCGTGGCCCTGAACAGGGCGGTCGCCGTGGCCGAGACCGAGGGCCCGCGGCAGGCCCTCGACCTGGTGGACGACCTGGACCTCGACGGTTACCACGTCTTCCACGCGGTCCGCGCCGACCTCCTGCGCCGCCTCGGCCGCGACACGGAGGCCGTACGGGCGTACGAGGCGGCCATCGCCCTGACGGAGAACCCGGCGGAGCACGCCTTCCTCGAACGCCGCCGACGGGAACTCGCCCCGACGTGATCGCTCGCCCTCACACGCTGAGCGCCTCCCGCACCGCCACCTCGCCCTCCTCGCCACCCTCCCCGGACGATGTGACCCGCCCGGCCTCCAGGACGTAGTACCGCTGCGCCGCCCGCATCGCGAAGCCCACATGCTGCTCGACCAGCAGGACCGAAAGCCCGCCGCGGGCGGCCAGGGCGAGGATCGTCTCCTCGATCTCGGCCACGACGGACGGCTGGATGCCCTCCGTCGGCTCGTCGAGCAGCAGCAGCCGAGGCTCCGTCACCAGGGCGCGAGCGATGGCGAGCTGCTGCCGCTGACCGCCGGAGAGCAGGCCCGCGCGGCGGTGGGACAGCGCCCGCAGCGCCGGGAACAGGTCCAGAGCCTCGGCGATCGCCTCCCTGCCGCGTTTGCGGCCGTCCGCGACCAGCTGGAGGTTCTCGGCGGTGGTCAGATGCGGGAACGACTGCTGGCCCTGCGGGACGTACGCCATGCCCCGCGCCACCCGCTCGTGCGGCCGGCGGCGGGTGATGTCCTCGCCGTCGAGCCGGACCGTGCCGCTGCTCGGCGTGAGCAGCCCGACGGCCGCGCGCAGCAGCGTGCTCTTGCCGGCGCCGTTGTGCCCGAGCACGGCGGCCACCCCGTCCTTCGGCACTTCGACGGTGACCCCGTGCAGGACGGTGCTGCGGTGGTAGCCGACGCGGACGTCGTCGATCTGGAGCATCACGCCTCCTGTACGGCCGCATCGGTGGTGGCCTCGGTGGCCGCGTGCCCGAGGTACACCTCCTGCACCTTCGGATCCGCCTGCACCTGGGCCACCGTGCCCTCGCTGAGCACCCTGCCCGCGTGCAGCACGCTGACGCTGCGCGCGAAGGACCGCATGAAGTCCATGTCGTGCTCGATGACGACCACGGTCCGCTCCGCGCTGATCCGCTCCAGCAGCTCGCCGGTCGCCTGCCGTTCGTCGTGGCTCATGCCTGCCACCGGCTCGTCGAGCAGCAGCAGCCGTACGTCCTGCACGAGCAGCATGCCGATCTCCAGCCACTGCTTCTGGCCGTGCGCGAGCGTCCCGGCGGGGGAATCGGCGAGCTCGGTGAGCCCGACCGTCTCCATCGCCTCGGCGACCGGCTCGGGCACGCCCTTGCGGCGGCGCAGCATGGTCCACATGCCGCGGCCGGCGCCCGCCGCGATGTCCAGGTTCTGAAGGACCGTCAACTCCTCGAAGACGGTGGCCGTCTGGAACGTACGGCCGATCCCGGACCGGGCGATCCTGTGCACGCTCCGCCCGAGCAACTCCGCGCCGCCGAAGCGCACCGAGCCCTCCGCCCTCACCAGACCGGTGACCGCGTCGACGAGGGTGGTCTTGCCCGCGCCGTTCGGCCCGATGAGGAAGCGCAGATCGCCCGGGCCGACATCGAGGTCCACCCCGTCGACGGCGGTGAAACCGTCGAAGGAGACCCGTAGTTGACGTATCTCGAGTCCCGCGAGCTCGCTCATGCCGCTTCTCCCACCGGTACGACGGCCGCCGCCTTCTTCCGTCGGGTCCCGCGCCGCCGTACGAACACCGCCAGTGAGGCGAGACCGCCGGGCAGGAACGCCAGGGCGACGATGAACAGCAGCCCCTGGAAGTACGTCCAGGCCGCCGGGAACTCCTCCGACAGCGCCGTCTTCGCCCAGGCGACGGCGACCGCGCCGAGCACCGCGCCGACCAGGCTGGCCCGGCCGCCCACCGCCGCGCCGATGACGAACTCGATGGACGGCACGATGCCGATCAGCGCGGGCGAGATGATGCCCACGGCCGGCACGAACAGCGCGCCGGCGAGGCCCGCCATGCCCGCCGCCACGACGTACGCGACCAGCTTGACGTTGGCCGGGTCGTAGCCGAGGAAGCGCACCCGCTCCTCCGAGTCCCGTACGGCGACCAGGAGTTCGCCGTACCGGCTCTGGATCAGCTGGCGCGCGAGGGCCATCAGGAGCAGCAGGGCGGCGGCGATGATGAAATACACCATCCGCTGGTTGACCGGGTCGTTGAGGTCGTAGCCGAAGAAGCCCTGGATGTCGGTGAGTCCGTTGGTGCCGCCGGTCGTGGCCTGCTGGCCGATCAGCCAGATCGCGAAGGCGGCGGCGAGCGCCTGGCTCAGGATCGCGAAGTAGGCGCCCTTGACCCGGCGCCGGAAGATGAACAAGCCGAGCAGCGCCGCGACCACCATGGGCAGCAGCACGGTGGCCGCGAGCGCGAACACCGGGTTCGTGAACGGCTGCCACCACCAGGGCAGTTCGGTGGCGGTGCCGTACAGCTGCATGAAGTCCGGCAGGTTCCCGGGCCCCGCGTCGGCGATCTTCAGGTGCATCGCCATCGCGTAGCCGCCGAGGCCGAAGAACACGCCCTGACCGAGCGTCAGCAGCCCGCCGCGGCCCCAGGCCAGACAGATCCCGACGGCGACCATGGCCGTGCACAGGTACTTGGCGAGCAGCCCGAGCCGGAATTCGGACAGGGCGAGCGGGGCGAGGGCGAAGAGGAGGACCGCGGCCCCGGCGAAACCCGCCCAGGCCCGCACCGAGCCACCTTTCAGAAGGTTCATACGAGACTCCTCGTACGCAGCGTGTACAGCCCCTGCGGCCGCCACTGGAGGAACGCGACGATGGCGACGAGCACCAGCACCTTGGCGACGCTGACGGTGGTGGAGTACTCCAGGACCGACTGCAGCACGCCCAGCACGAAGGCGACGATCACCGTCCCCCTGAGCTGCCCGATACCGCCGACCACGATCACCAGGAAGGCGTCGATGATGACGTTGGTGCCCATCGTCGGCCCGATCGGCCCGACCAGCGTCAGCGCGACGCCCGCGACGCCCGCCAGCCCGGACCCTATGAAGAAGGCCGTGCGGTCGACCCGGCTGGTGGAGATCCCGGACACCTCGGCGAGGTCCCGGCTCTGCACCACGGCCCGGATCCGGCGGCCCAGCGGCGTCAGCCGCAGCGTCAGCGACAGCGCGACCACCGCCGCCACGGCCAGCCCCAGGATGAACAGGCGGCTGTTGGCGACGGTGAGGGGATCGTCACCGCCGATGAGGGTGATGTTCCCGGTCAGCCAGTCGGGCGCCCGGGTCTGCACGTTCGGCGCGCCGAAGATGTCCCGGGCGAGCTGCTGGAGCATCAACGAGACACCCCACGTGACGAGAAGAGTGTCGAGCGGCCGCAGATACAGGCGCCGTATCAGCAGCCATTCGAGCAGCGCGCCGAGGGCGCCGGAGACGAGAAAGGCGACGGGCAGCGCGACGAGAAGTGAGATTCCGGCGCCGGAAATGGATTTCTGCAGGACGTACGTGGTGTAGGCGCCGGCCATGATGAACTCGCCGTGGGCCATGTTGATGACGTTCATCTGGCCGAAGGTGAGCGAGAGGCCGAGCGCGATGAGCAGCAGGACGGCACCGATGCTGATGCCGGTGAAGGTCTGACCGAGGATCACGGTCATACGGCGGCTCCGGGAAGGGCGGTACGCGGGGGCCGGGCGGGCCCCCGCGTGACGGTCGGTCAGGACAGGCCGGAGGCCCAGGAGTAGCCCTTGAGGAAGGGGTCCGGCTTGATGGGCTTGCCGGAGTCCCACACCTGCTCGATCAGACCGTCGCTGCCGATCTTGCCGATCCGGGCGGTCTTGTAGATGTGCTGCGAGGCACCGTCCACGGTGACCAGGCCCTCGGGCGCGTCGAAGGTGATGCCGTCGGAGGCGGCTTTCACCTTCTCCGGGTCGAAGGACTTCGCCTTCTCGACCATCGCCTTCCACAGGTAGACCGAGGTGTACGCGGCCTCCATCGGGTCACTGGTCGGCTTGTCCGCGCCGTACTTGGCCTTGTACGCCTTCACGAACGTGGTGTTCGCCGCGCCCGGAGTGGTCTGGTAGTAGTTCCAGGCCGTCAACTGCCCTTCCAGGTACTGCGTCCCGATCGACTTGACCTCCTCCTCGGCGATCGACACCGAGACGACCGGCATGGTCGCGGCGCTCAGGCCGGCGGACTTGTACTCCTTGAAGAAGGCCACGTTCGAGTCGCCGTTGAGGGTGTTGAAGACGGCGTCCGCCTTCGACGCCTTCACCTTGTTGGCGATCGTGCTGAACTCCGTGGAGCCCAGCGGCGCGTAGTCCTCGCCGAGGATCGTCATGCCGTTGGCCTTCGCGTACGCCTTGATCTCCTTGTTGGCGGTACGCGGGAAGACGTAGTCGCTGCCGACCAGGTAGAGCTTCTTCTTGCCCTGGCTCTTGAGGTAGTCCAGCGCGGGGATGATCTGCTGGTTGGTGGTCGCGCCCGTGTAGAAGATGTACGGCGACTCCTCCAGGCCCTCGTACTGCACGGGGTAGAAGAGCAGCGACTTGTTCTTCTCGAACACCGGCTTGACGGCCTTGCGGCTGGCGGAGGTCCAGCAGCCGAAGGTGGCCGCGACGCCGTCCTCCTTGATGAGCTTGGTGGCCTTCTCGGCGAAGGTCGGCCAGTCGGAGGCGCCGTCCTCGCTGATCGGCTTGATCTTCTTGCCGAGCACACCGCCCTTGGCGTTGATCTCCTGGATGGCGAGCAGCAGCGAGTTGCGTACGGTGACCTCGCTGATGGCCATCGTGCCGGAGAGGGAGTTGAGCAGGCCGACCTTGACCGTGTCGCCGCTCGCGTCGATCTTCGCGGCCTTGTCGGACGAATCGGCCGCGTCGGTCTTGGCGCCGCACGCCGAGAGCGCGACGACGGCCGCGAGTGCCGCGGTGCCGGCCAGGAGCCGGCGCCGGTGAATGCTGGGAACGCTGGACAAAAGAACCCCCCTTGTCCCCTATGAGGACACCTGAAAGGAAGAAATCAGCAGGAATCAGCAACCCTGAAGTGAGATCCACAGCCTCAAGTCATCCCGTTTCCGGTGCGTTTCGCGCTACTTTCCCGGCTGTATCTTCCGGTGCTCCGCAGGAAACAAGGGGAAAACAAAAAATCCCCGGACTGAATTCCGCAACGGAATTCACACGTCGCCCGAGGCATTCTAGATACTTCCTGCGGGAAGTATCTAGTGTCGTGTGAATGAAGTTCTTGGACGTTTGGGTGTGGCGTGTTCGAGGATTTCGTCAGCGGTCTTGGTCCAGGTGAACGGCTGGCAGCGGTCGTTGTAGGCGTCGATGTAGCGGCGGATGGCGTCGGTGAGGTCGGCGACCGAGGTGAAGGTGCCGCGGCGTATGGCCTGGCGCGTGATGATGCCGAAGAAGATTTCCACCAGGTTCAGCCACGAGCAGGAGGTCGGGGTGAAGTGCAGGGTGATCCGCGGGTTCTTCGCCAGCCACGCCTTCACGCGGGGGTGCTTGTGGGTGGCGTAGTTGTCGGCGACCACGTGCAGCTTCACCCTCGGGTGGGCCTTGGCGACCTGCTTGAGGAAGCGCAGGAACTCGTCGTTGCGGTGCCGGTCGTAGCAGGCGTCGGCGGTGATCTTCCCGGTGGCGACGTCCAGGGCGGCGAACAAGGTGGTGGTGCCGTGGCGGACGTAGTCGTGGGTGCGCCGCTCCGCCAGGCCCGGCCGGACCGGCAGCATCGGGGCGGTCCGGTCCAGCGCCTGGATCTGCGACTTCTCATCGACGCAGACCACCACCGCCTTCTCCGGCGGGGCCAGGTACAGCCCGACCACGTCGCGGACCTTGGCCTCCAGTTCCGGGTCGGTGGAGAACTTGAACGTCTCGCTCCGCCAGGGCTGGATCTTCCACTTGCGCCACACCTTGGCCACCGCGACGTTGGACAGGCGCAGTTCGGCGGCGAGCAGCCGGGAGGACCAGTGGGTCACGCCAAGTTTTTCCGGCGGGCCCTCCAGGGTCCGCACCACCACTTCGGCCTCGTCCACGGTGCCGGGCCGGCCCGAGCGAGGCCGGTCCTCCAGCCCGGACAGGCCGGCCGAGCGGTACCGGCCGCGCCAGGTCACCACCGTCTGCCGGGAGAGCTCAAGCCGCCGCGCGATCTCGGTGTTCGAAGTGCCTTCCGAGGCAAGGAGCACGATCCGGGCCCGCGTCACCAGCCCCGACGGGGACGACGGCGAGCGGACCCACGAACGCAGAACCTTACGGTCCGCATCGGACACGGCCAACGGCAGGGCGACAGGCATACGCCATTCAACCGCACCCCAGTTCATCGTCCAAGGACTTCATTCACACGACACTAGGCGTGGTGAGGCCATGTCAAGGGTGGGTCGGGTCCAGGTCCAGCTGGGTGAGAACGTCGAAGTCCACCCCGTCCGCCTTGGCGAGGTAGATGCGCTGCTTCACATGGCTGTCGCGCAGCCGCAGCAGCCCGCGCGGCCCCTCGTACGACACGGACTCGGCCGTCGCGCCGATGGCCGTCACATCCAGCGTCCTGGCCCGGGCGATGAGCGCCGCGAGCAGCAGCACCCCCTCGTAACACGATTCGCCGAGGCTGCCCGGAGCGGGCGCCTCGGTGCCGTATCTCCCGGCGTACTGGCCGTGGAAGTCGAGGGTGTCCTGGTTGGCGAGCGAGGTGAAGAACCCGGCCGTGCTGTACAGGCCCGCCGTGGCCGTGGGGCCGCTGGCCATCAGCATGTTCTCGTCCATCAGCGTGCTCAGCCGCAGGCACCGCTGATCGAGCCCGGCGGCGGCGAACGCACGGTTGAAGCGGACCGCGTCGCTGCCCACGAGGAGCATGAGGACGGCGTCCGCTCGCGTCTCCTCGATCCGGCGCAGCACTCCGTCGAACTCGTGGGTGCCGAGCGGGAGATAGGCCTGACCGCAGATGCCGCCCCCGGACTCGCGAGCGTAGCCATGGGCGGCCCGTGCGGTGCGGCGCGGCCACACGTAGTCGTTGCCGACGACGAACCAGCGGCGCACCTGGTGCTCACACGCCAACAGCCGTATCGCGGGGCGCAGTTGGTCGTCGGGGGTCTCGCTGGTCAGGAAGACACCCGTGGTGTGCTCCCCGCCCTCGTACAGGGCCGTGTAGACGTACGGGACCCGGTGGGCGATGCGCGGGGCCAGTGCCTGGCGCACGGAGGAGATGTGCCAGCCGGTGACCCCCTGGACGACCCCCAGGTCCACCAGCGTCTCGACGCGGTCGGCGATCTCCCGTGGCTCGGCGCCGCCGTCGACCGGCAGCAGCCGCAACTCCTTGCCGAGCACCCCGCCCGCGTGGTTGACCTCCTCCGCGGCCAGCCGCGCGCACAGCTCGCAGGTGGGTCCGAAGATCCCCGCCGCGCCCTGCATGGGGAACACCAGCGCCACGCTGATCGCGGAGTCGTCGACTGTGAACCAGTCGAGCGGATGGGGATCGAGCTCGAACATGCGGTCATGATTCCGGGTCCGTCCGGTGAACTCCAGTCCGTCTCGTGGACCGGTCGGGCGGGCGCGCAAGGGGGGAGAGGGGAAGACGGACAACGATCCTTTCGTCAGGCGGCACTTGTACGATGTCCGCACCCCGCGACCGAGGAGAAGGATGCCTACCCCACCTCCGCGTCAGCCCCAGGACCTGATGCAGCTGCTGACGCGGGCCGAACGACTGGCCGCGCGGCGGCTGCAGGCCGTCCTCGACGAGGACGGCTGCTCGCTCGACGCCTGGCGGGTGCTCGCCCTGCTCGCGGACGGCGAGGGTCACCACATGACGGCGGTCGCCGAAGCGGTCTTCCTGCCGCCGCCGACGCTCACCAAACTCGTCGACCACCTCGTGGACCAGAACCTGGTCTACCGCCGCGTCGACCCCCTGGACCGCCGCCGCATACGCGCCCACCTCACCCCGCGCGGACGGGCCTACTGGCACCGGATCAGCCGTGAGGTCCACGCACAGTGGCCGACGCTGAGCGAGAGCGACGACGAGCTGCTGCGGGCGTTGCTGGAGCGGCTGGTGAACACCCTCGACGGGGCCGCGGCGGAGTCGACCGGCTGAGTCTCCGGTTGAGGCGTCAGGCTTGGGCGCTTGTGGAGTACGTACCGGCGGTGGGCGGCTTCTCCGGCGACGACCTGGGGCCCGTTGAGGGTTGGTCGGCCCTGGCGCCGGCGAAGTGGCGTGCCCGGGCAGGCGTTCGCAGCGTGTGCGACACTCCGCCGATGACCACGGAAACGATCACCGCGGACGCCGCGGGCACCTGGAAACTCGGCGACCTGCCCGTCCACCGCATCGGCTTCGGCGCGATGCGGCTGACGGGCAGCGCCGCCTTCCACCTCGGGACGCCGAGCGACCGGGAGCGCTCGATCGCCGTACTGCACAAGGCGATCGAACTCGGCGTCAACCACATCGACACGGCCGCCTTCTACTTCTCCTCCCTGCGCTCCGCCAACGAACTCATCAACAGCGCACTGTCGCCGTACCCCGACGACCTGGTCGTGGTCACCAAGGTCGGCCCCTTCCGCAACTACTCGGGGGAGTGGGGCACTTCGGCCCGCCCGGACGACCTGCGCGGCCACGTCGAGGAGAACCTGCGCCAGCTCGGCCGCGACCACCTCGACGTCGTCAACCTCCGCCGCATGCGGCAGGACTCCATCGCCGAGCACTTCGGCGCCCTCGCCGAGCTCCGCGAGGAGGGCCTGATCCGGCACCTCGGCCTCTCGGACGTCGAGCCCCGCCACCTCGCCGAGGCGCAGGCCATCGCACCCGTGGTGTGCGTGCAGAACCGGTTCGGGCTCGACCTCCGCAACCCCGCCACCGACGAACTCCTGCGGATCTGCGGCGAACAGGGCATCGCCTTCGTACCGTTCTTCGCCATCGCGGGCGAAGCCGGTTCCCAGGGCGCCACCACCGCCCACGACGACGAGGTGCTCGCCATCGCCGAGGCCCACGACGCGAGCCCCGCCCAGATCCGCATCGCCTGGACCCTCCAGCAGGGCCCGCACGTCCTGGCCATCCCCGGCACCGGCAACCCCGACCACCTCGTCGAGAACGTGGCCGCGGGCGCCGTCCACCTCACCGACGAGGAACTGGCCACGCTCGACGCGCTCCACCAGCAGGCCGACTGAGAGAGAACAGAAGGAGAGAGGACTTCGGCATGGCCGTCATCCACCACACCACCCTCAAGCCGACCAAGCTCGAGCTGCTCACCGCCTGGCTTGCCTCCCGCCCCTGGTACTCCGGCTGCGCGGGCGAACCGGTGCTGAGGAAGGCCGGCGGGTTCCGGCTGGACGATCCGCGGGGCGAGGTCGGGATCGAGTTCATGGTGGTCACCGACACAGCTGACACTCCAGGCCCCGACCCGGCCGCATACCTGGTGCCGCTCACCTATCGCGGCGCCCCGCTCGACGGGGCGGAGCACGCCCTCGTCGGCACCATGGAACACGGCGTGCTGGGGCGTCGCTGGGCCTACGACGGCTGCCACGACCCGGTGCTGGTCACCCAGTTGCTCGCCCTGATCCAGGGCCGCGTCCACGCCCAGGACCAGAACACCACCGACGCCCCCGACCGGGAGGTCACCCGCTCCTGCACCGGCGACGGCCCCGCCCTCTCCGCTCTCCGCACCGCCGCCGCCACCGACGACGAAGAAGGCACCGAGCTGGCTCTCCCGCAGGGCACGACACTGCGCTTGCATCGGCTCCTGCGGCCCGCCCCGGACGGCACGCCCGCCCTTCCGGCGGCGCCGGAAGCGACCGGCCACGTCGCCGGCGCCTGGAACCTGCCGGACGGCACCCGCGCACGGGGGCTGTTCGCTGTGTTGCAGGCCGGACCTCGGCCCTAGAAGCGCTGGTCAGCCCCTGGGTCCCGGCTGAGTGGCGCACGCGGGGTTTTACGTATGACCTCTCCGGTCAATCACTCGTCCAGGAAGGTTTCGATGAGACGTATCGCCCTGGTCACCCTCGTCGTCGACGACTACGACGAGGCGATCCGCTTCTACACCGAGGCCCTCGGTTTCCGGCTCGTCGAGGACACCCCGCGGCCCGACGGCTCCCGCTGGGTCGTCGTACGGCCGGGCACGCGGCAGGCCGGCGCCGATCTGCTGCTGGCCCGTGCGGGCGGCGAGACGCAGCGGAGCCGGGTGGGAGACCAGACCGGCGGACGCGTCGGCTTCTTCCTGCACACCGACGACTTCGCCCGCGACCACGCCCGCATGCTCGCCGCCGGCGTGACCTTCCTGGAGGAGCCGCGCCACGAGCCGTACGGCTCGGTCGCCGTTTTCCAGGACCTGTACGGAAACCGCTGGGACCTGCTCCAGCCAGCCGAGTGACCCACCTGTTCAGAACGACTCGCCGAGGAACACCCCGCACATGACCGCGCCCCGCATCGACACCCTCCGCCGGCTGCCCAAGGCCGTGCTGCACGACCACCTCGACGGCGGCCTGCGCCCCGCCACCGTGGTGGAGCTCGCGGACGCGGTCGGCCACACCCTGCCCACCACCGACCCCGACGAGCTCGCCGCCTGGTACGTCGAGGCCGCGAACTCCGGCGACCTGGTCCGCTACATAGCCACCTTCGAGCACACCCTCGCCGTGCTGCAGACCCGCGAGGGCCTGCTGCGCACCGCCGAGGAGTACGTCCTCGACCTGGCCGCGGACGGCGTGGTCTACGGCGAGGTGCGCTACGCCCCCGAGCTGATGCTGAGGGGCGGGCTGACCCTGCCCGAGGTCGTCGAGATCGTCCAGGCGGGTCTGGCGGCGGGCATGGCCAAGGCCGCCGCCGCGGGCACCGCGGTGCGGGTCGGCACGCTGCTGTGCGGGATGCGGATGTTCGACCGCACCAAGGAGACCGCCGACCTGGCCGTCGCCTTCCGGGACGCGGGCGTCGTCGGCTTCGACATCGCCGGAGCCGAGGACGGCTTCCCGCCCGCCGACCACCTGGCCGCCTTCGAGTACCTGCGGCGCGAGAACGTCCCGTTCACCATCCACGCCGGCGAGGCCCACGGCCTGCCCAGCATCCACCAGGCCCTCCAGGTCTGCGGCGCCCAGCGCCTCGGCCACTGCGTCCGCCTCACCGACGACATCGTCGACGGCAAGCTAGTGCCCCGACAGGCAACGTTCGCCCCGTCGCGACGCCCGGCACGCTCCCCCACTGCCCTAAAGGCGTGGGAGGTGCCCCCACTCGCCGCACCGGCCGAAAGCCCAAGTACGTCCAGTACGAGGGCTTCCGGCCGGCACTCCCCCAGAGGGGGGACCCCCAGAGCACGCACCGGACGCCGCTCCTTGACGGGCAAACGTTGCCTGCCGGGGCACTAGGCCGTCTCGCGGGCTGGGTCCGCGACCGCCGTATCGCGCTGGAGATGTGCCCGACGTCCAACCTCCAGACCGGCGCCGCGACCTCGATCGCCGGGCACCCGATCACCGCCCTGAAGGACCTCGGCTTCCGCGTCACCCTCAACACCGACAACCGTCTGGTGTCGGGCACGACGATGACCCGCGAGATGTCCCTGCTGGTCGAGCGGGCGGGCTGGACGGTCGAGGACCTGCGCACGGTCACGGTGAACGCCCTGAAGAGCGCGTTCCTGCCCTTCGACGAGCGCAAGGCACTCATCGAGGACGTCGTCCTGCCGGGCTACGAGCCCGCGCTCTGAACCAGCCCCCGGACGTAGGCGGCCTGTCCGACATGCTGCAGATCGTCGGACAGGACGCTGACCAGCCGTACGCCCAGGCTGACCGGCGGATCCCAGCGCTCGTCCACGATCCGCTCCAGGTCCTTGGCGGTCAGCTCGTGCAGGGCCTGGAGGGTCTGGGCGTGCACGGCGTCGTAGTAGCCGGTCAGCAGATCACCGGAGTCGACCCGCACCTTCGCGACCTTCGCCGGTGTGTGGCCGTACCCGGTGTCGCGGCGCGGCAGATCCAGCCCGAACCGCTTCTGGAAGTCCTGGGACAGCCACACCTGGTCGAGGCCGAAGGCGTCGGCGATGTGGTCGTCCTGGACCCGGGTGAGATGCCAGATCAGCCAGGCGATCGAGTTGGCGGCGTCGGAGGGGCGGGCGTGCAGGTCGTCGAGGTCGAGGCCCTCGACGGCGGCGTGGACTTCTTCCTGGATGCGGCTGTACCCGTCGATGAGGATGTCCTTGGCATGCATGCATCCACCATCGCGCATCCCCGTCCGTCACGCGCCCTCGGCGGCCAGCAGCGCCATCAGGGCCCGGGCCGCCGGGCTGGTGGCCTGCGGGGGCGGCAGCAGGGCGACGGTCTCGTACACCGTCTCGTCGGTGTCCTTCACGGGCAGGGCGGTCAGCGACGCGCGCTTGGACCGGAAGTGCCGTGGTACGACGGCGATGCCGAGGTTCTCGTCCACCAGGTCGAGCAGGCTGTGCACGTCGTTCACCTCCAGCGCGACGGTCCGCCGGACACCCGCCGCGGCGAAGGCGGCGTCGGTGGTGCGGCGCGGCCCCCAGTCCGGATGGAAGTCGACGAAGACCTCGCCCCCCAGCTCCTCCGGAGTGACGGCGGCACCGGCTGCCGCGAGGCGGTGGGTGGGGTGGCACAGCACCGTCATCGGCTCGCTGGTCACCGGCACGACACGCAGCTGTTCGTCCTCCTCGTGCGCCGACCGCACGGCGAACGCCAGGTCGAGACGCCCGGCCGCGACCTCCTCGGCCAGCGCGCCCGAGCCCGCCTGCCGCAGGCAGATCTCCACGTCCGGGTGCTGCCGCCGGAACGCGGCGAGCAGCCCCGCCACATTCACCCCGGCGATGCACTGCTCCGACCCGAGAGCGAGCATCCCGCGCAGCACGCCCTGCACCGCGGCCACCGCCTCGTGGGCGGCCCGCACCTGCGCCAGGATCCGCTCCGCCTCACCCAGGAGCGCCCGCCCGGCGGGCGTCAGGGTCACCCGTCGGGTCGTCCGCACGAACAGCGGGGCCTGCAACTCCCGCTCCAGCGCCCGGATCGAGGCCGAAAGACCCGACTGGGACACCATGAGGCGTTCGGCAGCACGGGTGAAATGCTGGTCCTCGGCGACCGCGACGAAGTGCTGGAGATGGCGTAGTTCCATGATTGAGAAGCGTATCCGCTGAATTCCATCTGATTTACCTGTTGGACCACTCCCCGTAGGTCGCGAAAGAGTGGATACCGGTTCATCGGAACCGACCTTCGTGTGCCAACCCTTCTGGAGTCGCGTTGTACACCGCACACCCCGACCGCTACGCGGACATGCCCTACCGGCGCACCGGACGCAGCGGCCTGAAGCTTCCCGCGCTGTCGCTCGGTCTGTGGCACAACTTCGGCCCCGGCGACCGGACCGTCGAGACGCAGCGCGCCATCCTGCGCCGCGCCTTCGACCTCGGCGTCACCCACTTCGACCTGGCGAACAACTACGGCCCGCCGCCGGGCGCCGGCGAGTCCGCCTTCGGCGAGGCCCTGAAGGCCGACTTCGCGCCCTACCGCGACGAGCTGATCATCTCCACCAAGGCCGGCTATCTGATGTGGCCCGGCCCGTACGGCGAGTGGGGTTCGCGCAAGTACCTGCTGTCCTCGCTGGACCAGAGCCTGAAGCGGATGGGCCTGGACCACGTCGACATCTTCTACTCGCACCGCCCCGACCCGGAGACTCCCCTGGAGGAGACGATGGGCGCCCTGCACTCGGCGGTCCAGCAGGGCAAGGCGCTGTACGTCGGCGTCTCCAACTACTCGGCCGAGCAGACCCGCGAGGCCGCCCGCATCCTGGGTGAGCTGGGCACCCCGCTCCTCATCCACCAGCCGCGCTACTCGATGCTCGACCGCCGCCCCGAGGACGAGGGCCTGCTCGACGCACTCGACGAGCTCCAGGTCGGCTCCATCGTCTTCTCCCCGCTGGAGCAGGGCCTGCTCACCGGCCGCTACCTCGACGGCATCCCGGAGGACTCGCGGGCCGCGAGCGACAGCCCCTTCCTGAACTCCGACGCGGTCACCGAGGAACTGGTCGGCAGGCTGCGCGCCCTCGACGACATCGCCAAGTCCCGCGGCCAGACGCTGGCCCAGCTCGCGCTGGCCTGGGTCCTGCGCGGCGGCCGGGTGACCTCGGCCCTGGTCGGCGCGAGCAGCCCGCAGCAGATGGAGGACAGCGTCGGCGCCATCCGCAACCTGGACTTCGACGCGGAGGAACTGGCACGGATCGACGCGATCGTCCGGGCCTGACCCCCCAGTGTGGAGGGGCCCCGCCGGAGCGCATCGGGCGGGGCCCTTCGGCATGCGTCAGCCGAGCCGCTCCTGAAGGTGGACAGTCACCGTGTCCCCCGCCTCCTTCCCGATGGCCCGGCGCACCTCGGCCTTCACGGGCAGCATGTGCGTGCCGTCCCCGAGGGCCATGAACGAGCTCCGGAAGGGGTGCCCGTCGATCGTCCCGCGGACCTTGACCAGCCCGCGGGTGCCGAAGAACTCGACGGACGCGGGCCACAGCACACACGTCCAGCTGCCCTTCTCCGGACTCCTGCACAGCTCGGCGGTGAATTCCGCGTCCACTTTTCCGGTCGTGGCCATGACGTCCTCCTGTGCCGGTGGTCTCCTGCTGAAGAGACCGCCGGCGGCGGAGAAACTCATCGCAGGAGAACCATCCCCGGACGGCCCGCGGAGATCGATTACTCCTCGGGTAATGACGGCATCGGCACGCACTCGTCAGATTTCGGCCAGTCGGGGCGGTGAATATGCCAGGAGACTGGCCGGAAAGTTGTGGTGACACTGTTTCAGTAGTGAACATACTCGTCTGCTAGGGGCCTTCACATCCAGCGAAGCTCCCGTCACGCACAGCACTTGAGCCGCACACAGCACATGAGCCGCTTCGAAAGTGAGGCCCGGCCGGCAGGCTAGCGGAGCAACGGGGGAGTGATCGTGCACGACGAATTCCTGTGCCATGTCACGGGGTACGGCACCTGCGGCGGTCGGCGCATCGGCGTACCCCTCGGAACCTACCGTGCCCCCACCCTCGCCCTGGCCCTGTGGTGGTTACGCGACCGTGCCTCCTGGATCGCCGAGCGATTGGACCCCCAGCCCGAGGCCGGACACTTCCCGCCCGGCGCGCTCGCCCCGGTCGCCGACACCGTGCCCGACGTGCCGGCCGTGCTGCGTGCCTGGTGCGGGGACATGGCCCAACAAGAGCTGGTCGCCGACGAGTTGGCTGCGGGGCGGCTGGTGCGGGTCGCCGCCAGCGACGACACCACCGAGTACGAACTGCTGGCCGAGTCGGTCGACGCCCTGCGCATGCAGCGGACCGCCGCGGCCCTGTTCACGCCCGTCGCCTGAGCCGCGTCCTGCGGGAGCGCCGGACCGTCAGTCCTGTCCCAGCCCGTTCAGCGGCACGCGCCGCGCCAGCACCCTGCGGTGACAGATCCGCCAGCCGTCGGCGGCACGCACCACGGTGTCCTCGTACGTCACGGACCCGCACGACCCGTCCGCCATGACGCCCAGGCCCTTGGACCGGGCCCGCACCCGGCCGTCGTCCGCCTCCTCCATCACCACGTTGGTGACGTGGTGCGCGACGGGATTCGCGGCGCCCAGAGCAAGAGCCGCCTCGGTGAAGGCGGCGAGCCCGGTGACCTGGCCCTGGCCGAAGTCGGAAAGGTCGTAGACGACGTCCGGGGTGAAGACCTCCGCCGTGCGGTGCAGCTCCCCGCCGTCGACAAGGTGCCCGTGCAGGGCGATCAACTCGCCGATGGCCAGGCGGTCTTCGAGTGCCAATGCCATGCCTTGCCCTTTCCTCGACCGAGTGCAGACTCCCATGTCCGGCGTCACGCTTTCCAGTCCGCTTCGGCCGCACGCCGCCATCGCACGGGTATCGGCAGCAGTCCGCCCAGGAAACCGGTGAACAGCCCCCACAGCAGGGCGAGGCCGAGTGCGGCCCACAGTTCCGGCTTCAGGAAGACCTCTCCGGCCAGATCGCCGCCGAGGTCGCCGATGCCGAGGAGCGACAGGCCGTAGTGGGCGGAGATACGGCCGACGAGACAGATCACGAGGACCGTCAGCGCCAGGGCGACCGCCATGTGCACCGCGTGCTGCCAAGCCCGCATCCGGGACGGTGAGCGTGCCGCCATGAGGAACGCGGCGCCCAGCAGCAGCACGGCGTCCACGACCACGAGCCACCACACCCTGCCGTCGTACTCGGCGATCGTGCTCAGGTTGAGTGCGGAGACGTCCTGGCCCCGCAGCACCTGGTCGAGCACGTGCGGCATCGGCAGCCCGAACGGCCCCTCCACCCGGCCGTTCCACGTGGCGCCGAGGCCGATGGTGAGGGTGAGCCAGACCAGGTTCGGCATGCCGAGCAGGATCAGCGCGAAGGTATCCGCCGCGTGGCCGCGCGTCGCCGCGACGACGAGCGCGATGAGGATCCCGAGGGCGACGCAGGCGAGCAGCAGGACGACCATGGCGTACGCGGCGGGCCGTACCGTCTCCTGGAAGCGCACCAGCCGGGGCGGCAACGCGGCCCCGCGCGACACCAGCAGCGCCAGCACCAGCACACCCGCCAGCCACAGCAGGCCGAAGAACAGCGTCAGCGGCACATCCGTGGTGAACCCGACCTCCGGCGCCAGGCCGAACAACTCACCGATGTCGCCGAGTGTGCCCTCGCCGAGGGAGACCGAGAAGGTCTGGCGGGCCGCGAGGGCCAGGGCGAGGACCGCGAGCAGCCACAGTAAGGCGATCCGGGCGGCCCATTGGGCCAGTTCGCGGGCACCGGTGACCGCCCGGCGCCGCAGGGGCCGCAGGAAGCCGGCGGCGAGCACCAGCGCCCCGGAGAGGGTGACCGACAGCGGGGTCACGGTGAGCCCCGCCTGGGTGGTGGCGAGCTCCCCGGCGTTCCCCGACAGCTCGATCGTGCCGCCGACGGCCGTGACGACGGTAGCCGCGACGACCCGGGGGAAGGCGTTGTCCGGCAGATCGGCCGCACCGGCCGCCCACAGTCCGAGTGAGGCGACCACCCCCATGACGATCAGCGCGGCCAGGACCGTGGCCGCCGCCCGCGGCCAGCCGTGGCGCGCGACGACGGTCTGCTCGGAGGGGCTTCGCGGACTCACGCTGCCACGCTAAGCAGCACCCGCGCGGCGCGCCCGCCGGGAGGGCCGTCCGCGTCGTGCCGTCGACGACGTAAGGGCCGTCACGCGGTCTCGGGGACTGCGGCGCGCGGCTCGGGGTACGTGCACTGATGCAGCAGCGTCCGGCCAGTCCGGCTTCCGAGAGAGAAACGCATGATCGAGCACCTGGACGGAGCAGTGATACCCACTGGCTTCGACGTGCCCGTCGAACCGCTACGGCGGGCGGCGCACTACAGCGGCGAACCGGGTTCCATAGCCGAGGCGCGGTCCTTCGCCGCGGCCTTCCTCGACCAGCTCAGGACCGAGTGGTGCGCCACGGTCGACGACCGCACCGAGCACGGGGTGCTCCTGGTCGTGAGCGAACTGGTCACCAACGCGGACCGGCACAGCAACGGCCCGTACATCCTGGAGCTGGAGGGCACGGACACCGCGATCGTGGTGGTGGTCTACGACAGCAGTGCCGCCCTGCCCCGGCGTTTCCCCCGGGATCCCGAAAGGGTCGGCCGGCACGGGTTGGAGATCGTCCACGCGCTGGCGGCGGACATCGCCGTCGAACGCGTGCCCGTCGGCAAGCGCGTACGCGCCGTGGTGCCCCTCGGCGAACAGTGAGCCGAGTCGCGGGTGCCGCCCCGGACAGGCCCTGGCACGGGGGGCGGCACCGCCTTCCGGGTGGCCGGGTCAGGCGCAGCCCAGCTCGCCCAGCATGCCCTCGCGCAGCCGCGTGATGATCCGCTTGATCAGCCGGGACACGTGCATCTGCGAGCAGCCGAGATGTTCGCCGATCTCCGCCTGGGTGGCTTCCTCCACGAACCTCATGTGGATGATCTGCCGGTCACGCTCGCTCAGTTCGGCCATCAGCGGGGCCAGCGACTGGAAGTCCTCCACCAGCCGCAGCCCGTCCTCCTCCATGCCGATGAAATCGGCGAGGACCGCCTCGCCGCCCTCGGGCCCGTCACCGGTGAGCGCCGCGTCCAGCGACGAGGAGTTGTAGCCGTTGGAGGCGATCTGCGCCTCGACGACCTCGTCCTCGGAGATGCTCATCAGGGTGGCGAGTTCCGCGACGGTCGGCTCGCGGTCCAGCCGGCTGGCGAGTTCCTCGCGCGCCTTGGCCAACTCCACGCGCAGTTCCTGCAGCCGCCGCGGCACGTGCACCGCCCACGTGGTGTCACGGAAGAACCGCTTGATCTCTCCGACGATGTACGGCAGCGCGAACGACGTGAACTCCACCTCGCGCGCGAGCTCGAAACGGTCGATGGCCTTGATGAGGCCGATCATCCCGGTCTGGACGACGTCCTCCATGTCGTCCCCGCGGCCCCGGAACCGGCCGGCCGCGAACCGCACGAGCGACATGTTCATCTCGATGAGCGTGTTGCGCGCGTACTGGTACTCGTGCGTGCCTTCGTCGAGTTCCGTCAGGCGTCGGAAGAACTGGCGGGACAGCTCTCGCGCGTCGCGCGGAGCCACGGTCTTGGGGTCCTCGACTCCTGGCAGTGGTCCGTCACCCGTCGTCCTGGTCACGGCGGTCTGCTTCACGACCTGTGCCTTCGACCGGATCACGGCGGTGTCCATTACCTCTCCCACCAAAGTCACGGCTCGACGTGTGCCTCTTCGGCCTCGGTTGTCTCGGGTCCTGCTCCGGATTTTCGCGGTTGTTCTCCGTAGCGCGTACCCGGCCAGTGACGGCGTATGCCCGCAGAGAGGCCGAGGAGGGGAAAACGGGCGGCGGCGCCCAACTCCACCGCGGTGACAACGCGGCCGAACTCGGCCCAGTCGAATGGTGAGTTGGCCGGTGCCGTGAGCCACCTCGCGCAGTGCCGTTCCCGCACCTCTTCGCGACCGGCATTCCACCCAGGGCGGAATGCCGGTCCCTTCCCCTTCGGGCCAGGGAATTTAGTCTGAAGAGGTGAGCAACCACGCGCCGAACGAAGCCCGCGTCATCCCCCTGCGGCCGCCCGCCGCCCGCCCGGGGACCGCCCGCCCAGTGTCCGAACGCCCGGCCGCGCCCCCGCCCCGCCCGGTGCCGTCGGCCCCCGCTCCCGAAGCACCCCGCGCGCCGAAGGAACCCCTCTGGCGGGACCTGGTCGGCGATGTCCTGCGACGCGAACGCCTCGCCCAGGAGCGCACGCTCAAGGACGTCGCCGACGCGGCCCGGATCTCCATGCCGTACCTCTCGGAGGTGGAACGCGGCCGCAAGGAGGCCTCCTCGGAGGTCCTCGCGGCCGCCGCCCACGCCTTGGGCCTGGGCCTCGGCGACCTGCTGTCGCTGGCGCAGGGCGAACTCACCCGCCACTCCGGCAGGAGCCGCGGCCCGTCCACCGCGCCCTACAACGGGCTCTGCCTGGCCGCCTGACCCATCGTCGTCGGCCGGCGCCTCAGACCATCACGGGGCGCCGGCTGAGCACCTCGTCGGCCAGCCCGTACGCCACCGCCTCCTCGGCGGTGAACACCTTGTCGCGGTCCATGTCGGCGCGCAGCGTCGCGATGTCGTGGTGCGTGTGCCGGGAGAGCACCTCCTCGACTTGGGAGCGGATCCGCACCATCTCCTTGGCCTGGAGGGCGAGATCGGAGACGGTGCCCCGGCTGCCGCCGGTGGCCGGCTGCCCGAGCAGCACCCGGGCGTGCTCCAGCACGATCCGCCGCCCGGGATCCCCACCGGCCAGCAGGACGGCCGCCGTGGACGCCGCCTGCCCGACACAGACCGTCGAGATCGGGGCCTGCACGAACGTCATCGTGTCGTAGATCGCCATCAGCGAAGTGAACGAGCCGCCGGGGGAGTTGATGTACAGGGCGATCTCGTTCTCCGGGGCCGACGACTCCAGATGGAGCAGTTGCGCGATGACGACATTGGCGACGCCGTCGTCGATCTCGGTGCCGAGGAAGATGATCCGCTCGGCCAGCAGCCGGCTGTAGACGTCGTACGACCGCTCGCCCTGCGGGGTCCGCTCGACGACGTTCGGAATCGTGTACGTCCCCATGTCACAGTCCCATCCGTCGCTTCGAGGCGGCCGGGCGGACGTCGGTGAGCGACTCGACGACCCGGTCCACCATGCCGTACTCCTTGGCCTCCTCGGCCGTGAACCAGCGGTCGCGGTCACCGTCCCGGGAGATGGTCTCCGGGCTCTGCCCGGTGTGCTCGGCGGTGATCCGCTCGATGCTCCGCTTCAGTTGCTCCAGGTTCTCCGCCTGGATCTCGATGTCCGCGGTGGTGCCGCCGATGCCCGCCGACGGCTGGTGCATCATGATCCGCGCGTTCGGCAGCGAGTAGCGCTTGCCGGGCGCGCCGACGCTGAGCAGGAACTGACCCATGCTGGCCGCGAAGCCCATGGCGAGGGTCGAGACGTCGTTCGGGATCAGCCGCATCGTGTCGTAGATGGCCAGACCCGCGTGGACCGAACCGCCGGGGCTGTTGATGTACAGGCTGATGTCGGTGCGCGGGTCCTCCGCGGACAGGATCAGCAGCTGGGCGCAGACACGGTTCGCGGAGACCTCGTCGACCTGGGTGCCCAGGAAGACGATGCGCTGGCCGAGCAGTTGGGCGGCGAGGTGGTCGTCGAACCGGGTCGGAGGGGTGTCACCCTCCTCCGCCCGCGGCAGCAGGGCCGGCCCCGGGCCGGCGGTGAATGGAGACATCGGCACTCCTTATGACGAGCCATGACGAGCCATGACGAGTCGTCGAGGATGTCGGGACGCGGTGCGCGTCGCCGTGATCTCCACTCTGGGCCGGGGACCGCCCCTGCCGGGGATTTCTAGGCCGGCAGCAGATTCGCTACGGGCAGAGGGGACCTGCAGGGGCAGCCGGTCCCGGTCCACGGCCTCCTCGGGCAGTTCGCCGGTGTATAGGCCGCCTGGATCAATGCGCGGCCCGACCGATGAGTTTCGCGGCGAGGATCGGTCGATACAGATGACCGAGTTCCGCGCCCCAGGAGGTATTCATGGCCACCGACGGATTCACCACGTGTCTCTGGTTCGACGACCAGGCCGAGGAGGCCGCCCACTACTACGTCTCGATCTTCAAGAACTCCAGTGTCGGGGACGTCACCCGCTACACCGAGGCCGGCCCGCGTGCCGCCGGTTCCGTGCTGACCGTCGAGTTCACGGCCAACGGCCATCGGTTCCTCGCCCTGAACGGCGGCCCGGAGTTCAAGTTCACCGAGGCGATCTCTTTCATGATCGACTGCGCGGACCAGGAAGAGGTCGACTACTACTGGACCAAGCTCACCGAGGGCGGCGGCGAGCCCGGCCCCTGCGGCTGGCTGAAGGACAAGTACGGCCTGTCCTGGCAGGTCATTCCCGACCGCCTCACGGAGCTGACCAAGGACCCGGACCCGGAGACGGCGGCCCGCGCGATCAAGGCCATGATGACGATGGGCAAGATCGACATCGCCGCCCTGGAGAAGGCGGCCGCGGGCGAGTGAGCCACACGGTGCCGGCCGCCCGCACAAGGACGGCCGACGCTACAGATCCTCGCCGATCACCCGCGTGATCTCCCGGGCGATCCGCAGGATGCCGGGGGAGCGCACCGGGCAGGGCTTCGGTGTGGACGTCGTGGGTGCCAGGCAGAAGTGCAGGTAGTCGTCGTCGAGGTGGAGGGCGGTGCGGTCGCGGTCCGGCTGGGTGCAGTAGTCGGGGTGGTCGTGCTCGTAGTCGGTGCACGGCAGGTGCTGGACCCAGGTGTAGCGGGCTCCGACGGCACTCACCGTCCGTCCCGCGTCGGCGACGAGGTCGCCCGAGGCGGCGGCCCGCTCCTCGTAGAGCGCGTTCACGCCCCGGACCCGGTCGGGAGTGATCGGGTCCGGGCCCTGCGCCACCCAGACGATCCGCGGACGCCGGTCACCGCCGGCCTTGGCGATCTGTTCCGTGAGCCGCCGGGCGTCGGCGGCGTACCGCTTGAAGTACACGGTGGGCGAATCGGCGTGGGTGATGCCGTCCATGCACCACGTGAAGTCCCACGCGTTGCCCCAGAACTGCAGGACCACGTAGTCCGGGTGCAGCGACCGCACCAATGCGGCCGCCTTGTCCCGGTCCGGTACGAGCGACTTCTCCCCGGTGCCCTCCAGGTAGTCGCACAACGTGGTGCCCGAATAGGGGGCGCTGGTGTACCGCGCCCGCAGGTCGCGGCGCAGCTCCTCGCCGAGCACCCGCTGGTTCTCCATCGCCAGCGAATCGCCGAGGTACAGCACGGTGGGTGCCTTCGCCGGCGCACCGGGCGCCTTCGCCGATGCCCGCGCAGACGCGGCCGGCCGCCGGTGCTCGGTGGTGGCCGACGAGGCCGGTACGTCGGGGGAGGGCGGCGCGCCCTCCGGACCGGACGAGGGATCCCCGCACGCGCCGAGCAGTACACCGACCAGCAGCACGCCCACGATCCACGCTCTCCGCATGCGACCACTCCCGCCCCGGCCCCGAAACGGTTCCCCAGGCAAGCACAGCCGGACACCAGGGGGAAGACACGCGTCGGCCACAGCGGACCCGCGCGCCGCTCACACGCGCTCCGCTCGTCGCGAAGGACGTCCGGCCGCCTCATGAGCCGCGGCCGTGACCCTTGCGAGGCGAGCCGCTTCAGCCCAGGTCGTCGACCAGCACCGCGGCCCCGTCGAAGCGGCCGGCCTTGAGGTCCATGAGAGCTTCGTCGGCGCGGGTCAGCGGATAGGTGTGCGTGGTGGCGCGCACACCGTACCGGGCGGCGAGGGTCAGGAACTCGCGGCCGTCCTGACGTGTGCTGGAGGTGACGCTGCGCAGCTCCTTCTCGTAGAACAGCTCGCTCTCGTAGCGCAGCGGCGGGACATCGCTGAGATGGATACCGGCGACCGCCAGGATCCCGCCCCGGTCCAGGGCCCGCAGCGCGACCGGGACCAGCTCGCCCGCCGGCGCGAACAGGATCGCGCTGTCCAGCGGCTCGGGCGGCGGGGTGTACGGGTCCTGCGCGGAGGCGGCCCCCAGGGCGAGCGCCAGCCGCCGGGAGTCGGCGCCGCGCGTCATGACGTGCACGGTGGCGCCCTCGGCCAGCGCGACCTGCGCACACAGGTGGGCGCTGCCGCCGAAGCCGTACAGACCGAGCCGTCCGCCCGGCGGCAGCGCGGCCCGCCGCAGCGCGCGGTGGCCGATGATGCCCGCGCACAGCAGCGGCGCGGCGGTCACGTCGTCGAGGCCGTCGGGCAGCCGGTGGGCGAACGCGGCCGGGACGGTCGTGTACTGGGCGTAGCCGCCGTCGGCGTCCCAGCCCGTGTACCGGGAGGCCGGACACAGGTTCTCGGCCCCGCGCCGGCAGTAGACGCACGTGCCGTCGGTGCGGCGCAGCCACGCCACGCCCACCCGGTCGCCGGGCGCGAAGCCGCGCACCGCCGCCCCGAGGCCCGCCACCTCCCCGACCACCTCGTGCCCGGGCGTCACCCCCGGCCGGTGCACCGGCAGGTCGCCCTCGGCGACGTGCAGATCCGTACGGCACACCCCGCAGGCGCGCACCCGCAGCAGCAGCTCGTCGTCCCCGGGTGACGGCACCGGCTTCCGGACGAGCCGGAGGGAGCCCTCCTCGACCGGCCCCGGCGCCACCATGGACCACGCGCGCATCATCCTGTCCGCCATACCGCACCCCGTCCCGGCGAAGATCCTGCCGGTCATCCCTCCGAAAGCCGACCTCTCTGTCCAGTCTGAAACGGACCGGACCATTCGACGCGCGGGTGGGCGTATCGGTGGCTAGCGTGAGGAAACGGACCATCCATCGATTCGGAGAGGGCCGCAGCCATGGCCGTACAACCTGAGGGAACCCCCTGTTGGGCCGACGCGATGTTCACGGACGTGGAGGGAGCCAAGAGCTTCTACGGCGACGTCCTCGGCTGGACCTTCGGCGAGGCGTCGTCGGAGTACGGCAACTACACGCAGGCCTACTCGGACGGCAAGGCCGTCGCCGCCGTCGTACCGCCGATGCCCGGCCAGGAGGGGCAGTCGCAGTGGTGCCTGTACTTCGCTTCCCCGGACGCCGCGGCCACCGCCCGCAAGATCCGGGACAACGGCGGCGAGGTCGTGATGGAGCCGATGCAGGTCGGCGACTTCGGCACCATGTGCCTGGGCCGCGACCCCAGCGGCGTCGTCTTCGGCGTGTGGCAGGCGGGCAAGCACGAGGGGTTCGAGGCGCCGCCCGAGCAGCCCGGCGCGTTCTGCTGGGCCGAGGTCTTCACCCGTGAGCCCGAGAAGTCGGACGCGTTCTTCCCGGCCGTCTTCCCGTACCGCGCGAAGCAGATGCAGGACGACGCGGTCGACTTCCGCCTGTTCGACGTCGGCGACAACACGGTCCTCGGCCGCATGAAGATGACGGACGAGTTCCCGCCCGAGGTGCCGCCGTACATCAACGTCTACTTCACCGTCGACAACTGCGACGAGGCCGTCGCCCGGGCCACCAAGCTCGGCGGCGTCCTCAGGTTCGGACCGATGAACACCCCGTTCGGCCGGTTCGCCGCCCTCAGCGACCCGCAGGGCGCGAGTTTCTCGGTGATCGACGTCACGACGACCGAGGGCGAGATGCCGCAGGTCACCGAGGTGTCCTGACAGCTGTGGCCGAGTGCCTCGTCCGGCCGTGGCATGATCGGGTCCATGCGTGAACGTGTGGTGGCCGCGTGCGACGGCGCTTCGAAGGGAAACCCCGGACCGGCCGGCTGGGCCTGGGTCGTCGCCGACGAGTCGGAGACCCCGGCCCGCTGGGAGGCGGGTCCGCTCGGCACAGCCACCAACAACGTGGCGGAACTGACCGCGCTGGAACGCCTGTTGGCGGCGACCGACCCGGACGTGCCGCTGGAGGTCCGGATGGACTCCCAGTACGCCATGAAGGCCGTCACCACCTGGCTGCCCGGCTGGAAGCGCAACGGCTGGAAGACGTCCGCCGGCAAACCGGTCGCCAACCAGGACCTGGTCGTGCGCATCGACGAACTGCTCGACGGCCGCTCGGTCGAGTTCCGCTACGTGCCCGCCCATCAGGTCGACGGCGACAAACTCAACGACTTCGCCGACCGGGCCGCCAGCCAGGCGGCGACCGTCCAGGAGCCCGCGGGCAGCGGCCTCGGTTCGCCGGAGCCGCCGCCCGCACCGGACGTACCGGCTCGTGCACCGCGCAAGCGGTCCAGCGGGGGCAAGGCGGCGGGCGGGCGCGGCGGTTCGGCACGGACGATCAAGGCGAAGTTCCCCGGCCGCTGTCTGTGCGGACGGTCCTACGCGGCCGGCGAGCCCATCGCCAAGAACGCCCAGGGCTGGGGGCACCCGGAGTGCCGTACGGAAGCGGCCGGCCAGTAGCGGGCCGCGCCTCGGTCCTGGTGCCGTTCTGATGGACCGCGCCCGGTCAGACGACCGCGCCGCGCCAGCCGCCGGTCTCCTGGCCGCGCTCCTCGATGAACTGCTTGAAGCGCTCCAGGTCACCCTTGGTCTGCCGCTTCACGAAGCCGAGCTTGTCGCCGACGGTCTCGGTGACGCCGTCCGGATGGAAGTCCATCTGCAGCATCACCTTGGTGTGGTCGTCGTCGAGGCGGTGGAAAGTGACCACACCCGCCTGCCGGGCCTCCCCGGAGACCGTCGTCCACGCGACCCGCTCGTCCGGGATCTGCTCCGTGATCTCCGCGTCGAACTCCCTGTGCACCCCGTTGACGCTGGTCACCCAGTGCGTGAGCGTGTCGGAGCGCTGCTCGATGCGCTCCACCCCGTTCATGAACTCCGGGAACGTCTCGAACTGCGTCCACTGGTTGTACGCGGTGTGCACCGGAACGCCGACCTCGATGGATTCCTCGACCTTCGACACGGGTCGCTCCCTTCTTCGTCGTCATGGGACTCATCGGGTGCTGTCCGGCGCGGGTACCGCGTGACCTGTGGAGCAAACCGTCGGCCGGCGTCCGTCAGTCGGTGCCGAAGGCGTACTCGGGACGCCCTAACGGAACAACCGGTCCAGGAAGGCGTTTCCGTAGACCCCGTGCGGGTCGAGCCGGTCCAGGACCCCGGCCGCCTCCCCCCACACGCTCTCTCCGTACGAGGCGGGCACGGCCGTGCCCAGCACCTCCTCGTCGCTCCACACCTCCTGCTCTGTGTACGCCCAGCCCTTGGACCACTCGACGCGGGTGAGGGCATGCCCGCCGTCGTACGCGCGCAGCAGGAATCGCTCGAGTTCGCGCAGGAAGGTTTCCGCGTACGGCGTGTCCGGCAGTGTCAGGACGTTCAGCCAGACGACCGTGTCCCACTCGGGGTGTTCACGGCTCGGCCGCAGCGCCGACAGCAGCGGGACGCGGGCGCCGTCCACTTCGGCATGGGCGGGGTCGTCGAGGCCGGTCGCCCGGATCTCCACCGAGCCGTTCACCGGGAAGCGGCCCAGCGCCGCGTACACCGTCAGCCGCTCCCGGTAGAAGGAGGTGAACTCGGCGACGACACGCTGCACTTGGTCCCGGGTGGTGAGGACGGCGTACCCGTTCGTGGTGACCTTGAGGGTGGTGGGCTTCAAGTAGAGCAGGGTGTTCTTGGAGGGCCCCCAGATGTCGGCGGACAGCGTCGCCGCGAGCCCGAGCGTGGCCGCCTCGTACTGTGCGGTGCCCAGCACCGGCGCCAGGTACCAGGCCGCGCCCGAGATCATCCGCCCGGCCAGGTCCGCCACCGGGGTCGGGACGTTGTCGGAGAACGGGTAGTTGTACGGCGACGTCACCCGCCGTGAGGTGAGCGGCCGCGTGGACGCCACGCTCCACACCTTCAGCCAGGGAAACTCCGTGAAGGCGAACCAGATCGCCTCCACGCGCCCGGACCGCTCCAGGAAGCTCGTGAACGTCCGCCCGTCACCGCCGGGCGCCGCGAAGAGCTCGCCGGCCGGAATGTCCGTACGGCTCACGCACCGAAGATTCGTGTTGGCACCCACCCGCAGCACGACCTCGGTGACCAGGGCACGGCCGAGGTGGGTGAGGAGCGCGGCGCAGTCCGCCTCGTCGCGGCGGTAGGTCCGCAGCACGTAGGCGCCGCTGTCCTCGTCCCAGACGACCGCCCTCAGCGACAGCACGAGATTGCTGAGCGAGCCGTACGTGTGCCCGGACAGTCGCTGTTCGCCCCGCGCCGGTACGGCCGTGCCGTGCGCGTCGACGGCCAGCGCACCGCCCAGGGTGAGGTTGCCGGGAGCGGGTGCGGCGGTGACGCCGAGGCCGCGCTCCTCGAGGTAGGTGAGCAGCGTCTCCAGGGTGACGCCGGTGCCGGCGCGGACGGAGGAGGCGGACTCCAGGGCCACGCCGGTGAGGTGGGAGGCGGTGTCGACGAGGAGGACGCGTGCGTCCGACGGTGTCCCCTCCGTGAGCGTGAGCGGCGACCAGCCGTGCGAGGAGCCTCGGGGACGTACCCTCCACCCCTGCCGCCAGGCCCAGTTGACGACGGCGACCACCTGGTCGGGCCCCGTCGGCGCACAGGCCCACAGCCCGTCGGCGGTGATCTCGCCGACCCAGTTCCGGTACGCCGAGCGGTACAGGGCGACGCCCGCCGGGAAGTCCGGCAGTTCCTCGGCCGCCTCGGCCGGATCCGCCGCCACCAGGACGGGGACGGCGGCCAGGGCGGCGGCGGAACGGAGGAAGCCGCGACGGGTCCAGGAAGGGTCCCCCTGCGGGAGGTTGCATGCTGAACGATCGGTCACGGGCCCACGCTAGGCGCCGATTGACACGTGCATGCCTTTCAGCGCGCCTTGTCACTCGTGTGAGTGAATGATGTTTGGGCGACCGACCGGATCGGCCGGTTCCGTGCGGGCGTGTGACGGATGACAGACTGACGCCATGGACGAGCGCACATTCGGTAGGTCGCAACAGCACGCATCCGTCGTCGGTCTCGGCACCTGGCAACTGGGCGCCGACTGGGGAGACGTCGACGACAAGGAAGCCCTGGCGGTGCTGGAGGCGGCGGCCGAGTCGGGAGTCACCTTCTTCGACACGGCCGACGTGTACGGCGACGGGCGCAGCGAACAGACCATCGCCACGTTCCTGCGCGGCAGGCCCGACCTGCATGTGCTGGTCGCGACGAAGATGGGCCGCCGGGTCGACCAGGTCCCGGAGAACTACGTGCTGGACAACTTCCGGGCCTGGAACGACCGTTCACGGCGCAACCTCGGCGTCGACCGCGTCGACCTCGTCCAGCTGCACTGCCCGCCGACGCCGGTGTACTCCACGGACGAGGTGTTCGACGCCCTGGACACCCTGGTCGAGGAGGAGCGCATCGCCGCGTACGGCGTCAGTGTGGAGACCTGCCAGGAGGCGCTGACCGCGATCGCCCGGCCGGGCGTGGCGAGCGTGCAGATCATCCTCAACCCGTTCCGCATGAAGCCCCTGCGCGAGGTGCTCCCCGCGGCCCGGGAAGCCGGCGTCGGCATCATCGCCCGCGTTCCACTGGCCTCGGGCCTGCTGTCGGGCAAGTACACCAAGGACACGGTCTTCCCTGAGAACGACCACCGCACCTACAACCGGCACGGCGAGTCCTTCGACGTGGGCGAGACCTTCTCCGGCGTGGACTACACGACGGGCGTCGAGGCCGCCGCCGAGTTCGCCGCGCTCGCCCCCGAGGGGTACACCCCGGCCCAGCTGGCCCTGCGCTGGATCATCCAGCAGCCGGGCGTGACCACCGTGATCCCGGGCGCCCGCTCGCCCGAGCAGGCCCGCGCCAATGCGGCCGCCGCCAAGCTGCCGGAGCTGTCGGAGGCGACGCTCACCGCGATCGGCGACCTGTACGACCGGCGGATCAAGGACCAGGTGGAAGGCCGCTGGTAGGTCCCGGCCCGGCGCGGCAGGTCCCGGCCCGGCGCCTCGATGTCGCTCACGGCGCCAGGAGCAGCTGCCTCTCCTGCTCCTGGTCGCCCGAGGCGGAGCCCTGGTCGTGCAGGGGGAAGGCGCGGGACAGCATGTCGCTCGCCGCTTCCACGGCGTTCGGGGTGCCCTGCACAGTGACGGTCACCGGGGCGGACAGGTGACCGAGGTGGCCCTGTGGAGTCCCGGCGGGCCGGTCGGCGGTGCCGTCGGCGAACGTGGCCGTGTGGACGGTGGCGTGCTCGTCGGCGGGCAGTTCGTCCGCGGGGCCGAAGGCGGGCTCCAGGGCCCGGACGACCTTCTGCGCGTCGGAAGGGCTGCCGCCGCTGAGTGTGACAGTGAGTTCGGGGCCGGACATGGTCAACGGGACTCCTCGGATGGTCGACGCCGTACGTCTCGCGCTCCGTGTAACCGCCCGCCGATCGCTGAAACGGCCGCGCCCCTGCCACCGCCCACGCCGTCGGCACCTCAGATGCGACCGCCGGTGAGCCGCGTGACCGGCCCGAGGGTGTGGCGCTCCGCACGGCGTCCCGCGGCGTAGGACGCCGCTCCGAGCGCGGTCAGGCCCGCTCCGACGCCCGCGGCGACGAGCTTGCGATGGCTGAGCACCGTCCAGGCCGTCTTCGCGCCGGCCGCGACCTGACCCGACGCCGACACGATCGCCTGACGGCCCGCTTCGACGCTCTTGGCCGCCGTGTGCGCGGCCGCGCTCGTCGACTCCGCGGCCCGCTGCGCACCGGACGTCGCCGTCGACGCCGCGTCGTCCGTCTTCGTGGCGGCGGCGCGCGCGGTCTTCGCCGCGGGGGCCGTCGCCTTGTCCGTGCTTGGCCGCGCCTTGGAGGCGGCGGTAGAGGCGGCTGCTGTCTTCTTGTTCGTTTCCTTGTCCGATTCCGTCATGGGATCCGGTTTGCCGCTCGGCCGCGTCGCAAACACGTTGCGTCACATGCTGTGGCCATCGACGTCACGACATGACCATTCCGCGCGAAGCAGGGAATACGTGCAGAGAGGGAAGACGGGCTCAGCCGGGCAGGAGGAAGTGTGTCGGGCACCGGAAGCGGAGCAGAGGCGGAATACACGGGGCGCCACGAGACCGAGGAGGAGAGAGCCGACCGAAAGTGGGGAGAGCTCATCCAGGAGGTCAGGGTCGCGCAGACGGGCGTGCAGATCCTGTTCGGCTTCCTGCTGACCGTCGTGTTCACGCCCAAGTACGAGGACCTGCCGCACACGGACCAGGTCATCTACATCGTGACGGTCGTGCTGGGGGCCGCCGCCACCGGCGCGCTGATCGGCCCGGTGTCCCTGCACCGCCTGGTGGTGGGGCGGCGGGTGAAACCACAGGCCGTCGAGTGGGCCTCCCGGTTGACCTTCGTCGGCCTGGTGCTGCTGCTCGCCACCATGACGGCCGCACTCCTGCTGATCCTCAGGGTCGCGACCGATGACACGTACGTGCCATGGATGGTCGGGGGAGTGGTCGTCTGGTATCTGCTGTGCTGGTTCGTCGTCCCGATGCTGACGCGGCGCCGCCATACGTCGAAGAAGTGACGGCGAGGGCGCCGAAGGGCCGGTCGTGTCAGCCCCCGGCGATGACGTCCGCGAGGAAGTCGTCGATCCGGACCTCCTCCCGCCCGGGCGGGACGACCTCGCGGGTCTCCCGCAGGAAGGCCGCGAGCGCCGGCGCCCAGGCGAACACCACGGCACACTGGCGGCCCCCGTCCGGGCGGGCGTCGCCGAGGAGCTCCATGCGCAGCTCCTGCCACACGCCCGTCGACACGGGACGCAGCCGCACGTCTCCCAGCCCCACCGGGCCCTGAAGCCCGTCGCTGAGCATCTCCCGGTCCAGCCGCCACCGCGCGAGCACCCGGCCGTCGTGGCTGAACACCGCGGTGACGGCGAACGGGTCCGCCGCGTCGTAGCTCAGGTGGGCGAGCACCGGAAAGCGGTCCGTGGTGCCCGCCTGGAGCTGCACGACCAGGGACTTGTGCACGAACGAGTTCACGAGAGGGCCTCCGGGGAGAACAGTCGTAGAGCCCTCTAGTACCCGCGTCGTGCACAAGATGCTCAGCCCTCCGGGTGATTCCCCCGCGCCCCGCGCAGCGACGTGATGCACGTGGCGATGGCCTGCTGGAGTTCCTCCAGGCGCTGGACCATGTCGTCCTCGTAGAACTCCTGGGCGTCGTCGAAGGTGAGTTCCTCGAAGACCTTGGTGGCCTTCTGCAGGCTGCTGTAGAACTTCGTCCGCCGTTCCTGGACACGCAGTTCGGGATCGGCCTCCACCGCCTCGACGACGAGCGACTTCATGGTGTCGTAGGCCTCGGTGGCCCACTCGCCGGTGTCCTCGTCCTGCTCCAGCTCGTCCAGCAGCGACAGATGCCGCTCCGCCTCCTGACGGAGGTCCACGGGCGCCTCGATGGTCTGCCCGGCCGGCGTCTTGATCTGGCCCGACTCGGCGATCTGCCGCACGTATCCGATCCGGTCGGCAGCCCGGCTCTCACTGGCGACGGCCTTCTTCAGGTCGTCGGTGCGTACGACGTCACGCGCCAACTCGGCCTGGAGTTCCGGGTCTTCCTTCAGCCGGTCGAGCAGCGCGCCGCGCGCGGCCCGCGCGGTGGAGGGGTCGGCGAGGATCGCGGCGCGCAGCGCGGTGGGGTTCTCGGCGACCTCCAGCGCCTTGGTCGGCCGGATGCCCTCGGCCTCGGCGGCCTCGGCGATGGCCGTGCCGCGCTCGGAGGTGGCGCTGTTGCGGGAGACGTAGTAGCTGAGCCATACGTCCGCGTCCGGCAGCTCCACCTCCTGACCCGGCGTCAGCGCCTCGAAGAGCGGGACGAGACCGTCGTCGGCGGCCCGGTCCCAGGCCTTGTAGTAGCGCATGACGCGCTCGGGCGAGCATCCGGCGAGTTCGGCGAACTCCTTCGCCGACACCTTCGGCGTCTCGTCCGCGCTCTGGCCGCCGGGCCGCACGCTGCGCGCCACCATCAGGCCGAAGGCCCATCCTCCGGTCCGTGCGTAGACCCCGAACTCGCGCGCGTCCCGCGCCACGAGGTCGGACAGGGGCACGGGGGACGTCTCGGACGGGACGATCGACAAAGTCACGGGTGTTTCTCCTGGGCAGGCTGGTCGGACCGCACAATGTGCAGGTCGGAAGCCTATTGCACCCGCTCGCGGTGCGGGGACCGTACGTGCCGCTCAGTCGAGGGCGTCGTGCAGCGCGGGCAGCAGCGTCTTCGCCGCCCAGTCGAGATACGCCGGCTGCGACTCCCCGCCGATCTGCACCAGGGCGATCTCGGTGAAACCGGCCTCGGCGTACGGCCGTACGGCTTCCACGAAGTCTTCCGGCTCGTCGCCGCAGGGAATCGCGTCGGCGACGTCGTCGGGCGTGACGAACTGCGTGGCCGCTTCGAAGGCGTCCGGGTGCGGCAGCTCGGAGTTGACCTTCCAGCCGCTTCCGAACCAGCGGAACTGCGCGTGGGCGCGCTTGATGGCGGCGTCGCGGTCGGGGTCGTAGCAGACGGGCAGCTGGCCCACGCGCGGCTTGCCCTCACCGCCGTGCCGGTCGAAGGTGTCGAGCAGCCCCGACTTCGGCTCGGTGGCGATGACCAGGTCGGCCAAGCGGCCCGCGAGGGTGCAGGACTGCTCGCCGGAGACCGCGATGCCGATCGGCGGCGGCTGGTCGGGGAGGTCCCACAGCCGGGCCGACTCGACGTCGAAGTGCGGACCGCGGTGGTTCACATGGCCGCCCCGGAAGAGCGCCCGGATGATCTCCACCGCCTCTTCGAGCATCTCGTGCCGCACGTCCACGGACGGCCAACCGCCGCCCACCACATGCTCGTTGAGGTTCTCGCCCGAGCCGAGCCCCAGCCGGAACCGGCCTTCCGACAGCAGCTGCATCGTCGCCGCCTTCTGCGCCACGACCGCCGGGTGGTAGCGGACGGTGGGACACGTCACGTACGTCATCAGCGGGATGCGCGAGGTCGCCTGGGCGGCCGCGCCCAGCACACTCCACGCGTACGGCGAGTGACCCTGTGAGCGCAGCCACGGAAAGTAGTGGTCCGAGGTCACCGAGAAGTCGTAGCCCGCCTCCTCGGCCCGTACCAGATGGTCGACGAGCTCACGGGGGCCGGCCTGCTCGGTCATCATCGTGTATCCGATTTGCACCATAAGGGCTGAGTCCCCGGTCGGCGGAAGCGAAAACAGGCTGTCCGCGGCCCGGAAAACTCCTCGATCCCCCCTCGATAACCACTCGATCGGCCCCCGGTCGCCGGGAGAGGATGCGGGCATGAGCGATCGCACGTTGCCCCGGAGCACCCCCGCCGCACAAGGCGTCGACGCGTCGGGCGTCCACGCGTTCCTCGACGCCCTCGAAGCCGACCCGGAGATCGAGCCGCACAGCCTGATGATCCTGCGGCACGGTCGTGTCGTGGCGTCCGGGTGGTGGGCGCCGTACACCCCGGAACGCCCGCATCTGCTGTACTCGCTCAGCAAGAGCTTCACGGCGACGGCCGCGGGTCTCGCCGTCGCCGAGGGACTGATCCGGCTGGACGACCCGGTGATCTCGTACTTCCCGGAGTTCGAGGCCGACATCACCGACCGGCGCAGCCGCGCGATGCGCGTACGGCATGTGGCGTCGATGGCCAGCGGACACGACGCCGAGACGTTCGATCGCGCCCACGCGATCGACCCCGAGGAACTGGTGCGCGGCTTCCTGCTGCTGCCGCCCGAGCGGGAGCCGGGAAGCGTCTTCGCGTACAACCAGCCCGCCACGTACACGCTCGCCACCATCCTCCAGCGCGTCACCGGCCAGTCGCTGACCGGCTATCTGCGGCCCCGGCTGCTGGATCCGCTCGGGATCGGCGAGGTCGCGTGGATACGGGACGGGGCCGAGCGTGAACTGGGCTTCAGCGGGCTGCACGCCTCGACCGACGCCATCGCCCGGCTCGGGCTGCTCCATCTGCAGGACGGGGTGTGGGAGGGCGAGCGGCTGCTGCCCGAGGGATGGGTCACCGAGGCCACGCGGGCGCTTGTGGCGAACGCCGACGGGACCCCCGAGGGTGCGCTGTCGGACTGGCAGCAGGGCTACGGCTTCCAGTTCTGGAGGTCCCGGCACGGTTACCGCGGCGACGGGGCGTACGGCCAGTTCTGCCTGGTGCTGCCCGAGCACGAGGCGGTGATCGCCATGACCGCGGCCACCAAGGAGATGCAGGAGGTGCTGAACCTGGTCTGGGAGCATCTGCTGCCGGCGTTCGGCCCAGGTCCGCTGCCCGGCGGGCAGGACGCCGACACGGCCCTGGGCGAGCGGCTGGCGCGGCTCGCGCTGCCACCGGCCGCGGGCAAGGCGGCCCCGCCGGAGCGGGCGGAGGCGTGGTCGGGGGCGGAGTTCATGCCGTACGGCGGTGCCTGCGCGGACCAGCCGACGCTGACCGCGGTCGGGGTCGGCGCGGACGCCGACGGCTGGAGTCTGACGCTCACCGAGGACGGTCACCGGCTCGCCCTGCGGCTCGGCGGGGACGGCTGGACCGTCCAGGACGACGGCCCGGTCCCGACGGCCGTGAGCGGGGGATGGACCGACGCCCACACCCTCGTCGCCGACGTTGCCTTCCTCGAGACACCACACCACTTGGTGGTGACGTGCTCGCTCGCGGACCGGACGTTCATGGCGCGCTGGCGCACCGAGCCGCTGCACGGAGGGCCGCTGCACGCGATGCGGGCTCCCCGTGGCTCAGTCTGAGGCCTGCCGGAACGTGCTCAGGAAGGTGTCCAGCGCCTCCTGGTTCGCGGCATCGTTCCAGTCCTGCGCCGGGGTCGCCCAGCGCAGCGAGAAGCTGCGGCCCTCCCCGATGAGGAAGCCCCGGCCGAAGGTGCGCAGGCGGGTGCCGTTGACGTCGGCGAGCCACTCCATGTCGGCGGCCTCGCGTCCCTGATAGGTCGTCGCGCGGATGTCCCCGATCCGCCGGTAGTCGCCCGACTCCTCCTTCAGACCCGGCTCGACGTCGTCGCGCCAGACGGCGACGGGGTCCGGGCCCACGCGTGCGCTGTAGGTGACGGCCAGAGCGCGTGGGTCGTCCTCCGCACTGAAGACGACCCGGTACGCCAGATCGGACGCGCGCGTCGTACGCAGCGGCTTCCAGCCCTCGGGGAGGGCGACGGAGAAGCCCTCCGGGGAGTGGTAGATGCGGAACCCGGGGGGCAGCGGCGTGCCTGTGGGGGACGCCGTGGGTGTGGGGGTGGGTGTGGGGGTGGGTGTGGGGGTCGGAGTCGGCGTAGGGGTGGGGGTGGGCGTCGGTGTCGCCGGCGGCCGGGAGGGCTGCTGTCCGTCGGTGCCGTCGTCGGGCACGGAGGCGGAGACGGACGGTTGGGGCGGTGCTTCGCCGGCGGAGGTGCCGGTGCCCGGAAGCTGCCGGGTCACGGCCAGGACGGAGACGGCGACCGTGACGACGGCCAGGGCGGTGCCGGCGACCATGGTGCGCCTGCTCCATCCCGGGCCCGCGCCGTACACACCACGCAGCCGGGGCCGGCCCCCCACCAGGGGAGTGGCCGCGTCGGGGTCCTCGGTAAGGACACGTGTAAGCGCCTCGCGGACCACCGGGCGGGTCAGCCGTTCCGTGGAGTTCTTGCGGAGCAGCCCCTGCAAGGTCTGGGTGAGCGGGCCGGCGCGCACCGGTGTGCGCAGCGGAAGCCGGTCCACTCCCTTCAGGGTGGTCTCGGGCCGGTCACGGTCGCGGAAGGGCGGGCGGCCCTCCACCATCGTGTACAGGATCGCGCCGAGCGCCCACAGGTCGGCGGCCGGCCCGATGCGCTCGTCACGGGCCTGTTCGGGGGAGGCGTAGGAGGGCGCCGTGACCCGGGGTACGAGGGTCGCGCCGGCCAGCCCGAAGCCGGTGACCACGACGGAGCCGCCCTCCTGCACGAACACCTGGCCCGGACTGAGCTCTCCGTGCGTGATGCCCTCGCCGTGCGCCGCCTCCAGCACGTCGAGCAGCTCCAGGCCGACGCGGGCCGCCCGTACGTAGTTGAACGTGCCCTGCCGGGCGATGAGTTCGCCCAGCGGGATACCGTCGATGCACTCGGTGACGGTCCACAGGGTGCCGTGGTCCTCGACGGCGTCGACGACCACGGCGACCCGGCCGGGGCACAGCAGCCCCATGGTCTCCGACATCCGGATGACCCCGGCGGTGGCCCGTCGGGAGCTCTCCGCGTCCAGGCCGACCGGGAGCCCGATCTGGGTGAGCAGGCAGGGGCGTTCGACCTGGATGTCCTCGCCGTACCAGCAGATGCGGTTCGTTTCGCGGTGGAGGACCTCCACGAGCCGGTACCTGCCGGCGACCAACTCGTGTGTGGAGACGTGCGCCTTGACCATGGTCATCCCTCGCTGAACCCCTGGCTCTCACCTTTCACAGTGGTACGGCGGCCGCGGCGGGGTGCGTTCAATGAATTCTCAACTGAAAGGCGTCTCTTTTCTTCTGTTCGCTTGCTATACGAGAAGTCAGTAAGAACTGTTCACCGAATGACCGGAGTTGACGCGTCTCAGCGCAGTCCGAATTTCTCGGACCAGGCCATGACATCACCGGTCGTCGCGTTGCCCCCGCAGACCACGAGTCCCAGCCGGGCCCCGTCACCGACCCGCTCCAGGACCCGCCGGGCCGCCGGAAGCAGACAGCCGGCGGCCGGTTCGGCCCACACCTTGGCGTGGTCGGCGAGATCGAGGGACCCCTGCACGGCCTCCCGGTCGGAGACCACGAGCACCTCGGTGACCAGGGCGGACACATGGTCGTACGTCAGCTGCGACACGGACGGCGCGCTGAGCGTGGAGACGATCGACGACAGCGCGACCGGCACCGGGCCGCCCGCCGCCAGCGCCCGGGACATCGCCTCGGCGCCCTCGGTCTCCACGCCCCAGACCCGCAGGCCCGGTCGGCGGGCGAGCAGGGCCGCCGCGACACCGGCGATCAGCCCGCCGCCTCCGACACTGACGAGCACGTCGGTGAGGTCACCGGCGTCCTCGGCGAACTCCAGTCCGACCGTGCCCTGCCCGGCGATCACCACTGTGTCGTCGAAGGGATGGACCAGGGTCAGTCCCTCGTCCCGCAGCCGCGTCACCAGCGCGAACGCGCCGTCCATGTCGTCGGTCAGCCGCACCGACGCCCCGGCGGCCCCGGCGATCTCCACGGCCCGGGCGGGCGCCGAGCGCGGCATGACGACCGTCGCCTTCACGTCGAGGGCCGCGGCCATGACCGCGAGGGCGATCCCGTGGTTGCCACCACTGACCGCCACCACCCCGGCGGCCCGTCCCGCCTCACCGAGCGACAGCAGCTTGGCCGTCGCCCCGCGCGCCTTGAACGAGCCGGTGCGCTGGAGCAGTTCCAGCTTCGCCGTGACCGGGGCACCTAGCAACGCGGACAGGCCGGGGCTCGGTACGGTTGGCGTGCGCACGACGTGTCCGGCGATCCGCTCGGCCGCGTTCTCGATGTCCGTGATCCCGATCAAGACAGTCACCCTTCCGGCACGGGACGGAGATCCGTGCCGTCTCGCACCCTGACGCGCGGTGCGGCGAAGGTCAACACGGCCTCAGGGGGTTGCTGCGCAGCCCCGGCCCAAGAGCCGGGGCGTGGTCTGTTGTCGATCAGGACGCGGACGGAGCCGAAACGGGTTGTCCGTGAGGCGCAGATCACCTCACGTAGGTGCTCAGTGCTGCTGTGCCTTCTGCGGCGTGGCCTCACTGGGCCGTACGACGACGTAGCCCTGTCCCTGCAACATCAGCTGCACGGCCTCCCCGGAACCGCCGCGCAGCATCGACCCGATGGACTGCGAACGGTGCAGTGAGGTGTCCAGGCCCGCCGTCCAGCCGACGACGGCGTCCGTGTCGACGAACACCGGGTACTGCGGGGAGACCGGGATGACCAGCGGAGTGCCGTCGCACACCAGCCCCAGTTTGCCGTGCCCCGAGAAGACGCTGTTGAACAGACCGCCGCCGGTCATGCCGGCGCCCTTCACGGTCGAGATCCGGTACGACAACGAGGAATCGAAACACAGGACGTTGCGGCCGTTCACCGTGAACTCGTCGCCGGGGTCCACCTCGACGACGAAGCAGTTCTGCGCCTCGTGCGCGAACCAGGCCTCGCCCTGCCCGCGCACCGCCATCAGCGGCAGTCCCTCACCGGTGACCGCGCGTTTGAGCATGCCGCCCACGCCCTGGCCCTTGCGCTCGAACTGGAGATTGCCGCGGTAGGCGACCATCGCCCCCTGGCGGGCGAGCATCTCGCCGTGCACCGCGTACCGGATGCACTTGGAGTTCTCGACCGTCATGCCCGGCGCTGTGGCCGGCTGCACCATGTGCTCGCTGGAAAACAGGTCACCCTTCATGGAGGCATCCTGTCCCGGAACGTCGCGCTCCGCCAAGATCGCGGGTCGAGCCGTGTCGCTGCCTCGGAAGCCTGCTCAGGCGCCGAACAGTTGGGTCCAGTACGTGCCCGCCCGACCGCCGCCCTCGAAGCCGATCCCTATGTGGGTGAAGTCAGGCTTGAGGATGTTGGCGCGGTGGCCCGGGCTGTTCATCCAGCCCTCCACCACCTCGGCGGGGGAGCGCTGGCCGCAGGCGATGTTCTCGCCGATCGAACGCCGCCCGCAGCCCGCTGCGGCCGCCCGGTCCCAGGGCTGTGAACCCTCCGGCGAGGTGTGGGAGTAGAAGGCCCGGGCCACCATGTCCGCGCTGTGCGCCTGCGCGGCCACGGTGAGCAGCGGATCCACCGCCAGCGGACGCAGCCCAGCCCGGGCGCGCTCCCGGTTGGTGAGATCGACGACGTCGGCCTGCGTCCGCGCCAGACCGGCGGGGGTGAAGGGGCTCGCCCACAGCGCCGTCCAGTACGTGTCGCCGGACGGGCCGTCACCGGCGTACGCCAGACCGGCGTGGGTGAAGACCGGGTCGTGCAGGGTGCGGCGGGCCTGGTCCGTGCGCAGGCAGTAGGCGACGAACTCCGCGGGCGTGCGTGGTCCGGAGACCAGGTGCTCGCCGATGGTGAGGTACGCGTATCCGGTGGCGGTGACACGCTGGTGGACGGAGACCCCGTCCGGGCCCTCGACGCCGAGGCGCCCCGCCGAGGCCATGGCGGAGGCGTGGGCGCGGGCCGCGGCGGTCAGACGGGAATCGAGGACGACCGGGGGTGAACCGGCCGCGGTACGAGCGGAGTTGACCAGGGCCAGGAAGCCGTCCGGATCGGGGGAGGGGAGGGGCGGGTTCGGGCTTGTCGGGCCTGTGGGGGACGTGGGGTGGGTCGGAGGCGTCGGCGTTTCGTCGACGACGTCGACCCCGAAGTCACGGGCGAGGCCCGCCAGTCCGTCGGCGTACCCCTGGCCCAGTGCTCGCAGCTTCCAGCCGTCGCCGCGCCGGTAGATCTCCGCGAGCAGCAGCACCGTCTCCTGCCGGGGCCGTGGCGGCGCGAACCGGGCCAGCGGCCGGCCGCCCGCACCGGTGACGTGGAGCGTGGGGGCGGCCAGGCGGCCCAGGGGAGTGGCGGGGTCGGCGGGGCTGACGACCACCGTGACCCGGCTCGCTCCGGAGCGCAGCCTCGGCGGGTCGACGGTCAGGGTGTCGCCGTGCAGCCGGGCGCCCGGAGCGGCCGGCTGGTTGTAGAACACGAAGTCGTCGTCGCCCCGGACCTTGCCGCCGTCGTCCGTGATGAGCGCGGACACGTCGAACGGGCCGGGGACCCGGACGGTCACGGCACCGCCGGGGAGGGGCAGATTGCCCCCGGGGACCAACTCGCTCATCGTGCCGCCCTGATGTCGTCGTACGGGACCCCTGGGGGTCGTCCGGACAACGTGCACCCAGGCACGCGGGTTCCCGGCCGTTCTGTGGGAACACTACGAGTTCACCCGGCCGTCATCCCCTCCGGAGAGGATCACCCCACTGGTGAAAGGCGCGTACGAGTTCTGGGAGGCGAGGTTGCACACCACGACCGCCCGGTCGGCGCTCGCGTGCGCCGTGGTGGCCGTGCTGTTGGCGGCTTCCGCGTGCCGGTCCACGTCCGCCCCCCGGGCGTACGACGTCCCCGAGGGCGTCGTCACCTGGGCAGCGAGCGCCGACCGCATGCACGACGCCACCGCCGACCGCGGTTACCGGCTCGTCGTGCACACCAGCGTCGCGGGCCATGACATGCGGATCCGGCTCTCCAACGCCTTCGGGAACCGGCCGGTGACCTTCGACAGCGTCTACGCCGGCCTCCAGAAGCGGGGCGCCGAACTGGTGCGGGGCAGCAACCGGCGGCTGACCTTCGACGGTTCGCCCTCCGTCACCGTCCCCGCCGGAGAGGTCGTACTGAGCGATCCGCTGCCCGGCAGCCTGCCCGCCGCGGCCAACCTGGTGATCAGCATCCACTCGCCCGACGCGACCGGACCGGCGACCGGCCACTGGATGGCCCTGCAGACCTCCTACGCCACACAGGGAGACCACACCGCCGAGGAGGGCGCGACCCACTGGACGCAGGCCATCGGCTCCTGGTTCTACCTCGACGCCGTCTCCGTCCGGGCGGCCGCGAGGACCGGCGCCGTCGTCACCCTCGGCGACTCCATCACGGACGGCTGGCAGTCGACCAGCGACCTCAACCGCCGCTGGCCCGACCATCTCGCCCGCCGCCTCCGACAGGCGGACACCCACGTCAAGGGCGTCGCCAACGAAGGGCTCGCAGGCAACAAGGTCCTCACCGACGGCCCCGGGGAGAGCGCCCTGAACCGGCTGGAGCGGGACGTGCTCTCCCAGCCGGGTGTGCGCACCGTGTTCCTCTTCCAGGGCGTCAATGACATGAAGGCCTACCCCGGCGTCACCGCCGAGGACCTGATCGACGGCTACCGGGAGATCGTCGAGCGGGCGCACGCGGCCGGCAAGTGCGTCGTCGGGGCCACCGTCCTGCCCTTCAAGGGCTGGTCCGAATGGAACCCCGGTACCGCGGCCGTGCGCCAGGAGGTCAACGCCTTCATCAGGAACAGCGGGGAGTTCGACGCCGTCACCGACTTCGACCGCGTCCTGCGCAGCCCTCACGACCCCGAGCGGATCCTGCCCGCCTTCGACAGCGGCGACCATCTGCACCCCAATGACAAGGGGATGCGGGCGATGGCCGACGCCGTCGACCTGGAAAGCCTCGACTGCGCGGACCCGCCCGGCACCGCCGTGACGCCGTGACGCCGTGACGCCGTGACGCGGGGAGTGGCTCAGGACGGTCCGCGGCCGGACGCGCTCGGCACCGGCGCGATCAGGCCCTCGCGGTAGGCGACGGCCACCGCCTCCGTACGGCTCGCCGCGCCCAGCTTGGCGAGGATGTTGGAGACGTGGACGCTCGCCGTCTTGCCGCTGATGAACAACTCCTCACCGATCTGCCGGTTGCTGCGGCCGAGGGCGAGGAGCCGCAGCACGTCCTGTTCGCGGGCAGTGAGGACCGTGGCCCGGGCATCGGCGGCCGGGGAGTCCGCGAGGCGCCCGCGACGGATCAGGGCGTCCACCTGCTCCAGCAGCGGCGTGCTGCCGAGCCGGGTCGCCGTCTCCCGTGCCGCGCGGGCCTCGACAGCCGCCTCCTCGCGTCGCTCGGCCGCCAACAGGGCCTCGGCGTACCGGACTTGGCAGCGCGCCCGCTCGTACGCGTCGCCGAAGTCGAACGCGGCGACCGCCTTCGCCCAGGCCGCCGCGTCCGGCCCGGACACGGCCCGCGCCCACTCCGCCTCGGCGCGCGCCAGCCACGCCTCGCCCTCCGGGCCCTGCGGAGGGCTGTCCTCACCGCGCGCAGCCGTGGACCTGGCCAGTTCCACCAGCTCGGTCGCGGTGTCCGCCCACCGGCCGACACCGGCCTCGTCGCCCGTGCGGCGCAGCCCGGCGGCCGTGTCGGCGACCGCGGAGAGCGCGAGGGCGGCCAGCCGGACCGTGACGTCCGGAAGCGTGCCCGCGTCATCGGTGAGCGCCGCGACCGTGGACCGCATCCAGCGCACGGCCTCCTCCGGATCGCCCCGCAGTGCCGCCGCGTCGGTCAGTACGATGCCCGCGACCAGCGTGCATATCCAGTCGAACGGTCCCTCCAGCAGCGCCTGGGCACGGCCGACGGCCTCGAAGTCGCTCCGCGCGAGCGCCACGTACAGCGCCGGGCCGGTCGTGTACGCGCCGGCCGCGGGCAGCACCTCGGCGTCCGCGGCCGCCGCACGCAGGCACTCGTCCCAGCGGCCCAGCGTGTACAGCACCAGCAGCCGGACGTAGCGCATCTCCAGCGGATACAGCGAGGACAGCAGCCCCGCACGGCGGGCGCGGTCCAGCCCCTCGGTCAGCCAGGGCAGGCACGCGTCGAGGTCACCGGACTCGAAGCAGCCGATGGCGAGGTTGAACAGCGCGCGCAGCTCCACGGGCGCGTTGCCCGAACGCCGCGCGAGCTCCCGGGCCTCCCGCAGTCGCTCCCGCCCCTCCGCGGAACGGCGGCCGTCCCCTTCGAGGACGGCCAGCGAGATCAGCAGGTCGGCCCGGGCGTCGGTGACGTCCAGCTCTTCGGCGATGCTCAGGGCCTGCCGGGCGACTTCGAGCGCGGTCTCGAACTCTCCGACCTGACGTGCCGCCAGGACATGCGTGGCCGCCGCCCACACCCAGGTGGGCGACGGAGGTTGGGCGGGGATCATGGCGAGCGCCTCGCTGCTGTAGGCGAAGGCGGCCGTCAGGTGGTCGACGCTCAGCAGGTTCCCGGCGAGCGTGTACCGGACCCGGGCGGCGAGTTCGGAGTCCGCGTCCTGGCCGACGCCCGCGAGCGCGGCACGGGTGAGGGAGACCGCCCGGTGCGTCTGCCCGGCGTGCGCGGCCGCCGCCGAGGCGCGCAGCGTGAGCGTCACCTGGTCGACGCCGTCCCCCGAGGGCCGGGCGGACGGCTCGACCGCCGACCACAGATCCAGGGCCGCTTCGAGATGCCGCAGCTCCTCGGCGGGCGCGCCGACGCGCCGGGCGTGGTCCGCTGCCTCCAGAGAGGCGGCGAGCGCCTCGGGCAGGTCATGGCTCTCCCGGGAGTGGTGGGCCCGCTCCGCCGCGCTCCCGGGCCGGCGGCCCCGCTCGGCGAGCAGGCGCGCGAACGCGCCGTGCAGCCTGGCCCGTTCACCGGGCAGCAGGTCGGCGTACACGGCCTCGCGGGCCAGGGCGTGCCGGAAGGCGTAGGTGTCCCCGTCGCCGGGGACGAGGAGCTGCCGTCCCACGGCCTCGCGCAGCGCCGACTCCAGCTCGTGCTCGGGGAGTCCTACGGCGTCCCGGAGCAAGTCGTGCTCGACGCGGCGCCCGGCGACCGCGGCCGTACGCAGCACTTGCTGGGTGGTGTCGGACAGCTGCTCGAAGCGGATGAGCAGGACGTCCGCGAGGCCGCTGGGCAGGCCCCCGGCGTCCGTCTCGGTGGCCGCGACCAGCTCTTCCGCGTAGAAGGCGTTGCCCTCGGCGCGCTCGACGATCCGCCGGACCGTGGTGTCCGGCAGCGGAGGGTCCTGAAGGGCCCGCACCAGCCGGGCCACCTCGGCGTCCGCCATGGGACGCAGCTCCAGCCGCTCCACGGCCGGCAGCCGCACCAGCTCGGCCAGCAGCGGACGCAGGGGGTGCCGGCGGTGCAGGTCGTCCGCGCGGTAGGAGGCGAGCACCGCCAGCCGGTGCGTGGGCGCACCGCCCGACGGCCGCTGGAGGACGCCCCGGCTGAGCAGGAACCGCAGCAGGTCCCGGGAGGACTGGTCGGCCCAGTGCAGGTCCTCCAGGACCAGCAGCAGGGGCGCGATGTCCGCGAGGTCGGCCAGCAGCCCGGCCACGCCCTCGAACAGCCGCAGCCGCCCGCCCGTGTCCCGCACGGCGTCCGTGCCGCCGCCCAGCAGGCGGTCCACCACCGGATGCGCGGCGAGGGCGTCCGCGAACCGCCCGTCGGAGGCGAGCATGCCCAGGACTTCTGTGAACGGCAGATACGGCAGCCCGACGTCACCGAGGTCGACGCAGTGCCCGGTGAGCACCGCCATCCCGGCCGCGGCAGCCCGGCCGGCGACCTCGTCCAGCATTCGCGTCTTGCCGACACCGGCGTCCCCGGCGACCAGCACGGCCCGGGCCTCGCCGCCCCTGGCGCGCTCCAGCACACCGGCGAGGCGGGCGAGTTCGTCCTCCCGGCCGATGAGCGGCATGGTGTTCGAGATCGGCGGCACGGGATCCATCCTGGCACGGGACACTGACACAGCCGCCAGAGCACAGAAAGGCCCGAATTGTCAGGCGCTCACTGCTGCAACGCCCGAGCCCAATCCTCCGGCACCCGCCCCGCGGGGCCCGGCGTCGGCTGCTCCGCGGGATGGCTCACCGGCGGAGCCATGTCCGGCCCCGACTCGTACAGCTCATCCGTCTCGTAGTTCCAGAACCAGCTCTCGCCCGGCTCATAGCTCTGGACGAAGGGGTGCCCGGTGTCCCGGTAATGCCCCGTCGCATGCTTCGCGGGAGAACTGTCGCAGCAGCCGACGTGCCCGCACTGCGCGCAGCGCCGCAGATGGAACCACCATCCGCCGGCCGCGTCGCACTCCACGCAACCGTCCCCGCTCGGCGGAACGCTCGGATCTATTCCCTTGATGCCGGTCATACGGGCTCCTCAGAGGGTGCGTCGGGCTCCGTGTCGGGCTCCGCGGCCGTGAGCGGAAGGAGGACCTGGAAGCGCGTGTCGCCCGGCTCCGACTCGACCTGGAGGGTGCCGTGGTGCTTGTTGACGACGATCCGCCAGGAGATGTCCAGGCCCAGCCCCGTGCCCTCGCCCACCGGCTTGGTGGTGAAGAACGGGTCGAAGATACGCCCGCGGATCTCCTTGGGGATGCCGGGCCCGGTGTCGCGGAACTCCACCAGCAGCCGGTCGTGGTCCAGGGCCGTCCGCACGGTCAACGTCCCTTCCCCGCCCGCGCTGTTGATGGCCTGCACCGCGTTGTCGACCAGGTTGGTCCACACCTGGTTGAGCTCCGCCGGGTACGCGGGGATCTTCGGGACCGTACGGTCGTACTCCTTGACGACCTTGATCCGCTGACCGATCTTGCCCGACAGCATCAGCAGTGTGCTGTCCAGGAGTTCGTGCACGTCGGCGTTCTGGAAGGGGGCCCGGTCGAGCTGGGAGTACTGCTTGGCGGCGTCGACCAGATGGGAGATCCGGGTGGTGGAGTCATCGATCTCGTCCATCAACAGTTCGGTCTCGACCGTGTAGTTGAGCCACCCGATGGCGCTCGGCAGGAGCTCCTCGTCCACGGCCGCGGCGACCTGGTCCAGCCAGTCGATGTCGAGCCCGGCCTGTACGAAGGTGGGGGCGATCCGCCAGCCCTCGGGAATGTCGTGGTCGTCGAGCCAGCCGGTGAGCGCGTCCTCGCGGTCCGAGGCTTCCAGGGGGCTCAACGCGGGTGCCTTGGCGACGAGTTCGGCGGTGCGTTCCTGGATGTCGATGAGGTTCGCAAGGGTCTCCGGCGAGAACGAGCCCGCGGAGATCACCCGCAGCTTGTGCCGCATCTTGCCCACGCGTTCCCGCAAGGTCGCGGTGGCCCGTACGGCAGCCGCCGCGGGGTTGTTGAGCTCGTGCGTGAGACCGGCGGACAACGAGCCCAGGGCCAGCAGCCGTTCGCGCTGCCCGATGGCCCGCTGTGTGCTCTTCGCGCCGAAGAACAGTCCCTCCAGCAGATGCACCGCCATGGGGAACCATTCCCGCATGATGTTCGCGAAGGTGTCCGCGGGCAGCACGAAGAACCGCGTCGGCTCGGTGACGCGCATGGAGTTGTTGTACATCTGCGGCACCCGGTCACCCAGGTACGCCTGCATGGATCCCGCGTACACCCCGCGCTGGGAGGTCCGGCTGACCTCCACGTCGTCGCGGCCGACCCGGCGGGAGAGGACGACCGTGCCCTCGAGCAGGACGTAGAAGCAGGTGGCGTGCTCGCCCTCGGTGTAGACGGGGCCGGGCTCGAACTTCTCGATCCGCCCCTCGCTGCACAGGCGCCCCAGCTGCTCGGGGGACAGCTTCTCGAACAGGAACAGCGCCCCGATCTCCTGCGGGCTGCACGGCATGAGCTGCCCGCTCACGACTGCTCCAGATACCGGTGGACGAGCATCACGGCCATGGCTCCCTCTCCGACGGCGGACGCGACCCGCTTCGCGGACTCGGCACGGGCGTCGCCCGCGACGAACACGCCGGGAATGTTGGTCTCCAGATGGTACGGAGGCCGGTCCAGCTCCCAGTCCGCCGGCGGCCGCCCGTCGGGCGTCAGGTCCGGCCCGGCCAGGATGAACCCGCGCTCGTCGCGCAGCACGGCGCCGTCCAGCCAGTCGGTCAGCGGGGCCGCGCCGATGAACACGAACATCCACTGCGCGTCGACGAGTTCGGTCTTCCCGCTCTCCACGTCGCGCAGCGTCAGCTGCTCCAGACGGTCCGAACCGTGCACGGCCTCGACGGCCGTGCCGCAGCGCACCGAGATGTTGGGCGACTCCTCGATCTGCTGGATCAGGTAGTGCGACATCGACGCCGACAGGGACGGCCCGCGCACCAGCAGCGTCACCGACTTGGCGCCCCTGGCCAGGTACATCGCGGCCTGCCCGGCGGAGTTGGCGCCGCCGACGATGTACACGTCGTGGCCCTGGCAGGAGGCCGCCTCGGTCAGCGCCGAGCCGTAGAACACCCCGCAGCCGGTCAGGTCGGTCGTCCCCGGCGCGTCGAGCTGCCGGTACGACACGCCGGTCGCCAGGATCACGCTGTGCGCGGCGACCGCCGAGCCGTCCGAGAACCGTACGGTCCGCGCCGCCCCGTTGACCTCAAGGCCGGTCACCTCCCGTGCGGTGAGGATCTCGGCGCCGAACTTCGTCGCCTGCCGCCGCGCCCGGTCGGTGAGCTGCGCCCCCGACACGCCGTCCGGGAAGCCCAGGTAGTTCTCGATCCGGGAGCTCTGCCCGGCCTGTCCGCCGGTCGCCGACCGCTCCACGAGGACCGTCCGCAGCCCCTCGGAGGCCCCGTAGACGGCCGCGCCGAGCCCGGCCGGGCCGCCGCCGATCACGACGAGGTCGTAGAAGTCGGCCTCGGGCGTCGTGGCCAGCCCCACCTGCGCGGCCAGCTCGGGCGCCTCCGGCTCGACCAGCGGCGTGCCGTCCGGCGTGATCACCAGCGGCAGCCGCTGTCCGTCCTGCCCGGCCGCCGCCAGCAGCCGCTGCCCCTCGGGCTCGTCCGCCGAGTACCAGCGGTACGGCACCTGGTTGCGGGCCAGGAACTCCCGCACGTCCGAGGAACGCGCCGACCAGCGGTGCCCGACCACCTTGGTGCTGGGCACCGGCCGGTAGTCGCTGCACCGCCACGCCTGAAGCAGGTCGTCCAGGACCGGGTAGAGCTTCTCCTCGGGCGGATCCCACGGCTTGAGCAGGTAGTGGTCGAGATCGACGACGTTGATCGCGTCGATCGCCGCGTTCGTGTCCGCGTACGCGGTCAGCAGCACCCGCCGCGCCCCCGGATACACGTCCAGGGCCTGTTCCAGGAACTCGATGCCGTTCATCTGCGGCATCCGGTAGTCCGCCAGGATCACCGCCACCAGATCACCGCGCAGCTTCAGCTCGCGCAGCGCCTCGAGCGCCGACTCGCCGGACTCCGCGCGCACGATCCGGTACGACTCGCCGTAACGCCGCCGCAGATCCCGGGCGACGGCCCGGGAGACCCCCGGATCGTCGTCCACGGTCAAGATGACGGTCCGCGCTGCGTCCGCGGCCTGTGCCATACGTCTCCCACCCCGAGGTCGGACTCACGGCACGGCGTACCCCGGTGCCACTGCCACCGAGCCGCCGCGCCGGTTCCCGCCCATCGTATGTTCGATCGTCCCGATTCGCTCAGGTAGGCGGCGGGCGGTACGCGGGAGCCCGCCCGCCGTCAGCCGAGGCGCTCGCCCAGTACGCAGAACTCGTTGCCCTCGGGATCCGCGAGCGTCACCCACCGCTGCTCGCCCTGACCGACGTCCGCTTGCCGCGCGCCGAGAGCCAGGAACCGGGCCACCTCCGCCGCCTGGTCGTCGGGCCGGAAGTCGAGGTGGAGCGCCTCGGCCCACCAGCGCCCCAGGCCCACCGGATCGGCCGAGTCCACGACAACCTGCTCCCATTCCAAAGCCATGCCGACAGCGTGGTGAGGACTGGGGAAGACTGGGTCCGAGTCACGTGACCGCGACACAGGGAGACCGACAGCAATGACGCGCCCGATCACGGCAGGGATCGACGGAACCGAGGAGAGCCTGGCCGCGCTGGCCTGGGCGGCCCGGGAGGCGGTCCGGCGAGGGCTGGCACTGCGCGTGGTGCACGCCTGGCGGTACCAGCCGTACGAGGCGATCGAGGCGGCCGGCCCGGACGTCCAGGCCGAGTGGGCGCGGGAGGTGCTGGCCTCGGCCGAGGGGGCCGTGACCGAGCGGCATCCGGAGCTGGAGGTGTCCACCGACGTGGTGGAGGGCGGCAGCGTGGACGCACTGGTCGCCGCGGCGGCGGACGCCGAGATGCTGGTCCTCGGCTCGCGCGGCCACGGCAGGGTCGTCGGTTTCCTGCTCGGCTCCGTAGGCCAGCAGGTGATCGTCGAGGCGACGCGCCCGGTCGTCCTGGTGCGCGCCGGCGATGAACCCTCCGGTGAGGCCGCCGGGCGGGAGATCGTCGTGGGCCAGCAGGGCGACCCGGAGGACAGCGCCGGGACACTGCGGTTCGCGTTCGAGACGGCGGCGGCGCGCGGTGCCACGGTGCGCGCGGTACGGGCCTGGACCCTGCCGCCGGTCTTCGCCTACAGCCCGGGCTCGCTGAAGCTGCTCGACGAGGCCGGCGGTCTCGAGCCGTACGAGAAGAAGGCGCTGGCGGCGGCGCTGCAGCCGTGGCGGGACCGCTTCCCCGACGTGCCGGTCGTCGAGCACGTGGAGATGGGCAGCGCCGGGCAGGTGCTGCTGTCGGTGGCCTCGGGCGCCCAGCTGATGGTCGTCGGCCGCCGCGCCCACCGTACGGCCGTCGGCGCCCGCATCGGCTCGGTCGCCCATGGCGTCCTGCACCACGCGGGCTGCCCGGTGGCCGTCGTGCCGCACGCCTGAGTCAGTCGGCGGCGGGACTGGGCTGGAGCGTCTCGCGGGCCTGGGGAAGGATGTTCTTGATGTAGTCCTCCACCGCCGTGTCCAGCCCTATGTCGTGCTGCGCGCGCTCCGACAGGTACCAGCGGTGTTCCAGCAGCTCGTGGTAGATCTCCGCCGGGTCCATCGAGCCGCGCATCTCGACGGGCACGGCCCGCACGGTGGGCCGGAAGACGTCCCGCACCCAGCGGTGGGCGAGCACTTCCGGGCGGGCGGCGAGGGGGTCGCCCGGGGCGTAGTCGTCCTGGGTGGCCATCCAGCTCTCCAGGTCGTTCAGCAGTCGCCGCGCCTGGTTCTCCTCGGCGTCCAGGCCGGTCAGCCGCAGGAGCTGGCGCTGGTGGTGGCCCGCGTCCACGACCTTCGGCACGAAGGTGACCGTGTCGCCGTTGGAGGAGTGTTCGATCTGCATCTCGGCCACGTCGAAACCGAGCTCGTTCAGGCGGCGGATCCGGCGCTCGATGTAGTGGTACTTGCCCGCCGGGTAGACGGACGTGCGGGTCAGTTCCTTCCACAGGCTCCCGTAGCGCGCGCAGATCTCCATGCCGAACTCGACCGGGTCCACGGAGGGGTGCAGCGCCCCGGACGCCTCCAGGTCGAGCAGCTCGCCGCTGATGTTGACCCGGGCGAGGTCGAGGTCGTAGTCGCGCTGCCCGGCGCTGAGCTGCGGGTGCAGGTCGCCGGTCTCGGCGTCGACCAGGTAGGCGGCGTACGCGCCCGCGTCACGTCGGAAGAGTGTGTTGGACAGCGAGCAGTCGCCCCAGGCGAACCCGGCGAGATGCAGCCGCACCAGCAGCACGGCCAGCGCGTCCATCAGCCGGTGCATGGTCGCCGGTCTCATCGTCGTCTCGAACATCGACCGGTACGGCATCGAACCGCCCAGATGCCGGGTGACCAGCACCGACTCCAACGGGGCGTCGTCGGCGTCGGTGCGGCCGGTGACCACCGCCAGCGGGTCGACCGCCGGGATGCCGATCCGGTCCAGGTCGCGCAGCAGCTCGTACTCGCGCAGCGCCGGGCGCTCGGCGAGCTCCTTGACGGCGATCACCTCGTCGCCGGCGCGGGCGTACCGCACGACGTGCCGGGAGATACCGCGCGGCAGCGGTACCAGGTACTCGTCGGGCCACTCCTCCAGGGGGAGGTGCCACGGCAGTTCGAGCAGGAGCGCGGGGTGCTCCGGGTTGGTCGCGCTGATCTGCAGGGCCATGGGTCGCGTGTCCTCATCTTGCGTATCGCCGAGCCGGTGATCGTCACCTCACCTTAGGGGTCCTTGCACTATGCCCGCCCGGGTCGCGCGGCCTGGCACCGCACCTCGCCGCGTTGCCGAAACGCCCACGTGGCTCCTCCCCCACGCTCGAACAACCTCGCGCGGGGGCACCCCCATCGAGGGCGCTCCGGCGCCTTGCGATGCACGGCACCAGACCACGCGACCTCATCGGGCGCTCATAGTGCAAGGACCCCTAAAGCGCGCGCTCCCGGGCCTGAAGTGCCGCTTCACGGACCGGACCGCGGTGCGCGGGCCCGTGCCCGGGGAGAAGGAGATCGCCGTCCAGCGCGGCGAGTATCTCCAGCGAGGCCACGGCACGGGGCCGTTCGTGGTGGAACATGTCCGGCAGCAGCTGCGGCCCCTTGACCCGCGAGGTGGGGTGACCGCTCACCAGGGCGTCGCCCGAGATCACCACGCCCTTGCCCGGGAGGTGGTACGCGGCGTGCCCGTCGGTGTGGCCGGGCGTCGGCACCGGGACGGGCCGGCCGGGAAGATCGAGCGGGCCCGCCGCCGGGAACGCCTGCGGAGAGGCGACCGGCACGTGGGCGGTGCCGCCCGAACGGATCGCGTGCACGGCCCACGGCAGCACACCGGGGCGCCAGCCGTTCTTCAGGACCGTCCCGACGCTTACCTGGTGCAGGAACTCCCGGCGGGCGTGCGGCACTTCGTCCTCGTGCAGGTACACCGGAGTGCCGTAGGCGCCGCGCAGGTACTCCGCGGAGCCCAGGTGGTCGTTGTGGGCGTGGGTGATGAGCACGGCCGAGACCGCCTCCGGTGAACTGCCCACCTCCGCGAGGGAGGCGAGCAGCTGCTCCCGGTCCCCGGGGTAGCCGGTGTCGACCAGGGTCGCGGCGTCCCCCTCCGTGAGGATCACCCAGTTGGTGTTGCTGCCGTGCACCAGATAGGTGTCGTCGGCGACTTGCCGCACGTCTACCCGCATGATCGTCCCCGTGATGAGGTCCCAGCTCGACGGACACAGCAAAGCAGATCATGAGGGAGGCGGAGGGGGCGGGTCCGGTCGCATGCCGAACAGGAAGCGGGTGATCCGAGTCCTGCGCACGGCGTACTCGTACACCACGAGGATCACGGCCAGGGAAGAGACCACGATGACCACGTACTTCACCACGATGGGGGCGGCCCAGCCCACGGCTCCGTACGCGATGGCGACCAGGACGGGCTGGTGCAGCACGTACAACGGCAGGGCGGCGACCGCGAGATAGGGCAGCACGCGGGAGGACGGCTCACTTCCGGGCGACCCGCGCTCGCGTGACCCGTTCTTGCGTGACCCGTTCTTGCATGACCCGCTCTTGCGTTGCCCGCCCTCCGGTGACCCGCGCTCCCGCGACCCGGCCTCGCGTGGCCCGCCGTCACGTCCCCCGCCGTCGCGCGGCCGATCCAGCAGCCCGAGGATCGCCACCACCCAGCACCAGCCCGCCGCACCGAACAGCGCCCGGGTGAACAGTGCGAAGGTGGTCCTCGCGGTGAACGGATCGTCCTGCGACATGAATCCGGGCGCGGTCCCCAGGAACAGGACGATCCCCAGCACGCCGACGGGAAGGGCGAGTCGGCGCATGGCCGCGCGGATCCGGTCGTCCCCGGCCAGCGCGTGGCCGAGGAGGAAGAACAGCAGATAGGCCCAGCGGTTCCAGCCCGCGAAGCTCTCCTCCATGCCCAGCAGCGCGTTGATCAGGGCGAGCGCCGGCGCGGGCAGGAGGAGCAGGGCGGGCCGCCGCCCCACCGCGCCGCCCGCGCGGTCGCCGGCGGACGCGAGGGGAGCGGCGACCGGCGCGAGGAGGAGGCTGAAGACGAGCAGGAGGACGACGAACCACAGGTGCCCGGTCTCGAAGTGGTCCCCTTCGAGGACGAAGGGGAAGTCGCCGAGGTCCGGGCGGACGGTGAGGAACCGGGGCCAGAACCGCCAGTAGGACTCGTCGTAACCGGGGTCGGCGGCGCGCAGACGCAACCACTGGGGCAGGGGACACAGGACGAGCGTCGCGAAGACCAACGGGACGCCGAGGCGCAGCAGCCGTTCGCGGGCGAATCCGGCCGGCCCGCGACGACGGAGCGAGTACCGGGCGCCGAGACCGGCGACGAGGAACAGCAGGGGCATCGCCCAGACCACACCGAGCCCGGCGACGACTGTCACGGCTTCGGTGGTCTGCGCGTTCTTGACGTAGAAGTCGTCGTCCGGGGAGAAGACCAGAGCGGCGTGGAAGAAGACCAGGCCGAGGACGACGAGGGCACGGAGCATGTCCAGTTCGACCCGTCGGTGAACGGCTGTCGGCCGCCCGGTCTCCGCACTCATCGCGGCCTCCCCCCGGATGTGCGCCAGTGTGGGGGAGCCGTGCGGGGGAGGACAGGGTTCCGTCAGGAACGGGGCTGCCTCCGGCACCGTCCGCCGGAGGCAGCCCCTCGCGCGCAGCTGGAGCGGCCGCCCGTCCGCCTCAGTGCACGCCGTCCGGGCGGAACTGGATGCTGATCCGCGGTCCCGTGGCCCGCGTGGTCTTCGGTATCGAGTGCTCCCAGGTGCGCTGGCAGGAGCCGCCCATCACGATCAAGTCCCCGTGCCCCAGCGGCCGTCGGACCGTGGCGCCGCCGCCGTGCATCGGACGCAGCAGCAGGTCGCGGGGCGTGCCCACGGAGAGGATGGCGACCATGGTGTCCTCCCGGGCGCCCCGGCCGATCCGGTCCCCGTGCCAGGCCACACTGTCCCGGCCGTCGCGGTAGTAGCACAGCCCGGCCGTGGTGAAGGGCTCGCCGAGCTCTTCGGCGTAGTGCGCGGACAGCGCCTCGCGGGCCTGGGTCAGCACGGGGTGCGGCAGGACGTCGTCCGCGCCGTAGAACGCCAGCAGCCGGGGTACGTCGACCACGTGGTCGTACATCGTGCGGCGCTCCGCGCGCCACGGCACGTCGGCGGCCAGCTGCTCGAACAGTGCGTCGGATCCGCTCAGCCATCCGGGCAGTACGTCGATCCAGGCGCCGAGGCCGAGCTCGGTTCGGCGGATCCCGTCGAGGGGGCCGAGTTCCAGCTGGTCGGTCTGGTCGAAGAGGGAGCCCTGGAGGTGCCTGCTCATGAAGCCAGCGTACCCCTTATTCGAAAGTGTGTTCCAACTTTGCTTTCGGTCGGCCGGGGCGGCGATCGGCGCGGACGGATGCTTTCGATGCATCGGTGTATCGGATACATTCGCGTATCGAACGGAGGCAGGACATGGCGGTGGAGCAGACGACACGGCGCGTGACCAGGCGCCGCGTCCGCACGCGGGCCAACCTCCTCGACGCCGCCTTCGCGGTCTTCGCCGCCAAGGGCTTCGGGCGCGTCTCGATCGAGGAGGTCTGCGAGGCGGCCGGCTACAGCCGGGGCGCCTTCTACTCGAACTTCGGCAGCCTGGACGAGCTGTTCTTCGCCCTCTACCGGCAGCGGGCCGACCTGATCGCGGACCAGGTGTCCGGGGCGCTCGCCCTCGACGGGCCGGACCTCGACGTGCCCGCGGCCGTCGACCGGGTGACCGAGGTACTCCTCCTCGACCGGGACTGGCTCCTGGTGAAGACGGACTTCCTGGTGCACGCCGCCCGCGAACCGGCCGTGGCGCAGACCCTGCTGGAGTACCGGGCGCGCCTGCGGCGGGCGATCGCCGAACGGCTCGCCCGGGCGCGGGGGCACACGGAACTGCCCGCCGTGCTCGGCGACATCGACGGTGCCGCGCACGCCGTGGTCGCCGCGTACGACGGAGTCACCACCCAACTGCTGCTGGACAGGGACGTCGAGCGTGCTCGCGCCTGGCTGGGGCAACTGCTCACCGTGCTGCTCACCGACGGCAGCCACACCACCGCATGAGGAAAGGGACGGTCGCCATGGATGCCGACGTCATCGTCGTCGGAGCGGGCCTCGCGGGCCTGGTCGCCGCACACGAACTGACCAGCCGGGGCCGCAGGGTCGCACTGGTGGACCAGGAGAACGCCGCCAACCTGGGCGGGCAGGCGTTCTGGTCCTTCGGCGGACTGTTCCTCGTCGACTCGCCGGAACAGCGGCGCCTCGGCATCAAGGACTCCTTCGACCTCGCCTGGAACGACTGGCAGGGCAGCGCACAGTTCGACCGCGTGGCCGACGAGGACTCCTGGGCCGTGCGCTGGGCGCGCGCCTACGTCGAGTTCGCGGCGGGGGAGAAGCGGTCCTGGCTGGAAGGGCACGGCATCAAGTTCCTGCCCACCGTCGGCTGGGCGGAGCGCGGCGACCTGACGGCCCACGGCCACGGCAACTCCGTGCCCCGCTTCCACATCGCCTGGGGCACCGGCACCGGGGTCGTGGAGCCGTTCGTCGGGTACGCCAAACAGGCCGCCCGCGACGGGCTGCTGACCTTCTACCACCGCCACCAGGTCGACGAGCTGGTCATGGAGGAGGGCGCGGCACGCGGGGTGCGCGGCACCGTCCTGGCCGAGGACCACGCGCCGCGCGGCGTCGCCTCCAACCGCGACCGCGCCGGCGACTTCCACCTCACCGCCCAGGCCGTCGTCGTGACCACCGGCGGCATCGGCGCCAACCACGACATCGTCCGCCGCTACTGGCCGGAGCGTCTCGGCACCCCGCCCGCCGAGATGGTCACCGGCGTTCCCGCCTACGTCGACGGCCGGATGCTCGACATCAGCGCGGGCGCCGGCGTCCGCCTGGTCAACCGCGACCGCATGTGGCACTACACCGAGGGCCTGCAGAACTGGGACCCGATCTGGCCCGGCCACGGCATCCGCATCCTGCCCGGACCGTCCTCGATGTGGTTCGACGCGCTGGGCCGCCGCCTGCCCGAGCCGTGCCTGCCCGGATACGACACCCTCGGCACCCTCGAGTACCTGCGCACCACCGAGGACATCGCCGGATACGACCACTCCTGGTTCATCCTCACCCAGAAGATCATCGAGAAGGAGTTCGCGCTGTCGGGCTCCGAGCAGAACCCCGACATCACCGCCAAGGACCGCGCGGGCTTCTTGAAGGAGCGCATCCTCGGCAAGGGCGCGCCGGGACCGGTCGACGCGTTCCTGCGCAAGGGGGCGGACTTCGTGACCGCCCCGAACCTGGAGCAACTCGTCGAGAAAATGAACGGGCTGACGGAGAAGGCACTCCTCGACGCGGCCGGAATCCGGCGCCAGATCGAGGCCCGCGACCTCCAGATCGCCAACGCCTACAGCAAGGACGCCCAGGTGCAGGGCATCCGCAACGCCCGCCGCTACATCGGCGACCGCCTCGGCCGGGTCGCCACCCCGCACCGCATCCTCGACCCGGCGGCCGGGCCTCTCATCGGCGTCAAGCTGCACACCCTGACCCGCAAGACCCTCGGCGGCATCCAGACCGATCTCGACTCCCGCGCCCTCGGCACCGACGGGCAGCCCCTCGACGGTCTGTACGCGGCCGGCGAGGTCGCCGGCTTCGGCGGCGGAGGCGTCCACGGCTACAACGCGCTGGAGGGCACCTTCCTCGGCGGCTGCCTCTTCTCCGGCCGGGCGGCGGGACGGGCCGCCGCCCAGCAGACCGCCTGACTCCGGCCGGTGGCCCGTCTCCTCACGTCCGCAGGAGACGGGCCAGCACCGCGGCGTGGCTCTCCTCGGGGTCCTTGGCCGCGGTCAGCAGTGTCACCGTCCCCTTGCCCGCCAACTCGCGGACGCGGTCGAGAAGCTCGACTGCCTCGGGAGCGGCCAGCTCCTCCTCGTAACGGCGGCCGAACTCCTCGTACGACCCCTCACCCGCGTGATACCTGCGGCGCAACTCGGTCGACGGCGTGAGGGCCTTGGGCCACTCGTCGACCTGCGCCGCGTCCTTCGACAGACCGCGCGGCCACAGCCGGTCGACCAGGACACGCACGCCGTCGTCGGGCTCGGGCGGTTCGTAGACGCGACGGACGCGAACGCTCACGGGCGGGCCTTTCTCGGGCGGGGCGGCGGTGGCGCGAGCGTACCTCCGTGGCCCCGGGACGGCGGGCGACGCGACGCGACATGACCTGAACGAGGGCGCTGTACGGGGCAGGCGACCCCTCATCCGGGCCCGTTGGCCGCCCCCCCACCCGCCGGACTCCACGTGCCGCAACCCGTCAGACGCACCGCCGTCCTCCGCCGCGAGGCCGTGATCCTCACCGGCCCCGTCGCCCTCACCGCGCTCCTCGCCTCCGCGGACCCGCCCCGGCGGGGATCCGTACCTACCCTTCGCCGGCAACGGCGGTTAGGACGTCGACCACTACGACCTGACGCTCCGTTACACCCCCGGCAGCGGCCACCTCGCCGGCGAGGCGGTGCTCACCGCCCGGGGTGTTCCGCGGCGCGCGCACCGCACACGGGCGGACCACCTTCCGCCGGCCGGGCAGAGCGAACCCAGGGCCGCCTGCCTGGCCACGGCGACGGTCGGCACGCTGGAGAAGTAGACCCGCCCCGTTTACGCCCGCGGCGCCATGACCCCGCACGCCCTGCGCACGGCCGTCGGAGACCGGGCGTTCTTCCGGATCACGCGGGTCTGGGCGACCGAACACCACGACGGCCACGGCACCACCGCCCAACTCGTCCGTGTCGCGGAACGCGTGTCCGGGAAGAACCTGGGCGCCCCGCTCCACACGTGGCCGTACGCACCCGGCAAGCCGAACAAGCCCAGAGACCGAACAAGCCCCAGAGACCGAACACGGCGTAGAACCTGACGAGTTCCTCACATGTCTCGGTCAAGGTCGATCCATGATCACACGTAGTCCCCGTGCCGCGCTGCTGGCCGCGTCCCTGCTGCTCACCGGATGCGGCGGCGGCGCGACGGCGACCCCGGACCACGGCGCCGAGGCCACCCGGGCGACGATCAGTGCCCCCACGCCCTCGTCCGAGATCAAAGTCCAGGTCGTGCCACGGCGACTGCCGGGCCTGGGCCCCAAGACCTGGGCCAAGGTGCCCTCCCGCGCCCGGCAGGCCGTCGTGGTGACCGGCCGGGGCAGGGACTCGCCGCTGTCCACGGTCGTCCTCTACGAGCGCACCGAGGCCGGTTGGCGGGCCGGCGACAGCTGGCCCGCGCACAACGCGCTCAAGGGCTGGACCGACCACCACCGGGCCGGTGATCTCCGCTCACCCATCGGCGGCCACACGCTCACCGACGCCGGTGGGCTGCTCCGCGCCCCCGGAACCCGGCTGCCGTACGACCGGTCCGTGGGATTCACCGCGCGCGGTACGGGATTCGAGGGCGAGCCGCTGGCCGGGTCCTTCGACTACGTCATCGCCGTCAACTACAACCGCGAACCCGGCACTTCACCGCTGGACTGGACCCGCCCCCTCGGCGCGGGCCGCGGCGGCGGCATCTGGCTGCACGTCGACCACGACGGCCGCACGCAGGGCTGCGTCAGCATCGCCGAGGAGCACATGAAGGAGCTGCTGCTGGCCCTCGACCCGCAGCGGCACCCCGTCGTCGTCATGGGCGACGCCAAGTCCCTGGCCCGTTGAAGCGGCCGATGCTCCCCGAACCGCTCAGGATCCGCCGCGTGTGCGCACATGTGCTGGTCGCCGAGGACGACGAGATGCAGGCCGAACTCATCCGCCGCTCCCTGCTCGCGGAGGGCCACACGGCCACCGTGGTCCACGACGGCCGGGCCGCCCTCGACGCGGCCCACCGGCTCCGGCCGGACCTCGTCGTACTGGACCTGATGCTGCCGGTGATCGACGGCTTCGGGATGTGCCGGGTGCTGCGCCGGGACGACGACATCCCCGTCCTGATGCTCACCGCCCGCACCGCCGAGGACGACGTACTGCTGGGCCTGGAACTCGGCGCCGACGACTACATGACCAAGCCCTACAGCCCACGCGAACTGATGGCCCGTATCCGCCGGTCCTGCGGCGCAGCGGGCGCGCGGGCGCCGACCGGCGGGACGATCCCGCCGTCCGTGCCGGGGGTGTCACGGTCGATCCCGTACGGCACGAGGTGCGGTGCGACGGAGAACCCGTGGAGTGCACGCCGGCCGAGTTCGAGATCCTCCTCGCCATGGCCGCCGAACCGGAACGGGTGTTCTACCGGCGGCAGTTGCTGGAGGTCACCCGCGGCACCGACCGGGCCTCCACGGAACGGGCCGTCGACGTCCACGTCATGAACCTGCGCCGGAAGATCGAGGCCGACCCGCGCCGCCCGGCCCGGCTGCTGACCGTCTTCGGGCCGGACCCCGCCCTGCTCGCCTCGCTGCACGACGAGGCCCTGGTCCTCCAGCGCGTCATCGACGACCTGCGCGACCTCGCCGACGCCGACGCCGACGCCCTGCGCCTGCACCGCGAGGCCGTCCGCCGCGACGAACTCCTCGACCAGGTCGCCGTGGCCCACCGCGTCGCCGCCGACACGGCCCAGGTCGCCCTGAGCACCGCGGTGGAGGGCAAGCCCTGGCTGGACGCCGACCCGGTCCGGCTGCGGCAGGCGCTGGGCAACCTGGTCTCCAACGCGCTGCGCCACACACCCGCCGGCGGCACCGTCACCCTCGCCGCACGCCAAGACGGCGACGACGTCGTCCTGGAGGTCGCCGACACCGGCACCGGGATCGCGCCCGAGGACCTGCCGCACGTCTTCGACCGCTTCTGGCGCGCGGAGAAGTCCCGCAGCCGCCGCACCGGCGGCAGCGGCCTGGGCCTGCCCATAGTCCGGCACCTGATCGCCGCGCACGGCGGTACGGCCGAAGCCACGAGCGAGCCCGGCATCGGCAGCGTCTTCACCCTGCGGCTGCCCGGGGCCCCGGCACGGTAGCGGTCCGTCCGATTCCGACGGCGTCGCACGGGTACCCCGTCTCGCACGGGGCGAAGAGGAGGCGAAGAGGAAGGCCACGACATGAGCGCATCGGACGACCTGCCGGTCGTGGGCACACTCGCCGAACTGACCGGCCTGGTCGAACGGCACCAGGGCCTGTACGTCCGCTGGTCGCGCGGCCCCGGGGCCGACCTCGCCGACGTGTCCAGCACCGACGACCTCACGGGCGCCCCCATGCCGGGCCTCTCCGCCAACCCGCTCGACGTCGAGGAGTGGTGGCAGGACCGGCCCGTGGAGGTGTGGGTGGCCCGCCGGCTGTACGACTACTCCCACCTGCCGCACGAGAAGGGGACCGACGTTCGCCCCTGGGTCCTCAAGGGCCGGGAGACGGGCCGCGGACCGGACAACGAGCCGTTGGTCGAGGACGTCCGCCCCCTGTGCTGGATCGACTCCCGGATGATCGACGAGGCCCGGGCGGAAGTGGACCGGCAGGAGAATGCCTGGGGGCCGCTGCGCCGCACCGGCCGCTGAAGCGCCCGGCGTCGGGGTCGGGGTCGGGCGACGCCGGGCCCGCGCCTCACCCTGAGCGCCGCCGGGCGCCGGCGCGCCGCTTCAGCGCACGGCGTTCGTTCTCGCTCGTGCCGCCCCACACACCGAGGGTCTGCCCGGTGTCGAGCGCCCACTGCAGGCACTTCTCCCGGACAGGACAGCGCCGGCACACGGCCTTCGCCCGCTCCGTCTGCACCAGCGCCGGTCCGGTGGTGCCGATCGGGAAGAAGAGATCGGGGTCCTCGTGGCGGCACGCGGCGTGGTCTCGCCAGTTGTCCATGAAAAGTCACCTGCGATCGAAGTCGTACGTGCCCTCGGGGATGCCTTGCTCGCTTCCGGGTCACCTGTCGATGCTTGGGTGAAACTGCCGCGTTTCGGGGGACGGGGCGGGAATCGGCCACTGACGAGGACACGCGGCGCACGACGCTATGCCCTAGGTCAGCGCAGCGCCTCGGCGGCCGCCGTCACCACCGCGTCGGCCACCGCGGCCAGCGCGGGGGAGTCCAGCTTCCACTGTTGCCAGTACAGCGGGACGTCGACCGCGCGGTCCGGTGCCAGGGAGACGAGGCAGCCCTCGCGCAGCAGGCGGTCCGCCTGTACCTCCGGCACCAGGCCCCAGCCCAGACCCGCTGTGACGGCCTCGACGAAGCCCTCAGAGGTGGGGACGAAGTGCCGTACGGGGCTCGCCCCGCCCCGGCCCCTGCCAAGCCGGCGGACGAAGGCGTCCTGGAGGTCGTCGCGCCGGTCGAAGGCCATCACCGGCGCGTTGGCGAGCGCGTCCCGCAGCGGTTCGCCGAGATGCTTCTCGGCGAACGCCGGGCTCGCTGCCGCGAGGTAGCGCATCCGGCCCAGGGCACGCACGGAACAGCCCGCCACGGGATCGGGCGACGAGGTCACCGCGGCCATCACCAGGCCCTCCCGCAGCAGCGCGGCTGTGCGGGTCTCGTCCTCGCGGCGCAGCTCGAAGCACAGGGCCGGCTCCTGCGGCACGCGCGTGATCGCACCCAGGAACCACGTCGACAGGGAGTCCGCGTTCACCGCGATCGAGACCCGGGTCGGCTCCCCGTCGCCGCTCATACCGAGCTCGGCGCGCGCGTCCCGCTCCAACCGCGCCAGCTGCCGGGCGAAGCGCACGACGACCTCGCCGGACTCCGTCGGCCGCACCGGCTTCGTCCGCACCAGCAACACACGTCCCGTGCGCTGCTCCAAGGCCTTCACCCGCTGACTGACCGCCGACGGCGTGACATGCAGAGCGGCGGCCGCCGCGTCGAACGTGCCCTCGTCCACCACCGCGAGCAGCGTCCGCACTTGGTCGAGCGGGAGCTCCGGCATCATCATGTCGGCATCACACCAGCTAATGCTACGTAAGAATCTTTAGCTGTACTACCTGTGATCGTTTTCCTACCGTCGACGTCATGTCCGCCTCCCTGACCGCCGCTGCCGCCGGATTCGGCACCGGCCTCTCACTCATCGTCGCCATCGGCGCCCAGAACGCATTCGTCCTGCGCCAGGGCGTCCGTCGCCACGCGGTCCTCGCCGTCGTCGGCATCTGCGCCCTGTCCGACGCCCTGCTCATCACCCTCGGCGTCGCCGGGGTCGGCGCCGTGGTGGTCGCGTGGCCGGGGGCGCTGACCGCGATCGGCTGGATCGGCGGCGCGTTCCTGCTCGGCTACGGCGCTCTCGCCGCCCGCAGGGTGATCCGACCGGGCGGCGCCCTGCGTGCCGACGGCGAGGCGGAGGGCTCGCGTCGGCGGGCCGTGCTGACGTGCCTGGCGATGACGTGGCTCAATCCGCACGTCTACCTCGACACCGTGTTCCTGCTCGGCACCGTCGCTGCCGACCGCGGCCCGCTGCGCTGGACGTTCGGCCTGGGCGCCGTCCTGGCCAGCCTGTGCTGGTTCGCCGCGCTGGGCTTCGGCGCCCGGCTGCTCGGCCGCTTCCTGACCAGACCAGCCGCCTGGAGGGTCCTGGACGGACTGGTCGCCGCGATGATGATCGCCCTCGGAACCATGCTGATCGCCGGAACCTGAGCATACGGCTCCTGAACGCCCGGCCGGTGCTGCGATAGTGATCCCTGGCCCGAAAGATGTAACAAGCAACCAGGAAGCCCGTGGACACCAGTGAGAGCGGCACCGAATCGCAGCCGGCCGCGGCCGACGAGGCGAAGCAGACCCGGCGCGGATGGCGCCGCTGGGCCATGGACACCCGCCCTCTGCGCATCCCGGCCTACCGCCGACTGTGGTCCTCCACGATCGTCACGGCCGTCGGCAGCCAGCTCACCGCCGTCGCCGTCCCCAAGCAGATCTACGACATCACCGGCTCCTCGGCCTGGGTCGGCGCCGCCAGCCTCGCCGGCCTGCTGCCGCTGATCGTGTTCGCGCTGTGGGGCGGGGCGATCGCCGACAGCATGGACCGCCGCAAGCTGCTGTTCATCACCAACAGTGGCATCGCCGTCACCTCCGTCCTGTTCTGGCTCCAGGCCGTCGCGGGGCTCGACTCGGTCGCGGTGCTGATGGTCCTGCTCGCCGTGCAGCAGGCGTTCTGGGGGCTGAACGCCCCGGCCCGCAACGCCTCCATCGCCCGCCTGGTCCCCGAGGAACAACTGGCGGCCGCCAACGCCCTCGGCTCGACCGTCATGCAGACCGGCCAGGTGGTCGGACCGCTGCTCGCCGGTGTCCTCATCCCCGTCATCGGCCTGCCCGAGCTGTACCTCGTCGACGCCCTCGCACTGTGCGTCACCGTATGGGCGGTCTACCGGCTGCCCCAGCTGCCGCCCCTCGCGAGCACGGGGAAGCGACGAGCCGGCGTACGGGAGATCGTGGCCGGCTTCCGCTACATCGCCGCGCACAAGGTGCTGCTGCTGTCCTTCCTCGCGGACATCATCGCCATGGTCTTCGGCATGCCCCGCGCCCTGTTCCCGCAGCTGGCGTCCCAGACCTACGCCCCGTACGGCGAAGGGCTCGCGCTGGGTCTCCTCTTCGCGGCGATCCCGATCGGCGCGGTGGTCGGCGGGCTGTTCTCCGGCACGTTCTCCCGGGCCCGCCGGCACGGCTGGATGGTGATCGGGGCGGTGGTCGCCTGGGGCGCGGCCATCACCGGCTTCGGGCTGAGCGGCAGCCTGTGGCTCGCCGTGGTGTTCCTGGCCGCGGCCGGGATGGCGGACATGGTCTCGATGGTCTTCCGCGGGGCGATCCTGCTGTCCGCCGCCACCGACGAGATGCGGGGGCGCATGCAGGGAGTCTTCACGGTCGTCGTCGCGGGCGGCCCCCGCCTCGCCGACGTGCTGCACGGCACCGCGGGTTCGGTCTTCGGCGCGCGTACGGCGGTCGCGGGCGGCGGACTCCTGGTCGTGGCCGTCATGCTGAGTCTGGCCTTCGCGGTGCCGGCGCTGCGCCGCTACCGCGTCTGAGGCCGCCGCCCGGCGACTGTCGACAAGGCTCGTGATCAATACACCTGGGCGGGCGGGAATTCGACGACAGGGCCTAGAGGGCGCCCCGCCTGTGCATCGTGTACTGCTCCATGAGCTTGCCCCGGGTCGTCTCCAGCCGGTGCGCGAGGATCTCGGCCACGCTCCGGACGAGGATCACCCCGAGCTGCGGATCCTCCTCGCACAGCCGCAGCACCGAGGCCGCGTCGAACTCGTAGGCGCGCACCGGGCTGAAGGCCTGCGCGCCGAAGTCCCACTGGTACGGCGGGAACAGCCACGACCAGCCGAGCAGATCCCCCGAGCCGAGGCTGGCGACGGTGACCCGCTGGTGGGACGTCACCTGCTGGGTCAGGGAGACCGCGCCCGAGCGGATGACCCAGAACCGGTCGGCCGTCCCTCCCGCCTCGAAGATGTGGGCGTCCTCGGGGAAGGAGACCTCTCGGGCGAGTGTCATCAGGCTCCGGCGCTGGGGCGGCGGAAGGGCGGTCAGCAGTTTGATCGCTTTGGTCATGGCGCGGGGCTCCTCGCCGGCGACGGGTTCGGGTGTTATCCCTGTGCCCATTTCAGCGGCTCACGGAGCCCCGGGCACCTCGGCGAACCGAACAATTCCGCGCGGAGCGTCAGCCCGGCGAGCGGTACCCACGGCGACGACGGCATGAAAAAGCCCTGGCTGGACGGGGGAGACCAGCCAGGGCCGTTAGCGGTGGCGCGCGGGGGACGGATGCGGTCGACCCCGTGGCCACGTATGAATGAACCGTAAACCATCTATGGGGGTAGTGCGTAGCCGGATCCGGGTCACGTGACCTGTTTCACTCTGCGGCCACTCGATCGTCAGCTGCTCGTCACTCGGCGTCGAGGGTGACCACCCTGATCGTCTCCAGCTCGGTGTCACTGGCGTCGGGGAGGTGCATGCCCGCGTCCAGGCCGCTCCGCAGGTACCGCAGCACGGGCTCCGTCAGTCGCTCGCCGGGGAGCACGGCCGGGATCCCGGGCGGATACGGCGTGATCATCTCCGCGGTGACCCGCCCGGCGGCCCGGGACACCGGCACGTTCTCGGCCGGTCCGAAGAACGCGTCCCGGGGCAGGCGGGCCTGGTCCATCCGCAGCTCGGACGGCAACGGCATCTCCACCCGCGGGGCCGGCCGCAGCTCCGGCGCGGCGCGGGCCAGGTCCTTGAGCGCGGCGAGCAGTTCCCCCACCGTCTCGTGGTCGTCGGCGTGCGTGATCTGCGCGCCGATACGGCGGTGGTCGGTCAGGTGGGTGTTGATGCTCCTGTGCTCCCGCAGCCAGTCGGCCGCCTGGTAGCCCGTAATGCCGAGCGCGTCGATGCCGATGACGCCCGGCAGCGGGTCGAGGTCGTCGGCCAGTCCCGGGCCGCAGAAGTCGTCCCGGTCGTTGACGTGCATCCCGTCGATCGTCTCGATGGCCGCCCGGACCTCGGTGGCGAGTTCCAGGGCGGCGCCCATCAGCTCCTTGCCGTGCAGGGCCATCTGCCGGCGCCAGCCGTCCAGTCCGGCGTACAGCAGCACCGACGGGCTGGTGGTGCCCAGCAGGTCGGCACGCATCCCCAGCAGCGCCGGCGTGACCAGATCACCCTGAAGGTGGAAGACCGAACCCTGCTCCAGGCCGCTGCCCATCTTGTGGATGCTGGTCACGCAGATGTCGGCGCCTGCGTCCATCGCCCAGGACGGCAGATCGGGGTGGAAGGGCAGATGGGCGCCCCAGGCCTCGTCCACGATCAGCGGGACGGAGCGGCGGTGACACACCTCGGTCACCGCTCGCAGGTCCGCGCAGGCGCCGTACGGCGTGGGGCTGGTGATCAGGGCGCCCTTCGCGGCGGGGTGGGTGTCGAAGGCCTGCTCGAACTCCTGGGCGGACGGCGGATGCGCGAGCCGTCGCTCGGCGTCCCAGCGCGGCTCGATCCACACGGGCTCGATGCCGGAGAGGATCAGCCCCGACACGACGGATTTGTGGGCGTCCCGCCCGACCAGCAGCTTCTCGTGCGGGCCCGCCACGGCCAGCATCGCCGCCTTGACGGACAGGGAACTTCCGCATGTGCTGAAGAAGGTGTGGTCGGCGTGCACGGCATCGGCCATCAGTTCCTGGGCGCGCTGCAGCACCCGGCCCCGGGTGAGCCGGTCGTCCAGACCGCCCGACGCCAGCACGTCACCGAGGAAGACCGAGTCACCGAGCACCTCGCGCACCGCGGGATCGGCCCCACGGGCCTGCTTGTGGCCCGGCGGCGCGAACGACAGCCGCCCCCGGCGGTGATAGTCGTCCAGCGCTTCCAGAACCGGTGCTCGAGTGTGATCGACAGCCATGGAATCCGAGTTCCCGACCCCGGCGGCCGCAATCCGGACTCCGCCGAGGGGCGTACGTCATCCGTCATACGGCAGGGGCGTGAGCGGCTCCTGCGATCGTCACGCCTCGTCGTCGTGCCTGCCCGGGGTCAGGATCTCGTCCAGCACCCTCAGCACGCTCTCGTAGGCCAGGCTCCGCACGCCCGCCTCGCGGGCCCCCTCCGGGTCGGCCTGTCGCAGGTTGTCACGGCGCGTCCGCCAGGCCCGCTCCTCCTCTTCCGCGCAGGCCCGGGCGCGCTGGATGCGTCGCAGCAGTTCGTCTGAGTCCACCACATCGGTCATGGACAACGCGTACCCGCTCAACGCGACGGGATGGCCGACTCCCGTCCTGGATATGAGGTTTGGCAGGCCGGGGAGAGGTCAGCCGAAGAGGAGAGACCTGCGGAAGCCCGCGCAGTGCGGGGGCACGACCGCTGCGGCGGGCGGGGCGGCCGCTCCGTCGGTGAACGCCCGGGCCTGGACATGGCCCGCAGACGCGTCGGCTCCGGCTTCTGTCTTCAGCGATCAGGGAGTTCAGGGATGTGCGAGGAGCACAGGACCGAATCCGCCCTCGAACCGACTGCCGCGCACCGGCGCGGGCAGCTCCGCCCGTGCAAACCGGCCGAGGCGCGCAGGGTCGTGGAGCGGGCCGTGACGGAACGCTGTCGCGCCGCCCACACCCCGTGCGACGCCGAAGCGCTCTCCGACGCCCTGCTCGTCGCCTCGGAGCTCACCACCAACGCGATCCTGCACGGTGGTGGCATCACGGACTTCCAGGTCGACGTCGTGGGGCTCGGCGTGCGGGTGTCGGTGAGCGACCGCAGCGACGAACTGCCGGTGGCCATCACGCCGGTCGACGAGCACGGGCGGCGCCGGGTCGGCGGACGCGGCTGGCCCATCGTCTGCCGCCTGGCGCACGACGTGCGCGTGACCGGCCTGCCCACCGGCGGGAAGTGCATCACCGCCGTGGTGCCCCTGTCCGTGCCCGTCTCGGCCTGACCGATTCGTGCTGAACGCATTTCGGCACCTGAGTTTGTACCAACGGTGGCAGGGCAGACGCAGTCTCGTGCTTCGGACCGGAGGCGCGCCAGCGGGGAGCTGTGTAGCTGCTCCGGGGCCGTCCAGGCGATCCGGCAGCGTCCTTCCCGCGGTAAACCCCTGAAACGACCCTTCAGGAGCGATTCCGCATGCTCATCGATATGTCGACAAGCCGTCCCGGCACGCCCACCCAGCCGACCGCTTCGACTCGGCGCAACCACGACGACGCTCCCGACACCACCGCCCTCTTCACCCGTCTGGCCGCACTGGAGGACGGCCCCGAACGCGACGCCCTGCGTGACGAACTCGTCGCGGCCTGGCTGCCCATGGCCCACCGGATCGCCGGCCGGTTCCGCGACCGCGGGGAGTCGATCGAGGACCTGCGGCAGGTGGCGGCACTGGGCCTGGTCAAGGCGATCGACCGGTTCGAGCCGGAGCGGGGGGCCTTCGAGAGCTACGCCGTGCCCACCATCACCGGTGAGGTCAAGCGGCACTTCCGGGACCGGATGTGGGCGCTGAGGGTGCCCCGCCGGGTGCAGGAGCTGCGCAACAAGGTGCGGCTGGCGCGGCGGGAACTGACCCAGAACCCAGGTTCCCCCGAGCCCACGGTCGCCGACATCGCCGCTCACACCGGGCTGACCGAGGACGAGGTCTCCGCCGGCCTGGAAGCCCTCGAGAGCTTCAGCACCCTGTCGCTGGACGCCGAGTTGTCGGCCGGCGACGAAGGCTACAGCCTCGTCGACACCCTGGGCTCTTCGGACGCCTCGTACGACGTCGTCGTCGACCGCGAGTCCGCCAAGGAAGGCCTGCGCCGACTGCCCGAACGCGAACGCGCCATCCTCTACATGCGCTTCTTCGAGGACATGACCCAAAGCCGCATCGCCGACCAACTCGGCATCTCCCAGATGCATGTCTCCCGCCTCATCAGCCGCAGTTGCGCCCGCGTGCGCGACGAGGTACTGGGGCAGCGGTCCGGCCGCGGCACCAGCGGCGGTAGGACAGCGGCCTGAAGCGACGGCGCACGCCGTGGGCACCCGTGGACTGTGGCAGGGCCGCTGCCGGTCGCGAGGCGGCTGACCCCGGCGGAGCACCGTCGCGGCATATGCCTCCTCGCGACCAAAGCAGCGGATTGCAGGAGTCGAGATGAACACGAGTGCCATGGCGCGGCCCGGCCGCACCGGGGTCGGCCGGGTGGCGAAGGGTTCGGCCCGGGAGGGCGCCGCACGGGCGGGCCTGGCCGCGCGGGGCGTGATCTACCTGCTGGTCGGCGTCCTCGCACTGCAGATCGCCTTCGGCGGCAGCGGGCGCCAGGCGGACCGCGGCGGTGCCCTCGCCGAACTCTCCGACAGGCCGTTCGGCGCCTTACTGCTGTGGGCGCTGGGCGTCGGCCTCGTCGGTATGGCCCTGTGGCGGCTGTCCGAGGCCCTCTTCGGCTCGGTCGGACCGGACGGCCGTAAGGCCAAGAAGCGGCTGCTGGCGGTGGCGCGGTGCGCCTTCTACACGTTCGTCGCCTACTCCGTGCTGTCCTTCGCCGCGGGCTCGGGCGGCGGCGGATCCAGCGACGAGCAGTCCAAGGACGTCACCGCCCGGCTGCTGGAGCTGCCCGCCGGGCAGTGGCTCGTCGGGGCGGCCGGCGCCGGGATCGCCGTGGTCGGCGTGTGGATCGCCGTAGGGGCGGTGCGCCGCACGTTCCACGACAAGCTCAAGCTCCGGGAGCTGTCCCCCCGGGCCCGGCGGCTGGTGGACGCGGCGGGCGTGGGCGGCGGCGCGGCCCGCGGGGCCGTGTTCGCCGCCGCGGGCGCCTTCGCCGTGCGGGCCGCGGTCGACTACGAACCCGACAGGGCGAAGGGACTGGACGACACCCTCCGCTCGTTCGCCGACACCCCGCTCGGACCATGGCTGCCGGCCTGCGTCGCGGCCGGGCTGGTGCTGTTCGGACTGTTCTCTTTCGCGATGGCCCGCTGGCGTCGCGTCTGAGAAGCGGCACACGGGGAACACGGACCGGATGAACGAACCCGAGCTTCCGCCCGACGGCCGGCCCGTGGACGTCTACCTCGACATGCTCCGGATCCGCATGGACACCGAGGACTACCAGCTTCTGCTCAGCGTGGTGGAACCGGTCCTGCGTGCGATCGACGAGGAACGCCTGCCCGCGTTCGACTTCGCACTCGACGAGTCGCACGCGGAAGGGCTGCCCCAGGAGATCCGCGACGAGGCCGCCCTGGTCATCGCCACCGCTGTCACGGGCCGACTGGACAACGAGGTCATCGAGCTGGACATCGACGAGACCGGCCCGGTCCGGGTGGTCACCGACGCGGTCACCGCCTCCGACCCGACACGCCTCGGCGAGATCGCCGACTACATCCGCGAACGGCAGCGGATGAACGACGAACTGCGGGGCATCGCGGAGGTGAGCGGCCTGCCCACGGATCTGTGACCGCTACCGCCGACGTGCGGCGGCGGGCACACCCAGTGGCCGGGCCAGGCCCGCCACCGACTCGTCCAGGCGCTGCAGATGCCGCAGCACGCGGTCGGTGATGCGGCCGTACCTGGGCGTGCCCGGGAGGTCCGGCTCCAGGAGGGCGGCGATGCTCGAGCCGGTCTCGATCCCGACGTCGGCGTGCTCGTCGGCGACGTGCGCGGAGATCGCCCCGATGTTGTGCGCGATGCGCCGTCCGGCCCGGCGCAGCCGGGGATCGGCCGCGATCGAGGGATGGGTGGGCAGGAGTTCGGCGGTCGCCGCCAGCGAACGGGCGTGGTAGGCGCAGGTCTCCAGGAGCGCGACGACATAGCGGGCGGTGTCGCGCCGGGCCCGCAGCGGCGTGATCGGGTGGGTGAGCGGCTGGGTGGCGGCGCGCAGGTCGGCGAGTGCCTGGTCCAGGTCGCGCGCCTGGTCGAGCAGGTCGGCCGGGGGCCCGCCGCTGAGCTGGTCCACGGCCTGTTCGGTGACGTCGGCGAGCCGCTCCAGGACAGTGACCAGGAGGTCGTTCGTACGGCGGTCGGTCCGCACCGGCAGGACGAACGCCGCCGCGACGACCCCGCAGGCCGCGCCGAGCGCCGTCTCCTCCACGCGCAGCAGCAGCACCGAGAGGCTGTAGGTGTGCAGCAGGGTGTACAGGAGCCCGAGCGCCGCGGTGACGAAGAAGGACATCAGCGTGTACGACAGCGGCGCGGTGTAGAACATCGCGAAGACGAACACCAGCACCAGCGCGAACGCCGTCCAGGTGTGCTGCCCGACCAGTCCCGCCAGCACGATGCCGGCCACGACACCGAGCACCGTACCCACGAGGCGGCGGTAGCCCTTGACCAGGATCTCGCCCGTGGAAGCCGTGTTGAGGAACACGATCCAGCAGGTCAGCACCGCCCAGTACCAGCGCTGACTGGACAGGAGCTCACCGCCGACCATGGCGAGCGAGGACCCGACGGCGACCTGCACTGCCGCGCGGGTGGTCGGCCGCCGCAGCCCCGTGAGCTCCTCGTCCGGCCGGTTCTCGTCCTCGCCGGCGTCGATCGCGGCGTCCTCGGCGTCGAGTTCCTCGCGGGAACGGGCCGTCGCGGGCGAGTCGTCCGACTCGTCCTGGGCCCCGCCGAGGGCGATCCGCAGCCCCAGCACCGCGCGGGCGGCCTCGCCGACGCCCCGGAAGACGTCCTGGACGGGGGGTGCGGCGGGCGGCAGGTTGTCCTCGTCGCGGTATCCGAGGAGCCGGTTGCGCACATGGGACAGGGCCGTGCCGGTGTCGTCGGTGACGGGCCGCAGCACGAGCATGTGCAGCGCCTGGAGATCGCGGCGCAACGTGGCGATCGCCTCGTCGCGGACCGGCAGCCGGTCGCCTGCCGGGGCGGGCGCGCCCGGCAGATGCAGGGTCAGTGTGTCCGCCCGCTCGGCGCTGCGCGCGGTCAGCAGCAACCAGGCCCAGCCGCTCGGCGGCGATCTCGGCGTCAGCGACGCGGCGCTGCACCAGCCGCGCAGTGGCCTCGTCCGCGGTTCCCTCCTCCAGTCGGCCCTGGATCATCATCGCCGTCTCGTGCAGTCGTGCGGTGCCGTCGCGGACGTCCTCCAGGGCTTTGTCGACCTCGTCCGGCCCGGCGTCGAGCAGGTCGAGCTGCGCGGACACCAGTTGGGCCAGCCGGGCCCGGAAGGCCTCACGCAACCGCTCGAGGATGTGCGCCGGCGTCTCCGGCACGAGCGCGAAACGCGCCAGCGCGCTGACCGGGAAGGCGACGCCGATCGCGCCGTACAGCTCGGGCAGGCCGGAGACGGTGGCGCCGACGAACAGGGACAGGAAGTAGACCTGGAACCCGATCAGCCCGAGCGCGGTGCCGCGGTCGCCGAAGCGGCGGCCGTAGACCGCGCAGAAGATGAGGGCGACGAAGAAGAGGTCACCGGCCACCACCCGAGAGCTGAGCAGCGCGCCCAGCGTCACGGAGGCCAGCGCCACCGGCAGGCCCAGCGCGAGGGTCACGGCCTGCTGCCCGCGCTGCTTCTCCCGGATGGCGAAGGTGGCGACCATCGCCGCCATGGCCCCCGTCACCAGATGCGGGACATCGGCCCCCACCAGGCCGAGCACGGCCAGTGTGAGGGCGATGGCACCCACCGTCCGCAGTCCGGCGGCCAGCCGCAGCAGCCCGGGGTCGGACGCCGCGACACCGTCCCGCAACCGTGCCCGGACCGATCGCCCCGCTGCCTTCACGCCGCCGTACTCACTCCTGTGTCAGGTCATGATCTCCGTGGTCAGCATGGCACGGGCGGTAGGGGATCACTGGCCCCGGGGCTCCGCGAGGGTGTGCGCGACGAGCGCGTTGGCGTGGCCGTGCCCCAGACCGTGTTCGGCCTTCAGCCAGGAGACGAGTTCCATCTGCCGGGTCAGCGGCGAGGAACGGATCAGCTCCTGCCACTCGGCGATCGGGCGGCCGTACTTCTTCTCGATGGAGGGGAAGTAGCTCGCGGGGCCCTTCACGATCTCGGTCATGGCGGTGTCCTTTCGCGGTGACGTTGTCCTGTCCCTCCTTGGACCGCCGACCGGCTGGGAACTGATCGGCGGTCCGCAGTGATTCACGTCACTTCAGCGAGAGGGTCACTGCTCCTGCCGCGCGGAGCCCTCGACATGGGCTCGCACCTGCTCAGGCGTCAGATACGCGTTCGTGTACTCGAAGTCCTTCAGCCTGGCGGGCTTGCGGGCCTGGAAGCCGGTGCGGACGAAATCGTCGCCGGCGATCGCGTTGAGCACCCAGTTTGTCATCACCCGCGTCTTGGCGACGTTGGTGCGCAGGGCCGACCAGTGGTAGCCGCGGGCGACGGCCTGGGCGGGCAGGCCGCGCAGTTCGATGCCGAGCGGCTTGGACACGGCGTCGGTGCCGCCCAGGTCGACGACGAGGCCGAGGTCCTTGTGGACGTACGGCTGCATCGTCTGCCCCCGCAGTGTGGCGATGACGTTGTCGGCGACGTGCCTGCCCTGCCGCATCGCGTGCTGCGCGGTGGGCGGGCAGACGGCGCTCTCCTCGCCCTTGGCCTTGTCGGGTACCGCGGCGGCGTCGCCCAGCGCGAACACGCCGTCGTGGCCCGGCAGGTTCATCTCGGCGTTGACCGCGAGCCGGCCGCGGACCGTCTCCGCGCCGAGCGTGGCGATGAGCGGGCTGGCGGCCACACCCGCGGTCCAGATCAGCGTGCGGGTGGGGATCACCCGCCCGTCGGTGAAGGTGACTTCCTCCGGTCCCGCCTTGTCGATGGAGACACCGAGCGAGATCTCGATGCCGCGCCGGCGCAGGATCTCCGTGGCGCTGCGGCCGAGCTTGTCGCCGAGCTCCGGCATCAGCTTCGGGGCGATGTCGATCAGATGCCACTTGATCAGGCCCGGGTCGAGCCGCGGGTAGCGCTTGACGGCGGCGTGCGTCAGGCGTTGCAGGCACGCGGCGGTCTCCGTGCCCGCGTAGCCGCCGCCCACCACCACGAACTGCAGCCGGGAGGCGCGCTCCGCCGGATCCTGACTGGCGTCGGCCAGGTCGAGTTGGGAGATGACGTGGTCGCGGATGTAGGCGGCTTCGGCCAGCGTCTTCATACCGAAGGCGTGCTCGGTGAGGCCGGGGATGTCGAAGGTGCGGGTGATGCTGCCGGGGGCCAGCACGATGTAGTCGTACGGCTCGTCGACGATCCGGTCGGTGATGGTGCGGATGACGCAGACCTTCGCCTTCATGTCCACGCCGATGGCGCCGCCCGGAATGATCCGGGTGCGGTACTTCTTGCTGCGGCGCAGGGAGACGGCGATCGACTGCGGCGTCAGCACGCCGGAGGCGACCTGGGGCAGCAGGGGGAGGTAGAGCTGGTAGGCGAACGGCGTCACCAAGGTGACGTCGGCTTCGTCCGGGGAGAGTTTCCGTTCCAGACGGCGGACGCACTCCACACCGGCGAAGCCTGCGCCAACCACCAGGATCCTGGGTCGTGTCACGGTGTTCATCCCTTTCTGCGGCTCCAGGCGGTCTGCCTCGAACGCCATTCGCCTGCCCGTGGATCGCCGATTCGCACCTCATCGATCCCACCGTGCCGTCAGCCGTTCCGCCAGCTGGGCACGGCGGGCAGCCGAACGCTGTCGATCACCACCATGCCCGGTCGGTGGCCGAAACGCACTGGTGCGGGAGGGAAAGAAGAGGATCAATTCCCGGGAGGGCCTCAAGCGTCGACGAGGGCCAGGGCCTCGTCGGTCCCCTCCGAGACCGGCACCGTGATGCTGACGCCCGTGAGATCGAGGATCCGTCGCACCGACGGTGTGGGCGAGATGATGTGGACGCTTCCCGGGATGTCCCGGGCCTCCTGGTACACCCGCAGGATGATGTTCATGCCCGAGGAGTCCATGAACGGCACGTCCGAGAGGTCGAGCAGGAAGTGGCGTCGGCCGTGATGGAGCTGGTTGGCCAGGTGATGCTGGAACTCCGTCGCGCTGTCGACGTCCAAGTAGCCTCCCACCCTGATCAGGGCCACGTCCTCGCGGGGCAGGGTGACCTCGACGGACAGCGGGTTCTGCGCAAGGGACACAGGTACCTCCAACAAGAGCTGACGGCACAGCGGGTAACCCGTGGGACCGGAGGCCATGCCACCGCTTCCGGCCCGGAACATGCCGAATGCGCGTGCGGCAGAGGGGTATTTGGTGCTGTGAACCCCTCGGGCGGAAGGAGCAGCGTGGCCGTTGACAGAATCTGGTCGTACGCGCCCGACAGCGGATACGTCGAGGGACAGGACCTGACGGGCTTCACCGTCTCCGCCGGCGACGGCACCCTCGGACGGGTCGACCGGGAGGCAGCCCCGGGCGGCATGCGGCACCTGGTCGTCGACACCGGCGTCTGGCTGTTCGGCAGAAGCGTCCTCGTCCCCGTGGGCGTCGTCACCGGCATCGACCCGGGGGCCCGGAAGATCACTCTGGCCTGCACCGGGGCGGCAGTGAAGGCGGCGCCCCGCTTCCGGACCGACAGCGAGACCCGGGACCCCGCGTACCTGGCGGCCGTCGGTGACTATTACCACCGGCTCCAGCCCGCGTCCGGCGCGTGACCGAAGGAGGCTCCGGACTCACCGGGGGCAGCATGCGCGAGAACCAAGAGGACAGCGACGCCTTCACCAAGGCAGGAACACATGCACGTCCTTGCCGTGGTCGTCCGTGACCACGCTGACCTGGTCGCCCAGTGCGTGGATCAGATGCCAGCCGATGCCTCCGCCGCCGTGCCGCGGATCGAACGGACGTGGTGCGGGCGGCGTGGTGCTGGTGTCGTGCATCGTCACATGCACACCGTCGAAGGTCCGGCGCATCCGCAGGGCGAAGGGGCCCGGGGCGTACTGGACCGCGTTGGCGGCCAGTTCGGTGACGACGAGCAGGATGTCGTCCCAATACTCCGGGGCCGCCGGCGGCGAGGTCCGTGCGAGGTCACGGAGGAACTCCTCCGCGGCGAGACGCGCACCCGTCACGTTCTGCGGCTCGCCCGCAAAACTGGTGCTGCGGCTCGGGATCGCCTCGGAAGCCAGTGTCTCGTCCCCACGCGGCTCGATTGCCATGTCGCCTCTCCGGCCCGGCGTCAACAGGGCCGTCGTCCTCTCTCACGCTCGCTGCCGTCTCCTTCTCTCCCTGCCTGCCTCTTGCCTCCCTCTTGCTGTCTTCTGCTGTCTCTTGCGTCGCCACTGTTGCGTGTTCCCGGGGGCGCGGAGCCTACGCGTTCTTCGCACGCCGGGGTCGGTGCCGCCCTCACCGGAACACGTTGTCCGCGTCGTCCCAGGCCGACAGCTCGTCCGGCACGCGCTGCCGTCCACCGCGCGAGCGCGCCTGGTACATCGCGTCGATCTCGAAGGCGTACGTCTTGACGATGAGGTCCCGGCGCAGCTTCATCGAGGGCGTCAGTAACCCGCTGGCGATGTCGAACGGCTCCGGCAGCACGCGGAAGACCCGGATGGACTCCGAGCGCGACACGGCACTGTTGGCCGCCGCCACGGCCCGCGCGATCTCCTCCCGCAGCGCGTTCTCCTCCCGGGCCTCCCGGCTCGGCGTGTCGCTCTGCAGCGCCAGGGCCGCCCGCCAGTGCGCGAGGAACTCCGGGTCCAGGGTGAGCAGCGCACCCACGCACGGCCGGTTGTCACCGACGACCACCGCCTGGTGGATGAGCGGGTGCATCCGCAGCCGGTGCTCCAGGACGGCCGGGGCGACGCTCTTGCCGCTGCTGGTGATGATGATGTCCTTCTTGCGGCCGGTGATCGTCAGATAGCCCTCGGGATCCAGCCGCCCGATGTCCCCGGTGGCCAGCCAGCCGCCGTGCAGCGCGGTCCGTGTAGCGCTGTCGTCGCCCACGTAGCCCTGGAACACCGACGGCCCGCGCACGAGGATCTCCCCGTCGTCGGCGACCCGGATGTCCGTGCCCGGCAGGGCCCGCCCGACGGTCCCGGACTTCTCCCGGCCCAGCGGCTGCATGGTGACCCCGCCGCAGGTCTCCGTCAGCCCGTAGCCGTCGTTGACGTAGATGCCGATGCCCTCGTAGAAGAGGGACAACTCACGGTTGAGCGGGGACCCGCCGGAGGTCGCGCGGCGCACCCGGCCACCGAGCGCGCCCCGCAGTTTGCGGTACACCGTGCGTTCGTACAGGGCGTGTTGCAGCCGCAGGTCGAAACCGGGACCCGGCCCCTCGCCCAGCCGTTGTCGCTCGCAGGCCGCGGCGAAGTCCCGCGCCGTCTCGGCTGCCCGCTCGAACAACGCGCCGCGGCCCGACTGCTGTGCCGTGCGCAGGAAATTCTTGTAGATCTTCTCGAACATCGACGGGACGCCCCAGAAGTAGGTCGGCCGCAGGGAGCGCAGCGCCGACGCCAGCGCCTCCTCGCCCAGGTCGGGTTGGTGGCCCATCAGCAGACCGCCGCGCAGGCACAGGCTCTGGATCATCAGGCCGTACACATGCGAGAAGGGCAGGAAGGCGAGGGCGGAACCCTGCTCTCCGGGCGGCGTCGCCGTCTGGCCCCAGCCCGCGAGCAGGGTGTCGCAGGTGCTCGCCAGGCTGCGGTGGCTCAGCGCGCAGCCCAGGGGGTGGCCCGTCGTGCCGGAGGTGTAGGCGACGACCGCGGTGGAGTCCGGCAGCACGATACGGCGCAGCGAGTCGACCGTGGCGAGCGGGATGAACTCGCCCCGCGCCGCCAGCTGCTCCAGCGCTCCCGCGTCCAGCTGCCAGACGTGCCGCAGCCGGGGCAGACTCGCGCACACGGAGCCGACCGTCATCACCGCCTGCTCGTCCTCGACCACCACGGCCGCACAGCCGGCGTCCCTGAGGATCCACTCGACCTGGTCGCGAGAGGAGGTCGGATAGACGGGGACGACCTCGGCGCCCACCGCCCACAGCGCGTAGCTGAGAACCGTCCACTCGTACCGCGTGCGTGCCATGATCGCCACGCGGTTGCCCGGTGAGATGCCGGACGCGATCAGCCCCTTGGCCAGGTCCACCACCTGGTCCCGCAGCTCCACGGCCGTCACCTCCTCCCACGTGGTCGAGGCGGCGTCCGGGCGGCGCGCCAGCAGCGGCAGGGTGGGGTTCAGCTCGGCCGTCTCGAAGACGCTGTCGGCGAGCCCGCCGGTCAGGGGGGAGACGGCCGGGGGAGCGAGAGCGAGATTGCGCATGCGCTGCTCCTGATGTGTACGGGGTGTGACTCCGCCGACGAGCACGGTTACCTTGCGGTGGTCGAATCTAGCCGAGGTGACGGCGCGCGGTGCCGGGAACGGAGAACTGGCACATGCCCCGATGATCTCGGCGGGTTGGGGGGACTCGGACCGCATGAGTCACATCAACCCTGATCCCGAACCCGAGCGCAGCACCGGTCTGGAGCCGGGCGGCGGCGTGCCGCCCGGGGAGACCCCGCCGGCCGAGAGCAGCCTGCCCGAGGCGGGCCCGAGGGAGACGCACAATCCCCCCACGGGCTGGGCCAAGGGACCGCTGACACTGATCCTCGCCCTGGTCGTCCTCGTCGCGGCGTTCTTCCTGGTGTACGCCCTCGTCCTGATCCTCTGAGAAGGCCTGTCCTCTGAGAAGTCCTTCAAAGGTCCCGTGAGAGGTCGTGTGAGAGTCGTAGCCCCGAAGAAGACCTCACGTCTGCGTCAGGCGCACGCACTCGGTGACCACGTCCCGCAGGCTCCCGGTCCGCTCCATCAGCTCGCGCTGCACCCGGGCGCCGTTGCCGTGCCGCAGCAGCTCGGAGCAGCCGGAGCGGGCGCGGTCGAGGTCGCCGCTGTCGGAGAGGGCGTCCCCGACGTGGTCCAGCAGCGCCCGCACGACCGTCTCCGCGGGCATGCGCCGCATGGTCGCGGGGTGCAGCAGCTCCTCGGTCAGCCCGGACCGGGCGGCACGCCAGGCCGCCAGCCGGAGCAGGCTCACGCTGTGTTCCATCGGCCCCCGGCCCGCGCGCCACTCGCGTGCGGCGGTCTCGACGAGGCCGCGGGCGAGGGCGGCGAGCAGCACGGCGGTGTCGGCGTGCAGACAGACGTCAGCGACGCGGATCTCGACCGTCGGATACCGGCGGGACAGCCGGGCGTCGAAGTAGATCATCCCCTCGTCGAGGATCACACCGGTGGCGACCATGTCCGCGATCCGCCGGTGATAGCGCTCGGCCGAGCGGAAGGGCTCGGTCGGACCGGCCGACGGCCACCGCTGCCACACCCGGCTGCGATAACTGCTGTAGCAGGTGTCCTTGCCCTGCCAGAACGGGGAGTTGGCGCTGAGCGCGGACAGCACCGACAGCCACGGCTGGATGCGGTCGACGACGGCCACGGCCTCCTCGTCCGACTCCACCGACACATGGACATGGCACCCCAGCACCATCTGCTCCTGGGTGGCGATCCCGTACTGCTCCGCCATCCACTGGTAGCGCCGGCCCATGCCGACCGAGGGACTCACCGGCAGCGGCGACGTGGCCAGTGCGGCGACGGCACATCCGCTCTCCCCGGCGTGCCGGGCGGCCTCCTTGCGGCAGCGGACGATCTCCGCACGCAGCTCCTCCATGCCCGACTGCGGATGCGTCGCGAATTCGAGCATCTGGTTGTGCAGCTCCTTCTCGAAAAGGTCGTGGTCGGCCTCGTCCACCGCCGCCCGCGCGAGCACCGCGGCGGACAGCGCCTGCGGCTCGCCGGTCTCCGGGTCGACCAGGAGGAGCTCCTCCTCCACTCCGACGGTGCGCACGTGATTGCCCTTCTGTGGCCTCTCTGCGGCGACGACGAGGATTGCTCCGTCGTACGCCCCGACTGCCCCTCCCGGGCCCTTCGGACACCTCCGGCCGGCCGCACCGGCCTCAGAGCTCAGAACGGAATGGGCGCCGGCTCGCGACGCCCGGCACGCACGTTCGCCACTCTCAGCCGGGCAGCGGCGTCAGCCACACCGTGGCGAGGGGCGGTAGCGTGAGCCGGACGGCTCCGTCCTCCGGCTTGATCGGATCGGGATGTACGACATCGCTGCCGCCGTAGCGTCCGGCGTCGGTGTTGAGGGTCTCCTGCCAGGCGGGGATGCCGTCGGGAACCCACAGGCGGTAGTCGTGCCGGACGACGGGGGAGAAGTTGGAGACGGCCAGCAGGGGAGTGCCGTCGGCGCCGAAGCGCAGGAACGCGAAGACGTTGTCGTCGGCGGCGTCTCCGATCACCCACTGGAAGCCGGAGGGGTCGGTGTCGCGCTGCCAGAGGGCGGGGGTCGCGCGGTAGACCGTGTTGAGGTCGCGGACCAGGTCACGGACGCCCCGGTGGTCGCCTTCGGCGCAGTAGCCGGGGTCGAGCAGCCACCACTCGGGCCCGTGCTCCTCGGACCACTCCCCGCCCTGGGCGAACTCCTGGCCCATGAAGAGGAGTTGCTTGCCGGGGTGGGCCCACATGAAGCCCAGGTAGGCGCGATGGTTGGCCCGTCGCTGCCACCAGTCGCCGGGCATCTTGGACACGAGGGCCTGCTTGCCGTGGACGACCTCGTCGTGCGAGATGGGCAGGACGTAGTTCTCGCTGTAGGCGTACACCATCGAGAAGGTCATCTCGTTGTGGTGGTACTTGCGGTGGATCGGCTCGTGGCTGACGTAGCCGAGCGAGTCGTGCATCCAGCCCATGTTCCACTTCAGCCCGAACCCCAGACCGCCGCTGTCGGTGGGCCGGGTCACCCCGTCCCAGGCCGTGGACTCCTCCGCGATCGTCACCACACCCGGCGCCCGCCGGTAGACGGTGGCGTTCATCTCCTGGAGGAAGGCCACCGCGTCCAGGTCCTCTCGCCCCCCGAACACATTGGGCGTCCACTGCCCCGAGTCGCGCGAGTAGTCGAGGTAGAGCATCGAGGCGACCGCGTCCACGCGCAGCCCGTCGATGTGGAACTCCTCGCACCAGTACACGGCGTTGGCCACCAGGAAGTTGCGCACCTCGACGCGCCCGAAGTCGAACTCGTACGTCCCCCAGTCCGGATGCTCCGCCCGCCGGTCGTCCCCCGGCTCGTACAGCGGGTCCCCGTCGAAGCGGGCCAGGGCCCAGTCGTCCTTCGGGAAGTGCGCAGGCACCCAGTCCATGATCACGCCGATGCCCGCCCGGTGCAGGGCGTCCACCAGGTACTTGAAGTCGTCGGGGGTGCCCAGCCGTGCGGTCGGCGCGTAATAGGACGTGACCTGGTAACCCCAGGAGCCGCCGAAGGGATGCTCGGCGACCGGCATCAGCTCGACGTGGGTGAAGCCCAGGTCCTTCACGTATTGGGGCAAGACCTCAGCGAGTTGCCGGTACGTCAGGCCGGGCCGCCAGGACGGCAGATGGACCTCGTACACCGAGAACGGGGCCTCGTGCACCGGCACGTCCCCGCGCCGGGACATCCACTCATGGTCTCCCCACTCGTATCGCGAAGAGGTGACGACGGACGCCGTGTTGGGCGGCTCCTCGGCGCGTCGCGCCATCGGGTCGGCCTTGAGGAACCGGCCGCCGTAGCGCGAGGTGATCTCGAACTTGTACCGCGCGCCCTCGCCGATGCCCGGCAGGAACAGCTCCCACACACCGGACGCGCCGAGGGAGCGCATCGGGAACGCCTGCCCGTCCCAGAAGGTGAAGTCCCCGGCGAGGCGCACCCCTTGGGCATTCGGCGCCCACACCGTGAAGCGGGTGCCGGTCACGCCCTGGTGGGTCATCGGCTCCGCGCCGAGCGCCTTCCACAGCTGCTCGTGCCGGCCCTCGCGGATGAGATGCAGGTCGATGTCGCCGAGGGCGGGCAGGAAGCGATACGGATCGTGCACCTCCTGCTCCCCGTCGGCGTACGCCACCAGCAGCGTGTAGGCGGGGATCGCGTCGAGCGGCAGGACCCCGGAGAACAGGCCGTCCCCCTCCGAGTCGAGCCGGCTGCGCTCGCCGCCGATCACGACGCTCACCGAGCGGGCGAACGGGCGCAGGGCCCGGAAGACGATCCCGCCGGGTACCGGATGGGCGCCGAGCAGCGCGTGGGGGTCGTGATGGGCCCCCGACAGCAAGCGCCCACGGTCGGTGGGGTCCAGGGCGGGCGCCGCGGTGCGGCGGGCCGGTCCGGACGGTTCGGGCAGTGAAGTGTCGCGCAGGGCCACGGTTCAGTCTCCTCTCACGGCGAGACGCTCGATCGCCGCCATGGGTACGGGGAGCCAGTCCGGGCGGTGCCTGGCCTCGTACAGGACTTCGTACACCGCCCGATCGGTCTCGTACGCACGCAGGAGACCGTGCTTCTTGCGCGGATCCCATCCGGCGCGGGCGGCGTAGCCAGCGCAGAAGGCCTCCCGGCAGCGGCGCGCCCACTCCGGGCGCCAGGGGCGGCGCTGCCGGGCCGCGTAGTCGAAGGAACGCAGCATGCCGGCGATGTCCCGCACCGGGGACTGGGCGCTGCACCGCTCGGCGAGCGGACGGGACGGCTCGCCCTCGAAGTCGATGACGAACCACTCGCGCCCCGCGCGCAGCACCTGTCCCAGATGCAGGTCACCGTGGATACGCTGGGCGGGCGGCCCGGCGTCACAGGTGGCGAGGGCGCCGAAGGCGCTCCGCAGGCCGGGGACGAACGGCTTGAGCGCCGGCACGTAGTGCGCGGCGGAGTCCAGCCGCTCGGTCATCGCCGCCGCCGTACGGCCGTTCTCGCCGTGGGTGCCGGGGGGGAAGGCCGAGGCCAGCGCGAGGTGCACCTCCGCCATGGCCTGCCCCAGCTCGCGGGCCTGCGCGGCGAAGTGGTCACCGGTGCCGAGCGCGCGCAGCGCCAGCGTCCAGCCGTCGGACGCGTCGCGCAGGTACGGCTGCAGCACACCGAGCGTCGCGTCCTGCGGATGCGTGGTGCTGAACCAGGCCACCGGGGCGGGGACGCGGCGGCAGCCTTCGTCGGCCAGCGCGCGCGGCACCTCCAGGTCGGGGTTGACGCCGGGTTGGATGCGCCGGAAGACCTTCAGGATGAACTCGTCGCCGTACACCAGCGAGGAGTTGGACTGTTCGGCGTCCAGCAACCGCGGCGGCAGCCCGGCCGGCACCGGCACGGACGGATCGCACTCGAAACGCAGGGGGCCGGCCGAGCCGGGGTGCCGCAGCCGCTCCAGGAGCAGCTGCGCCGACCGGGGGTCGTGCAACGCGTCGTACACCGTCATGCCGGCCAGCGGGCCCTCTTCCGCCCTGCCGATGAGCGCCCGGCCGAGACGGGGCGCCATGTGTTCGCGCACGCCGAGGAGCAGCTGGTAGCAGTCACCGGCCGGGCCGGCCCAGCAGGGAGCCGGCACTCCCGCGTGACCGGTGTGCACCAGCAGGTGCAGACAGCCCGGGTACAGCTCGGTCATCGACAGCAGTGCGAGTTCCGTGACGGGCCGGTCCTTGCCGGCGAACCAGCGCTGCCGGGGGAGCCACTCGCGCAGCAATTCACCGAGCGAGGCCATGGGATCGGGGACGACCGTGGGTCTGCGGCGGAGAGATGCGGTCTTCGGCATGGTGACGCGTCCTTTCGTCGGCACACGATCAAAGTCGTCGACCGATGCGGGATGCGACTCGGGAGAGCCGGAACCAGTAGAAGCCGTGGCCGCCGAGGGTCAGCAGATACGGCAGTTCACCGATGGCCGGGAAACGGACCCCGCCGAACAGCTCGACCGGATGACGGCCGTCGAACTCGCGCAGATCGAGCTCCGTGGGCTGCGCGAACCGGGCGAAGTTGTTGACGCACAGGACGAGGTCGTCCTCGTACTCCCGCAGGAAGGCCAGCACCGCCGGATTGGAGGACTGGAGCTCGGTGAAGGAGCCGAGGCCGAAGGCGGGGTTCTGCTTGCGGATCTCGATCATGCGGCGGGTCCAGTGCAGCAGCGAGGAGGGCGACGCCATCGACGCCTCGACGTTGGTGACCTGGTGGCCGTAGACCGGATCCATGATCGTGGGGAGGTAGAGCCGCCCGGGATCGCACGACGAGAAACCGGCGTTGCGGTCCGGTGTCCACTGCATGGGGGTGCGGACGGCGTCCCGGTCGCCGAGCCAGATGTTGTCGCCCATGCCGATCTCGTCGCCGTAGTACAGGATCGGCGAGCCCGGCAGGGACAGCAGCAGGGCGGTGAACAGCTCGATCGTGTCGCGGTCGTTGTCCAGCAGGGGCGCCAGCCGCCGCCGGATGCCGATGTTGGCGCGCATGCGGGGGTCCTTGGCGTATTCCGCCCACATGTAGTCGCGCTCTTCGTCGGTGACCATTTCCAGCGTGAGCTCGTCGTGGTTGCGCAGGAAGATGCCCCACTGGCACTTCGAGGGAATGGCGGGGGTTTTGGCGAGGATTTCCGAGACGGGATACCGGGATTCCCGTCGCACGGCCATGAAGATGCGCGGCATGACCGGGAAGTGGAAGGCCATGTGGCATTCGTCGCCGCCACTGGCGTAGTCGCCGAAGTAGTCGACGACGTCCTCCGGCCACTGGTTCGCCTCCGCCAGCAGCACCGTGTCCGGATACATCGCGTCGATCTCGCGGCGGACCCGCTTCAGGAAGTCGTGCGTGGCGGGCAGGTTCTCGCAGTTGGTGCCCTCCTCCGCGTACAGATAGGGCACCGCGTCGAGCCGGAAGCCGTCGATGCCCAGGTCCAGCCAGAAGCGGAGGGCGGCCAGGATCTCCTCCTGCACCACCGGGCTCTCGTAATTGAGGTCCGGTTGGTGGGAGAAGAAGCGGTGGAAGTAGTACTGCCCCCGGACGGGGTCGAAGGTCCAGTTGGAGGCCTCGGTGTCGACGAAGATGATCCGCGCGTCCTGGAACTGTTTGTCGTCGTCGGCCCACATGTAATAGTCGCCGTACGGACCGTCGGGGTTCTTGCGCGATTCCTGGAACCACGGGTGCTGGTCGCTGGTGTGGTTCATGACGAAGTCGATGATCACACGCATGCCGCGCTGGTGCGCGGCGTCCACGAACTCCACGAAGTCGGCGAGGTCACCGAACTCGGGCAGCACGGCGGTGTAGTCGGAGACGTCGTAACCGCCGTCCTTGAGGGGTGACTTGAAGAAGGGCGGCAGCCACAGGCAGTCGACGCCCAGCCACTGCAGATAGTCGAGCTTGGCGGTCAGGCCCTTGAGGTCGCCGACGCCGTCACCGTTGCTGTCCTGGAAGGAGCGGACGAGGACTTCGTAGAAGACCGCGCGCTTGAACCACTCCGGGTCCCGGTCCTTGGCGGGGGTGTCCTCGAAGGTGTCGTGGACGGGCTCGTTGACGGTCATGACGCGGGGGATCCTCCGATCTGCGGCGCGGCGGGCGACCGCTGGACGCGGAACACGTGCGCGGGCGCCCGACCGGGCTCCAGCCGCACGTAGTTGTTCCGGCCCCAGTGGTAGGTCTCGCCCGCCAGCTCGTCGTGCACGGACAGGGGCTCGTGCCAGTCCAGGCCGAGCTGCGGCATGTCCAACGAGACCGTGGCCTCCTGGGCGCGGTGAGGATCGAGGTTGGCGACCACCAGCACGGTGTCCGCGTCGGTGCGTTTGCTGTACGCGATCAGGGCGTCGTTGTCGGTGTGGTGGAAGTGGATGTTCCTGAGCCGTTGCAGAGCGGGGTGGCGGCGTCTGATCGTGTTCAGCCGGGTGATGAGGGGGGTGAGGGTGCGGCCTTCGCGTTCGGCGGCTTCCCAGTCGCGGGGTTTGAGCTGGTACTTCTCCGAGTCGAGGTACTCCTCGCTGCCCTCCCTGATCGGGGTGTTCTCGCACAGTTCGTAGCCGCTGTAGATGCCCCAGGTGGGGGAGAGGGTGGCGGCCAGTACGGCCCGTGCCTCGAAGGCGGGGCGGCCGCCGTGCTGGAGGTAGGCGTGCAGGATGTCGGGGGTGTTGGTGAAGAAGTTGGGCCGCATGTAGGCGGCCGCTTCCCCGGAGAGTTCGGTGAGGTAGTCGGTCAGTTCCTGCTTGCTGTTGCGCCAGGTGAAGTAGGTGTAGGACTGCTGGAAGCCGATCTGGGCCAGGGTGTGCATCATCGCCGGGCGGGTGAACGCCTCGGCCAGGAAGATCACGTCGGGGTCGGTGCGGTTGATGTCGGCGATCACCCGCTCCCAGAAGACGACCGGTTTGGTGTGCGGGTTGTCGACGCGGAAGATCCGCACCCCGTGGTCCATCCAGTGCCGCAGGACGCGCAGGGTCTCGGCGATCAGGCCGTCCATGTCGGCGTCGAAGGCGATGGGGTAGATGTCCTGGTACTTCTTCGGCGGGTTCTCCGCGTACGCGATCGTGCCGTCGGGGCGGTGATGGAACCACTCGGGGTGTTTGTGTACCCAGGGGTGGTCGGGGGAGCACTGCAGGGCGAAGTCCAGCGCGATCTCCAGCCCCACCTCGCGGGCTCGGGTCACGAAGTGGTCGAAGTCCTCGAGGGTGCCCAGGTCGGGGTGGACGGCGTCGTGGCCGCCCTCGGGGGAGCCGATGGCCCAGGGCACGCCGACGTCGTCGGGTCCGGCGGAGAGGGTGTTGTTGCGGCCTTTGCGGAAGGTGGTGCCGATGGGGTGGATCGGGGGCAGGTAGACCACGTCGAAGCCCATGGCCGCAATGGCGGGCAGGCGGCGGGCGGCGGTGCGGAAGGTGCCGTGCGGGCGTTCGGGGGTGCCTTCGGAGCGGGGGAAGAACTCGTACCAGGAGCCGTACAGGGCGCGTTCGCGTTCCACCCGCAGCGGCAGGGTCTGGGAGGCGGTGACCAGTTCCCGCAGCGGATGCCGGGCCAGCACCGCGTCCACCTCCGGCGTCAACGCGGCGGCGAGACGCGTCGCGACCGGCAGGGAGTCGTCGCGCAACACCTCCACAGCCGCCAGCACCGCCGCCCGCGCCGGGCCCGCCGGGACTCCGGCCGCCGCCCGCTCGTACAGGTCGGCGCCCTCCTCCAGGACCAGCCCGGTGTCGATCCCGGCCGGAACCTTGATGCGGGCCGTGCGGCGCCACGTGGACAGCGGGTCGCTCCAGGCCTCGACGCGATACGTCCAGTTGCCCACGACGTCGGGGGTGACCTCGGCGCCCCACCGGTCGGTGCCGGGGGCGAGTTCCCGCATCGGCGTCCACGGGCCGTGTCCGCCCTCCGGGGCCGTCAGGACGACGTTGGCGGCGACCGCGTCGTGACCCTCGCGGAACACGGTCGCGGTGACCTCGAACGTCTCGCCCGCGACCGCCTTCGCCGGACGTCTGCCGCATTCCACGGTCGGCCGGACGTCTCGTACCGGGATGCGGCCGATGGCCTGGGTCGAGCTCACGCATCTCACCTCCGTCGTGCTCGAGGCCGGGCCCGTGGCACGGCCGGTGATCCAAGCTGCGCCGGAAGGCCTCTACCTCCCCGCGGGGGAACGCCGGTCCGTCGCCGGAGGGCCGCGTCGGCCGCCGGCACGCGTGCGGGGCCGCTCGTCCTCCTCCCGGAGGTAGGCGACCAGACTGGTGCACAGATACCGTTCGGCGGCGTCGGCGGCCTCGCGCGCGCAGCGCTTCCCCATGAGCACACAGAGCGTGTAGCCCGAGTCCTCGAAGGTGGCCCGGATCCTGCGATCGTCGGGGGCCGCGAGCATCATGCGTTCCCACGCCCGGTACCGCCGCAGTTGCCGGGCCACTTCGGCTTTGGCCGGTAGCAGCATGGCGCCGTTCACCTTCCAGGGCTCGATGGCACGTCTCCCGACCGTCGGGCGGCGGCCGTGCGCGGCACGCACGGGTCCGTTACGGGCATCGAGGTCTTCACACATGGTGCACGCATGGCGACTCAGCGTCTTGTTGGAGCTTCAACCACCTCGGTGGTGCGCTCGTGTTGCACGTATGGCGTACGACCCCCACTCTTGAGGTGACTCAGAAGCGATCAGTGCTCACGCTTCGTGTTCGGGGCCCCGGCCCCGCAGGGGGCGAGGGGAAGCGAGAGCTTCGCCGGTGAGGAGCCAACGACGATGAAGACCGCATCGCCCTGCTACTACCACCTCGACGTGGAGGTCAGCCCGGAACGGGTCGGGCAGGTCAGCCGCATCCTGGCCGCTCACCTCCGGTACTGGGACCTGGAGAACCTGGTCGAGCCCGTGTGCCACGGCGCCGAGCTGCTGCTGAAGGCCATCGACGAGCATGCCACGGACAAGAGTGCGTCGATCGAGATGTGGTGGAACGGCCAGCACCTCATCACCGCCATCGGTGAGAACGACTGCGAGCTGCGCCCGGACCAGGACCTGCGTGGCTGCCTGGAACACATCGCCGCGATGAGCGACGGCTGGGGCTGCTGCGCCACGGACACCGGCAGCAAGGTCATCTGGTTCTCGCAGCGCGCCCGGGCCGGCGAACGCGTCCCGCTGGTGCCGGTGGCCCCCGCGCCCAGCCTGCGCGAGGGGCTCCAGGTGCCCCGCGAGATGCCCGTCGCGGCCCTGGCCGGGCCCACGAGCACACCGGACGGCGTCCTCCAGGACGCGCGGTGACCGCGCCATCGCACCGGAAAGGGGTGCCCGTCTGGAGCGGGCACCCCTACGCGTTGGGCGCCGCCCACGACGGCAAGGGCACCAACTTCGCGCTGTTCAGCGAGGTCGCCGAACGCGTCGACCTCGTCCTCTTCGACGACGACGGCCGCGAGACGCGGGTGCCGATGACCGAGGTCGACGGCTTCGTGTGGCACTGCTACCTGCCCGGGATCGGCCCGGGGCAGCGTTACGGCTACCGGGTGCACGGGCCGTGGCAGCCGGCCCTGGGCCAGCGGTGCAATCCGGCGAAGCTGCTCCTGGACCCGTACGCCCGGGCGGTGGACGGGCAGGTGGACAACCACCCCTCCCTCTTCGAGCGGACGCCGGGCGGCCCGTCCCCGGCCGACAGCGCCGGGCACACCATGCTCGGCGTGGTCACCGACCCGGCCTTCGACTGGGGCGACGACCGGCCACCGCGGCGGCCGTACGCCGACAGTGTGATCTACGAGGCGCACGTGCGGGGACTCACCCGCACCCACCCCGACGTCCCGCCCGAGCTGCGCGGCACCTACGCCGGTCTCGCGCACCCCGCGGTGGTCGAGCACCTCACCTCGCTCGGCGTGACCGCGGTCGAGCTGATGCCGGTGCACCAGTTCGTGCAGGACGGCGTGCTCCAGGACCGCGGCCTGTCCAACTACTGGGGCTACAACACCATCGGCTTCTTCGCGCCCCACAACGGCTACGCCGCCCACGGCACCCGCGGCCAGCAGGTCACCGAGTTCAAGTCGATGGTCAAGGCCCTGCACGCGGCCGGGCTCGAAGTGATCCTCGACGTGGTCTACAACCACACCGCCGAGGGCAACGAGAGGGGCCCCACCCTGTCCTTCCGGGGCATCGACAACGCCTCGTACTACCGCTTGGTGGACGGCGACTGGGAGCACTACTACGACACCACCGGCACCGGCAACAGCCTGCTGATGCGCCACCCCTACGTGCTGCAACTGATCATGGACTCGCTGCGCTACTGGATCACCGAGATGCACGTCGACGGCTTCCGCTTCGACCTCGCGGCCACGCTGGCGCGGCAGTTCCACGAGGTGGACCGGCTGTCGGCGTTCTTCGACCTGATCCAGCAGGATCCGGTGATCAGCCGCGTCAAGCTCATCGCCGAGCCGTGGGACGTGGGCGAGGGCGGCTACCAGGTGGGCAACTTCCCGCCGCTGTGGTCGGAGTGGAACGGCAAGTACCGGGACTGCGTACGGGATTTCTGGCGCGGCCGGCCGCACACGCTCGGCGAGTTCGCCTCCCGGCTGACCGGCTCCGCCGACCTGTACCAGCACAGCCGGCGCCGCCCCCGCGCCAGCGTCAACTTCGTCACCGCGCACGACGGTTTCACCCTGCGCGACCTCGTCTCCTACAACGACAAGCACAACGAGGCCAACGGCGAGGGCAACCGGGACGGCGAGAGCGACAACCGCTCCTGGAACTGCGGCGCCGAAGGCGAGACCGAGGACCGGGCCGTGAGGGATCTGCGCGCCCGCCAGCAGCGCAACTTCCTGGCCACGCTCCTGCTGTCGCAGGGCATCCCGATGCTCTGCCACGGCGACGAACTCGGCCGCACCCAGCGCGGCAACAACAACGCCTACTGCCAGGACGACGACATCTCCTGGATCGACTGGCGGCTCACCGACGAACAGCGCGCCCTGAGTGACTTCACCCGGCACCTGATCCGGCTGCGCGCCGAGCACCCCGTGCTGCGCCGGCGCCGCTTCTTCCGCGGCGAGACCGTGACGCACGCCGGCCAGCCGCTGCCCGACCTGGTGTGGCTGCTCCCGGACGCGCGCGAGATGAGCGACGAGGACTGGCAGCGCTCCGACGCGCACTCGGTCGGCGTCTTCCTCAACGGTGACGCCATCGCCGAACCCGACCCGCGCGGGCGCCCCGTCGTGGACGACTCGTTCCTGCTCCTGCTCAACGGCTACTGGGAGCCGGTGGACTTCCGGCTGCCGGACGTCAGCTACGGCGAGCGCTGGACCACCGTGATCGACACCGCCGAGCCGCACGGCGCCGACGAGTCGGAGCACAAGGCCGGTACGGAGCTGACCGTCGAGGCGCGCAGCCTGGTGCTGCTGTCGAGGCCGTCTCGTAGCGGCCGGTGACGGTGGGGGTGTGTCCGGCCGGCGGATCATGCCGCAGTGGCGCACGCCCGACTGCGTCCGGTAGGGCGCCGCCGTTTTCCCGCGACCCGATCCGCCGGACGGGCCATGGGCCCTGCCGTCCCCTTCCCACCCGCGCCGCGGCGCCATGCACGCTCCGCCCGTGCCAGGGGCCTTCATCGCGGGGCCGCGGCGCCCGCCCTCCGGGCGGACGACAGGAAGCGCCGGACAGGCTCTAGCGTTCGCGGCGCGAGGTCACCGTGAACTGCGCGCCGTCCGGGTCGCGCAGCACGGCCTCCTCGCTGCCCTTCGACAGGACGCTGCCGCCGTGCACCTCGGCGGCCCGCGCACAGGCCGCGATGTCCGTGACCGCGAAGTGGACCTGCCAGTGCGGCCGGATCGTGGGGTCGGGAGCCGAGCCCAGGGCGCCCGACTCGATCCGGGCCACGATGTCACCCCGGCTGCGCAGCACGACCTCGCCGCCCTCGTAGTGGACCTCGCAGCAGCCGGGACGGTCCGACGCCCAGTCGAGGACCTCGCCGTAGAAGATCGCGGCGTCGAAGGCGTCGCGCGTGTGGAGCCTGATGAACGCCGGCTGTGCCTGGCGCCAGGTCTCCCACTTCGCGTTGAGCTCGCCCTCCCAGATACCGAAGGTCGCACCGTCCCGGTCGGCCAGCAGCGCCGCCCGCCCGGGCGGGAAGGACAGCGGCCCGACCGCCGTCGTACCACCGCGCTCCTGCACCCGCGCCACGGCCTCGTCCGCGCTGGGCACGGCGAAGTAAGGCGTCCAGGCCACCGCCATCGACCACATGGTGGCGACCGCGGCGATCCCCGCCACCGGTGTCCCGTCGGCCAGCGCGACCCGGAAGTGGTCGCCGAGCTTCGCCCGCTGCCACTGCCAGCCCAGCACGGCCGTGTAGAACGCCTCCGTCGTCTCGAGGTCGCGGCTGGTCAGACTGACCCAGCAGGGCGCGCCGAACACGGAGCGTGTGGACAGGATGTCCTTGGTGGCGCTGGGGGGTCTCACGTCGTAGTTCATGACAGTCCTGTCCTGCTCTCGCCGGCCGGGGGCCACGGGTCTTCTCCTCCCAGTGTCCGACCGGAACCGCTCGGGGCGCCTGCCGAGTACCCCGGTGGCGGTACCGAAACGGTGGCCCGTCCGCGTCCCGTCCGGTGGCGCGCGCTCGGACGAGTGACAGGATGGATGCGTGTCACCACTACCGCACGAGCCGGACGAGTCGGACCGCATCTTCGAGCTCCAGGAAGAGGTCGACCAGCTCAAGGAAGCGGTCGCCTCGCACGCCGTCGTGGACCAGGCGATCGGCATGGTCGTCGCCCTCGGCAGGGTGACGCCGGACCAGGGCTGGGAAGTACTGAAGGAAGTCTCCCAGCACACCAACATCAAGCTCCGCAACGTGGCGGACCTGATACTGATCTGGGGGCGGAGCGGGGACATGCCCCCGGAGATCCGTGCCGAGCTGGAAGACGCCCTCGACCGCTACGGTCCGACGCAGATTCCGGGCGTGCCGCCGCCGGAGTGACGGCGGCGGAGTGACCGCGGTGGAGTGACGGCGGTGGCGCGGCTCACCGGGCCTCGGTGAGGATCTCCTCGCGCAACCGGTCGAAGCAGCCGCTGAGCAGCCGGGAGACGTGCATCTGCGAGATGCCGAGCTGCTCCGCGATGTTGCTCTGCGTCATGCCCCGGAAGAAACGCAGGTAGAGGATGGTCCGCTCGCGCTCCGGCAGCGCCTCCAGGCAAGGCCGGACGGCCACCCGGTCGACGACGATGTCGAAGGCGGGGTCCGGGCCGCCGATCGCGTCCCCGAGGGCGTACCCGTCGGTGCCGGGCATCTCGGCCTCCAGCGACAGCGCCGTGAAGCACTCCAGCGCCTCCATGCCGGTGCGCGCCTCGCTCTCGCTCATGCCGGCGTGCCGGGCGATCTCGGCCACCGTCGGCGCCCGTCCCGGCGTCGTCTGCGACAGCTCCTTCGCGGCCTGCCGGACCCGGTTGCGCAGGTCCTGCACCCGGCGCGGCACGTGCAGCGTCCACATGTGGTCACGGAAGTGCCGCTTGATCTCACCGGTGACGGTCGGCACGGCGTACGCCTCGAAGGCACAGCCGCGCGCCGGGTCGTAGTGGTCGACGGCTTTGACGAGACCGAGGGCGGCCACCTGGTACAGGTCCTCGAGGGACTCGCCGCGCCCCCGGAAGCGGACCGCGATCCGCTCGGCCATGGGCAGCCAGGCCTCGACCAGCTCGTCGCGGAGCGCCTTGCGCGCGGGGCCCGCGGGCATCCGCGCGAGCCGTTCGAAGTCCGAGGCGGTGTCGGGGGCGTCGTCGTGCGGGTGCGGCTTCGTCTTGCCGGTGACAGGCATGCCGCGCACCTCCCTCAGCAGGTGCTCGATGGACAGACACCGTGGGAGGCGCGGGCGCGGATCAGGGGAGAACACCCCGGGGCCCCGGCGAGCGGGTCTCCCACGGACGGTGCCTCCTGTCCGAAGCACTGAAGTGGGCATTCCCGGAGGCGACGAAGATGAAACAATTCCGGCAATACGGGCAGATTGTGATTTGACCGTCTCTTGGGTTCGTTACCTCTGCTACAGAGCTAATGTCGAGGACGTGGAATCGGAGACCTTCCCGGAGGAACTCGCCGACGCGCTCGTCGGCGTCCAGCGGCTGATCCGGCGCCGGGTGCGCCGGGACATGCCCGACCCGCCCCTGCGGAGCGCCGAGGTGGAACTGCTGCGCCTGGTCGTGGACCGGCCCGGCATCGGCATCTCGGACGCCGCCAAGGATCTGTACCTGGCGAGCAATTCGGTCTCGACGCTGGTCAACCAACTGTCCCGGCAGGGCTACCTGGTCCGCGAGACGGACCCGGCCGACCGGCGTGCCGCACGACTGCTGCCGACCCCGGCGGCCGAGACCAGGCTGCGCGAGTGGCGCAAGCGGCGCGCCGAGCTCGTACGGCACCAGGTGTCCCGTCTCGACGAGGCGGACCGGGAGGCCCTGCGCGCCGCCGTACCGGCCCTGCGCAAGCTGGCCGTCACCCTGCACGAGGAGGCCGAGGACTCATGACGCCGGATGCTGCAGCGCGGGACGTGACGGCCCGGCCGCCGTCCGGGCGGGCCGAGTCCGTCGCCTGCACCCAGCTCGCCTACTCCTTCGGCGAGACGAACGCGGTCGACGCGCTCGACCTGTCGGTGGGGGAGGGTGAGGTCTTCGGGCTGCTCGGCCCCAACGGCGCCGGCAAGACCACGGCCATCCGCTGCATCACCACCCTCCTGCCGGTCCCGCCCGGCATGATCCGTGTCTTCGGCCGCGACGCCGCCGAGGACGCCATGGCCGTACGACGCCTGCTGGGGTACGTGCCACAGCAGCTGTCCGCCGACGCCGGCCTCACCGGCCGGGAGAACGTCGCCCTGTTCGCCCGGGTCTTCGACGTGCCCCGCCGGGAACGCGCCGAGCGCGTCGGCCAGGCCCTGGCGGCGGTCGGCCTCACCGACGCCGCCGACCGGCTCGCCGGCACCTACTCCGGCGGCATGATCCGCCGCCTGGAACTCGCCCAGGCCCTGGTCAGCGCGCCCCGCCTGCTGATCCTCGACGAACCGACCATCGGTCTCGACCCGATCGCCCGGACCGGCGTGTGGGAGCACATCAACGCCGTCCGCGCGGCCACCGGCATGACCGTGCTGGTCACCACCCACTACATGGACGAGGCCGACCAGTACTGCGACCGGGTCGGCCTCATGCACCGGGGCCGTATCCGGGCCCTCGGCACCCCGGCCGAGCTCAGGCAGGGGCTCGGCGATCGCCGGCGCGCCGCGGGCGCGGCGGCCACGGACTCGCTGCCGACGCTCGAGGACGTCTTCCGCGACATCGCCGGCAGCGGCCTCGACGACCAGTCAGGAGATTTCCGCGATGTCCGAAGCACCCGCCGCACCGCCCACCGCGTCGGCTGACCGCTCCCGAGAAGGCGGCATCGACCTGCTGCTGCGGCCGCCCGAGCCCCGCGCGGGATGGCGGCTGCTGCCCGCGCGGGTGGCGGCGATGTGCGCCGTCGAGCTGCAGAAGCTCAGCCACGACCGCACCGAGCTGTACACCCGGGCGGTCCAGCCGGCTCTCTGGCTGCTGATCTTCGGTCAGACCTTCACCCGCATCAAGGCGATCCCCACCCCCGGCATCCCCTACATCGACTACCTGGCCCCCGGCATCATCGCCCAGTCGGCGATGTTCATCGCCATCTTCTACGGCATCCAGATCATCTGGGAACGCGACGCCGGCGTCCTGAACAAGCTCCTGGTCACGCCCACCCCGCGCTCGGCGCTGATCACCGGCAAGGCCTTCGCGGCCGGGGTGAAGTCGCTGATCCAGGCCGTCGTCGTCATCGTCATCGCAGCCCTGCTCGGCGTGGCACTGACCTGGAACCCCCTCAAGCTGCTCGGCGTCGCGGCGGCGGTGATCCTCGGGTCCGTCTTCTTCTCCTGCCTGTCGATGACCATCGCCGGCATCGTGCTCAGCCGCGACCGGCTGATGGGCATCGGCCAGGCGATCACCATGCCGCTGTTCTTCGGCTCCAACGCCCTGTACCCCCTGTCCGTGATGCCGGGCTGGCTCCAGACGGTCAGCAAGGTCAACCCCCTCAGCTACCAAGTGGACGCCCTGCGCGGCCTGCTCCTCGGCACGCCGGCGCATCTGGCACTGGACTTCGCGGTACTCCTGGTGGCCGCCGCGCTCGGCATCACCGCCGCCTCTTCCCTGCTGGGTCGCCTGACCCGCTGATCACGCTCCGGAACGTGATGTGCGGCACGCGCCCGCACCCCGCCCCGGGGCCCGACGGCGGATTCTTCCTGCGCACGGCTTGATCACCGATCAAGAGGACGAATTCGCTGGCCACAGCGCATTCCGCTCATTTGACAGTGCACTGAGCACAAAGATAGGAAGCAGCTCTCTGAGGTCGAGAGGTGGACTGTGTACGAGCCGAACGTGGTCGGGGACTGGCACGAGTACGACGAGCATGCCGGTTTGCGTGTCCGCGTCCACCGTCTGGAAGCGGCCGAGCCGCCGCGCGGCCGGGACGACGCGGCCGAAGGGCTGACGTACTTCAGGGTCCGTGTGACCATCGAGAACCGAGGCAGTCAGCATTACGGCATCCACCTGGAGGACGGCCAGATCGACGTACGGATCGGCCCCGACGGGGAGAGCGCCTTCATCGACTGGCGCAACTCGCAGTTCATCGAGGGCTTCGACGTCTATCCGCTGCGCCGGGCGACCGCCGTGCTGTACGCGGCCGGCCCGGAGGCGTCCCTGGGCCAGGTGGACATCCAGATCCAGCTGCGGGTCGACGACGAGTGGGCCGACCGCCGGCTGTGGGCGGGCGGCATCGGCCTGCACGAGGGGACCGGCGGCGCCTCCACCCAGCCGGGCGCGGGGCGGGAGAGCCTGGCGCACCAGGTGAGCAACTTCCTGCGCGACCAGGCGGAACCGGGCACCGGCACGGCCTGACGCCGGGGCCTGAGGCCGGCCTCGCGATCTCGACTGTCCGCCTTGTGACCGGGTCTCGCGCTCCAGCGCTGCGATCGGTCTCGCGCCGGGCCTCGCGTTCTCGCTGCAGCCTCAAGACCGGCCTCGCGCCGGGTCCTGACGCCGGGGCCTCGCGCTCTCGTCTGCCCGCCTGACGATCGGCTCTCGCGCCGGGTCCCGACGATCGGCTCACGCCCCGGCCTGACGATCGGCTCACGCTTCGGCCGGACGACAGGGTCTCGCGACTGCGCCTGGCGGCGGGGTCTCGCGTTCCAGCCCCGCGACTGGCCTGGCGCCTCAGCTTTACACCCGGGCCCCGTACCCGCGCCTGACGGTGGGCCCGTGCCAGCGCCTGGCGGCGGCGCTCCGTGCCGCGCCCCGACGCCGGGGCCTCGTGCCAGCGCCCCGGCGCCCCAGGCCGCGCCTGACGCAGTGCCTCAAGTGCTCGTCCGGCGTCCGCGTCAGTGCGGGATGCCGTCGATGATCTCGCGGGCGCCCTGCCGCAGCAGGGCCACGGCGACCGAGGTGCCGAGCGTGGCCGGGTCGAGTCGGCCGGCCCATTCGTGGGCGTTCAGGCGGGTCTTTCCGTCGGGGGTGAAGACACAGGCCCGCAGGGAGAGTTCGCCGCCGCGGTCCACGCGCGCGTACCCGGCGATCGGGCTGTTGCAGTGGCCCTGCAGGACGTGCAGGAACATCCGCTCGGCCGTGGCTTCCCGGTGCGTGTTCGGGTCCCCGAGCGCACTGACCACGTCGATGAGCTCGGTGTCGCCCTCGCGGCACTGCAGGGCGAGGATGCCCGCGCCGATCGGCGGCATCATCGTCTCGGGGGAGAGGATCTCGCTGATCACGTCACGCCGGTCGATGCGCTCCAGGCCGGAGACCGCGAGCAGCAGCGCGTCCGCCTCGCCGGCCGCGAGCTTGGCCAGACGCCGGTTGGCGTTGCCGCGGAACGGCACGCACTGCAGGTGCGGGTGGGTGGCGGCCAACTGTGCGACCCGGCGGACCGAGGAGGTGCCGATCCGCGTTCCGGCCGGAAGCTCGTCCAGGGTGAGTCCGCCCGGGTGGACGAGGGCGTCGCGGATGTCGTCCCGCTCCAGGAACGCGGCGAACGTCGTGCCCGCGGGCAGCGGCCGGTCGGCGGGCACGTCCTTGACGCAGTGCACCGCGAGATCCGCCTCGCCGGCCAGCAGCGCGGCGTCCACCTCCTTGGTGAACGCCCCCTTGCCCTCGACCTTGGACAGATCGCCCATCCACTTGTCACCGGTCGTCTTCACCGGCACGACCTCGGTGCGCAGCTGGGGATGAAGGGCCGTCAGCTCGGCTCGCACCCGCTCCACTTGGGCGAGCGCCATGGGCGAGTCACGGGAGACGATACGGATCAGTTCGGGGACGGACATGCGGACACGATAGACCTTCGGGGTGTGTTCTCGTGCCGTACCCATGGGGATCGGGCGCGGGCGACCAGCCGTGGAGGCCCTGTGGTCCCGCGGCCCGCGCCCGATCCGGCGGCAGGTCAGGCGTTGGGGTCGAACGCGATCCCGGACGGCTTCGCGGCCGCCAGGTGCGGGTTGAAGTTGCCGTCCTTCAATCCGAAGTTGGCGCTGCCGAAGTCGTACGCGCTCAGCTTGTCGCGCACGCCCGCCGGGTAGCCGTTCCAGCCGACCAGCGGCGGGTACTGCCAGGTGCCCTTGTGGTTCTCCGGCGGCTCGTCGCCCGCGCCCGCCAGGCGGAAGCAGTGCGTGCTGACGCCGTCCTTGTGGTAGACGATCTTCGCGTGGGTGCCGTCGAAGCGGACCGCGGAGGCCGCGCTCACGGTGAACGAGCCATGGTTGGACGTCGACACGTACTTGACCTGGTTGTCCTGCACCCACACCACGACGTGCTCGAAGTCGTGCCGGTGCCCGCCGATGCCGCTGCCGGCGACGGCCTGGTCCTTCTCGAAGTACAGGCCGTACATGTAGGCGCACCAGCCGTTGTTGCACTTGTAGCGCGAGTAGCTGTTGGTGTTGTCGAGGTCCGAGGCGTCGCGGCAGTCGCCGTTGAGGGCACCGGAAGGGTTGAGTCCGCCGTTGACCGTGCCGTCGGGGCCGATCGCGGGAGTGGGGTAGCACCCGTCGGTGTCGTAGTCGAAGGCCGGCTGGTAGGTCTTCTCGGCGGCTTCGGCGTTGGCGGGCAGGGCCCGTGGCGGGGCGGCGAAGGCGACGGTGGGGAAGGCTACGACGAGGGCGGCGGCGCCGGCCAGGCCGGTGAGCCATCTCCTGCGGTGAGCCTTGAACGGCGGTGACGACACCGCGTCCTCCTCTTGGTCCGGGCGCAGCCCAACGGCTGTGGGGGGAAAGGGAGTTCAGCTTGCCGACTTTTCATGTCCGCGCCAAGAGGGTGCAGGCGTCTCTCTGGTTACGGCCGCCCCAACAGTTGGACCTTGACGGACGATCAGGCCAGGTCGTCCGGCAGATCAGCCGCCGACTCCTCGGGCGTGAGGTCCGGGCGCAGCCGTAGCCACGAAGGCTGGCGCAGCATCCCCGCCCGGGTACGGGTGCTGTAGCGGACCTCACCGACCAGCCGCGGCAGCACCCAGTGCGCGCCCGCCACCGGCGGGACGGGATCGAAGGGGCACACGTCCGTCTCGGCGGCCCGCAGCAGCGCGGCGAGTTCGGTCCGCTCCGCGTCGCTCCAGCCGGTACCCACACCCCCGACGTAGCGCAGGCGCCCGGCGGCGCGCTGGCCGACCAGTACGGCGCCCGGCAGCCCCGTGAGCCGTCCCTTGCCCGGCAGCCAGCCGCCCACGACGACGTCCGCGCTGCGCATGTTCCGGATCTTGATCCAGGCCCGGGAGCGAACCCCGGGCTCGTACACCGAGTCCAGCCGCTTGCAGACCAGGCCCTCCAGGCCGTGCTCGCGGGTGGCGCGCAGGGCCTGTTCGCCGTGGCCGACGAGGGCTCCAGGGATCGACCAGTGGGGGCCGGCCGGGCCCAGCTCCTCCAGCACTGCGCGGCGCCGGATGTAGGGGAGCTTGAGCAGGGACCGTTGCCCCAGGTGCATCACGTCGAACAGCACCAGATGGACGGGGACCTCTGTCGCCCGGCGTGCCGCCCTTCCGGCCGCGTGGACCAGGCCCATACGGGACTGCAGCAACTGGAAGTCGGCACGGCCCTCTTCGTCCAGGGCCAGCACCTCGCCGTCCAGCACCGCCGGTGTGGCGCCGAGAGAACGGCCCAGCGGCCCCAGTTCGGGATACGCGGCGGTGACGATGTCCCCGGACCGGGCGCGCAGCACCAGGCTGCCGTCCCCGGGGAGATAGACCACCACCCGCTGGCCGTCCTGCTTGGTCTCGTAGGCCCAGCGCGCGTCCTGCGCGGCGGGCGGCAGGGTGCCGGGCGTGGCGAGCATGGGAGGGATCAGCGGGAGGCTCACGGGTCAGTTCTCGACGGCACCGCTCACCCGCACGCCCGCTTCCCGCCGGTTTCCCCTGAACGGCGCCGTCCGGACAGGCCCGTCCTCAGGTCACCGAGGGTGCACCGGCCGGCGATTCCGCGGCCACCTGGTGCGTGGCCGCCGTGACCTCGCTCCGCCGGCCGGGGATGAACGCCGCGATGGCGAAGGCGAGGAGCGCGGCCCCGGCGCCGATGGCCATGACCGTCTTGAAACCGTCCTCGGACGGCAGGGCGTAGCCGCCGAGGTCGATGGTCATCTGCGCGAGGATGACACCGGCGATGGCACTGGCCACCGACGTGCCGATGGAGCGCATCAGGGTGTTGAGACTGTTCGCCGCGGCCGTCTCGCTCGCGGGCACCGCGCCCATGATCAGGGCGGGCATCGAGCCGTACGTGAAACCGATGCCGGCGCCGATCACGCAGGAGACCATCACGAGGTGCCAGACCTCGGACATCAGCACGATGTTCAGGCCGTAGCCGCAGGCCACGATCAGCGCACCGATCATCAGCGTCACCTTGGGGCCCTTGGCCTTGGAGACGGCCGCCGAGACGGGTGCCGTGGCCATCATCACCAGGCCGGAGGGTGCCATGACCAGGCCGGCGGTCAGCAGGGACCTGCCGAGGCCGTAGCCGGTCCGGGTGGGCAGCTGGAGCAGCTGCGGCAGCACCAGCGACATCGCGAACATCGAGAAGCCGACCGCCACCGAGGCGAGGTTGGTCACCAGCACCTGACGGCGGGCGGTGGTGCGCAGGTCCACCAGCGGCGCCTCGGTGCGCAGTTCGTACCAGCCCCACGCCAGCAGGACGAGCACGGCGGCGGCGAACAGGCCGAGGGTGGTGCCGTCGGTCCAGCCCCAGTCGCCGCCCTTGGAGATCGCCAGCAGCAGACAGACCAGGCCCGCCGCCATGCCGATGCCGCCGACCAGGTCGAAGCGGCCGCCGGTGCGCACCTTCGACTCCGGGACGAAGGCCGGGACGAGCACGAGAGCGACCGCGCCCATGACGGCGGAGGCCCAGAACAGGACGTGCCAGTCGAAGTTGTCGGCGATCAGCGCGGCCGTGGGCAGGCCCAGGGCGCCGCCGACGCCGAGGGAGGCGCTCATCAGGGCGGTCGCCCCGGCCAGCCGCTCGGCGGGCAGCTCGTCGCGCATGATGCTGATGCCGAGCGGCACGACACCGGCCGCCAGCCCCTGCAGAGCACGGCCGACGATCATCGGGACCAGGACGTCGCTGAGCGCGCACACCACCGAGCCGGTCACCAGCATCACGACGCTGATCTGGAGCATGCGGCGCTTGCCGAACATGTCGCCGAGGCGGCCGACGACGGGTGTGGCCACGGCCGCCGCCAGCAGCGTCGCGGTCACCGCCCACGCCGTGTCGGAGGACGGGGCGTCCAGGAGCCTCGGCAGGTCGGGGACGATCGGGATGACCAGGGTCTGCATCAGCGAGACGACGATTCCGGCGAAGGCCAGCACCGCCACCACGGCGTTCGAACTCGGCGGTGCGGCATCCCCCGCGTCGGCGGGTCTGGCGAGGGCGTCGGACATGGCGGAGCCTCCGAAGGCGCGGTGAAGGAGTCAGGAACTCGAGCGAGCGTAAGTCAGCTGCTTGACTTACCTTAATGGCAGGGTCCGCGTGACCGTGACGTGGTTCAAGGGCAGGCGTCGGCCCGCATACAGGGCCGTACAGGAGGTGCGGTTGCGTAGGCTTCCGTCACCGGAAAGCGCCGCTGAGGCGGCGGAGCCGCGGCGGCTCGAGGGGCTGGCCGTCGCGGGAGTGTCCGAAGCCCCGGTGCGGTGGTGATCATGGCGGGCAGGACGGTGCGGGCGGAACAGGTCAGCGCGACACGGGGGCTGATCCTGACCGCGGCGGAGCGGCTGTTCGCCGAGCGAGGCGTGTACGCGGTGTCCAACCGTCAGGTCAGTGAGGCCGCCGGGCAGGGCAACAACGCCGCGGTCGGCTACCACTTCGGCACCAAGGCCGACCTCGTGCGGGCGATCATGCGCAAGCACGCGGCAGGGATCGAGGAGATTCGCGCCCGGCTGCTGGCCGCGACCGGCGACTCCACGGACGTGCGCGACTGGGTGGACTGCCTGGTGCGCCCGGTGTCCGAACACCTCGCGGCGCTCGGCAGCCCCACTTGGTACGCCCGGTTCTGCGCCCAGGTGATGACCGACCCGGCACTCCAGGAGATCATGGTGGAGGAGTCCCTGTCCTCCCCGTCCCTGCGGCAGATCATCGAGGGGCTGAACCGGTGCCTGCCCGATCTGCCGGCCGAGGTCCGTGCCGAACGCGGCGAGATGGCACGTCATCTGATCGTGCACATGTCCGCAGAGCGGGAGCGGGCCCTGGCGGAGAACACCCCGACGCCCCGTTCCAACTGGCACGACGCCACCACGGGCCTGGTGGACGCGATCGTCGGCATGTGGCTGGCGCCGGTCACCCCGACCGTTACTTGAGTTAGGCAAGCAGGGCGGTAGGGTGAGTCGCATGTACGGCAGCACCCGTGAGAAACCGGCGCTCGCCCGCGGGGCCGGCCAGCACCTCCTGATCATCGTCGAAGAGCCGGACGTCGCCGAGCTGCTCTCCACCACCCTGGAACTCGCGGGATACCGGATCAGCGTGGTCGGCACCGGATCCGAGGCCCTGGCGCGGCTCGCGGAGCGTCGGATCGACCTGGTGGTCGTCGACGCGGCGCTGCCGGACGTGGCAAGTCTCGATCGGAACCGGCCGGCTGTCCTCGACCGTCCTCCGGTGCTGGTGCTGACGGCGTACGACTCCCTGGACCGGCTCGTGCCCGAACTGGGCCTGGGAGAGCGGGACTACGTCACCAAGCCCTTCCGTGTGGCCGAGGTCCTGGCCAGGGTGGAGGTCCTGCTGCGCGCCAGGCGTGCCGGACGGCCCCGGAACACCGCGCTGGAGTACCGCGATCTGGTGCTGGACGACACCCTGTGCGAGGCGCGGCGCGGGACGCGGGCGCTGGATCTCACGCCCGCCGAATACCGGTTGCTGCGCCATCTCCTGGTCAACGCGCACAGGGTGCTGACCAAGGAGCAGATCGGCCGGTACATCTGGGGTGACTTCCACGGCGACAACGCGATCGAGCAGCTCGTCTCCCGGCTGCGGCGCAAGGTGGACCGGGACGCGCCCGTACTGATTCACACTCGCCGGGGTTTCGGCTACTGGCTGGGGCTCGCCGACGGAGAGTCCTGAGGCCCTGGCTGAATGTGCTGCCGCCTCCTCAACTTGCTTATCAGGGTGTGATCTGAGTCACGTCAGCCTTCTGTCAGGAAACTGACGGCAAGGCGTCAGCCCCCTCTGTTTGCATGTGTGCATCGAGGCCTCGACGACTTCACCCCGGCGCTCCGCCATCGAGCGGAGCCCCCCACCCCGAGGAGAACCATGACCGACACCCTGACCGACGCCACTCCCGAGGCGGCCGCAACGGTCCCCGAGTTCCCGATGGCCAGGGCGGCGGGCTGTCCCTTCGACCCGCCCCCGGCCCTCCAGGCCCAGCAGGACGAGGGACGACTCGTCAAGGTCCGCCTCTGGGACGGCAGTACGCCCTGGCTGGTGACCCGCTACGAGGACCAGCGAGCCCTGCTCCTCGACCCCAGGGTCAGCGCCGACATCACCAGCCCCGGATACCCGCTCCAGGCGCCCAGCAACGGCAAGAACAACATCAGCTTCATCCTGATGGACGACCCGGAGCACGCCCGGCTGCGGCGCATGGTGACGGCGCCCTTCGCGGTGAAAAGGGTCGATGCGCTGCGGCCCGGCGTCCAGAAGATCGTGGACGACCTGATCGACGACATGCTCGCCGCCGGCGGACCCGTCGACCTGGTGGAGGCGTTCGCCCTGCCGGTGCCCTCGCTCGTCATCTGCCAACTGCTCGGAGTGCCGTACGCGGACCACGACTTCTTCCAGGAGAACAGCAAGACCCTCATCAAGCGGGACGCGGCCATGGAGGACCGGATGGCCGCCCACGGAAAACTGATCGGCTACCTCGACGATCTGATGGGCCAGAAGATGACCCACCCCGGCGACGACCTGCTCTCCGGGCTCGTGGGGCGCGTCGAGTCGGGCGAGCTGTCCCGGCAGGAGGCCGCCCAGATGGGCGTGCTGCTGCTCCTCGCCGGCCACGAGACCACCGCCAACATGATCGCCCTCGGCACCCTGGCACTCCTCGAACACCCGGACCAGCTCGCCCTGTTGCGCGACACCGACGCCCCCAAGCTGGTCGCCTCGGCGGTGGAGGAGCTGCTGCGCTACCTGAACATCGTGCACGGCGGCCGGCGCCGGGCGGCGCTGGAGGACATCGAGATCGCGGGAGAGGTGATCCGGGCCGGCGAGGGCGTGATCATGCCGAACGACATCGCCAACCGGGATCCCGAGGCCTTCCCCGACCCGGACCGGCTGGACATCACGCGCGACGCCCGCCGGCACGTGGCCTTCGGCTTCGGCGTGCACCAGTGCCTGGGCCAGCCGCTGGCCCGCATGGAGCTCCAGGTCGTCTACAGCACCCTCTACCGCCGCATTCCGACCCTGCGGCTCGCCGCCGCGGTGGACAGCCTTCCGTTCAAGCACGACGGATCGGTCTACGGCGTCTACGAACTGCCCGTCACCTGGTGAACACCCGCCGATCCGTCACCCGGACCCCCAAACGGAAATCGAACGAGGTACAGAACATGCATGTGGAACTGGACGAGCCGAAGTGCGTCGCGTCGGGGCAGTGCGTGATGGCCGCCCCCGAAGTCTTCGACCAGCGGGACGAGGACGGCATCGCCTTCGTCCTGGACGACAAACCCCCGGCGGACTCCCTCGACGACGTGCGCGAAGCGGTGGCCATCTGTCCGGCCGCCGCCATCCGGCTGGTCGAGCGATGAGGAGGATCGTCGTCGTCGGGGCCTCGGCCGCCGGGCTCGCGGCGGTCGAGACCCTCCGCCGCGAGGGCTACGACGGCACGCTCACCCTCGTCGGCGACGAGGCGCTGCCTCCGTACGACCGGCCGCCCCTGTCGAAGCAACTCCTGGCCGGAGAGTGGGACGCCGACCGGCTCCCACTGCGCACCCCCGCCGACCTGACCGCCCTCGACCTCGACCTGCGGCTCGGCGTGGCGGCGACCGGTCTCGAACTCACCGAGCGCACCGTCGCGTTGGCCGACGGCCGCGAAGTGCCGTACGACGGGCTGATCGTGGCCACCGGGGTGAGGCCGCGCCGGCTGCCCGGAGAAGGCGCGCACGTGCTGCGCACGCTCGACGACGCCCTGAGGCTGCGGGACCGGCTCGCGCCGGGGCGGCGGCTGGTCGTGGTGGGCGCCGGTTTCCTCGGCGCGGAGGCCGCCGCCGTGGCCTGGCGCCTCGGAGCCAGGGTCACCCTCCTCGAACCCGCCCCGGTACCGCTGGCGCATGCCGTCGGCACGGAGGTCGGTGAGGTGCTGACCCGGGCGCATCTGGACCGGGGCGTGGACCTGCGCTGCGGGGTCACCGTGACCGAGGTGACCGAGGGCGGGGTGCGGCTCGCGGACGGCGAGTCGGTCGAGGCCGACGAGGTGCTCGTCGCCGTCGGCTCGCAGCCGAACACCGAATGGCTCGACGGCAGCGGACTGCCCCTGGGCGACGGCGTGGTCTGCGACGCGTACTGCGAGGCCGCCTGGGGGTCCCCCCGGCCGAAGGCTGGGGGAGTGTACGCGGCCGGTGACGTCGCCCGCTGGTACAACCCGCTGTTCGGGGTGTCGATGCGCATCGAACACCGCGCCAACGCCGCCGAACAGGGCATGGCCGCCGCCCGCAACCTGCTCCGCCCCGAGGCGCGCAAGCCGTTCGCCCCGGTGCCGTACTTCTGGTCCGACCAGTACGACATGAAGATCCAGGCGTACGGTTTCCCGCGCGGCCATGACGAGGTCGCCGTGGTGGACGGGGACCTGGCGGAGCGCCGCTTCGTCGCCGTGTACCGCACCGGCGACCGGGTGAGCGGAGCCCTCGCGGTCGGCATGCCCCCCAAGGCCGTCCGGCTGTGGCGGCAGGCGATCGCGGCCGAAGCCAGGTGGCACGAGACCGTGCGTCGGCGTCGCCCTCCGGGTAGCGATTTCCTTCAAATTACTTGAGTTACGCAACAAGATGCTAAAGTGGCCCGTATGTCCACACCACCGCTCCCCGACGTCCCGTCCCCGGAAGTCATCGAGATCGAGCGGGCGCTCACCCGCATCACCTATCTGAGCACGCGCGCGCGGCAGCACGACCGCCTGATGGCCCTGGCCGACGTACCGCTGGACCGTGCGGCCGTGGCGCTGCTGCGCCAGGTCGCCGATTCCGAGCCGCTGCGCCCCGGGGAACTCGCCACCCGGCTGGGCGTGGAGGCCTCCCACGTCACGCGCACCGTGCAGCAACTGCAGAAGTCCGGCTACGTCACCCGCGTTCCCGACCCCGACGACCGCCGCGCCCAGCGCATCCAGCTCACCGACACCGGGCAGCGGGCCATCGACCGGATCCGCGAGGCCGGGGCGCGCGGCATGCAGCTGGCCTTGGCCGAGTGGTCGCCCGAGGAACTGCGCGAGCTCGCCACGCTCTTCCACCGCATGGTCGACGACTTCCTCTCCCACGCCGTCGACGACGAGGCCGAACAGCAGCCCGTGTCCCCGGCGGGCGGCGCCTGACCCCACCACGGACCCTGGCCGGAAGAGGGCTTCTACGGTCCAGTAGCATCGCGCGGCAGGTCACCAGAGGAGGAACCGTGCCCCGGTCCGAACGCTCGCCCCTGTTGCTCGCCGGCCTGCTGGCCGCCGCGGGTGTCGCCCACTTCGCCGCGCCACGCCAGTTCGACGCGACCATCCCGCGCGGTCTGCCGGGCTCGCCCCGGACCTGGACGCACGCGAGCGGCGTCGCCGAACTGGCGCTGGCAGCGGCCGTCGCCCTGCCGCGCACCCGGCGGACGGCCGCGCTGGCCACGGCCGCGTTCTTCGTCGGCGTGTTCCCCGCCAACGTCAAGATGGCCGTGGACTGGCGCCACCGTCCCGCCCCTTTGAAGGCAGCGGCCTTCGGCCGGCTGCCGTTGCAGGTGCCCCTCGTGCTGTGGGCGCGCAGCGTCGCCCGGACCGGGGAGGGCCGGTCGTGACCGGGCGTGTGGAGATCGGCGACACCATCGAGGACTTCACACTGCCGGACGAGACGGGCACGTCCCGCAGCCTGTCCGACCTGCTCGCCGACGGACCCGTGGTGCTGTTCTTCTACCCAGCCGCCCTGACCCCGGGCTGCACCGCGCAGGCGTGCCACTTCCGCGACCTGGCCGCCGAGTTCGCCGCCGTCGGCGCCCGGCCCGTCGGCATCAGCGGCGACCCCGTCGAACGCCAGCAGGAGTTCGCAGGACGCCACTCGCTCGGCATGCCGCTGCTGTCCGACGCCGACGGCACGATCCGGGAACGCCTCGGTGTCAAGCGGGGCTTCTCCCTCGCCCCCACCAAGCGGGTCACCTTCGTCATAGCCGAGGACCTGACGGTCCTGGAAGTGGTCCGCAGCGAGCTGCGGATGAACACCCACGCCGACCGTGCCCTCGAAGCACTGCGGGCCCACCGGGCGCGACGCGGGAAGTGACGGGGCCGCCCGGTTGCCGCAGCGCGCTTGATGCGGTGCGACAAAGGGACCATCCTGGATGATATGGAGCAGGCCTCCGCTGCGGCGATCACCGACGCCCGCGGCATCGTGACGGGGTGGAGCGACGGCGCCCGGAGGCTGACGGGATACCCGGCCGACGAGGTCGTGGGACGGCCTGCGCGGGAGCTGCTCGCCGAGGAGCCGCCGGACGGGGCCGTGGCGGCCCTCACGGGCACCGTCGCGCTGCGGCACCGCGACGGCGGCCCCGTCCCGCTCGACCTGAGGGCCAGCCCCGTGCTGGGCGCCGACGGCACCCCGGACGGCTACGTGATCACCGCCGAGCAGCCCAGGGGCCTCGAGACAACCCTCGCCGGGCGGGCCTTCCAGCAGGCGTCGATGTCGATGTCGGTCTTCGACACCCAACAGCACTATCTGCGCCTCAACGACGTCGCCTGCCGGGTCATGGGCGTGTCGGAGGAGGTCCTCCTCGGCCGGCCCTTCCCGGAGACCGTGGAGGACGCCGAGCACAGCCGCGGGTTTCTGAACAATCTGCGCCAGGTGGCCGAGACGGGACGGCCGGTCCGCTACGAGAGCTTCACGGGCGCGCCCTCCCTCAACCGGGAGCACGCCTGGAGCATCGAGATGTGGCCGGTACGGGATGCCTCCGGGGAAGTGACCGGGACCGCCCTGGCGGCCTTCGACAGCACCGAGCAGTACTGGGCGCGGCAGCGGCTGGCCATGCTGAACGAGGCGGCGACGGCCATCGGCACCACCCTGGACGTGGTGCGCACCGCCGAGGAGCTCGTGGAACTTCTCGTACCGCGATACGCCGACTTCGCCAGTGTGGACCTGCTGGAGTGGGTCCTGGGGGCGGACGAACCGCCCACGGTGCCGGACAGCGAGATCGTTCTGCGCCGCGTCGCCCACGGCTCCGTCACCGAGGGCACCCCGGAGGCCGTCGTACATCTGGGCGAAACGGACATCTATCCCGCATACTCGCCGCCCGCGCGGGCGCTGCGACAGGGGCGGGCGATCCTCAGCCAGGCGGGCGAGCCGGACTTCATGAGATGGGTCGACGAAGGCAACGCACGGGAACCCGCAGGCCGCCGCTACCGCCAGGGCGTCCACTCGATGATCGCGGTGCCGCTGCGGGCCCGGGGCACCACCCTAGGCGTCGCGTTGGCCATCCGCAGCACCCACCCGGACGACTACGGCGCCGACGACGTCGTCCTGGCCGAGGAACTAGCCAGCCGCGCCGCCGTCTGCATCGACAACGCCCGCCGCTTCGCCCGCGAGCGCACCACCGCCCTGGCCCTGCAGCACAGCCTGCTGCCCCGGGGCCTGCCCGGACAGGCCGCGGTCGAGGTCGCCCACCGCTATCTGCCGTCGGGCTCGCTCGCCGGCATCGGCGGCGACTGGTTCGACGTGATCCCGCTGTCCGGCAGCCGGGTCGCCCTGGTCGTCGGCGACGTCGTCGGCCACGGCATCCCCTCCTCGGCGACCATGGGACGCCTGTGCACGGCCGTCCGCACCCTCGCCGACGTGGACCTCCCGCCGGACGAACTCCTCACCCACCTCGACGACCTGGTCACCCACCTGGCGGCCGACGACAGCGGCGACGAGGTGGCGGAACTGGGCGCCACCTGCCTCTACGCCGTCTACGACCCGGTCTCCCGCCACCTCAACCTGGCCGCCGCGGGTCATCCGCCCCCGGCCCTGCTGCTGCCGGACGGCACGGCACAGCTCATCCCGCTGGCCGCGGGACCCCCGCTCGGTGTCGGGGGCCTGCCCTTCGAGGCGACCGACATGAAGCTGCCCGAGGGTGCCGTCGTCGCCCTGTACACGGACGGACTCATCGAGGACCGGGACCGCGACATCGACCACGCCACCGACGAGCTGTGCCGGGCCCTGACCGCGCGCGCCGGAACCCTCGACGCCCTGTGCGACACCGTGCTGAAGGCCGTCCTCCCGGAGGAGCCCAGCGACGACGTGGCCCTGCTGCTGGCCCGCACCCGGGCGCTGGGCGCGGACCGCGTCGCCACCTGGGACGTCGAGCCCGACCCCGCGCACGTGGCCGCCACCCGGCAGGCCGCCACCGAGCAACTGACGGCGTGGGGACTGGACGAGACCGCCTTCGTCACCGAACTGGTCGTCAGCGAACTGGTCACCAACGCGATCCGATACGGCGAACCTCCCATCCAGCTACGGTTGATCCGCGACCGCACCCTCATCTGCGAGGTCTCCGACGGCAGTTCCACCTCCCCGCACCTGCGCCGGGCCCACGCCTTCGACGAAGGAGGCCGCGGCCTGCTCCTGGTCGCCCAGCTCACCCAGCGCTGGGGCAGCCGCCAGACCGGCAACGGCAAGACGATCTGGGCCGAGCAGTCCCTGACGCCCTTCTGATCACTGGAAGGGGGGCAGCCTGAAGGGGACGGCTCACTCCTGACAGGACGGCTCACTCCTGAGGGCCGTCGGCCGCGACCTGGGCGAGAGTACGGCCGGAGCGCACGGAACGAGCCCGGCGCGGATCGGGGGTGCCCTGCCCGCGAGCGCGGCCCTCGGCCTTCTTCACCAGCAGCCAGGACTCGTTCTTCCCGCCGCGGAACCGGGTCAGGGCGTACTCGCCGTGCAGCTTCGACCCGTGCAGCCGGAACGTCGCGTGCCCGTGCTCCAGCGACTCCCGGAAGTCGACGGACCGCCCCTTCCGGTCGTGGCTCAGTGGCTCGTACGTGCCGTGATCCCAGACGATCACCGTGCCGCCGCCGTACTCGCCCTCCGGGATCACGCCCTCGAACTCCTCGTACTCCAAGGGGTGATCCTCGGTCGGCACGGCCAGCCGCTTGTCGTGGGGATCGTCGGACGGCCCCTTGGGGACCGACCACGACTTCAGTACGTCGTCGACCTGGAGCCGGAAGTCGAAGTGCACGGTGCTGGCGTCATGGATCTGCACGACGAACCGGGGCTCCTCGCCCGAGGGCGCCCGCCGCCCCTCCGGCTCACCGGTCCGGCCGAAGTCACGTTTGCCGCGGTAGTCCCGCAGCCGGTCGCGCTCAGCCACGGTCGCCTCCTTCCTCGACCGGCCGAGTACCCCCTCGAGAGGTCAGAACTCCTCGTGCACCTCCGGATCACCGCCGATGCGCCGGTGGGCGCGGTCGGCGATCGCCGTCATCTGGGCGGGGCCCAGCTCGAAGCCGAAGACATCGAGGTTCTCGCGCTGCCGCTCAGGGCTCCCCGACTTCGGGATGGGGAGCGCGCCGAGCTGGATGTGCCAGCGCAGGACGACCTGGCCGGGCGTCACCCCGTGGGCCTCGGCGACCGTGCCGACGACGGGATCGTCCAGCAGCGATGTGCCCCGGCCCAGCGGGCTCCAGCTCTCGGTGAGGATGCCCTTGCCGGCGTGGAAGGCGCGCAGCTCTTCCTGCGGGAACAAGGGGTGCAGCTCGATCTGGTTGACGGAGGGCAGGACCCCCGTCTCCTTCTCCAGCCGTTCGATGTGCTCGACCGTGAAGTTGGAGACGCCGATGGACCGGACGAGGCCCTCCTCGCGCAGCTTGATCATGGCCTTCCACGAGTCGACGTACTTGCCGACGCGGGGGAGCGGCCAGTGGATGAGATAGAGGTCGACGTACTCCAGGCCCAGGCGGGCGCGGGACTCCTCGAAGGAGGCCAGCGTCTCCTCGTAGCCGTGGTGCCGGCCTGGGAGCTTGGTCGTCACCACGACCTCCTCGCGCGGGACTCCACCACCGGCCACGCCACGGCCGACACCGGTCTCGTTGCGGTAGTTCGTCGCCGTGTCGACCAGGCGGTAGCCCGCCTCCAGCGCACTGCGTACGGCCTGCTCGGCCCGCGTGTCGTCCATCGGCCAGGTGCCGAGGCCGAGAGCGGGGATCGCCGTGCCGTCGTTGAGCCGGTGCGTGGGGATGCTGCTCACTGTCGGACCTTCCCTTTGACTGTGTCGGACACCAAGCGTCACGGACAGGGTAGGCAGTGATCGAACGACGAGACGCCATCTGAGGCCGAGCTCCCCGGAAACCGTTTGCCGTACGAGGCCCTGTCGCCACGCACAACGAACGCTGTCACGATCTTCAGGGAGCCGGCACCGACCGAGCCGGTACGGACGGATCATCGGAGCGCGCATGACGACGGACAGGACCAGGGCGGACCGCTCGGAGCGGGACACCGGCATCAAGGTGAAACCGGTCTCCGGACGCATCGGAGCCGAGATCACCGGCGTCGACCTGGCCGGCGAGCTCGACGACACCGTGGTCGCCGCGATCCGGGCGGCGGTGCTGCGCTGGAAGGTCGTGTTCTTCCGCGGGCAGCGGCTCGACCACGCCGGACACGTGGCGTTCGCCCGCCGCTTCGGCGAACCGGTCGTCCTGCGCCGGCGCGGGAGCGCCTCGCCGCGGGACTTCCCGGAGATCGAGACGACCGCGGACCGGCTGGAGCTGGGCGGCAGGTTCGGCATGGAGCACGACGAATGGCTGCGTCGCCGACGGCACAGCCTGCTGCGCGGCTGGCACTGCGACCACGGAGCCCGCATCGACCCGCCGGCCGCGACGATCCTGCGCGCCGAGACAGTTCCTTCCTACGGCGGCGACACCACCTGGTCCAACCTGGCCGCCGCGTACGCCGGACTCTCCGGACCGGTACGGGAGTTCGTGGACGGCCTGCGCGCCGAACACCGGCTGGGCGTCGGCTACCAGCCACGGCCGGGCGACGACGCCTACGTCCGGCATCTGCTGGACCATCAGGTCGCCTCACTGCACCCGCTGGTGTGCGTCCACCCGGAGACGGGGGAGCGCGTCCTGTACGTCAACGGCTACTACGTCGAGCAGATCGCCGATCTCTCCCGGGCCGAGAGCCGGGCGATCCTGGACATGCTGCTGGAGCAGGCCACCCGGCCCGAGTACACGGTCCGGTTCCGCTGGGAGCCGGGCAGCGTGGCCTTCTGGGACAACCGGGCCACCATCCACCTCGCGCCCGGCGACACCGCCCACCTCGACTTCCCCCGGATCATGCACCGGGTGATGCTCGCCGGTGACGTCCCGGTCGGCGTGGGCGGCAAGCCGTCGGAACCGATCGTCGGAACGGAGCCGGGCCGCTGGTGACCCGGGGCAGGTCCGAACCTAGTGCCCCGGCAGGCAACGTTCGCCCCGTCGCGACGCCCGGCACGCTGAGAGCACGCACCGGCTGCGGTCCTCGGCCGCTGCGCGGCGGGCGCTCCTTGACGGGCAAACGTTGCCTGCCGGGGCACTAGGCGCCGGGCTGCCGGCCCAGCGCCGGGCCCAGCTTCGTCGCCATGTCGGTGAGGATCTGCACGTAGTCCTCGTGCTCGAAGGTGAACGGCAGCGCGAACGCCACCTCGTCGACCTCGCGGAACGCGGCGTGCGCGTCCAGTCGTTCGGCGATCTCCTGCGACGTGCCGACCAGGTCGGGCGCGAACATCAGCCGCGCCGGACCCTGCGGTGAGGCGGTGCGAGGGGCGCGCTTCGCCGCGAACTCCTCGTACTTCGCGCGCTGTTCGGGCGAGGCGGAGTCGGTGGGGATGACGACGAGGCCCTGGGAGACGCGGGCCTCCTCGCCGTCGGGATGGGCGGCTCGGAAGGCGCGGATGTGCGACAGCTGGATCTCGGCGAAGTCCGTCGGCCCCTCGGGGTCCTCCGCCTTGACGACGCTGCTGGTCAGGAAGTTCATGCCGTGCTCGCCGGCCCACCGCGCCGAGCCGAGGCTGCCGCCGCCGTACCACAGACGGCGGCCCAGACCGGGGGAGTGCGGCTGCACGCGGTCGGAGAACACTTCGAACCCCTCGACCCCGCTGAAGTCGGTGGCCGGCTTGCCCCGTACGAAGTCCAGCAGCCGCCGCACCCGCTCGTAACCGAACTCCTCGGCGTCGGCGGTGTCCGGGTACAGCGCGTCCTTGACCTGCTCGTAGTGCATCGGCGGTCCGACGCTGACGCCCGGATTGAGACGACCGCCGGACAGCAGGTCCACGGTCGCCAGGTCCTCGGCCAGCCGCAGCGGGTTCTCCCAGCCCAGCGGAATCACCGCGGTGCCGAGCTCGATGCGGTGGGTGCGTTGCGAGGCCGCGGCCAGGACGGCGACGGGGGACGAGATGCCGTACTGCAGATGACGGTGGCGGACCCACGCGCTGTCGAAGCCCAGCCGCTCGCCCAGCTCGATGATCTCCAGCGTGGACTCGTGCCCCCGGCGCGGGTCGGCCGCGTCGAACAGCCCGATGGTGAGGAAACCGAGCTTGCGCAACGGTCGTGAGGTCGGTGGCATGGGCCCCTCCGTCATTGGTCGTTCTTGTCGTACCGCAGTGCCAACCGGAGGGTGACCAGTGGTGTTCCCATTGCCCTGATCAGGCCAGGGGAATGGTGACCTCGTCCTCGACCGGAGGATCGATCTCCTGCGCACGGTTGCCGGTGGCCGCGTAGCAGCGCAGGCGGACCGTTTCCGGGGTGACGTCCAGGCGGAGGAAGCACTTGAAGAACGGCGGACTGTATGTGGCCGAGCTCGGGGAGAACAGCTGCGTGTAGATCTTGCGCACGGGGAGCCGGAACCGCGAGGTGCGGTCGGGGCGGCCCCCGGCGCCCAGGAGGCTCGCCACGAGGCGCGTGCGCCGGGTGACCCGCGCGGGCCCGCCAGGAGTGCGGGTCGGCGGGATTCCCAGCCGCTCGGCGATCACGGCCGTGCCCTCGGCCTCGGTGAGGGTGAAGAAGCGGCGCAGGTGCAGCCGGCGGCCGTAGAGCCTGCTGTAGAAGGCGAGGGAGTCGCCGCGCAGCGGGTAGCAGCGGAAGTCCTTCTCGGTGACCTTCCCGACCGAGATGTGGGGGATGGTGTGGGTGGCGTGCATGAACGCACCGCCGCCGCCCGAGACGACGTACTGGATGGTCCGGCCGTCCACCTGCACCGGATAGCGCTGGTAGTTGTGGATGTCGCCGCCTATCGCCGCGACGTAGTGGTGGGCGGGGTCGCGGACGATGCCGTCGACGGTGCCGCCGCCGTCGATCGCGCAGGGATGGTGTTCGCCGTCCACGTACAGGGGGGAACCGGTGATGAGGATCTTCGGGCGGGGGCCCTGGGAGAGCTCGCGCAGCCAGGCGCCCTGTTCGGCGTCGAGGGTGCCCAGCAGACCGGTGTCAATGCCTATGATCCGGACCGGTCCGGAGTCGATGGCCCAGTACGGGCCCGGCTGGACGGCCTGTTGGGCCGACGAGCCCCGCAACGCCCGTGCCTCGTCGAGACGTTGGCCGTCGTTCTCGCGCGGCCGGTGCCACAGCAGGGACCGCAGCCAGGCTCGGGAGAGGGGGCGGGGTGCGGGTTCGGGGGCCAGGGCCGGGACGTCGTCGCAGAAGACGCGCATGAAGCCGCCGAGGTCCTCGTACCAGTCGTGGTTGCCGGGTATCGCGTAGATCGGCGCCCGGTAGTCCTGGTACGGCCGGAAGAACTTCGTGCCGTAGTCGTCCGCGCCGCCCACCGGGTAGATCACGTCACTGGCGAGGACGGCGAACCGCGTGTCCTGACCTATCTTCAGGAACCCTGGCACGACGGCGTATTGAGGATCGTCGCCCTCGCCGGTGTCGCCGATGACCAGGAACGAGAACCGGTCCGGATCGTCACGTCGGACCACCTTGTCGGCGGGGGCACCGGCCGCCGCCCGCTGCGCCACCCACCTGGTTCGGGTACGCCCCGTGGGGTCCCCGAACCAGGACGCGACCACGCCGTTGCGGGAGACCCACAGCGTCTTCGGGTTGAGCCAGGAGACCTTCTCGACCTTGTGCGGCATCAGCCGCTTGTACGCACCGTGTTCCGCGGTGCCCCAGCCGGCGCCCTCGGCGGTATCGCGTGAAGAGTCAGACACCGGTGCACCGTAACAACGATCTAGAACCGGGCGAAGGCCCGCCCCTTGAACCGGGGTTCACCAACGATGGGCGTGCGACGGTGCCCTCGACGAATCCCGCGGATCCTGCACGGCGCCCTCCCCGCTCTCGAAGAGGGAGCCGGGCTCCGGCGCGGAAGGCTCGGCAGGTGCGGTCCGGGTGGCACGCGGTGAGGAGGCGGGCGGTTTCCGGTCGCCGTCGCCCAGGACCAGCAGCGGGTCGAACATCACCACCACACCGGCCAGGAGGAGGAAGATGACGGGCCCCAGCAGCATGGGCAGCAGCAGCGAGGTGGGCGAATCGCCGGCCCAGGTGCCGCCCGTCGTGTCGTGCACATGGACGCTGACGGCGGCCATCCCCGTGTAGTGCATCCCGGACACGGCCACGCCCATGATGAGACTGGCCCCTAAGCTCGTCACGAAGCCCCGGATCGACACGGCCGCCCACAGGGCCGCGGTGGCGGCGATGATCGCGATCACCACGGAGAGCACGACGACGGACGGGCTGTAGTTGATGTCGCCGTTCAGATGCATCGCCGCCATGCCCAGGTAGTGCATGGCGGCGACGCCTAACCCGGTGATGACGCCCGCGATGGCCAGCGTGGAGCGGCCGGCGCCGCGATAGCCCACGGTGAACACGCCGATGCCGACCACGACGATCGCCACGGCGAGACTGAGCACCGTCAGGCCCACGTCGTAACGGATCCGGGTCTCCTCGACCTGGAAACCGATCATGGCGATGAAGTGCATCGTCCAGATGCCGCAGCCGATCGAGGCGGCGCCGAGCGCCAGCCAGCCGGCCTTCCACGACTGCCCGCCGAGGAGCGTGCGGACGATGCAGCGCAGCCCCAGAGCCCCGCCCAAACACGCCATCAGATAGGCCGCCACAGGGGTTACCGCTCCGTAGCGGAACCCGTCAACTGTGCCTTCCATAGACAACTTCCCCCCGAGTCAAGGCTGATTGCGGGGAAGATTTACGTGTCAAGCACTTGCAAAGCAAGGGCTTACCGAGGGTAGGAGAAGAACTCTTTTTTCCCAGGGATCGACTCCGGTCACACAACGGCGAGTTCCAGCCAGACGCGCCCTTCGGCGCGTCCGGTGTGACAGTCTCTTCGGCACACTGCGTGCCGTCGGGGTCAGAACGTGCGCTTGAGGAGATCGAGCAGCGCGTCCCAGTGCCGCTCGTCGGCAGCTCGGTCGTACGAGGCGGTGTCGGCCTGCGTGAAACCGTGGTGCGCGCCGGGATAGACCTCGCAGCGGTGCCGGACGCCGGCCTTGGTCAGCGCCTCCTCCAGGCGTTCGATCTGCTCCACGGGCAGCGAGGGGTCCTCGTCGGCGTGGCCGAAGTACAGCTCGGCGGTGATGTTGTCGGCCACCAGATGCGGGCTGTCCGGCGCGTCGGTCGCCAGGCGCCCGCCGTGGAAGCCGGCCGCCGCGGCGACCCGGTCCGGGTAGGTGCCGGCGGTGAGCAGCGCGAGCCGGGCGCCCATGCAGTAGCCGGTGAGGGCGACCGGGCCGGCGGCGGCCTCGGGGCGCTCGGCCAGCCAGCTCAGATAGGCCCCGGCGTCCCGCATCGCGAGCTCCGGCGTCAGCGCCTGCATGATCGGGCCGATCCGCTCGAAGATCTCCGGCCGCGCTCCCGGATCGATGAACTCCGGCAGCTCGACGACGGGCGTACGTCCGTGCCGGTAGAACAGGTTGGGCACCAGGACCGTGTAGCCGTGCTCGGCCAGCCGGTCCGCCATGGAGGTCAGCCGCGGGCGCAGGCCGAAGGCGTCCATGTAGAGCAGGACCGTGGGATGAGGGTCGCCGTCGGCGGGGTGGGCCAGGTAGGCGTCGGCGGTGCCGTCCGCGGTGGGGATGTCGACAGCGGTTCCCTGTATGGCGTTCATGGGCGGGCTGCCTCTCTGCAGGGGGAGTCGGCGAAGGACCTGCCGGGCCGCGTGCGACGGGGCAGATCGAGATCATGGTGACACGCGACATTCCGGGCGCCGGAGCCACCCCCTGCCAGGCTCCGAGGCCCGGGGCCTCACTCGAACCGTGTCGCGTCGCCCGCCCCCCGGCGCACGATCTCGACCTCGCCGCCGGAGAAGTCGATCACCGTCGTCGGTTCGGTGCCGCAGTCGCCGGAGTCGACCACCGCGTCCAGGACGTGGTCCAGCCGGTCCTTGATCTCCCAGCCCTGCGTCATCGGCTCGTCCTCGTCGGGCAGGAGCAGGGTGCTGGACAGCAGCGGCTCGCCGAGCTCGGTGAGCAGCGCATGGGTGACGACGTGATCGGGGATGCGCACGCCGACCGTCTTCTTCTTGGGGTGCTGGAGCATGCGGGGCACCTCCTTCGTCGCGGGCAGGATGAAGGTGTAGCTGCCTGGCGTCGACGCCTTGATCGCGCGGAACACGTCGTTGTCGACCCGTACGAACTGGCCGAGCTGCGAGAAGTCCTGGCAGACGAGGGTGAAATGGTGCCGGTCGTCCAGCTTGCGGATCGTACGGATCCGGTCGATGCCGTCACGGCTGCCCAGCCGGCAGCCCAGCGCGTAGCAGGAATCCGTGGGATACGCGATCAGCGCACCCGACCGGACGCTGTCGGCGACCTGGGCGATGGTGCGGGGCTGGGGGTTGTCGGGGTGCACGTCGAAGTACTTCGCCATTCGGCGAGCTTATGCCGTGCGCCGGAGATCAGCGCGGAGGGTGGAGGTGTGGCGGGTGTGTGGACCTGGGGGCGGGACGGTGGCGAAATCTCTTGGACAGTCGCTGCGCAACGCTGAGAACAGCGGCGGACGGCTGGTGGGCCACGTGATGATCAAGCGTGGTGCCGCCGACTCCGCGCCGGCCGAGGTCGGTTACTGGACGGCGGTACACGCACGCGGTGCCGGAGTGTGGCGCCCCAGGCTACGTGCGCGACACCCGACCGCACCGCGGCCACCGGCCCGCCGTGAGCAGGGCGGCCCCCAAAGGCGGGTGAGGTAACGTCCCGAGCGGTATGTGTGGATGAAGCGAGGGGCGAGGAGAAGGCCGACGTGGCTGGCCGGGATGACGAGTTCCGTCGTACGGAGGTGAAGGACACCGCGGACATGGCCTGGGCGCAGGAGTTGCTCGACCATCTGCGGCCGTCCGGGCGTGACGTGCGCAGGCTCGTGAACTGGCTCGCACACACCGTCCAGGGCACGGCCTCCTTGCAGGACGAAGCCGGCACCCTCCTCGCCGGCCCCCGAATGCCGCTGGACAAGGACCTGGTCGCGGACATCATCGCCGGACGGATCGCCACCGCCGCATGGGAAGAACAGGGCCGCCACCTGCGCCTGGTCCGAGTGGAACTCCCGCAGCCGGCCGCGGCCGGCGTACTCGCCGTGGCGCGCACGACGCCGTTCGACCGGCGCGCCTTCGACACCGTGACGCACACCGCCCAGGTCGTCGAACTCCTGCTGCGGGCACGCGAGACCACGGAGGCCCGACGCCGCCTGGCACGGGCGACGTCCGATCTGCGGCTGGCGATCCTGCAGCTGCTGATGGTGGAGGACACCGTCGCGGCGCGCCGCGTCGCCGCGGGCCTGTGGCCCGGCCTGCTCGACACCGACATGGCCTGCGTCTACGTACTCGAAGGCACACCCGAGGAGCGCGACCGGCTCGCCGAGGAGTGCCTCGTCGCCACGCGGGAGCGAGCCCTGGTCGTGCGCTGCCCCGCGATGGACGAGCACGTGATCGTGGTGATGCCCGGCGAGGCCGCGGGCGAGGCACTGCGGTCGCTGATCGACCGGAACCCCGGCACGTTCCTCGGCGGCAGCGTCCCGCAGAGTCTCGCCCGGACCGCCACCGCCTACGGGCAGGCCGTCAGCGCCCTCGCCGTCGCGCGCTTCCGGCCGGACAAGGCCGCGGTGTACGCCGAACGCACCCACCCCGAACGCCTGATGGACCCCGGCGCCCTCCGCGACTGGACCGGCCACGTGCTGCGCCCGCTCGACACGCTGCCGCACCACACGCGCGCCGAACTCCTCGCCACCACACGGCTGGGCCTGGAGTTCACCGCGGTCAACGCGGCGAAGGTCCTCGGCGTGAGCCGCAACACCGTGCGTGCCCGCATGGAGCGTGTGGAAGCACTGCTGCGCACGGACTTCTCCGACCTGACCGTCCGCGCGGTCGCCCACCTGGCCCTGAACACCCAGGTCGGCCTCGCCGAGACACCGCCCGAGCCGGTCGGCGCGCGGCCGGCCCGGCTCGCCGATCTGCTCGCCGGGACCGCCGTGCGGTCCTGGGCGCACGACCTGCTGGGCCGGCTGGACCCGAACGCCCGGGACCTGCGCCGGACGCTGCGCACCTGGATCGGCGCCGGAGGCAACTCCGAGCGAGCCGCCCAGATGCTTGGCATGCACCCGCAAACCGTGCGGGAGCACGTCCGCAGCGCTGAACCCGTCCTCGAACGCCGGCTCCTCGCCGCCGGCAGCGACCTGTACGAGGTCGTCCTCGCCCATCTGGCCGTCGGTGACCTCGAACCACCCGTCCTCGACAGGACGAAACCGGGCCATCCGGACTCATCTGTGCACGGGTGAGCCCCGGGGGCGGTGCAGCGGGCATCGGAGCGATTCACAACGGTTCCAGCCAGCACGTAAGTTCAAGACACCGCGGGGGCACGACCGGAACGGGGGACCGGTCGCGCTCCCGCGACGCGACGTCTTCACCCGCGCAACCGCACGGGGATCTCCTGCCAGTCGAAGGCGATGAAGGACGGCACTTGCCGCAGCTCGTCCTCGGTTGCGGCGAGGCGCAGGCCGGGAAAGCGGTCGAACAGCGCGGGCAGCGCGGTGAGGGCCTCCAGCCGGGCCAGCGGCGCCCCGACGCACCGGTGCACGCCGATCCCGAACGCCAGATGGTCCTCGGCGCCGCGCGCGGCGTCGAAGGCGTCCGCGTCCGGCCCGTAACGCGCGGGATCCAGTCCGGCGGCGGCGTACGTCGTGATGATGGCGTCGCCGGCCGGGACGGTGACGCCGCCGACGGCGAGGTCGGTGACGGCGAACCGCAGCGGCAGCGAGGCGATGGACGGCTGGACCCGTAACGTCTCGTCCACGACGGCGTCCCAGCCGATCTCCCCGGACCGCACGGCCGACAGCTGCGCGGGATGCCGGAGCAGGGCGACGACCGCGTTGCCGATGAGGTTGACGGTGGTCTCGAACCCGGCGCCGATCACCAGCAGCAGCGTGTACAGCAGCTCCTCGTCACTGAGCCGGTCCCCGTCCTCGTCCCGTACGCGGATCAGCTCGGTGGTCAGGTCGTCGCCGGGGTGCTCGGCGCGGTGGGCGATGAGCGCGGGCAGCACCGTGCCGATCTGCCGTTGCGCGGACGCGGCGTGCTCCGGGCTAGGTGTTCTGTCCACGGAGGTTGGTGACAGCGATCACTGACGTGTGGTCTTGAAATGGGTGAGGGCCTTCTGGCTCGGTGTGGATTGCGACATCTACGCCGGACGACAGAAAGGCCCTCGTGCCCCACCGTAATGCACCCCTGACCGAGACCGGACGCCTGCGCCTGGCCCGCTGCGTGGTCGAGGACGGCTGGACCCTGCGCCGGGCCGCTGAGCGATTCCAAGTCTCGCCAACCACCGCACAGCGATGGGCCGACCGCTACCGCCGGCTCGGCGAGCCTGGCATGGCCGACCACTCCAGCCGCCCCCGCACCAGCCCGCGACGGACCCCGACCCGTACCGAGCGCAGGATCATCAAAGTCCGCGTACTGCGCAGGTGGGGGCCAGCACGGATCGCAGGCCTGCTCCGCCTGGTGCCGTCCACCGTGCACCGGGTGCTGACCCGCTACGGCCTGGCCCGCCTGACCCACCTCGACCGGGCCACTGGGCGCGTCATCCGTCGCTACGAACGTGCCAAGCCCGGCGAACTGGTCCACGTCGACATCAAGAAGCTCGGCAACATCCCCGACGGCGGCGGCCACAAGACCCTCGGACGCCAGGCGGGCCGCAAGACCCGGTCCGGCGCCGGCTACAGCTACCTCCACAACGCCGTCGACGACCACTCCCGCCTGGCCTACAGCGAGATCCACGCAGACGAGAAGAAGGAGACCGCTGTCGGCTTCTGGAGTCGCGCCCAGGCGTACTTCGCCACCTGCGGGATCACCGTCGAACGCATCCTGACCGACAACGGCTCCTGCTACAAATCCCACCTGTGGCGAGACGCCCTGGCAGCAGCCGGGATCACGCACAAGCGAACCCGCGCCTACCGGCCGCAGACGAACGGCAAGGTCGAACGCTTCAACCGCACCCTGCTCGACGAATGGGCCTACGCCCGCCCCTACCGATCAGAGCAGGAACGACGCGACGCCTTCCCCAGCTGGCTGCACACCTACAATCACCACCGCGGACACACCGCGCTCAAGGGCCAACCACCCGCCAGCCGCGTCCCTAACCTCTCAGGGCAATACAGCTAGGGCCTGTCCGGCGGATCAGGTCGCAGGAAATCGGCGGCGACTAATGAACGCAGGTGAGCGGGGTCTGGTGCGTCCAGCTGCAAGGCGGAGGAGGGAGTCGACGCGATGGGGGTCCCCCCGCTCGAGCGAAGCCGAGAGTGGGGGAGTCGGCGACCGACGACAACGCGGCAGATGGGCGTGCCAGGCCCCGCGTCTGCGGCATGATCCGCCGGACAGGCCCTAATGTCGGAGGTGTCCATGATGGCCGCGATCAGCCGGGCGGTGTCCGCCCGCAACTCCTCGGGCACACCGAAGAGTTCGCAGATGATCCGCATCGGCAGGGGATGGGCCAGCCCGGCCCGCAGATCGACCACGTCGGGGCCGGCCGCGTCCAGCGCGTCGAGCAGCTGCGCGGTGATCGCCTCCACCCGCGACCGCATCGCCTCGGTGCGCCGGTGCGTGAAGCTCGGCGCCACCAGCTTGCGCAGCCGCGCGTGGTCGGCGCCGTACATGGAGAGCATGTTGACCACGCCCACCCAGCCCAGCACCCATCCCCAGGAGGGGTGCTTGCGGGGGTCCTTGCTGACCCGCGGATCGAGGATCAGCTCCTTGAGGATGTCGTAGCCGGTGGGCGCCCAGGCGGGGATGCCGCCGGGCAGCTCCACCGGCACGATCGGGCCGAGGGCGCGCAGCCGGGCACTCTCGCCGGCGATGTCGGCGCCGAACGGATCGAGGGCGATGCGGTCGGTCATGGTCACGACGGATCTCCTGGCAGTCGGTGGAGCGGCGGCGGAGACGCGGCCCGCTCGGGGCCGACCGCGGGACCGTGCGCCTCATGGTCCGGTCGGAGTGGCGTGCGCGCCAAGTCCGTGTCGTCGTACGGCTGTTGCTTCCCCCAATGTGTCCGTGCCGGCGGCGGGACCACCGGCCGCCAGGGCCGGTCTTTCGATTTCCCGCGGCACAGTACTGCCACGCGGTGTGCCCGGTCGGAGGTGGGGTACTCGGGCCGTCCCGGAACGACAACCGCTGGAGGAGGCCCGTATGACCAGCACCACGGAGACCGGCGGCGTGACCGGTACGCCGGACAAGGACTACAACCTCATCTGGTACGTGGAGGCGTGCCTGAACAACGCGCTGCGCCTGGAGACCTACATCCAGGACGCGGAGCGCGAGAAGGACACCGAGGTCGTCGACCTGTTCCGCAAGGCTCAGGCGGACAGCCGCAAGGGCGCCGAACTGGGCAAGGGACTCCTGCGCGCGCGGCTCAACGGCAGCTGACACCGGTTCGCGCCCAAGGCCCGGTCGCCGGGGAATCTCCCGTGGCCGGGCTTTCGGCATGCGGTCGGAGACCAGTCGCGGATCAGTCGGAGGCCAGGGGTGGGCACCGGAACCCAGGGAACGAGCCCTCAACTTCCGTTTGATACGCAGGGTTTACACTGACTCGGCCCGTGCTGCCCATGGGACTTGCTAGGGTTACCCGTCAGTAGCAAACAGTAATGGGGGCGCGGGGACCCGGTGGACCAGCACCGAGGCGATACCCATCAGGCGGCCATCGAACTCCAGTTCCTCGCCCACGATCCAGACAGGTGAGACGCGACATATGGCTCGTTCCCTGGTCGACCTGCTGACCGCGCACGCCGCGCACCAGCCCGACCGCACCGGTGAGCGATCTGCAGTCGCTGCTGCTCGTGGCGGCGGAGATCGACGTGGAGTTGTCCGGGGGCGCGCTCGGCGGCGCCGTGACCAACCGCGACATCGGGCTGCTGATCGAGGCTCAGCAGACCGGGCAGACCGGGCAGACCGGGCAGACCGGGCAGTCCGGGCCGACGGGTAGCGGGACCGGCGCCGCCGAGTGGCGCGCGGCGTTCCACGGCAGCGAGCGGCTCGACCTCACCCTCAGCCGGCCCCGCCCGGCCACCCGGTCCTACCGCGCCGGAAGCGTCACCGTCGCGATCCCGGACGGGCTCGTGGAGCAGGTGTCGGCGGCGGCGAGCAGGCTCGCCGTGACCCCCGCCGCGTTCTGCCTCGGCACGCTGACCGTGCTGCTGGCCCGCAGGCGGCAGCGGGAGCGCTTCGTCCTCGCCGTGCCTGTGGACACGCGCATCCACGCCGACGCGTACGACGCCGTGGGCTTCTTCGGCGTTCCGGTGCCTTTCCCGGCCGAGGCGGGGGCGACGGAACGGGTCGAGGAGGTACTGCGCCGTACCGACGTCCGTCTGGAGCGGATCCTCGCGAAGGGCACCATGTTCTCCGACGTCCTGCCGGTCCTGGCGAAGCAGGGGCTGCACCGGACGAACGCTCCGCTGGTGGAGGTGTACTTCAACTACGTACGCTCCTCGGCGGGCCGGCTCACCCGCCTCGAGGTGCTGCCCGCCGGGACGGGCTACTCCGACCTCGACCTGATGATCACCATGACCCCGGACGCGGGCCGGATCCGGCTCGACCACAACCTCGACATCCTGGATGCTGCGGATGCCGTCGAGCTGGGGGAGGAGCTGGTGCGGCTGATCGTGGAGGCGGTCGAGGACCCCACGGCGCGGGTCGCGGCTGCTGTGCCGACCGCCGACGGAACTGCTGTGACTGCCGCACCAGATGCCGAGGCACCTGTCCTCGCCCCGCGCCGCACGCTCGCCCTCGCGGCCACCTTCGCCCTGGGCCACCTTCCGCAGCTGTTCGAGGCGGCGGTCGACGAGGAGACGCGGGACGAAGTCGTCCTATCGGTGACAGAGGCTCCGTACCATCACGTCCTCGCGAGCCTGCGGGACCCCTCCGGGGCCTTCGCCGACCCCTCCACCGCCGCAGGCGTCGTACTCCTGCGCGCGCAGGACTTCCAGCGGTTCGGCCCGGTCGACGACGAACTGCTCGCCGAACTGCGCACCGCCTACCCGGCCGCACTGCGGGCACTGTCCGAGCGGACCCGTAAGCCGCTGATCGTCGGCTTCCTGCCGGGCGCGTGCATCGAGGACCGCTGCGCGCGCTGGGAGCGTGAGGTCGCCGCCGAGCTCGCCGAGACGCCCGGCATCGCGGTGCTCGGTCCCGAGGAGTGGACTCGCTACCACGCCGTGGAGGAACGCTTCGACGAGCGGACCGAACGGCTGGCCCACCTGCCCTTCACCCCCCACTTCCAAGCGGCGGTGGCCCTGCGCCTGGCCGAGGTCGTACGCGCGGCACGGCGCCCCGCGCCCAAGGTGATCGCGGTGGACGGCGACGAGACGCTGTGGGGCGGCGTGGCCGGCGAGATCGGCCCGGAGGCGGTCGACCTGACCGGCCCGCGTGCCCTGCTGGCGCGCAGGCTCCTGCGGTGGCGGGCGGCAGGCGCGCTGTTGGTGCTGGTCAGCAACAACGACGAGGCCACCGTACGGGCCGTTCTCGACCGACCCGACAGCCCGCTGAAGGCGGAGCACCTGCCAGATCCTGCACAACTCGGCCTGGGGGACGGGCGCGTCGCTGTTCGTCCACGAGCACCTGACGGACACCACCCACGACCGCCTGGCCGAACTCCTCGGCCCCGCACCCCTGTGGATCCTGCCGCACCTGCGCCGCATCGAACTCGCCCGGACGGTGGTGCGCTGGCACGACACCGACCTGCGCTACCGGGCGCTGCCGCAGAACGCCCTCGACGCGGCCGCCCGCATCGACACCCCCGTCCTGCTGTTGTCCGGCAGTGAGAACGGCCTGTGGCTGGACTCCCAGAAGCTCTGCCACGACGTCCTCACCCGCAGGCAACCCCAGCTGGACGTGGCCTACACGGAAATCCCCGGCTACGGTCACCTCGACACCTTCCTGGGCCGTGGCGCCGCCCTCGACGTGTTCGGACACATCCTCGACTTCCTCGCCGCACACAGCTGACCCGCCCCCTCCGCCCCTCGGCCCGACCGCACCCAGGAGACCCGCCATGCCGCAGCTCGCCCTCGACGCCGCCACACTGACGTACGACGACGAGGGCCACCGCGACACTGGCGCCGCGCCCCTGGTGTTCATCCACGGCTGGACGGCCAACCGCCACCGCTGGGACCACCAGATGGCGCACTTCTCCCCCCACCGGCGAGTGATCCGCCTCGACCTGCGCGGCCACGGCGAGAGCACCGGCTCGGGCGCACGCACCATCGACGAGCTCGCGGACGACGTCCTCGCCCTCCTCGACCACCTGAAGATCGACCGGTTCGTCCCCGTCGGCCACTCCATGGGCGGCATGATCACGCAGACCCTCGCCCTCGCCCACCCGGACCGGGTGGAACGCATGGTGCTGGTGAACTCGATCAGCAGGATGGCCTACAGCCGGGGGAGAGGCCTGCTGATGGCCGCCTCCACCCTGGTCCCCTTCAAACTCTTCGTCGCCGCCAACATCCAGCGGGCCTTCGCCCCCGGCTACCCCCGCGAGGAGATCCGCGAGCACATCCGCTCCTCCGCGACCACGCCCCGTGAAGTCGTGATGACGCTGTACGCCGCCATGCGGGCCTTCGACGTCCTGGACCGGGTTCCCGAGATCCGCACCCCCACCTTGCTGGTGCACGGCTACCGCGACATCCAGCTGCCCGTCTCACAGATGCTGCGCATGGCCACGTCGTACCCGGACGCCGTCATCCGCATCATCGACGCGGGCCACGAACTCCCCCTGGAGAAGCCGGCGGAACTGACCGCGACCATCGACCGGTTCGTGACCGACCCGCGGTGATCCGGGATCCGGGGTCCGGGACGCTACGGCTTGCGCCCCACTCCGCAGTAGGCATCGACGGAGACGGCCGGGTCGGCCGGGTTGGCCGAATCACTCGGTTCCGGACGCCACCGCGTGACCTGGACGACGCCGGGGTCCACCAACTCCAGACCGTCGAAGAACCCGGCGATCTCCTCGATACCGCGCACGTGGTACGGCACCGCACCGCTCGCGTTGTACGCCGCCGACGCGGCGATCATGCCCTCGCTGGTGGCCGTGCTGTCGCTGATCACCAGATGGCTTCCCGAGGGGAGGCCCGCCATGAGCCGGCGCACCAGGTCGCGCGCCTGCTCGTAGTCGGCGACATGCCCCAGCGTGTTGAGGATCATCAACGCGACCGGCCGGGAGAGGTCGAGTGTGCCCGCGGCCTCGAGGACGGCGTCCGGGTCGTACAGGTCGGCGTCCAGGTAGGCGGTCTTTCCCTCGGGCGTGCTCGTGAGCAGGGCGTTCGCGTGAGCCAGCACGATGGGGTCGTTGTCGACGTACACGATCCGGGCGTCCGGGGCCACGCGCTGTGCCACTTCATGCGTGTTGTCGGCGGTCGGCAGGCCCGTGCCGATGTCCAGGAACTGACGGATGCCCTGCTCGCCGGCCAGGTGGCGGACGGCACGCCCCAGGAAGTGCCGGCTCGTGACCGCCACGTCGACGAGGCCGGGGAAGATCTCCTTGATGTGGTCCCCGATCTCCCGGTCGACCTCGTAGTTGTCCTTGCCGCCGACGAAGTAGTTCCAGAAGCGGGCCGAGTGCGGCTTGGACGTGTCGATCCCGACGGGCATCCCTGCACTGGCGGTGGCCTGGGAGTTGGAGTCCGACAAGGCGAAGCCTCCTGCACGTGGACGTTGGTGATCAGGACTCCAACCTAGGCGAACCGGCCCTCCACTCCCGCGAGTTGAAGATCCCGGCCGGTCGCACCATGCCGTTTCGGCCAGTCCCTGCTGCGGCCTGCCCGGGCGCTGTGCGTCGCCGCCTGATGGCCCTCGGGGGTGCTCGCCCGCGCCCCCACGGCGCCACAGCGGACAAGCAGTCCACGGTTCGTGAATTCAGGAATCGCTGTACCGTAGCCGCTGTGCTGACCATCGCCTCCGACATCGACACCCTCGCCCGCTTCGGCCGCGCCCTCGCCGACCCGATCCGCTGCCGCATCCTGCTCGCCCTGCGCAAGGCGCCCGCGCACCCGGCCGACCTGGCCGATGAGTTGCAGATCTCCCGCACCCGGCTGTCGAACCACCTCGCCTGCCTGCGCGACTGCGGCATCGTCGTCGCCGTCCCCGAGGGCCGGCGTATGCGCTACGAGCTGGTCGACGCCCGACTGGGTCACGCCCTGGACGACCTGCTCGGTGCGGTCCTCGCCGTCGAGGCCGACCGTACGTGTGCGGACGCCGACGAGAAGGGCTGCTGCTGATGGCGTCGCTCTCCCTCGGCCCCGCACCCGACCGCCGCGCCCAACTGGCCCGGCGCATACGTGTGTTGGTCGGCGCCACCATCGCCTACAACGTGATCGAGGCGATCGTCGCCCTCACCGCCGGCACCCTCGCCTCCTCCACCGCCCTGATCGGCTTCGGGCTGGACTCGGTCATCGAGGTCTCCTCCGCGGCCGCCGTGGCCTGGCAGTTCTCCGCCGTCGACCACACCGTCCGCGACGCCCGGGAGAAGACGGCCCTGCGCATCATCGCGCTGTCCTTCTTCGCCCTCGCCGCCTACGTCACCGTGGACTCCGTCCGGGCCCTGACCGGCACCGGCGAGGCGCAGCACTCCACGCCCGGCATCGTGCTCGCGGCCCTGTCCCTGGCAGTGATGCCCTTCCTGTCCGCCGCCCAGCGCCGCGCCGGACGCGAGCTCGGCTCCGCCTCGGCGGTGGCGGACTCCCAGCAGACCCTGCTGTGCACCTACCTGTCGGCCGTCCTTCTGGTCGGCCTGCTTGCCAACTCCCTGCTCGGCTGGAGCTGGGCAGACCCGATCGCAGCCCTCGTGATCGCCGCCGTCGCGGTCAAGGAGGGCCGCGCGGCATGGCGTGGCGACCACTGTTGCGCCGTACCGGTCGCGGGCGTAGAGGTGACCGACGAGGTGCAGGGCGGCTGCGGGTGCGAGGCCGACTGCTCTTGCTGCGCACCGGCGAACGGTGCGGGTGCCCGGTAGTCGTGGACGGGCTCGACAACCCCGGGCGGGGCAGGAATCCGGATGGCCGCCGGGGGAGCCGGCCGACGTACGCGCCTGGTGCGCGCGAAAGGTGGAGAGCGTCGAACCCCAGTGGTCGTACGTCCGCGCCCCGCGCGAGGCGATCCCGGACGACGGCTTCCTGGTCTTCTGCTCGCGGCCGCCCGGCAAGGGCTGGACGGGCCCGGTCAGGCCGCCGGCCGCACCAGGCCCGACTCGTAGGCGAAGACCACCGCCTGGACGCGGGCGCGAGCACCGATCTTGGTGAGGATGTTGCTGACGTGGGACTTGACCGTGGTCGGGGCGATGGACAGCCGCGTCGCGATCTCGGTGTTGGACCAACCGGAGGCGACGGCGGTGAGCACGTCGCGTTCACGCTCGGTGAGCGTGCCGAGCCCGCCTTCCCCTTCGAGCAGGCGTACGGGGCGCTGTTGCCGGACGGTGTCGACGAGCGCGCGGGTCAGGACGGGCGTGATGACGGCGTCCCCGGCGGCCACGATGCGGACGGCGGCGGTCAGTTCGTCGGGCGTGGCGTCCTGGAGAAGGAATCCACCGGCTCCGGCGCGCAGGGCGGCGTAGGTGTACCGCTCGTGGCTGGTCGGCGTCAGGACCAGCACGCGCGGGGAGCGTCCTGCGGCTCTGGCGGGTTCGGGTGCTTGTGGGAGGGTGGGGGGCCGTGTGATGCGGCGGATGGCGTCGAGGCCGTCCTCTTCGGAGACGCGGCTGTCGATCAGGACGACGTCGGGGCGGAGCGCGGCGCTCATGCGAACCGCCTCGATCCCGCTCGTCGCCTCGCCGACGACGGTCAGGTCGGGCTCGGCCGCGAGGAGCATGCGCAGGCCGAGGCGCTGGAGGGACTGGTCATGGACGATGAGTACGGAGGTCATGGTGGGGGTTCTCCATGCTCTCTGAACGAAACTGTTTCGTTCACTTGAAGATCAGAATAGCGCGCATCGCTAACGAAACGGCCTCGTTTTCCTTGTGGTCTGGGTCACTTCTCGGCGGTGAGTCGCACATAAGGAGATATCCACCTCAAAGAGGCCCGACTACGGGAAAATCGTCTCCTGTACATCACTCGCCGAGCGGCAGCACAGTCAGGAGACACGCATGGAGTACTACGACCTCGGCCCCTACCGCCGCTCGGTGACGACCTCGTCCGCCGATGCCCAGCTGTGGTTCGACCGCGGGCTGTCGTGGACGTACGCCTTCCATCACGAGGAGGCCGTCTCCTGCTTCGAGGCGGCAGCCGCGGCCGACCCCGACTGCGCCATGGCCTACTGGGGCATCGCCTACGCACTCGGCCCGAACTACAACAAGCCCTGGGATTTCTTCGACGACCAGGACCTGGCCAGGACCGTCGACCGCACCCACGCCGCCGTAGAGCTGGCCCACGACAAGGCAGCGAACGCCACCCCCGTCGAACGAGCGCTCATCGGCGCGTTGCGTGCCCGCTACCCACAGGCGAAACCGGCCGACGACTGCTCGGTGTGGAACGCCCCCTACGCCGAGAGCATGCGCGCCGTCCACGAACTCGCCCCCGACGACCTGGACGTAGTCACCCTGTACGCCGACGCGTTGATGAACCTCACGCCCTGGCAGCTGTGGAACCTGCGGACCGGCGAGCCGGCCGAGGGTGCCCGCACGCTCGAGGCCAAGGCCGTCCTGGACCGTGCGCTCGCCACCGAAACCGGCCGCCGGCACCCGGGCATCCTGCACCTGTACATCCACCTGATGGAGATGTCCCCGACGCCCGAGGCCGCCCTGCCCGTCGCCGACCGACTGCGCGGCCTGGTGCCGGACGCCGGCCACCTCCACCACATGCCCTCCCACCTGGAGGTGCTCTGCGGCGACTACCGGGGGGTGGTCTCGGACAACAGCATCGCCATCGCGGCCGACGAGAAGTTCCGCGCACGAGCCGGGGCGATGAACTTCTACACCCTGTACCGGTCGCACAACTACCACTTCAAGATCTACGGCGCGATGTTCCTCGGGCAGTCCGAGACCGCCCTGGAGACCGCCGCGCAGCTCGAAGCGTCCATCCCGGAGGAACTGCTGCGCGTGCAGAGCCCGCCCATGGCCGACTGGCTCGAGGCCTTCCTCGCGATGCGGGTCCACGTCCTGATCCGCTTCGGCCGCTGGGCCGACATCCTGCGGCTGCCCCTGCCCACCGACCCCGAGCTGTACTGCATGACGACCGCGATGCTCCACTACGCCCGCGGCGTCGCGCTCTCGGCCACCCACCGCATCGCCGAGGCGGAGGCCGAACGCCGGCTGTTCCGAGCGGCGGCCGCCCGCGTCCCCGAGACGCGCATGCTGTTCAACAACACCTGCGCCGACATCCTCGCCATCGCCTCGGCGATGCTCGACGGCGAACTGGAGTACCGCAAGGGCCGGTACGAGGCCGCCTTCGCCGCGCTGGAGCGGTCGATCGAGCTGGACGACAACCTGCCCTACGACGAGCCGTGGGGCTGGATGCAGCCCACCCGCCACGCCTACGGCGCCCTGCTCCTCGAACAGGGCCGCGTCACCGAGGCCGAGGCGGTCTACCGCGCCGACCTCGGCCTCGACGACACGCTGCCCCGGGCGTCGCAGCACCCCGGCAACGTCTGGGCCCTGCACGGCCTCCACGAATGCCTGGTGCGCCTGGGCAAGACGGGGGAGGCGCAGATCGTGGCCCAGCAACTGCGCATCGCCGCCGCGCTGGCCGACGTACCGATCGAGGCGTCGTGCTTCTGCCGCCTCGAAACGGGCTCCCACACGGCTGCGGGTGGGTGCTGCGCCTCGGACGACTGACGCGCCCAGACGAAGCCAGGGCGGGAGCCGGCACGCCACAGCCCTCGTGCCGTCGGGCCCGCGCTCACCGAGCGCGGGCCCGACGGCGTTCCATGATCCATTGTCAGTGGCGGCCGGTAAGTTCAGTCGTGTCCCGCCGATCCGGCGTGACTGCCCCTGGACGCAAAGGAGATGGTGCGTTGTCCGACTGGGAGAGGTCGAGCACGGCACGGGTGATCCCACCCGCACGCCCCCGCAAACTCGCCAAGGTGCCGTTCGTCGAACTGGCCGACGGAAGGCTGCAGGGCGTGGTGTCCAGCGGCTCGGACATCGGGCGGGTCTACGTCTCGTCGGTCGCGGCCGGCACCTACGCGTTCGCGTGCAGCACCAACAACAACCGGCCTTGCGGCGGCGCCCGGGGCATGTTCTGCAACCACATCCGCGCCCTGATCAACGAGGCGGTCCTGCAGTACGGCGCCGAGCGCGTCGCCCGTTATCTGCGCGTCGACACCTCCGGCGAGGAGCCGAGCGCGCAGTCGATCACCTCGGGCATGGGCGACGCCAGGCCGCCCCAGGCGGACAGCAAGGCCGCCGCTGTCGTCTTCAGCCGGTTCCTGCGCCACCTGGCCTACCTGGAACTCGCCCCGGCCACGACCCCGTTGCCGGAGATGGAGTGGTTCCCGCCGACCCGGTCGGTGGCGATGGGGGTGCCCCCGCGCGAGCTCGGTTCGAGCGTGGGGGAGCGGGCCGATCCGCTGAGCGAACCCATCGCCGGGCTCGACGAAGCCATGGCGGCCGTCGACGCCTTCGACCGGGCCCTTGTCGCCGGACTGCTGCGCCCCCAGCCCGCCCAGGCCGCGGAGCTTACGGAGCTGGCCCACGCCGTCGCCGGGTCGCCCCTGGCCGCCAAGGTCGCCGAGGCGGCCGACAAGACGGCGGCCGGAGCGGGGAGCGAGGACCACTTCGTCGTTCTCGCCGCCGCCCGCACGGCACTCCTCGGCTCCGTCCACGACGCCCTCCTGGCCCGCGTCGACGAGACGACCGGCCGCCCCCGCGGCGAGGAGACGCCCGCGGCACCCGCCGAGCAGCAGGCCGCCAACGTGCTGCTTGCCGCCCGTTCCTGGCTCTCGGACCTGGCCCGCACCGGCTGGCAGGGCCTCGACCACGACGTGGTCGCCGGATCGGCGCAGGTCATCGCCGCCATGCTCCCGGACCCGGACCTGCGCCGCCTGGCGACACTCCTCGACGGTTTCGCCGCCGAACTCGCCGCATCCTGCCCGGGCGCCGCCCTGGACCGGATTCCGGCTCGCCGCTGGGCCGACCTCTGGTCCCGTGCCATGCTCCTGACGCTGCCCGGCGCGACCGGCGCGACCGGCGCGACCGGCGCGACCGCGCCCGGCACCGCCACCGGCAGGCTGCTGCCTCTCGGCGTCGACCTGCACGAACACGCCACCGCCGCACAGGCCCAGGTGCACGCCGTGTTCGAGCCCGCCGACGGCACCGCACCCCGTCTGGTGCGCGCCGGCGTCTCGGCCCCGAAGCCGGACACGGTCGTCGGCGCCGGCGTCTGGCAGCTGCTCCGCCCGCACATGTCGCTGCTGGCGGCCGCCGGCGAGGGCCGCTCGATGGAGCTCACCGACATGCCGATCACCGTCGAGGGCGACCTGATCTGGAGCGACGACCACGCGCGTCCGGGCGAACCGGCCGACGCCTTCGCCACCGCCCGGGTCGCCCTGCCCACCGCCACCCCTTCGGCGACGGCACCCCTGGACCGGCACCCGGCCCGGATCGCCGTACCGGTGTTCCTGGAGGGCTACACCGCCCAACGCGACGACACGGCAGTGACGTTCACCATCGCCGGACACGCGGTCGCCGTCGACACCGACCGCATCCCGGCCGCGAGCCCGCTCACGCCGCAAGCGGTCGCGGCGTCGGGCGCGTGTATCGGCCTGCTCCGCTGGGACGCCGGCGCCTTCTCGGTGCAGCCCCTGGCCGTCGAGACGACCGTGCGGAAGAAGGCCGGCGCGCTCCACGCCGGAGGATGGGCCGGCGGCACCACCGACAAGGCGGGCGTCAAGGCCGAGAAGGCGGCCACCGACGCCGTGACGGTGCTGCGCGAGCGCGCCGGAAGGCTGCTGCGGAAATGACCGAGCCGAAGACCGATCACCACCCCGCGGCGGACCCGCACGACAACCGCCGCCAGGCCCTGTACTGGCGCCTGCTCGCCCGGCTCTTCGACCCCGAGGAGCAGGCGACCCTCGAATCCGCGAGCCTCGCCGTCGTCGAGGACATCGGCCTGCCACCCGCGCTCCTCGACCCGCAGACCTCCGTCGATTCGCTCGTGCAGCGCCACCCGGAACTGGCCGCCGAGTTCGACGGCCTGATGCTGCCCGAACCCGACGACGACGGCACACGTGACCGTGCCGCCGAAGTGCGGCGCGCCGCACTCGTGTCCAAGGTGCTGCTCAATGTCTTCGCCACCGGCTCGGGCACGGTCACCGCCGAACAGCTCTCGCGCTGGCAGTCCGACGCGGGCTGGCTGGAGCGCGCGCTCGGCTGCCGGCCCGGCGACCTGCGCGCCGGACAGTCCGGACGATCCGGCGGAAGGGGCGCGGGCCCGGGCGTCAGCCCGACCGGTACCGGCGGCGGCCACGGCACGCCCGACCTCAGCCGGCTGATCCCGGAGATCGGCCCCGAACTCGGCGCCATCGAGGCCGGCCTCGTCAAACGCATGCACCTGCGCGAAGTGCTCGCCGATCCCAAGCTCGCCGCACAGCTGACCCCGAGCATGTCGCTCATCGAACAGCTGCTGCGCGACAAGAACAACCTCTCCGGCGTGGCCCTGGCCAACGCCAAGGCCCTGATCCGCCGCTTCGTCGACGAGGTCGCCCAAGTGCTGCGCACCCAGGTGGAGAAGACCACGGTCGGCGCCCTGGACCGCTCCGTCCCGCCCAAGCGGGTGTTCCGCAACCTGGACCTCGACCGCACGATCTGGAAGAACCTCACCAACTGGAGCCCGGAGGAGGAGCGACTGTACGTCGACCGCCTCTACTACCGGCACACCGCCCGCAAGACCACGCCCCAGCGGCTGATCGTGGTCGTGGACCAGTCGGGCTCCATGGTCGACTCGATGGTCAACTGCACCATCCTGGCGTCCATCTTCGCCGGGCTGCCGAAGGTCGACGTCCACCTGATCGCGTACGACACCCAGGCGCTCGACCTCACGCCCTGGGTGCACGACCCCTTCGAGACGCTGCTGCGCACCAACCTCGGCGGCGGCACCGACGGCACCGTCGCCATGGCGCTGGCCCAGCCGAAGGTCGCCGAGCCGCGCAACACCGTCGTGGTGTGGATCTCCGACTTCTACGAGTGGCAGAGCGAGCCGCTGTTCCAGAGCATGGCCGCCCTGCACCGCTCCGGAACCAAGTTCATACCGGTCGGCTCGGTGACCAGCTCCGGCCGCGGCAGCGTCAACCCGTGGTTCCGGGAGCGCTTCAAGGACCTCGGCACACCGGTGATCTCCGGACACATCCGGGGGCTCGTCCAGGAACTCAAGACGTTCCTCGCCTGACGTCCCTGGCTACGGCTTCCCCCGCTTCCCTGAATTCCTTCCGCGAAAGGCTTTGTGATGTCCGACCTGTTGCGCGCCCCCGCCGAGCTCAAGTACGCCGAGGAGCTGGACTGGCTGGAGTCCGTCGACGACAACCCCAAGCCCTTCTCCTGGCGCCTGTCCCCGAAGATGGTCCGCCTGTTCGTCCTGGGTTCCGAGCGCGCCGACGGCCTCGACCGCGAAATCTCCCAGAAGTGGTTCGGCGACCGCAGCTTCGTGGAGCGTTCCATCGTCACCCTGGCCTCCGACCGCGGCCTGCTGCTGATCGGCGACCCCGGTACCGGCAAGAGCTGGCTGGCCGAACTGCTGTCCGCCGCGATCAGCCGCAACTCCACGCTCGTGGTGCAGGGCACCGCCGGCACCACGGAGGACCACATCAAGTACTCGTGGAACGTGTCCATGGTGATCGCCAAGGGCCAGTCGCGGGAGTCGATGATCCCCTCTCCGATCATGACGGCGATGGAAACCGGCGCGATCGGCCGCTTCGAGGAACTCACCCGCTCCACCAGCGACGTCCAGGACGCGCTGATCTCGATCCTGTCCGAGAAGTACATCTCGGTCCCCGAGCTGGACAGCGACAACATCGTCTTCGCCAAGCCCGGCTTCTCGGTCATCGCCACCGCCAACAGCCGCGACCGGGGCGTCAACGACCTGTCCTCGGCGCTCAAGCGCCGCTTCAACTTCGTCCGCATCCCAGTGGTCACCAACAAGAAGAGCGAGGCGGAGATCGTTCGCTTCCGCACCGAGGAACTGCTGCGCCGTCACCAGATCGAGCTGGACGTACCGCCCACGCTGCTCGACGTGCTGCTGCAGAGCTTCGCCGACCTGCGTGCCTCCGCGGCCGCGGCCGGCAGCGACGACGAGAAGCTGGAATCCGCGCTGTCCACCGCCGAACAGATCGGCGTCCTGGAGGACGCGATCCTGCACAGCAACTTCTTCGGCGAACGCGCCCTGAACGCCCACACCCTCGCCTCCTCGCTGGTCGGATCGCTGGCCCGGCGCGAGCCGGAGGACCTGGCCATCCTCAACAAGTACCTGCACGGCGTCGTCGAGCCGCGCAGCAAGGAACAGGGCGGCTCCTGGCCCGAGTTCCTCGAGGGCGGCCGCGACGCGATCGCCACCCTGTCATGAGCGGCACGCACGAGGAGACGTTCACCGCGCTGCGCACCCAACTCCAGGAAGCCGCCACGGCATTCGCCGACGGTCCCGACGCCCTGGAGGGCATCCTCCTCGGCATCGTCGACGACGTCGACCGCGCGGTGCGCGAACCGCTGGAGATCTTCCCGGTCTGCCACCACTCGCCCGCCTCCGCGCTCGCGATGGCACGCCGACTGCGGGAGAAGCAGCCGAAGGTCGTCTACCTGGAGCTGTGCGAGGACATGGCACCGCTGCTGACCGAACTGCGCAACTGCCGGCTCCCGGTGGCGGTCCAGGCGTTCGCGACCGACATCGACGGCTTCCCCGCCGACTGGTCGCCGCTGTCGGTGGTCGCACCGATCACCGAGGCGTCGGCCGAGTACCAGGCCATCGCCTACGCCCTGGACACGCCCGGCGTCGAGCTGGTCCTCGTCGACCGCTCCTCCGACCACGTCTTCCAGTGGGACGCGCGGAGCGGACCCGCCCCCGAAGCGGACGACCCGGACGCCCCGCCGGCCGAGGAGGAGGCCGCGCTGCACGGCGACGCCGTCGGCGTGGAGATCGGCGACCTGCGCCCGCGCTTCGCCGAACTGGAGCAGCACCTGCTGCGTCACGGCCGGGTGCGGCACTGGTCGGAATGGTGGCATCAATACGTCGAACTGCCGCTCGGCGACAGCGACCATGACACCTACCGGCAGGTCATGCTGCTCATCGGCAGCCTCTTCCGGCGCCTCGCCCCCGGGGATCCGCGACGGGTACGCGTGGACGAGGACCGCGAGCGCCACATGTGGACGCGGATGCGTGAGCACCTGACCGCCACCGGCACCGATCCCGCCGACTGCCTGTACGTCTGCGGAGCCTTCCACGCGGCCAGCCGCGTCGCGGAGTTCGGCGTCCACGGCAGCGGCACCTTCGAGATCGGCCCGCGCACCGCCACCAAGTGGCAGCACGGACTGATCCCGTCCAGCCACGCGGCCATCGAGGCACAGTTCGGCCTGGCCGCCGGCTCGGTGTCCATCGCGGCGACGGTGTGGGCGAAGAACCTCAAGCGCACACGAGTGCGGCCGTACCGGCTCGCAGGACAAGCGGGTACGAAGAAGCCGAGGAAGACAGCGGCCGTCCCCGCACCGGTGGCGGACCCCCCGCCCGCGGACCGGCTGACCGGCTTCCTGCGGCAACCGCCCGTGATCGACCGTCTGGACGAGGCCGAGCTGCTCGGCTGGTCGGTGGAGATCGTGCGCGCCGCCCGCCGGGCCGGCTACCTCGCCTCCACCGCCGACGCCATCGCCGTGTTCGAGACGTCGATCCTGCTGGCCGGGATGCGCGACCGCGCCAAGCCCACGCCGTACGACTTCCAGGACGCGGCCGTCACCTGCATCGAGAAGGACACCGTGCCGGGCCGGCGCGACGTGCGCCGTCTCGTCGAGATCATGATGGGCGGCGACCGGGTCGGCCAGGTCGGCTACGACGCACTGCCGCCCCTTGCCCGCGACGTGCACGACCGGCTTGCCCCGCTGAACCTCAAGCTGCAACAGCGCGGTGTGCAGCGGGCGTTGCTGGACATCGTCGGCCGGCCGGAACTCCAGCCGTGCTCCGACGTGCTGTGGATGCTGCGGTATCTGATGCCGCACGGCGCCGCACGGCCGATCATGGGCGAGCGGCGGCTCGGCGAGCGGCCCATCCAGGAGTCGTGGGACCTGGCGCTGGGCACGCACCAGCGCGCCCTCATCGAACTCGGCTACGAGGGCGTCAGCGTCGAACAGGTCCTGGAACAGCGCCTCAGGCGCACCGCGTACGGCCCGCAGGCCACAGCGGCGACGGTCCTGGAGGCCGTCGAGGACGCGACGCTGTACCTGCGCAGCCGGCGCCTCGCCGATGAACTGGGCACCCGCGCCCTGGAGGTCCTGGCGACCGAGCGCAGTGTCGACGGCGCGCCCGAAGTGCTGCGTCGGGTACGGCGGTTGCTGGCGTACTACCGAACCAGCGAACCGGCGCTGCCGCCGTGGATCGAGTCCTTCGTCAAGACCGGCTACGCGCACTACTGCACCCTGCTGCCGACGGCCTTCGGCGACGACGAGGCGACCGTCGGCCAGGTGGCCGCCATGCTGGGCTTCCTGTTCAGCATGGAGAGCCTGGCGCTGTCGCTCGGCTGCGACCGGACCCAGCTGGAGCTGGCAGTCGCGCAGTCCCATCCGCGGGAGGCGTCGAAGACGGCGCTGCTGTGGGCGGGTCAGGTGCAACTGGGCCGCCTCTCCCGCGCCGACCTGAGGACGCGGTGCGAGGACCTGCTGGGCAACCCCTTGGTGGTGCCCGCCTACCCGCGCTACCTCAGCGGGTTCCTGCACGCGCTGGAGCCGGTGCCGCAGCTGGCCGACTTCGTCGTGGAGGCGGTGTCGACCGCGTTCGGACGGCTGCCGGATCCCGTCCTGCTGCCGTGGCTGCCGACCCTGATCAGTACCCTGCGCTCCGGCGGCACGGAACTGGCTCCGCTGCTGATCCGCGAGGCCGGGCGCATCTTCCCCGGCCGCCTCGCGGCGCTGGACGAGTGGATACCGCCGTGGCGGGCCGAGCCGACCCCGGCACGCCCGAAGCGCCGACCGGACGGCGGCCGTGGCGTCGCGCTGCTCGCCGCCCACCCGGCGACGTGCGACGCGGTGGCCGAACTGCTGGAGTGCGACGAGCCCTGGCAGCAGGCGGACCCACGCCGGGGAGGCGTCGCGCTGCTGGACAGCCATCCCGCTACGGCGACGGCACTGGAGGCGCTGCTGGCCGGCCTCTGATCCGGGCCGACCGAGCCCGGATGGGGCGCACCCGGACCCCGCCGGGTGCGCCCCATCGGCATGCTCGTGGACCTCAGCAGTCCGGGACGCCCTCGATCTTCTCCCCGCCCTGGAGGTAGAGGTTGTTGACCCAGGCGATGTCGCTGCCGGAGAACTCCTGGACCGCGGTCCACCAGCTGTTCTTCCCGACGCCGGGATCGTCGACGGGCTGGCCCTGCTTCTGGCACACGGCGTCCAGCCAGTACTGCGAGCGGACCGCGAGCACGTTGGAGTCGGTGGTCGGCTGCTCACGCAGCTGGACGTCGGTCGCCCAGATGTAGACGTCGGTGAGGGTCGGGTCGCCGTCGTTCGGTGCGGCCGGGGCGGCCGTCGCCGTGGTGGCGAGGGCACCCGCGGCGAGCGTGGCCACGGCCAGGGCGGTCACGGAGCGCTGGATCAGCTTCTTCATGTGTGGATCCCCCATGAGTCGGTGGTGCGGTTGCGCGTGTTGCTGTGCGGCGTTCGGCCTGCCCTCAGCACTCTAGGGAGAGGTGTTGCCATGGTGTCCCTGACAATTCTCAGGGACCCGTTGGAGGGACCCGTTCAGAGATCGGACTCAGTCGCTCGACGCCTCCGGTTCGCCCCCGCTTATGGACCATCCGGCCCGCCCTGCTTTGGTCCTGTCGGCGGGGCCATGCTCGCGGCAGGGTGGGAGGACGACGAACCTTGTGGAGGCCCTCCTTGAGCATCGCGTTCCGGCATGCGGACGCCGTCCGTTCCGACCACCCTCAGCTCGTCGCCGGCGCGCTGTACGCCACCGGCATCGGTCCCACCGCCGACGTCGGCCCGCGCGTCGCCGCGTACACCGCCCGCGCCGCGGCCCGGCTCTCCGGTGCTTCCGAGAGCGAGTTCCCCGAGGTGCTGGCCTGGCGGCGGGCCTTCTCCCGGATGGGGCTCAAGCCGACGCAGTACCGGTGCGCCTCGGAGTCGCTGCTACGACGGCTGAGGAAGGAGGGGGAACTCCCGCGCATCCACCCGGTGGTCGACCTGTGCAACGCGCTCTCGGTCGCGTACGCGGTCCCGGTGGCCGCCCTCGACGCCGACCGCATCGCCGGCCCTCTGCTCGAGGTCCGCCACGCCCGCGGTGACGAGCTGTACACCACCTTCGGCGGCGGCACCGAGCACCCCGCACCCGGAGAGGTCACCTTCGTCGACTCCGCCGGCCGGGCTCATGCCCGCCGCTGGACCAACCGGCAGAGCGGCCACTCCGCGGTCGGCGAGCACACCAGCCGCATCCTCGTGGTGACCGAGGCCCTGCACGACGGCGGCGCGGAGGCCGTACCGGAGCTGCTCAAGACCCTCGCAGAGGAACTGACCACGCTCTGCCCGGCCGCCACCCAGGCAGCCGTCCTCACCTCGTCCCAACCGGAGTTCACCTTCGACGGCCAGGCCTTTCCCCCTGCGCCCGAAACGCGAACGCCGTAACGGCGCATGACAGCATGGGCCTGGTGAACGACGGGGAAGGCGCGGTGGGCGGATCCGCATCGGCCGCCGCACCCAGGGCAGCGGCCGACGGGCTCTCGCCCTACGGCTCCGACTTCCTGCAACTCGACGCCGGTGAGGCGCCCGGGTCCGGCAAGGCGGACTGGCTGGCCCGACGGCTGCGCCAGGCCATCGCCGACGGCCGGCTGGCGGTGGGCAGCAGACTGCCGCCCACCCGTGTGCTCGCCGCCGAACTGCGCCTCTCCCGCGGCGTGGTCACCGAGGCCTACCGGCGGCTGACCGAGGACGGCCACGTCGAGGGACGGCGGCGCGGCGGGACGGTGGTGGTCGCGGCCCCCTCCGCGCCACCGGCGGCACCCTCCCGGAACCCGGCCCTCGCCGCCCGCGCCGACTCCGGCAAGCTGTTCCTCGGCGAACCCGGCGCCGATGTCTTCGACGCCCTCCGTGCCACGCGGGCCCGCGTCGACTTCACCCCCGGCCAGCCCGATCTTGCCGCCTTCCCCCGCGCGGCCTGGCTGCGCGCGGAACGGGCCGTACTCACCGAGCTGTCCGCGGAGAACCTCGGCTACGGCGACCCTCGCGGCACCCCGCAGCTGCGTCGCGCCGTCGCCGGATGGCTGGCCCGCAGCCGCGGCATCCGGGTGGACCCGGACGACGTACTGATCGTCGCCGGCACCGCGCAGGCGCTCACCCTGCTGCACCCGGTGTTGCGCGCCGACGGCATCGACGGCATCGCGGTGGAGGACCCGGGCTCGCTCGGCACCCGCCAGCACTTGCTGAACGGAGCTCTCGCCACCCCACCGGTACCGGTCGACGACGACGGTGTACGCGTGGACGCACTGCGCGCCACCGGCGCCCGCGTTGTGCTGCTCACGCCCGCCCACCAGTTCCCCACCGGCGTGGTGATGAGTGGCGAGCGCCGCCGCGAGCTGCTGCGCTGGGCCGAGGACGGCGGGCTGATCCTCGAGGACGACTACGACGCGGAACACCGCTACGACCGGCCGCCCGTCCCCGCGCTGCGCGGGCTGCTCGCCGACCAGGTGTGCTACATGGGCAGCGTGTCCAAGCTGCTGGCGCCCGCGCTGCGGACCGGCTGGCTGGTACCGCCGCCCCGCTACCGCGAAGCGCTGACCGACGCCAAACGCTTCACCGACCTGGGCAACGCCGTGCTGCCGCAGCTGGTGCTCGCCCGGCTGATGGAATCCGGCGACCTGGAGCGGCACCTGCGCCTCCTGCGCGGCCGCCACCGGCGGCGCCGCGACGCGATGATCGACGCCATCGCCGAACACCTGCCGGGCGCGGTGGTCCACGGCGCGGCGGCCGGCCTGCACCTGACCGTCACGTACACGCCGGAGGTGCCCGACACCGAACTGGCCGCCGCCGCGCTCGCCCGAGGCGTGAAGTGCCAGCCACTGTCCTGGCACCGACAGATCCCCGGCCGCCCCGGCCTCGTCCTCGGCTACGCGGCCGGCCCCCCGGGCGTCATCGCCGAAGGCGTGGCCGCACTGGGCGAGGCGCTGCGCGAGCTGGCCTGACCCTGAGCGATGCAGCACACTGACGCCGTGACGCCGACACCGAAGCCGCACTTCCCCCTACCCCCAGAGCCCATCACGGCCGACGCACCGGAAGCGATACGGCGCCCTCTCCTCACCCAGTCCTGGCTCGACCTGGCGTTCCTTCACTGGGCCGCGGATCCGGCGGACGTGGCCGGCGTGCTGCCGCCGGGGACGGTCCCCGACACCCTGAACGGTGTCACCTACGTCGGTCTGGTCGCGTTCCGGATGCACCGCGTCGGCTGGCTCCGCCTCCCCGGAGTCCCCTACCTCGGCAGCTTCCCCGAGACCAACGTCCGCCTCTACTCGGTGGACGAACACGGTCGGCGCGGCGTCGTCTTCCGCTCACTCGATGCCTCCCGCCTGCTGCCCGTGGCCGTGGGGCGGCTCGGCTTCCGGATGCCGTACCTGTGGTCCCGTATGGCCGTCCGCACCCACGGCGACACCGTCACCTACACCAGCTCGCGGCGGTGGCCGGGCCCGCGCGGCGCTCACAGCCGTATCACCGTTCGGGTGGGCGAACAGGTCGAGCGGCCGACCGAGTTGGAGCACTTCCTGACCGCCCGCTGGGGCATGCACGGCGCTTTCTTCGGCCGGCCGATGTACCTGCCCAACGCGCACCCCCGCTGGTCGTTGCGCCGAGCCGACCTGGTCGAGTGCGATGAGGATCTGGTGGTCGCGGCAGGCCTGCCCGAACCGGTGGGGGAGCCGGTGAGTGTCCTCTACTCACCCGGAGTCCCGGCCCGCTTCGGCCGCCCGGCCCGCCCGGCCGGCATCCCGACGCCCTGACTCGGTTCCGACTCGTCCGGCTGAGCCACACGGAGCGGCTGACCGCCGGGGTGGAAATCACGGCACATGAGCCGTGCACGATTGCTAACATGAAGATGTGATTTACGTCCTCTATCTCTGACCAGGCCGCAGGCTCCGCTCCTCACACCACCGTTGAGGCGTCGGAAGCCGCGATGCCACCCACGGCCCTCCCCCTCCTCTTTCGGGGCCTGGCCGTTTCGTCAGAGATCGAAGGCTCGCTGCCACCCCCCATGACCTGGGGTGAAGTGTGCCTCCTTCCGGAGGAACAAACGTGACTGCCCTTACCCTGCCCGCTCGCGATCGGGCCCAGCTGACCTGCGCCGACATCCACGTCGACCGCGGTGGTCGCACCGTCCTGCGCCAGGTCGACATGAAGGTCTCCCCGGGATCCCGCTGGGGCATCGTCGGCGAGAACGGCCGCGGCAAGTCGACCCTGCTGCACGTCCTGGCCGGCACCCTGGTCCCGGATCAGGGGACCGTCCACCGCGTGGGCACCCTCGCCCTGGCCGAACAGGAGATGCCGGCCGAGGACGAGCGTACGGTCGGTGACATCGTCGACGAGCACCTCGCCGACGCCCGCGCCGCCCTCGAGCAGCTGGACGCCGCTGCGGTGGCGCTCGCCGAAGAGCGGCCGGGCGCCGAACAGGACTACGCGGACGCCCTGGAGGCGGCGCAGGCGCTGGACGCCTGGGACGCCGACCGCCGGGTAGACGTCGCCCTCGCGGGACTCGGCGCGGTCAGTGACCGTGCCCGCCCCCTCGCCACGCTCTCGGTCGGCCAGCGCTACCGGATCCGCCTGGCCTGCCTGCTGGGAGCCGAATGCGACTTCCTGCTGCTCGACGAGCCGACCAACCACCTCGACCTGGCCGGGCTGCAATACCTCACCGCCCGGCTGCGCGCCCACCCCGGCGGCGTCGTCGTGGTCAGCCACGACCGGGCGCTGCTGTCGGACGTGGCCACCGCGATCCTCGACCTCGACCCCACCCGCGACGGCTGCCCGCGCGTCTACGGCGGCGGATACACCGGCTACCGAGAAGGCCGCGAGGCCGAGCGGATCCGGTGGGAGGAGGAGTACGAGCAGCAGCAGACCGAACACACCCGCCTCAAGCAGGCCCTGTCCGAAGCGCAGAACCGCCTGAGCACCGGATGGCGCCCGCCCAAGGGCACCGGCAAGCACCAACGCGCCACCCACGCCGGCGCCCTGGTCCGCTCCGTCCACCGGCGCCAGGACGACCTCGAAAGCCACAAGGTCACCGCGCCGGTCCCGCCTCAGCGGTTCACCCTGCCGGAGCTGCCCGCCCGGCCCGGCGTCGCACTGCTGCGCGCGCAAGACGTCACCGTCCACGGCCGACTCCACCAGCCGACCACCGTGACGATGAAATCCGGCGGCCGGCTGGCCGTCACCGGCCCGAACGGGGCGGGCAAATCCACGCTCCTGTCCGTCCTGGCCGGGAAACTCGCCCCCACCACGGGCCGGACGCACCGCCCGCGGAAGGTGCGGCTGCACCTCCTCGGACAGGAGTCGCCGCAGGGGACACGCCGACGGGCCCACGACCTCTACCACGCGCACACCGCGCGGTTGGTGACCGCGGGTGTCCTCCACGAACGCGAGGTCGTGGGACTGTCCGCCCTGGGTCTGCTCACCTCCCGCGACGCCAACAAACCGGTGGCCGAACTGTCCATGGGCCAGCAGCGTCGCCTCGACCTCGCCCTGGCGCTCGCCGGGCGCCCGCACATCCTGCTGCTGGACGAGCCCACCAACCACCTGTCCATAGCGCTGGTCGACGAACTCACCGACGCCCTCCACACCACCGACGCGGCGATCGTCCTGGCCACGCACGACCGTCAGATGCGACGCGACATCCGCACCTGGCCCCACCTCGAGCTGGCCCTGCCCATGCCACAGCAGGCCGCGCGTACTCGCTGAGGATGACAGCTGCCGGGAGGGCCCCGCGACCATGGCCCTCCCGGATCATCGCTCCAGGCGGCGGACTTGGACGGTCAGTCCCTCCGAACTGCTCAACCGCACAACAGGGCGGCCGGTCTCCGCGGACCGGGTGACGAGCCCTCGTCCGTGGTCGCGTGCCCGGGCCACGACACCGTCCAGGTCATCGACGCCGACCGAGAGCTCCCACTGCGGGACGCAGACGAGGGGCCCGTCTGCGTCCGCGCCGATGAAGTCGGCGCAGACGAGGGGGGAACCCGTCGTCGCCTGGTAGAAGCTCCGGGCCTGGTCCGGCTGTTCGCAGGCCAGCACCATCCGGTACGGAGCGCCGGCCAAGCCCTGTGGGAACCCCCACCCGGCGAACCGGTGCGGCTGCCACAGGGAGAAGGCGGCGCCCGCCGGATCGATCAACGTCGCGATACGGCCCTGATCCCCGCGTCGAAGGGAGGGACGACAAGCCGCGCACCGTTGGCCGTCGCTGTCTCGACGCGGCTGTCGACGTCGTCGACCGAGAGGTAGAAGGCGATGTGGGCGGGAGATCCGGAGGGATAGACCGGACTGGCGAGGTCGCTCACGCTGCCGATCCGGTGACCGTCGACGGCTATTTTGACGGCTCGGCGCCAGTCCTCCTCATCCACCGCGAAACGCCAGCCCAACGCTGCCGAGAAGAAGGCCGCGGTATCGGGCGGATGGTGGGTTTTGAGGTCCATCCAGCAGAACTCGTTCAAAGAACCCAAACGGGCCGTCATCGTGTGCTCCTTGTCGTCCGGATCTGGCTATCGGCTCTCCGGACTACCTCGCAAGCACATTTCGACCGGGCACTCCCTGCTCGGAGCTGGGCGAATGACCGGCGCCGCGCGCGTCTCAGGGAATTCTCATCCGCTGCCCATGGTGAAACCAGGAACTCGCCACAGTATGGTCAAGGATCCAACAGGAGGATCAGATTCCGCGCGCCAGGTGTTCAGGGAGGCACGGCTATGGCCTTGAGTGGTACAGGAGTGCGCCGAATGGCCCGCGGGGTGCGGGGACGGTTGCGCAGACTCGCCGAGCCGCCCGTGCCGCCGTCGGCGCACCGGCTCGTACGGAACCCGGTGTTCGTCATCTCCTCCGTGCGTTCCGGCTCCACGCTGCTGCGGGTCCTGCTGAACAGCCACCCGCACATCCGCGCCCCGCACGAGATGCACCTGCGTACCCTCTCCGTCGACCTCACCAAGCCGTACACCCAGAAGGCCATGACCCAACTGGACCTCGATCAGCGGGAGTTGGAATACCTGCTGTGGGACCGCATCCTCCACCGCGAACTGGTGCGCAGCGGCAAACAAATCATCGTGGACAAGACACCCGGCAACGCGAGCGTCTGGGAACGGCTGCACGAGGGCTGGCCCGACGCCCGCTACATCTTCCTGCTGCGGCACCCGGCGTCGATGGTGAGCTCGCTGATCAACAACCGCCCGGACCGCGAACTGGAGGCGACCGTGCGCGAGGTGCGCGGCTACGTCGACGCCGTGCAGGCGGCCCGGAACGGCCTGCCCGGCCTCACCGTCCGGTACGAGGACCTGACGGAACGCCCCGAGGCGGTCACGCAGGACATCTGCGCGTATCTCGACGTGCCGTGGACACCGAAAATGCTCGATTACCGAAAAGGCGATCACGGGCCGTTCGTGCCGTACATCGGTGACTGGAGCGAGAACATCAAGTCCGGGAAGATACAGAAATCCCGACCGATCCCGGATCCGGAGGACGTACCGGCAGCGCTGCAGGACATCAGCCGTGCCTGGGGATATCCCTGTTGAGCGGACTTCAAGTGCCCATGTGACTGACCAGGTTGCCGCGGGTCGGAGAAGCGAAGGCCGCAACCGCCACCGGCCCCGTAACCCTCTACAAGATCATGCATGGCGCGGGAGTCCTCACACGGCAGATGGCGCTGTTCGCGTGGCTCCAGGCACGCAGCTGCGCGTTCGCCGTCGCGCTGTTGGGCGGCATGGCGGCGTCCACACTGCTCCCGCCGCTGCCGGTGGCGCGTTACGACCTTCTGCTGCTGTACGGCGTGCTGCTCACCGGCGTGTGCTACGTGCTGGGGTGGGAGACCAGACGCGAGGTGGCGGTCGTGGCCGTCTGCCATGTCCTGGGCTTCGCCTTCGAGTTGGTGAAGGTGCATGTGGGTTCGTGGACCTACCCCGAGCCGGGCCTGGCGAAGATCGCCGGCGTGCCGCTGTACGGAGGCTTCATGTACGCCGCGGTGGGCAGCTACGTCTGCCGGGCCTGGCGTCTGCTCGACCTGACGCTGACCGGCTACCGAGCCCGCAGCACCGCCCTTGTGGCCGTCGGTCTCTACGTCAACTTCCTGAGCCATCACTGGCTGCCGGACGTGCGTCCGGCCGCTCGGCGGCCTGCTGCTGGCGGCGACGGCGGGGACCTGGGTGCACTTCACGATCGGCGAACGTCGACACCGGATGCCGCTGGCGGCGGCCTTCGCCCTGATCGGGTTCTTCCTGTGGCTGGCCGAGAACATCGCCACCTATCTCGGCGCCTGGACATACCCCTACCAACTCCACGGCTGGGAACCGGTCTCCCTGTCCAAGTGGGCTTCCTGGGCCTTGCTGATCAGCGTCACCTTCGTCATCTGCCGGGCCCGTCGCCACCCCCCGGCCGAGCCGGTCGCTCCGCCGTCAGCTCTCCGTGTCGGAAAACCTCCGCGCGATGTCGCGATGCCTGTCCGCGGCCAGTTTCGCCTCGGCCGTACTGATGCCTGATCCAGGCAGACGGCTCAAGCGCTCGACCCCCTCCGCGAAGCGCAGGTGCTCGAGGTGCGCGTGCTCACGGCAGGCAAGACAGGTGACATGGCTCGGACGCGGAGAGGTCATCGCATACGGCACCCGCTTCCCGCATCCGGTGGTGACGAGACTCGGCAGATCACCGGCCAGCCCGAACGTGGAGGCGATCATGTTGCGGACAGCGGCATGGCCATGGACCACTTTCGACTCGACATGAATGTGCGGATCGTTCCCGTCCATGCGTCCCTCCTGCCCCGTCGACCGAACCGGCCGGGCGTGCTCCCAGGCACCCCCGGACTGCAGGATGCCATGGGAGGGGCCCGGGCCGGCGGACGGTCCGGGCCGTCCGCCGGGTTACTTCTGCGCGAGCGGTGTCACCGCGATCTGGTCGACGACCGGCGCGTACGGGGAGCGCTGGCCGTACTGGTTGTAAGTCGTTGAAGTGGAAGGTCGTCGGGAACAGCACCCTGCGGGCCGGGCCGCCGTTGACCGACAGATGAGTCGGTGCAGAAAGCCAGGGCGTCCTGCGGCGAGGACGCCGAAGTGCAAGAGCTGCCGAAGAAGAAGGCCGCCAAGAAGCAGCCGGCCAACAAGGCGGCCGCGACGAAGGCCGCGACGAAAAGGGACGTCGGGGCGTCGGCTGCGGAGTGCCTGGTCCAAGACGCCGAGCGCCGTGTCGGGCCGGCACTGCGGGCAGGGCTTGACGCCTTCGGCGAGCGCGCGAAGGTCCTTGTCTCGCTCGATCACCTTCGAGCGTTTTCCTGTGCTCCAGCAGTCGCCGACATGGACATACACCGCTTACCGGCCGGACAGCCCGCGCTGGATCAGTCAGGCCGGCGCGAGGGGGCGGGCCTGGATGCCGCGCTGCCGCTCGGCTTCGCGTCGCTCCTCGTCGGCGATCCACCGCCGGGTCCGGGCGAGGTCGCGCTCCTGCACCCGCTCCAGGAAGCGGAGCATGGCGAGTCTCGGTAGGCCTGGGTCGTTCACATGCTCGATTCTGTGATCACACCAGCACACTGCAATCCCAAGGGCGCCCGAGGAGCCGCCGTGGATGTCCAGGGACTCCTCCAATGCCCCCGCGTCGACCCTGCCAACCTTGATCCTGTGCCCGTACCACCCGCCCGCCACGAGGTGATCGCACGCGTCACCGCCATACCCGTAGAACCGTGCTCAGCGAAGGGGGCGCCGCCGACCCGCGGAAGGCTGCGGTCGAGGCGGGCCTGCACGCCGGCCGTGTGGCCGGACGAGTTGTAGCCGTCAGCCCTCCGGCTCGTTGCGTACGGTCACTGGCGAGCTTCGCGTGCTCCTTCTCGGAGAAACGTTCAAGCTTGATCAATTCAGCGGAGATGTCTACCACAATCCAGGATATTAAAGCGGGCTCTGCCTCAACGCGACGCCCGTCAATCCCACCCGTCATTGAACCTGTAGCACCATCCGCGCATCGCAACTTGCCATCAACCAGGGTGACTGCCCCATGCCGCCGATATGTGCGCGAAAATTTTATATTCTACAGTGCATCCCATTCACAGATGACCCATAAACCGCTGAGACTGAGAGACCGTTTCTCATTTACAGTCGATTAATTATCGTGGTCCCCTTGAAGGAAGAGCACCCAGCGGAAATTCACTGACACACCGGGATGGTAGTAATCATGGCCCTGATAGGGAACGATCGACGTATAACCGATGCCCACCGCCAAAGCGACGGCGCATGGCGCTTCACGGTCGAATACACGGCACATTTCGACCCGAGCGACCGCGGCCAGTTCTTCGATGACTCGGTGAAGATATGGGAGCACGACCCGGGCGACGACGACCAGGTCACTGCTTATGCGCCGACGGAGCGATTTCAGGCGCCGCAGGACGGGAGCCCCGCGCATCGAGTCAAGCAGTTCACAGCCACTGCAGACCAACTGGACACCGAAATCGACGACGAGGAGACATATGCATGGATCTGGCTGCGCAGAGCCGGCGCAGGGCCCGCTGACGATGAACAGCGGACGCCGATCCGCGTGACGGCCCCATAGCCTCGGACGTGTAGCCGCGAGGATCCGCCGAGAGCCGCCGCCTCTCACGCTCTACACCGTGGCGGCCGACAGGGTGAGTGATTCCCGCGGATGACCCGGGAGCCACAGGCTGACCGGCACGGCTGACGCCGGTCAGCCTGTGGCCAAGGTCTTACCGCCGTGGACGGCAGACGCGCCCCGTAGGGCGCAGGAGGCGTTGCGCATCAGGGCATCTTCCAGAGTGTCAGTTCGGTGACGTAGTCGGGCCGATGACGGTCATCGCCGATGCCGGTGATCTCCAGCATCGCCAGGTTGCCGTCGGTTGTGACGGTGCACAGCAGCATGCGCCCGGGAGCGGCGGCCGCGGCCGAGGGCTCGCGTCGGGGTGGTTGCCGGGAGGCCTGTTCGCGGCGGGCGATCTCCGACATGAGTGGTTCGGGGAGCCATCCGGCGAAGTCGCGAAGCGGCCGGCCGCAGGCATCTTCGCACCGTTCCGCCAGTTCGGCGGGGGCGGGCCGGGAGGCCGGGTCGACGGCCAGGCAGCGTTCCAGGATGGGCCGTAGCCGTTCCGGGTAGCCGGTCAGGTCCGGGGGCCGCAATTCGGTGCTGGCGATCTTGGCGGCCAGGGTGATGGCGGCACCATTGCCGTAGGGGTGGCAGCCGGTCGCTGCGACTGCCGCGATCAGGCCCAGCGAGAAGATGTCGGTCGCGGGTGTCAGAGGCCGTCCGTTCACGTGCTCGGGCGACATGTGCTGGGGCGTTCCGATGAGCCCCCCAGTACGGGTGAGCTGCGGGGCGTCAGTGGCTCGTGCGATTCCGAAGTCGATCACCCACGGACCGCTCATGCCCAACAGGATGTTGCTCGGCTTCAGATCGCGGTGGATCACACCGGCCGCGTGCACGGCGCGCAGCGCCTCCGCGGCGCAACCGACGAGCTGCAGGGCCGCGGGCAGCGGCAGCGGTCCGCACATGGCTATCGCCTCGTCGAGCGGCAGGCCGGCCGAGGACCATTGCGACGGTTGTGGTTGCAGGTCAGGCGACAACGCCAACAACGACAACGGTCGGGGCGAGGGAGCGGAAGAGGGGCGTGTACAGGCCATCGGTGACGGTGGGCGGCTGGTCAGCGCCTCCCCTCGGCTTGAAGATCTCGTCGCTCGCTTCTCCGCAGAAGCCTCCACGGACCGTCCGGCAGCTCCCGTCAAGGGGGGAGATGAACGGCGAATGATCGCGCGCCTCCTAGCCGCCCTCGGCTGCGATTACTGCGCCACCTGCGGGTGGTGGTTCCGCCCCCACTGCGGGCCCTGAGTGGCACACTGAACCCGGCCTCGCCCTACCCCTGTGGCACGATGCCCCGTCAGACCGCACCGTCCATGGGGGAAACATGTGCACCCGCGCCACCATCACACTGACCGCCGCACTGCTGCTCACGCTCACCGCCTGCACGTCCGACAGCGACGGCAAGGACCCGGGCCCGACGATCACCACCCCGAGCGCGGAGCAGCCGGCGAAGGCAGACACCACCGGTCTCGAGTCGGCCGTCCGCTCGTACACGGACGCGTACTTCAGGGGCGACGTCAACACCGTGTACGGCATTGTGTCCGACCGCTGCACCGAGAAGATCACCAAGCCTGCGATGCAGGCCCTCACCGACCGGGCCGTCGGCGACTACGGCCACCAGGACGTGAAGCGCTTCAAGGTCGACCAGGTGTCCGGCGACATGGCGCGCGTCTCGTACGGCGTGGGCCTGCCCAAATTCGACCAGAGGCAGCAGCCGTGGGTGCGTGAGGGCGGCGACTGGAAGTACGACGCCTGCTGACCCAGCGTCACCCGGACCACGTCGAGCGCCAGGCCATCGAGCAGAACCGCGCCGTCTCTCCACCGCCAGGAGCTGGAGGATGCTGGGACCGGCATCAATGCCGGGACGATCCGAGCCGACCTCGCTCGGGGACACTCGCCCGAGCCCGACGACACCGAGCATGGCGTGAATCGTCGGTACGGCGAGACCATCACGACGGCCCTGACGGGCCTGGAGAAGCTGACCGCAAACCAGTCCTCAACAGTTCCACGTTCCTGGCCCGGCCTGCCCCGAACGCGGCCGGGCCGATTCATGTCAGGGGAGGTGCCCATGGGCAAGGCACGCCGCGTCACCGACAAGGACCGCGAAGCCGTCCGCGGGCTCCACTCCGAGGGCAAAGGCCGCAACCAGATCGCGGAGATCCTCAGCCGCTCCGACCGGACGATCAGCACCATCGCCAAGGACCTCGAAGTCTCCTTCTCCCGAGCCACCCAGGTCCGGGCCGCCACCGAGATCCGCGAGGCCGACCTCGCCGACCGCCGCGCCGCCCTCGCTCAACGCCTCCAAGACGTCGCCGAACGCGAGCTGGAGAAGGTCAACAAGCCGCACATCTACTTCGACTGGGGCGGCAAAGACCATGACTTCGACACCTACGACGCCCCGGATCCGACCCCGGCCGACAAGCCGGCGCTGATGGGTGTCGTGGCCACCGCCGTAGACCGCTCGCTGAAACTCGCCCCACCGAAGGACGAGGACAGCTCCGGCGAGGTCGGTGCCCTGCTGCTCGTGTACGTCGTGACGGCACCGCTCGGCGGGCAGCTGGTCGTCGTCGAAGACCTACGACACCGTCGCCCCCAACGTCTTCGGCCAGAGGTCTCCGTGGGGTCATTCGTCCCGACTGGGACGCGAACCGGTTCGATCGATGCCGAGCCGGACAAGCCATGAATTACATGGCCTGTCTCGGGGGCATCGCGGTTTCGAGCGGTTTTGTCGAACCGATTCGCCGGAACCTAGCACCGCCGCAAACAAGCCAGCAATACCTCTGACGTGGATCGGTCACGAGGTCCCAAGAAATGCGCGCAAGGCATTGACACCCGCTCGGGCCCGCTCCTACCTTCCCTTCACGCGAACCGGTTCGACAGTCGGTTCGCTCTCGAACCGGTTCGACGAAGGAGTCCCGTGAACATCGGTGAGATCGCCCAGCGGGCCGGTGTCTCGCGGAGTACCGTGTCCTACGCTCTGAGCGGCAAGCGCTCGGTGTCGGAGGAGACCCGCCGCAAGATCCAGCAGGTCATCGACGAACTGGGCTACCGGCCCAACGCGAGCGCCCGGGCCCTGGCCAACGGCCGGACCAGCACCCTCGGTCTGGTCTTCCCGCCGGCCGGCAACCACTACACGGGCATGCAGCTGGACTTCATCGGCAGCGTGGTGGAGGCCGCGGCGGCCTACGACTACGACGTGCTGCTCTCCCCGAGCGGCGTGGACAGCGACCGCTCGTTCCAGCGGCTCCTGGGTGAGCGGCGGGTCGACGGCGCGATCCTGATGGAGATCAGGCTCCAGGACGACCGGGTCGACCACCTGGTCGATGCGCGCTTCCCCGCCGTCTGCATCGGCCGCACCGCCCGCCCGGACGGTGACTGGTGGGTCGGCCTGGACCACACCGCACTGGCGGCGGCCTGTGTCCACCACCTCGCCGACCTTGGCCACCGCAGGATCGCGTTCGTGAACCGGCCCGAGCATCTGCTGCGGGCCGGTTACGAGTCGGCGCACCGCGGGCTGGACGGTTTCACGAAGGCCGCGGCGGAGCGCGGGCTCACCGTACGGACGTACTGCTGCGGCGACGACGCTCCCTCCGGTGAGGCGTGTCTCGAGCGCATCCTGCACGACGACCCGGCCACCACGGCGCTGGTCACACTGAACGAGGCCGCGCTGGGCGGCCTCTACCGGGGCCTGGCCATGGCCGGCCGTCATGTACCGCGAGACTTCTCCGTCACCGGGGTGGTGGCAGGCCGGTGGGCGGAGACGGTGACCCCGCAGCTCACGGCGGCGGACGTGCCGGCGGAGCAGCTGGGGCGCCTCGCCGTCGACCTGCTGGTCGAGCGGCTCGATCACCCCGACGCGGCGCCTCGCCATCACTTGCTGGTGCCGCCCATCTCGCTGCGCGCCAGCACCGGTCCCGCCCACGCGGGTTCCGGCGCCACCGCCTGACCCTCACTCCCTCTCGTCTCAGCGGCCCGTCGCCCTCCCAGGCCATCGCCGCTCCTTCACCGGTCCCTCGGCCGGACATCCGCCGACTGCTTCTTCGGCATGCCCTCGCCGAAAACACAAAGGAACGCGCCATGAACAGATCCCCCGGACGGCGGCTCACCGCTGCGGCCATGACCGTCATCGCCCTCGCCGCCGGCACCACAGCCTGCTCATCCGGCGGCAGCACGCCCTCGGAAGGGGCGGACAGCGGCACCTACACCATCTGGGACCCCTACCCGCAGTTCGCCAAGGACTCGGCGTGGGCGAAACTGCTGGACAGCTGCGGCAGCAAGGCCGGCGTGAAGATCAAGCGGACCGCGTTCGACACCAGCGACCTGACGAACAAGGTGCTCCTGGCGGCGCAGCAGGACAACTCCCCGGACGTGCTCATCGTCGACAACCCCGTGGTCTCGACCCTGGCGGAGGCCGGACTCCTCACCACCACCGACGACACCAAGGTGGACACCTCCAAGGCCGACCCCAACCTGCTCGCGGCCGGCCAGTCGGGCGGGAAGACGTACGGCACTCCCATCGGCGCCAACACCCTCGCCCTCTACTACAACAAGGACGTCCTCAAGACCGCGGGCGTCGACATCGCCTCGATCAAGGACTGGAAGTCACTGACGGCGGCGCTGGAGAAAGTGAAGAAGGCCGGCAAGAAGGGCATCACCTTCTCAGCGATCGGCACCGAGGAGGGCAGCTTCCAGTTCCTGCCGTGGTTCTGGGGCTCGGGCGCCAAGCTCACCGAACTCGACTCCGCCCAGGGCGCCTCAGCGCTGTCCCTGTGGACCGACTGGCTGAAGAAGGGCCACGCGCCCAACTCGGTCATCAACAACACCCAGACCACCAGCTGGCAGGAGTTCGCGAGCGGCGACTACGCCTTCGCGGAGAACGGCACCTGGCAGCTCGCGGGCGCCGAGAAGGCCGGCTTCGACTACGGCGTCCTCCCCATCCCGGCCTCCGGCGGAGGCAACGCCGCGGCCCCGACCGGCGGCGAGTTCGTCACCGTCCCCGTCCAGGGCGACACCGGCCGCTACACCACGGCACAGAAGCTGGTGACCTGCCTGACCAGCACCGAGAACCTCTACACCACCGACACCACCCTGTCCTACGTCGCCCCCACGGCCGAGGTCCAGAACAAGCAGGTCGCGGCCGACGCCAAGCTGAAGCCCTGGGTCGAGGCGGTCAAGGCGGCCAGGGGACGCACCAGCGACGACCTCGGCACCGAGTACCCCAAGATCTCCGAGCAGATGTGGAAGGCGATCCAGACCGCACTCAGCGGGGCCAAGTCGCCGAAGGACGCGCTCACTTCGGCGCAGAGCGCGGTCAAGTGACGTGAGCCCGATGAAGCAGACGGCACACCCGCCCGAACGCCGGCCCGCGCTCGACCGGAAGAGGGAGGCCGCCATCGCCCCGCTCCCGGCCCGTTCCGCGCCGAGGCGCCGCCGCCCGACCTCCCAGCAGTGGGCCGCCTGGGCCTTCCTCACCCCGGTCACCCTCTACCTTGTCCTCTTCTACGCCTATCCGCTGTACCGCAACCTCGATCTGAGCCTGCGCAACTACACCGTCCGTTCCTTCGTCCAGGGCGACGCGCCCTTCACCGGCCTCGCCAACTACCGGACCGTTCTCGACGACCCGACCTTCGGCCCGGCACTCACCCACACCGTGGTGTTCACCGCCGTGTGCCTGGTCTTCCAGTACGCCATCGGCCTGGCCCTCGCGGTCTTCTTCAACCAGCACTTCCGGCTCTCCGCGACCCTGCGCGCCCTGTTCCTCGTACCGTGGCTGCTGCCGCTCATCGTGTCGGCCTCCACCTGGTCGTGGATGCTCAACAGCGAATCGGGCATTGTCAACGCCTTGTTGAGCGGCGTCGGCATCGACTCGGTGAACTGGCTGACCTCACCGTCGTGGTCGCTCACCTCGGTGATCATCGCCAACATCTGGATCGGCGTCCCGTTCAACCTCGTCGTGCTCCACAGCGGCCTTCAGTCGATCCCCGGCAGCCTCTACGAAGCGGCCGCCCTCGACGGCGCGAGCGCCTGGCGGCGCTTCTGGCACATCACCTTCCCGCTCCTGCGCCCGGTCTCCGCCATCACCCTGCTGCTGGGCCTCGTCTACACGCTCAAGGTCTTCGACATCATCTGGATCATGATCAAGGGCGGCCCGGCCGACTCGTCCACCACCTTCGCCACCTGGTCCTACCGGCTCGGCTTCGGCAACCTGCTCCCGTCCTTCGGCCCCGGGGCGGCCGTCGGGAACCTGCTGGTCGTCGCCGCCCTGGTCTTCGGCCTGGTGTATCTGAGGGTCCAGCGAAAGCAGGCACTGTCGTGACCGGGACCGCCATCAACCGACCCGACCGTACGTGGTGGAAGACGGCCACGGGCCTCCTGCTCACCGCGGTCATGCTCTTCCCGGTCTACTGGATGATCAACGTGTCCTTCACCCGCGAACAGGACATGCGCAAGAGCCCGCCGGACCTGTTCCCGGCGCACGGCACGCTGGAGGGCTACCGGGCCGTCCTGGACCAGCAGTTGCCCTACCTCGGCACCAGCCTCGTCATCGGCCCGGGCACCGTCGTCCTCACCGTGGCGCTGTCCGCACCCGCCGGCTACGCGCTGGCCAAACTGCGCCCGCGCGGCGGCGGCGCGCTCAGCTTCCTCCTCCTGGTCGCCCAGACGATCCCCGGCATCATCATGGCGATGGGCTTCTACGCCATCTACCTCAGCCTCGGACTGCTCCAGTCGGTGCCCGGCCTGATCGTCGCCGACTCCACGCTGGCCGTCCCGTTCGCGGTGCTGATCTTCACCGCGTTCATGTCGGGCATCCCGGAGGAACTGCTCCAGGCGGCGAAGACGGACGGAGCCGGGCTACTGCGCACCTTCTGGTCCATCGTCCTGCCGATGAGCCGCAACGCCGTCGTCACGGTGTCGCTCTTCGCGTTCCTGTGGTCCTGGTCCGACTTCGTCTTCGCCAGCACCCTCGCGGGCGGCGGCGCTCACGAGCCGATCACCCTCGGCATCTACCACTACATCGGCAACAACAACCAGGAGTGGAACGCCATCATGGCCACCGCCGTCGTGGCCTCTCTGCCCGCCGCGGTGATCCTCGTCCTCGCCCAGCGTTACGTCGCCGCCGGCGTGACCGCCGGAGCCGTCAAGGACTGACCCCTCCCGCAAGCCCCGGCCGACCGCCGGTACCCCTGCTGCAGAAACGAGTGACCCTTCATGACCGCCGCCCGACCCGGCCCGGCCTTCTCCCTGCACGACATCCCGTTCAGCACGCACGGTTCCTGGTTCGACATCTCCCCGGTCCTGGCGGAGAAGGCGTACGCCGAAGACCTTCACCTGGTCTCCCACCAGAACGGCATGCACGGGGTCCTGCGCCTGGTACCGCTCGACGCAGCGACGGGCGTCCGGGCCGAACCCCGAGTCTCAGCGACGCCGAGTCTGCTCACCTGGCACCACGAGAGCGGGCGCGTCGACCTCGCCTACGAGGCGCCGGACACCGTACGCCTGCACGGGGCGGGGCTCGGCCTGCGCATCGGCGCGGCGGCACAGACACTGGCTCCCTTCACGGGCACGTACTTCTTCCGCGACCCGGCGGACGGAGCTTACGTGTTCACCTCGTACGAGACCGGGCGCCGCTACCGGGTCACCGTCGTGTCGGGCGTCGTGCGCGACACCTCCGGCGGCCAGGCCCTGGGCAGCGCCGACCGCGGCCTCACCATCACAGCGGACACCGGTGGAACCTGGGAGGCCGCCATCGAGGAGTTCGACAGCGGACGCCGCCCCTACACCGCCCGGAAGACGTTCGGTGAGGTCGTGACCGAGGCGGAGCAGGCCTTCACCGACTTCGCCGACGCGGTGGCTCCCTGGCGCTCGTCCAGAACCCCGGCCGCCGAACTCGCCGCGTACGTCCTGTGGTCGGCGACGGTGGACAGGGCGGGCCTCGTCACCCGGCCCGCGGTGCTGATGTCCAAGCACTGGATGGACAAGGTCTGGAGCTGGGACCACTGCTTCAACGCCCTCGCCCTCGCACCCGGAGAACCCGAGCTGGCCTGGAACCAGTTCTCCCTGCCGTTCGACCACCAGGACGAAAGCGGTGCGTTGCCCGACTCGGTGACCCACTCGGAGGTCCTCTACAACTTCGTCAAACCACCCATCCACGGCTGGACCCTGGCACACCTGCGGCGACGGCTTCCCGAAGCCCTCGGACGCACTGAACGCGCCGAGACCTACGACAGACTGCGGCGCTGGACGGACTTCTGGCTCACCGCGCGCCGAGCACCGGGTGCCGCCCTGCCCCACTACCAGCACGGCAACGACAGCGGCTGGGACAACGCAACGACCTTCGACCCCGAACGCGCGGTCGTCACCGCGGACCTGGCCGCGTTCCTCGTCCTGCAACTGCGCGAACTCGCCGCCCTGGCGACGGAACTCGGCCTGACCGACGATGCCCGCGGCTGGACGCGCACCGCGGAGACGGTCCAGGCGGCCATGCTCGACGAGCTGTGGACGGGGGAGCGGTTCGTCGCGAGGGGCGCCGCCGGCGGCCACACCTGGAGCAGCTCCAGCCTGCTCGACCTGATGCCGATCGCCCTGGGCGAGCACCTGCCCGAGAACGTCGCCAAGACGCTGGCCGTCCGGATCGAGGCACACCTGACCGCCCACGGCCTGGCCACCGAACTGCCCACCTCACCGCACTACCGCCCCGACGGCTACTGGCGCGGCCCGATCTGGGCACCCGCCACCGTCCTCATCGAGGACGGCCTGCGCCGCAGCGGCCACCACCGCCTCGCCGACGAGATCAGCGCCCGCTTCCGGGCCCTGTGCGAAACCCACGGCTTCGCCGAGAACTTCGACGCCCTCACCGGCACGGGCCTGCGCGACCGCGCCTACACCTGGACCGCCAGCGGGTACCTTCTCCTCGCCGAGGCCCACGAACGCCGGCACCCCGCCCCTTGATCAAGAAGGCGCACATGATGCCCGAAGGCATGGGTACCCGATGACCGGACTTCGACCGAAGACGTGCGTTCGGCTGATCGATTGGATGCATGATGACTGACTCCCCCTTCGACAGCGGCGCCTCGGCCGCCCAGCAGGCCCTGCGCGCGGTCGTCGACAACGGACCGGACGATGCGGCGCTGCGTACGCTGGCCGGCAGCGAGGTGCTGCTTCCCGCCGATCTCGACGCCGTGGGCCCGGACCCAAAGTCTCTGAGCCTGCCCGTGTACGAACTGAACGACGGCACCGAGCTCGTGCCGGTCTTCACCACGCAGGCACGCATGGAGCAGGCGATCCCCCAGGCCAGGCGTCATCGCAGCGTGGTGCTGGGTGCCCTCGCCCATGGCTGGCCGTCGGAGGAGCTGGCGCTGGTCATCGACGCGGGCACGCCGGAGGAGCTGGCGCTCACGGCCCAGGGTGTCAAGGAACTGCTCGACCGCAACGAGAGCTGACTCCTGGCCCGCACGCCGAACCTCAGTCGTGGCCATGCGCGCTGGAGTCGCGGACGGCTCCCGGCTGCTGGAGCGGGCGACGACCGCTGCGGGCGCGGCCGTGGGCGCGGTCCGACGAGCCGCCGCACAGGGAGGACGCCCGGTGAGGGACTGGCACACGCACGAGTTCACGGCGGCGGCCGGCACCCGGGTGCACGCGGCGGTTTTCGGCCCGGCCGGTGCCCGGGAAGTGGTGTGTGTGCACGGTCTGGGCTGCTCGTACCGTTACTGGCTGCCGTTCGCCCGCGCGCTCGCACCGGACACCAGGACGGTGGCGGTGGACCTGCCCGGCTTCGGGCGTACGCCGGGCCCGCCCGCGGCGCTCGACGTGCACCAGTTGTCGCTGGCGCTGGCCGACTGGCTGCGGGCCACCGGCCGCGGACCGGTGCCGCTGGTCGCGAACTCCACCGGTTGCCAGGTGGTCGTGGATCTGGCGGCGCACACCCCCGAACTGATCGGGCCGGTGGTGCTGAACGGCCCCACCTTCGACCCGCACGCGCGATCGACGTTGCGGCAGGTCGCCCGCCTGATGAGGGACGCACGTTGGGAGCGGCCGAGCCTGGGTGTGGCCCTCGCCCTCAGCTACGCGGACTGCGGGCTTCCCCGGGCCTGGCGGACGTTCCGCCACCAGCTGCATGACCCGGTCGAACGCAAACTGCGCCACCTGCGCACCCCGGCCGTGGTCGTGCGCGGCACCCGTGATCCCATCGTGCCGCCCCAGTGGGCCGAGGAGGTCGTCGCACTGCTGCCCCGGGGCAGGCTCGCCGAGGTGTCCGGAGGGGGACACACCCTGAACTACTCCGCCCCGGAACTGGCCCGTATCACCCGGGAGCTCCTGGGACCGGCCCCTGAGCCGGTCTCCTGAGCCGGCCTTCTGCGGTGCCGTGGCGCGATGGCTCAAGTCCGGGGTGTGCCCGGCCCGCCGCCGTCGGCGGCGAGGCGGTGCGCGAAGCCGCGTACCGGCTGCGACCACGCCTCGGGGTCCAGCCAGGGAAACGTGTGCGCCCCCGCGACCTCGACGTACTCCCCGTCCGGAACCAGACCGGCCAGATGGCGGCCCCAGCGGGCGGTGCCGATCCGGTCGTCCCCGCCGCGGATGACGAGCAGGGGCACCCGCAGCCGGGCCACCGAGTCCTCCAGGGCGTCCTCGAGGTGGACCCGCGCCGTGTGCAGCAGCCGGCGCGGGCCCGCGCGCTTCCACTCCGGCCGGTGCGATTCGGACAGCCCGGGCGGTTCCCGTCGTCCGTCGAGCTGCCAGCGGACTAGCAGACGTACATAACCGCGGGCTACCGGGTCGACGGTGGGACTGGCCAGCACGACACCCGCGACACCGGGATGTCCCAGCGCGGCGCGGGCGGCGACCTGGGTTCCGCTGGAGTGCCCGGCGAGGATCACCGGCCCCAGGGCGCGAGCGGTCAGCCAGTCGGCGACGCACCGGCCGAACTCCGGCACATCGCGCTCGTGCGGGGGATCGCCGCTGCCCGCGAAACCGGGCAACTCCACCAGGTGGGCCCGCGTCCACCGGCCGAAAGCCGCCAGGCCCGGCAGCAAGTAGTCGGCCACCGCCGTGCCCTGCACGAGCACGACCTCCGGCGTGCCCGGATGTACGTCGCCGACGGCGCGGCTCCGTATCCGTCCGAGCACACCGTCGTGGTACGTCGTGACGGTCCGCTCCGGAAACGGCGGGCGATGTTCGTGACGGGAACCCATGGCCTGCGCACCTCCGCCGGCTCGGTCTGCCGGTCATCCTTCGGCCGGGCCGAGGGTTTCGAAGCGGGCCAGTCGACGGGCGCCGGTGTGCCGCTCCTCGGCGAGGAACTCGTCCAGTTCCTCCAGAGCGAGCGGGGGCGGCAGCGGATACCGCTCGGGAAGGGCGGCGAGGGCCGGTTGGTAGCGCAGTGTGCTGCCGATGTCCTCGGGAAACGCCCGATCGTCCACACCGAGCAGCCCTCCCTCCGTGCCGGCGTACCGGCGGGCAAGCTCGCTCCACTGCCCGGCCGGGACTTGGCCGACCGAGCGCAGTGCGTTGGAGAACAGGTTCACGTGGATGCGTCGGTACGGCTGCTCCTGGTCTCGCAGGTACTGGTCGAGCAGGCGGTAGGAGGACTCGGCGGTGAACTGCAGCCAGAAGGGGACGGCGCCCAGTCGCAGCGCCCAGAGCGGCTCCCACTGGTTGTACGTCTCTACGAGCAGCCGGTCGGCCGGCAGACCCCGCCGGCGGTACCACCAGCGGTACAGGTCGGCGACGAGCGGGCTGAGGTGTTCGGGCTCACCGATGGTGATCCGGCGTACTCGGTAGCCGCAGCGGGCCGCCAGTGCCGTGATGTCGGGGGTGAGGCTGTCGTCGTACCCCCACTCCGCCTCCGGATACCGTTCGTCCGGTGGCGGGGCGTCCCACTGGCGGACCTGTGATTTCTGCTCGGCGAGGTGCCGGGCGATACGCTCACTGCCGCCGGCGTACTCGTCGGCCGGCATGCCGCCGAGGGCGCCGAACTGGAAGCGGTGCCGGTCGCCCAGGACCGACACGGGCCAGGTGAGGGTGCAGTCGACGATGAAGATGGTCGCGCCCGGGGCCAGCCGCTGCTCCAGGAACCGTTCCAGCACCGCGCCGAGCCTGAGCCGCTTGAACCGGAAGTACATGAAACACACCAGCATCGCCCGGTCCTGGCTCGGGTCGTGCATATGGCACAGGGTCAGGTCCGGGTTGGCCTTCACCAGCTGCCGGCCGAACTCCTGGCCCGCGATCAGGGCCGCGCGCGGCTGGTCCGGGTCCAGCCGGGCCCGCACAGGCACGAGGTAGGTCTGCGGGAGGACGGGAGCGTGAAGGGCCGCGGCGAGATGGACGGCGGCGCCGCTGCCGGCCCCGATGAAGGCTGCGGGGTAGGGACCGGGGCCGTACTGACCGGCGGTCCAGGCCGCCAGATCCTCGCCGCGCACTCGGCGTACCCGCGTGAGCGGTGCGCCCTCCAGATGGGCGGCCAGTACGAAGAGACGCCGTCGTGCCGGTGAGGGCAGGTGAGAGGCCAGGTCGGCCAGCCAGGTGGATCCGGGACCGACGCCGAGTCCCCTGAAATCCTTGCCGCGAAGGAACCGGCTCACCGCCCGCACCGCTGCCACCGAGGAGTCGAAGTCGCACAGGCAACGCGCCGTCCGCAGGCGCTGGAGCACGTCTGCCTCCCTCCCAGGACGACCCGCATCGCACATGACCGGCGACAGCCGTCTCTGCCTCGATCACAGGGAGTACCCCTGCGGCCGCATTTCATGACCCTCAGGCGTCGGTCGGCCCGTCACTCCCGTACTTCGTCGGCGACAGGTCGAACCGGCCGACCCGATTGATCCTCGTGTGCCGGGAGCCGACACGGGTACGCGGAGCCCGTCCCCAACCTGAGTGAGGAGTGTTTTCCATGGCGCACGCGACGGTCGACGAGGTGCTGGGCGCTCTGAAGGATGTGGACTTCCCGGCAGACAAGACGCAGCTGCTGGAAGCGGCCCGCTCCGCAGGTGCCCCGGGCGAGGTGATCTCGGCTCTGCGCGGCATCCCGCCCGAGACCTACACCAACCGTGACGACATCGTCCACTCCATACGGACCGACCCCGACTCGGACCTGGGGCACACCCCGGCGGAACGCGCCGAGCAGGCCCGTGAGGGCGGCAAGCCCGGCCTGTCCCAGCACCTGCGCGAGGTGCCCAAGACGCCGGTGGAGGAAGAGCTGGACCGCTGAAACGCCGAGGACGCCGAGCGAGTGGGAGGGCTGGTGCCGACCGGGACAAGGCTGGAGGTCGCTGTGCTGGTGGGACTTCAGGCATCCGGCAAGTCGGCGTTCTACGAGCAGCGCCTGCTCGGGCGGCGTTACGCCCTGGTCAGCAAGGACCTGTTCCCGCGGGGTGCCCGCCGCAAGCAGGCCCGGCAGATGCGCTTGGTGGAGGCGGCGCTGGGCTCGGGGAGGTCGGTGGCGATCGACAACACCAATCCCACCCCTGAGGAGTGGAGGCCACTGGTCGCTGCCGGGCACGCCCATGGTGCGACGGTCACCGCGTACTGGTTTCCGCCGGATCTGGAAGGCTCCCTGCGGCGCAACGCCGTACGGCAGGAGCATGACCGGGTACCTGACATCGGTATCCACGCCACTGCGAAGCGGTTGCGCCGCCCCTCACGGGCGGACGGGTTCGACGCCGTCCTGGAAGTACGGTTCGACGGCCGGGGCGGATTCCTGGTGCGTTCGGGTCCGGACAGACCCGGATCGCACCCCCCGTCTACGGCATGATCCGCCGGACAGGCAACGTGCCGCCCGGACGCAGGCCCTAGTAGTGCTTGGTCAGGTTCATTCGCCGGTGGCGTGTCCGCTTGATCGGTTGGGTCGTTGAGCGGGTGTGCTGGGTGGGGAGTTGGCCGCGGTCCGGTGTGATCTGGAGGACTTCGCGGCGGAGATGTTCGAGCCGTTCGCGCGGGCGGATCAGCGCCGGTGGGGCGAGGTCTATCTGCGGGGGCTGCTGCTGGACGGGCGGCGCAAGTCGGTGGAACCGATGGCCGCCCGGCTGGGTGAGGACGGCAACCGGCAGGCTCTGGCCCACTTCATCACCACCAGCCCGTGGGAGGCGGCGCATGTGCGGGCCCGCCTCGCCTGGCGGATGCAGCAGGTGATCAAGCCGACCGCCCTGATCGTCGATGACACCGGCTTCCTCAAGGACGGGGACGCCTCGGCGTGCGTGGCCCGGCAGTACACCGGAACCGCGGGCAAGGTCACCAACTGCCAGGCCGGGGTGTCGTTGCATCTGGCCTCCGACGCAGCGTCGGCGGCCGTCGACTGGCGCTTGTTCCTGCCCGAGAGCTGGGACCCCGCCTCGCCGAAGGCCGATCCGGCCAAGGTGGCCCGCCGCACGAAGTGCGGCATCCCCGAAGAGGTCGGTCATGTCGAGAAGTGGCAGCTGGCCCTGGACATGATCGACGAGACGAGGTCGTGGGGCATCGAGGTCCCCCTCGTCGTCGCCGACGGAGGCTACGGCGATGCCGCGGTCTTCCGCCTCGGCCTGGAGGAACGCGGCCTTGACTACGTGGTGGGCATCTCCACCACGACCACTGCCCAGCCGGAAGAAGCCAGGCTCCACATCCCGCCCTACGGCGGTCGCGGGCCTCGGCCGCAGCCCGTTTACCCCGAGCCGGCCCAGGCCGTGAAGAAGCTGGTCATCGAGGCCGGCAAGCGGGCCGCGAAGCCGGTGCAGTGGCGGGAAGGCTCCCGCCCGGGCAGCGGCCGCAGCGGCCTGAAGCGGATGTACTCGCGGTTCGTGGCCCTGCGGATCAGGCCCGCCGGACGCGAGATCCGCAAGAACACCGACGGACCCGAACTGCCCGTGCGCTGGCTGCTGGCCGAATGGCCCGCCACCGAGCCCGAACCCGTCCAGTTCTGGCTGTCCAACCTGCCCGCCGAGACCCCGCTGGCCACCCTCGTGCGCACCGCGAAGCTGCGCTGGCGCATCGAGCACGACTACCGCGAGATGAAGCAGGTCCTGGGCCTGGCCCACTTCGAGGGCCGCACCTGGAGAGGCTGGCACCACCACGTCACCCTCGTCTCCGCAGCCCACGCCTTCTGCACCCTCCAGCGCATCACCCGGTCCCCAAAAGAGACGGCGTCGGCCTGAGCCTCTACAAGGTCGCCCGCGAACTGCAGCTACTCCTCGCGGTCTGGACCGGCGCCTGCCCCACCTGTCACCGCGACATACCCACAGCGATACCGACCTGACCAAGCCCTACTAGTGCTCAGGATGACTCGTGAGGTACCCGCCCATGGAGGTGAAGTACTCGGTCGCCCCCAACTCCCGGCCGTCTTCCGTCCGTACGCGGGTGATGGCCAGGCCGCGGTTGCGGCCGGTGCGGGCGTCGGCCCCGGCGACGATGACCACGCCGTCGCCCTCGCGATAGAAGACGCGGCCGGGTGTGCCGCCGTAGCGGCCCTGGGACACCACGGCGGCGAGGACCTCGAGGCGCTTGCCCTTGTGGAAGGTGAAGGCGCTGGGGTACGGCTCGGACTGGGCGCGGACGAGGCGTTCGAGATCTTCCGCGGGCCAGGTCCAGTCGATGCGGATGTCTTCGGTGGACCGCTTGTGGAAGAAGCTGGCCTGGGACCGGTCCTGCTTGGTGAACTCCGTCTGCCCGGCGGCGATGAGGTCGAGCGCGCCGATGGTGACCGGTGCGATGAGGTCGACGGTCTTGTGAAAGAGGTCGGTGGCGGTGTCCGTCGGCCCGACCGGGACCGCCTCCTGCCTGACGATGTCGCCGGCGTCGAGCTCGTCGTTCATCATGTGCGCGGTGACGCCCACTTCGGGCTCGCCGTTGATCAGGGCCCAGATGATGGGGGAGAAGCCGGCGTACTTCGGCAGCAGCGAGTCGTGGACGTTCAGCGTGCCGTGGCGCGGCAGGTCGAAGATGCGCGGGGGGATCCACGTCCGCCAGTTGTTCGCCACGATGATGTCCGGGTCTGCATCCTTCAGGCGCTCGAACAGCTCGTCGTCGTCAGGGCGGTTGCGGATCAGTACCGGGACGCCGTGCTCTTCGGCGAGATCGGCGACGGAGTCGCTCCAGATCTTCTCGTACGCGTGCTCGCTCTTGGGATGCGTCACGACCAGCACCACGTCGTGTTCGGAGTCCAGGAGGGCTTTCAGGGTGCGATGCCCCCAGGTCTGGTAACCGAACATGACGACCCGCATGGGGTTCCTCCTCAGCGTAGGGGTGGACCGGCAGTAAGTAAAGCAAGCCTTACCTATGTTTACAACGGGCGCGTGCGGCACCCCAGTTGATGGGCGAGCCGATGTACGGGCGTCCGTTTTGCCCTGTCGACACCTTCAAGGGTTTAGCTTAGGCTCACCTAAGTTCCATGGTGTGCCGCTCCGTCGGCTTGCCCACCTTTCGTACGTTCCCCGCGGCCGGCAACCGGCCGCCTGCACGATGGGAGTGACATGCCACAGGTTCTTCCTGGTGACGCATCACCGGTCCTCGACCTCATTGGCATCGGCTTCGGACCGTCCAATGTGGCCATGGCGATCGCGCTGAGCGAGCACAACGCAAGCGTCGGCAGGCAGGAAGCGGTCACCGCTCACTTCTTCGAGCAGCAGCCGCGCTTCGGCTGGCACCGCGGCATGCTCATCGACGACGCGACCATGCAGGTGTCCTTCCTCAAGGACCTGGTGACGCTCCGGAACCCGGCCAGCGAGTTCAGCTTCCTCTGCTACCTGAAGAGCAAAGGACGGCTGATCGACTTCATCAACCACAAGAACCTCTTCCCGCTGCGCGTGGAGTTCCACGACTACTTCGAGTGGGCCGCGGCCAAGGTCGGCGACATGGTCTCCTACGGCCACGAGGTCGTCGGCGTCGCGCCTGTCGTCCGTGACGGAGCCGTGGAGTACCTGGAAGTGACGGTCCGGTCGGGGGAGGGGCTGGTGGTCCACCGGGCCCGCAACCTCGTCATCGGTACCGGGCTGCGTCCTCTCATGCCGGAGGGCGTGGAGCGCGGCGACCGCGTCTGGCACAACTCCGAACTGCTGGCGAAAGTCGAGGGGTTGGAGGGCAACTCACCTTCTCGGTTCATCGTCGTGGGCGCCGGGCAGAGCGCCGCCGAGAACGTCGCCTACCTGCACCGCCGCTTCCCCCAGGCCGAGGTCTGCGCGGTCTTCTCCCGCTACGGCTACAGCCCTGCCGACGACAGCAGCTTCGCCAACCGGATCTTCGACCCCGAGGCGGTCGACGAGTACTTCGCCGCGCCCGAGAACGTCAAGCGCCGGCTGATGGACTACCACGGCAACACCAACTACTCCGTGGTCGACATCGACCTGATCGACGACCTGTACCGGCAGATGTACCAGGAGAAGGTTCTCGGCACCGAGCGGCTGCGCTTCCTCAACGTGTCCCGGCTCGTCGACGTCAAGGAGACGCAGGCCTTGGTCCGTGCCACGGTGAAGTCCCTGGTCACCGGTGAGGAGACGGCCCTGGACGCGGACGTCGTGGTCTTCGCCACCGGCTACAGTCCCGTCGAGCCTCTCGGCCTCCTCGGTGAGGTCGCCGACCGCTGCCTCCGTGACGACGAGGGCCGCGTCCGCGTCGAGCGCGACTACCGCATCGCGACGGACCCCGGCCTGCGCTGCGGCATCTACCTGCAGGGCGGCACGGAGCACACGCACGGCATCACGTCGTCGCTGCTGTCCAACACCGCGATCAGGGTCGGCGAGATCCTGGACTCGCTCCTCGACCGGGGCGTCAAGGCCGCTTCCGACGAGGCCCGTCCGGTCGCCGACGAAATCGGCAGCACCGCCCGCTAGCCCGCCCGCCGGTCCAGCCCCACACCGCCGCGCCCGCCTGATGGCACCGCACCCGGCAGGCGCGGCAGCACTGGGCCACCCCGTGAAAGGAACATCCGTGTCCACGTGTGGGCACACCGCTTCCTGAGCGTGAGGTGCGCCGCTCGCCATGCGTCCTCATCGGATCAAAGGGATAACGTACGTCCACATGGGCACGACTGCAGTGGAGCGCCCCGCGCCCAGGGGCACAACAGAGGCCCGTCGGCGGCGGGTTGTGGGTTTGGGCACGCTCGTGGTGGTCCTTGCGGCCGCGGGGGCGGTGTCGTTGGCCGTCGGTGCGCGCGCGTTGAGTCCCGCCGAGGTGTGGCACGGACTGTTCGCGGCGCCGGACTCCGACCAGCGGCTCACCGAGATCAGGCTCATCGTGCAGACCGTACGGGTGCCCCGGACGGTGCTCGCGATCGTGGCGGGCGTCGCACTGGGGGTCGGCGGGGCGTTGATCCAGGGGTACACGCGTAACCCGATCGCCGACACGGGCTTGCTGGGGGTGAACACCGGCGCCTCGTTCGCCGTGGTGTCGGTCATCGCCGTGTTCGGGTTCTCCAACCCCTTCCAGTACGTCTGGTTCGCCTTCCTGGGGGCGGCGGTCGCCGGTGTCGTCGTGTTCGGTCTCGCGAGCATCGGCCGGGGAGCCGGCAACCCGTTGACGCTCGCACTGGCCGGCCAAGGAATCACGGTGTTCCTGATGGCGATGACCACGGCGGTCGCACTGTCGAACCAGGCGTCGCTGAACGCGCTGCGGTTCTGGAACGCGGGCTCCGTGGCCGGCGTCGAATTCGATGTCATCTGGCCGGTGACCGCGTTCATCGCGGTCGGCCTGGTGTTGGCACTGACCACGCTGCCCACCATCAACCTGCTCAACCTGGGTGACGACGTGGCGCGGGGGCTGGGAGTGAACATCGCGCTGAGCCGGACCATCGGCATCGTCGCCATCACCCTGCTGGCGGGCGCGGCGACGGCGGCCTGCGGCCCCATCGCGTTTCTCGGCCTCATGGTGGCCCACGTGGCCCGGTATCTGACGGGGCCGGACTATCGCTGGCTGGTGCCGTACGCGGGTCTGCTCGGTGCCATCGTCCTGCTGGTCTGTGACATCGTGGGGCGCTTGGTGGTGCGGCCGGGCGAGTTGGACGCGGGTGTCGTCGTCGCTCTCCTCGGCGCCCCGTTCTTCGCGGCTCTGGTGTGGCGCGGAAAGTTCAAGAACGCATGAACGGGACAGAGTTGAAGCCATCGCTGGCGCCGGGCGTGCGGCTCGGCCACGTGTCGTTCGTATGGCGGCCCTGGATCGTATGCGTCACGCTGCTGCTGGGGGCGGCGACCTTCCTGGTGTTCTGCCTGTCCATCGGCGTCGGGGACTTCCCCATCGGCCTGCCCCAGGTGATCGCCACGATCTTCGGCGGGGGTGAGCGGGTCGACGAGTTCGTGATCATGGACCTGCGGATGCCGCGTGCCCTGGCCGGGCTCGTCGTGGGGATCGCGCTGGGGGTGTCGGGGGCGATCACGCAGTCCATTGCGCGCAATCCGCTGGCCAGCCCGGACATCCTGGGGATCACCGGGGGCGCGAGCGCGGTCTCGGTGTTCCTGGTGACGGTGTCGGGCGGAACCTCCGCGGCGATCGTCAACTCCGTGGGCCTGTCCTCGGCGGCGCTCGCGGGCGGCCTGGGCACGGGGCTGCTTGTCTACTTCCTGGCGTGGCGGCGCGGGATCGACGGCTTCCGGCTCATCCTCATCGGCATCTCGGTGAGCGCCGTGATGGAGGCGATCACGACCTGGCTGCTGGTGACGGCCGACATCAGGGACGTGGCCCGGGCCCAGGCGTGGCTGGTCGGGTCGCTGGACAACCGATCGTGGGACGAGGTCTGGGTGGCGCTGTGGTGCTCGCTCGTCCTTCTGGCCGTCGTGTCATGTGTCGCGTTCCAGTTCAAGCCGATGCACTTCGGCGACGAGGTCGCCGCCGGCCTGGGCGTCCGCTACTCGATGGTGCGGGCCGTCCTGCTGTTGTGCGCGGTCCTGCTGGCCGCCGTGGCGGTGAGCGCGGCGGGCCCGGTCCCGTTCGTCGCGCTGGTGGCGCCGCAGGTGGCGATGCGTCTGGCGAGGTTCCCGACGCCGCCGATGGTGGCCTCCGGCCTGGTGGGAGCGTTGCTGCTGATCAGCGCGGACCTGGTGGCGCGCACGGCGCTGCCGATCAGTCTCCCGGTCGGCGTGGTCACCGCCGCGATCGGCGGCCCCTTCCTCGTCTATCTGCTGGTGCGGGCGAACCTCAGGTAGCTGGTACAAAGTTAGGCGAGCCTAAATGAGGGGGCCTTGTGGTTGCTCAGTCCATCACCGGCATCGAGTCCGGGGTCGATGACGTCTCACGGTTGGCAGCCAGGGGTGTCACGGTCGGGTACGGCGCCCGGACCGTCATCGACGACCTCGACGTGGCGATCCCGCCAGGGGTGATCACCACGATCATCGGCCCCAACGGCTGCGGGAAGTCGACCCTGTTGCGAACCCTGTCGCGGCTGCTCAAGCCGGCCAAGGGGACGGTCGTGCTGGACGGCGACGACATCGTCAAGCTCAAGACCAGGGATGTGGCGAAGAAGCTCGGTCTGCTGCCCCAGGCACCGGTCGCGCCGGAGGGGTTGACGGTGTCCGACCTGGTGGCCAGGGGCCGCCATCCGCACCAGAGTTGGCTGCGGCAGTGGTCGTCGGACGACGTGGCCGTCGTGGAGCGCGCGCTCGCCATGACCGGTGTGTCCGGCCTCGCCGACCGTCCGGTCGACTCGCTGTCCGGTGGCCAGCGTCAGCGCGTCTGGATCTCGATGACCCTGGCCCAGGGCACCGACCTGCTGCTCCTCGACGAGCCGACCACCTACCTGGACCTGGCGCACGCGATCGACGTGCTCGACCTGGTGGACGACCTGCACGAATCGGGGTGCACCGTGGTCATGGTGCTGCACGACCTCAATCTGGCCACGCGCTACAGCGACAACCTCATCGTGATGAGGGAGGGGGCGATCCTGGCGCAGGGGCACCCGCGTGACGTGATCACCGCCGAGCTGCTGCACGAGGCGTTCGGACTGCGCGCCAAGGTGATCGACGACCCGGTGGGCGACCGCCCGCTCATCGTGCCGATCGGCCGCACCCACGTCCAACTCGACCAGATCCCGATAAAGTTGCAGAAGTAAGGCTAGGCTAACCTCACCTGCTCAGGGTAAGGTTTGCCTGCCCTTACGTAGGGGTGCAGCGGACGGCGCGAAAGCAAGGGATCTCGGATGCTCCTCCATAGAACGACGCTCATGAAGCCCTGGCGGCGGTTGGCGGCGGTTTTGTCCGCCGCGGCCCTCGGCGTCGGCCTCCTCGCAGGTTGTGGTTCCGACTCGTCGGACAACGAGTCGAGCGACAACACCCCTGCCGCTGCCGACGCCGGCGCCTTCCCGGTCACCGTTGAGCACGCGTTCGGATCCACGGAGATCACCAAGGCTCCCCAGCGGGTCGTCTCCGTCGGCTACACCGACGACCAGACCATCCTGGCGTTCGGCATCAAGCCGGTCGGCATGGTCGACCAGTATCCGAACCCGGCGGGCAAGTCCCCCGACATCAACACCCAGTGGCCCTGGGTGAAGGACAAGTGGGGCGACAGCAAGCCCGAGGTCATCATGAAGAACGGTGACTCCGGCCCCAACTACGAGAAGATCGCCTCCCTGCGCCCGGACCTGATCATCGCGGTCTACTCCGAGATCGACCAGGCGGCTTACGACAAGCTCTCCAAGATCGCCCCGACCGTGGGCCGCACGAAGGCCGAGAAGGAGCCCTTCAGCGCGCCGTGGCAGGACAACGCGGTCCACATCGCCAAGGCGCTCGGCAAGGAGGCCGAGGGCAAGAAGATGGTGGCTGACATCCAGGGTCAGCTCGACACGGCCAAGAAGGCGAACCCCGAGTTCGCGAACCAGAAGGCCGTCGTGCTGTCCTGGTACGAGGACTCGGTGGCGCCGTTCACCTCCACCGACGTGCGCGGACGGCTGGTGACGGGCATCGGCTTCCAGTACCAGACCGAGATCGACAAGGTCGCGGACGGCAGCTTCTACACCAAGCTCTCCCCCGAGCGCGTCGACCTGGTCGACGTCGACCGCATCTTCGTCATCAACGACAAGGCGGACACGGAAGCGCTGAAGAAGTTCAAGCTGTTCAGCAACCTGGACGCCGTGAAGAACGGCAAGGTGTCGTACCTGCTGGACAGCGAGGGCCCGGCGGTCGGTGCGGCCATCTCCCAGGGCACCCTGCTGTCCATGCCGTACGCGATCGACGAGCTCGTCAAGTCGGTCGGCTAGGTGTGAGCACGACCGACACGCGCGTCGCCCCGGCAACTCTGCGTACGGCGACCGGACACGAGGCCACCCGATGGGTCGCGGCGCACTGCCGCGAGGTGCCCTGGCTGACGGCGGCCACCGTGCTCACCACGGTGGCCGGGGCGGCGCTCCAGGTGCTCCCGGTGCTGCTGCTGGGCCGGGTGGTCGACGGGGTGGTCGAGGGTGAGTCGCGCTCGATCCTGGTCAGGATCGGGGTGTTGATGGTGGTCGCCGCGTTGCTCGGCGCGGCGGCCACCGCGGTGTCGACCTACCTGATCGGACGGCTGGGCGCGGATCTGCTCGCGCGGCTGCGGGAAGGCGCCGTCCGGGCGGTGCTGGGGATGCCGAGCGCACGGATCGAGCAGGTCGGCCGGGGAGACGTGCTGTCCCGGGTCGGTGACGACGTGGCCGTGATCTCCAAGGGCATCCGAACGGCCGTCCCCACGGTGTTCTCGGCGGGCGTGCTGGTGGCCATCGCCACGGTCGGCATGTTCGGACTGGACTGGCGGCTCGGCCTGGCGGGTGCCGGCGCGCTGCCCGCGTACGGGCTGGCCCTGCGCTGGTACCTGCCCCGGTCCGCCCCGCTCTACCGGAAGCAGCGGGTGGCCCAGGCCGACCGTGCGCAGGCGTTGATGAGTGGTCTGAACGGCATCGACACGGTCCGGGCGTACCGCCTCGAGGACGCCTTCCGCGAGAAGGTCACCCGGGAGTCGTGGCGGGTGCGAGAACTCGGCATCGAGGTGTTCCGGTTCTTCGGCCGGTTCGTCGGCAGGGAGAACCGCGCCGAGTTCATCGGCCTCGTCCTGATCATCGTGGTGGGGTACGCCCTGTTGGAGGCGGATGCCGCCAGTCTGGGCGAGGTGTCGGCGGCCCCGCTGCTGTTCCACCGGCTGTTCACTCCGCTGGGCGCCATCATGTTCACCTTCGACGAGGCGCAGAAGTCGGGCGCGAGTCTGACCCGGCTGGTCGGGGTGCTGGGGGAGGCCGCGGAGGACCGGCTGGTGGGTGACCCGGCCGTCGCGTCGGCGGACGTCGCGCCGTACCCGGTGACGGTGGAGGGGCTGACGTTCAGCTATCCCGACACCGAGGAGCCGGTCCTGAGGGATGTCGACCTGACGATCCCGGCCGGCGGTTCGCTCGCGCTGGTGGGGGCGACGGGCGCGGGCAAGACGACCCTGGCCGCGCTGATCGCGGGCATCGGCACCCCACAGGCCGGGTCCGTGCGCGTCGGGTCGACCGACCTCGCCGGTCTGGACGAGGCCGGGGCGCGGGCCTTGGTGAGCATCCTGACGCAGGAGACCCACGTGTTCTCCGGTGCGCTCGCCGACGACCTGCGGCTGGCCGCGCCGGAAGCGACCGACGCCGAGCTGATGGAGGCGTTGCGCACGGTCGGCGCCGACGAGTGGGTCGAGGTGCTGCCCGACGGGCTGAACACCATGGTCGGCGAGGGCGGCGAGCGCCTGGACGTCACCAGGGTCGCCCAGATCGCCTTGGCCCGGCTGGTGCTGGGCCGCGCGCCGGTCGTGGTGCTCGACGAGTCGACCGCGGAGGCGGGCAGCGAGGGCGCCGCCGAGCTGGAGCGGGCCGTGCTGGCCGCGTGCTCGGGCCGGACCACGTTGTTCGTGGCGCATCGGCTGACCCAGGCGATGGCGGCGGACCGGATCGCCGTGCTGGACGCGGGACGCGTCGTGGAGCAGGGAACGCACGACGAGTTGGTGGCTCTGGGCGGCCGGTATGCCCGGCTGTGGCGGGCCTGGCGAGAAGGCAGTGAGTAACCCTGACTCAGGTCGGGCTGACTTCATACTTGGAAGGGGCGTTGAGTCTTCGATGAGGGAACCGAGCGCTCGTCTCGTGCAGCTTTCTCCCACCCGCCTGGCCGACGTGCGTCGGCGAACCGGCGACTATTCCGACCGGACCATCGCCGAAGCGTGTGCCATCGGGCTGTCGTACTGGGCGACGGGCCGGAGCCCCGACGGCATCGACCTCACCCCCGGCACTCTGTTCGCCGATGTCCTCGGCTGGGTCGACAACGGCGGGGCCGCACCCGGTGGTTGGGAGGTCGGCGCGGACGGCCGGAGCATCGCGGTTCCGGACGGCGTTGCGGCGGCTGATGCGCAACTCGCCCTTGACGACCTGGCCGACTTCCCGGACCGGCCCCTCGGCACCATCAGCCTGTCCAGTGTGGCGGCGCGGCTCCAGGCCCTGGCCGAGTGGAACGACACCCAGGCCGACCGGGCCCGCCCGACCATGGTGGAGATGTTCCGCGAACACGCGCGGACCAGGCCGGACGCCGTCGCCATCATCGACGAGCACCGGTCGCTGACCTACCGTCAGGCAGCCGAACTCTCCAGCCAGTTGGCCCACCATCTGATCGAACGCGGACTTGAACCCGAACACGTCGTCGGCATCTCCCTGGGCCGCTCCGCCGACATGGTGATCGGGCTGCTCGGCGTGCTCCAGGCGGGATGCGCGTTCGTGCCGCTCGACCCGCAGTGGCCCGCCGCACGCCGGGCCGTCGTCATCGAGGACGCCCGGGTCGTCGTACAGCTCAACGACTCGGGCGAGCACGACCCGGCTGAACCGGAAGCCGTGGCCGTCGACCTCGACGACTGGAGGTTCGGTTCCTACCCCACCGAAGGGACCGGGGTCACCGTCCTCGGCGACGCCCTGGCATACGTGATCTTCACGTCCGGTTCGACCGGGCGGCCCAAGGGCGCGATGATCCGGCACGAAGCGATCAGCGAGCGCCTGCTGTGGCAGGTCGACGAGATCCTGCGCTTCGGCCACGACGACGCGTCGCTGTTCAAGGCGCCGTTGTCCTTCGACATCTCCATCAACGAGATCTTCCTGCCGCTGGTGTCCGGCGGCAGGCTGGTGGTCCTGCGTCCCGGCGGCGAACGCGACCCGCACCACCTGCTGAGCGTGATCGCCGAACACCGCGTCACCTTCACCTACTTGGTGTCGTCCATGCTGGACGTCCTGCTGGAGATCGCGGGTGACTCCGACCGCCTGGACAGCCTGCGGCACGTGTGGTGCGGCGGCGAGGTGCTGACCCCCGACCTGTACGAGAGGTTCCGCACCCGGCTCGACATCCCCATGTACCACGGCTACGGCCCGGCCGAGACGACGATCGGCGTCTCCCACGTCATCTACCGGGGCGCCGCGGAACGCCTGTCGACGTCGATCGGCAAGGCCAACCCCAACACCCAGTTGTACGTGCTGGACGACGAGCTGCGCCCGGTCCCGGTCGGGGTCGGCGGGGAGCTGTACGTGGGAGGGTTCCTCCTGGGGCGCGGATACGTCAACGCGCCCGGCCTGACGGCGTCCCGGTTCGTGGCGAATCCCTTCGCCGACGACGGGTCCCGGCTGTACCGGACCGGTGACCTCGCCCGGTTCACCCCGGACGGATCGCTCGACTTCCTCGGCCGGGCCGACAACCAGATCAAGATCCGCGGTATGCGGCTGGAGATCGAGGACGTCGAGGTCGGTCTCGCCGAGCACCCCGGGGTACGGCACACCTGCGTCGTCGCGAAGAAGAACGCGGCGGGCGGCACCTACCTGGTGGGGTACGTGATCCCGGCCGCCGGGAGCGAGGACCTGCGGGCGGACGAGGTCAAGGCGTGGGCCGTCGAGCACATGGTGGAGTACATGGTGCCCACCCACATCGTCGTGATGCAGGAGTTCCCGCTCACCGCGAACGGCAAGCTCGACCGGAACGCCTTGCCGGAGCCCGCGATCCGGACAGGCTCGCTCGTCCCGCCCGGCACCGAGAACGAGCGCGTGGTGTGCGCGGCCGTCGCGGCGGTGCTGGGGCTGGACGAGGTCGGTGTCGACCAGGACATCTTCCAGCTCGGCGGAGACAGCATTCTGGCGATATCCCTGCTGAGCGCGCTGCGCGACGCGGGTCTCTACGTCACGGCACGGCAGATCTTCACCCACAGCGTGGTGGGGGCACTGGCGGCGGTGGCGAGCCGGGAAGACGTCTCCACCGTGGACCACGGCGATGTCGCGACCGGTTCCGTCGTGGGATCGCCCATCGTGCAGTGGCTCGGCGAGACCACGGACGCGATCGACGGCTTCGTACAGTCGGTGGTGCTGAACACCCCCGCGGACCTGAACCCCGACGCCCTCGACGAGACCCTCGCCGCCGTGGTCGGGCGGCACGACATGCTGCGCGCCAGGCTGGTGCGCGGCGACCGCTGGAGCTTCGACATACCGGAGGCGGACGGGGCCGCCGCGAGGTGGCAGCAGAGCGATGGGCCGCTCGACGAGTGTGTGGCGCTCGCCACCGGCGGGCTGGACCCGGCGGGCGGCGTGATGCTGCGTGCTGTCTGGCGCCGCGAGGCACGGCAGTTGGTCCTGGTCGCCCATCACGTGGTGATCGACGGCGTGTCCTGGCGGGTCCTGATGGACGACCTGGCCACGGCGTGGCGGCAGTTCGCCTCGGGCACGCCGATCGAGCTGCCCCCGGTGGGCACGTCGTTCCGGCGCTGGACGCAGTTGCTGGAGCGCGCCGCGTTCGACGCGGACAGTTCCTACTACTGGCGTCCCCTGCCTGGCGAGGACCAACCCGTGGGCAGGCGCGCGCTGTCCGACGCCGACACCGTCGCGGGGGAGCGGGTGCGGACCGTCTCGGTCGGCCCCGAGGTCACCGCCGCGCTCCTGGGCGAGATCCCCGCGAAGTTCCACGCGGGCGTCAACGACGTACTGCTGACCGCGCTCGCCGTCACCCTCGCCCGGTGGCGCCGCGACCTCGGGCAGGACCAGACGTTCGCGCACATCGAACTCGAAGGCCACGGCCGCGAAGGACAGTTCGTGGCAGGCTCCGCCGGCTTCGAGCCGGACCTCTCGCGGACCGTGGGCTGGTTCACCACTCTGTTCCCGGTGACCGTGGACCCCGGGGCGGCGGCCGACCTCACCGCACCCGAGTACCTGGCCGCCGCGCTCAAGGCGGTCAAGGAGGACCTCGCCCGAGTACCGGACAACGGCGTGTCCTACGGTGCCCTGCGCTACCTGACCCACACCGAGTTCGACGCGCCCGCACCGCAGGTGCTGTTCAACTACCTCGGCCGTTTCGACGCGGGCGCGTCCGGAGACTGGCAACTGGCGGGCACCACGGGCCAGTTGGGTGAGAAGCGCGACCCGGGGATGCGGCTGCCGCGTCCCCTGGAGTTCAACGCGATCGCCGAACCCGCCTCGGCGGGTGCGTATGAGCTGGTCACGAACATCTCGTGGCCTGAGGGGATGTTCACCGACGAGGACATCGAGACCCTCGCCGAGTACTTCCGGGGGGCCTTGGCCGGGCTGGCCGCGCTCGACGGGGGCGGCCACTCTCCCAGCGACTTCGGCCTGGTACCGCTCACGCAGGCCGATGTGGACGCCTTGGACGGCCCGGCGCTGCGGGACATCCTGCCGTTGACCCCGTTGCAGGAGGGCCTGTACTTCCACTCCGTCTTCGACGACGACTCGGCGGGCGCCTACGTCGAGCAGCAACTGCTGACGCTGGACGGCGAAGTGGACGCCGACCGGCTCGCGACGGCGGCCACCCGGCTGCTCACGCTCTACCCGAACCTGGCCGCGCGGTTCGTGGCCCTCGCCGACGGCCGTGTGGTCTCCGTGCTGGAGAGCGGCGTCGAGGCGCCCTTCACCACGCTGGACCGCCCCGGCATCACCGACGCCGAGATACGCGACCACGCCGAGCGCGACCGCCGCGCCGGATTCGACCTGGCCACCGGCCCACTGATGCGGTACACGCTCATCCGCGCGGGCTCCGGCCGGAACGTCCTGGTGCAGACCGTGCACCACATCATCGCCGACGGCTGGTCGGTCCCGCCGATGCTCCGCGCGCTGCTGGCCGAGTACCACGCGCCGGGCACCGTGTACCCGATCGGCGGCTTCCCCGACTACGTGCGCCGGCTCGCCGGACGCGACGACGACGAGAGCGACCGGGTCTGGCGTGAGCAACTCGCCGAGCTGTCCGGCCCTTCGCTGGTCGCCGAGGGGCACACCCCGTCCGACCGGTTCGCCGACACCGCCGTCGAGCCGGAGGGCGACATCGACGGGGCCGCCCGGTCGGCCGGAGTGCCGCTGAGCGTGGCCGTGCACAGCGCCTGGGCGGTGACGCTGGGCGGCATCCTGCACGGCACGGACGTGGTGTTCGGTTCCACGGTGTCCGGGCGTGACGCGGAGGTGCCCGGCATCGAGAACATGGTGGGTCTGTTCATCAACACGATCCCCGTACACGTCCGTTGGGCTGGCACGACCACTTCCCGCGACCTGCTCGCCTCCGTGCGGGAACACCAGAGCGCGGTCCTGCCGCACCAGCATGTCTCGCTGGCGAGGATCGGCCGCCAGGCCGGAGCCGGCAGCCCTCTGTTCGACACCCTGGTGGTGTTCGACGTAGCGACCGATGTGGAGGGTCTGCGGGGGCCCGACGACACGCTGGTCATCACCGACATCGTGAACGAGGGCGCCCCGCACTACCCGTTGACGCTGGTGGTGGAGCGCGCGCTCGACGGGCGTCCGCGCTTCGACCTGATCTACGACGGCGAGGTGCTGCGCGAGGCGAGCGCCCAGGAGATCCTGCGCACGTTCACCTCGACCCTCACCGGCCTGCTCACCCGGCCGGACGCCCTGGTCGACGACCTGGCGCCGGAGAGCGAACGGCGCCCCACGCGGATCACCCCGACGACGCTGGGCGGACTGTTCGACGCCGCCGCGCACCGCGACCCGGCCGCCACCGCCGTCACCCAGTGCGCCCTCGACGGTAGTGCCCGGTCCATGTCGTACGGCGAACTGGCCGAGACAAAGACCGAGTTGGCCTCCGCCCTGCGCGCCGCCGGTGTCGGCCCGGGCAAACGGGTCGCCGTCGCCGTCCCGCGCTCCCTCGAGCAGGTCGTCGCCCTGGTCGCGATCGTCAGCGCGGGTGGCGCGTATGTGCCGCTGGACCTCGCGTACCCGGACGAACGGCTGGAGTACATCCTCGGCGATGCCGCTCCGCAGGTCGTCCTCGTGGACCGTGAGCAGCGCGACCGTTTCACGCGGCTGCTGGCCCGGGCGGGCGTGTCGGCCCGGGTGCTCGTGCAGGGGGACGAACTGCCGCCGGCCACCACCGAGCCGGGGCCCGGGCCCGATTGGCATGACCCCGCCTATGTGATCTATACCTCCGGATCGACCGGCCGACCCAAGGGCGTCGTCGTCCCGCACTCCAGCGTGGTGACACTGCTCGCGAACACCCAGCCCGACATGGGATTCGGCCCGCACGACGTGTGGGTCCAGTTCCACTCCTTCTCCTTCGACTTCGCGGTCTGGGAGCTGTGGGGCGCGCTGGCGCACGGCGGTGAGCTGCTGGTGCCGGAGTACGGGCTGACCCGCTCCCCGGTCGACTTCCACCGGCTGGTCCGCGAGCGCGGGGTGACCGTGCTCAACCAGACCCCGTCGGCGTTCTACCAGTTCATCGAGGCGGACCGGCACGCAGACGAGCCGGTCACGTCACTGCGCCGGATCATCTTCGGAGGCGAAGCGCTGGATCTCGGGCGGCTGCGCGGCTGGGTCGATCGGCACGGCACCGGCTCGCCCGAGCTGGTCAACATGTACGGCATCACCGAGACCACCGTCCACGTCACCCACCGGGTGCTGACCGACGAGGACTTCGACTGCGGCGACGACGTCAGCCCGATCGGCGGTCCGATTCCCGGCCTGGTCACCTACCTGCTCGACGACCGGCTCCGGCCCGTGCCGCCGGGCCGGGTGGGCGCCATCTACGTCGCCGGAGACCAGGTGTCGCTCGGTTACCTGGGCAGGCCGGGGCTCACCGCGGGCCGGTTCGTCGCGAACCCGTTCGCGGGCGACGGCTCCCGTATGTACCACACGGGCGATCTCGCCCGCCGCACGCTCGACGGTGAGCTGGAGTTCGTCGGCCGTGCCGACGACCAGGTCCAACTCAAGGGTTTCCGGGTCGAGTTGGGCGAGGTGGAGTCCGCGATCAGGGAACTCGACGGCGTGGTCGATGTGGCCGTGACCGTCGCGGACAGCGGCGACCACCTGGTCGCGCACGTCGTGGGCCGGGTGCCCGTCGACTTCACCGACCTGTTGTCCGCGAAGCTGCCCGTGCACATGGTGCCGGGGCGGGTACTGCCGGTCGACGCGCTGCCGCTGACGGTCAACGGCAAGCTGGACCGGAAGGCCCTGATCGAGCGCGCAGCCGCGCCCCTCGAGGACGCGGGGCTGTATCCGTACGCGGCTCCGACGCGGGGCGCGACCAGCCCCCACCGGCCCGCGGACTCGTCACCGGACTCCGCACTCGCCGCCCTGGTCGATGTCTTCGCCGACACCCTGCCCGGCGCCTCCGTGGACGCCGACACCGACTTCTTCCGCGCCGGAGGCGACAGCATCCTCGCCATCACCGTGATCAACCGGGCCAGGGCACTCGGCCTGCCGATCGCGCCACGGGACGTGTTCCTGTTCAGGACACCTCGCGCGCTCGCCGAACACCTGGGGACACGCACATCGCCCCCACCGCAGGCCGCGCCGTCCGCACCCGCCCCCCGCGAGGACGGCCCGCTGACGCCGACGCCGATCATCCTGCGCCAGCGGGAACTGGGCGGGTCGCTCGCCCGGTTCGCCCAGGCCAGGACGCTGGCGGCCCCCGAGGGCATCGGGTTCGCCGACATCGAGCGCGCCGCGAACGCCGTCGTGGCCGCCCACCCGGCCCTCCGGTTGCGGCTGCGCGTCGAGCACGGGGTGTGGGCACTGCGCACCGAACCCGCCCGCGAGGTCACCGTCGTACGGCCGGACACGACCGACGCGACGACCGCGGCGAACGAAGCCGCCGGACGGCTCGATCCCGAGGCCGGGGACGTCATCGCCTTCGCGTGGCTGGAGGCGAGCCGAACCCTGGTGGTCACCGTGCACCACACAGCCGTCGACTCGGTGTCCTGGCTGGTCCTGCTGGACGACCTGGCCACCGCCCTGCGCGGCGAGGCTCTGGCGCCGCCGACCACGTCCTACGCCGAGTACGCCGAAGCACTGACGCTCCAGTCCGCCCATGCGATCGACACCCTCGGGCACTGGCTCAGCACGCTCCAGGCGCCCGCGCTGCTGCCTGCCGTCGAGGGGCTGCGCGAGTCCACCGTCGTGCTCGCACCCGAAGTGAGCGACCGCGTGACGCGCACCGCGCCCGCCGCATTCGGCGTCGGTATCACCGAGTTGCTGTGCGGCGCCCTGCGCACCGCGCTGACACACATCCAGTCCTCACCCACCGATCTCGCGATCGAGATGGAACGGCACGGCCGAGTCCCGGTGCTGGAACACCACGACTACACCCGCACGGTGGGCTGGTTCACCTCCATAGCGCCCGTGCGGCTCACGGCGCACACCGACCCCGTCGCGGCGGCGCGCGAGGTCGCCGAACGCCAGCCGGACGAGCGCGGGCACGTCGCCTACGGCCAGCTCAGGTACCTCAATCCGCAGACCGCGCCGCTGCTGAACGCCCGCCCGCAGGTGCTGTTCAACTACCTCGGCCGGGGCAGCGAGTCCCAGGCGCTGCACCTCACCGGCGGCGACCAGGGCAGCCCGTACGCCGTCGAGGTCAACGCATGGCTCGACGAGGCCACCGGAAGCCTGCGCGCGACCTTCACCCTCGCCGAGGGCATACCCGAGGAGATCACCGAGCACTGGCAAAGCGCCCTGGAACGCCTCGCGGACGCCTCGGCGACGGCCGAGCGCACGGCACCGGTCACCCCGCTCCAGCGGGGCCTGTTCTTCCAGGCCCAGATGGCGGGCGCGGCCGGACACTATGTCGCGCAGAGCTGGTTCACCTTCGACCGGCGGCTGGACACCGACGCGCTGGCCGAGGCGATGACGTACGTGATGGCACGGCACCCGGTCGTGGGCGCCGGCTTCACCACCGACGACGACGGAAACCCGGTCCAGGTCCTCAGTGCGGGGCGACAAGTCGCCGTCCGCACGGTCGAGTTGGCGACGGAGGCGGAAGTCGAAACCCTGCGCGCCCGGGACCGCGACACCGGATTCGACCCGGCTGAGCCGCCGTTGATCCGGTTGACCGTGGTGCGCCTGCCCGACGACCGCGACGGCCTGCTGCTGAGTTACCACCTGCTGCTGTGGGACGGCTGGTCCCGCGAGATCGTGCTGCGGGACCTGTTCGACGCCTATCAGGCCGTCCTCACGGGGGAGTCGCTGGATGCGGCCCCGGCCACGCCGAGCTTCGAGGAGTACGCCCGGGCGCTCGACGCCAAGGACCCCGCCGTATCGGAACGCTTCTGGGCGGAGCACCTGGTCGGCCTTCCTGGCCCGACGCTGCTCGCCGGACCGGCGCCGGCCCTTTCGGACGACCTGCCGCACACGCTCGTACACACGCTCTCCGCCGAACAGTCGGAACTGCTGCGGGACGCGGCCAGGGCGCACGGCGTCACGCTGAACTCGGTGCTGACCGGCGCGTTCGGCCTCCTGCTGGGCGCACACACGGGCCGCAGCGACGCAGTGTTCGGTGTGACCGTCTCCGGCCGGGAGGGCGAGGGGCTGTCCGACATCGTCGGCGTGCTGCTCAACACCGTGCCCATGTGGACGCGGGCACGGCCCGAGGACACGGTCCGGGAGTACCTGTCGGCCGTGCAGACGGCCAGGGTCGAGGCGATGGAGCACGAACACCTGGGGCTCGGCGAGATCCAGCGAGCCAGTGGGCACGACACCCTGTTCGACAACTTGTTCGTGCTCCAGAACTTCCTGGACATGGACGCGTTCGCCGAGATGAACGCCAGGCACGGCATCACCTCGGTGCAGGCCGATGACTCCACCCACTACCCGTTCACATGGGTCGTCACGCCCGGCGACCGGCTCACGGTCAAGCTGGAGCACCGCGACGACGACACCGAGGGCGCCCGTCGTCTCCTCGACGACTACCTGCGTGTGCTCGAAGACCTGGCCCGGTCGACCGGGCCGGTGGGCGCGTTGCGGGGGTTGGGGCCGCAGCCCTCGCCGGGAGCGCGTACGGTCGTCGGCACGGACACGGTCGTCGACCGGTTCGACCAGGCGGCGGACCGCGACCCGCAGCGGGTCGCGCTCGTCGCCCACGGCTCGACCATGACCTTCGCCCAGCTCCGGGACCGCAGTCGCGCGGTGGCGGGTGTGCTCGCCCAGCGCGGCATCGGCCCCGAGAGGACCGTGGGTCTCGCGATCCCACGATCCCTCGACTCGATCGTGGCGCTGTTCGCCGTGCTGCGCGTCGGCGCCGCGTACGTGCCGCTGGAGCTGGACCACCCGGACGAGCGGATCGCCGCGATCGTCGCGGACGCCCGCCCGGACGTGATCCTCACCGTGCGCGCCGTGTCGCCCCGGCTGACCGGCGACCTGATCGAGTTGGACCGCCCGCTGCCCGAGGCCGAGCCGTATCGGACGTTCGCGCCGGACGACCCGAACCGCCTGCGGCACCCCGCGTACACGATCTACACCTCCGGATCGACCGGGAAGCCCAAGGGCGTGGTGACCGAGTACGCCGGGCTCACCAACATGCTGATCAACCACCAGCGCCGGATCTTCGAGCCGGTGTTGGCGCAGCACGGCCACCGGGTCTTCCGGATCGCGCACACGGTGTCGTTCGCGTTCGACATGTCGTGGGAGGAGCTGCTGTGGCTCGCAGACGGGCACGAAGTGCACATCTGCGACGAGGAGTTGCGCCGTGACGCCCCCCGGTTGGTCGAGTACTGCCTCGAGCACGGCATCGACGTCGTCAACGTGACCCCGACCTACGCGCAGCAGCTGGTGGCCGAGGGGCTGCTCGACAACCCGGCACGACGGCCGGCGCTGGTGCTGCTGGGCGGCGAGGCCGTCACCCCCACGTTGTGGCAGCGGCTCGCCGAGACCGAGGGGACGGTCGGCTACAACCTGTACGGACCCACCGAGTACACCATCAACACCCTCGGCGTCGGCACCTTCGAATGCCAGGACCCGGTGGTGGGTGTGGCCATCGACAACACGGACGTGTACGTACTGGATCCGTGGTTGCGGCCGCTGCCGGACGGCGTTCCCGGGGAGCTGTACGTGTCGGGCATCGGCATCGCGCGCGGCTATCTCGGGCAGCCCGCCCAGACCGCCCACCGCTTCGTCGCGTGCCCGTTCGGCGAACCCGGCGAGCGCATGTACCGCACCGGGGACCTGGTGGTCCGGCGGCCCGACGGGAACCTGATGTACCTGGGCCGCACCGACCAGCAGGTCAAGATCCGGGGGCACCGGGTCGAACTCGGCGAGGTCGAGGCGGTGTTCGCGGCGCACCCGGCGGTGCGGTTCGTCGCCGCGGTCGCCCAACCGGACCCGCAGGTCGACGGCGCGTACCGGCTGGCCGCCTACCTCGTGCTCGACGGCTCAGCCGACCTGTCGGCGGTCGCCGCGGAAGTGGGCGCCGGGCTGCCGGACTTCCTGCGGCCGACGCACTACGCCCAGGTCGACAGCATCCCGCTGACGGTGAACGGGAAAGCCGACACGAAGGCGTTGCCGGAGGCCAAGCCGCTGGGCGCGCTGACCACGGCGGGGGAGCGCGGCCCTGAGACCGAGACCGAGACCGTCGTGTGCGAGTACTTCGCCGAGGCACTGGACCTGGACGATGACGAGGTGAGCGCGGTGAGCGACTTCGTGTCCCTCGGAGGGCACTCCATGCTGGCGGTGCGGCTGATCGGGCTGCTCCGCCGCGAGTACGGTCCAGTGATCACGATCCGCGATCTGTTCACCCTGCGAACCCCGGAAGCGATTGCCCGCCACCTCGATGACAACTCCTGACACGCAGTGGCCCCGACCGGGGTCCGACATCCTCCGGACCGCACTGCGCCGCAACATCGGCGCCATGGTCTGGGGCACCGTCCTCATGGGCCTGTACCAGGCGGGGGAGACCGCCTTCCCCATCGCGCTCGGCCTGATCGTCGAGCACACGATGCAAGACCGGAGCCTCGGCGCGCTCGGCCTGTCGATCGCCGCCTTGGCCGTGATCATCACGACCGTGTCGCTGTCATGGCGGTTCGGGATGCGCGTCCTGCAGAAGGCCAACACGACCGAGGCGCACCGCTGGCGGGTGCGGGTCGCGGCCTGCGGACTCCAGCCGGTGGCCAGGGACGTCGACCTCAAGTCCGGCGAGGTGCTGACCATCGCCACCGAGGACGCCGACCAGACCGCCGACATCATCGAGGTGGTGCCGCTGCTGATCAGCTCGCTGGTCGCGGTGTTGGTCGCGGCGGTCGCGCTGGGCCTGGCCGACGTCCGGCTCGGCCTGCTGGTGATCGTGGGAACCGTCGGGATCCTGTCGACTCTGAGCGTGCTGTCGAAGCGGATCGGCGCCAGTACCCAGGAACAGCAGGCCCGGGTGGCGCGGGCGGGCGCGAAGGTCGCCGACCTGATCATCGGCCTGCGCCCGCTGCACGGCTTCGGCGGCAACCACGCGGCGTTCCGGTCCTATCGGAAGGTCAGCACGGAGGCGAAACACCAGGCGATCACCGTCGCCAAGGTGAACGGCGCGTACGCGGGCACCGCGCTGGCCCTCAACGCGGTCCTCGCCGCCGCTGTGACCTTGACGGCGGGCTGGCTGGCGTTCGACGGTCAGATCACCATCGGGGAGCTCGTCATGGCCGTGGGTCTGGCGCAGTTCATCATGGAACCGCTCAAGCTGTTCTCGGACATGCCGAAGTACGTGATGATGGCGCGGGCGTCGGCCGAGCGGATGGCGCTGGTGCTGACCGCGCCGCCGGTGACCACCGCGGGCCGGGAGCGCCCGGCCGCGGGCGGAGACCTCGAGATCGACCGCGTCCGATACGGGTCCCTGCGCAAGCTCAACTTCCAGGTTGCCGCCGGCGAGTTCGTCGCCATCGCCGCCTACCAGCCGCGCGCGGCGGCCGACCTCGCGTCGATCCTGGCCGTGAACGTCCCGCCCGACGCGTACGAGGGAGTCGTGCGGGTCAGCGGGCGCGAGCTCGCGGACCTGTCGATCGAGGCGGTCCGCGAGCACATGCTGGTGAACCCGTACGACGGGGAGATCTTCGCGGGCACCCTCCGCACGAACATCGACCCGTCGGGCACCAGCCGGATGGTCCCCGAGGCCGTCGAGGCGTCCATGCTGACCGACGTCGTCGCCCTCCACCGGGAAGGACTCGACCACGGCGTCCGAGACCGCGGCGCGAACCTGTCCGGGGGGCAGCGCCAACGGCTGTCTCTGGCCCGCGCCCTGGCCGCCGATACCGACGTCCTCGTCCTGCACGACCCGACGACAGCTGTCGACGCGGTCACCGAACAGCTCATCGCGCGCAACGTCGCGAAGCTGCGCCGGGGCCGCACCACCATCGTGATCACCAGCAGCCCGGCCCTCCTGGACGCCGCCGACCGTGTCCTCGTTCTGGACGACGGCGTCGTCACGGCCGAGGACACCCACCGGAACCTCCTGGCCACGGACGAGGACTACTGCCTGGCGGTGGCACGGTGACCTGCTGACGGGGGGCGCGGGGAACGGCCGCGGTCTTCTTGGGGGCGCGGGGAACCGCGCAGTCTTTCAGGGGCGGGGCCGCATCCATATGCGGTCCCGCCGCGGGGCGCGACCAGCCCGCACCGGCCCGCAGGGACTCACGGTGCCTCCTCGCGGGGCGGCGCCGCTGAGGAGAGGGCCCAGGCCACATCCCTCAACAACGCATGCCGCCACCCCACCCGGTCGTGGCCGGAGGCCGACCGCGAGACCCCCACGGCAGCACCGGCCTCCTTGGTCAGGGCCTCAACCACCTGACAGTGCGGCAGCATCCGCCTCTCGTGTTCCCCCACGTCGAACGCGACCCGCAGCCCGGACAGATCGGGCCCACGGTCCCGCAGGCGCGCCGCGACGGCGCCGCCGACCGGGCCGTCCACGAGGTCCGCCCGGTCCAGGGCGTCGGGCGTCCACCAGAACGACCCCGACTGGCAGGCGACACGGGACACCAGCTCCGGGAACTCCAGCGCCGCGTACACCGCGCTCAGCCCACCGAGGCTCTGCCCGGCGACCACCAGCCGGTCCAGGTCGGCGCGTACGCCGGATTCCGCGACCAGCGGCAGGAGTTCGTCCCGGACGGCCTCCCACAGGTCGGGTCGGCAGGCGAACTCGGCCTGCCTGTCCTTGGCCGGAAGGAAGACGAGGGTGACGGCGGGCATGTCACCACTGGCGACCGCCGAGTCGAACGCGGTCATGGCCGGGTGCAGATACAGCCAGTCGTCCCCGTCGAGCAGCAGGACCACCGGCCCGCCGCCGCCCGCCGGGTGGACCCGCACGGTGCGCCGCCCGCCGAGCCTTTCGCTGTTCCAGCGGATCCGGGTACGCGGGAGCGGCAGCACGTCATCGGCCCCGACAAGAGGCCAGTGCGGCTGGTCCGGCGCGTCCGGCGTCGCGGCGATGGACCGGTCACCGCCCGCGCCGACCGGGTTGAACGGGTCGGCGTACCCCGTGTCGGACGCGACGAACCGGTACGTCACCCGCATCCGCGCGGGCAGGCGCACCTCGGCGTACCAGCAGTCCGTGTCGCCCCACCGCCGCAGGGGCACCTGTTCCGGCCAACTCTCGAAGTCGATGCTCGCCGGAGACCCGCGCCACAGGAACAGGGACGTCCAGCCGCCGTCGGCGGCGGGTATCGACGCGGGTGCGCCCGCCGCTGCCCAGAACTCGTCGGTGCCAGGTTCACCGGGCAGGCCGAATTCGACGAAGGCGCTCTCTGTGTCGGCCGCGAGGCCGGAGCCGGGATCGGTCATGGCCGGCTGGTGGGGTAGCAGGTGCCGTCCTCGGCGCGGACCCGTTCGATCACCAGGGGCATGCACGTCTCCTTGTGAGAGGGAAGGTGAGCGGTTAAGCTCCCGTCGTCCCGATTAGGCGAGGCTAACCTAAGCGTGGCGTTCCTTTCCATCCCCGATCCACCTCTCTCGACGCGGCCGTCACCGGCCCCGTCGGACCCGAGGAGGCACTGAACATGAGCACCAACCCTTTCGACGATGCCGAGGGCCGTTTCCTCGTCCTGGTGAACGACGAGGGCCAGCACTCACTCTGGCCGTCCTTCGCGGAGGTGCCCGGCGGGTGGACGATCGTCTTCGACGAGAACAGCCGAGAGGCATGCCTGGACTACATCGAGGCCCACTGGACCGATCTGCGCCCCCGATCCCTCGCGACGTCCATGGACGTCTGACCCCGCAGGGCCCGAAGGCAGCCGACACACAGGGGAGCCCTCGCTGATGCTCTGCACCAGACTGACCAACGCCCGCTTCCTCACCATGGACCCCGGTCGGCCCGTCGCCCGCGACCTGGGTATCTGGCGGGGCCGGATCGTCGGCCTGGACGAGGCCGTGACCTCCCTGCCCGCCCGCGAGGTGATCGATCTGCAGGGCGCCACCGTGCTGCCCGGCTTCATCGACGCCCACGTGCACCTGGCCTGGACCGGGTTCAAGGAGAACACCCCGAGCATCGCGGGCCGCACGCGGATCGACGACGTACTCGCCGTCGTGGAGGAGGCCGTCACCCGGAAGGGCGCGCCCGGCGCCTGGGTGAGCATCGCCGGATACGACCAGCGGGCCCTGGGCCGCCACTTGACCGCCGCCGAACTGGACAAGGTCAGCCACGGGCACAAGGTGTTCGTGATGCACGACTCCGGGCACGGCTGCGTCGTCAACTCCGCCGTGCTCGACCTGCTTCCCGCCGACACCCCGCACGACAACGGCTTCCTCGCCGAGGGCGCCATGGGAGCCGCCCGCGCACTGCGCCTGCCCCACTCCCAGGAGGATCTGGCCGAGGCGATCGGACGCGCCGCCCGCACCTGCCTGGCCGAGGGCGTCACCGCCTGCGCCGAGGCAGGCATCGGCGGCACCCTCCTGGGCCACAGCCCGGTCGAGCTGGGCGCCTACCAACTCGCCCGTGAGAAGGGCCTGTTGCCGCTGCGCGTGCAGCTCATGGTGTCCGCCGACCGGCTGCACCCGGTCGCCGCACACGAAGCCGACGGTATTCCCCGGGCCCTCGACCTCGGTCTGCGCACGGGGTTCGGCGACGACCGTCTCTCCCTGGGCGCGCTGAAGATCTTCACCGACGGCGGCATGATGGCGCGGACCGCCGCGCTCAGCAGCCCGTACGAAGGGCTGGACGGCACGGGCCAGTTGCAGGACGACCCGCACGTGCTCGCGGACACGATCGTGGACGGTCACCTCGCCGGCTGGCAGCTCGCCGTCCACGCGATCGGCGACCGCGCGGCCGACATCGCCCTGGACGCCCTGGAACGGGCCCAGCGCCTCCGGCCGCGCCCCGCCGCCCGGCACCGCATCGAGCACGCCGGCCTGATCCGCCCCGACCAGCTCCCACGCTTCGCGCGACTCGGCATCAGCGCCGTCGTCCAGCCCAACTTCCTGCGTTACTTCGGTGACGACTACGCGGCGATCATGGGCGAGGAGCGGGCCCCGTGGCTCTACCGCGGCAGGGCGTTCCTGGACCACGGCATCACGCTCGTCGGCAGCTCCGACCGCCCCGTCACCGACGGATCCCCGCTGCGAGCCGTCCAGTTCATGGTCGAGCGCGCCGCCGAGTCCGGCCAGGTGATCGGCCCGGCCGAGGGCGTCACCGTCGACGAGGCCCTGCACGCCTACACGGTCGCCGGCGCCTTCGCCTGCCACTGGGAGGACAGCCTGGGAAGCCTCTCCCCGGGCAAGCTCGCCGATCTGGTCGTGCTCGGCGACGACCCCCGGCGTGTCGATACGTCGCGCATCGGAGACATCGAGGTCGTGGCGACATATGTCGACGGCCGCGCGACAGAGAAGACCACACCGTGAACGGGTCGGAGGACACCATGGAAGCGGACACCGTCGACAGCTATGCGTACCTCTGGACGGACGATCAGCATCAGCTCCGGTGGGCCATCTGGAACACCGCCGTCGGCGCCGAGATCTTCGACCGGGAGACCAACTGCCCCTTGCCCATCGACGACGAAGAGGTCCGGCGTGCGGTCCTGAGCCGAATGCGAGCGGCAGGGATACCCGAGAGCGACGACTACCCGGGCCGTCCGTGCGGGTAGCACCGGCCTTCGACCAGCGCCACCGGCGTCGCCCGCCGGCCGGCCGTGACGTTCCTGCCCCTCGCCAGGCCGGTCGGCGCGGCTCCGCGATGGCCTACGGCAGCAGTACGATCTTGCCGCGGACGTGTCCCGCACGGCTCAGGTCGAGTGCGGCGGCTGCCTCCGCGAGGGGGTAGGTGCGCCAGATCGGGACGTGCAGCCGTCCTTCCTCGATGAGGGCGAGGATGTCGCGCAGGGCCCGCACGCCGTTCCCGCTCGCTCCGTCCGTGTGGACCTGGATGCCCAGGTCGGCGGCGTCGAAGGCCACCAGGGTGAGGACGCGCTCGGGGCCTCCGGCAAGGTCGATGGACAGCGGGATCTCGCCGTGGCCGGAGGCGTCGAGTACGGCGTCGACTCCCTCGGGGGCGATCGCCCGTACGCGGTTGGCGAGCCCCTCGCCGTAGACGACGGGGATCACGCCGAGCGAACGCAGCCGTTCGTGGTTGTCCCGGCTCGCGGTGCCGATCACCCGCGCGCCACGGGCCACGGCGAGCTGGGCGGCGAACGTGCCCACTCCACCGGAGGCGGCGTGGATCAGCAGGGTCTCGCCCTGGACGACCTTGAGGCGTTCCAGAACCGTCCACGCGCTTCCGCCCGGACCCGCAAGAGCTCCGGCGACTTCCCAGGGAATGGTGGCCGGCTTGGTGACCAGTGCGGCGGCGTCGGCGACCGCGCTCTGGGCGTACGCCGGCGTGCGTGGGGTCCCCAGGACCTCGTCGCCGACGGCGAAGGCAGTCACGCCCTCCCCGACCTGGTCCACCACACCGGCTACGTCGTACCCGAGGCCCGCGGGCAGATCGATGGGCATCATCTGCCTCATCGCCCCCTGCATGATCTTCCAGTCGATCGGATTGACGCCTGCCGCCCGCACCGCGAGCCGCACTTGCCCGGGGCCAGGGACGGGCGCCGGAACGTCCACGACGCGCAGTACTTCGCTGGTGCCGTACTCGGAGAATCGAACTGCGAGGGACATTGTGTTCAGCTCCATATTCTTGCCATGGCAAACGGGTCGGGCAAACGGGTCGGGGAAACGGGGGGCGGCGGTCACCGCCGGTGTCACTGGCCGCAGGGGCCGGAGTGGTCGCAGTACGGCGTCAGCTGACTGCTCCCGCAGCCGCACAGCACGGCCCTGCTCTCGGCCTGCGTCCCCTCCTGCGTGTCCAGCGACAGGTCGCCGCGCACGATCAGCTGTCCGGCAGGGGTCCGGGTGATGCGGGTCGGCCGGTCCGGAGTCTCTTCCCGGCCGTCTGCCAGTGAGTACTGCAGCGCGCCCGAGGGGCAGCGGCGCACCACCTCGGCCAGCCGATCGGCCGGGGCGGCATCGGGCTGAATCCACGGACACCTGCTCGCGTCGAAGACCTCGGGCAGGCTGTTGACGCACTCGGTGGCGTGCAGACAGCGCCTCGCCTCGAAGGTCACGGTGATGTCCGGTGCCTCGTAGGCCTTCTGCTGGGGTTTGCCGCTCATACCGGTCTCCCTCATGCGTCTTTGGCCGGCCGGCCGAGTCAGTCGCTGACCTTGCTCCGGGCCTGGTACAGCAGGTCGGCGTACTCGGGGTGGCGGCCGATCCATCCTGTGTAGAAGGGGCAGACGGCCAGCACGCTCAGCCCTGCGGCGCGTGCCTCGTCGAGGGAGGCCCGAGCCAGCGCCGAACCGACCCCGCGGCCCGCGAACTCCGGATCGACCTCCGTGTGCACGAAAGCGATCAGTTCCGATGTGCGGATGTACTGCGAGAAGCCCGCGACCTCGGACCACCCGTCCACCGTGGCCTCGTAGCGGTGTGCCTCAGGTACGTCGATCACCTTGACCGTCACTTGTCCTCCTTGGGAGCCCCGTAACTGGAGGCAGCCGCCGTCCCGGCGCTCGGCTGCGAGTTTGCGACCTGGATAGTTGACGCGTCACAAGCTATTCAGCTCGCGTTGATATGTCAACCTTGGGAGGTGTGGTGGCGACGCCGGGGGAGGATGCGGACCACACCCTTCTCTCACTCCGCAGCCCTGGTCGGCTCGAGGACTCTTCCCTCGATCGAAAAGGTTGACGCGTCACCCTCTGTGCGCTACGGTTCTTGTTGACGCATCAACCTGGTGTCTTCGGGCAGGAGCAGTAGCTATGAGTGAGCAGAAGATCATCGCGGTCGCCGGAGCGACGGGCGCTCAGGGTGGCGGTGCCGCGCGGGCGATCCTCGCCGACTCGGAGTCGGGTTTCGCGGTGCGCGCGCTCACGAGGAACCCCGACTCGCCCGCCGCCCGGGAACTCGCCGCGCTCGGGGCCGAGGTCGTCCAGGCGGACTTCTACGACGAGCCGAGCGTGCACAAGGCGTTCGAGGGTGCTTACGGCGCCTTCCTGGTGACCAATTTCTGGGCGCACGGCTCAGCGGAGAAGGAGATCGAGGAGATCAACGTCCTGGTGCGGGCCGCCAAGGCGGCGGGGCTGCGGCACGTGGTGTGGTCGACGCTGGAGGACACCCGCGAGCTGCTGCCGCTCGAGGACGAGCGGATGCCCGTTCTCCAGGGCAAGTACAACGTGCCGCACTTCGACGCCAAGGGTGAGGCCAACGATTTGTTCCGCCAGGCCGGGGTACCGACCACCTTCCTGAACACCACCTTCTTCTTCCAGGGCTTCCTGACCCAGATGGGTCCCCAGCGAGGTGAGGACGGCGTGCTGACGCTGACCCTGCCGCTGGAGAACGGCAAGCTCATGGCGGGAGTGGACGTCGCGGACATCGGCCGGACGGCCTTCGCCGTTCTCAAGGGCGGCGCGCCGTTCGTCGGCCAGACCGTCAACCTGGCCGGCGACCATCTGACGGGTGACCAGTACGCGGAGAAGCTGGCGGCTGCGCTGGGTGAGCCGGTGCGTTTCCAGTCCGTGCCCTACGACGTCTTCCGCACCTTCGGTATCCCGGCGGCGGATGAGCTCGGCAACATGTTCCAGTACTACGGCGACTTCGACCAGGAGTTCACCGGCGCCCGCGACCTGGACAAGGTGCGGGAACTCAACCCGGCGCTCAAGAGCTTCGACGACTGGCTGGCCGAGAACGCCTCGCAGATCAAGGTGAGCTGAGCGAATTTCGCTCTCGCAGGCACGGGCGGCGCGGGCGCGAGGAGCGCCCTGGGGGTGGATGCCGTCGTACTCTCCGCCTGCGTGCAATGCTGTCCATCCCGCCATCCCTGCCATTCCCGCCACCGATCAGCGACTGGGCCGACCGATCGGCACCGCAACCCCTTCAAGGAGATCCCTGGTGCGTAATCCGACCGTGGCACAGCAGTTGATCGATGTCCTGCGACAAGCGGGGGTGGAACGCATCTACGGCGTCGTCGGCGACAGCCTCAATCCCGTAGTGGACGCGATCCGGCGTACCGACGGCATCGAGTGGATCCATGTGCGCAACGAGGAGGCGGCGGCGCTGGCTGCTGCGGCCGAGGCGCAGCTGACCGGGCGGCTCGCGGTGTGCGCGGGCAGTTGCGGCCCGGGCAACACCCACCTGATCCAGGGTCTGTACGACGCGAACCGCTCCGGGGCCCCGGTGCTCGCGATCGCCTCCCACATTCCGTCGAAGCAGATCGGCACCGGCTTCTTCCAGGAGACGCACCCGGAGCGGCTGTTCACCGAATGCAGCCAGTACTGCGAAATGGTGAGCCGGCCGTCGCAGATGCCGCGCATAATGCGGATCGCCGTACAGCGCGCGCTGTCCGACAACGGGGTGTCGGTGCTCGTCATGCCCGGCGACCTGTCCCACGCGCCCGCCACGAACCCCACCGGATCGAGCAGTTTCGTCACCACCCGCGGCCGGGTCCTACCGCCGGCCGACCAGGTGCGGGGCCTTGCGGCGAAGCTCAACGCGGCCGAGAAGGTGATGTTCTTCTGCGGTGCCGGCGTACGGGACGCGCACGCCGAGGTGATGGAGCTCGCGGGCCGGGTGCACGCGCCGGTCGGGCACACGCTGCGCGGCAAGGAGTGGATCCAGTACGACAACCCGTACGACGTCGGCATGAGCGGGCTGCTCGGCTACGGCGCCTGTTACGACGCCATGCACGAGGCCGACCTGGTGGTCCTGTTGGGCACCGACTTCCCGTACGACGACTTCCTGCCGCAGGCTCGCACCGTACAGATCGATCACGACGCGGGGCGGATCGGGCGGCGGACCGCGCTGGAGCTGGGCGTGCACGGTGACGTGGGCGAGACGCTGCGCGCGGTGCTGCCGCTGGTCGAGGCGAAGCGCGACCGCTCGTACCTGGACCGGACTCTGCGCCACCACGCCAAGTCCCTGGAGAACGTGGTCTCCGCATACACCCGCAATGTCCAGCACCACGTGCCGATCCACCCCGAATACCCGGCGTCGATCCTCGACGAACTCGCCGACGACGATGCGGTGTTCACCGTCGACACCGGAATGTGCAACGTGTGGGCGGCCCGCTACATCACGCCCAACGGCCGCCGCCGCGTGATCGGTTCGTTCCTGCACGGCACCATGGCCAACGCTCTCCCGCACGCCATCGGTGCCCAGTTCGCCCACCCCGGCCGTCAGGTGATCTCGATGTCGGGGGACGGCGGACTAGGCATGCTCATGGGCGAGTTGCTCACCGTCAAACTGCACAACCTGCCGGTGAAGACGATCGTCTTCAACAACTCCTCCCTCGGCATGGTCAAGCTGGAGATGATGGTCGACGGCCTGCCCGACTACCAGACCGACCACGAGCCGGTGGACTACGCCGCCATCGCCGCAGGGGTCGGAATCCACGCCATCCGCATCGAGAAGCCCGCGCAGATCCGCGAAGGCCTGCGGGAGGCACTCTCGTACGACGGGCCGTGCCTGGTGGACCTCGTCACCGACCCCAACGCACTGTCGATCCCGCCGCACATCTCCGGCGAACAGGTGAAGGGATTCGCCTTCTCGGCAGGCAGGACGGTGCTCAACGGCGGCGTGGGCAAGATGCTCGATCTGGCCAGGGCCAATCTGCGCAACGTTCCGAGGCCCTGAACCTCCAGTGGCAGCAGCTCGCGGGTGTCCTCCAGCGCCGACCACACCACGCGCTGGAGCCTCACCGGTCGGCGACACCTCCAGGGGTCTTCGAAGCCGGCACCGGACGCGCGGCATCCCGGGAGGGGCGCGTGGGGTATCGGCAGCTGTACGTGCAGGTGCTGGTGGCGATCGTCATCGGGATCGTGCTCGCGTGGCAGCGGCCGGATCTGGCCACGTCGACGGAGCCGATCGGCACCACGTTCATCACGGCGATGAAGATGCTCATCGGGCCGATCGTGTTCCTGACCATCATCGGAGGCGTCGCCGGTGTCGCGGACCTGAAGAAGGCGGGCCGCAGGTGATCTTCGGGATCGCGTTGAAGTCCGTCGGCAAGGCCGGTGAGCCGATCATCGCCGGAGTCGACCGCCTGACCACAGTGGTGTTCAAGGTGCTGTCGTTCGTCATGAAGGTGGCTCTGCTGGGCACCTCCACCGCCGAGCCGGCCCTGCCGGGCCTGATGCGCAAGCTGGAGTTCATGGGTGCCGAGAAGCCCACGGTCCGCGGCCTCGATCTGACACGGGCCCGCCAGGTGCTGTCCGGCGAGATCCGGGAAGACGCACTCGCGACAGACGAAGACACCCTCGCACGGAGACGGACCCCACCGCGCCGGGGGAGGAGGCAGGTCACGGCCTCGGCCTGATCAAGCCTTGCCGCCGAGAACGCTCATGACCTGGGGAACCGTGGCCCGCAGTTCCCGCACCAAGGCGCGCACGACGGCCGATCCGGCCAGTTCGGAAGTGGTGACGTAGCCGACCTGGCGTGTCGGGCGCTTCGGTCCGAGATCGGTGATCCCCACCGAGTTCGGGGCTCCGACCAAGGAGAGCGCGGGCATGATCGCCATTCCGTGACCTCCGCTCACCAAGGAGAGCACCGCTCCGTCGTCCTCGGCCTCGACGGTCGCCTTCGGGATCCAGTCCTGCGCGGCCCACCAGTCACGCGTGTACGAGGAACAGTTCTCGGCCCAGTCGACCAGCGGCAGCGAGCGCGGGGCGGCGTGGCCCGCCGTGTGCACCAGGGCATACGGCTCCACAAGAAGTGCGCTCGCGACCAGACCCGGTGGAAGCGGCACGGAGCCGCCGAGTGTGGCGATGCCGATGTCGGCTTTCCCGTCGGCGACTTCGCCCGCGGTGCCACGCCCCACCTCGCGCACGATCCGCACCTGCGGCTCGATCCCGGGGTGCTCGGCGCGCAGCCGCTGCAGGACCTGCGGCAGCAGGTGAAGGGCCGCGCTGCGGAAGGCCGCGATCCGCAGCGGCCCCGCCGCCGAGTCGGACCGGGCCGCGCCGCGCGCCTCGGCGGTCAGGACGTCCAGCAGGCGCAGGATGCGGCGGGCGTGTGCGACGGCCTGCTCTCCGGCGGGGGTGGGGTGGGCGCCGGTGCGGCCGCGTGCGAAGAGGACGGCACCGATTTTGCGCTCGCTGCCACGCACCGAGTGGGAGACCGCGGACTGGGTGAGACCGAGCGTGCCGGCCGCGGCCGAGAAGCCGCCGGTGTCCGCGACCGCCACCAGGACGCGCAGTTCGTGCGGGGCGAGATCGGAGTCGGTCGTACGGGCCATGGTGCGCTCACTTCGACGTATGAGAGTTGCTCATGGAACGGTGTGTCGCATGAGCCCAACCGGCTGCCGAAAAGAGGCATTCCCGCCCTACGGTGCCTGCTCATGAACGAGACCGCGCTCACCGTGCATCAGACCGCCCGCCCCCACGGCTTTCCCACCGCCGAGCACTTCGCCTTCGTCGAGTCCAAGCTTCCCGAACCCGCGCCCGGCAGCGCGCTGGTGGAAAACCTCTACTGGTCCGTCGACCCCTATCACCGCGAGATGATGGACGACGTGCCCGGCGGCTTCGTGCTCGGCGCACCGCTGGAGGGCCGCACCATCGGGCGGGTCATCGCCTCGCGCACGCCTCGCCTGTCCGAGGGTGAGATCGTCTTCCACCGGCAGGGCTGGCGCACGCACGCGGTGGTCACTCCCGAGGAGATCCGGCAGTTGCCCCGCTTCGACGGGGTGCCCCTGACCGCGTACCTGAGCCTCCTCGGCGGCACCGGCCTGACCGCCTACGTGGGCTTGACCCGGATCGCCCGGCTCCAGGAGGGCGAGGACCTGTTCGTGTCGGCCGCCGCGGGTGGGGTCGGCACGGCGACCGGGCGATTCGCCGGACTGCTCGGGGCCGGGCGGCTCGTGGGCAGCGCGGGCTCGGCAGCGAAGGCCGACCACCTCACGCGGGAAGTGGGCTATGACGCCGTCTTCGACTACCACGACGGGCCCGCAGCCGATCTGCTCGCCAAGGTCGCGCCGGACGGCATCGACGTGTTCGTCGACAATGTCGGCGGTGAGCAACTGGCCGCGGCGGTGGGAGCATTGCGCGAGTTCGGGCGCATCGTCCGCATCGGCACGATCAGCCAGTACAACACCCTCGACGCGCCACCGCCGCGCTTCAACCAGGCGGACATCGTGGAGAAGAGCATCCGCATGGAGGGCTTCCTGGTCCGCAACTACCGTGATGTGCAGGAGGAGTTGTACGAGTTCGCGGTACCGCATCTGCAGAGCGGCCGGCTCAGGCTGGACGAGACGGTGGTCGACGGGTTCGAGTACATCGTGGACGCGTTCCTGGGAATGCTGCGCGGTGAGAACACCGGCAAGATCATCGTGCGGGACCGCACGCAGGCCCCGTCCGCGAACTGAGCCGCCGGCCCGGCGCGCCACGCGAGCCTGCGCCGGGCTCAGCGGTGCCCTGTGTGACGCAGTGATCACTCCGGGGAGGCATTCCGCCGCCCGACCTTGGGCGTGCATCGGCCGCAAGCACCCCCACTCGAGGAGTGCCAAGCGCCGTGAACGCCTCGCCTGCCACAGCCGCCTCCACCCCCACTGCTCCGGGAGCCCTCCCTCTCATCGGCCACGCCACCGGCTCACCCGCGACCCGTTGCCTTCATCACCTCGCTGCGCCGGCATGGCAGCGTGGTGCGGATACGCATAGGTCCCACTCCCGCGTATGTCGTGACCGACCCCGCCCTGACCCGCCGAGTCCTCGTCACGGACGCCGTGCACTTCGCCAAGGGCGGCAAGATCATCGACGCGCTGCGGGTCTTCTTCGGCGACGGACTCGCCACCGTCGCCGACGGCGACACTCATCTGCGCAACCGCCGCCTGATGCAGCCGATGTTCAACAAGGCGCATATCGCCACCCGCGGCACCGCCATGATCGAGCAGGTCAGAGCGATGATCAGCGCATGGGACGAAGCCGAACCCCGTGACGTGTACGCCGACATGAACGACATCACGCTCGCCGCGTTCCTCGTCGCCCTGTTCGACACGGACCTCCCCGCGCACCTCCAGGGCGAGTTCACCGCCCTCATGCCCGCGATCATGAAGGGGACGATCCGTCAGACCGTCCTTCCCCCCTGGGTCACCCGTCTGCCCTTGCCCGCCAACCGCGCCCACGCGGAGCGCGTCGCCCGGTTGCGTGCCCTCATCGACCAGGCCATCGACCATCACACCAGCCGGGCACCGTATCCGCCCTCCGAATCCGCGGACACCCCGACCGAGCCTGTGGGCTGCCCGCACGCCGCACCGGCGCAGGAACGCGAGGGGCTGTTCACCACCCTGCTGACCGCCGAGGACCCGCTGACGCGGCAGCAGTTGCAGGACGAGGTCATCACGCTGCTGACCGGCGCGATCGAGACAACCGGCACCACGCTGGCCTGGACCCTGTACGAGATCGCCGGCAACCCCTAGTGCCCCAGCAGGCAACGTTTGCCCCGTCGCGACGCCCGGCACGTACTCTCGCCGCACCGGCCGAAAGCCCAAGTACGTCCAGTACGAGGGCTTCCGGCCGGCACGCCGAGAGCACGCACCGGACGCCGCTCCTTAACGGGCAAACGTTGCCTGCTGGGGCACTGGATCGAACAACGCCTGCGCGACGAACTGGCCTCGGTCTGCCCGGATCGCCCCTTGCGCTACGCCGACCTGGACCAACTCCCGTACGTCCGCAAGGTGCTCCAGGAGGCCGTCCGCAAGTACGGACCGGCGTGGATGGTGACGAGGACCGCCACCCAGGACGTCGACCTGGGCGGCCACCGCATACCCGAAGGGGCCGACGTCGTCTGGAGCCCATACCTCCACCAGCACGACGCCGACTACTTCCCGCAGCCCGGGCTCTTCGACCCGGACCGCTGGACGCCCGAGCGCGCCCCGGCCACCCGCGGTTCCTTCCTGGCGTTCGGCGACGGACGCCGCAAGTGCATCGGCGAGAACTTCGCCTGGAGCGAGTTGCACATCATCCTGGCGACCGTCCTGCAACTCTGGCCCCGCCTCGAACTCACCTCCCGCCCTCCCCGCGCGAAAGCCGTCGTCACCGTCAAGCCCGACACCATGACCATGGCGTTCCACCGGATGCCCACACCGGCGGCGGACAACACCACCACACCAGCCCGCCGACCCCAACCGCCGGCACCGGACGAGCCGGCAGCGGCCTCGGGCTGACCGCCGAGCGCTCCGCACAAGCGTCCGGGCTGCTACAGCGCGAGCCAGGCCGCGTGGTCCGGTGCCAGTACACCGCCTTCCACGGGGCCGCTGGAGAGCAGGAGGGAGGTGTGCCCGGGCAGAGGGTGCGCCTCGGCCGAGAGGTTGACGACGCAGGCGAAGCCCGGTGCGCGACGGAAGGCGAGGACCCCGTCAGGGGCTTCCAGCCAGGTCAGGGTGCCATCGCCGAGCGCGGGGAGCTCACGGCGCAGCCGCAGGGCGGCGCGGTACAGCTCCAGCATCGATGTCTCGTCACCGGTCTGTGCCTGAACGCTGAACTCGCCCCAGTTCGCCGGTTGCGGCAGCCAGGGCGCCGCGGCGGCACCCGCCGGGCTGAAGCCGTACGGCTCGCTCCGCCCGGACCAGGGGAGCGGCACCCGGCAGCCGTCGCGTCCGCGGTCGGTGTGCCCGGACCGTTCCCAGATCGGGTCCTGGAGCACGGCCTCGGGCAGGTCCTCGACCTCCGGCAGGCCGAGCTCCTCGCCCTGGTAGATGTAGGCGCCGCCGGGCAGGGCGAGCATCAGCAGGGCGGCCGCACGGGCGCGTCGCCGGCCCAGTTCCAGATCCGGTGGACCTTCGGGCCGGTACGGCTCGTTGGCCACCCACCGCTTGACGGTTTTGCGGCCGTAGCGGCTGGGGTGGCGCATGACGTCGTGGTTGGAGAGCACCCAGGTGGCCGGCGCCCCCACCGCACCGAGCATCGCGAGCGAGTCGTCGATGACCGAACGCAGGTCCTTCGCGTCCCAACTCGCCATCAGGAAATCGAAGTTGAACGCTGTGTGCAGCCCGTCCCGGCGGACGTAGGCGGCGAGCCGCTCGGGGGTGTCCGCCCAGGCCTCGGCCACGAAGGACCGGTCGCCGGGGAACTCGTCGGCCACCTTGCGCCACGCGCGGTAGATGTCGTGCACTTCGTCGCGGTCCCAGTGCGGGTGGTCGAGATGCCGCCGTATCCGGTTCGCGGCGTCCGCCTCGTCCCGGCGGGAGAGCGGCCCCAGCACCCCCGCCGGCTCCTCACGGGGCGGCAGGTCGGGCAACTCGGGGTCCTTGACGAGGCCATGGGCGACGTCGATGCGGAACCCGTCCACGCCCCGGCCGAACCAGAACCGCAGGATCGACTCGAACTCCGCCCGCACCTCGGGGTGTTCCCAGTTGAGGTCCGGCTGCTGAGGGGCGAACAGATGCAGATACCACTGCCCGTCGGGCAGCCGCGTCCAGGCCGGACCGCCGAAGCAGGAGACCCAGTCGTTGGGCGGTTCGCCGCCGCCCGGTCCACGGCCGGGGCGGAAGACGTAGCGTTCCCGCTCCGGGCTGCCCGGTCCGGCCGCCAGCGCCGCCCGAAACCACGCGTGCTGGTCGGAGGTGTGGTTGGGCACGATGTCGGGGATGACGCGGATCCCGTGCCGGTGCGCCTCCTCGATGAGCTGTTCCGCCTCCGCCAGGCTGCCGAACAGCGGGTCGATCTCACGGAAGTCCGCCACGTCGTAACCGTGGTCCGCCATCGGCGACTTGTACCACGGGTTGATCCAGAGGGCGTCGACGCCGAGCGACTTGAGATACGGCAGACGGGAGCGGATGCCGGCGATGTCGCCGACGCCGTCACCGTCCCCGTCGGCGAAACTGCGGATGTAGACCTGGTAGATGACGGCGCTTCGCCACCACGGTGCGGTGCTGGGCATATTGCTGTGGTTCTCCTTGGGCCTTGGACGGGTGGCTACTTGGCCGCGCCCGAGGTGAGTCCGGCGACGATGCGGCGCTGGAAGACGAGCACCATGATCACCAGGGGGACGGTGACCAGGACGCCCGCCGCCATCTGGCTGCCGTACGGGGTCTGGTACGACGTGGCGCCGCTGAACTTCGAAATGGCGACCGTCGCGGTCTGCATGCCGGGCTTGTTGGTCATCGACAGGGCGATGAGGAACTCGTTCCAGGCGGCGATGAAGACGATGATCGCGGTGGTGAAGATGCCCGGGGCGGCGAGCGGGATGATGATCTTGCGGAACGCCTGGCCGCGGGTGCAGCCGTCGACCATGGCTGCGTGCTCCAACTCTTCCGGCATCTGCCGGAAGAACGTGGTCAGGTTCCACACCGCCAGCGGCAGCGTGAAGGACATGCTGGGCACGATCATGGACTGATAGGTGTTGATCCAGCCGATGTTCGTGAACAGCTTCAGCAGCGGCACCACGATCGACACCACCGGGAACATCGAGGTGGCGATGATCAACGTGAGGATCAGTCGCTTGAACCGGAACTCCAGCCGGGCCATCGCGTATGCCGTGAACGTGGCCAGCAGCAGCGACAGCGCGGTGGTGACGCCGGCGACGATCAGGCTGTTGAGCAGCGCGCGCGAGAACCCCTGGGACGGGCTGAACACCGCACGGTAGTTCTCGAACGACAGCGGATGGGGAAACAGCGAGGTGCTGAAGATGTCGGTGCTGCGCCGCAGACTGGAGACCAGCATCCAGTAGAAGGGGGCCAGGCAGTAGGCCACCACGGCGGCGACACCCACGTAGGGCAGCCACTGACGCCACTTGGCCGTGAGGGTCATGCCGTCACCTCCGCACGGCGCGGCGCCGGAAGGGCTCGGCGCCTGCCCCGGGCCGCGCGTCGGCGCTTGGCGCCGCCTGCATCGCCGGCTTCGCCGACGAGATCGGCGCCCAGCAGCCGGACGAAGGCGAGCGCGATGAGGAAGACGTAGAGGAAGAGGAGCACCGCGTAGGCGGAGGCCGGTCCGAAGCGGACGTTGGAGGCTTCGTTCTGCGCGAGCATCGACAGGGTTTCCACCGAGCCTTTCTGCGCGCCGATGAGGATGTACGGCAGGTCGAACATCCGCAGTGCGTCCAGGCACCGGAACAGCACCGCCACCAGCAGCGCGGGCTTCACCAGCGGCAGGGTGATGCGCCAGAACCGGGCCAGGGCACCGGCCCCGTCGATCCGGGCGGCCTCGTAGACCTCCTTCGGGATCACCTGGAGGCCGGCCAGGACCAGCAGCCCGATGAAGGGGGAGGTCTTCCACACTTCGGCGATGATGACCGCGATCTTGGCCTGGAAGCCGTCGGCGGTCCACAGGACCTGATGTCCGATGAGGACGTTGGCGATTCCGTCGGCGTTGAAGATCCACCGCCACAGCAGGCCGGAGATGGCCGTGGGAATCGCCCAGGGCACGAGGATGCCGGCCCGCACCAGGGCCCGGCCCCGGAACGCCTTGGCCATGATCAGTGCCATGGCCACACCGATCACCGTCTCCAGCGACACCGTGACGACGGTGAAGAGCGTGGTGTTCCAGAAGGCGTTCCAGAATCGGTCCCCGGCCTGGGTGAAGATGTCGGTGTAGTTCCTCAGTCCGACGAACGGCTCGGTGTTGCTGATGAAACCGGTCTTCGGGTCCAGCCCCTTCGGCCCGTACAGCGACTCGTTCAGCGCCATGATCGTCGGATAGATCACGACGATCGTCAGCACCAGGAGCGTAGGGGAGACGAGCAGCGCGGCCAGCCGCCCCGTGCCCGCGGTCGCACGGGCTCGTGTGCGGCCGGCCTTCGGCGGCGAGGAGGGCCGCCCGGTACGGCTGCCGGGCGCGCTGCCGGAGTCGGGTGCGGCGGTTCCGGGCGGGACCTTGGTGTCGGCCATCACCCCACTCCTCACTGCGCCGTCAGCTTCTGCAGGTCCGCCTGCAGATCCTTCAGCGCCTGGGCGCTGCTCTTCTTTCCGGTCAGCGCGGCGTAGACCTCCTGCTGGATCGCCGACGTCACATCGCCGTACTGCACGACCCGCGGGCGCGGCACGGCATGCGTGATGGACTGCTTGAGGACGGGCAGGTACGGATACTGCTTGTCCAGCGCCGTGTCGTTGTAGAGGTCCGCGTACGGCGGGGCGAGGGAAGCGTTCTTCAGGAAGTAGCTCGCGCTCTGCTCGCTGCTGAAGAACTTCATGAAGTCCAGGGCCGTCGCCTTGTTCTTGGCGAAGGACGACAGGGCCAGGTTGGAACCGCCGAGGCTGGATGTGCCGGGCCCGTTCAGGCCGGGCAGCGGTGCGACCGCGAACTTGCCCGCGATCTCGCTCTTCTGCGCCAGGGCGTACACGTACGGCCAGTTGTTCAGGAATACCAGTTTTTTGGCCTGGAACGCCTGACGGCCGTCCTCCTCCTGGTAGGTGATGGCCTCCTTCGGGATCGTCTTGTCCTTGAAGGAGTTGACGAGGAAGTCCAGGCCCTTCTTCGCCTGCGGGGTGTCGACGTCCGGCTTGCCGTTCGCGTCGGTGATCTGACCGCCCGCGGAGTTCACGGCCTCGGCGAAGTTCACCGTCAGGCCCTCGTACTTCTGGAACTGCCCGGCGTAGCAGGACATGTTCTTGGCCTCGGGCAGCTTCTCCACCTTGGCGCAGTCGGCCGTCATCTCCGCCCAGGTGGAGGGGGGCTGGGTGATGCCGGCCTGCTTCAGCAGGTCGCTGCGGTAGAACAGCATGCCGCCGTTCGAACTGGCCGGGACCGCGTACAGATTGCCGCGGTACTTCGCCGTCTCCACCACCGGCTGCAGCATCTTCCGCAGCGGGAACTGGTTCGCGGGCAGGGGCTCGATCCACTGGTGGGCGGCGAACTCCGACGTCCACACGACATCGGTGGCGAGCACCGTGTAGGCGTCGGACTTCGTCTCCGCGTTCTGGATCATCTGCTGTCGCTGCGAGTCGGCATCCGTCGGCAGCTGGATGAAGGTGACCTTCTCCTTCGGGTGCAGCTTGTTCCAGCGGTTGATGATCGTCTGCACGGTGCCGGTGGTGTCCTTGCCGGCCACGTACGTGATGGGCCCACGTCCCTTGAAGGACGTGTTCTGGGCCGGCGCCGCGGAGCTGCTGCCGCCGGACGAGCCGCAGGCGGTGAGCAACAGCCCGGCGGCGACGAGCGTTGCCGAACACTGAAGGACTCTGGTGGTCCTGATCTTCTGCACGGTCTCTCTCCTGGTCGTGCGGAACCGGAGCCGTGACTGTGTCGTCACGGGGTTCTGTGGAAGAAAGCGCAGGTCAAAGCCCTGAATGGAAGACTTCATGGGGACGGCTTCGACTCCGCCGTGGCAACGTTTGCATGACAGGCGTGCAACCTGGGGAAAACAATCCGCAAATTCCCGGTAATGCGGGCAAGGATTAATCGAATACTGTGCCCTTTATGCGGCTTTTGCTGCGGTATTCGGCTCTCATGTCTTCGGAGGGGGCGATGACAGCGCTGTCACAGCCGCGCCTCTGAGAAGGGTCAGCCGTGTTAGCGTCCGCTCATGCCTCCAGCTCAGCGGCACCCCACGATGACTGATGTCGCCGAACGGGCCGGGGTCTCCCCGTCCACCGTCTCGCGCACCCTGCGCGGCCTGCCGACCGTCTCACCGGAGGTCCGTGCCCGGGTCGAACAGGCCGCCCGTGAACTGAACTTCGCGGTCTCGCGGCAGGCCGCGAGTCTGGTCACCGGCAGGACCGGGGTGGTGGCAGTGCTCGTGCCCACGCTCACCTCGTGGTTCATGGGCTCGGCGCTGTCCAGCCTGGGTCCGCTGCTGCGCGCGGCCGACATGCAGCTGTCCGTCTACGTCATCCCCGACCTGGCCGAGCGCGCCTCGTTCTTCGAGCATCTCCCCGCCCGCCGGAACGCCGACGCCCTGCTCGTGTTCTCCTTCGACCTCACCGAAGAGGAGAGCGCGCGCCTGGATGACCTCGGGATGCCGGTCATCTACGTCAGCCAGCACGTCGAGGGCCGCCCCAGCGTGTACGTCGACGACGTGGCCGGAGCCTGCGAGGGCACCCGGTATCTGCTGAACCTCGGGCACCGGCGGATCGCCTTCATCACGACGGTGGGCGCCAGCGGCTTCACCTTCAGCTCGCACGAGCGGCTGCTCGGCTACCGCCAGGCGCTCACCGAGGCGGGCATCCCCCCGGACGACGACCTGGTGGTGTCGGCCCAGGCTCAGGACAGGCGCGCCACACTGGAGGCGGTCGGGAAGCTGCTGAGCCTGCGGGAACCGCCCACCGCCCTCTTCGCCGAGCAGGACGAACTGGCCGTCTCCGTCATCTCTACCTTGCTCCGAACGCAGATCGAGGTACCCGGGCGGATGTCCGTCCTCGGCTTCGACGACCAGCCCATGGCCGAGTGGGCCGACCTGTCCACGGTGGCCCAACTGCCCTCGACCATGGGGCACGTGGCCGGCGAACTTGCCCTGAAGCTCATCAACGACGCGGCCGCGGACCACAAGCGGCACATCGTCCTGCCCACCCAGGTGATCCCCCGGGCCACGACCGCTCCGCCGCCGGCCCCTCAGCAGGAGCAAACCGCCGGCGGCGAACGGCCGTACGGGTGACGGACCCGCGGCGGCACGGGGCGAGGTGAGCACCGCCGGCCCGGAGGCCCACGGCGTTCACATCTGCCCGGATCCGTCACCGAATCTGGCTGCTGCCATGCGCTGTGCGGCGGCGGCCGCGTCGCCGACGTCCGTCCAGTCCTTGGGTCGGCATCCCTGGAAGATGCGCTCGACCGGTGCCCATCCGATCCAGCGGGGGGAGTCCCAGCCCGAAGGCGCCACCAGGTTCTGAATCTCCAGACAGTGGTCGATCCTTACTCGGTCCCAGGCACGGATGACCTGGCCATCACCGATGCACAGCCCCACATGGCCCCAGTTCTGCCGTCGGCCGAGCAACTCGCCGGTGTTGTCGTAGAAGACGAAGGCACCGGTCGGAGGCGTGCCGGAGCTGTTCCGCGCCCCGTAGAGCTCAGCGGACTCGCGGGCGAAGTCGCCACCGAAGATCTCCAAGTGGTTGGGTCGTTCGTAGGCGTCCTCCACAAAAGCCAGACACAGCGAGGTGTAAGCGGTCGTTCCCAGACCTCGCCGTGCCCATGCGATGGCGTTGTCCGCATAGACCTGCCAGTCGTGTTCCATGGCCCCCCTAGCTGGTTCAACAAACGGTCTCGCATGCTAAAGGCGCGTCGGCGTGCAGCAGGACAGGATTTTCCCGGGAGCAGCGTGCGACAGCGGGTGCGCGGCATCACCGAGCAAGGTCAGCCGGTCCGTTGACCACCTGTGCAGCGGTTCGCGGTCGTGCAGCGCCCAGTGACGGACACGGTCGGCGGCGTGAACGGAGTGAATGCCGTCGGCGCCCACCACGACGTCGGCCTCATGGGCGGTGCCGTCCTCGAACACCAAGCGCACCCGGTCCCCGGATTCCTCCGCCCGCAGCAGCCGGTGGCTCAGCCGGAGTCCGGCGGGCTCGGAGCGTTCCAGCAGCGACGCGTGCAGATGCGCCCGGTGCACGCTCTAGCACGGAGCACCGAAAAGCCGTGCACAGTCGGCCCCAACTCGGTGCGGGCGATCGAAGTGCCCTGCCAGCTCTGGAATTCGATCGCCTCCAGCCGTGCAGCGCGTTCCTTGAGGGCGGGACCGAGTCCGCGCACCGGACCGGCCTCGAACGCGCTGGGGAGTTTTCGCCCAACGGGATTTCCGTCTGCTCTGGACGGGCGAGACCGTGAGCGGATTGGGGAACAGCATCACCGCGGTCGCCCTGCCGCTGATCGCGGTCGCGGAGTTGGACGCCACCTCCACCGCCGTCGGTCTGCTCGCCGCGGCCGTGTGACTGCCCTGGCTCCTGGTGGGCCTGCCAGTGGGCGCATGGGTGGACCGGACCCGCAAACGGCCACTCATGATCGCCTGCGACCTGCTGTCCGGCGCGGCACTGCTGAGCATTCCTCTGGCGGCGTGGCTCGACGTGCTCACACTCCGGCACCTGGTCGTCGTCGCGCTGATCTGCGGCACCGCGGCGGTGTGCTTCAACGCCGCCTACCACTCGTACATCCGGATCGTGCTCGACGGCCGCGACCTGTTGGAGGGAAACGCCAAGCTGCAGGGCGGCGAGGCCGCCACCCAGGTCGCCGGGCCCGGGGGCGGCGGGACTGCTCGCCCAGGCGTTGGGCCCGGTCACCGGGCTCGTGGCCGACGCGGTGACGTTCCCGGTCTCAGCGGTCTGTCTGAAGCGGATCGGGGTGGTCGAGCCGAACCGCCTTTCCGACGAGGAACCAGCGCCCCTGCGACGCCAGATCATCGAAGGGCTCCGCTTCGTGGGCCGGGACCGGTACCTGCGGGCGATGGTCACGTGGGGTGCCGTCATCAACATGGCGTTGATGGGCTACCAGGCGGTGCAGGTCGTGTTCCTGGTGCGCACCGTCGGGTTGAACCCGGCCATGGTGGGGCTGCTGCTGACCAGCGGCAGCGTCGGCGGCATCGTGGGCGCGCTGGTGGCCACCAGGGTCAGCCGGCGGTTCGGCACCGCGCGCGGGCTGCTTCTCCTGCAGGTCGCCACCGCGCCGTTCGCGCTGCTCCTACCGATGACCACGGCGGGGCCGGGGCTGCTGCTGTTCGCGATGGGCGCCTTCCTCGTCGGGGTCGGCATCTTCGTGGCCAACGTCGTGGTCGGAAGCTTCCGGCAGACCTACTGCCCGCCGCACATGCTCGGCCGGGTCGTGGCCACGGCCATGATGATCAACCACAGCACCATCCCGGAGGGATGCAGGCGCCGAGCGCGACGACCGGGATGTCGTTGAGTGGCAGGGGTTCCCCCACATGCTGGAGTTGCGGTTCACCAACGACACTTACATCCGCCTGGGCAGGCTCGGGGTGCCCGGGAGAGGCGTGGGCGCCGGGTGGCCGTGCAGAACTGCCTCTACGTTGCGGGCGGCGAGGTCCACCATGGCCGCGCGGGTCGCCTCGGTTGCCGAGCCCACGTGCGGCAGCACCACCAGGTGCGGTTCGGCGAGCAGGGGGTCGGACGGGTCCGTACGCGGCTCGTCGGTCATGACGTCCAGCCCTGCCGAGTGGAGCTCCCCGCGGCGTAGTGCCGTCAGGAGGGCCTCCTCGTCGACGACCCCTCCGCGGCCGGTGTTGACCAGGGTCGCGGTCGGTTTCATCAGGGCCAGTTCGGCCGTGCCGATCATGCCCTTGGTCTCCTCCGTCAAAGGTGTGTGCACGGACACCACGTCGCTGGTCCGCAGCAGTTCGTCGAACGGCACCCAGCGGGACAGCTCGTCGTCCTCCCTGCGCCGGGGGTGGTGGTGCTGTACCCGCATGCCGAATCCGGCAGCTCTGCGGGCAACGGCGCGGGCGATCTGGCCGTAGCCGATCAGCCCGAGGGTGGCGCCGTGTACGTCGAGGCCGAGGAAGGCGTCCATGCGGAAGGCGCCCCACTCCCCGCGGCGCAGCGCGTCCATGGCGGCGGGCAGGCGGCGCCGGGCCATCAGGATCAGCGCCATCGCCACGTCGGCGGTGGTGTCCGCCAGCACGTCGGGCGTGTGGGTGACGACGACGCCGCGCTCCGCGGCGGCCGCCACGTCGACGGCGTCGTAGCCCATCGACGCGAGGGCCACGACCCGCAGATCCGGTCCTGCCGCGTCGAGCAGCGCGGCGTCGACGCGGTCGCTGCCGAGGACGAGCAGTCCCTCACAGCCCTGGACGAGCCCGGCCAGCTCGGCGGGTGCCGGTGGCCGCGTGCCCGTCCAGGCGGTGACGTCGAAGCGGGTGGCGAGGCGCTCGACGCCGCCTCCCGGCAGGGCGGTACGGCTGACCGCGACGCGGGGGCGGCGGGCGGGTGGGCCGGACATGTTGAGCTCCTTACGACGTGGGGGATGGGGACGAAACCGGGGACCGGGCGATGGGCCGGCCCGGTGCTGCGCGGCGGTTGTCAGTCGCTCATCTCGCCGAAGTCCAGCAGTACCTTGCAGGAGCGGGCGGGGTCGGCCGCGAGCTCGAAGGCCTCCTGCGTATGGGCCACCGGCAGTACTGAGGTGACCACCGGCTCCACCGGGAGACGGCCGTCGGCCAATGCCGGAAGGACCTCGCTGAGTTCGTCGTCGAAGCGGAAGGAGCCGACGAGTCGCAGCTCCCGTGTGATCAGGGCGTTGGCGGCCACCGGCGTGTCCCCGGGCGGCAGCAGACCGAGGCCCACCACCAGGCCGCCCCGGTCGACTCCGTACACGCAGGTGCGCAGTCCGGCCGGGTTGCCCGAGGACTCGATCGCGATGTCCGCGGCGAGTTCGTCCAGCCCGTCGGCGGAGCCGGCGCCGACCCGCACGGTCGACGTGGCGCCCACCTGTTCGGCGACGGCCAGCGGAGCCTCGTGCACGTCGGTCACGGTGATCTCGGCCGCGCCGGCGGCCCGCAGCGCCGCGACCACCAGGCAGCCGATGGGCCCCGCGCCGGTGACCAGTACCCGCTTGCCGCGTACCTCGCCGGCCTGCCGTACGGCGTGCCACGCGACCGCGGCCGGCTCGGCCACCGCGGCCAGCCTCAGGTCCAGCCCCGCGGGCAGCTCAAGCACCCGCTCGGCGGGCACCACGAGGACGTCCGCGAAGCCGCCTTGTACGTGGGGGTTCCGGGCCGCGCTGCCGAGGTAGCCGGTGTCGAGGCAGGTGTTGCGCCGCCCGGCGAGGCACTGCCGGCAGCTGCCGCAGGATGCCAGCGGGTGAACGGCCACCGGTGTTCCCGGCGGTGGTGCCTGGGTGGCGGGGCCCGTCTCCCGGACCCGGCCCACGATCTCGTGGCCCAGCACCAGCGGTTCGCGCAGCCGGAACTCCCCGACCGCTCCGTGGCGCCAGTAGTGCAGGTCCGAGCCGCAGATGCCGCCGTACCGGATCTCGACCGCGACCTCGCCGGGGCCCGGCGCCGGTACCGGGCGCTCCTCCAGGCGCAGGTCGCCCGCGCCGTGCGCCACCACGGCCCGCATCGTCGCTGAGTCCCTGTCGTTCATGTCCTCGTCCCGCTCTCCGCCGAACGGCTTCGGCTGCTTCGATTGGTTGCGTGCAGTGGGTGACGGTGATTCAGACGACCGCGGTCAGCCCGCCGTCGACGGCGATCACCTGACCGTTGACGAAGTCCGACGCCGGAGCGGCGAGCCACACCAGCGTGCCGACGAGGTCCTCGACCGAGGCCCAGCGGCCGGCCGGGGTGCGGCCCCGGATCCACGAGTCGAAGGCGACGTCCTCCACCAACGGGCGGGTCAGCTCGGTGACCACGTACCCGGGAGCGAGGGCGTTGACGGTGAGCCCCGAACCGGCCCACTCCGCGCACATGCTGCGCGTCAGCATCGCCAGGCCACCCTTGGACGCCGCGTACGCGGCGATGCCGGGCCTGGCCAGCCAGGTCTGTACGGAACAGATGTTGACGATCTTTCCGTGGCCGCGCTCCACCATCCCGGCGGCGACCGTGCGGCCGACGAGGAAGGCGCTGGTGAGGTTGGTGTGCAGCACCCGCTCGAAGGTCTCCGCCGAGACCTCCAGCATCGGCTCGCGGTGCTGCACGCCGGTGTTGTTGACGAGGATGTCCAACGGGCCGATGCCGTCCTCGATCTCCCGGACCGCCCGCCGTACGGCACTCTCGTCGGTGACGTCGAAGGCCGCCGCGTGCACCTTGGCCCCGGTGCGTTCGGCCAGTTCCTCCCGGGCGCGCTCCAGTGCCCCGGTGTCACGACCGTTGAGGACCAGTTCGGCACCCGCCTCGGCCAGGCCGGCGGCGAGGGCGGCACCGATGCCTTTGCTGGAGCCGGTCACCAGGGCCCGGCGCCCGGCGAGATCGAACAGGGCGGGAGCCTTCACGGCCGTACCTCCAGGGGAGCGTAGTAGTGCATCAGCGCGGCGTTGTCGGCGTCGCCGTGCCCGGCCGCGGTGAGCCAGCGGTGCAATTCGGCGACGGCTGTCGTGACCGGCAGCGGCACACCGGCCGAGCGCGCGTAGTCGCGGGCGGCCTCCAGGTCCTTGACCATGTTGCTCACGCGTCCGGTGGGGGAGAGGTCGGCGTCGGCGAACTTCACGAAGAACTCCTGCACAAGCGCCGAGTCGGCCCTGCCCCCGCTGAGCGCGGTGAGCACCTGCCGGGGCGGCAGTCCGGCCGCCCGCACCAGCGCGGCCGCCTCGGCGAGCGCGGCGAATCCGCAGCCGACCAGTACCTGGTTCACGGACTTCACCAGCTGACCGGAACCGGCCGGGCCGAGATGCGTCAGCCGGGAGGCCAGGGCGCCGAGGACGGGCAGCGCGCGTTCGACGTGCTCCTCGTCGCCGCCGAGCATCAGGGTCAGCTCGCCGCGCTCGGTGGCCGGGGCACCGCCCGACAGCGGGGCGTCGACCCAGCCCGCGCCCAGCTTTGCGGCACGCTCGGCGAACTCGTGGGTGCGTCCCGGGTCGATACTCGACATGTCGATCACCAGCACGCCGTCCGGTGCCGCGCTCAGCACTCCGTCGGGTCCGAAGACCACCTGGTCCACGACCTCGGCGGTGTTGAGGGAGAGGATCACCACTTCCGACGTGGCGAGCAGGGCGGGCGACTCGGCCGTGGTGGCCCCGTCCTGAGTGAGTTCTGCGACGGCCTCCGGCCGGATGTCGTAGACGCGCACCGCGCGTTCACGCCCGAGCAGTCGACGAGCGATCGCGGAGCCCATGACCCCGAGCCCTGCGATGCCTACTTCCGGTTGTCCTGACACCTGACCTCCTGAACCAAATGCTGTACTGAGAACAACATACTGGACCGAAGGGTTGTTGATCGGCAACCTTGGTGACGTCAAGAGGAAACTCGACGTCAGTTCCGGACAGCATATTGGCTTCGGTGCCACATGCTGTTACGGTCCCCGTCGTCCCCAGATGAACGGCGTATGACACGTCCGTGAGACGGAAGGGCGGCATCCATGACGGTGCCAACGACGACATCCTCCCGGCCCGCCGAAGGTGATGACACCCGCAAAGATCCGGGGCTCCGCCGCGCGCTCTTCACGAGTTCGGTGGGCAGCGCCCTCGAGTACTACGACTTCGCCATCTACGGCACCGCCTCGGCGCTGGTGTTCAAGCACCTCTTCTTCCCGGGGCTCGGTGACGCGGTCGGGCTCGTGGCCATCTTCGCCACCTATGCTGTCGGCTTCTTCGCCCGCCCCCTCGGCGGTCTGTTCTTCGGCTCGCTCGGCGACCGGCACGGCCGCAAGACGGTGCTGGTCGTCACCGTCGCGCTGATGGGCGGGTCGTCCTTCGCCATCGGGCTGCTGCCCACCCACCAGACCGCAGGGATATGGAGCCCCGTCCTGCTGATGCTGCTGCGGCTGTTGCAGGGCTTCGGTGCCGGAGCCGAACAGGCGGGCGCCTCCACCCTGATGGCCGAGTACGCCCCGCCCCACAGACGGGGTTACTACGCCGCCCTCCCGTTCGTCGGGATCCAGGTCGGCATGCTGCTCGCCACCGCCCTGTTCGTCCCCCTCGCGCGGCTGGACGAGGACGTCCTGCTCGGCTGGGTGTGGCGGGTGCCGTTCCTGCTGAGCGCGGTACTGATCGTGGTCGCGGTCTACATCCGGCTGAAGCTGGAGGAGAGCCCCGCCTTCGCGCAGCTGGAAGAAAACGGAGAGGTCAGCAAGCGTCCGCTGCGCGACCTCATGGTCAACAGCCGCCGGAACCTGTTCGTCACCTTCGGCCTGCGAATGGCTGAGAACGGCACCTCCTACCTGTACTCCACCTTCAGCATCAGCTACGTGACCGCCGTGGTCGGCGTCTCCGCCTCGGTCGGCCCGCTCGCGGTGGCCTGCGCCTCGCTCGCCGGTGTCATCACCATCCCGCTGTTCGGCATGCTGTCCGACCGCATCGGCCGCGTCCCGCTGTACCGCTGGGCCGCGCTCTTCCAGGCCCTGTTCGCCATCCCCGCCTTCGCGCTGATGAGCACCGGCAACACGGTGCTGATCTGCGCCGTGATCACCGTCGGCATCGGCGTCGGCGTGAACGGCATGCTCGGCTCCCAATGCGCCCTGCTGGCCGAGCTGTTCGGCGCGCGGCACCGCTACACGGGCGTGGCCATCGGCCGGGAGGTCAGCGCGATCATCGCCGGCGGTGTCGCTCCGCTGCTGGGAGCCACCCTGCTCCTCGCTTTCAACGACTCCTGGTGGCCACTTGCCGGCTACGTGATCGTGCTGTCCCTCATCACCTTCCTGACGACCTTCGCCACCCCGGAGACGCGCGGGCGGGACCTCACCGACCCCGCCGACGCCCGCTGACCTTCCGGGCCCGCGCCGCCCGTCCCGCGCCCCCCTTTGTCCCTGCTGCCAGGCGCGGGACGGGCACCTCAAGGTCGGCCACGCGGCCATCCGCCCCCTCAGCCGCCCGTCCCGCGCCCCGTGTTCCCCGGCCGGAGGCGCCGGGCGGGCACCGCGGCCAATCCCCTGCCGAGCCACCCGACGGGCGTGCCCGGAACCAAGCCGAACCGGAACCAAGCCGAACCGGCACCAGCGAAACGGAACCAAGCCGAAACGGAGACCGCGATGAACGACGTCGGCGAGGTGGTGCTCGGCATCGACCTGGGCACCACGGCCACCAAAGTGGTCGCGGTGGACGCCGCGTACCGCCCGGTGTCGACCGTCGAACGCCCCGCCCCCCTGCGCACCGGGCGGGACGGCGCAGCCGTCCACGACCCAGCCACCGTGCTGGCCGGGGTGGTCGACGCGGTGCGGGAGAGTGCCGAACACTGCGCACACCTGGGCCTGGCCGTGCGGGGCCTGTCCTTCAGCGCGGCCCTGCACACCCTGCTCGCCCTCGACTCCTCCGTCGAACCGCTGACTCCTGCCCTGAGTTGGGCCGACACTCGCTCGGCCGACGTGGCCCGCCGGTTGCGGGCCGCGGGCGGGGACGCACTCCACCGGGCGACCGGCACCCCGGTGCACCCCATGGCGCCCATGACCAAACTCGCCTGGTTCGCCGCACACGAACCGGACCTCTGCCGGCGTACGGCCGTGTGGTGCGGGATGAAGGACTACGTGCTGGCCCGGTTCACCGGCCGTCTGGTCACCGACCACTCCTGTGCCTCCGCCACCGGGCTGATGGACCTCCGCACCACCGACTGGCACGGTCCCGCACTGGAGGCCGCCGGGGTGGCCGGCGAGCGGCTGCCGGACCTCGTACGGCCCACCGCCACCTTCCCGCTGCTGCCCGAGCCGGCCGCCGCGCTGGGCCTGCCCGCCGGGCTGCCCGTGGTCGCGGGCGCCGGAGACGGGCCACTCGCCAACCTCGCGGTCGGCGCCATCACCCCCGGCACGGCCGCGCTGTCGCTGGGTACCAGCGGCGCGCTCCGCGTCCTACGCGACCGGCCGGGCGTGGACGACAGGTGCCGCGTCTTCTGCTATCACCTCGCCGACGGACTGTGGGTGCTCGGTGGGGCGGTCAGCAACGCCGGAGTCGTCGCCCAGTGGGCCGCCGAGGCCTTCGGCGGTATCGACGTGGCCGACCTGTTGAAGGAGGCTGCCGAGGTCGAGCCCGGCTCCGAGGCCCTCATCGCGCTGCCGCACCTCCTCGGCGAACGCGCCCCCTGGTGGGACCCCGATGCCCGGGGCGCCCTGATCGGGCTGCGGCGCGGGCACGACAGGGCCCATATGACACGGGCCATGATCGAGGGTGTCGGGCAGCAACTGGCCCTGGTCCGGGACTCGGTGGTCGCTGCCGGGGCGCCGGTCGGCTCCGTGCGGGCCACGGGGGGAGCGCTGCGATCGTCGCTGTGGGCGGAGATCGTCGCGGCGGCGCTCGACATGCCGCTGGGGATCACGGACGACACCGCCGGCTCCGGATTCGGCGCCGGGCTTCTCGGCTGGCGCGCGCTCGGCGCTGTGGCCGACCTGTCCGCCTTGCCCGCCGACGTCTGGTCCCGTCCACACCGAACCGTCCTGCCGGACCCGGTGGCCGTCCGGCGCATGGCCGACGCCCGGCCCCGGGTCGAGCGGCTGTACGCCGTGCTGCGGGACTTCTCCGCGTAGCGCCAGTGGCTTTGGGAGCGCCCGCTCCGTACCGCCGCGTTCCACAGCGGACGGTCATGTCAACGCCGCGGCGGGGCAGGCGCGGCTCGCTGCCCGGGTCGGACGACCGCCGCAGGTTCGGCGGACGCTGCTCCCGGCGCTTGGGGATCCACTGGCCGGCCGGGCCGGACGGGGGACTTGCCGCCCCTTGCCCGCGAGGGCCGGCGCGCGAGTCGTGTTCGCCGCGGTCCGTGCCTGCTCGCCGCGGAACCAACGGCTTCTCCGGTCCGGACGGACCGTGTTCGCCGTGGTCCCGGGGGCCCGCCCGGTCACTTGGCCGACCGCCCGGACCGGGACGACGGGGCGGCAGGGCGTCCCGCGCGTGGGGGAACCGGCCCGGTGACCACCGCCCCCGCGTCCCTCGGCAGCCGCAACGCCTCCACGACGCAGGCCAGCGGCAGCACGGCGAGGATCCCGAACGCCAGCGCGTATGCCGCCGTAGGTCCGTCCAGGTCGAGCAGCGAGGCGAGGGGACCCGCCGCGCGCAGACCCAGCGCGGCCAGGGCGATCCCCAGCCCGGTGGCCAGCTGCTGCACCGTGCTCGACAGGGCGTTGGCGTCCGCGGTCCGCTCCGGCTCGATGTCCGCGAAGACGATCGTGGCGTACGCGCTGAGCGAGACGGACCGGCACACCCCGCTGACGAACAGGGCGGCGACCACCAGGGCCAGGGGCGTGCGGGGGTCCAGCAGGCCGCACAGCAAGAACGTCACGGCCGTCGCCGCGCCGTTGACCACGAGCACCGTGCGGAAGCCGAAGCGGCGCAGCAGCGGCGTGGTGAACGGTTTGACGGCGATGTTTCCCGCGAACACCGAGACCAGCACCAGTCCGGCCCGCGCCGCGCTCCAGCCGAGGGCCTGCTGGAACATCAGCGGCAGCAGGAAGGGCACGGCGCTGATCGCGGCACGGAACAAGGCGCCGCCCGAGTTCGACACCCGGAAGGTGACCACCCGGAACGTGGCCAGGTCCAGCAGCGGTCGGCGCGACCGCAGCAGGTGGCGGACCGCCAGCCCGGAGGCGAGCAGCCCGGCACCGAGCCAGAGGGCCGCCGCGCCCCAGCCGGCCGGCGGGCCGCCCAGCAGTTCCAGACCGAGGACCAGTGCGGCCAGCCCCGTCCCCGCGAGGACGAACCCCACCAGGTCGAGCCTCCGCTGCCCCCGCCCGTCCTCCCGCCGCAGATCGGGGAGCAGCCACAGCGTGGCGGGCAGTGCCGCCACGCCCAGCGGCACGTTCACCAGGAAGATCCAGCGCCAGGAGGCGTACGTGGTGAACAGACCGCCGAGCGCGGGCGCGAGCACCGGCGCGAGCAGGCCCGGCCAGGTGAGCCAGGCGATCGCCCGCAACAGGTCCGGTTTGCTGGTGGTGCGCAGGACGGTCAGGCGCCCGACGGGCACCATCATGGCCCCGCCGATGCCCTGCAGCACCCGCGTCAGGACCAGTTCGGTCAAGCCATCGGCTGCGGCGCACAGGGCGGAGGCGACGGTGAACACCGCGATCGCCCAGGCGAAGACCCGGCGGGTGCCCCAGCGGTCGGCGGCCCAGCCGCTCACGGGGATGAACACGGCCAGCGCGACGAGATACGCCGTCATGGTGACGCCGACGGCCTCCGGCCGCGTCCCGAAGGACGCGGCCATGTCGGGGGCGGCCGTCGAGATGATCGTGGCGTCCAGGTTCTCCATGAAGAACGCCCCGGCCACCAGCAGCGCCGGCCCCCGGCCCCGCCCGGTCACCCGTGCGTCTCCGCCTGCGTTCCCATGCCACCGTCGCCGGGAGCGGACGGCATGTCCATCGGCGCTCCCAGCCGCGTGATCTGCTCGGGGAGGACCACGAACTGCCGCATCATGCCCATGTCCTCGTGTTCGAGCATGTGGCAGTGGTAGACGAACTTCCCGGCCGCGTCGCCGAAGTATCCGTCGACCGTGACGAGTTCCCCGGCGCCGACGCGTACGGTGTCCTTCCAGCCGCGCTCGCCCGGCGGAACCCCGGCCGCTCCGGTCCGGCGCAGCGGGTTGGTGGTGCCGCAGCCGATGGCGCCGCCGGGCAGGTTGAACGAGGTGAAGCCGCCGACGTCGTACGTCTGCCGGCTCCGCACCCGGAAGCTGGTGGCGTGGATGTGCATGGGGTGCGGCCGGCCCGAGGGGGTCTGCACGATGCCGTCGGCGGGCAGTTCGCCCGCGGGTGCGTCCGTGCGCTCCCTTTCCCAGCACAGGGCCTGGCCGGGACCAGGGCCAGGGGCCCGGGTCGGGAGCCGGGTCAGTGACGAGCCGCCGTCAGGTACCTCATCGGTGCCGTGTCCGCTGTCAGCCCGGTTGCCGTGCATGTAGTCAGTCATGTCCTTCGCTCCGCGTCGTCGGCGGCCCGCGCCGCGGCGGCCGTCACGGCGGGTCTGCTCGCGGGGTGGTCCTTGAGGCTTTCCGGCACGCCGGCACATGTGGTCGGACGGGGACGAGGGGCTTCCCACCCCCATCGTGGGGCACCCGCCGTACCATCGAGCGGTCGCCGGGCCGCCGGTGGGGGGGCGAGCGCACAAGCCCGCCCCCTTGCCGGAACGCCGCTGCACCACCGCTCTCAGGCGGTCCCCGGACGGGCCTCGCTCAGCCGTTGCCGCCGGAGGCGGCCGGAGCGGCGTGCACGGCGTGCCCACCGAACTGCTGCCGCATCGCGGCGAGTGCTTTCAGCTGGGCGGCGTCCGGCTTGCGGGAGGCGAAGCGGGCGAACAGCGCGCCGGTCATGGCGGGGGCGGAGACCGCCAGGCGTACGGCCTCCTCGACGGTCCAGCGGCCCTCGCCCGAGTCGTCGACCCGGCCGGACAGACCGGCCAGCTCGGAGTCCTGCTCCAGGGCACGCACGAGGAGGTCGAGCAGCCATGACCGTACGACCGTGCCGTGCCGCCAGGAGGCGAGCACCTTGGGCACGTCGGGAACGTACTCGCTGGCCTCCAGCAGTTCGTAGCCCTCTGCGAGGGACTGCATCATGCCGTACTCGATGCCGTTGTGGACCATCTTGGCGTAGTGGCCGGCGCCCACCGGACCGGCGTGGCAGATGCCGTCCTGCTCCGGGGCGAGTGACTCCAGCAGCGGCCACACGCGCCGGACGTGCTCGTCCGCGCCGCCGCACATCACCGCATAGCCGTTCTCCCGGCCCCAAATGCCGCCGCTGACACCGCAGTCGACGTATCCGATGCCGTGCTCGGCGAGCATCCGGGCGTGCTCGGTGTCGTCGCTGAAGCGGGAGTTGCCGCCCTCGACGATCACATCGCCGGGGGAGAGGAGGCCGGCCAGCTGCCGCAGCGCTTCGTGGGTGGGGTCCCCCGCGGGCAGCATCAGCCACATCACACGCGGGGCGGCGAGCTTGCCGACCAGTTCCTCCAGGGAGTTGACGTCACGGTCGGGGGAGGTGCGGCTGTAGCCGACCACCTCGTGGCTCTGGTCGCGCCAGCGGGCAGCCATGTTGCCGCCCATGCGTCCGAGACCGACGATTCCTACCTGCATGGTTCAGTCCTTCGTGGTGGTGTGGTGCGGGTGAGGGCGGTGGCCGCCGAACCCGTGGCCGTCGCGGAGCAGTTGGAGGACGACGCTGTTGTCCAGCTCGCCGAGGCCCCGGGCGTCGACCGCCGCGTACAGCCGCGCGACGGTGGCGGACAGCGGCAGCGTGACGCGCGCGTCGGCGGCGCTGTGCAGGACGAAGCCGAGGTCCTTGTGGAGGTAGCGCGCGGGCCCGGAGGGAGTGAAGTCGCTGTCGGCGAGGTGGTGGTGTTTCTGCGCGAGCACTTCGGACGAGGCGAGGCCGCCTGCCAGCACTTCCAGCAGCGCGGCCGGTTCGAGTCCGCCGCGTTCGCCGAGCACGACGGCCTCGGCGAGGGCCACCAGGGTTGCGGCGACGACGAGTTGGTTGCACGCCTTGGCGAGCGACCCGGCTCCGGTGTCGCCCATACGGCGGACGGTCGAGCCCATCGCGGCCAGGTACGGGCGGACGTGTGCGACGGCGTCCTCCGCCCCGCCCGCCATGATCGACAAAGTGGCGTCGCGCGCGCCGGTCACCCCGCCGCTGACGGGGGCGTCGACGACTGTGATGCCGCGGGGACGCAGCTCCGCTGCCAGGGCGCGGACGGCGACCGGCGAGACGGTCCCCATCACGACGAGGGTGTCCATGGCCGCGTCCGGTCCCGTCAGCAGTCCGTCCGAGCCGTCCAGCACGTCCCGGACCTGGGGCAGGTCGGGGAGCATGGTCAGTACGACAGGGGCGGTGGCCACCTGGGCGGGACGCTCCGCGGCACGGCAGCCGGCGGCGACGGCGGCATCGAGGGGCGGGCGGCGGCGGTTCCAGGCCAGGACGTCGAAGCCGGCTTTCGCGAGGTTGGTGGCCATCGGCAGGCCCATCGCGCCGAGCCCTATGAAGCCGACGGTTGCGGACCGGGTGGTCGGGGAGCTCACGTGCCGACCTCCGCACGTCCATGCCGCGCCAGCGCGCCCAGCCGCTCGGCGAGGTACGCGTGACCCAGCACATCCCGGTTGACGACGAAGCGCGGCAGCCGCCCCGTCGCCACGTCCACGATGGCCCGTACGGCACTGCCGCCGTTTCCGGCGGACATCTCGTCGGTCCACGCGAGACTGTGCGGGGCGAGGACCACGTTGTCCATGCTCAGCAGCGGGTTGCCGGGGTCGGGCGGCTCGGTCTCGAACACGTCCAGTCCCGCCCCGCGGATCCGGTCGGCACGCAGCGCCTCGATCAGCGCCGTCTCGTCGACGATCGGACCGCGCGCGACGTTGAGCAGCACGGCCGAGGGCTTCATCAGGGACAACCGCCGCGCATCGACGAGATGGCGGGTCTCCTCCGTCAGCACGCACATCACGATCACGGCGTCGGCCTCGGCCATCACGGTGTCGGCGTCGGCGAGACGCACGCCGAGTTCCCGGGCGGTCTCCGGCGGGCAGTACGGGTCGTAGGCGAGGACCTCGGCCTCGAACGGCCGCAGTAGTACGACCAGATCGCGTGCGGTGTTGCCCAGCCCGAGCAGGCCGACGCGGCGGCCGGTGAGCCCGAGCCCCATCCACTGCTCCCTCTCGCTCCAGCGTCCCTCCCGCACCAGCCGGTCCTTGGCCGTGACGTTGTGCAGGACGGCCAGCAGCAGGGTGAGGGCGGCGGTGGCGACGGGGCGCCGGGCGCCGTCCGGGGTGATGGTCACCAGGGCGCCGTGCCGTGTGCAGGCGTCGAGGTCGACGCTGTCGTAGCCGACTCCGAAGCGGGCGAAGAGCAGTGGGGGTCTGGCGAGGCCCGCGAAGGTGCGGGCGGTGACGGCGGGGGCGGCGAACAGGACGGCGTCCAGGCCGTCGACGTCCGGGGCGAGGAGTTCGCCGGTGTCACGTGGCAGGTAGTGCCAGTCGATTCCGGCGGCGTCCAGCTCGCCGAGCCGGATGTCCCCCCAGACGTTGCGTCCGTCCGCGTCGAGGAAGTCGCGGCTGACGCCGACGGTGAACCGGCCGTCGGCCGGCTGGAGGTTCGTCATCACAGCACCGCGACCGGGTTGACGGGCGAGCCGGTGCCGCCGGGGACGTTCAGCGGTGCCACGACGAGCAGGAACTCGTAGCGGCCCTCGGCGGCGCAGGCGGTGGACAGTGCCTCCAGGTCGAGGTTGTCCAGCAGCGGTACACCCATGGCGGTGAGGGCGAGGGCGTGCACGGGGGAGTGCAGTCCCTCGACGGGGGAGGGACGTACGTCGCTGTCGCCGTCGCCACCCAGCAGGGCGATCCCGCGCTCGGCCAGCAGGGGGACGGCGTCGACGTGGAAGCCGGCGCTGGCGTTGTCGGGGTTCCAGGCGCCGAGTTCGGCGCGGCGCCGGAAGTGACCGGAGCGCAGCAGGACCGCGTCTGCCTCGCCGATGGTCACGCCGAGCGCCTTCTCGGCGGCGAGGACGTCCTCGGCGTGCACCGCGGTGCCGGGCTCCAGCCAGTCGGTGCCGAGGACGGCGGGCAGATCGATCAGGACGCCCCTGGTGACGAGCGGACCGAGGGCGGAGACGGCGCCGAAGTGGGCGCCGGCCGCGTCGACGACCTCGCGGGCGGTGCGGCCGTCGTAGAGCTGCCCGCGGTAGGCGATGTGCGAGAGCGCGTCGAGATGGCTGACGCCCTTGCCGTGGTAGTCGACGGCGATGAAGTCCTTGTGGCAGGACGGCTCGGGAGCCTCCACGTCACCGAGGTCGGACATGTAGTGCAGGGCGGGCTTGCCGTTGTCCGGGCCGGGCACCGTGTTCCAGGGCAGGGCCATCGGGACGGTGGTGCCGCTGCGGACCAGGGCGGTGGCACGCTGGACGTGTGCCGGGGTGACCCGGTTCCACGCGCCGCGGTCGGCGGGGGTCCAGCGGCCCCAGGTGCGCACCGCGTCGAAGAGCGCGTCGAACTCCTCCCGCGACAGGCGGGGTCCGTTGTCGGGGAGGGGAGGGGAAGGCTGGGGATGCGGGGAATCGGTAGGGCTGCTGGTCATGTGCTGCTCAGCGCTCCAAGGCTCGGAGGGTGCCGTCGGCCGGCCCGAAGGCGCGCTACGGTCGGGAATCTCGGCGAGACTCGACGGCAAAGCGTGCGCCGACGGCATTGTCGTTCGGGGACACACGAGGGACAATAACAACATGCTGAACGACGAACAGAATGATGGGTGGAGTTGACGGTGAGCGCAAGCGACCCGGGAAGTCTTGTCCCGGCGGTGACGCGGGCCGTGGCGATCCTGGACACGCTCGGTGAGGCGGAGGGCCGCCCGCTGTCGGTCAGTGAGATCGCACGTGCCCTGGGCCTGCCGAAGTCCTCGACGGGGAACCTCTGTGCCTCACTGGAGGCGGCGGGCATGATCACGCGCAACGGAACCGGCTTCGGCCTGGGGCGCAAGCTGGTGGAGCTGGGTGGGCGTTATCTGTCCACGGTGGACCAGCTGCGCGACTTCTACGAGCTGTGCCGGCGCAGCGCGCACATCTCCCGGGAGACCGCCCGGGTCGCCGTCCTGGACGGCCTGGATGTGCTCTACCTGGCCAGGTACGACGGCACCCAGCCGCTGCGGCTCACCGCCAACATCGGCGACCGCTTCCCCGCGAACTGCACGGCGACCGGGAAGGCCATCCTGTCCACCCTGGACCCGGCGGTGGCCGAGGACCGGCTGCGCGGCCGCACCCTGCCCGCGCTCAGCGACCGGTCCATCACCTCGGTGCCGGCGTTGCTGGCGGATCTGGCGGCGAGCCGGGAGCGGGGCTACGCCATCGACGACGAGGAGGCCGGGGCCGGCATCGTCTGCCTGGCCGTGCCGGTCAGGGGGTTCCGTACCGACTCCTCGCCCTTCGCGATCAGCGTCACCGTGCTCAAGGCGCGCCTGGACGACGAGTTCCGCGAGGCGCTGCTGAAGGATCTGCGTGCCATCGCGGCGGGGCTGGAGAACCCCATGCTCCCGCAGGGGGTGTCCACCGGCAGCGGATGAGGCCGCGCGGGGGCTAGGGCCTGTGTGACGTTGTGATCAATCTTGCCGATCCGGATCCCTCTGGAAGGCAGATCCGGTAGGAAGACGATCGTGACGCGAAGGCAACTCACCGACGAGCAGTGGCAGTTGATCGAACCGTTCCTGCCGATAGGCGAGTGCGGTCCGTACCCTGAGCGGCTGCGTGAGCAGTTCGAGGGGGTGATCTGGCGGTTCCGCACCAGCAGTCAGTGGCGGGAAATGCCGGGCGGGTTCGGCCCGTGGCCGACGGTCTACGGCCGTTTCCGGGTCTGGCGGGACGCCGGCGTCTTCACCGCACTGCTGGAAGGTGTGATCGCTGAGGCCGCCCGCCAGGGGAAGACGGACTTGTCCCTGGTCAGCGTGGACTCCACCACCGCCCGGGCCCACCACGACGCCGCCGGGATGTGCATCGGCAAGGAGGTCATGGACGCCCTGGAGGAAGCCGCCGCCGACCAGGAACGGGCCTGGCAAAAGGGGGCGGCCCGCCGGAACAGAACGGACAGGACGGAAGCGACACGCCCGGGCGGGAAGAGCGGCGGCACGTCAGGCGACGGCGCAAGCTCCGTCTGAAGGAAGCCCTGCTCGGCAGGTCCCGTGGCGGGCTGACGAGCAAGGTTCATCTCGCCGCGGACCGCAAGTGCCGTCCGTTGTCGTTCGTCCTGACCGCAGGACAGGCCGCCGACAGCCCGCAGTTCGTCCCCGTGCTGCAGAAGGTGCGGGTCCGTCTGCCTGTCGGCCGTCCCCGGACCCGGCCTGGCGCTGTCGCTGCGGACAAGGCCTACTCATCCCGCGCCAACCGTTCCTACTTGCGAAAACGCAACATCAAGGCCGTCATCCCGGAGAAGAGGGACCAGGCTGCCAACCGAAAGAAGAAAGGCAGCCGGGGCGGCCGGCCCACAGGTCACGACACCGGTCTCTACAAGGAGCGGAACACCGTCGAGCGCCTGATCAACAAGCTGAAGGCCTGGCGGGGCATCGCGACTCGATACGACAAGACGCCCGAGAGCTACCTCGCCGGCCTCTACCTCCGCGCCTCGATGATCTGGATCAACGATCTACTGAAGGCGACAGGTTGATCACAACGTCACACAGGCCCTAGTAGGACTCCGTTAGGTCTTCCGGTCGGGCCTGTTCGGGAGCATGTTGGGTTGGGTGGATGCACATGAAGTGAACCGTGTGCGGGCGAAGTTGGCGCTGTTCGTGGCGGATGTGTTCGCCTCGGTGCCGCGGAAGGACCAGCGGGCCAAGGGCGACTGCTACTTGCGCGGACTGATGCTGGACGGTCGGCGCAAGTCCATCCAGGCCATGGCCTCGCGATTACCGGACGGCAACGAGCAGAACCTGCAGCAGTTCGTGAACCAGTCCACGTGGGATCCGGTGCCGGTGCAGCGCAGGATCTGCGAACGGATGCTGCCGCTGATCGGTCCGGCGGCGTGGGTGATCGACGATGTGTCGGTGCCCAAGGACGGCCGGATGTCGGCCGGGGTGGCTCCGCAGTACTGCGGAGCGTTGGGAAAGAGAGCAAACTGCCAGGTCGCGGTCAGTATTCACGCCGCCACCGACACCGCCTCCTGCCCGCTGCAATGGCGTCTGTTCCTGCCTGAGGAGTGGGTATCGGACACCGTCCGCCGGGACCTCGCGCGGATCCCGGCGGACGTCACGCACCGCGAGAAGTGGCGCCTGGCCCTGGACATGCTCGACACGCTCGCCGGCTGGGGCATGAGGCCGCCGGCTGTGGTGGCTGACGCCGCCTACGGCACCAACGCGCATCTGCGAGCCGCATTGTCCGACCGCCAAGTCGCCTACGTGCTGGCCGTCCGCGGCGATGTGACCGCCCATCCGTTGGACGCGGAGCCTGAGGCCCCAGCCCGCAACGGGCATGTCGGCTGCTGGCCACAGCCCCGCTACCGGCATCCAGCACCGTCCTTGGCGGCCCTTGCCGCCGGCCTTGATCAAGACGCATTCACCCCGCTCACCTGGCGGCACGGCTCGAGAGGGGAGTTACGTTCCCGCTTCGCCGCCGTGCGTGTCCGTCCCGCCGGCAAGGCCGTCGAGCGCCCGATCAAAGCTGCGGCCTCGGCCGGACAGGGCTGGTGGGACGGGATCCTGCCCGACTGCTGGCTGCTGGTCGAATGGCCCTCCGGCGCCGAGGCGCCGACCGATTACTGGCTGTCCAACCTGCCGGCCGACACTCCGATCGCCGACCTGGTCCGTCTGGCGAAGGTCCGCTGGCGCATCGAGCACGACTACCGCGAACTCAAGCACGGCCTGGGCCTGGACCACTTCGAAGGGCGTTCCTGGCCGGGCTGGCACCACCACGTCACCCTCGTGACCGCCGCCCACGCCTTCCTCACCGAACAGCGCCTGGCCCCAAAAGTGCCCGGGCCGGTCTCACCCTCTACCAAGTCCTCGAGACCCTCCAGGACGTCTTGAGGTGCTGGACCGGCATCTGCACCACCTGCCACCAAACCCTGCCCACCAGGACCTACACAACGCCAAGATCGAGAAAGACCTAACGGAGTCCTACTAGGCCCTGTCGTCAAATTCCCGCCTGCCGCGCGACGCCATGCACGCACTCTCGCCGCACCGGGCCCTGACCCAAGTACATCCAGTACGTGGGTCAGGGCCCGGCGCGCCGAGAGCACGCACCTGACGCCGCGCGGCCCGCCCTTCGGGCGGACGACGGGAATTTGACGACAGGGCCTAGGTCCACGCGGACCGAGCCCCCGCGGGCGATCGCGGTGTGACGGCGGCCGTACGGAACCTTTCCGTACGGCCGCCGTAACTTTGGGGCAATAAATGCCAGCGGGAGTATTGACCAGCATGCTGTGAGGAGTTCAGGATTCTGGTCGAGCCGATGGAGTGGTCCTCGGCCTGCAGATCCCCCGGAGAAGTCCGTGAAAGACACTCCCGACGACACAGCTCCCAGCCCCTCGCCGCCCGACGGCCTCGCGGCTTCCCGCCCGCTGGTGACGATCCGCGGACTGCGCAAGCGGTTCGGAGGCACCCTCGCCCTCAGTGACGTCGACCTTGACGTCCACGCCGGCAGTGTCCTCGCCCTATTGGGGCACAACGGTGCCGGAAAATCCACACTTATCAAGATCCTCGCCGGGGTCTACCGCGCCGACGAAGGCCAGGTCACCGTCGCCGGCCACCCCCTCGGCAGCGACGCCGCGTCCACCGAGATGTCCTTCATCCACCAGGACCTGGGCCTGGTCGAGTGGATGACGGTGGCCGAGAACGTCGCCCTGGGCACCGGCTACCCCCGCCGCGGCGGCCTCGTCTCCTGGCGGCAGGTACGCCGGCGCTGCACCGAGGCCCTGGACATCGTCGCCGGTCACCTCGACCCCGACGCGGCCGTCGCCGACCTCACCCGCGCCGAACGCTCCCTCGTCGCCATCGCCCGCGCGCTGTCCACCCGCGCCCGCCTCATCGTCCTCGACGAACCCACCGCCAGCCTGCCCGCCGCGGACTGCGCGCGGCTCTTCGAGGTCCTGCACACCCTGCGCGACCGCGGCCACGCCATCGTCTACGTCAGCCACCGCCTCGACGAGGTCTACCAGGTCGCCGACCGCTTCGCCGTCCTGCGCGACGGCCACCTCATCAGCCAGGGCCTCCTCGCCGACCACGGCCCCGACCGCATCGTGCACGACATCGTCGGCCACGAACCGGAGAGCCACCGCCCGCCCGCCCCCCGGACCACGGACGTCCCGGCCTCCACCGTGCTGCACCTGACCGGCGTGACCACCGAGGGCGCCGGCCCCGTCGACCTCGAACTGCCCGCCGGGGAAGTCCTCGGCATGGTCGGCCTCACCGGCGCCGGCCACATGGACCTCGGCCGGGCCCTCGCCGGGGCCCGGCCCTTCACCGGCGGCGAGGTGCGGCTCGACGGCAGGCCGTACCGCCCAGGATCGGTCGCCGCCGCCGTCGACGCCGGGATCGGCTTCGTCACCAGCAACCGCCAGGAGGAGGGCTGCGCCCTCGAACTCACCGTGCGCGAGAACTTCCTGGCCAACCCCCGCGCCGACGCCCGCTCTCCGTGGCGCTGGATCAGCCCGGCGCGCGAACGCGCCGAAGCCACGTCACTCGTCGAGCGCTTCGGAGTACGCCCCACCGACCCCGAGGCACCGATCGCCACCCTGTCCGGCGGCAACCAGCAGAAGGTGATGATCGGCCGCTGGCTGCGCCTGAGCCGCCGCGTGGTGATCCTCGAGGAACCGACCGCCGGAGTCGACGTCGGCGCCAAGGCCGAGATCTACCGGCTCCTCGACGACGCCCTCGCCGAAGGACTCGCCGTCCTGCTCATCTCCACCGACTTCGAGGAGGTCGCCGACGTCTGCCACCGCGCCCTGGTCTTCGTACGGGGCGGAGTGACGGCGGAACTGTCCGGCGAAGCCCTCACCGTCACCGAACTCACCCACGCCGCGTCGGCCATGCCGGCGCTGACCGGAACGGGTACCCACTGATGGCCACCGAGACCGAATCCTCCCGCCGCGCACAGCGGTCCACGACCGGGGGCGACGCCGAAGCGAGCAGGAACGACGACACGAACGCCGGCGCCTCCGTCGCCCCGCCCCGCCCTGGCACCCGCAAGGACGCGCCTCACAACGGCGGCGGCCGACTGCGCGGCCACCTGATAGGCACCTACGGCCTGCTCGCCCTCGCCGTCCTGCTGTTCCTGATCTTCTCCTTCGCCCTCCCGGACACCTTCCCGACCCTGGACAACGCCTCCTCGATCCTGTCCAACCAGTCGATCCCGGCGATGCTCGCGCTCGGCGCGATGATCCCCATCGTCACCGGCAAGTTCGACCTGTCCGTCGGCTACGGCCTCGGCTTCGCCCACGTGCTGGCGATGCAGCTCATCGTGAACAACGGCTGGCCCTGGCCGCTGGCCTGCGTGGTCGTCATCGTCGGCGGCGGCCTCATCGGCGTGTTCAACGGCCTGCTGGTCGAGTTCGCCCGGATCGACTCCTTCATCGCCACGCTCGGCACCGGCAGCGTGCTGTACGCCTTCACCGGCTGGATCACCGACGGCGCCCGCATCGTCCCCGGCCCGCACGGACTGCCCCCGGCCTTCACCGACCTGTACGACTCGAAGTTCCTCGGTCTGCCCGTGCCCGCCTTCTACGTCCTCGGTCTGGCCGTCGTGCTGTGGCTGCTGCTGGAACGGCTGCCGCTGGGCCGCTACCTGTACGTCATCGGCTCCAACGCCCGGGCCGCGGACCTGGTCGGCATTCCCGCCCGCCGCTACGGCGTCTACGCCTTCGCCGGCTCCGGGCTCGTGGTCGGCTGCGCCGGCGTCCTGCTCGCCGCCCAGCAGCAGATCGGCAACCCCAGCGTCGGCATGGACTACCTGCTGCCCGCCTTCGTGGGCGCGCTGCTCGGTTCCACCGCCATCAAGCCCGGCCGCGCCAACGCCGCCGGCACCGTCGTCGCCGTCGCCATCCTCGCCATTGGCCTCGCGGGCATCCAGCAACTCGGAGCCGAGTTCTGGGCCACGTCCCTGTTCAACGGCGGAACCCTCCTCCTCGCGGTCGGCCTGGCCGGCTACTCCGCCCGCCGCAGGCTGCGCGCCGGCGCCACCGCCACGCGCAGGTCACTGTCCGAGCCGCCGACGTCTCCCACGCCGCCCCTCGCCTCCGACGGGGAATCCGAACCCCGGCCGCCGTCCGCGACAGCGGACCAGGTCTGAGAGCTGCCGGCCATCGCACCCCGTTCGCCGGCGACCAGCCCCCACCCCGCCACCGGTGCGGTCAGCCCTGCCGGTCCGGACGCCCCGGCCGCCCAGTCCCGAAGAGCATCCGCCATCCCTCGCCGCCTTCCCCGTACGTCAGCAAGGAGCCTGCTCGTGTCGTACCACCTCACCCGCAAGGTGCCCGTGAGAGCCATCGCCGCCCTCGCCCTGGTCACCGCCTTCGCCTCAGGCTGCACCCGTGGCTCGGAGGCCGGCTCCGCCGGCACGGTCACGTCCTCGAAGGCCGGCTGCCCGGCGGTCCTCGCCAAGGCCAAGCAAGCGGTCAAGGCGGCCGAGGACGTCAACGCGCCTTGGAGCGGCCCGACCACCGGCCCCAAGGCGGTCCCCGGCAAGACCATCGTCTACGTCGCCCAGAGCATGACCAACCCGGGAGTGGCCGGCGCCGCCGAGGGGGTCAAGGAGGCTGCCAAGGCCATCGGCTGGAAGGTGCGGATCATCGACGGCCAGGGCACCCCGGCCGGCATCCAGGCCGCGCTCAGCCAGGCCGTCGCCGTCAAGCCCGACGGCATCGTGCTGTCCGGCTTCGACCCGAAGTCGACCGCGCAGCAGGTCGCGCAGGCCAACGCAGCCGGTATCCCGCTCATCGGCTGGCACGCCGTGGACGCCCCGGGCCCCAGCACGAACCCGAAGCTCTTCAGCAACGTCACCACGAGGGTCCAGGACGTCGCGAAGGTCAGCGCCGACTGGGTGATCAGCCAGTCCAACGGCCGGGCGGGCGTGGTGGTCTTCACCGACGCATCCATCCCGTTCGCCAAGGGCAAATCGGACCTGATCGAGAAGGAACTCGCCACCTGCTCCGACGTCAAGGTCCTGACGACGTCCAACATCCCCATCGCCGACGCCAGCAACCGCACCCCGCAAGAGGTGTCCGCCCTCATCTCCCGCTATGGCACCAAGTGGACGAACTCCGTCGCCATCAACGACCTCTACTTCGCCGACGCCGCCCCGTCGCTGCGAGCAGCGGGCAAACAGGGCAACGGAGCGCCGTTCAGCATCGGCGCGGGCGACGGCGACCCGTCCGCCTTCCAGCGCATCAACAGCAGGCAGTTCCAGGCGGCGACGGTTCCCGAGCCGCTGTCCGAGCAGGGCTGGCAGATCGTCGACGAGTTCAACCGCGCCTTCGCCGACAAGCCCGCCAGCGGCTACGTCGCCCCGGTCCACATCACCACGGCAGACAACAGCGGCGGCAAGTCCTCCTGGGACCCCCAGGGGTACCGCGAGGCCTACCGGAAGCTCTGGGGGAAGTAATCCGCGCCCGGTGGCAGACCATCCCTCCCGCGCCGCCCGGCGGGAGGGACACCGCCGTGCCTTCCCTCTCCCTCGCCCGCCTGTCCCTCACACCCTGGAGATCCCTCGTGAACCCGTCCTCGCCGGTGGACGCGGCCGGCCTCGCGCCCGTCGGCCCCTTCTCGTGGACCGCGTTGGACCAGCGGGCCGTCGACACCGCCCGCGTCCTGGCCGCCGATGCCGTACAGAAGGTCGGCAACGGCCATCCGGGTACGGCGATGAGCCTGGCGCCTGCCGCCTACACCCTCTTCCAGAAGGTGATGCGGCACGATCCAGCGGACGCCGACTGGGTGGGCCGCGACCGTTTCGTACTGTCCGCGGGCCACTCGTCCCTGACGCTGTACACCCAGCTGTACCTGGCCGGCTTCGGCCTGGAGCTGGACGATCTGAAGGCGTTCCGCACGTGGGGTTCGAAGACCCCCGGTCACCCCGAGTACGGCCACACCAGGGGCGTGGAGACGACGACCGGCCCGCTGGGCCAGGGTGTCGCCAACGCGGTGGGCATGGCGATGGCCGCCCGCTACGAGCGCGGCCTGTTCGACCCTCAGGCTCCTGAGGGCACCTCCCCCTTCGACCACTTCGTCTACTGCATCGCCGGTGACGGCTGCCTGCAGGAGGGCATCTCCGCGGAGGCGTCCTCCATGGCCGGGCACCAAAAGCTCGGCAACCTGATCCTGCTGTGGGACGACAACCACATCTCCATCGAGGGCGACACCGAGACGGCCGTCTCCGAGGACACCGCCAAGCGGTACGAGGCGTACGGCTGGCACGTGCAGCGCGTCGAGCCGCAGGCCAACGGCGACCTCGACCCGCAGGCCATCCACGCGGCGATCGAGGCGGCGAAGCAGGTCACGGACAAGCCGTCGTTCATCGCGATGCGCTCGATCATCGCCTGGCCGGCCCCGAACGCGCAGAACACCGAGGCCGCGCACGGCTCGGCGCTCGGCGACGACGAGGTCGCGGCCACCAAGCGCGTCCTGGGCTTCGACCCGGACCAGTCCTTCGAGGTCTCCGACGAGGTCATCACCCACACCCGCAAGGCGCTGGAGCGGGGCCGTCAGGCCAAGGCCGTGTGGGAGAAGTCCTTCCAGGAGTGGCGCAACAACAACCCCGAGCGCGCGGCCGAGTTCGACCGCATCGCCGCCGGTGAGCTGCCCACGGGCTGGCAGGAGAAGATCCCGGTCTTCGAGGCGGGCAAGGCTGTCGCCACACGCGCCGCCTCCGGCAAGGTGCTCCAGGCACTGGGTGCGGTCGTCCCGGAGCTGTGGGGCGGCTCGGCCGACCTGGCCGGCTCCAACAACACCACCATCGACAAGACGTCCTCGTTCCTCCCGGCGGACAACCCGCTGCCCGAGGCCGATCCCTACGGCCGGACGATCCACTTCGGCATCCGCGAGCACTCCATGGCCGCGGAGATGAACGGCATCGCCCTGCACGGCAACACCCGCATCTACGGCGGCACCTTCCTCGTCTTCTCCGACTACATGCGCAACGCCGTACGCCTGTCCGCGCTGATGCACCTGCCGGTGACATACGTGTGGACACACGACTCCATCGGCCTGGGCGAGGACGGCCCCACCCACCAGCCCATCGAACACATCGCCTCGCTGCGCGCCATCCCCGGCCTGAACGTCGTGCGCCCGGCGGACGCGAACGAGACCGCGATCGCCTGGCGCGAGATCCTCAAGCGGCACGCCACCGACCCGGCCCCGCACGGCCTCGCGCTCACCCGCCAGGGCGTGCCGACGTACGAGCCCAACGACGATGCCGCGCGCGGTGGTTACGTCCTGGTCGAGGCCGTGGGCGGAGAGCCGCAGGTCGTCCTCATCGCCACCGGCTCCGAGGTGCACGTCGCCGTCGAGGCGCGCGAGCAACTGGAAGCCGCGGGCGTGCCGACGCGGGTCGTGTCGATGCCGTCCGTCGAGTGGTTCGAGGAGCAGGACCAGGACTACCGGGACAGCGTCCTGCCGCCCGCCGTGAAGGCGCGTGTCGCGGTGGAGGCCGGTATCGGACTGACCTGGCACAAGTACGTGGGGGACGCCGGTCGCATCGTTTCCCTGGAGCACTTCGGTGCTTCGGCCGACGGCAAGGTCCTCTTCCGCGAGTACGGCCTCACCGCCGAGAACGTGGCCGCCGCCGCCCACGAATCCCTCACGACTGAGAATGAGGAGACGCACCTCCCATGACTGCCGACGCACTCAAGCGCCTCTCCGAGGAAGGCGTCGCGATCTGGCTGGACGACCTGTCCCGCGAGCGGATCACGTCCGGCAACCTCGCTGAACTCATCGACCACCGGTACGTGACGGGCGTGACCACGAACCCGACGATCTTTCAGCAGGCGATCGGCGACGGCGACGACTACGCGGACCGGCTCCACGACATGGCCCTGCGCGGGATCACGGTGGCCGAGGCCGTACGGATGATCACCGCAGCGGACGTGCGGGACGCGGCGGACATCCTGCGCCCGGTCTTCGACGCCACCGACGGCGAGGACGGGTGGGTCTCCATCGAGGTCGACCCCCGGCTCGCACACGGCACGGACGCGACGACAGCCGAGGCCAGGCATCTCGCCTGGCTGATCGACCGTCCCAACACCCTCATCAAGATCCCGGCCACTCGGGCGGGCCTGCCCGCGATCACCGAGGTCATCGCCACCGGAATCAGCGTCAACGTGACGCTGATCTTCTCTCTGGACCGCTACCGCGAGGTCATGGACGCCTACATCACAGGTCTGGAGAAGGCACGCGAGAAGGGCCTGGACCTCTCGAGGATCCACTCGGTGGCGTCCTTCTTCGTCTCCCGGGTGGACACCGAGATCGACAAGCGGCTGGACGCCCTGGGCACCGCGGAGGCCAAGGCGTTGCGCGGAAAGGCCGCCGTCGCCAACGCCCGCCTCGCCTACCAGGCGTACGAGGAGGTGTTCGGCTCGGTCGACGGGGCGAGGGAGCCCTCCGCCCGCTGGAATGCCCTGGACAAGGCGGGTCCCAACAAGCAGCGCCCGTTGTGGGCCTCCACGGGCGTGAAGGACCCGGGCCACCCGGACACCCATTACGTCACCGCGTTGGTCGCGCCCGGCACCGTCAACACCATGCCCGAGGCCACGCTGCGGGCCACCGCCGATCACGGTGAGATCACCGGCAACACCGTCGCGGGCACCTACGCGCAGGCCGGTGCCGACCTCGACGCGATCAAGGAGCTGGGCATCTCGTATGCGGGCGTAGTGCAGCTCCTGGAAACCGAGGGCATCGAGAAGTTCCAGCAGTCCTGGGACGGCCTGCTGAGCGCCGTCCGCGGGCCGCGGGCACGCCGTGGTGAGTCCCCGGTGCGACGGGCGGCAGGCGTTGACGGCCGGGTGACGGGCTGACGGGCGTACTTCGCGACTTCGTACATACGAGCCCTCGATGGGCTCCAACTCAGCGGACACATGGCCACTTGGCGAATCGCCTACACACAACGCTCCTGCGTTCAGCTGGCCGGCGGCAGCAGGGTCCCCAGCGGTCCCAGGTCCAGGTTCAAGTCCTCCAGGCGCAGGTCGTAACGGGCGCAGAGTTCTTCCATACGGTCGTGGAGGAGCATCAGCGTCAGGCCGATGCGTTCTTCCTGCTCCTCCGTGAGGTCGTCGTTGTCCACGCGGTGGAGGGCCTGGCGTTCCATGAGCTGGCGGAGGAGTTCGACGACGGTCAGGACGAGTTTGACCAGGTCGCGCTCGACGGTGTCCGGGTCGGTGGACAGACGGTGGACGGTACGGGTGTCCGGGGGCGGGGATGTGTGCGGGAGCATGGGGACCTCACAGCGGCGGAGCGGGGTGGGCCGCGGCGACGTTGTCCACGGCCGCAGCGGCAACGGGGGCTATGACGGCGCGGAGGTCGATGCGGACGAGGTCGACGTCGGCGATGGACAGGACGAGGTCGCCGGTGATGACGACGCCGCCCTGGAGGAGGCGGTCGAGAAGGTCGATGAGGGCGATCGGGCGGTCGGCAAGGGAGTTGACGGTCACCGGGCGGGCTCCGGGGGAAGGGCGAAGGAGTAGGGGGCCCAAGGACCGGTCACTTCCACGTGGACACCGGGGAAGCCCTCGGCGACTGCCAGGACACGGGTGCGGAAGTCGTCGACCCGGTCGGCGGGGACGAGGTAGGTGTCGTTGCTGACGTTGGTGCCGGAAGCCGGGCCGGCGAGGTCCCCTCGTTGGGGGCGGTGGGCGACGTGGTCGACGGCGAGGGCGGCGGCCGTGTCGGTGAGGCGGGCAGCGGCCCGGGTGGCCGCGTGCCAGGCGTCCTCGGCGGTGCGGCGCCTGCGGCGGCGTCCGGCGAGGTAGGCGCGGCCGGGGTGGAGGTCCGGGGCCGGGTCGGTGTCGGACGGGGTGGCGTCCTGGGTCTCGGGGGCGGCGTAGATCTTGACGCCGAGTTCCACGTGGCCCGTCAGGCGGTCCAGCAGGGGCAGGAAGTCGTCGCGGCGGGCGTCGAAGGTCTGCCGGACGCGGTCCTCGTCGCGGTAGACGGTGGCCAGGCGCAACGGCAGGACGGCGTCCCCGAGCCCGGCGAGGGCCGCTACGACGCCGTGATGGGCGCGGGCCGTGGCTTCCAGCCAGCTCAGGTCCTCCAGATGGGCTTTGAGGGGTGCCTCGTCGAAGTCCGCGGCCGGGACGGGGCCCACGGCCGCGGCCAGCTGCGGAGCACGGTCGGCACACTCCACGAGGCGTATCGGCTCGCCGGCGACGCCACGCAGGTCGGCGACCGTCTGCTCGGCCTCCGGCGTGCGGCGCAACACCGCGTAGGCGTAGACGATGTCCGTGTCGGTCATGGGTTCCGGCTCCTGTCGGCCGCCCGCAGCGCAGCGATCTCGGCGTGCAGACGTTCGTTCTCCTCCTCGAGCGACCGGTCCGGGCGGGAGGCCCGGGAGGAGAGGGTGGGGTCGTTCTCCCACCAGTCGATGCCCATCTCCTTGGCCTTGTCGACGGAGGCGACGACGAGTCGCAGTTTGATGGTGAGCAGCTCGATGTCGAGCAGGTTGATCCGGATGTCGCCCGCGATCACCACACCCTTGTCGAGGACACGTTCGAGGATGTCGGCGAGATTGGCGGACTGGCCGCCGGGTCCCTGGGCGTACGGGGACGGAAGGCGGGGAGGTCCGCCGAGTCCGCCTGCTGCCGGTTGGGTCATGGTCGGGGGGCTCGTCTCCACGCGGTGATTTCGTCGAGTCGGTCCAGCAGTTCGTCCTCGCGGCGGTCGTACTCGGCCTCGTCGATCCGTCCGTCCAGCAGGGCGCGTTCCAGTTCGACGAGGGCCTGCTGGACGGGGGCCGGGTCGTAGTACTCCGCTTCGGCGGCGTTCAGTACCTGCTCGGCGGCCCAGAGGGTGGTGCGCAGGGGCGCGAGCGGGAGGGCGAGGATGCCGGTCAGCAGGCCCATGGGTCAGGCGGCGAAGCTGTACGGGGGCAGGGGCCCGCGCAGCCGGAAGTCGTAGGCCTCGCCGTAGTCGCGCGCCAGGCGCCGTCCGGCTTCGGTGAACTCGTGGGCACGGGCGCGTTCGACGAGGAACGAGACGTTGAGGAAGTCGTCCTGCGCCGGGGCCGCCTCGACCTTGGCGCGGGCCAGGCCGGACAGCTGCTCGACGACCTGGTCGGCCAGCAGCCGCTGCCGGGCGTCGACCTGCCGGGCCACCACCTCTCCGAGGGCGACGCGCTCCTCGTAGGTGCCGTTGCCGTCGCGGGTGCGCTCGTTGAGACGGCGGGCCTCGTTGGACTCGTCGAGTACTTCGCGCAGCAGGTCCTCCTGGGCGCGTGCGGCCTTGAGGTTGAACTCGGTGGTGCCCTGCAGCTCGGTGAGTCTGCGGGTGTACTCCTCGCCCTTCTGCTCCAGGGCGGTCCTGACGGCCGCGTCGTCCGGGGCGAGCATGCCGAACCTCATGGGGAGGACCGCTCCGTCGGCCATCAGCCGTTCCTGCAGCTCCTGGTGGGCGACGAGGTCACGGCGTTTCGGACGCAGCTGAGGTGGTGCGGGGCTGACGACGGCGGCGAGCCCGCCGTGGACCACCGTGCCGAAGGAGCCGGCGCCGCCGCCGACGGTCCGCAGTCCGTCGAGCCGAAGGGGGTGGTCGGAACTCGTGATCGCGTAGACGTAACGGGCCGGGTCCGGCGTCGGTTCCGCCGCGGATTCGGTCGGCGTGGCGCTGCTCACCGCTCCTCCTTGTCGTCGCGGTCGAATACGTCGCTGATCGCGTCGATGGCACCGCTGATCGCGCCGCCGGTCTTGCCCCTGGCGCCGCTCTCGACCATGTCGCCGACGATGTCGGTGAGCCGGGCGGGGGCCTTGCGGCCCGCCTCCAGATCGAGGCGGTTGCAGGCCTCGGCGAAGCGGAGGTACGTGTCGACGCTGGCGATGACGATCCGTACGTCGATCTTGAGGATCTCGATGCCCACCAGCGAGACACGGATGAACACGTCGATGACGAGCCCCCGGTCCAGGATGAGTTCGAGAATGTCGTAGAGGCCGGCGGTGCCCGAACCGCTCGAGGTGGCAGCGGGCTGCATTCCGCCGCTCTGCGTCATGACGGTCACGGTTCGGTTCCTCTCGCTGGGCTCCGCTCTTGCCACTGGGAGGTACGGGAGCGGCAGCGGCCGTGTTCACGGCGAAGCCGAAATGTCCCCGCGAGAGGACGCGACAGGCTGAGCTGGTGAGCGACGGGTGAAGTCCGGGGCGGGGTCGCCGAGTTGGAGACGGCATCCGCGTGAGTGGCGGACCGGCGTCTGCAGGACGCCGGTCCACCTGCCCCCACCTCACGTACATGAATGCTTGCTCGAGTGCTAACGCCCCCGGTCGAGTTGGCCGCGGGCGTAGCGGCGCACCCGCTCGTAGCCGAGGAGTTGGCCCTGTACGTCCAGGGTGACCCGGTAGCTCGCCATGATGGTCATGGTGTCGGGGACGCGTTCCAACTCGACGACCTCCACGTCGGCCGTCCAGCCGCCCTGCGCCGGCCGCAGGGCGGAGACGGACTCGGGGGTCGTGCCGAGGAGCTCGGCGAGCTGAGCCGCCGCGCCGCGCATGGCCTGGGCGGCGGTCACGCGGCCGGAACGGCCTGTCGTGTCGTCTGTCGTATTGCCTGTCGTGCCGGGGGAGTTCTGCGAGTCCGGGGCGTCCTGGTCGGTGCTTGTCATGCTCCTACCGTGCCAAGTTCGCCGCCTGCGTGGGGAGCGGATCGCGCATGAATGAGGGCCCGTGTCGCTGTGAGGGTTTGTCTTCTACTACCCCCATCAGCCATTAGCTACGACCGTTCCACTCAGTGGACCCGCCGCCGCTGTCCGTTGGCCGGTGCGGCTGGTGGGCATGCTGTCCGCCCAGCAGTTCCGCTGCCTGGTGCTGCGTGTGCTGGGCGGCCATCTGGGCCTCCGCCACAGCGTCACCGCGTTCCTGCACCAGGTCTTCATAGATCGGCAGGTGATCGATTTCACTGGAAGTGCGTGTCACAAGCCCCGTTCCTTCCGCTTTCGTGCGTGCCCGTAATGCGGTCAGCTCCGGTTGAGCCGGGCAGCGATTCCATGACCTATCAGCAAATAGATAACGGCCGGGAGACCGTAATTGAGGACAACTCGTAGTCCCTCTGTGTCCATAGTGAAAATGTCCTGTGCCCATCCGGCCAGCCAGTCCGCCGTCCCGTGCACGAACTCGACGAATGTGTTCCCGGGATTCGAGTCGAGCAGGAAGAGCAGGATCCACAGGCCCAGCAAACCGGCCGCGACATCGGCGATCGTGCAGATCACAAGGGCTGTCCGCCGTGCGGCGGCCTGGTTGCGCACGGAGCGGTCGGGCCTCGGGGGCTGGTCGTACGTCTGGTATCCGGAAACCGGGTCGGTGTTGCTCACAAGAAATCCGATCTGACGCGTTTGTTTTGTCGGCAGGGTCACCCGGCGTGCTGGAATCCGGCGTCGGGCGGTAACTCGTTCCTGCCTAGCTCAGCGTCTTGCAAGTACTGCCGCGTTACACCTTCGACTGCGGCACCCCAAATATGGCCTCCTATTCAGGCACTTACCCAAATGTTCACCTGCGGGGCGACATTTGACGATCGAGCCGCGCCACGAAGACCTGCTCGGCTTCAGCCCCGTCCCCTCTCGTCAACCGCCACGGACCTGGCGTCACGCCGGAGTACCTGATCCACCGTCTTGCGGACGTTTCACCTGGTCGGAGCCGTGTCGATCATCTGCGGCGTCGTTAGACCCGGTGACCCCGGCCGACATGGTCGGGACCGATCCAGCGGAAGGAAACAAACAGATGTACAGCGCGGCGTATCGCGGTGGTGGCCTCGATGGTGGGGATGCTCATGGCGGTTCCCGCCGGCATGACCACGGCCCATGCCGGTGACGGTGACGCGGGGACGGGCGGTGTCCTGTCCAACGTCTCCGGCAGGAACTCCTCCGGCCACGCCAACCTCTGCGGCACGGGCAAGCTGGCGCTCTTCAAGGAGCGTACCTGTGTGACCAAGGACAACGGCAAGGGCGGCGGGGACAAGGCGGGCCCCAGCGGCGGCGTCCTGTCCAACCTCCTGTTCGCCCGCAACGCCTCGGGCCACAGCAACAACTGCGGCAACGAGACGGTGGCGGTGTTCAGCCGGACCACCTGCGTCACCGTGGGCCTGGCAGGGACAAGTATCCGATGAAGGCGGATGGTTCGGACTGATATGTCGTCAACTTCTCTGTGCATCGGCGTAGTAGCGCCACTGACGGGGCGACTGGCCCCCCTCGGGGCACCGCTGTCGTACGTCCTGCGCGCGCTGGGACCCCGGCTCGCGCACGTCCGCAACGGCGGCCGCCCCTACGACGTGAACGTCGCCGTACGCGACAGCCGCTCCGATCCGGGGGCCGCCCGGCAGGCCGTGCGCGACCTGGTCGACGTCGACGCGGCGCACATCGTGCTCACGATGGCCGGGACCCGCGTGCTGCCCGCCGTCACCGACGCCTGTGAGGCGACGGAGGTCCCTTGCGTGTCGACCACCTTTCCCTGGCAGGCGTACGTCCATACGCGCGGCGCCGATCCCGGGCACCGCTTCCGGTGGACGTACCACTTCGCCTGGGGACTGGACGACATCGCCACCGTCTTCGCCGACCTGTGGGAAGGGATCGACGGCCGGCGCGCCATCGGATGTCTCTGGAACGACGATCTGCAAGGCGGGTTGCTGCGCCACGACCGGCACGGCTTCACACCGGCGGCGTCCGAGCGCGGACACACCCTGGTCGACCTCGGCGCCTACCGCGAACCCGCCGGTGACTTCCACGCACAGGTCGGCCGGATGCGGGAACACGGCGCGGACCTCGTCACCAGCGCCGCGACCGCCACCGACCTGGCCCTCTTCCACCGGCAGGCCCGCGAGGCGGGGCTGCGGCCCCGGCTGATCACCTGCTCGCGCTGGCTGACGTACCCCCACACCCACAACACTCCCGCCCCCGACGTCCACGGCGAACTCGCCGACGCGCGCGTGGCCACCCTGGTCTACTGGAGCCCCGACCATCCCTACCGCTCCAGCCTGGACGGCACCACCTGCGCCGAACTCGCCCGTGCCTACCAGCACGCCACAGGCTCCCCCTGGCTCCAGCCCCTCGGTCTGGCTCACGCCCTCCTGGAGACCGCCCACCAGGCCCTCGCCGTGGCGGCCGATCCCACCGACCGTGCGTCCGTCGCGCAGGCCATCGCCGGCACGACCCTCGACACCATCGCCGGAACCCTCGTATGGACGCGCGGACCGACCCCCAACATCGCCCTCCTGCCCCTGGTCGGCGGCCAGTGGCACCCCGGCCCGCGAGGCCCACGCCTCGCCATCGTCAGCAACGCCGCACACCCCGGCGTCCCCCTCACCGGGGACCTCACACCGGCACGGTGACGCGGCCTCGATAAGGCAGCGGGCGGGCGCTGTGCCTGCCGCGCTGCGGCACAGCGCGTCCTCCACGGCGACCAGGCCGGCTGGTTCCGTACCGAGGTAGTGGTCAACAACATCGAGGCCGCCGCACACCATCGCGTGACCCGGAACCCGGCCCAGCACGGCCTCTGAGACGTCTCCCTCGGACGGACACCATCGAGGCCCGCGGCCCCGGCGCGTGCTTCACCAACGTAGCCGCAGATCAGGGCCCTGCTGTGGGACGCGTGGCGCGGGTCTGTGGCCGTGCCGTGACCAGTCCGGCTTCCACGGCCGTGAGCAGGGCGAGGGCCGCGTCGAGGTGTGTGGCGTCCCGGTCGGCGGCTGCCGATACGGCCGTAGCCCATTCCCGGCGGACGAGGGCGTAGTTGGTGCGGCCCTGTTCGGTGGTGTGGACGGTCACCCCGCGGCCGTCGCCGGGGTCACTGCGACGCTCGATGAGGCCCTTCTGTTCCAGGCCGCGCAGGACGGTGGAGAGGTTGGTGCGCTGCAGCCCGGTCGCGGTGGCGATACGGCTGGGCGGGGCGGCGGGGTCGTGCTGGAGATGGCGCATCACCATGCCCTCGGACGGTGACAGGGGGATGGCCCGTTCGTCGCTGTACCCCCGGAACTGGATCTCCCGGCTGATGATCAGCACGAGGTCGGCGAGCTCGGCCCACCGCGGGTCGTCGTTCGGTGCGGCCGCCGGGGCTGTCGGGTGCGTTCGGTCCTCCATCACGGCTCCAGCGTACGGGGTTGCCAGGAAGTGGTTATGAGGTCATACTCCTTACTGAACCTAATAGTTATGACCACATAACATCAGCCTTTGGGGGCTGCCATGACGACAACCTCTTCCTCCCGCCATGCCGGAACGGCGACGCTCTCGCCCCATGCCACCGCCCGTGCGGGCGGACTGCACCCGGTCGGGGTGTTCCTCCTGCTGGCCGGCGCGTTCCTGCCGATCATGGACTTCTTCATCACCAACGTGGCCCTGCCCAGCATCGACGCCTCGCTGCACGCCTCCGCGTCGTCGCTGGAGCTGGTGATCGCCGGGTACGGCGTGGCATACGCGACCCTGCTGGTCCTCGGCGGCCGACTGGGCGACCGCTACGGCCGCCGCCGCATCTTCCTCGGCGCGCTCGTGGGCTTCGTCCTGGCCTCGCTGGCCTGCGGTGTCGCCCCGACCGTGGGCACGCTGATCGCGGCCCGCATCGTCCAGGGCGCGACCGCCGCGCTGCTCATCCCGCAGGTGCTGGCGACCTTCCACCACGTCCTCGAAGGGGAACGCAGGGCCCGTGCCGTAGCCCTGTACGGCGCCACCTCCGGCATCGCGGCCGTCATCGGGCAGTTGGTGGGCGGACTGCTGGTCAGCGCCGACATCGCCGGTACCGCCTGGCGGCCGATCTTCCTGGTCAACGTGCCCATCGGGCTGGTGGTCCTGCTGCTGGCGGCCCGTATCGTCCCGGCCACCCGCTCGCACCACCCGGTCGGCATCGACCTGCCCGGCACCCTCCTGTTCGCCGCCACCCTGACCGCCCTGCTCGTCCCGCTGACAGAGGGGCACTCGCTCGGCTGGCCGTGGTGGACCTGGCTGCTGCTCGTCGCCGCGGTCGTCCTCGGCGCCCTCACGTACGGCGTGGAAAAGCGCGCCGAGCAACGTGGTGAGGTGCCGCTGCTGCCGCCGTCCCTGCTGCGCCTGCCGTCGATGTCACGCGGCCTGGTGATGCTGTTCGCCTTCAGCATCGGCTTCGGGGCGTTCATGTTCGTCTTCGCCCTGACGGTCCAGAACGGCCTGCACGCCGACGCCCTCCACGGCGGCCTGGCGATCCTGCCGATGGCCCTGCTCTTCTTCGCCGGCTCGCTGTTCGCGCCCCGCGCCATCAGCCGGTACGGAAGGGCCGCGCTGGCGGCGGGCGCGGTCGTCCAACTCGCCGGACTGGTCTCACTGGTGACCGTCCTGGTCGCGAAGTGGCCGGATGTCAACCTCTGGGCCATGGCGGTACCGCTGGCCCTGGTAGGAGCCGGACAGTCGATGCTGTTCGCCGGCCTGTTCCGCAGCGTGCTCGCCGACGTGCCCACCCACCTCGGCGGCATCGGCAGCGGCGTGCTGATCACCCTGCAGCAGAGCGGCCTCGCCCTCGGGGTGGCCACGCTCGGCACCCTCTACCTGACCCTGGCACCGCACAACATCGCCCACGCCTTCGCCGGCATCGAGTACGTGCAGATGGGCATCGTCGCCCTCCTCGCGGTCGGCGCCGCCGCCCTGCCGCGCTTCACCGACGCCGCGTCGGCCTCCACTCCGGTCATCGATGCGTGATCCCGCCCCTGATGAACACCTGCCCGGCGCTCACCGTAGGACTGGCAGCGGGCCCGCGCCGCGTCGCACCGGTCGACGGGCCTGCGCTCCCGCCGAATCGGAGGCGTGCGACCGCCTGCCCGGTTGCGCGTGCTGCTGACTTCTTCGCGAACGTCACAGTAGCGCCGGGGAATCAGCTCTGACCTCAGTGAATGGAACGCGTTCCGCGCACAAAGATGCGTCAGCTCCTCGTTGACCGGCGATCCGCGACAGGGCCAGGGTGGGGGAGCCACATCGGATTCCGATCGCCCGTTTCCGGTCACCGAACTGAGCGCAGGAGGCCGCGATGCTCCAGACAGACACCCGTGATCACACCGAGTTCCGGGAACAGGATGAAGGCGGCGGACTGATCTTCCAGCGCTGCCTGTGGTGCGGTTGCGGCACTCCGGCCTACCGCCGCTCGTACTGCCGGGCCTGCGGGTCCAGAGCCCTCAAGCGGGAGCGCAGCCCGGGCGCCGGCGTCGTCGTTCGCCGCAACGGACCCGTCCCGCACAACACGTGGTTCGTCGCGATGGACGAGGGATTCACCCTTGTCTGCCAGATCACCAGGACGGCGCCGATCGTGGTGTCCGTGGGGGCCAGGGTGAAGGTCGTGCAGGCCGTCGACCCGGACTGCCAAGGCCTCCCCGTGGTCGAACTCACCCTACCGGCAGCGCCGTTGGAGCGCTGGTGGTGACATGACACGGTTCGGGCAGGGCCACGTGCGCGGGCACCCGGCACAACGCGCCGGACGTTCCGCGCATCGCCGGGTTCTCGCGGGGCCGCTGGTGGAGGACTTCCGTCCCGGCACGACGGAACGGCTCGGACCCGGTCACCGCATCCGCCTCCGGAGCAGAGTGCCCGCCCTCCCGCCCGGTCGCGAGCCCCATCGCGCCGAGCGGGACACCCGCGCGTACCGCCTGTCGCCGCCGAGCCTGAGCCGGCACACCGCGGAGATTCTCCACCGCCTCTCCGACCACGCCTCCGCACTGAAAGGAGCGGCGACATGACCGTCCCCGGCCCAGGCACCATGATCGAACCGACCACCGCAACCACCAGGAGCCCACGATGAGCCGCAAGCCGATGAACGACCCTCTCGACCTGCTCGACATCTCCTCCACCCTCACCGACGAGGAACGCGAGATCCAGGCCACGGTCGCCAAGTTCCTCGCCGACCGGGTCCGCCCCCACATCGGCGAGTGGTTCGAAAACGCCCACTTCGCCCGCGAACTCGCCCCGGAACTCGGCAAGTTGGGCGTGCTCGGCATGCACCTCGAAGGGTACGGCTGCGCCGGGACGAACGCGGTCAGTTACGGCCTTGCCTGTCTGGAGCTGGAGGCGGCGGACTCCGGCTTCCGCAGCTTCGTCTCGGTGCAGGGCTCGCTGTCGATGTTCTCCATCTGGAAGTGGGGCTCGGAGGAGCAGAAGCAGCAGTGGCTGCCCCGGCTCGCCGCCGGTGAGGCGATCGGCTGCTTCGGCCTGACCGAACCCGACTTCGGCAGCAACCCCGCCGGGATGCGCACCAGGGCCGTCCGCGACGGTGGGGGAGACTGGATCCTGAACGGCTCCAAGATGTGGATCACCAACGGCGGCATCGCCGATGTGGCCACCGTCTGGGCGCAGACCGAGGACGGCGTCCAGGGCTTCCTCGTGCCGCGCGGGACGCCCGGTTTCACCACCCAGGACATCAAGCAGAAGATGTCGCTGCGCGCGTCCATCACCTCGGAGCTGTACTTCGACAACGTACGGTTGCCCGACTCGGCGCGGCTGCCGCACGTCCAGGGCCTGCGCGGACCGCTGTCCTGCCTGAACGAGGCCCGCTTCGGCATCCTGTTCGGCGCGGTCGGCGCGGCCCGCGACTCGCTTCAGACGGCCATCGAGTACGCCGACTCCCGCGTGCAGTTCGACAAGCCGATCAGCGCCTTCCAGCTCACCCAGAAGAAGCTCGCCGACATGAGCGTGTCCCTGGGGAGCGCCGCCCTGCTCGCCGTGCACCTGGGCCGTCTCAAGGACCAGGGCCGCATCCGCCCCGAGCAGATCAGCGTCGGCAAGCTCAACAACGTCCGCGAAGCGATCGCCATCGCCCGCGAGTGCCGCACCATCCTCGGCGCCAACGGCATCTCGCTGGAGTACTCACCGCTGCGCCACGCCAACAACCTGGAATCCGTGCTGACCTACGAAGGCACCAGTGAGATGCACACGTTGGTCGTCGGGCAGGCGATCACCGGCCAGGCGGCGTTCCGCTGATCACCCGGCTGGGCCGACCACCAGTTCCTCCGCGACGGTAGAACACCCCGCGACGGCGTCAGGGCAGAACAGGACCGCCGCGGGGTGAGACGGGGCGCCAGGGGCATGGCCGGCCGAGGAGCGGACCCGGGCGCGCAGCCACGCCCGGGTCCGCTCCTCGGGACCTGCCTTCAGGGGATGACGACGTAGTTGCTGAACCCGCCGTCGCGGTCCTCGAGGCCCGAGATCGCCTCGTTGACCCTGGACAGCGGGAACGGCTTGGCCTGCAGGTAGGACAGGTCCAAGGCGCCCGTGGCCACCATGTCGGCGAGTTCCTGACCCTGCGCGGTGCTGAACCAGTTGGAGCCGATCAGCTGGACCTGCTCGTCCATGAGCCACTTCACGTCCACGGGCAACCGGTCGGCCACGCCGCCGACGTTGACGACCCTGCCGCCCCTGCGCACGCCCTGCATCGAGTCGAGCATCGTCTCCACGGGTGCCTTGGCGCCCAGGGCGCTGATCACGTAGTCCACGCCCTCGCCGCCGGTGCGGGACTTCGCCCACTCGCCGGTGGAGCCGTCACCCAGCCGGAAGACCTCGACCCGGTCCGGGGCCAGTTCCTCGACGCGCTTCAGGAGCTCCTCGTTGCGGCCGGTCCCGAGGATCCGGGAGGCGCCGGAGGCCAGCGCGAGCACCGTCGCCGCGACCCCGAGGGTGCCCGTGACACCGTCGATGAGCGCGACCTGGCCGGGGCCTGCCGCGGCGTTCTTGAGGGCCCCGTAGGACGTGCCGATGTAGCCCAGCTTGCCGGCCTGCTCGAACGTCATGCTGTCAGGGATGTTGACGATCGAGTACTGCGGCGCCGTCATGTACTCCGCGAAACCGCCGTACGGATAGAGGTCGAAGATCCGCTGGCCGTCACGGGAGGTACTGAAGTAGCCGTTCAGCGTGAAGTAGCGGCACCGGCTCAGTTCACCGCCCCGGCACACTTGGCAACTTCCGCATCCACGCAGGGGGTTCACGTACACCCGGTCACCGGGCTTGGTGTTGAGCACCGCCTCGCCGACGGCTTCGACCACCCCGGCGGCGTCCAGGCCGAAGATGGCGGGGAACTTGGGCAACGGCTGGTGCGGGAACCACGTCGGCCAGTTGTTGATCACGTTGGCCATGTTCGGCACGATCCCGCATGCCTTGACCCGCACCAGGACATCGGTCGGCCGCGGGGTGGGCACGTCGATGGTGTCCACCGACATCGGCTCACCGAGCGCGTGCAGTCGTGCAGCGAGCATTTTCGCCATTGAAATACTCCTTGGAATTCCCTGCGGAAGTGCGCAGGACCGTTCAGAAAATTCAGAAGGGGTTTGCGTAACCGCTCTCGAGGTCGATGTCCAGCATTCCCATGATGCGGACGCCGGAGTTGTACCAGGCGATGGACAAAGACAGTTCGACCATCTGCCGGTCCGTCAGTCGGTCGGCGGCGGCACGCCATGTCTCCTTGGAGACGTCGACCTGGAGCGTGGACTCCTTGGCGAGGCGCATCACCGCCTTCTCCGTCTCGTCGAACAGGTCGGACGACTCGAAGTCGGCCACCGCCGCGAGTTGTTCCTCGCTCAGCCCGGCCTTGAGGCCGTGCGACTGGTGGTGCGCGACCTCGTACGCCGACCGGGTGGCGTGGCCCACGGTCAGGATCGCCAGCTCCCGCAGCCTGGGGCTGAGGTCGGCGGCTCGCAGCGAGTTGGCGTAGGTCAGGAAGGCGTCCAGCTGGGTCGGCGCGCCCGCGAGGGCGAGGAAGATGTTCGCCGTCGGTACTTTGCGCTCGGCCTCCAGGCGGTCGTACAGGGGCTTGTGTGCCTCGTCCGCGTCCTCGCGGCGCAGGTAGGGGATTCGTGCCATGGTGTCTCCTCGGGGGACGTGATCGTGCGAAAGGTCAGTGGCCGGCTGTCAGTGCGCGGACTGCTCGAGCAGGAACCGCTCCAGCGACATCGGCTTCGGCAGCTCGGCCGGCGGGATCTGCGGCGCGCCGACGAAGGGCGACGCCTCGAAGTACCACTTCTCCAGGGCCGGCAGGCCCCAGCGGGCGTTGGTGCTCAGCGATCCCGCGTCCCAGCGCACGGGCTCGACCTCGGTGTCGATCGTCTGGTAGTGGCTGTTGAAGACCTCCACCCGGTGGCCGTCGGGGTCGCGGAGGTAGACGAAGAGCATCCCGCCCGGACCGTGCCGTCCCGGGCCCCGCTCCACGCCGTCGCCGTAGCCGAGGATGCCCGCCCAGTCGCAGGCGGTGAAGATGTCACGGCTCTCGGAGACGGTGTAGGCGAAGTGGTGCAGCGCGGGTCCGGTGTTCTCGATGATCGCGAGATCCAGGCAGGTGCCCTTGCGGTACATGAACGCGCCCAGCAGCTTGTCGCCGTGCTCCAGGTACTCCGAGTTGCGGAAGCCGAGCTCGCTGTAGAACGCGCACAGCTCGTAGGTGTCGGGCGCGAAGATCTGGTAGTGGTCCAGCCGCTGCGCGTGGGCACCCTTGTAGGACTGGAAGTCGATGTGCAGCCGCGGCCGCGTCTCCATGTGCGCGCACAGTTCGAGCGGCGTGCCGATGGGGTCGCTGACGTGCAGGGTGCGGCCCTGGTACGGGACGTCGACCCACTCGGCGGGCAGTCCCCGCTCACGGAACCAGGCGTACGCGAGGTCGAGGTCCTCGTCGAAGAAGACCCGATAGCCGACCCTCTTGCAGGTGCCCGCCCTGTCTTCGTCCAGCTCCAGGACGAGGCTGTGGTGGCAGGCCTCGGCCAGGCCGCGGAGGTAGCAGGTGCGCTCGTCCTCGTCGCTGACGACGAGCCCCAGCGCGTTCACGTAGAAATTCTTGCTCTCGGTCAGGTCGGCCACGGTGAGACGCACATGGCTGGAGCGGGTGATGTTGAAACTCGGGCGCAGATTGACGGGAGGCAGCATGGTGGTCTCCGTGCTCCGATCGGCTCTGGATTTGAATGACTTTAATAGTTCGATGCCGTTTTACGGCTCGGTCGTGGAAGACGTTTGAGTCGCGGAAGAAGCTTCAGTCGAGGAAGACGCGGACTGGGCGAATGTGAAGGCGGACCATCCGCTGAATTCCGCGGATTCGCCGAGGGACTCCTCGATCCGCAGAACCTCGTTCCACTTGGCCATTCGCTCGGAGCGGGTGAACGAGCCCACCTTCAGCTGACCCGCGTCCCAGCCGACGCTGAGATGGGCGATCGTGACGTCCTCTGTTTCCCCGGACCTGGCCGAGACGATCGTGCCGAAACCGGCGTCCTTTCCGGCGCGCAGGGCCTGGAAGGACTCCGTGACGGTACCGGCCTGGTTCGGCTTGACGAGCACGGCGTTCGCCGCCCCGCTGGTGGCCGCGGCCTCCACCCGCTTGGCGTTGGTGACCAGGTAGTCGTCGCCGATCACCTGGCAGCGCCGGCCGTACCGCCGGGTGAACTCCACCATGCCTTCGTGGTCGTCCTCACCCACCGGGTCCTCGACGGAGAGGATCGGATACTGCTCGATCCAGCCGCCCAGCATGTCGACCAGCGCTTCGGTGTCCAGCGTGCGGTCGTCCAGAGCCAGCGTGTACTGCCCGCCGCTGCCGAACTGCGAGGCAGCCACGTCCAGCGAGATGCCCACCTGGGACGAGGGCGTGAAACCCGCGCTCTCGATGGCCAGCGTCAGCGTCTCCAGCGCCTCCTCGTTGGAGTCGAACGCCGGCCAGAACCCGCCCTCGTCGGCCACGCCCTGCGCCTTGCCGGCCTTCCGCATCAGACTGCCGGCGGCCCGGTAGATCTCCGCCGTCCAGTCCAGGGCCTCGGAGAAGCGCCGGGCCGCGGGGCAGACCACCATGAAGTCCTGGACGTCCACGCGACGGTCCGCGTGGGCGCCGCCGCCGAAGATCTGGATCTCCGGCAGCGGGATGCGCACCGGTCGCCCGCCCGCCAGGTGCTGCCACAGGGGTACGCCCGCCGACGCGGCGGTGGCGTGCAGGACCGCCATGGACGTGGCCACGATCGCGTTGCCGCCGAGACGACCGCGGTCGGGGGTACCGTCCAGGTTCACCAGAAGCCGGTCGACGGCCTCCTGGTCGCCCGCGTCACGGCCGGCGAGGGCGGGGGCGATCTCGTGGTTCACCGAGCCCACCGCGCGCCGGACGTCGAGCCCGCCGAAGCGGCTGCCGCCGTCGCGCAGGTCGAGGGCCTCTCCCTGGCCCGTCGAGGCGCCCGCCGGAGCGATCGCCCGCCCCACCGCACCGTCCGTGAGGTGGGCCTCGACCTCGACGGTCGGCCGACCGCGGGAGTCCCACACCCTGCGGCCGTAGAGCTTGGCGATCCGCGCGTCTGTCATTGCGGTGCAACCTTTCGGAGTTCGGACGATCGGAGTGATGAGCAGGGCTCGTGTCCGTGCCTGTGGCCTGTCATCGAGGGGCGGAGGTTCCCGCGGCCAGAGTCACCCCGTGGGTCGGCACTCGGATCGATGCGGCGGCGCCGGGCGCGAGCAGTGTCGTACGGCTCTCTTCGTGGCAAGGGTTGTCCGCTCGCCGTATCCTGATGTGCTAACGATAGCGCAATCGTGCGAAGCGTCGGCGGCTGTGTCAAGAGGCAGGTGGCGCTCCGTCTTGATGGGCTCGCCGTTCACTGCCGGCATGTTGGGTCATCGGAGAGACTGGTGCTATCGTTCGCACAATCCGTCACCCCGGCAGGGACTCCGGCGGACCCGCGCCCTTCCTGGACGGACGGACAGCACAGGCGGGCGCGGGTCCGCCGGGCTGGATCGCGGCCGAAAGGAAAGCGAGCTCGCCATGGCGTCCGAGCCCTTCGCGGCACCGATGACCCTCACCGCCGTTGCGGCTGGCACTTGTCACGGACGCGTGGGCAGATCCGTCGCGGACCGGTTCACCGCCCGGGCGGCGGAGTGCGACCAGTTCGCGTAGCACACCGTCGACCTGCGGGAACTCGCCCTTCTCTGCCTGGACATGCCGCGTCAGCCCGCCCTGGGCATCAATGACCTCATCGAGGACGGCGATTTCCGGCCCGGCAGGATTCACGAGACCGCTGCCGAGCAGCTCGACGAACTCGCGCGCACCGCCCGCGTCATGCGTCGGCTGGGCAGTCGAACGTACTGACCTGGTACCCGGACACTCGAAGGGCCCGGAGCGCATTGCTCCGGGCCCCTTCGCGCGTCTGCGGCACCGCGCGGCCGACCGGACAGGCTGAGGCTGGGCCGCCCATGGCTCAGCCGGACACGGACGGAGCCCTCCCGCCGGGCGGCGCCGTGCTCCCGCGCAGAACCAGGGATCCGGGAGAGACTGACGTGTACGGGCCGTCGTTGCTCGGCTTGGTCTTGAGCCGGCGCATCAGCCACAGTGCGCAGCCGGTGGCCATCTCCTGGATCGGCAGGCCGATCGTGGTGAGTCCGGGGCCCCACCAGGAAAACCCGGGCTCGTCTCCGAACCCGACCACGGACAGTTCCCCGGGCACCTTCACCCCCTGCTCGGACAACTCCTCCAAGGCCCCCCGGGTGAGCTGGATCGATCCCAGCACGAGCGCCGTGGGCGCGTCCGGGCACTGCAGCAGCCGCCGGATCGCCCGGCGGCCGTGATCCACGGACGACGGCGGTCCCAGCTCCGTGAGCCCGGCGTCGTCCGGCAGGCCGCCTTCGCGCAGGGCGCTGCGGAAACCCTCCAAGCGCTCCGCGCCGGTGGGCAGCTCGACCGGGCCGCCCAGGTAGGCGATGCGGGTGTGTCCCCGCGTCACCAGGTGGGCCGTGGCCCGACGCAGTGCCTCACGGTCGTCCACGCCGAACCACTGGGAACCGAGCGACGGGTGCTTGCGCAGCAGTTGCAGGTGCGGCACGGTGCGCAGGAGCTTGACGGACTCGCTGTGCGGGCGCGCGGTGGGCACGATGATGACGCCCGCCACGCGGTTCGAGGACAACTCCCGCAGGTGGCGCAGCTCCACCATCCGGTCGTCGTCGGTCTCCGACAGCATCAGCTGGAAGCCTTCGGTCTCCATGTTCTTGGACAGTTCGTGCGCGATGGTCGAGTAGAAGCTGTTGCGGATGTCCGGGATCACCAGCGCGACCACGTTGCTGGACGCGCCGCGCATCATCCGCGCCGCGCGGTTGCCGACGTACCCCATCTCGGAAGCGGCCTGGCGGACCCGGAACTTGGTTTCCTCGCTGATGCGGGGATCGTCGGAGAGTGCCCGGCCGACCGTCGAGACGGAGATTCCGAGGCGTTCGGCGATGTCCCTGGTCGTGATCACGTAGCGGGCCCCCTCGAGCTGACTGATCCCGTTGCCGTCACTTTCTGTATGCCAACGATAGCGCTCTCGTCGCACTCTGCGGTCGGAGAGGTGAGGTGTCGGGTTGATCGCCATCCTTGGTGCTAACGTTAGCATTCCTTTGGTCGTGCAGCCGCCCGCGGTTGCCTAGTTGCGGAGGTATCCGTGCGGATCGTCAGGTACACCGTCGACGGCGTGCATCACTACGGAGAACTGGAAAACGGTGACGCCAGGATCGCCAGATTCGAAGGTGATCCCTTCACCGGACTGTCCTCTGCGGGGCGCGTCGACGAAGTGGATGACGTGGTCGTTCTGCCGCCGATCGAGCGGCCCCGGATCTTCGGGTTCGCCTATAACTACGCCTCGCACATCGACGAGACCGACCGCGATGTTCCGGAGGTTCCCGTGTGCTTCATGAAGCCGAGCACGGCGGTCATAGGGCCGGACGACGCCATCATCTATCCGGCGGATGGTGAACTTATCCATTTCGAAGGGGAGTTGGTCGTCGTCATCGGAAAGGAAGCCCGCCATGTGAAGCCCTCCGAGGCTCATGAGTACATCCTCGGCTATACGTGCGGCAACGACGTCAGTGACCGCATCGTTCAGCGTAAGGAAAGCAAATTCGGAACTCTTCTGATCGGTAAGGGGCAGGACACGTTCGCTCCCCTCGGGCCGGTCATCGCGACCGAACTCGACCCCGCCGCACTGTCGCTGACGACCCGTGTGAACGGCACCGTCATGCAGTCGGCGAGTACGGCGGACCTGCTGCTCGCCGTTCCCGACCTCGTCAGCTACCTCAGCCGTTACCTCACGCTGCTGCCCGGAGACGTGATCATGACCGGGACACCGTCCGGCGTCGGGCCGATCCGCCCCGGAGACGAGATCGAGGTGGAGATCGAGGGCATCGGCGTCCTGCGCAACCCGGTCGTGGCCGAGAGCCTCTGACTCCGGACGACCGCGCGTAACGGGCCTGCCCACCGCAGAGCGGTGGGCAGGCCCGTTACATGTCAGCCGTGTCCCGTTCGCTAGCGGACCGCGTTGTTGAACTGCGAGGTGCGGACGAAGGCCAGGGCCACAACACCCACCAGCGGCAGCACCGTGACCTGAAGGAGCCCGGCCCGGTCCCAGCCGAATGAGTCCACCAGGGCGGCGAAGAGGAGCCCCGAGAACGCCGCCGGTCCGTAGTAGCTGGTGACGAAGAGGCCGGAGGCGCGTCCGATCTGCCCGGGGCGGACGGCCCGCTGCATCGCGCTGTTGGTGTTGGGGTAGATGAAGCCCAGGCCGAAGGCGCCCATCAGGAAGGCGAACACGCACTGCGTGCCGACTCCGGCGTGCGTCTCGTAGATGCCCACGCTGATCGCGGAGACGGCCAGCATGCTCAGGATCAGCAGGTTGCGCTGGTTGAAGCGGTCGCCGAGCCAGCCGCCGAACACGGCCGTCATGCCGCCGAAGCCGAGGAAGCTCATGGCCAGTGCGGCCTGCCCGGAGGTGTAGTGCAGCGAGGTGATGAGGAACGTCGGGTAGAGGCCGAGGAACCCGTAGATCGCCACACCGCTGATGACCGAATGGACGGCCAGAGCGACAGTGCTGCGGTTGTAGGCGGAGGCCGGCATGTACTCGAAGGTCCTGGTCGAGACGACCTTCTCGGCGGAGTGCTCGGTCAGACCGGTTTTCACGAGGAACAGGGAGGCGGCGGCGATCAGCAGCCCGGCCGTGCCGAACAGGTAGAAGGGCGAGTGCCACGTGCCGTGCGTGCGCATGAGCTCGACGCCGATGAGCGGGGCGATGAACACGCCGATGGAGTAGCCCATGCCGATGATGCCGAAGGCGAGGCCGCGCCGGTGGGCGAAGAAGGCGCCGATCGCCGCGAAGATGGCCGCGGACTGCATGCCCTCACCGAAGCCCGAGACGACCCGGTACAGGGTCATGTCGGCGAAACCGGTCGCCAATGGCGTGGCCATCGTGCCCAGGGAGTAGATCACGATGCTGACCAGCAGCACGGTCTTACGGCGGAAGCGGTCCAGGAGGTAGCCCGCCGGCAGTCCGGCCAGAGCCATGCCGAGGGTGAAGTTCGTCGCCAGCAGCCCGCCCTGCTCCAGGGAGACCCGTAGTCCTGACGGATGTTGGGCAGCAGGGGAGGAAAGACCTGGCGGTCCATCGCGTTGACCATGTAGGAGAGGACCACCAGCAGGAAGCCCACGCCGATCATGAGGCGGGAGATGGGGGCGGGGCTCTTTTCCCGCGTTTCACCGGCGGGCACCGCACTGGTGTCGACTTGCGCTGCGTGAGTCATAGCGGCTCCTGAGGAGAATGGGCCACGGCAGGCCGCGGCGGATCCATCGCCCGTACGGGGCCGTACGGGCGATGACGAGAAGCGGTGAGCTGAACACGGACTCGAGTCGGCGACGGTGATGCTGTCGCCGTCTGACGGAATGCGGGCACTGGCTGCCGCGCGGTCGGATGCCGCATGCGGAATTCAGCCGTATTTCGCCCGTCGGGGACGTCCGTGGCTATGGCGTCTTCGACAGCCGGAACTCGTGCGGACGCTTATCGGTCACACGGTCGGCGCTTGGCAGAAACCATGGAGGGAAGTCCCTGGCGCGTCAAGATGTGAACAGCGTATTTCTTCGGCGGTCCTCGTTTTCCCTGTGGCGAGGGGTTCCTCGGCCCGTATGAGTCCTGCGGCGGACGGGCCGATGAGCGGGCGCGCCCAGCCCTCTTGACTTGACGAAGAGACTGAGTGCTATCGTTAGCACCACGTGGCTGTGACAAAGTGATTCGACGTGCCCCGGCATCTCGTGACCCGTTCCAGGAGCGCACCGCGGTGCCCGCCCCGACCACAAGTCGGCGAGTGCCGGCGACACCCGACCCGAGCCCAGCGACCCTCTCCACCTCACCCGTGGCGGCCGCCGACCCCACCGGACCTTCCGACGGCCGCCCTTCCGCGTGATGATCAGACCTGCTGACCGGATGCGGCCGGGCGCGACGCCCGGCCGTCGCCGCGGCCGCACGATTCTGCGAGGACGACCTGCTATGAAACCATCGAGCCGCCCGGGCACCGTGCTGCTCACCGACCACGCCTGGCCCGACGACTCCGTCGAGCGATCGGTCGTCGAGGAGGCCGGCCACACGCTCGTGACCGGCCCCGCCGAGCCCGCTTCCGCCGAGGCCATCGAGGAGCTGGTGGCCGAGCACCGGCCCGCCGGGATCCTCACCTGCTGGGCGCCCGTCTCCGCCACCGCGGTGGAGGCCTCTGCCAACCTGCGGATCGTGGCCCGGCTCGGGGTCGGCCTCGACAACATCGCCGTGGACGCCGCCACCGAGCGGGGCGTGTGGGTCACCAACGTTCCGGACTACTGCGTCGAGGAGGTCTCCGATCACGCCGTCGGCATGGTGCTGGCCTGGACGAGGGGCCTTGCCGTGTTCGACCGGGAGGTCCGTGCGGGCCGCTGGGACCCCGCGAGCGCCCGGCTGCGCCGGCTGTCGACGCTGACGTGCGGCGTCGTCGGATACGGGCGGATCGGACGGGCCACCGTGCGCAAGCTCGGTGCGTTCGGCTGCCGGATCCTGGCCCACGACCCGCACCCGCCGAAGGACGTCCCCGGAGTGGAGATGGTGGGCCTGGAGGACCTGCTGCGCCGCAGCGACGTGGTGATCCTCCACGTGCCGCTCACACCCGGCACGCACCACATCATCGGAACCGAGCAACTATCGCTGATGCGGCCGGGCGGCCTGCTGGTCAACGTCAGCCGGGGCGGCCTGGTGGACACCGACGCGGTGATCAAGGCACTCGACAGCGGTCACCTGGGCGGAGCCGCCTTCGACGTACTGGAGACCGAACCGCACGTCCCCGCCGGACTGCTGGACCGGCCCGGTGCCCTCCTCACCCCCCACGTCGCCTTCTCCTCCGACGCGTCCGTCATCGAACTGCGCCGCCGCGCCGCCGAGGAAGTCGTACGGATCCTGGCGGACGAGGCACCGGCCCACGCCTGCAACAGCCCCCGCGGCCTGCCCGCCGGGTCGGGTGGCCGTCGATGAGCCAGACCTCCGCTCCGGTGGGCCCGGACCCCGTGCCGGACACCGCGCCGGCCGACTTCCTGCTCGCCCACGAGCTCGCACGACCCGGCGAAGCCACACGCTGGACGCCACTGGCCGGCGGCGTCTCGTCCGACCTGTGGCGAGTGGACCTGCCGGGACGCTCCCTCTGCGTCAAACGCGCCCTGGCCAGGCTGAAGGTCGCGGCCGACTGGCAGGCACCGGTGTCGCGCAACGCCTACGAATGGGCGTGGATGCGGTTCGCGTCCCGGCACCGCCCGGACAGCGTGCCCGAACTGCTGGCCCACGACCCCGAAGCCGGCCTCTTCGCGATGGCGTACCTGCCCCCCGAGCGGTACCCGATGTGGAAGGCCCAGCTGCTGCACGGCGAGGTGCGGGTGGCGACCGCGGCGGCCGTCGGCGAACTGCTCGGCAACCTGCACGCGGCGAGCGCGGGCGACGCGGCCCTCGCCGCGGAGTTCGCCACCGACGACAACTTCCACGCCCTGCGCGTCGAACCGTATCTGCTGGCCACCGCCGCCGCGCACCCCGGTCTGAGCGACATCCTCCAGGGCCTCGCCGACCGCACGGCCACCACCCACCTGGCCCTGGTGCACGGTGACGTCAGTCCCAAGAACATCCTCGTCGGCCCGTCGGGGCCCGTGCTGCTGGACGCCGAGTGCGCCTGGTACGGGGACCCGGCCTTCGACCTGGCCTTCTGCGTCAACCACCTGCTCCTCAAGAGCTTGGTGGTGCCCGGGCGCCGAGCCGATCTCCTGCGGTCCGCCCGGGTGCTGGCCGAGGAGTACGTCCGGTGCGTCGACTGGGAACCCCGCTCGGCCCTCGAGACGCGGGCCGCGTCACTGCTGCCGGCGCTGCTGCTCGCGCGCGTGGACGGCAAGTCCCCGGTGGAGTACCTCACGGACGACCGCCACCGGTTGTTCGTACGCACGGTGGCATCGGCCCTGCTGCGGGCGCCCGCCCCCACGATGGCGGACTTCCTGGACGCCTGGGCGGCCGCGATCGAGGCGCCGACGGGGCCCGGCAGCGGCCGACCCGGCTGACCCGACCGACACGACGGGTCCGGCTGCCTCTCGGATCCGAAGGTCCCGACCGAGGAGAGAACATGCGCAGAGTCGTCACCGGCCACGACGAGAACGGCAGATCGGTCGTCGTCAGCGACGGGCCCGTCCCGCGCAGCCGGGAGTTCACCAGCCTGCCGGGCTGGGTGTCCCGCCTGCCGTGGGCCACCGAACCCGGCGAGCAGGTCAGCCGGACCGGGGAGGATCCCACGCCGAAAGTCACCAGCCTGCTCCCCGCGCCCGGTGGCACGCGGTTCATCGTCCTGACCTTTCCACCGGACACCGCGATGGCCGACCCGGCGTTCGACCCCGTCGCCTTCGACCGGGAGCAGCGGGCCGACTCGCCCGGCATCGCGGACCTCATGGAGCCCGACGGCATGCACACGGCGCCGACCGTGGACTACGGCATCGTGCTGCAGGGCGAGATCGTCCTCGAACTCGACGACGGCCTGTGCACGGGCCTGTCGGCAGGGGACATCGTGATCCAGAACGGCACCCGCCACGCCTGGCGCAACCGCAGCGACCAACCGGTCACGATGGCCTTTGTCCTCGTCGGCGCGTAGCGCGACGCCGCCCGAACCAGCCTCCGTCAGATGATCGAAAACCAGAGCAAAGGAGCCGCTTCGTCCACATGACCACCCGGCAGCCGGCACCTGCCCATACAAGCGTGACGGTCTTCCACACTCTCAGCTTCCACTGAGCCGGACGGGGGTCCACCAGTCGGTGGACCCGAAGTTCAACCGGTCGCCGCTGTCGGCACCACACCCCCGGCAAAGAGCATGGATGACATGAAGAATCTTCCCGTACACATGGCTCGTTGGAGCGCCGTCCATCCGTGGCGTGGCATCGTCGGCTGGTTCGTTTTCGTCGTCCTGTGCCTCGGTATCGGCATCTCCGTCGGCACCAATGCGGCGACCACCGAGGACTTCCGCATCGGCGAGGCGGGACGCGGCGAGGCGATCGCCGCGGAGGGCGCGTTACAGCAGCGCCCCGTCGAACACGTCCTGATCACCGCGAAGCCGGGCGCCGGAAAGCTCGACATCGCCGCGGCCGACTCGGCCGCCGCCGACGTCGCCGCCCGGATGCGCAAGCTGCCCGAGGTGCTCTCCGTCACCGACCCGGTGCGCGGCGCGGACAACACGGCGGTGCGGGTCACCGTCACCATGAAGGGCCCGGAGCTGGAGGGCAAGGAGCACGTCGACCCGCTGATCGAGCAGACCGCGGCCGTACAGAAGGCCAACCCCGGGCTGCGCGTCGAGGAGACCGGATCGCCTTCCATCAGCAAGGGCGTCGACAAGCTGCGCGGCGACGACCTCGCGCGCACCGAGATGATCGCCCTGCCGGTCACCCTCATCACCCTGCTGCTGGTCTTCAGCTCCGTGGCGATGGCCCTCGTACCGCTGCTGCTCGCCCTGTCCTCGATCGCCGCGGCCGTCGGCCTGACGATGGTGGCCTCGCACGTCTTCCCGGACAATGGCATCAGCACCAACATCATCCTGCTCATCGGCCTCGCGGTCGGCGTCGACTACACGCTCTTCTACCTCAAGCGCGAACGTGAGGAACGAGCCCGCGCCGGCGGCAAACTGAGCCCGCAGGCCGTCGTCGAACTCGCCGCCGCCACGTCCGGCCGGGCCGTTGTCGTCTCCGGCCTCGCGGTCGCCGTCTCCAGCGCCACCCTCTACCTCGCCGACGACGTCATCTTCTCGTCCATCGCCACCGGCGCGGTCCTCGTCACCCTCGTCGCCGTCGTCAGCTCCCTGACCGTGCTGCCCGCCCTCCTCGCCAAACTGGGCATGCGCGCCGAGCGCCGTGCCGAGCGCAGGGCGGCCCGCGGGCTCGCGCCGAAGAAGCAGAAGACGCAACGGACCGGCCCCGGCCGCCTGACCGCCGCGGTGCTGCGCCCCGTCGCCAAACACCCCGTCGCCGCGCTCACCGTCACCGTTGTCGGGCTGCTCGCCCTCGCCGCTCCGGTCCTCGGCCTCAAGCTCACCGACATGGGCCGCGAGACACACTCCCGCTCCATCGAAGCCATGCAGGTCTACGACCGGCTGAACGCGGCCTACCCGGAACTGAAGTCCATGCACCAGGTCGTCGTCCGCGCCGACGCCGACCGTTCGCCCGAGGTGACCGCCGCCCTGCGCGAACTCGCCGCCGACGTCAAGGATGACCCGCGCCTGAGCGGCACTTCCCAGCTGACCACGTCGCCCGACAAGCGGATCAGCATGCTCCAGCTACAGGTCCCGCACTACGTCAGCAGCGACAAGGCCCAGTCGTCGCTCAAGGACATCCGCGACACGTACCTCCCGGAGACCGTCGGCCAGGTGAAGGATGCCGAGTTCGCGGTGACCGGTGACGTCGCCCGCTACACCGACTACCCGGCCCACCAGGAACAGAAGCTGCCCCTCATCATCGGGGCACTGCTCCTGGTCACCTTCGCCATGACCGTCTGGGCGTTCCGCTCCGTGGTCCTCGGCGTGGTCGGCATCCTGCTCAACCTCCTCTCCGCCGCCGCCTCGCTCGGTATCCTCGTCATGGTCTTCCAGCACACCTGGGCGGAAGGCCTGGTCGACTTCACCTCCACCGGTTCGATCGGCACCCGCGTCCCGCTGTTCCTCTTCGTGATCCTGTTCGGCCTGTCGATGGACTACCAGGTCTTCGTGATCAGCCGGATCCGGGAGGCAGCCCTGCGCGGAGTCCCGACCCGCAAGGCCGTGATCGAGGGCGTCGGCAGCTCGGCCGGCGTGGTGACCAGCGCCGCCGTGATCATGGTCACGGTCTTCGCCAGCTTCGCGGCCCTGCACATAATCGAGATGAAGCAGATCGGCTTCAGCCTCGCGGTCGCCGTCCTCCTGGACGCCTTCGTCATCCGCATGCTGGTCCTGCCGTCCATGATGCTCCTGCTCGGCGAGGCCAACTGGTGGCCCTCGCGCGGAGTGCGCCGTGCCCGCCGCAGCACCGAACAGGCCCCCCGCCCCCTGGAATCGGTAAGCTGATCGACTCGACCGCCGGCCCCTCAACTCCCTTACGAACGAGGTGAATCAGCGTGACGCAGTGGGAGCAGCAGCCGGGTGACCGGCTCACCCCGGACCGTATCCGCCGCTGGAACTCGGCAGGCTGGATCCTGTTCGGCCTGCTGCCCCCGGCGGTCGCCGTGCTCGACGCGTCGCCGGCCCGGAAGTACTGGATGCTCGGCCTGCTCACTCTGATCGCGCTGTGCCACACCGTCGTTCTCACCCGGCCGGACAACCCCGTCCTGCGTCCCCGTACCTACCTCGCCGTCCTCGCCCTCGTCCTGGGCGCGACGTCCTACCTGCTGGACGGCGGGGCCGCCTTCTACGTGGTGTCCCTGCCGCAGTTCTGGCTCTTCACCCGCGCCCCGCGGGACGCGATCACGCTCAGCGGTGCCGCCGCGGCCCTCACCGTGCTCGGCGGCACGCTCGGCCAGGGCTGGAGCCCCCAATTCCTCACCGGGAACGCGGTGTTCACCGTCGTCGCCTACGCCGCAGGGGTGGGTCTGGGGCTGTGGGTGCACCGCTTCGTCGGCGAGAGCAACGAGCGACAGGAGCAACTGACCACCGAACTGGCCATCACTCAGGAGGAGTTGGCGACCGTGTATCAGCAGCAGGGCGCGGCCGAGGAACGCGAACGGCTCGCCCGGGAGATCCACGACACCCTCGCCCAGGGCTTCGCCTCCATCGTGGTGCTCGCGGAGGCCGCCCGCGCCGCCACCGTCACCGACCCCGTGCGCTGCGCCGAGCAGCTCACCTCCATCGAGCAGACCGCGCGCGAGAACCTGGCCGAGGCCCGGGTGCTCGTCGGCTCCGCCCCTGAGAGCGGCGTCGCGGCCGGCTCGCTGGCCACCACCCTGCGCAGAACCCTGGACCGCTTCGTCCAGGACACCGGCCTCACCGTCGCCGCAGAACTGCCCGACATGGACCTGGACCAGCGCACCCGCGTCGCCCTGCTGCGCTGCGCGCAGGAGTCCCTTGCCAACGTGCGCAAACACTCGGGCGCCTCCACCGTCGGCGTCGTCCTCACCGAACTCGCGGGCGGTGTCGAGCTGGAGATCACCGACGACGGCTGCGGCTTCGTCGTCGAGGAGTCCCAAGGTTTCGGCCTCGACGGCATGCGCCGACGGCTGGCCGAGCTCGACGGTGAACTCACCGTCACCAGCTCCCTCGGGGACGGCACCCGTGTCCTCGCCGGCCTTCCCACGCACAGTCAGGACTGACCATGACCGACACCGCGTACGACCGGATCCGCGTGGTCGTGGTGGACGACCACGCCGTGATGCGCGCCGGAGTCATCGCCCTGCTGGCCAACGAGCCCACGATAGAGATCGTCGGCGAGGCGAGCGACGGCCGCGAGGGCGTCGACCTCGTCGAGCGGCTCGCCCCCGATGTGGCCCTCCTCGACCTGCGCATGCCGGTGCTCGATGGCGTGGCCGCCACCACCGAGATCGTCGCCCTGCCGGTGGCCACCCGGGTGCTGATCCTCACCACGTACGACACGGACGTCGAGATCGAACGAGCCGTGGAGGCCGGCGCCGTCGGCTACCTCCTCAAGGACACGACCCGCGAGCAGCTCGCCGACGCCATCCGCTCGGCGGCGCGCGGTGAGACGGTCCTCGCGCCCAAGGTCGCGGAGCGCCTCGTGGCTCGGATGCGCCGCCCCGAGCCGGTCGTGCTCACCGCCCGCGAGCGGGACGTGCTGAGAGCGGTCGCCGACGGCCTGTCCAACGCCGAGATCGGCCGTCGCCTGGTCATCGGCGAGGCCACGGTGAAGACGCATCTTCTGCGGGTCTTCGCGAAACTCGACGTCAGCGACCGCACCCGCGCCGTCGTCGTCGCCCTGGAACGGGGACTCCTTGCGCGCTCCTGAGGCCCGGGCGCCCTAGCCAGAACGCACGGAGCTCCTGGAATTGGCCGTCCCTGTGGTTGCGCTCCGACGTGCGCAGGGGCGGCCGTTCGTTCCCGCCTCTCGCGCCCAACGTCCCTCGCCTGGCTACGAGCGCGTTCGCGCCTAACGCCACGACAAGCGCACCTCACCACGGCCCGTGACTCGACGCCCTTACCAGTCACGTCCGCTCCTGCGCGACCATGCTCACCGAACGCCGGGGCGAGCGCCTGCCCGACCGGCTCGACGCCGTCCGGCAGGACGACCTGCCCAGCCTCCACACCCTTGCCGCAGGCATCGACCGCGACGCCGTCATCGCCGGCCTGACTCTGCCCTGGAGCTCGGGCGTCGTGGAAGGGCACGTCAACCGGATCAAGATGCTCAAGCGCCAGATGTTTGGCCGCGCAGTTCACACTCCTGCGGAAGGGCGTCCTCATGTCCTGATCACCGACGACGGGAGGACTCGATGGCGGCAGCGTCGGCGGATGTGGGAGCCTTCTCCTCCCCGATGATGAGCGAGAAGACTTCGATGACGCGCGACGACGCCCTCGATCGGCTCAGACACATCGCGCGTGAGAGGGCGTTCGGCAGGCACGTCGGATCTGACCGGCTCATTCAGGCAGGGCTGGACGCGCTGATTGCCGGGGTTGAGAGCCCGTCCCTCGCCATGCTGGCTGGCCTGCTCCGGAGCGAAGAGCCGGAAGCGCCAGCGCTCTTCGACCAGGTGCTGGAGGAGCTGGGTCTGCTCTTCCACCCGCCCGCGGACCCCCGGGCCGCAAAGTGGGCAATGGCCTACTGGATCGCCGGTCGGATCGCCGACGCGTCCCTGGATCCCGCCGCCGGCACTCACCTCATCTGGGCAGACATCGCCTATGACCTCGGCTACCCCGAAGAGCTGGAACCCCTTGTGCACTGCGCGCAGAACCTGGACGGCTGGGAGAAGAGCTGGGGCGTCTCCTACGAGGAACTCAGCAGAGAAGCGGTCGAGGCGGCGAAGCAGTTCCTGAACAAGCGGCCGACAGCAGAGGACTGACAGCTCGTCTTCGCCACCGCGATTGGGTCAGCTCCTGTCTGAACCCCTTACTCAGCGTGGCCGCGTCACAGAAGTTGAGCCAGACCTCGGGAAACCGACAGCACCTGGACACCACCAGATTGGGCAGCGCCCGAAGCACTGCAGAAATCGAACAGTTCATGGCTCCGGGCAGCGCGGGCCCCTGCCCGGTTGGCAGGGGCCCGCAACGTAACCCGCAAAGGAACGCCGGGACCTGCCCTCGACGAGCAGCATCCTGGCCAACACGGCTTACCGACTGCTGGTGGCCTGACGGCCCGGCCTCACTTCAGGTGCCGGGCGAAGAACCGGGCCCCGGCGTCGAGTTCGAACTGCGGGACGCCGGTGTGCCCGCCGAGATTGGCGTGCAGGGTCTTCTCCTTGGAGCCGAAGGCGTCGAACAGGTCCAGAGCCGCCTGCCGGTCGTTCCCTTCGTCGTCCCACTGCAGCAGGACATGCAGCGGAATGGTGACCTGGCGGGCCTCCTCGAACATGACGGCCGGCACGAGACTCCCCGCGAAGAAACCGGCGGCCACGATGCGCGACTCGACCACCGCAAGGCGGACGCCGATGGAGATCACTCCCCCCTCGTACCCGACCGGGCCGCCGATCTCGGGCAGCGACAGGAGGGCGTCCAGGGAGCCCTGCCATTCCGGGACCGCCTTTTCGACCAGCGGGAGAATGAGGGCGTCGACGATCTCGTCGCCGACCGGCTCGCCGGCCTCCATCACCCGCCGCAGGTCGGCGCGGGCCTGCTCGGCGGCGGCCCAACGGGGTCGTTCACCGCTCCCGGGGAGCTCAATGGTGGCCGCGGCGAATCCGTACTCCGCCGCGTAATACCGGGCCCGCCCCGCCAGTCGGGGGTACATCTTGCGCAGTCCGAGCGGGGGGTGGCCGATCAGGATCAGCGGCGCCGGTGCGGACGCGGACGCGGACGCGGGCATCCACAGGATGCCGGGGATCTCGCCGAGGGTGAATCCGCGCTCGAGGACACCGTCGTCGAGACGCTGTTCAGTAGTGAAGTGCATGGTCGTGCCTTTCGGGAGTGCCCATGAACGGCGCTCCCGGACGACCTATCGCCCGACCGTGACCCCGGAGGGGAGCACCCATGTCGATATTGCGTTCACGGGTACCACCTCCTCGTTCTCCAGCACGGCTCCGGAAAACGTAGCAGTGGTCGCGGATGTCCGCCAAACGGGTTCTTGCGTGCGCTCCGTGGCCAGGTGCAATAGCCCCGAACAGGTGACAGAGGCATTGGTGTCGACTCCCCGGCTGTGGTCGATGCCGTACGGGCTCTCTCGTGATGTTCGTCCTCGAGGAGCAGCTGGATTCAGCGCACCTGCTTCGCGGACTTCCACAGATACACGCGGACTTCCGCGGATACAGGTGCGGGACCAACAGCCCGGCCGGGCCGCCGTGTGGCGCGACGGCACACGCGCCCCATGGTTGTTCATCGAGCTCGACGAGGACATGACCGGTGCCAGACCTGGCCTCTGCACCCTGTGAGCAACTGCTTCAGTGCATGACCGATTAACTGTATTCACTTATTCGATCTGATCAGGGCCTGCCGTGCCAGAGGTCGGCCGTGATGGTGATCCGCAGCGGCTATGTCCGTCTCATCGTGACGATTTGTACGGCTATGTTATCTCGAGTGAACGCCAAAGTGCGACCTATCGGCGCATGACGTATGGACGCCACACCCTCAATGTGTGCACACTATGGCCGATCCAATCTGATCCTCTGAGGGGTGGAACAACCCGCCCCGGGCCGCCAGAGAGATCCGCGCAGACGCCCACGAACTCCGTGACGCTGGATGTCGCCCACTGCCCCGGCCCGCCGGGCGTCGTACAGCCAGCCCCACGCACCGCCCACCGGCCGTGCCCCCTCTCCGTGTCCAGCCCACCGGCTGTTCGTTTCGCACGGTCGGACCGAGGTCGCACGGCCGGTGCACCCAGGAGGTCCCCATGTCGCAGATCCCCGCAACACCTCATCAGTCCGGGCCGGCTTCGCTCCGCCCGTCCGACCAGCCCACAAAACAGCTGACTGTGGCCGTCTTCCCGGGGGCCGGCTCCGTGCACCTGTACCACGCCCTCGACTTCAGATCGCACCCGACCTCATCACCAATGTGGCGATCACCCCGCGAGCCGCCGCCACCGCGTGGTACGCCCGCGCCTACCTCGAGGTCTGCCGCCTCAGCACCTCGGAACTCCTGACCTCCGGCGCGCCGGGCATCGAGGCGGCGCTGGTCCGGCACGGTTGGTCTCCGGCCAACGCGCGGGCCGCCGTCCCCGGTCTGCTGGGCCCCGCCGGTCTGTCGACACGGCCCGAGGTGACCCTGCCCGGCCTGGAGGCGGTGGCCGACCTGCGCCGCCGCTTCGATCCTGCCCGGCAGCCCACCTGCTCGCTCTCGTCTCTGATGGGGCCGGGCCAGGGGGCCTGACGACGGTCGCACAGCCATCACGGAAAACAGCCTCCGCCGTGCGAGCAGGCTGCATCCGCATCCGCATCCGCATGCGCACTCGAGCGCCGACCGGGGCGCGGCCATGCCAACGCGCGTGCGCCGCATGCGAGGCCGAGAGATACCTCCCCGACACAGCACAATGCGAAAGGAACGGTCATGCACGACGACAGTCGCAAGGGAATCGGTGGCAACGCCACCTGGCGGCCGGTGACCCTGCTGGTACTTGCCATCTGCGGGATCACCGTCGTCGCCGACGGATACGACGTGGTCGTTTACGGCGCGGTGATTCCGTCCCTTCTCCATGAGCCGGGCTGGGGCCTGACTCCGGCCGGTGCCGGTCTCATCGGTTCGGTTGCTCTGGTCGGAATGCTCATGGGAGCGACGACCGTCGGCACGCTCACCGACACACTGGGCCGGCGCAGGATGTTGATCGGCTGCCTGATCTGGTTCTCGGTGATGACAGGCCTGTGCGCGATCGCACCCACTCCTGAAGTGTTCGGTGCGTTCCGGTTCCTGGCCGGCCTCGGGCTCGGCGGTGTGCTGCCGACCGCCACGGCGCTCGCCGGTGAGTACTCGCATCCGAAAACGCGCAATCTGGTGTTCGCGATCGTGTTCAGTGGCTTTCCTGTGGGCGGCATCCTCGCCGCTCTCTCCGGGATGCTCGTCATTCCCCGGTCCGGCTGGCAGCCGATGTTCCTGCTCGGTCTCGTCCCACTCCTGCTCGTCGTGCCACTGGCCGTCAGATACCTGCCCGAGTCGATCGTGTTCCTCCAAGCGAAGGGCCGGTACGCCGAGGCCAGGAAGACAGCCGACCGTTGGAACATTCCACTCGATGACGCGCAGGAGGAAGCAGCGGCGTCAGCGGAGGCGCGGTCCGGACTCGACTCGGGCGGCATGTCGTCCGTGAAGGCTCTCTTTTCACACAGCTACATCGCGGCGACTCTTTGCTTCCTGGCCATGACGTGTCTGTGCCTGTTCATGATCTACGGACTCAACACCTGGCTCCCGGAGATCATGCGTCGGGCGGGCTACTCCTCCGGCTCCGCCCTCGCCTTTCTCCTCGTGTTCAACATCGGGGCTGTCGTAGGCACGATCGTCATCTCCCTGGCAGCGGATCGACTCGGCTCAAAGCCGATCATCGTCACCACGTATCTCCTGGCCAGTGTGTCCGTGATCCTGCTCAGCCTGCGGCTGCCGACGGGGATGCTGTACCTGGCCGTCGCTCTGGGCGGCGTCGGGGCGATGGGGACGCAGACGTTCGTTCTCGCCTACGTCTCCAAGCACTATCCGGTGCGGATGGGTGCCACAGCCATGGGCTGGACGCTTGGGTTCGGCCGTATTGGTTCGATGCTCGCGCCGCCGGTGCTCGGGCTGATCATCGGGGCCGGGTGGGCGTTCCAGTGGAACTTCTACGCCCTCGCCATACCCGGCGTCATGGGCGCCGTACTGATAGGGCTGGTCCCCCGCGCGCCGGGCACGGAATCCTCCGGTGGACACGGGCAGGCAGGCGGGACCGTGCGTTCCCTGGTCGAGCCGACCTGATCCGGTATCCGGTGGCAGGGCCTGACCCGCCGGCTCCGGGGCACGCACGCGGTGCGTGCCCCGGCTCTGCCTTCGTCGCCCCGTCGCGGCCGGCCGCATCCAGAGGCGAACACGAGCGAGAGCAAGGTGCCGGAGACGACGATGCCTGAAGCGGCCCTCAGACCGGTCAACGGTCCTGGCGCAGGGCGAGAGATCGCGGTGGTGCGGCTGAAGCCCTCGTCTCAGCGCCCTCCCGGGGCCAGGCCACCGCGGCGCCTGGGACACCCACCTGTGAAGCCCGCTGGCGTGGTGGAGTTCTGCCGTGCTCGACCGTGCGAGCTTCCGAGAGTGAGTGCATACAGTGAGAAGCCGGTGTGAACGTGTGCATCACCTCGTTGCCCAGTCCTGGCTCGATCCCGTGCCATCCATCCGATCAGGCTGCATACACCTGGGTAGACTTCCGGCGTGAGTGTGAGCAGGAGTGAGTCCCTCGAGGAGCAATGGCCGACTGGAAACGGGAGCGAAGCGGCGGTCTCATCCGCGCCGCCGGGCTCGACTCCCGTGGCCGCGGCCGGCGGACGTCGGCTCGCCCTTGACGTTCACGGGCGGCTGCGCGCCATGATCCTCAGCGGTGAGCTGCCTCCGGGGTCGGTGCTGCTCCAGGCCGAGATGGCCCGGAAGCTGGGTGTCAGCCGTACGCCGATGCGTGAGGCGTTCCGCCTGCTTCAGGAAGAAGGGCTCATCGACGCGCGGCCCGACCAGCGGGCACGGGTGAAGGCGGTGGACCCCGAAGACCTGGACGGTGTGTACGGGGCTCGCATCATGCTCGAAACCCTCGCTGTCCGTGTGACGGCGAAGTCGCTCACGGACGAGGACCTCGAGCGTATGAGCGATGTACTCAAGCGGATGCAGGAACTGGCGGGCACCGACCAGTCGGACGAGTGGTACGCCGCCCACAAGGAGTTCCACCACATCTCGACTCAGGCGGTGGGCACACACCTACAACGGATGCTCGCGTCGCTCGGCGAACACAGCGAGCGCTACATCAGACTGGCCCAGCTGGGCGTACCCGGTTCACATGCCAGGGCTCACAAGGAGCACGAAGCGTTGCTGGCGGCCCTGCGGGGGAGTGACCCCGCAGAGGCCGCACGCGTGGTCGCCGGTCATCTCGCCCGCACCGCTTTGGGTGTGCTGGCCGAAGCCGCCCCCGAGTACGAACCCGCGGCCACTCGGACAGCGTTGGGCATCGCCGGCGGCAGTCAGTCCTGACGCCAGGGGTATGCCGGTATGCCCCTCAGGCGTCCCAGTCCGGCAGCCTCAGGGTCAGTGCCACGCGCCCGACGTTGTTGTCGTCCTCCATGTAGCGGTGGGCGTCGGCGGCGCGGGCGATGGGAAACGTGCGGTCGACGACGGCACGGAACCCGTGCTCCACCTGGGTCCACAGGGTTTTGACCGAGGCCGGGTTTCCGGTGCGTACGCCGATGATGCGGTGGCAGTTGGAGTACAGGCGAAGCAGATCGACCTGGACCTTGCCTCCCAGGAAGGCGCCGGAGGTGACCACGGTGCCGCCACGGGCCAGGGAGTCGAGGGTGGCGTCCCACACGGCCGGATTGCCGAGATTGTCGACGGCGATGTCGACGCCGTGGCCGCCGGTGGCCTCGCGTACTCGCTCGACGAAGTCGGCGGCGGCGGTGTCGAGTACGACGTCGGCGCCCGCCGCGGCCAGCGCCTTGCGCTTCTCCGGCGACCGGGACGTGGCGATGACCCTCGCGCCGAGGTGCTGGGCGAGTGCGGCCGTGGTGGAGCCGAGTGCGGAGGCGGCGCCCTGGACGAGCACCCAGTGCCCGGGGCGGAGTCCCGCCTGTACGAGCTGGTTGGCGGCCACCGGGCCGACCTGGGCCAAGGAGGCGGCCATCGCGGGTGGAATCCCGTCCGGAACCCGGTGGACGTTGCGGGCGGGCACCGCGCAGAACTGCGCGTAGGCGCCGGGCCGGTGCGTGCCGACCAGGGAGAGACCGGCACAGGCTTCTTCGCGGCCCTCCGCGCAGTGAGCACAGCTGCCGCACGCGACCGCGGGATACACAGCCACTCGGTCTCCGACCCGGACGGACTCCACTCCGTCTCCCAAGGCGGCCACGACGCCGGAGTGGTCCGCGCCGAGGACGTGGGGCAGCTGGAAACGGGCGTAGGGGTGGTGGCCCGCCCGCGCCGTGAGGTCGAGCAGCCGGCCGATGCCGACCGCCGCGACCTGCACCAGGACGTCGCCGGGGCCGGGGCGGGGGATGCCGATCGTGGCCTCTTCCAGGACGTCGGGCGTTCCGAAACGGCGGAACACCATGGCGCGCATGGTTTCGGGTACGGGCATCGGCTCGGGCCAGCCGTGCGCCGAGGCGACCGCAGTGCTGTTCATGACGCCACCACCTTGTTCTGCAGCCGGCCGATCCGTTCGATCTCGACGACGACGTCGTCCCCGGCCGCGAGGAACTCCCCCCGCGGCACTCCGCAGCCGGCCGGTGTTCCGGTGAGGATGACGTCCCCGGGTTCCAGCCTGGTGAGACGGCTGGCCGCCGCGACCACCTCGTGTATCGGCACCATCATCTGCGCGGTCGAGGAGTCCTGCTTCACCACGCCGTTGACACTGAGCCGGATCCGCAGGTTCTGCGGGTCGGGAATCTGCCAGGCGGGCACGAGTCCCGGGCCGAGCGGGCAGAAACCGTCCTGTCCCTTGTGGCCGAGCCAGTCGTAGGCGAACGGTTCTGCCACCGGCATCGCCGAGGTGAGGCGGTCCCGGGCGGAGATGTCGTTTGCCGCCAGGTAGCCGGCCATGTGGTCGAGTGCCTGCTCGCATGCGATGTCGCGCCCGGCCCGCCCGATGACGACGGCGAGCTCGGCCTCCCAGTCGACACGGGCGCCGGCGTAGCCGGGCAGCGGCACCGGGTCTCCCGGTCCCGTCACGGTCGTCGTCGGCGGCTTGAGGAAGAAGAACGGCTCGCCCAGCGCGTCGGGGCGCTCGATGCCCATTTCGGCGACGTGGTCCCAGTAGTTGGCGCCCGCGCAGAGCACCTTGCCCGGATACGTCAGCGGGGGAGCGAGCCGGGCACCGGCGACGGCTTCCGACACTGCCGGGGTCCAGTCGCGCAGCGATGGCGCGAGTGAGTCCCAGTGGCCCAGCGCCTCCATCAGCGTGAGACCCGCGATCTCGGGCGGCGCTTGAACCACAGTGCCGTTGACGCCCACGCCGACGGTGACCGTCTCCGAGTCGTCGACCCGATACTGCACCAGCGACCATTGAGGCGGTTTCATGGCTCCTCCAACAAGCGGCTCTCTAGGCCAGCTGAACCATAGTGCATACACATTGGCTCGTGAAGGGTGGGCGTCCATGTCGCGCGAAGTGGACGCATCGGGCAGAGCAGGACCGCCGTTCCAAAGGTCGGAAATGGTTGCCTCTGAAGTCTGGACGCCAATCAGTAAAGGTGCACACACTTGGAGAGGGTGGAGTTCGCTACGACGCGGGTCCACCAGAACCATGAGGAGTGCACATGTTGCGTGTCAAAGGTCTTCTGCACTACGGACTCCAAGTGCCGTCGCTGGACGCGGGTGAAAGCTTCTACAGCGCGTTCGGACTGGAGACGGCGGAGCGTGGCAACGCGGTGGTGATCCGCTGCGACGGCCGGGAGCAGGACCAGACGGTGCTGATGGAGGGACCGGTCAAGCGGCTCCATCACGTGGCTTTCGCCGTGGAGCCGGGCTCGCTGCCCGCGTGGCAGCGCCACCTGGAAGGCCTCGGGGTGAAGCTGCTCGACGCGCCCGCCGACGTGCCCGGCGGGCTGTGGCTGCGCGATCACGAGGGCAACCTGATCAACCTCCGTGACGAGGGGGTCGCCCCTTGGCGCGACTTCGGCACCACGGACGCGCAGGACGCCAACGTCGGCGACCGCAGGCGCCGGGTCGACCACGCGCGCTGGCTGGACGCGAACGAGAAGCCCCGCCCCCAGCGCCTCGGGCACATGCTGATCTTCAGCACCGATCTGGACGCCTCCGAAGTCTTCTACTCCCGCACCCTCGGGTTGCGCCTGTCGGACCGCATCCGAGGGATCGCGACCTTCATGAACTCCGGGCCCGGCGACCACCACGTCTTCGGCTTCGTCCCGGGAACGCACCCCGGCCTGCACCATTCCAGCTGGATGGTCGCCGACATCGACCAGATCGCCATGGGCGCGCGGAACATGGCCGCCTCGGGCTACTCCAAGGGCTGGGGCCTGGGCCGGCACACCCTCGGTTCGAACCTCTTCCACTACGTCCAGGACCCTTGGGGCAGTTGGATCGAGTACTCCGGCGACATGGACTGCATCACCGAGAACTGGAAACCGAACGACTGGGACTGCCCGCCCGCCGTATGGAGCCCCGACATGCCGGCCGACTTCATCACCAACCAGGAAGAGAAGCCCTTCTGACGCCGTCGCAGGGCTGTTCGGTAACCGGTCAGGGGAGTGCGGTGGCGGTACGGCCCGATGTGACACGGAGGAGGTCGAGATTTCCCGCGTCGCTGCTTCCCATCGCTGCCGTGTAGGTGACCATGCGCAGGTCGGCGCCGGGGACGATGAGGACGTCGCAGTCGAGCAGGATGTCGCCGATCTCCGGATGCCGGATCGTCTTGCGGTCGGTCGTGTGCTGGATGGCGGCCGTCTGCGTGGCCCAGAGACGAGCGAACGCGTCGGAGACCTCTCGCAGTTCCTGCACGAGACGACCGAGCTGGGCGTCCGCGGGGTAGCGGGACACGGCGTCTTTGAGGTCGGCGACGATCGACGCCTCGAACGCGTCCTGTCCCCGCTCGGACCGGACGTCGAGCATCGCGGCGTGCGCGGCGCCGTTGCCGAACAGGGCGCGGGCGAGGTTGCGTTCGGTGGTCGGTACAAGGGCGGGGTCGCCGTGCAGGGCGCTCCACGTGGTGTTCCACCACACCAGGGTCCAGTCGGCCGTGAACACGCCGATCGGGACGTCGCCCAAGCGCGCGGCGAGCCGCTGGATCCCCGGCGGCACATGGGTGCTGACCGTCCCGTCCTGGGGCGGCAGAAGCCCGGCGCTCCGGTACAGCTGGTCGCGCTCGGTGCGGGAGAGCTGCAGGGCCCGGGCGAGGGCGCCGACGACCTGGCCGGAGGGGTTCTTCGCGCGTGACTGTTCCAGACGCAGGACGTAGTCGACGGAAAGCCCGGCCAGCTGCGCCAGTTCCTCGCGGCGCAGCCCCGGTGCGCGACGGCCGTCCGTGACGGTGAAGCCGGCGTCGGTCGGACAGAGGCGGTCGCGCCAGGTGCGCAGGAGCGCGGCGAAATCGGAGCGGGAGTCCGAGCGGGAGGAATCCATGGGTTCATTCTCGCCGCGCGGCGCAGCGTCAGCCTGGGTACTGCCAGTCCTAGTGACGGGGACGGCACTGGTTGGCGTCGGCGCAAGTGGCGAACGTGGAGTTGTGCCCGAGCCGGGCGCCATCGCCTGACGTTGACCGGGCGCCATCGCCTGACCGTTGAGGAGCCCCGTTACCTTTTTCGTGGCCCCGCAATGGGGCGCCTGGCCCCCGGGTCCGGTATGGCTGTGTGCCCCCTGTCGTACGGATGACCTGGGGGGTGTTGCCGCCGGGCTTCGGGGCACCGCTTGACCGCTGATGAGGGGCCTGACGACCGCCTGGTCCGGCGCAATGCCGGGCCGTTTCACTGGTGGCATGTCTGCGTAACGTGGTTGCCGGCGTGTGGTGCCGCAGGGACGGCCGGGAGTTGAGGAGACGAGTGGCGAGGGGCACGCGTACATGGTCGACACGACCGCGATAGATCTTTTCCTCGGCCTGGACCTGGGCAAGGAGTTCCACCACGCCCACGGCCGGACCGAAGACGGCAGAACCGTGCACGACAAGCGGCTGCCCAACACCGAGCCGAAACTGCTGGAGCTGTTCACCAGGCTGGTGGCGAAGTTCGGCACTGTCCTGGTGATCGTGGACCAGGTCGCCAACATCGGCGCGCTGCCGCTGACGGTGGCCCGCGCGGCCGGCTGCCGGGTGGCCTACCTGCCCGGGCTGTCGATGCGGCGGGCCGCCGACCTGCACCCGGGCGAGGCCAAGACCGACGCCCGCGACGCGTTCGTGATCGCCGAGACCGCCCGCACCATGCCGCACACCCTGCGCGCGGTGGACCGCGACGACGAGGTGCTGGCCGAGCTGACCATGCTCACCGGCTACGACAACGACCTGGCCGGCGAGGTCAACCGCGCCACCAACCGGCTGCGCGGCCTGCTCTCTCAGATCCACCCCTCTCTCGAGCGTGTGCTCGGCCCGCGCCTGGCCTACCCCTATATCCAGGCGCTCCTCCAACGGCACGGCTCCCCGGCGAGACTGAGGAAACTGGGCCGGGCCCGCTGCGAGGCCCTGCTCAAGGTGCACGGTTCGCGCAAGGCCCACCACCTGACCGCAGAGATCTTCGACGCGCTCGCCGAGCAGACCCTTGTCGTGCCGGGCACCGAGGCATCCGCGCTGATCGTGCCGGGACTCGCCGCCCAGCTCGCCGCCGCCCACACCCAGCGCCGCCAGGCCGAGCAGGAGATCGCCGCCCTGCTGGAGGCCCTCCCTCTTTTCCACCTCCTGACCTCCCTGCCCGGCCTGGGCGTCAGGACCACAGCGGCCGTGATCGTCGCGATCGGCGACGGCACCGGCTTCCCCACCGCCGGACACCTCGCCTCCTACGCCGGACTCGCCCCCGCCACGAAGTCCTCGGGCACCTCCATCCGCGGCGAGCACGCACCCCACCGCGGCAACCGGCTCCTCAAACGCGCCCTGTTCCAGGCCGCGTTCGCCGCGATCGGCTGCAAAGCCGACCCGTCCTCCCGGATCTACTACGACCGGCAACGCGCACGCGGCAAGACCCACACCCAGGCGATCCTCCGCCTGGCCCGCCAGCGCGTGAACGTCATCCACGCCATGATCCGCACCGGGGCCCTCTACGAAGCACGCACCCCGAACGACGTCGACCTCGCCGCCTGACGACTCCACCGCCCCTACCCTCCAAGCCCCATCACGCCCGCGCACCGGCACGGCCACTCCGGCCCTGCCGGCCACCGGGATGCCCATCAGCCACCCGATCCGCCAGGAACATCCCGCTTCGCGGGACGTTCCCGAAAACCACGATCAACCCCTACAAGCCGACCCCCCGGGGTTGACGAAACAGATAGGGGCACCCCCCATGCAGCACACCATCGTGATGACGGGCGCGAGCCGCGGGATCGGCCGCGTCGCCGCGGAGCACCTCCTGTGCCGGTCGCCGGACGTGCACCTGCTCGTCGTCGCCCGAGGCTCCTCCGGCGCACAACTCGCCGCGGAACTCGCCACGGGCGGGCACACGGTCTCCCACGTCTCGGCGGACCTCTGCTCGCTTCCCAGCGTCCGCTCGGCCGCCACCGGGATCCGCGACCGGCTCGACAAGGGTGAACTCCCGCCGCTGCGCGGCTTCGTGGGCAACGCGGGCACGCAGTACACGAACGCGCTCACCGAGACACCCGAAGGTTTCGAGTCCACCTTCGCCGTCAACGTACTCGCCAACCACCTGTTCGTCCGCCTGCTCCAGGACCGCTTCGCCGCGCCCGCCCGAATCGTGATCACCGCGAGCGACACCCACTTCGGCGACTTCAGGCACAACATGGGCATGGTGCCCGGCCCGGCCTGGAAGTCCCCGGACGTCCTCGCCCGCACTGGCGCCTTCCCCGAACCGGACACCACGACCGCCGGGCGCACCGCGTACTCGACGAGCAAGCTGGCCGCCCTCTACCTCGTGCACGAGTACGCGCGCCGCCTGCCGGCCGGGATCGACGCCGTCGCCTACAACCCGGGCTTCGTCCCCGGCACCGGCCTCGCCCGCAACGCAGGGCCCGTCTCCCGGTTCGCGATGCGGCGCATCCTGCCGGTGATGACCCTCACGCCGTTCGCCACCCGCCGCAGCGCCGCCGGCCGCTACCTCGCCGACGTCGTCCTGGGCACGACCCAGGCACCGACCGGCTCCTACGTCGACCGCGGCCGTGCGGACCGCTCGTCGCAGGAGTCCTACGACCCGCAGCGCGAGCGTGAACTGTGGGATGCCGCCGAACAGCTCACCGCCGCGTACGCCGCCGGGGCGGATGGGCTCTCAGATGACTTCTGACGAACCCGCACGGTCTCGACCCAATGATCTCGGGGTGCAACGGCCGGAGGCGGACGAGGACACCCCGGCCGTGGCTCGTTCAGCCCAGCACCAGCGGGATCTTCGCGGCCATCGCACCCAACGCGGCTTTCTCGGCGTCCGTCGGCGCGCGACGTCCGGTCCCGACCAGCAGCGCGTCCTTGTCGGAGAACGACGCCGGAATCGGTGCCCCGGCGATCTTTTCCAGCGAGGCGCGGGCCGCCGCGAGGGTCTCGGCCGGCGGCTCGGCGGCCGAGGGGAGGTGCGCGATCAGGTCCAGGTGGTGCAACGTCCATTCCACGACGTACGCGGACAGGTAGTCGCCGACGGTCAGCACTTTGTCCTGCGTACTGACTCGGACGCCAGGGTCGGCGAGTTCGGCGGCACGCCCGGCGGCGGAACCGACGTCGTCGAAATGGAACCTGAGCAGCGCCGGGTCGCCGTACGCGGCGGCCAGCCGGGGGATCAGTGCGTCGAGCGGATCCTCGCCGGTCGGGGGCTCGACAAGGTCCCAGTAGGTGACCGAGTCCGCGGTCGGCTCGGTTTCGGCGGGCGTGACCAGCGTGATCAGGACGTCCTGGGCGTCGATGATCAGGTGGCACACCAGGTCCCGCACGAGCCAGCCGGTACAGCCGGACGGCCGTTCCCAGTCCTGGTCGGAGAGTTCGTCGACCGCTGTCCGCAATGCCGTCCAAGAGCGTGAGAAGAGATCCACTCAGGCACGGTAGGCCGTACCGGGACGGCGGACAAACGCATTTGGACGGCTGACTCCCGTACCCGGGACGGTCGGATCCCGACGCCCGGCAGCCCCTGCACACCGCGCGCCGCGCCCGAGGCGCCCTGACCGTCGACGAAGCGGGTCAGGAACCTCTCGGCGACACATCGTGGCCGCGGCTCGGCCCGGACAGCGCCAAGCGTGAGCACAACTGTGCGTTCGACGCCGCCCGCGCGAAGCATCGCCGCAGGCGGCTACGTACCGGCGGTCATGGCGTCACGGACGAGCGCGGTGTCCACGAACTGCTCGAAATGGACGATGAGTCCGCCGCGGACAGTGAAGTGGTGCGCGACCCGCACGTCGATCTCCTTGCCCGTGGCCTTGTTGGTCGCCGTATAGCGGGCGAGGACGACGACGTTCTCGCCGTCCACGACGTAGGTGTCGTCGTGGGCGGTCCAGTCGTCCCACTCCTGGGCGAGCCGCTCCATGACGTGCGAGGTGACGCCGTCGGGGGTGCGGTAGGTGCCGGCGAGGGGGAAGCCGGCCATCTCGGTCCACTCCACGTCCGGGGCGAGGGTGGCGCGCAGGGCCTTGAGGTCGCCGGCGGCCGAGGCGAGGTACTGGCGGCGTACGACGTCGGCGGGTGCGGGGGAGGTGGCGAAGTCGGTGTTCTCGTACGTCATGCCGGTCAGCCCCACTTCATCTCGCCCTTGGCGACCTTCGCGCCGATCTGGGCGGCGATCCGCATGCCGTTGTCCGGGCAGCGCTTGACCAGGGCATCGGTCAGCGCGGCGCCGTCGGCCGCCTTGGCCAGTTCCTCCTCGAAGGCGAGGAGGTAGTCGCGGGTGGCGGTGATGGCGGAGGCGTCGGCGGGGGTACCGGGCAGGCGGTGGCCGGGGACGACCAGCCGCGGGTCGAGCGCGGACATCTCGTCCAGCAGACCGACCCAGGCGGCGCGGTCCTCGGGAGTGGGCGTGTCGGCGACCCAGACGTGCTCCTGCTGGAAGAGCAGGACACCTCCGAGGAGGGCACGCTGCTCGGCCTGCCAGAGGTAGTGGCGGTCGGGCAGGGCGGCCGGGCCGCCCTTGAGCTCGAAGCGGTGGCCTTCCAGGGTGAGGTCGCCGGTCAGCGGGGTGAGGCCGACCAGACGGGTGGGCAGGTTGGGGCCGAGGGTCTCCCAGGCCTTGAGCTTGCCTTCGTAGGAGTGCTGGATGTGCTCGATGACGATCGGGGTGGCGACGAACCGCGCGTCGGGGAAGGTGTCCGCGAGGACTTCGGCGCCGAAGTAGAAGTCGGGATCGCCGTGGCTGACGAACACGGTGGTCAGCTTCTTGCCGGAGTCGAGGATCTCGGCGGCCAGGCGATGGCCGTCGGCCCGTGTGAAGCCGGCGTCGACGAGCAGGGCCTTGCTCTCGCCGGTGACGAGGGTGGCGGTCTTGTTCTTGCTGCCGGCGGGGAAGTCGAGGTCGAGGACCTTGAAGGAGAGGGTGCTCATGAGTGCTCCTCAGAGGCGGGGGGAACGGCAGGCAGGGAAGGTGGGGTCAGGACAGGGTGCGGCGTCCGCCCGGTGCGGTACGCCCCCGCGAAGCAACGTTATCTGACTCGTCAGATATTTCAATCAGGGCGCTCTGCCAGGTGTCGTCCGAGCCCTGAAACGGGGGCGCGGCACGCCATGCGCCGGCGGCACGGCAGTTCGTACCCCGAGGCCGCGTCAGGCCGCTCAGGGCAGAAGCGGTAGGGAGCCGCCGGCCGAGTGGCTGAGGATCCGCAGGTCCTCGGCGAACCGTTCCCGGTGGGAAGCGGGCAGGGGCTCCAGGAAGTACCGCTTGATGTTCTCGACGTGGAGCCGGGAGGCGTGTACGGCCGTCTCCTCGCCGAGCGGGGTCAGCCGTACCAGCCGTCCTCGCCGGTCGCCCGGATCCGTGGCCCGTTCCACCAGCCCGGCCGTCTCCATCCGGTCCACCAGCCGAGTCACGCCGCCCGTGGTGAGCACCTGCTCGCGGCTGATCGTCCGCATCGACAGCCCCGGCCCGCCCGTCCGCGCCAGGATCAGCAGTACCTCGTACATCAGGTGGCTGATCCCGCACTCCTCCTCGATCTTCCGGCCCAGGATGTACTCCAACCGGTTCGCGGCCCCCTGCAGTCGCCCGAAAGCCAGGACCAGCTCGTGGTCGGCCGCCTCCTTGGCGGTCGAGATCTCCTCATGCGCGCCCACGCCACCTCCGTACGTTCATCACTCCGGAACCTACCCTGCGCGATCAGCCGGCGGCCGGTGCGCACAGGAGCCGAGGGTCCCCGCAGGGTCGACGTCTCAGCGAGATGTTGTGCGAAGTCTTGACGCGGCCCGTCCGGCACCGTAGATATGACTGCGCAGTCATGACAGCGCAGTCATACAGCCGATCGAATGTGACCGCCCCGCTGGGACTGGCTAGGATTCGGGCTGTCGAACACCGGGAGACACCAATGACGCGAGTGGGAGGACGGGGCGGAAGCCCCGCGCCGCGCAGCGTGGACGTGGCCCGGTTGGCCGGCGTCTCGCAGAAGACGGTGTCGAGGGTCCTCAACGGAGAGCGTTACGTCTCCGACGAGGTGCGCCGGCGTGTGCTCGAAGCGGCCGGGGAACTCGGCTACCGACTGAACAACGCGGCCAGGGCCCTGGCCTCCGGACGGACCCGCTCCATCGGCGTGGTCACGCTGGGGACCGCCCTGTACGGACCCGCCTCGCTCCTGATCGGCATCGAGCGCGCCGCACGGGACGCCGGATATGCGCTCCGGGTGGTCAACACCCTGGAAGGCGACCCGGGAGGTGTCGTCGGCGCCGTGGAATCGCTCCTGGAACAGGGCGTGGACGGCATCGTCGTCTCCGAGCCGATCGACGAGGGAGCCGTCCCGCTCAGCGTCGACGTGCCGGTCCTGGTGCTCGGCGCACCGGCGGCGTTCGGCGGTCCCCGGGCGGTGGCCACGGGGGTCGGTGCCGAACTCCTGGCGCGGGTGGCGACGGAACACCTGCTGGACCTGGGGCATGTGACGGTTCATCACCTCGCCGGTCCGCAGCGGTGGTTCGCCGCCCGTGACCGTCTCGCCGGCTGGCGCAGTGCCCTCACGGCGTACGGCAGGGAGCGGCCGGCCGTGCTCGTCGGCGACTGGTCGGCCGCGTCGGGATACGCGCTGGGCCGCGAGCTCGCCTGCGCCGGTGATGCGACCGCGGTGTTCGCCGCCAACGACGACATGGCCATCGGTCTGATCCGCGCGCTGGTGGAAGCCGGTCTGAGCGTGCCGGACGACATCAGCGTGGTCGGCTTCGACGACATCCCCGTCGCCGCCTATGTGAGCCCTCCGCTGACCACGGTGCGTCAGCCGTTCGACGCCGTGGCGCACGAAGGGCTGCGGCTCCTGGTGCAGGCCATCGAGAAGCCGGACGTGGAGCTGCCCCCGGCCAACGACCCGCCGGTCGACCTCGTCCTGCGTGCCTCGACCGCGCCCCCGCCGCCCCGGAACAAACCTGGGCACGGCCGCCGTACCGGCTCCCGGCCGCGCGGCGGAGCGCACGCACCCCCGGCGGCGGACGGCCCGCCCGCCCTCGACTGACCCGAACTCGCCGGCCCGGGCCCCACTCGCTCGCGGCCGGCGGTGAGCCCACCCGCGCTCACCACCCCGCACATCCCTCCACGACCGAGGACCTCCGCTGTCCGGCCCGCACGGCGCGTGCCGGTCGCAGCTCGCGCGACGTACACCCGAGCGGGGCCGACCCGATGCCCCGGTAGCGACAACCGCGCCCAGCCTCTCCTTCCACCTCATTCCTTTCCACCCGTGCGACGCGCCCTCGCCAGGCGTGCCGTCCCAACGCCCATCGGCGGGAGCTCACCATGCCCGGATCCTTCGCCCACTCGTCCTCCATGAGCCGTCGGCTCTTCCTCACCGCGACCGGAGCGGTGTCGCTCTCAGCCGCGCTGTCCGCCTGCGGTGGCAGCGACTCCGGCGGCTCGTCCGCCGCCACCAAGCCGGTCAGCCAGGCCGACATCGACAAAGCGATGAAGACGCCCACCCAGCTGACCTTCTGGACCTGGGCCCCGGACATCGCGCAGGAGGTCGCGCTCTTCGAGAAGAAGTACCCGGCCGTCAAGGTCAAGGTCGTCAACGCCGGCCAGGGAGTGGCCCACTACACCAAGCTGCGCACCGCGCTCAAGGCCGGCACCGGCGCCCCCGACCTGGCACAGATCGAGTACCAGGCGGTACCGACCTTCACGATCACCGACAGCCTGCTGGACCTGAGCCCGTACGGCGCGGCTGCGCTGAAGGACCAGTTCGTCGACTGGACGTGGGGGCAGGTCAGCGGCCCCGACGGCCAGATATGGGCGATCCCGCAGGACACCGGCCCGATGGGCATGCTCTACCGCAAGGACATCTTCGACAAGCACGGCATCCAAGTGCCCAGGACCTGGGACGAGTTCGCGGCGGCGGCACGCAAGCTCCACCAGGCCGACCCGGACGTCTACCTGACCAACCTGGCGGCGAACGAGCCGGCCGCCTGGCACGGCCTGATGTGGCAGGCGGGCGCCAAGCCGTACGCGACCTCCGGCAAGAGCACCCTGTCGATCGGCGTCGACGACGCCACCTCCAAGAAGCTCGCCGACTTCTGGGGCGGGCTCGCGAAGGAGGGCGTCATCAGCACCGACCCCGACTTCACCGACGCCTGGTACGCCGGATTCAACAAGGCCAAGTACGCCACCTGGCTCACCGCCGCCTGGGGCCCCGCCTTCCTCTCCGGGTCGGCCAAGGCGACCTCCGGCAAGTGGCGGGCGGCGCCACTGCCTCAGTGGGACGCGTCCAAGCCGAGCTCCGGCAACTGGGGCGGCTCCACGACCGCGGTCGTGAAGTCCACCAAGAATCCGATCGCGGCGGCGTTGTTCGCCCAGTTCCTCAACAGCGACCCCGAGAGCGCGAAGATGTTCGCCACCAAGCAGCTCTTCTTCCCGGCGACCAAGGCCCTGCTCGCGGACGCGAGTTTCACCGGCGACGCGCCCGCCTTCTACGGCGGCCAGAAGGTCAACCAGATCTTCGCCGACATCAGCGGCACGGTCTCGCCGTCCTTCCAGTGGCCGCCTTTCCTCGACCAGGTCGCCACGGACTGGACCGAGACCGTCGGCAAGTCCCTCGCCGACAAGGCGGACACCGCCGCGGCACTCGGCGCGTGGCAGTCGCGGATCACCACGTACGCCAAGAACCAGGGCTTCACCGTCAAGGGGGCGTGAGATGACCTCCCCCCAGTTCTCGACCGCGCTCGAACAGGGGGTACCCCCACCCACCGCGGCCGCCACCAAGGAATCGCGCAGGGCGGGACCGCCCCGCCGTCGCCCCGCCGGCCGCCCCCAACACCGGGCGGCGGGCCCCCTGTTCGTCGCACCGTTCCTGGTGCTGTTCCTGCTGCTCTTCCTCGCCCCGCTCGGCTACGCCGCCTACCTCAGCCTCTTCCAGGAACGCCTCGTCGGCGGCACGGTCTTCGTCGGAGTGGACAACTACCTCACCGCTCTCAAGGACCCGCTCCTTCGCCACGGAGTCGGCCGGGTCGCGCTGTTCTTCGTGATCCAGGTCCCCGTCATGCTGCTGCTGGCGCTGCTGTTCGCCCTCGCGCTGGACAGCGGTCTGCTGCGGCTGGCCCGCGTGATCCGGCTGGGCATCTTCGTGCCGTACGCGGTCCCGAGCGTGGTCGCCACGCTGATGTGGGGCTACCTGTACGGACCGGACTTCGGGCCCTTCGCCCAGCTGAGCCGGAAACTGGATCTGCCGGCCCCGCAGTTCCTCACCGACAGCTGGATGCTCGGCAGCCTCGCGAACATCGTGACCTGGGAGTTCGTGGGCTACAACATGATCATTCTGAACGCGGCCCTGCGCACCGTTCCCCACGATCTGTACGAGGCGGCAGCGATGGACGGGGCGGGCGCCTGGCGGATCGCGTGGTCCATCAAACTGCCCGCGCTGAAGCCGGCGCTCCTGCTGACCCTGCTGTTCTCCGTGATCGGCAGCTTCCAGCTGTCCAACGAACCGAGCCTGCTGATGAAGATCGCCCCGGACGTCATCAGCAGTTCCTACACCGCCAACCTCTACGGCTACTCCCTCGCCTTCACCGGCCAGCAGGTCAACTACGCGGCCACGGTCTCGTTCCTGCTGGGCCTGGTCATCGTGATCGCCTCCTACGCCGTCCTGCTCACCGCGAACCGCAGGAGGACGCCATGACCACGACCACCCCTGCGGCCACGGTCGCCCCGCCCACGGACCGTCCCCCCACCGCGCGTCGAGGAGCGCGCGCACCGTCGGCCCGGCGCCGCCGCAGCACCCCGCTGACGATCGCCATGCTGGCCGCCCTCGCCTACTTCCTCCTGCCGCTGTTCTGGCTGCTCGTCGCCTCCACCAAGAGCACCCAGGACCTCTTCAACACCTTCGGCCTGTGGTTCTCCCGCGCCCCGCAACTGCTGACGAACATCCGGGCGACCTTCACCCAGGACGACGGGGTCTTCGCGCACTGGCTGCTCAACACGGCCGTGTACGCGGGCGTCAGCGCGCTGGGCGCCGCACTGCTCGCGGCCGCCGCCGGTTACGGCTTCGCCAAATTCCGGTTCCGCGGCGACCGCGCCGCCTTCAACCTCGTACTCGGCGCCGTCATGGTCCCGGCCACGGCCCTGGCGATCCCGACGTACCTGTTGTTCGCCAAGGTCGGCCTGGTCAACACGCCCTGGGCGATCATCCTGCCGTCCCTCGTGAACCCCTTCGGTCTCTACCTGATGCGCGTCTACGCCGAGGACGCCGTACCGGACAGCCTCCTGGAGGCCGCCCGCATCGACGGGGCGGGCGAGGTACGGATCTTCTTCCGGATCGCCCTCAGACTGCTGGCCCCGGGCCTGGTGACCGTCCTGCTCTTCACACTCGTGGCGACCTGGAACAACTACTTCCTGCCGCTGATCATGCTCAACGACCCGAAGCTGTACCCCATCACGGTCGGGCTGTCCTCCTGGGCCGCCCAGGCCCAGAACGGCGGGGGGGGGGTGCCCCTATCTGTTTCGTCAACCCCGGGGGGTCGGCTTGTAGGGGTTGATCGTGGTTTTCGGGAACGTCCCGCGAAGCGGGATGTTCCTGGCGGATCGGGTGGCTGATGGGCATCCCGGTGGCCGGCAGGGCCGGAGTGGCCGTGCCGGTGCGCGGGCGTGATGGGGCTTGGAGGGTAGGGGCGGTGGAGTCGTCAGGCGGCGAGGTCGACGTCGTTCGGGGTGCGTGCTTCGTAGAGGGCCCCGGTGCGGATCATGGCGTGGATGACGTTCACGCGCTGGCGGGCCAGGCGGAGGATCGCCTGGGTGTGGGTCTTGCCGCGTGCGCGTTGCCGGTCGTAGTAGATCCGGGAGGACGGGTCGGCTTTGCAGCCGATCGCGGCGAACGCGGCCTGGAACAGGGCGCGTTTGAGGAGCCGGTTGCCGCGGTGGGGTGCGTGCTCGCCGCGGATGGAGGTGCCCGAGGACTTCGTGGCGGGGGCGAGTCCGGCGTAGGAGGCGAGGTGTCCGGCGGTGGGGAAGCCGGTGCCGTCGCCGATCGCGACGATCACGGCCGCTGTGGTCCTGACGCCCAGGCCGGGCAGGGAGGTCAGGAGGTGGAAAAGAGGGAGGGCCTCCAGCAGGGCGGCGATCTCCTGCTCGGCCTGGCGGCGCTGGGTGTGGGCGGCGGCGAGCTGGGCGGCGAGTCCCGGCACGATCAGCGCGGATGCCTCGGTGCCCGGCACGACAAGGGTCTGCTCGGCGAGCGCGTCGAAGATCTCTGCGGTCAGGTGGTGGGCCTTGCGCGAACCGTGCACCTTGAGCAGGGCCTCGCAGCGGGCCCGGCCCAGTTTCCTCAGTCTCGCCGGGGAGCCGTGCCGTTGGAGGAGCGCCTGGATATAGGGGTAGGCCAGGCGCGGGCCGAGCACACGCTCGAGAGAGGGGTGGATCTGAGAGAGCAGGCCGCGCAGCCGGTTGGTGGCGCGGTTGACCTCGCCGGCCAGGTCGTTGTCGTAGCCGGTGAGCATGGTCAGCTCGGCCAGCACCTCGTCGTCGCGGTCCACCGCGCGCAGGGTGTGCGGCATGGTGCGGGCGGTCTCGGCGATCACGAACGCGTCGCGGGCGTCGGTCTTGGCCTCGCCCGGGTGCAGGTCGGCGGCCCGCCGCATCGACAGCCCGGGCAGGTAGGCCACCCGGCAGCCGGCCGCGCGGGCCACCGTCAGCGGCAGCGCGCCGATGTTGGCGACCTGGTCCACGATCACCAGGACAGTGCCGAACTTCGCCACCAGCCTGGTGAACAGCTCCAGCAGTTTCGGCTCGGTGTTGGGCAGCCGCTTGTCGTGCACGGTTCTGCCGTCTTCGGTCCGGCCGTGGGCGTGGTGGAACTCCTTGCCCAGGTCCAGGCCGAGGAAAAGATCTATCGCGGTCGTGTCGACCATGTACGCGTGCCCCTCGCCACTCGTCTCCTCAACTCCCGGCCGTCCCTGCGGCACCACACGCCGGCAACCACGTTACGCAGACATGCCACCAGTGAAACGGCCCGGCATTGCGCCGGACCAGGCGGTCGTCAGGCCCCTCATCAGCGGTCAAGCGGTGCCCCGAAGCCCGGCGGCAACACCCCCCAGGTCATCCGTACGACAGGGGGCACACAGCCATACCGGACCCGGGGGCCAGGCGCCCCATTGCGGGGCCACGAAAAAGGTAACGGGGGGGGCGCCAGCACCGACCTGTTCGCGCTCGTCGTGACCGGATCCCTGATCTCGATCCTCCCGCTCGTCGCGGCCTTCCTGCTGCTCCAGCGCTACTGGCAGAGCGGACTGGCCACCGGCAGCGTCAAGCAGTAGCCCCCTCACCCCCTTCTCCTCGGAGGTTCCCCACATGGCGGATCTGCCCGTCCGCGTCCTCTTCGGCGCCGCGTACTACCACGAGTACACGCCCGCGTACGACCCCGAACTGCGGCCCGACGAGCGGCTCAAGACCGACCTGGACCTGATGGCCGCGGCGAACTTCAGCGTGATCCGGGTGGGGGAGTCGGTCTGGTCGACCTGGGAGCCGGAGAACGGGAAGTTCGACCTCGACTGGCTCCAGCCGGTCCTCGACGGCGCCCACGAGCGCGGCATCTCCGTCATCGTCGGCACCCCGACGTACGCGGTGCCGCCGTGGCTGGCCCGCCAGTACCCGGAGATCACCGGCGAGTACGCCACCGGGCGGCGGCTCGGCTGGGGCGGCCGCCAGGAGGCCGACTTCACCCACCCCGCCTTCCGATTCCACGCCGAACGGGTCATCCGCAAGATGGTCGCCAGGTACGCCGACCACCCGGCGGTCATCGGCTGGCAGGTGGACAACGAACCGGGTCTGCACCTCCTCCACAACCGTGGCGTCTTCGAGCGCTTCGTCGACCACCTGCGCGAGAAGTACGGCGACGTCGAGACCCTCAACCGCGAGTGGGGCCTGGTCTACTGGTCGCACCGCCTGACCACGTGGGCGGACCTGTGGACGCCGGACGGCAACGTCCAGCCCCAGTACGACGTCGCCTGGCGGGAGTTCCAGGCCCGCCAGGTCATGGAACTCATCGGCTGGCAGGCCGACCTCGTCCGCGAGTACGCCCGCCCCGGTCAGTTCGTCACCACCTGTATCTCCTACACCCGGCAGGGCGTGGCGGACGACGAGTTGTCCTCCCCCCTCGACATCGCCTCCGGCAACCCCTACTACGACATGCAGGACGGTCTGCTGCTGCCCGACCCCACGCCCGACGACCACGAGCAGATCTGGAAGACCACCGGCGTCTGGTCGATGTACCAGACCGCGGACTGGATGTTCTCCTCCCGCCAGGAACCCTTCCTGGTCACCGAGACCAACGCGGCCTCCATCGGCTTCCCCTGGGACAACCGCCCCGCCTACGACGGCCAGTGGCGGCAAGCCGCCTGGGCGCATGTCGCGCGGGGCGCGCGGATGGTCGAGTACTGGCAGTGGCAGACCCTGCGCTTCGGCGCGGAGACCTACTGGGGAGGTGTCCTGCCGCACAGCGGACAGCCGGGCCGTGCCTATGCCGAACTGGCCCGCCTGGGCGCCGAGTTCGACAAGGCGGGCCCGCTCGTCGCGGGGATCGAGCCGGATGCCGACATCACCATGGTCTACTCGACGCCCAGCAAGTGGCTCATGCAGAAGTACCCGCCGCTCGCCACCGCCGACGGCGAACCGGATCCCGCCGCCTACCACCGCATCCTCGACCCGTTCTACCGCGGCGCCTTCGACGCCGGCCGCCAGGTGCGCATCGTGCACGCCCGGCAGTTGCACGACCCGCGCGGTGAGCGGCAGGGGCTTACGCCCGAGGAGGCCGTGCGCCGGCACCCGGTCCTCGTCGTCCCCGGCCTGTACCTCGCCCACGACGAGACGGTCGACTGGCTCGCCGCCTACGCCCACGCCGGCGGCCACCTGCTCCTCGGCCCGCGCACCGCCTACGCCGACCACGAGGCACGGGCCCGGCACGAACGGGCACCCGGGCGCCTCGCCGAGGCCGCCGGCGTCCACTACGACGAGTTCAGCAACCTCGCAGGCGCCGTACCGGTCCGCCCCGCGGCCGACGGCCCGTTGCGGTTGCCGGACGACGCGGCGGCGACGCACTGGGTGGACGGTCTCACCGTCACCGACGCCGACGTCCTCGCGGGCTACGAGCACCCGCACTTCGGCCGCTGGCCGGCGATCACCACCCGTCGCCACGGCGCGGGCCGCGTCACGTACGTGGGCACCCTGCCCGACCGAGCCCTCGCCCGCGCCCTGGCCGCATGGCTGGCCCCCGCCGCCCGCCACGGCTGGGGAGACCTCCCGGCGTCCGTGACCGCGACGACCGGCACCTCCTCCGACGGGCGCCGCGTCCACGTGGTCCACAACTGGAGCTGGGAGCCCACCCGGGTCGAGGCCCCCGCGGCGCTGACCGACGTCCTGGGCGGCGCCGAGGTTCCCGCCGGTACGGAGGTGGAGCTGGGCGCATGGGACGTACGTGTGTTCGCCACGGCGGCGGACGCTCGGGAGGACGACCGATGAAGCGAGCCGCAGGGCCGTACGGCGACGGCTTCGGCAGTTCCGGAGCGACGGTGAGAGACCGGGGCGCGCGTCGACAGCCAAATGCTGGACATGCCACCGCAATTGGAGGAGTCATGCACGGAAGAAGGCCGACGAAGGCACTGGGAACCTTCATCGCGGCAGGCGCGATGCTGGTGATACCCATGGCCAGTGCGCAGGCGTACAACCCGACGGGCGGGATCATGTACCAGCTCGGAAACGAGCCGTGCCTGAAGGGACGGGGCAACTGCGCGGTCTACCCGAAGTCGGCGCAGCTGCCGAGCGGGCGTCTCGTCGCCTCGTTCGAGAAGGCCACGGTCGTACCGGAGACGGGCAGCGCCGACGGCGAGACGCTCCCGGTGTACAAGAGCGACGACCACGGAACGTCGTGGCAGCCGTTGTCGGAGGTCAAGGCCCCGGCGTACCTCTCCAGCGACCCGAAGTACGCCAAGTACACGAGCAACTGGACGAACCCGTACCTCTACGTGATGCCGCAGACGGTCGGGAACCTCAAGGCGGGCACGCTGCTCCTCGCGAGTGTCGTGTCGGGCGACGACCACTACTACCGTGAGCACAAGGCGGCCGACCCGAACTGGACGCCGTCCAACGACGGAGACCGCAGCGACCTGGCGATCGCCCTGTACTCGAGCACCGACGACGGCGCGTCGTGGAAGGTCGTCAACGTCATCGCCACCGGTGGCTGGCAGGGCGGCAGCGCGGGCGCGGTCGGCAAGAACGTCGCCGCCGCGAACACGCACCAGCAGGTGGATCCCCTCTGGGAGCCGTACCTGATGGTCCACAACGGCCGGCTGGTCTGTTACTACTCGGACGAGAACGACTACATCGGCTTCAATCCGGTCACCGGCGTCCCGACCCTGGATCCCGCGAACGACACCGCTCCGGACTCGCACGGCCAGATCCTCGTCCACAAGACCTGGAACGGGCGCGGCGCGCAGTGGAGCGCTCCCGTCGTCGACGTCGCGGGCCTGACCCAGAACATGGGAGGCGGCAAGACGGAGATCGGAGGCGGCCGGCCGGGCATGACGAACGTCGTCCCGACGACGGACGGGAAGTGGCTCCTCACCTTCGAGTACTGGGGCGGCGGAACCAACACCAAGTACCTGCTCGCCGACGCCCCGCTGAAGTTCTACCGCGGCTCCCCGACCGGCGAGGCCGTCACCTCACTGCCGGTCGACGCCGGTTCCCGTCCGCTCGCGGTCAACGGCAGTCCGGTCGTCATCCGGCTTCCCGACGGGCGCCTGGTGTACAACGCCGCCGGCAGCGGCAACGTCTGGGTCAACGAGAGCGGACGCAGCGACGGGGCGTGGAAGGAGTACCAGACGACCTCACGGGCGGGATACAGCCGCAACCTGCAGTACGTCCGGGGCACCGGCCGCATCGCGATCCTCAACAACCAGGACACGTCGACGATCGCCTACGCCGAGGTCGATCTCGGCCACTCGGACGGCGCCTACTACCAGCTCGTGAACCGCAAGACCGGTCAGGTCATCGGCACCGGGGGCAAGACCAACGACGCGAACATCGGCAACGGAGACGTTCCCGACGTCCGCCTAGAGAACGCCGGTTCGACGGCGAACAAGGACACCCAGTTCTGGCACGTGGTGACCGAACCACAGGGCGGCACGACCCTGCTGAACAAGTCGGGCGGCCGCGCGGCCGCCATCTGGACGGGGAATGCGACGGTCGGCCAGCGGATCGGCCAGTGGGTCGACAACAGCGCCACGGGCAGCTGGAACGTCATCAGGACCGCCGACGGCTACTACAAGTTCCAGGCGCTCAAGAACCCGGACGTGTACCTGACCGGTGCATCCGCCGGGGCGCCGCTGACCTTGCAGAACGCGGTCGCGGACGGCTCGCAGGAGTGGCGGCTCGTCCAGCGGGCTCCGACCTCCGTGGACCTGACGCGGGACAGGCGTTGAAGCATCTGACCGCGAGCAGCGTCGGAACGAAGGCCATCCTGTCGCTGAACGCCGCCGCGTCGGATCCCGCGGGCACGGCCACGCACGTGAACAAGACCGGCCAGGTCTACGTGGTGTTCGACGACACGCCGCTGAAGTGGGACACGGCCAAGGTGCGGGGCACTGCCTCCGGACAATGATCCGGGCGCTGATCCGCCCACGCGAACAGCTCGAACACCTCCGTCGCAAAGTCCTGCGCACCCCACCGCACTCGGCCAACTCCCCGCCCCGCACATTCGGTGCGGGGAGACCGATGACTTTTCGTGCGCCCGGTCGTCTACCGATGCGACAGCCGACCATGAGCGAGACGAGGCGACGAGACATGAGCACTGAGCAGACCACCGCGGCCAACGGCTTCTCCTACACGCTGACCCGAACACTGGACGCCCCTGCGGCCAAGGTGTGGCGGGCGTGGACCACCCCCGAGCAGTATGCGCAGTGGGCTTACGCCGCTGCCGGCTCCGTCGAGATGGACGTACGGCCTGGCGGAGCGTGGAAGGCCACGATGGTCACACCCGACGGGGGCCAGTTCCCGCTGACCGGCTCTTACCTCGAGGTCGCCGAGAACCGCCTCCTCGTGGTCGGCATGGACGTGCCCGGCAAGCCCGTGCCCGCAGCCATGACCATGGAACTCGACGAGCAGGACGACCACCACGTGCGGATCGTGCTCCGCCAGACCTGCGACACCGCCGAGGAACGCGACATGGCCGAACAGGGCAGCACCATGCTCCTCGACAGCCTGAGCGCCTTCCTGGCCGAAGAGACGAAAGACTGAACGCCGCGCCCTCTTTTCCGCCCCTGCCTCCGCCTCCGTGTCAGAAATATAAAACGCAACAAGACGAATGTGCGTTTCTATTTTTCGCGAATTCGGGCATGGAAGGTCCGCGCCACGGATACCCGTGCGGAATGGTACGGACACTGAAACGGCATGGAAGGCACGGCGCAGCCGGCCAGAAGGCCGAGCCCGTGCGGGCACCGGAGGCACCGGAGGCGGGGCCGGATGAGCAGGTGGAGCGGCAGGCGCCGGACACTCCGACGGATCTGCCCCGGCGCTCCTGGGGGGCGGTGCTGAAAGGCACCCTCAGGGAGTTCAAGAAGGATGAGCTGACCGACCGGGCCGCGGCGCTGACCTACTACGGGATCCTGGCGCTGTTCCCGGCACTGCTCGCGCTGATCTCGCTGCTCGGGGTCGTCGGCCGGTCCGCGACGCAGGAGGTACTGGACAACATCCAGAATCTTGCCCCGGGCGCGGCGCGGGACGTCCTGAACAACGCGGTGCGGGAGTTGCAGGGCAACGCCGGGATCGGCTCGGTGATGGCGATCGTGGGCCTGGTGCTCGCGGTGTGGTCGGCGTCCGGCTATGTCGCCGCGTTCATCAGGAGTGCGAACGCGGTCTACGACGTCCCCGAGGGCCGTCCGGTGTGGAAGGTGCTGCCGGTGCGGGTCGGGGTGACCGTGGCGTTGATGATCATGGCCGTGGTCAGCGCGCTGATCGTCGTGTTCACCGGCGGCCTGGCACGGGAGGTGGGTACCGCGCTGGGCGTCGGTGACACAGCACTGACGGTGTGGTCGATCGCGAAGTGGCCGGTGCTGGTGCTCCTGGTCACGATCATGATCGCGGTCCTGTACTGGGCGACGCCCAACGCGCGGGTCCGCGGCTTCCGCTGGATCACGCCGGGCAGTTTCCTGGCGCTGGTGATCTGGATGATCGCCTCGGCCGGGTTCGCGATCTATGTGGCGAACTTCGCCTCGTACAACAAGACCTACGGCACGCTCGCCGGTGTGATCATTTTCCTGGTGTGGCTGTGGATCACCAATCTGGCGATCCTGCTCGGCTTGGAGTTCGATGCGGAGCTGGCTCGCCAGCGCGCTGTAGCAGGCGGTCACCCGGCTGAGAAGGAGCCGTATGTGCAGCCCCGCGACACGCGGAAGTGGGACGAGGAGGACCGCCGCCGTCTTGAATCCTGAGGTGGCGTCTCACCGACCGGCGGGGGCCCGGTGGGAAGTCGGCTCATCAAGGGCTCGGTGGCGGATCCGCGCGGCGGGGATCGTACGCCGGCCAGGGGGTCGTTCGCCTGAAGGCCGCCCTGGGTACGGCGGGCCACGCCCGGCGGCGCAGCAGGCGGCCGAGCACGGCAAAATCTGGTGGGCCGCGGCCGGGGCAGTCGCCGCCGCTTGGGTGGCGGCGGCCACGGCGACAGGCGCAGGCGTCGTCGAACGCGGCCCTCGGCTCCCGATCCGCGGGGCCCGCGCCCGGGCTCGCGAACATCTCCGGGCCCTGTCGGGGGCCGCCGCCGAGGTGGGGGATGCCGCGATCACGACATCGGCGGACCACACCCGCTCGACGGCCGCGGTGACGTCCGGGTCGCTCCCGCCGAGCAGGCCGGCCCCGAGCGCGGTGACTTCGAGGACCTCGCAGTCGAGTCCGAGGCCCGCCGCGAGGCGTTCGGCGGCATCGCGGGAGCGCGAGCCCGGTCCTCGCCGAGCTCGGCGAGGAGCGAGCCGACGAGACGTCCGGGACTTGCGTCCGCGGCGACGATCTCGCGCAGCTCACCCAGGCGGAACGACTGCGGCAGCGTCGAAGGTCGTAGTCGGCGTTGCGCGAAAGGTAGGTGGCGACGGCCTCCTCGTCCAGAACTCGTGCACCGCGTCGCGGCGTGCCCGCGGCCTCGGCGCGATCTCGTTCGATGTCGTCGCCGATCTCCGGGCGGTCGACGGCGTACGTGCCCGTCGCCGTCGGCGTGGGCTCCTCGGCGGGGGAGTCCGGCTTGTCCGTGGCCCACATGCCGCTCGGGAGTGGCCAAACCTGCCCAGTTGATCTGCCCGCACGTTGCGTTCCGCCCCCTGTGCGCCGTCACTGTGGACGCGCCGTCTAGTGCCCCGGCAGGCAACGTTTGCCCGTTAAGGAGCGGCGTCCGGTGCGTGCTCTCGGCGTGCCGGCCGAAAGCCCTCGTACTGGACGTACTTGGGCTTTCGGCCGGTGCGGCGAGTGGGGGCACCTCCCACGCCTTTAAGGCAGTGGGGGAGCGTGCCGGGCGTCGCGACGGGGCGAACGTTGCCTGTCGGGGCACTAGGGTGCGGGCATGACCTCGCAGACCTACCTTTCTCAACTGTTCTCGCTGGACGGCCGGGTTGCTGTGGTGACTGGCGGAAGTTCCGGGATCGGCCGCGCCATTGCCGGGGCTCTCGCGCGAGCGGGCGCGGGCGTTGTGGTGGTGGCGCGCAGGGAGGAGGAACTGGCCGCCACGGTCGATGAGTTGTCGGCGGATGGCTGCCGGGCGGCCTGGGTGAGCGCCGACCTGCGCACCCGCGACGGGGTGCGTGCGGCGGCGGAGGAAGCGGCCGGGGTGTTCGGGGAACCCGACATCCTCGTGAACAGCGCCGGAGTCAACCTGCGGCCGCCGATGGGCGAGGTGGGCGAGGAAGTGTGGGACACCACGATGGCGGTGAACCTGGATGCGCCCTATCTACTGGGCCAGCGGTTCGGGCCCGGCATGGCCGCGCGGGGCTTCGGGCGGATCATCCACATCACCTCCCAGCAGGCGCATCGGGCGTTCGTCCAGAGCGGTGCCTACGGGGTCTCCAAGGGTGCGTTGGAATCGCTGGCTCGCTCACAGGCTGAGGCGTGGTCGCCGCATGGCGTCACCTGCAACACGCTGGTGCCGGGCTTTGTGATGACGCCGCTCAACGCGCGGTTGTCCTCCGACCCGGAGAAGGTGGCGGCGCTGGCTGCGCGCACGATGGTCGGGCGCAACGGGCTGGCCGAGGACTTTGCGGGTGCGGTGGTGTTCCTGGCCAGCCGCGCCTCCGCCTACGTCACCGGGCAGGCGATCTTCGTCGACGGCGGGTTTTCCGTTCACTAGCCCAACACCGCCTGAAAACCGAGCCGGTGGCGAACGCGAGCAGGGCCGGGGGAATTCTCGGGGCACTGGCATCGGCTGCGAGGCCGGCTGTCAGGGGCTGGCTTGTGGTGTGGGTCAGGGGTGCCGGTCGGGCGGCTGTCGGCGAGGTCTCCAATGGGCCGCGAGCGTTCCCACGCGGTACCAGCGGGGGTGGCGAGGGATTCCGGGCGGAGGCGTCCGTGGTGTCTGCCGCTGACCGAGCGGGTGCTGCTGGTGCCTGCCCACTACCGCACGAACCTGACCATGCGGCAGCTCGCGCCGCAGTTCGGTGGCTCCCCGGCGACCGCCGCGACGGGCGGCAGCGCGACGACGGCCTGCCGCACGCGGTCCGGCGGGGGAGACGCAGGTCACATTCGTCCATGTCACAGGGCGTCGGGCTACCCCGTCTCAGGGGTGTAGCCACTGACGACCACAGAGGAGCACACCATGGACGCGCGACTGAACTTCTTCGCCAGCCCGACCGCCGGCAAGGTGCTCAAGCACTTCATGGCGGCGGGCAAGGCGCTCAAGGACTCGCCGCTGCCGACCGCGACGCAGGAGCTGGTGGCGCTTCGCGTGAGTCAGATCAACGGCTGCGCCGTCTGCATCGACATGCACACCAAGGAGGCCGCCGCTGCCGGCGATACCCCGGTACGGCTGAACCTGGTCGCGGCATGGCGGGAGGCCACGGTCTTCACCGAGGCCGAGCGTGCCGCGCTGGAGCTGGCGGAGCAGGGGACCCGGGTCGCGGATGCGGCCGGTGGCGTCAGCGACGACGTGTGGGCGAACGCCGCCAAGCACTACGACGAGGAGCAGCTCACCGCCCTGGTGGTCCTGGTCTCCTTCATGAACACGGCGAACCGGCTGAACATCATCACCCAGCAGCCGGCCGGCAACTATGAGCCCGGGCAGTTCCACTGAACGGCATCAGCAACTGGCCCGGGGCCCGACCGCGGGCTCCGGGCCGCCGGGATTCTGGGCGCTACTCCGGCCTGCCGGTGGTCCGGATGATCAGGGCCGTGGGTTCCCGAGCCGCTGCGCCTCGCCAGGCCGTCACTGTCGATGTCAGTCGGCCACGCCGCCGGCGAACGGCATCGTCTGCCATTGGTCGACGGCCGGCTTCAAATACTCCATCAACAGGGGAAGTTGAGGAACGAGCGTGAGGGAGGCGATGGCTCGCAGCATCCCCACGGCGTTCACGAAGCTCAGGACATCCTCGTTCAACGGCCTCATGCCGTTGCGCTGCGCGCCGCGGTTGTAGGCGGATTCGAGGGCGGGACCGAGAGCGGCCAGGTCCCACTCGACGGGGCCCAACGTGACGAGCTCGAAGTCGGCGTAGAGGTCCCCGTCCACCCCGGAGAAGATATTCGCGGGCGGGGAGTCGCCGTGGATGGGTTGGAGGCCGATCCCCGGGAACCTTTCCTCGAACGCCGTACGTGAGCGCACGATAGGTTCCAGGACCCGCAATTCGCGGCGTGCGCGGTCCAGATCGGTCGGCCCGATGAGGTCGGGGCGCTTTTCGAGCAGAGCAAGGCTGTCTGCGATGAACTGAGGTTCGGCCGCGGACAGAAACGACAGCCGGCCCGGGTATGCGCGCATCGCGGCGTGCAGGTCAGCTGTGATTTCGGAGTTCGCCACGTAGTCGGGCTCTTTGTCTCGGTCTTCCTCGACGAACTGCCAGAACGTCATCGAGAACCCGCCGCGCTGAACGGGTTCCCTCGGCACGAGCGGGCTGGGAGGGATCACAGGGGTTCCCTGGTCTGCGAGCCACCGTGCCACGTCCAGTTCCGCCTGCTGGCGGGATCCCTGGAAATCGAGGCTCACGTGGTGCGGCAGGACGGTGGGAATCCGGGCCACGACCGGTGAGGGCGCGAGGTGGACAACGACGGAGAACAGTTCATGGAGCACCCGGGCATCCGTGACGGTGAGTCCGAGGTCGCGCCCTGCTCCGACAGCCGCGTCGACTGCGGCGGAGGTGCGGCGGGCGATGTCCTGGGGTGTCACTAACTCAGTCATGACTCGATCGTCGCATGCTCGCAGAATGCCCACACATCGTCGTACCCGGCATGTCTGGACCGCTTACCACGGTGAGATGGGCGAGCAGTTGCATTCGTGTTTTGTATCTCGGATGTGGGGCTGACCGCTGCGCTGCGGAACTCTGGACGCGCCGCTGGTTTTCCTGGCGGACTCGTTCGACCTGGTCGTGATGGCACTGGTCTACCACCACGTTGACGCGCGCGGACAACTGCTCGCCGAGATCCAGCGCGTCCTGCGGCCGGGCGGCATCCTGCCCTCGCACTTTCGCCTGTCCGGTGAGGTTGGCTCGGCGACGTCCTTCATTCGGGCAGCCACCCAAGGCTGCCCAAAAACTCCATTGACCTCACTGCGCGCGCGGTTACAACGTGGGGGCTTGCGGATCTTGTGGCCCTGGCGTATCCGGCAGATCCCCCTGACCCCACACACGAATGGAGGGCCGCCCAGTGCGAACGATCGGCGCCCCTTACCCGGACGGACGCCGAGCGGCGGGGTTCACCGCACCCGGCAAGCCGTGAGGTGGCCGCGAGTCCGGGACGGCGCCGTCTGGGCGATACCCGTGGCGCTGGCCATCGACGCCATCGGCACCGGGCTCTATCTCCCGCTGTCCATGGTCTACTCCCTCACCGTCACCGACCTGTCGGAGACCGGCGTCGGTCTGCTGCTGACCGCCGCCACCGCCTGCTCGTTGCTGCTGCCGCTGCTCGTCGGGCGGATCGTCGACCGCATCGGGCCGCGGCAGGTGGTGATCGCGGGGTTGTTGTTGCAGGCCGCCGGGTTCTTCCTGTACCTGGGGGTGGCCGGTCCGGTGTCGCTGTTCCTCGCGGCGCTTGTCGAGGCGGTGGGGCTGCGGGTGTACTGGTCGTCGGTCTTCACGCTGATCGCCGAGCAGGCGGACGGGGAGGCCAGGGACCAGTGGTTCGCCCGGGCGGGCATGATCCGGGCGGCCGGCACCGGCGTCGGCACGGTGGTCGCGGGCGTGCTGTTCGCGCTCGCCTCGCAGCACGCCTATCGGGGAATGGTGCTGGCGGATGCGATCACCTTCGTCGTCGCAGCGGTGACCGTCGGGCTGTTCGTACGCGGTGCACGGCGGGCGGGTGGCGGGCCTGACGGTCAATCCTCGGACGGCGTACGGCATTTGCTGCGCAACCGGCCGTATCTGGGCCTGATCGGCGTGAACGTCCTGTTCAACATCTGCACGGTCTTCCTCGCCGTGGCGACACCGGTCTACGTGATCCGTGGGCTGCACGCGCCGGGCTGGGCGGTCGGCGCCTTCCTCACGATCACCACGGCGGTCGTGGCCACCTGTACGGCCGAGGTCACCCGTCGCTCCCGACGGCGCACTTCCCGGGGCGGCGCGATGGCTTGGGGCGGGCGGCTGTGGGCGGCCTGGTGCGTGGCCGCCGCCATGGCGGTGCTCCTGCCGCGGGGCCCGCTGCTGGTCGGCTACCTGGCGCTGGTGATGCTGCTGTGGGCTACGGCGGAGATGCTGCACGGGCCGGCCTCGAACGCCCTCTCCGCGGAGGCGGCGCCGGAGGGGGCGCGAGGGACCTATCTGGCTGCGTTCCAGTACTCGTTCGCGACGGCGGACATGGTGACGCCCGGCCTGTTCGGCGTCCTCTATGGCATGAGCCGGGTGCTGCCGTGGGTGGTCGTGGCCTGCCTGGCGCTGACGGCGAGCGTGGCGATCCGGCCTCTGGAGCGGCGCTTGACCGGCGGCAAAGCGGCGGAAGGCCCGTCGTGGGAGCCGTGGACAGGTGACGCGGTGCGGGAGGCGCCTGAGCGGCGGGGTGCGGGAGACGCCTGAGCGGCGGCTGACCGACACTGCGGACCGCGGGAGGAACGCGGTGCGGACGGAGGCCGGGGGTGTTTCAGCGCGGCGGCGTCGAACGCGGCATGAGACGAACCGGCCGCCGGCTCATCAGCATGGTCATGGGCCACTGGTGGATCTCCTGTCACGGCAGCACCAGGACCGGCTCGAACTGCGCGGAATCAAGGCGGCGCGTCGACGAGCCGCCTTCCACAGCCGATGTGTTGCTGTGTCACCGCTGTGCTACGGCGGTGTATTGACGCGAAGAAGGGCGTGACCTGCGGGCTCTGGGGAGCTTCATAGTCATCACAGAGCGGGGAGCCGGCGGAAACGCCGCCGGCTCCCCGCTACTCCCCACGTCGGAAGGAACCTCCCGTGATGAACCGCCACCTGCGCAAGGCCGCCGTCGCCACCGCCGCGATCACAGCCGGGCTGCTGATGACGGCGTGCCAGAACGGCACGAACGACAGCTCGTCCGGCAAGAGCGCGACGGGCGCGGCGGCGGTCGCAGAGCAGGCGTCGGACTCCCAGAACTCGAAGGGCGTCAGTGGCTCGTTCAAGAACGGCAAGGTCACCTATCTCGCCCCGGGCAAGTACATCGTGGCCGTACCGGGCAAGGGCGACCAGGAGTTCCTGGTCGCCGATGACACCGAGGTGTACGGCGTCGGCACCATATGCGGCGAGGCGGGATCCAAGGTGGACGCGCCGTGCACGCTGGACCAGCTGGAGGCGGCTACCAAGAAGGGCGCCGTGAGCGCCGACGTGGAGATGAAGAAGGGCATCGCGACCCTGGTGACCGAGCGGCGTGCCGCCCAGCAGGGCACTGACACCGGATCCGGCTCCTCCGGTTCGGGTGCCGGCTCCGGCTCGGACTCCGCCTCCGACGAGACCGTCATCGACGGCATCAACAAGGGCAAGGGTGTCAACGGAACCTGGTTCGGCAACGTCTCCTACCTGGCGCCGGGAAAGTACACCGTCTCCGACATGAAGGGCGTCGAGCAGCAGTTCCTCGTCGGTGAGGACACCGCGATCTGGGGCTATGGCGACATCTGCGGCGACACGAACACAGGTGAGGGCGGCCAGGGCGGCATCGAGTGCACCGAGGCCGAACTGGAGAAGGCCGCCAAGAAGGGCTTCACCGCCGAGGTAGTGATCAGCAACGGCGTTGCGACCACCATTCGCGACGACCACTGAGCCGCACCACCCCCGCGGCGTGCCCGCGGCGACCACCTACGGTGTGCGGGGCGACGCAGGGGACGGGCGAAAGAGACGGGCGGATCAAGAGACTGTGGCGGTCGGCGGGGTCCACCGGTGAGTGCGGGGCACCGCGCTGGAGATGCCGTAGTCCTTCTTGAGATGTTCGGGGATCGCATAGTGCATGACGCGTCCGCGGGTGAGGGAGGACAGCTCGAAGACGGTGGTGAGGTGGCCGAGGCGGTCCAGGGCCCAGGCGCCGAGCGGGGAGCGGTCCTCGATGGTCTCCAGGACGCCGAGGAGGTGGGGCACGGCCTTGACGACGGTGTCCCACGGGGTGCGGGGCACATGGAGCCAGTCGGCGCAGGTGTCGCCGATGAGGTAGCGGATGAGGGCGGAGACGATCGGGTCGCAGAGGGTGCCGGGCACCACCTCCTCGTAGAGGTCGATCAACTGCCGGGTCAGGTGCGTGCCCTCCTCGGAAGGTCCCATGTGCCGGACCATGTACAGGTCGAGGAACTGGCGGGCCTCGTCGAGGGACTTGGGGACGGGGCCCTGGTCGATGCCGAGCATGGCACCGACGACGCGCCAGGCGTAGTAGTAGGCTTCCGCGCCTTCCGTCGACATGTGGATGCCGAGGCGGTGCAGGCTGTCCAGCACGAGCAGGGAGAAGAACATCTGCCCGCCGATCATGTCCTCCTGGCAGATCGGCGTCCCGTGGGCCTCGGTGTCCCAGCGGTTCTCACGTTTGAGGTGGTGGCGGATGGAGGCGTGCAGGAGGCGGACCTTCTGGGCGGCGGGGATGAAGCGGCTGCCGGCCTCGAAGGCGTCGGGCTGCATCAGGTAGACGGTGAACTGGCCGGTCTCCGCCATCCGTTTGGAGGGGTACTTCAGCCCGTGGGAGGTCGACAGCAGTTTCGCCACGTGCGGGACGACGTAGCAGGCGGGCATCGAGGCGAAGGACAGCGCGGTGGAGATGTGCACGTTGTTGTCGATGAAGAACAGCCGGGCCTTCTCCATCTCCGACCAGTCCACCCAGGCCGGCGGGACGCGGGTGGCCTCGAGGTACTCGCGCGCGACGTCGGGCAGCCCGTCCGGCAGGGGAGCGCCGGCGGTGGAGACGTAGCGCATCAGGGTGTTGAACTTGGCCACCTCACCGCGTTCGAAGAGTGCGGTGACGGTGGCGTCGGCGAGTTCGTCACCGGCCTGCCGCAGGGCGTCCATCGATGCCTCGGTGTAAGTCATGGCAGGGTTCCTTGTCTTCCATGGGTCAGGACAGGCGGACCGTCGCCGAATGCGCCAGTGCGGTCAGGGCAACGGCGGCGTGCGCCGGTACGTCCAGCTCATGGAGGGCATCGAGAGCCTTCTCGATCCGTGCCCTGATCATGTTCTCGATGCGGTCGGGCGCCTTCAGCCGGCGCATCACCTCGCGCACGGTGTTCAGACCCGCTCCGTCAAGGTCACCTCGGCCCAGCAGGGCCCGCAGCAGTTCCCGCTCGCCGTCGCCGGCGAGGCGCCATGTCTCTGCCAGTAGCGCCGTGGGCCGCTGGCCGCGCACATCGTCGGCGTTGGCCTTGCCGGTGCGTTCCGGGTCTCCGAACAGGCCGAGCAGGTCGTCCCGTAGCTGGAACGCCTCGCCCAGCGGCAGCCCGTACGCGGAGTAGCCCTCGCGCTGCCGTGCGCCCGCCCCGGCCAGGGCACCCCCGATCAGCAGCGGCTGCTCGACGGTGTACTTGGCGCTCTTGTACCGGATCACCTTCAGCGACGCCTCGGTGTCCGGACCGGCTCCGGTACGCAGGATCTCCAAACACTCGCCCGCGATCAGTTCGCGGGCCATCACCGACCATAACGGGCGGGCCCGGAGGAGATATGCGGCGGGCAGCCCACTGGTGGCGAACAGCTGTCCGGCCAGCGCCATCAGCAGGTCTCCCACCAGCATCGCCAGCGACCGTGCGGCGGTATCGGAGCCAGGACGGTGCCCTACGGCACCGCGCAGGGCGACGTGGGCCGTGGGCCGCCCGTGCCGTAGCGGGCTGTCGTCGATGAGATCGTCGTGCACGACCGCGGCGGCGTGCACCAGCTCCATGGAGGCCGCCGCCCGCACCAGGGCATCGCTGTCCGGCTGTCCCACCGCACGCCACCCCCAGTAGCAGAACGCCGCCCGCAGTCGCTTGCCGTCCGCGACCGCCGTCTCCAACTGCTCGGCCACCGCGCCCAGGAGCGGATCGATGGCCGCCAACTCATCGGCCTCCTGGGAGACGAACCGGCGCAGCACCTGGTCGACGCGGGCTTTGAACGCGGCCGGCTCCCAACGGTCAGACGCCATCGGCGGCCTTCCGAGCCAGCGCCTGCCGGGCGAGTATCTCCAAGTGGGCCGGGGGCACGGCCGCGTACCGGTCCAGCACCAGGCGCCCACGCGCCATGAGATCGTGCTCGGCCTCCGCCGTCAGCTCCGCGGCGTCCGAGCGGCGCAGCAGCCCCCGCACCGTCCCCAGAGCCGAACCCAGCGTGCTCACCGCCAGATCGGCCACTCCGGCCGCAAGCAGCAGCGCCCGGCCTTCCAGGCCCCCGTGTTGTCCGGCTTCTTGCGTCATGCCATCTCCCCCACCCGCTGCTGATCCAGGCGGCGCTGGCCGCACGCCGTCCTTCCGAGCATCGCGTCACACCGGACGTGAGAACGGGAGAACTCCCGATCGAGTGATCACATCGCTCGACCGTACGGATTACAGCTACTGCGGTCCCGCACCGGCACGCCCTCGCAGCGTGCCGTCATGTCGCCAAAGCTGTTGAGATGCTGCCGTAGGTCGGGGAGGGTCTGTGGCCATGGAGTTCTTCTGCTACCACCGCGATCGGCCCGGTTCCGTCACGTTGCGCAACGCGCTGCTGGAAGAGCACTGGTCGTACATGGACCGTTACGCGGCCGAGATGATCGCTCGCGGCCCGACCTTCGCCGCCGACGGCGACACGCCCACCGGCAGTGTGCACATCGTCGACCTGCCGGATCCCGCTGCCGCCCGCGCGTTCGCCTTCGACGAGCCCAACTACCAGGCCGGCGCGTACCGGGACGTGCTGCTGCGCCGGTGGCGCAACATGCTGGGACGCACCATGTGGGATTTCCCTGGTGGCCGGACCGGGGGCAACCGGTACCTGGTGCTCGGCCTCGGCGCGGGGCAGGCCGCCGACCTCGTAGTGCCGCCCGACCAGGACGAGCTGATCGCGTACGGGCCGCTGCTGTCCGACGACGGTGCCACCTGGCTGGGTACGGCCGTGCTGCTCAGGACCCCGGACCGGGACACGGCGCGCGCTGTCCTGACCCGGGACCAGTATGCCGACATCGAGGTCCATGACTGGGAGTTCGGCGGGCGGCGGTCATGAACCAAGGACGCGCCACGCCGACGGCATCTGGCGGTTGACTTCAGGAGCGTGTCGCCAGGGGATCACCCTGTCATGCAGGTGAAAACACTGGCCGGGCGGTCGCGACGCCCGGCCAGCGCGCGCAGTCTGGTCACCGCGGTAGTGATACCGATATCGCCGGTCCCACGGGCACGTACCGCCCGGCCACATGCTGCACCGACCAGCCGCGCCCTGCCCGCACGGCGAGCGTCCATGCGAATCAGTGCTCGACGGCACGCCTCTCGATGCCACGCCGCCCGCTCGAGGTGAGGACGGCGACCGTGCCCCGCTCACCACACGTCTGGGCCGCATACGCGCCGCACGGCGGATCCCCCCGTCGGCGCCATCACCCGGACAGGCTAATGCGGCCTGTCCTCATCCGTGCCAGCCGCACCGTGCGGCGAGGCCGGCCAGGGCATTCCCGGCCCCGCCCCGCCAGGCGATCTTGGCGTGGGTCCCGCAGGATGGTGCCGGTTGCCCGCCCACGGAGGTCGCTGACGGCAGCCGTGTCCCGTGTACGGCGGATCGCCGCCCCATTCTTCATTCTTCGCTCAGGGAGCCTCGCATGGCAGTGATGACGGAGGAACTCGTACCGGTGCTGGAGGATGCGCGCCAGGCTCATGCCGCGGTCCTCGACCGGCTCCGGGCGGATGCGACGATCACCCCGCCGGGCCCGTACCGGCAGATGCTCGAACGCCAGGCCACCGAGATTCAGATCAGCCTGCAGCGCATTCGGCGCCAGGAGCGTGCCCTGCAACCCCGGGGCCTCATGGGCACCGCGGTCAGTGTGACCCAGTCCGTTTCGCGGGGCGCGGCGCGCACGGCGATGCTGCCGCTGACGATCGGGTCGGTGGCCGTCCGGGGAATGCTGCCTGGCGGGGGCCCGGCCGATCCGCGACGGCTGCTGAGGAACGCGGAGGACGAGTACGCGGCCGCGGCGCGAGCCCTGGCGGCGTGCCGGGCGGGGGAGGTCCTCGCCGAGCAAGTGGACGACGAGTCCACCGCCGATCTGCTGGGCTCGCTGCGCCGCCAGGACGAGGAACTGCTGCGGGCGCTGGAGGACAGACTCGCCGAACAAGCTCGCACCATGGCGGCATCCACCAACGGCTTCGGCCCGGGTGAGAGTCGCAACGCAGGCCTGGCCGAGGCAGCCGCCCAGACCATGCGGACCGTATTCGACCGGGCACAGGACGTGGCCGAGCGCGGCTTCCGGTGGGCCCGGGGTGCGGCCGAGGGTGCGGTGCGGACGACGCCCGAGCCCGGTCCCATGGCCGAGGAAATCCTGGGAGCGGTCAGGCGCGAGGAGGACCTGCCGATTCCCGGCTTCAGCCAGCTCAGCACGGATCAGATCGAGAGGCGACTGCGCACGCTCTCCCAGCTGGATCTGACGGTCGTCGAGGGCTACGAGCGCGCGCACGCGAACCGGAAGCGAGTCCTTGACGCCATCGAGCAGCTGCGCGAGGAGCAGCCGTGGGTCGGCTACGACGCCATGGACCCGGAAGACATCAGCGCGAGCCTGCAGGACGCTCCGTCCAACGAGGCCCGTCAGGTGCTCGAGTACGAACAGCGCCACCGGCAACGGCAGGACGTCATCGCCGCCGCCGAGGCACGCCTCTAGCCAGGCAGGCCCGGGGAGGCTCCCGCACGGGCGGGACGTGCGTGGGCCGGGCCGGACCACTCTCCGGCTGTGATCGGGCGCCGACGGAACGCTGCCCGTCTGTCAGATCGCGGAACCCGCATCGGTGCCACTGGGTCCCGGCTGCGACTGCCGTGCGGGGTCGGTGGCACGGAGGATCGCGTGGGCGACCAGGTCGGGAGCGTCCAGCATCGGCACGTGACCGCAGTCGGGCAGCGGCACCAGGCGGGCGTCAGGGATCATCGCGCGGACACGTGCCGCCTGCCGTGCCGGCAGAAGGCGGTCGCGGGTGCCCCACGCGATCGTGACCGGTACATCGGGGATGTCGCCGGTGAACAGACCTGGTGCACGCCCGGCCCGCAGGGTCGCCTTGAACGCCGCCGACTCCCGCAGCGTCCGCAGCGCCGCGACCACCACATGCGGCGGGCACAGCTCGGGTCGGCCGTACAGGGTGCCGGTCAGCACGGCGCGGGCGGGCGCGGTGCGCACCAGTGCCTGCAGCGCCGGGTCGGGCAGCAGCCGAACTCCCTGGCGGGCCGCGTTCACCATGGCGTAGGTGTAGCGCCGCTCGGCGCCGGTCCAGAAGCCGGCCGGAGCGATCGCCGTCACGCTGCGCGCCAGCCCTGCCTGCCCCAGGCGCAGCGCGATCAGCCCGCCCAGCGAGTGACCCACCACGTGCGGCCGCTCCACACCCAGCGCCGCAAACACCGAACCCAGCCACAGCACGGCCGTATCCAGGTCACGAGGGATACCGGGATCCAGGTCGGGAGACTCGCCGAAGCCCGGGAGGTCCATCGCGATGATCTCCCGCTGTTCGGTCAGCAGGGGCATGACCGTGTCCCAGGTCAGCCGGTGAGAGCCGAGCCCGTGCAGCAGGACCACGGGTTCGCCGGCCCCCTGCCGCTCGTACGCCACTGTCACGGGCCCCAGGTCCGCGGCCTGGCCCTGCACGAACCAAGCCGTCCGCGGCTCGACAACGACGTGTCCCCGCTCACTACCGGATCCCGCTGCGGACTGTCGCCGCAATAGCGGCCCGCCGAGCAGGAGGCCCCACTGGCCGGCCGCGGCCTGGCCGACGCGGCCACCACCTCGGCCGGCTGCCGAACCGAGCGCAGATATCCAGGCCATCGCCCAACACCTCACACGCCCGTGACTCACTCCACCACTGACGAAGCTCAGGTAACTCTCATTACGGAAACACACGAGGAATCGTTCACATTCCTGACAGGCAAGGGAGAGAAACCCTCGTTCGTCCCGCTCCTGTGTTCAGGACTTGGTGGATGCCATAGCGGCTTGGAACTCCTCCATGCAGGGGAAACAGTGCTTGTCGGTCGGCGCCCGCCCGCTGGGCTCCTCGCGCTTCTCCACCCCGCACAGCGTCAGCGTCCTGTCGGCCGTCAGCACATGCCATATCGGTTCCCCCGAGGTGTCCGCGCCGCACCACATTTCGTGCATGGTCAGCTCCCTCAGTAGGAATGAAAGGCCACTCTCCTACCATCACGGCAGAGAAAGGCCGACGCCTCGCGGCAGCGCCATGTGGGTGACACCGGCCGGAGGGCCTGGCGTGACGTGGGACATACACGTTTACCGCCCGGTTTGGCTAGCTTGATGTGCTTGCCCGCGCACAGGTCGCGTCCCCGGGTGCCCCGTCCTATCGATCGTCCAGGAGACTCATGCGCCCCCGAATTGCCTCCGTTCCGCCCCTCGCCCTGGTCGGCGGTGCGCTGACCATCGGCGTCGGCGGTCTGTATCTCGCCGGTCTGCTGCTCACGGGCGGTGAGATAGACGCGGGTACGACGGTGCGCGGCGTGGACATCGGGGGCCTGAGCCCTGGCGAGGCCACCCGGAAGCTGGAGAAGCACCTCGCCGCGTCCGGCTCACAGGAACTGCGCGTGAAGGTCGGCGACCGCAGGGGCGCGGTCGATCCGCGGCGGGCCGGACTCACCTTCGACGCTCGACAGACCGTCGACCGGGCGGCGCGCAGCGGAGCCGATCCGTTCAGCGTGATCGGCGGGCTCTTCCGCTCGGGTGGTGACATCGAGCCGGTCGTACGCGTCGACGAGGACAAGACCCGCGCCGCCCTCGAGAAGCTGTCGAAAACACTTGATCAAAAGGTCCGCGACGGTGCGATCACCTTCACCGACGGGCAGGTCGAGCAGGTCGCTGCGCGCAGCGGGCATGCGCTGGACGTGGACGCCGCGGTGGACACGCTGCGCACCTCCTTCCTGCGCGGCAAGGCGGACTCGGTCACGGCCCTGCCCGCCCGCGAGACCAAGCCGAAGGTCACGGCGGACGAGGTGCGGCGGGCGGTGCGCGAGTTCGCGCAGCCGGCCGTGTCGGCGCCCATCACGCTCACCACGGGCGGCAAGCGGTTCACGATCGACCAGACCGTCGTGAGCGAGTACCTCACGATGCGGCCGGACGACACCGGCAGGCTGATACCGAGGCTCGACGGCAAGGGCCTGCTCGCCGCCCAGGCGGTGGCCCGCCCCCTGGCCGACATCGTCGGCAGGGCCGAAAACGCCAGGCTGCGGCTCGACGGTGACAAGGTCGAGGTGGCCGCCGACGGCAGAATCGGCCAGGAAGTCACCGACAAGGCGCTGAGCAAGGCCGTGCTGCCGCTGCTCACCAAGTCGGGCGCCGACCGCACCGGCGAACTGGCCACGCGCAAGACCCAGCCGGAGGTGACCCGCGCGAACGCCGCGCAGCTGGGGCTGACGGAGAAGATGTCCTCCTTCACCGTCAACTTCGAACCGGCCGCATACCGTACGAAGAACGTCGGCCGGGCCGTGGAACTCATCAACGGCTCCGTCGTCATGCCGAACAAGACCTGGAGCTTCAACCGGACCGTCGGCGAGCGGACCGAGGCCAACGGCTTCGGCGAGGGCATCATCATCCTCAACGACCAGTTCACCAAGGCGTCCGGAGGAGGCGTTTCCGCCGTCGCCACGACCGTCTTCAACGCGATGTTCTTCGCCGGGGTGAAGCCCGTGGAGTACGGCGCCCACTCCTTCTACATCGAGCGTTACCCGGAGGGCCGAGAGGCGACGGTCGCCTGGGGCAGCCTCGATCTCAGGTTCACCAACGACTCCGGAAACGCCATCTACATCCAGGCCGAGTCCACCGACACCTCCGTGACCATCACCTTCCTCGGCACCAGGAAGTACGACGAGATCAAGTCGGTCAAGGGCCCGCGCACCAAGGTGATACAGCCGGAGCAGAAGGTGAGCACCGACAAGGAGTGCGTGCCGCAGACTCCTCTCGAGGGCTTCGACGTCGCCGTGGAGCGGGTCTTCTACAACGACGGCCGGGAAGTGAAGCGGGAGCCGTTCCGCACCCGCTACGTCCCGCGTGACGAGATCACCTGCGAATGAGCCCGTGAACGAGGGCTCGGCCCACTCGATGACCGCTGTCCAGTCCGGCGCCCGCGGACGGCTCCGGTGGCCGCGCTCCTCGGTCGCGACTTTGTGATTGACCCGCACCCCGGCGTCGTGCAGGTCGGCGGTGACCCGCGGCGCAGCTGCCGCTTCTCTTCTCGACCGCTCTCGCATCACGGGCCCTGGGCACGACAGTCTGCTCGGCATCCCGGCCCACGTGCGGATCGTCTCGTGGTTGACGCCCTGGTCCTTGGCGACCGACGCGTGGGTGCCGCCGGGCGTGGCTCGGTACCGCCAGTCGGGCTGGTGCTTTGTTGCCGTACTCTGCGTCAGGCCCACGGCGCCCGGTATGGGTCCGCCGGGGGCGCCTGGGTGGTTTTGAGCCTGTCAGCTTCGGTTTGGATGGCCAGCTCTACGCTGTCACAGAGCTGCCCTGAGGGCCGACACTTGCGGATGGTTGAGCGCAGAGGATAGCCCATACAGTCGCTGGCTCTTCCTCCCTTGGCCCACTAGACGCTTTCGTTGATCAGCTCGGGCTCGGATACGCCCGAACCTTTGCTGAACCGCTCGAAATAGACGACGGCCAACCCTGGGTCACGGACGCCATGCAGTTGTGGTCGTTGTCCCGCCCGCAGCCCGGATTCGTGGCCTCGCCGCGGGTTGTTCCGGGGAAGCCACCATGGGCAGGCGCATGTCATGGCCACGAGCAGCTGAGCGTATCGATCATGCTCGCCTCGCGCGAGATGGGCATCAAACGCGATCGGAAGCGCCGTTCGGATCGCGTCGTCTTCACACTCGGCAGCGAGCTTGCCGGCCTCGATGAGCAGCATCAGCTCAAGCTCAATGGCGTACTGCGGCATGAGCATGACCATGGGCAGGAGAAAATCCGTCCTGCCCAATACCCCAAGTCACCGCAACAAATGCTCAGTGTTCGGCGGGCCCGAACGGTTGTGCAGCGAGTCGGGCAAGGGCCTTGGGCAAGCTCCGCCACGACATCGGGGCCGCCGGGCGGGCGACAGCGGAACCGCCTCGGCTTTTGGCGACGGCGAGCGAGGCTCGCGCACCGTACGGTCAGTCGTCCCCGTCGGCCATCCGCTGGGCCCGTACGCCGGCGGGGGTGCAGGTGATGTCGTACGCCAGGTCGTCCGCGTCGTCGGCGCTGGGCTCCGCCTCCAGCCGGGCCACCGGGGCGGGGCTGCGTTCCACATCCTCGTCGAATGCGTAACCGTCGTCCGGGCTCCAGGAGACGAGGTGCACCCTCCCGTCGGGACGGCACTCGACGGTGGCGGTACCGCCGGTAAAGCGGACTGCTTCCCGGTCGGGGGTGGGCGACGGGCTCGGTGCGGACGGAGGGTTCGGTGTGGGGGTGGAGGGCGGGCCCGAAGGGGACGGAGAGCGCGGTGTCGTCGCCTCGGCACGCGAGGCCGCGCCCCCCGCCAGCGCCCGCCGTACCGCCACGTCGTCCAGCGCGCGGCCGTGCTCGGGTGTGCCCGCGTCGGCGCTCGCGAGTTGCCACGCGGCCAGTCCGCCCGCGCCGGTGCCGACGGCGACCCAGGCCGCGGTCACCAGGGCACTGCGCCAGTTCACGGGACCACCTCTCTGGACGACGGACGATGTATGGGCCTTGTACGGTCTGTCCCGCACCGCTGCGCGGCAGGACGCGAGAAGATGCTGCCGTACGTTTCCCTAAGGGCCGGTTAAGACATCTGTAAGGGTGCCTGCCCGAGGCCCCGTCGATTCACCTGAAATACCTTTCACGACCACCGTCTGGCTACCGTGTCGGTCATGGCCCACCTACTTGTCGTGGAGGACGATCCCGCGCTGCGCGGCGCACTGGTACGTGCCCTGCGGCGATGACCAGCCCGCCGGATTTGGTCGTACTGGACCTGGCGCTGCCGGACGGACGGCGGGCAGGTGCTGCGCATGCTGCGGGCGGTCAGTGACGTACCGGTGATCGTGGCGACCGCGCGGGACGAGGAGCCGGAGATGGTCGCCCTGCTGGAGGGCGGCGCCGACGACTACATCGTCAAGCCGTTCGGGGCGGCCCAACTCGACGCGCGGATCAAGGCGGTGCTGCGGCGGCTGGGCACGGCGGAACCGGAGGAGCCGCTGCGGGTGGGCGGACTCGTCGTGGACCCGGCCGGCCGTGAGGTCGCCCTCGACGGCCGGGTCCTCGACCTCACGCCCCGGGAGTTCGACCTGCTCGCACACTTGGTCCGCCGTGCCGGGCAGGTCGTCTCCCGCCGCGAGCTGCTCGCCGAGGTCTGACAGCAGCCGCTGGGCGGTGCCGACAAGACGGTCGACGTCCATCTGTCGTGGCTGCGGCGGAAGCTGGGGGAGACGGCCCAGGCACCGCGCTACCTGCACACGGTCCGCACAGTGGGGGTGAAGCTGGTAGCGCCCGAACCCGACGGCCGGATCGGCGAGATGGGCCAGACCGGCGGGACCGCCGGGGAAGGGGAGCCGTAGTGCGGCGTCGGCTGCTCCTGCTGACAGGGGCCACCACCGCCCTCATCCTGGGCGCCCTGCTGGTGCCGCTCACCCTGCTCACCCGGACACACGCCGCCGACCGGGCCACCGCGGAGGCGACCGCGAGAGCACAGTGGGTGGCGTCGGCGGTGGGACCCGTACTGGCGAGCGGTGCGCAAGCGGCGGCGGGCGCCGAGCAGACCGTACGGAGCGCCAATGGTGCCGGTCTTCCCCGGACATCGCTGATCCTCGCCGACGGAACCGTCGCCGGCGCCCCCGCGCCGGTCACGGACGCGGTCCGGCTCGCGCGTACGGGGCCGGGCGTTCACGTACGAGCCGTCCGACGGCGGACGGGTCGTGCTGGTCCCGGTGCACGGCGCTCCGGACGGCACGGCGGTGGTCCAAGTGGCCTTGAGCCCCGAGCAGTTGCACGACGGCGTCCTCGCGTCCTGGCTGGTGCTGGCCGGGATCGGCACCGGCCTCGTCCTCCTGGGGCTGGTGCTCGCCGACCGATTGGGCGCGCGGCTGGTGGGTGCGACACGCTCGCTGGCCGGGACGGCGGACCGGCTGGCGGGGGGCGACCTGACGGCCCGCGCGGAACCGGCCGGTCCACCGGAACTGCGCCTGATCGGCGACCAGCTGAACCGGCTCGCCGCCCGCATCGACGAACTCCTCGCCGCCGAGCGCGAGAACGCCGCCGATCTCGCCCACCGTCTCCGTACCCCCGTCGCCGCGCTCAGGCTGGACGCCGAGACCTTGCGTGATCCCGCAGAGGCCGAACGGATCACGACGGGCGTGGCAGCCCTGGAGCACGGCGTCGACGAGGTCATCCGCCGGGCGCGTCGCCCTCTACGGGAGGCCGAGCCCGCCTGTGACCTCTCGGCCGTCGCCCGCGGTCGGACCGCGTTCTGGACGCCGTTGGCCGAGGATCAGGACCGGGCCGTCGAGGTCGACACACCGCCCGGCTCCCTTCGCGTTCCCGTCCCGCCCGACGAACTCGCTGCCGCGCTCGACGCGTTGATCGGCAACGTGTTCGATCGCACCCCCCCCAGGGCACGGGCTTCCGTGTCACGGTCCGGACGGCGGGTGACATCGCCGAGCTCCTGGTGGAGGACGAGGGTCTTGGCTTTTCCGACGGCGGAGTCGGCCCCCACCCGACCGCCCGTGGCACCAGCGGTGCGGGCTCCACCGGCCTGGGCCTGGACATCGCGCGCCGTACGGCGGAGGAGCCGGGCGGCACGTTCACGGCGGAGAGCGCACCGGGGGCGAAGGTGACGCTCTCGTTCCCGAGGGCCGCCGACTGACTGCCTGCTCCGACGGCCGTCGGACCACCGCCTGACCGCTTACGGGAACACCCTGCGCACCACCCGCGCCCACGCGTTCGCCCCCAACTCCGGCCGTACGGCCGCCAGTCCGGCGCTGTACTTGGTGAACCCGGCCGGCCGCACCCCGTACCCGTGCAGCATCCGGTCCGCCTCCGTCAGGTGCCCCCGTGTCTTCGTCTCGACGAGCACGAGACCACCGTCCGCGACGGCTCGCCCGCCCGTCGCCTCGTCCCGCACGACCAGACCCGCGTCACAGGTCACCCGCTGTCCGTCGGCGACGAACGTGACGCGCCGGTAGTCCGTGCGCAGTGAGGGCGGGAGACCGTGCGGGACGTCGAGCATGCCGTACGACTCCCGGAGCACCCGCGCCAGGAACCGCAGCCGTACGCCGTCCAGCGGACGGTCGCCCCCGGCCATCCGCTGCCGTTGCTTCACCGTCTCGCCCCGACCACTCTTGAGCTTGGCCTCGAACTGCCGCTCCCCGCTGTCCTCGTACACCCGCTCCCTGATCCGGAAACGGCGTCGGCGGCCCTGCCGGTGGTCGTGGAAGGTGCGCAGCTCCGGGGGGTCGTAGTAGGTGGAGCGGTACCGGAAGCAGCGCAGACCGTCGATGGCGAGTACACGGAAGGCGGGGCGGCCGCCGGGCCGGTGCGGATCGGTCAGCCGGGCCGCGAAGTCCTCGAAGACGGAGACGGGCACGAGGTAACTGTTGTCACGGCGGGCCAGCAACTCGGCACGGGCGTTCAGTTCGGCCAGCGACATCGGGTGCGCGGCGACCGCGGCCCGCTCGAGGGCGCCCAGGGCCTCGGCAGGGGTACCGCTCACCACGCGGCGGGCTCCTTCGGCGTGGTGCGCGGCGCGGGCGTGCCGGATGCGGCGGGGGTACGGGAGACCTCAGGCGGACGGGTTGCAGGCGGCACCGGCACATAGTCGGCTGCCCGGTACCGCACCTCCACCACGGTCAGGTCCCGCACATAGTCCACCTCGCGCACCGTCCACCCGTACGGTTCCCCGAGCCGTCGCCGCAACTCCGCGCGGAGGGCGTCCTCGTCCTCGTACACCGCGTCGAGCGTGACGACCGTGCGCCGCTCGTGCGCGTACAGGCGCGGGTGATCGGCCGCGTACAGGACGAGCAGGAGTACGCCCGCGAGTGTCGCGGCGACGCCGAGGCCGAGCCCGGGGAGCCAGCACAGCAGCCCCAGGACGAGCGTCGTGAAGTAGTACGCCACCTCCTGGTGCCGTACCGAGTCGGAGCGCAACCGGACGATCGACAGGACTCCGAACAGCCCGAAGCCCAGCGCCAACCCGCCGTTGTCGCCGACCCGGCCGAGCGCGGCGACGACCGCGAACAGCGCGACGTTCAGCGCGAGATACGCGGGTACGAGCTCACGCCTGCGATGCCGGCGGTGGAAAACACCGCACGTCAGCAGTGTCACAGTGACGAGATCGAGCCCGAGGTGGGCGGCCATCTCTCCAAGATTTCCTGTGCTGTCCATGACCACGACGCTAGGGAGCAAGAGGTTAAACGGACCGCTGCCGGGGGTTAAAACAGCAGCAGCGCCCCGATGCCTGCCGGTCGGTCAAGCCCTCGACGAACTGCGACACCGCCTGCCCGGGCGAGGGCCGGGAGGGGTCCCGGTCGGGGCGAGGTTCCATGGGCGACCATGATGCGTAGAACCTCATCCACCGCAGTCGTCGCCGTTGTTGTCGCTGTCGTGTTCGCCGCTCTCACGTCGTGTTCCTCGGATTCTTCCGGCGGGTCCCCCGCCAAGGGCCGGGCCAGCGGGTCCGGTTCCGGGGCACCGGCGTCCGACCCCACGCCGAGCCCCACGAAGACGGCCACGCCGTCGCCCTCGCCGACCGGTCCGTGCGCTGACGGGACGTGCGAGATCGAGGTCGCCGTGGGGGACGTCGTGACAGTGCCGGAAACGTACGGCCTCGGGCCGATCGAGGTGACGGCGATCACCGGCAGCAGGGTCGAGATGGTCGCGCCGCTGACAGGGTCGGGCTACAGCGTTTCGGGCTGTTCCGGTGGCGGCGGCGTGTCGTCGGCAGGCGGTGGCGGCGTCGGGCTGAGCTGCGGCAAGGGAACCGCCGCGACCATCAACGACGCCATGAGCCTGGAGGTCGTCGAGATCCTCGACACCGCCGCCGTCCTCCGTATCAAACCCGCCGGGTGACGTACGGCTCGGGCCGAGTTCACCGGGTCCCAGTCGGGACTCCTGGACAGCAGCGATGTGATCGAGGCAGAACCCGGCGAACGCGCGAGATCACCGCCCCCTGCGAAGGTGGCCGCATCCGCACCGAGCGGCCGGACCCGTTGGCCTGCCCTTCGATCAGTTCCGCGGCATCGGTGACGCTCTGGTGGGCGGTCACGTCCAGCGGCACCCTGAACGCGTCCACCCCGGCGGTGCGCAGGTTCTCAACGGCGGCCTCGCGCCGGGCCGCGTCGCGGGCTCCCACTCTCACGCGGTGCCCGAGGGCGCCCAACCCGGGCACGGCCCCCATGCCGCAAACCGTGCGCTAGGCCGGGGCAGGTCCCGTTCCCGTTCCCGTTCCGGTTCCGGTTCCGGTGCGGTGGGCTTGAGCCGGCTGCCCATGTTGAGGCGGCTGTCGCCGTAGGCCGTGGGGCGCGTCCGGAACAGCGGGGTGAGGGCCCACTGTCCTCGTGTTCACCAGCTGATTTCGGCTGCCACCGGCAGGTGGTCGCTGCCGGTGGCCGGCAGTGACCACGAGCTCTCCGGCTTCACGCCGCGAACCAGGATCTGGTCGATCCGCACCACCGGGAACTTTGCCGGCCAGGTGAAGCCGAAGCCATCCCCGGCCGCGTCCTGGGCCGAGCGCAGCTGCGAGGTGATGTCGGCGAACGCGCGGTCGTCCATGGTGCCGTTCAGGTCGCCGAGCAGCACCACCCGCTCGTTCTGCTCGGCGGCGATGGCCTTGCCGAGCGCCTGCGCGTTTCTGTCCCGCGAGTCTGTCCAAAAGCCCGCCCTGGCATTCACCCGTGCGGACCCCAGGTGGGCCACATACACCGCCAGCGGACCCTGATCCGTGGCCGCCGTGGTGCGCAGCGCCCGGTTGTAGGCCATCTTGATGTCGACCGGCTTGGTGTCCCCCAGCGGCCCGACGTCCTGCTTGATGTCGACCGGCTGGGTGTCCGACAGCGGCAGCTTGCTCCACAGCCCGACCGTGCCCTTCACCGTGTGGTACGGGTACGCCTTCGCCAGACCCTCCTCGTACAGCGGCTTCGCCTGCGGGGTGATCTCCTCCAGGGCCAGCACGTCCGCGCCGGAGGCGGCCAGGTCGCGGGCGGTGCCGACCGGGTCGGGGTTGCCGGCACCGACGTTGTGGCTGGCCACGGTGAGGTCGCCGCCCGGGTGGGACTTGTCACGGAGCAGCCCGCCGAAGAGGTTCAGCCACACCAGGACCGGCAGCAGCAGCGCGACCACCGCGGAGGCGGAGCGGCGCCACAGCGCCCCGGCCAGCAGCACCGGGATGAACAGGCCGAGCCACGGCAGGACGGTCTCCGCCAGGCTGCCGAGGTTCCCGATCCGGTTCGGGATCTTCGCGTGCAGCAGCATGAACAGGCCCAGCAGCACCGCCAGCGCCGCGAGCACCAGGCCGCGCTTCCACGGCTCCGGCCGGAAGCCGATGCGGATCGCCCGCCGGATGCCCGGGCGCCAGGTACCGGAGCCGGTGTCCCGGCGGAGGCTGGCCTGCCCGGTTTCCGCCGTGTCCACCTGCGTCATCGTCTGTCCTTGCTCACTGCCGGTCACTGCTGCGTCCTCGGGTCCTGGGTGGGGTCGGCATACATACGCGGGCAACCACGATCGATCGCAGTGGTGCGCAGTTCGTAGTGCCAGGGTTCGTTCCTGTAGATCTGGCACATCCCGTACTCGGCACCATGCTTGGACAGCCACTCCGTCGCATCGGAGCGCCCGATGTCGACCGCGTCCCCCGACACGTGAGGCGAGGTCGCCGCGGTGGCCACCCATCGGGCGGCCTCGTCTTCAGACCCGTACGTGGAGACCGCCTCGCGAAGAAGCTGATTCTGGTCCTCCGGGGAACGCCAGCCGCTGTTGACGTAGAACTCGACTCCGTCCTCCGCGGCATCCGTTGCAGCCTGGCGGAGGGCCCTGAGCAGATCTGGATCGAGATTGGCCACAGCCGGAATCTCGTCGCCGAAGACAGTCACGCCGTCGGGAACGGCACCGACAGCCTCGCCAGGCACACCACGGTGCTCACTGCGATGACCGTTCGGTGACGGGGCCGAGGGGGACTTCGCGGGCGGTGCGGCCGAGGAGGGCTTTACTGGCGATGCGGCCGAGGAGTCTGAGGAGTCCGAGGAATTCTGCGACTGGTAGCCAATGGCTGCGGTGATCGCTGCGATGACGACTGTCAGGCCGACGACAAGGAGCCAGCGAATCCGGCGGGCCGTCGGTCGTGCTGATGGTGGGGTTCGAGCCATGCTGCCAGTCAAGGCAGCGCGGTGTTGTCGGCACGTATGTGGTTTTCGATACGTCGACGATATGCACCGGCTCGTAGCATCAGCAGCATGCGCGTGTTGATCGTCGAGGACGAACCGTATCTGGCAGAAGCCATTCGCGATGGCCTGCGGCTGGAAGCGATCGCGGCGGACATCGCCGGGTGACGGCGACCCGCATGCCGATCCTCCTGCTCACCGCAGCCGACCGTCTCGACGACAAGGCCTCCGGGTTCGGAAGATCGCAGGTCTTCGGCTGGACCGGTTCCGCGGAGAGGTCTACCAGGACGGCCGCTACGTGGCGCTGACCAGGAAGCAGTTCGCCGTGCTCGAAGTCCTCGTCGCCGCCGAAGATCGGCTACCGCATCGACACACAACCGGAGGCGGGGACGGGGGAGGAGACGGTGGATAGGGCGCCTGTGCTGAGCGTTCGCATCAAGCGGCGGTGTGGGTTTTCCTGCTGAGGGACTTGCCCGAGGTGAAAGGCGGCATCGGCGGATTGCAGGTCCGCTCCGAGCTCGCGCTCAACTTCGCGTCGGGGGCAGCCGTAGCCATGGCGTTCCTGCTGGTGTTCGGTCTCCTGGGAGGCTGGGTCCTCGCCGGCCGTATGCTCGCCCCTGACCCGCATCACCCACGCCACACGCATGGCCACGAACGGATCACTCTCCCACCGGATCCAGCTAGTGGGCCGCAAGCTCCTGCTGCAGCTGACCACGAACCCTCGCGCACAACGCGATCGTCCACAAGCTGCCTGAACAGGGCACCGTGTGTGTCAATACCAGCCTCCGCCCCAAGACTGTGGTGCTCACTGTCGAGAACACCGGTGAGAAACTCACTCCAGAGCTGGCCTCGACACTCACCGAACCATTCCAGCGCGGCACCGAGCGCATACACGCCGACCACGCAGGGGTCGGCCTCGGCCTGGCAATCGTCAAGACCATCACCCACGCCCACGACGGAACGCTCACCCTCACCCCGCGCTCTGCCGGTGGGATCCGCGTCACTGTGGAACTTCCGTCACGCTGCGCTTCAGCAGTGGCTCACCTCACACCCAGACGCGCCCCGGCTCCGCTGAGTCAGTCCTCGCGGGCCAGGAGCCTCGCCCCTTGGCTGCCACTGATCAGGCTCCTCACTCGAAGATCCACGTCCCGCGGCTGGTCGTCCGCCACTTAACCTGTCAGGCAGGATGGGCGCCATGACCGAGATTCGCACCCCCCGCCTCATCCTTCGTCGCTGGTATGACGACGACCTCGCGCCTATGGCGGACATCAATGCGGACCCCCAGGTCATGCACTGGATCGACGATGGCTCGGTCCGCGACCTGGACGACACGGCGGAGGCCATCGAGCGGTGGGAAGAGGAATGGGACGAGGAGGGCTTCGGCCTCTTCGCCGTCGAGTTGCTGGCCTCGGGCGAAGTGGCCGGTTTCGCGGGTCTGTCCGTGCCCGATTTCCTGCCGGAGGTGCTGCCCGCCGTGGCGATCAGCTGGCGGCTCGGCTCACAGTTCTGGGGCCAGGGATACGCGTCGGAAGCTGCCCATGCCACGCTGGAGTTCGCGCTCCAGGACCGTGGTCTCGACCGGGTCATCAGCGTCAACCGGGTGGGTAATGACGCCTCGGAGAACGTCGTCCGCAAGCTCGGCATGGAGCCGGAACGCGAGACGGCACACCCGGTGCACGGGTTTCCGCTGCGCGTTCATGCCATCGATCTCACCGAGTTTCATGCGTGAGTTCGGAGCAGCCGTCAGGTCAGCATGAGGTAGCCGACCGCTGCCCGACGTCCTCGACTGCGGTGCCCCTCACACCGTTCGGCCAACCCCGCCCCGCCGGGGCGACCGCGGCGGGGACTCGGGACCGGTCCCGAGCCAGGTCCCTACTCTCCGGTGGTGTGGAGCGGCATCTTCTTGTTCTCATCGGCGGCCTGGCGATCGGGAGCGTGGCCATCATCGGCTACCTCAAGTTGCTGCACTGGTCGATGGAGTCGTACGTGGTCCGTGCCGCCGACTTCCTGCTGGCGGTCGGTGGAGCCGGCATCCTGCTCGCCGCCGGGTTCGCCACTGCCCGCTTCGGACTCGGGATGGTGGAGCGGCAGAGCCTGTTCGTGGGCCTGGCTGTTTCGGTGGCATACGGGATCCTTCGCCTCGCCTGGGTCGCAGCGGGGCTACCCACCCCCTTCACCGACTACGACCGCTGGCGCGACGAGGACCATCGCGACTACTGGAATCTTTGAGAACACCGGATCAGCAGTGTCGCGCCCGGCCAACCCGAGCTGGGGTGCTCTGGAAGTCACTCAGGGCCCGTATCCTCCTCCAGCCGCAGTCGTCACGGAAGCGCGGTGACAACCAGATTCAGAAATCCACCGCCGCCGAACCACAATCGGATGGGAAACCAACTCCCTGGGCGTCTGAAGCGATGTTGTTGCCGCAGGTCAAAGTCACACTACGAGTCGCGAACCAGATTCCCAGGGCGTCGCCGAAGGCGCGGTTGTCGTCGCCGCCGTCGGCGATCGGCAGGACGGACTCCTCCAGGACTGGCGTACTCGGCTCGGGCTCGCCTGTGATCGGCCACAGCACGACCGCGCCCTGCGAGCAGTTCCATCCCTCGGTGTTCTCGATGATGTGGCGCACCTGATCGGCGTACGCCGAGGCCGAGTGGTCGAAGTCGGCCGGCAGGTGGACCGGCCGGACAACGGGCCTTCCTCGTTCAACACGGACTCCCCGATGAGCCGCAGCGCCGACGCGCCATCGTCCTCCGGCGCCAGGCCCGCCCGCGCTGCCTTCCAGTGGTTCCCCGGCCAGTCGAGGACTGGCAGTGGCGCACGGCGCGCTCAGCCAGGTGGCCGGGGAACAGCACCCGTGACGCCGGCTCCACCGCGGTCGCCGTCCTGATCGTCGCGGCGGTCATCGCGGCCACTTCGCTGACCGCGGCCATCGGGGTTGGGAACTGCTGCCGATGTCGTCGGTCTGGCTCCCCACGGCTCTGACGACTCCGCTGCTTGCCGCCCTAGGCTTCGCCCCTGCGGGCGGCCGCTCCGCGCCACCGAGCACCGCGCGGCAGGACGGTGCCCAGCCGCCCGTGGCGGCCCGAACCGGCGGGCGCGGCGCCGGTACCGTCGGGACACCCCCGGGGCGCCCCGGCCGACGGCGGTCACGAGGTCCGCAACCACCGGGCCGACGGAGGCTGAGGGTCCGCCGGGGATGGACGTTCCAGCGGCCCGGCCGCGCGGTCCCGGCCGGGGTGCTGTCCGCCGGAGGGACGAGGCGGAAGAACTCCAGCGTCCTCGCGTGCTGCTCCTCGGTGTCAGGCACCTCGTCGCCCGGGCCCGCTCCATGGCCGCCCAGGCGGCATCCGGCGCGATGCCCTCGAGGATCATCAGGGAGACCGCGATCAGGGAGGGCCTTCCGATGGCGCAGCGGCAGTGCGCCACGACATGGGCGCCAGTCCACAGCTCCGCCGCGAGCCCCCGCAGCGCCGCCAGCACAACGGGGATCGACGGGACCGTGAAGTCGGGGATGGGCAGGGCGACGAACCGCAGCCCGGCGGCCTCGGCGAGGCGGGGCTCGTCGGCGAGCCCCAGTTCGGCGCGCTCGGCGTCGGGGAGGGCGCAGACGACGATGTCGGCGCCGGCGCCACGCAGGGCCGCCATGTCGGCGGCCAGGTGCCCGTGACCGCGGGGCCGGACCATGGTGCTCTGGCGTCCCGGTCCCCGCAGACCGGTGACGGTGAACAGGACGGGGCGGACGGCTCGGTCATCAGGCGGACGACCCCGGCGGGAGCCAGCGGTAGCAGCCGCCGCACTCGGCGGCGAGCCAGCCGTTGAGGCTGGCCAGGCCCCGCTCGTTGACCTGCCCGTCGTGGATGCCGTAGGCGTGTTCCGGCTCGATGGCGCGGACGAAGTCGATGGCCTCGTCCGTCTTCATCCATGACCCCTGCAGTGGGACCAGCAGGGTCTCCACCGGTCGGTCGGGACGGTGCAGGGAGTCCCCGGGGTGGTACACGCGGTCCTCGACGAGGTAGCCGAGGTGGCGCAGTCCGGGAGGTCGCCGTAGATGCGCGCGTGCCGCCCACCCTGGGCGGTCACCCGGAAACCGACAGCGGTGAACTCCTCGCCGGTGACGACGCCGGTGAAGTCCAGGCCAGGGAGCCGCGCCGACTCGGGAGCGTAGATGGGCACGCCCAGCCCCTTCAGCCGCAACAGGTCGACGTGATCGTCGTGCTCGTGGGTCACCAGGACCGCGTCCGCGCCGACGAGTGCCTCGGGCTCGCTCCAGACGCCGGGATCGATGACCAGAGTGCCGCCGCCGTCGTGCTCCAACCGGACACAGGAATGGGTGTACTTGGTAATTCGCACCCGCGTGAGCGTAGTTCGGAGGCTTTGTTGATTCCTTCGGCGAGTGGCCGGAAAATGCCGGCCGGCCGCGCCGTGGGGTGTTCCTGGGCGAGCAGCGACAACCAGATGTCCCGTGCGCTCCGGCGGAGTCGACATCCCGTCAATTCCCCATGTGCACCCGGGAGTTCTGGTAAGAAGCTGCCCGCCCCTAGCGTCGGATCATGGACATATCGAACAATCTTCGGGAAGGTGGCAGATCCCCAATCGGAGAACGTGGTCAGCGACATCGCCTCGTCGCCACCGCCAGTTCGGATCAACCAGGTGACGATTAACGGGCCTCTGACACCCCATCAGCCCATGTGTCACTCAGCTTGAACTCGCGTGTCGGGAACGGCTGACGTCACGTGATCCCTGTCGGCGCGACCGCATCATGTGGGTGCGCAAGGAGGCGGGCTGACGCCCGACTGCTCGCCCGGGCTTGCCCAGGTGCCGGGTCCGGGTGGCAGCGGCAGCGGGCCTGGATGGAAGTCATCTCGTGGAGGGCCGTGGAAGGTACGGACGTGGTCACTCTCCATGTCCTGTACGGGGAGGCGCCCCCGACCGGGTGCCGGAGGTGCGGGCGATCGCGACGTGGCTGGCGGGGCGGGCGGAACGGGAGTTCGGCGGGCACCACGATCTGATCGCGCTCGGCGACTTCAACATCGACCGCGCAGGCGACCCCCTGTTCCAGGCGGACCCGACCCACAGGGCCTCGGAGGCCACTTCGAAACCCCGTCGGTGGATCAAGGCTAAGCCGAAGCCGTACGTCGACTGCGCGTCGGCAACGGCGCCGACCCGGACACCCACATCCGTCCACCGCTGTCAGGCGCCCCGGCCCTGGCCGACGGCTACTACGTCTCCCCGACCTCGTTAGGCATGGAGTGGTCCATCTGGTGATGCTCCGCTCACCGGTCGTCCTGGTCGAGAAGCAGGCGTAGGAAGTCGTTGACCGGACCGATGATGTCGAGGTCCTGGTCGAGGACCCACTGCAGCTGGAGGCCGTTGAGCACGGCATGGAAGAGAGCCGCGGCGCTCTCGGGGCTGACGCCCTCGCGCAACCGGCCGCGGGCCGCCTTGTCGAGGAATCCTTCGGCGAACTGCGTGCGCCCGCGTTCGTTGCGCTCGACGAAGTAGGTGTGGGCGGGATGATCCGTGCGTGAGGCCGCGGCGGCGAGCTCGATCCACAGGCGTATGAGCTCCGGGGCCTTCTGGTGGTGACGGATGAGCTCACCAAGGTAGGGCGCGAGCTGGTCGAAGCTGTCGACCTGCGCTGCGCCGTGCTGCCACTCCTCGGAATCTCGCTCGGCGAGCACCGCGGCAAGGAGCTCCTCCTTGTTGCGGAAGTGATGGAGGAGTCCGGCGTGGGTGATGCCGGCCCGCTCCGCGATGTCCCGCAGGGAGGCCTTGGCGTAGCCGTTGTCGGCGAAGCTGTCGCGTGCCGCCCGTACGATCTCCGCTCGGCGGGCCGCTGTTTTGGCGTACGGCCCGCGCGCTGTTGCCTGACCCACGGTGCGCTCACTCTTCCCAATGAAGCCAGTTCGGACAGGTCTTGCGCAGCAATTGACCCTCAAAAAACCTACCACACGGTTGGGATTAGTTCGTCCCCGCCTCGGGGCTGAGTGAACGGTGGCGCTCTGGTTGCGAGAGCCGGCTGCGCCTTCCCGTGTTCGCGGCACCGCCCACCTCGTTCAGCGACGACAAGATCGGGAAGCTGGCGTCCCGGCTGTCGCTCGAGCAGAAGGTCGCACAGCTGACCTGTATGAATGTCATGAACCTGTTGGACCGTGCCGCGCACCCGAGCGACGCGCGGAGCCCGGTGGTCGATCCGGGGAAGCTGGCGGCGCTGCGACCGCACGGTCTCGGCCACCTCGCGATGGCTTGGTTCCTCGGCCACGACGCGGACAGTTCGCGGTCGGTGCTGGCCGGGGTGCAGGAGGCCGTGCGCGAGGTGTCCCCGTACGGGAGCGGCGCGATGGTCCACAACGATGCGGTCAACGGCTTCATGCACGTTTCCGGTTCGCAGTTCCCGACGGCCTGGGCTAAGGCCGCGACATGGCAGCCGGACCTCGTGCGACGCGCCGCCGCGGTGAGCGCGGCCCACATGCGCGACGCCGGAATGCAACTCGCCCTCTCACCGCTCATGGACCTCGCACGGACCCGCGCTGGGGCCGGGTGCACGAGTCCTACGGCGAGGACCAAGAGCCGGCGGCGCAGTTCGCGGTCGCGTTCGTGCACGGCACGCAGGGCGAGAACGGCGCGACGGGTGTGCTGGCCACGGCGAATCACTCGGCGGCAATGGCGCCTCGGAAGGGGCTGAACAAGGCCGTCACCCAGCTCGGCCGGTCGGGCGCTGCCTGACGAGTACGCTGTCCCGTTCCGCCGGGCGATCAGCAAGGCCGGGCTGGGCACGATCATGAACTCCTACAACGAGATCGACGGCATCCCGGCGGTGGCCAGCCGCTGGCTGCTCACCGAACTGCTGCGCGGCGAGCTCGGCTTCGACGGGCTGGTGGTCAGCGATTACGACGCACTCCCGATGCTGACCGAGGTCTTCCACACCGCCACCACCCCCGGACGGGCAGCGGTCGAGGCGCTGACCGCCGGAATGGACGTCGACCTGCCCAGCGGCAAGATCTACGACCACATCGTGCCCGAGGTGGAGGCCGGGCGGCTGGACGAGGAGCTCGTCGACCAGGCTCGAGCCGCCCCCGCGAACGCCGTTGCCGACGGAGAGGACTCGTGATCGACACTGTGCGGCTTTCCACGCCCCATGACCTGACCGCTTGAACACCGTGCAGTGCCGAGCCATCGTCCTCGGCACGGCGCGCTTGCGGATGCGGTCGGCTGTCCGGCGTGAGCAAGCCGCTGCTCGCACACGCCGGCCCCGAGGTGGTGGAGCAGGTCATCGCGCCGGGCTGCCGGGGTACACCGAACGCACCGTCACCCGAACCCGCGCGGCTACGGGCGATGCCGCCCGAGTGCGCGAGCCGGCGTGGCTGTCGTCCGTCAGGAAACGACAGAGGCGGTCGACTCGGTGGCCGTCCGTGCCCTCAACGCCGACGCCGAGGTCATCGCGGCACTGTCCCTCGCCGTGGGCGCCGGTACGGTCGACCTACGGACGGTGCGGTCGGCGCCGGCCCTGGAAGCCGCTGACCTGCTCTGCCGTTTCAACTTCCTGGCTTCATACGGCGGGTGGCACGGAAGGTGCCTGTCGTGGCGGTCTCGGTGGTGCCGTCGGGGAAGACAACGCGGGCCGTGGTGGTCGGCGGTACCTCGACGGTGAGCGTCAGCTCGTCGTCGGTCGTCCGCCACTCGACGGTGATCGTGCCCTGCGGAGACTCGTGGGTGCCCCGGGCCCAGGTCAGTGACGGGTGGGGGACGGGCGCGACCACGAAGGACTCCCAGGCGACCGACTCCGGTGTCTGTCGCAGCCCCAGCGTGTGGGTGTGCAGGAAGCGGATCACGGCGCCCTTGCTGTAGTGGTTCAGGGAGTCGTGGGCGTCTCCGTTCTCGTCGATGCCCTCCCAGCCCTCCCAGATGGTCGTCGCGCCGCGGTCGAGCATGTACAGCCAGGACGGTGCGGTGCGCCGCAGGAGCAACTCGTAGGCGATGTCTGCGTGGCCGGTGTCGGCCAGGACGGGGAGCAGGTCACCGGTGGCGAGGAAGCCGGTGCCGAGGTGGGTGCCGGCGGCGCGGATCAGTTCGACCAGGCGTGCGGCGGCGGCCGAGCGCAGCTCCTCGGGGACGAGCCCGAGGGAGAGCGCGCGTACGTAGGCGGCCTGGGTGTCGTCGGTGGTGCGTCCGTCGGGGGTGAGGAACTCGGTGCGCCAGGCGTCGCGGATGCGCTCGGCGGTCTCGGTGTAGCGGGCCTCGTGCTCGGTGCGGCCCAGCACCCTCGCCACGTCGGCGAGGGTTGACGTCGAGCGGTACAGGAACGCCGTGCCGACCTCGCCCTTGTCGGCCATGAACCAGGCGACCGGGTCGTCCTTGATCGGGTCGATGCGGGTGCCGTCGGCCGCTTTCGCCTTCGGCTCGGTCCACTCGCCCCAGTGGAAGGAGCCGTCCCAGAGGTAGTGCTCGTGCGGCAGTGGCTCGGGCGAGCGCTCGATCCGGGACTGGTGGCGGGTGGTGCGGGCGGTCTGCAGCGCCCACTCGACCCAGCGGACCATTGCCTCCCAGTTCTCGGTGAGGATTTCTCGGTCGCCGTAGGACTGGTACAGCTCCCAGGGGACGGCGACGACGGCGTCGCCCCAGCCGGCGGAGCCGGTCATCATGGCGAACTGGTCGTCGAGGTGGTGCTTGATGCGCCTGCCGTCGGGCGAGAAGTTGGCGATCCGACCGTCGGGCAGCTGGTCGTCGCGGACCGAGCGGAGCCATTTGCGGCTGAAGCCGAGGACGTCGTACAGCCGCGTGGCGGTCGGTGCGAAGACCTGGTAGTCGCCGGTCCAGGCGAGGCGTTCGCGGGTCGGGCAGTCCGTGGGCACGTCGACGGCGTTGCCGCGGAAGCTCCAGTCGGCGATCTCGTGCAGGCGGTTGAGGTCGTCGTCGCTGCACGCGAAGGAGCCGGTGCGGCGCAGGTCGGTGTGGACGACGCGCATCGTGATGCTCGCGGGGTCGAGCGGGGCGCCGTCGCGGCGGATGCGCGCGTACCGGAAGCCGTGCACGGTGTGGCGTGGCTCGAACACCCCACCCTGGCCCGCGGAGACGACCTCGTCGCGCTGGACGAAGGGGATCGGGTCCTCGCCGGGGCGTGTGGAGTCCAAGTGGGCGGTCGTCAGGTCGCCGTCGGCGCCGACGTGTTCGCCGTAGTCGATGACGGTGCGGGTGCCGGCCGGGCCGAGGCCGCTCAGGGTGATCCAGCCGGAGGCGTTCTGCCCGAAGTCGGCGATCCAGAGCCCTTCTTCGAGCTGCTTGACCGACTGTGCCGGACGCGACTCCACGACCCGCACCGGCGGCGCCGGGGACCAGTCGATCGCGGGCGCCTCGACCTGATCGACGAGGACCGGCTGTTCGGCGCCCGGCCCGGTGTGGAAGTCGGTGGTCTGCCCGTCCATGAGGTCGGCCCGGGTGATGGCCGACCGGGTGCACGTCCAGGTCTCGTCGCTGCGCACGACCTGGCGTGAACCGTCCTCGTACGCGATGTGCAGCTCGGCACGTGCGCCGAGGTTCGTCCCCCAGCCGGCCGGCAGGCGGAACGCGCCGACCTGGCCCCGGTACCAGCCGTCGGACAGGATGATCTCGATCAGGTTGCCGCCTGCCCTGACAGCCGCCGTGACGTCCGATGCCTGGGCGTGGAGCGTGCGGTCGTAGGAGGTGGACCCGGGCGACAGCTCAGCGGTGCCGGCCCGTTCGCCGTTCACGTACGCCTCGTACACACCGAGCGCCGTCGCGTACAGCCGCGCCGAGCGCACCCCCGCCCGCGCCTCGAACCGCGTCGACAGGGTGTGAGCCGGGCGTTTGCCGTAGCCGCGGTCGCCGGATTCGAGCGGCGAGATCCAGCGCGCCTGCCAGTCCTCGTCGAGGAGGCCGACCTCGAACGCGTTCCACTCCGACCACGGCGAGGGACTCCCGGTGCCGTCGGCCCGGACGCGCCAGGCCACCTGCCGGCCGCTGCGCAGCGCAGCCCAGGGCCAGGGGAGGAACCGGTGCCGGCCGGACGCAGCCCGCACCGCGGGCTGCGCCTCGCCGTCGACGGTGCACTCCAGCTCGTAGCTCGCCGGGAATCCCGCGTCCGACGGTGGCTTCCACGACAGGCGGGGTGCGGGGCCCGACACGGTGAACTGATCACCGCCGCTGTCGATGCGCAGGTCATACGGTGCGTTGTTCATGCTCTGCTTTCTCGGGAGTTCGATGAACCGTGTTGTTTACGGCGGTTGTCGCAGCGCGCGTACGGCGAGGGCCTTCCGGCGGTGGGGCCGGCCGGCGCAGGCTCTCGTCCGGTCCGCCGCGAGCCGCCGTGGAGAGGCGGGCCGTGCGCTGATGCTCCGGCGGAGCCGCGTCGAAGCGGTACGGCCGCGATGCCGTCACAGGCGTGTCGCCGCCCGCCGCCCCCGTACGCCACAGGAGGCCGCCGGGATCCGGGGGAACGGACCGGATCCCTTGCGCGCACCGGCGATTGCCGAGGTGCCCGCTACCGGACCGACTTGATCTTGAACTTGATGATCAGGCCGCCGACGAGCGCGAGCACCGCGCCGCCAAGGTAGAGCAGTGTGTAGTTCTTCTCCCCGCCGCTCGTGACACCGATGGTGATGATGAGCGGTGCGATGAGCGGGGCGAGGGCGCTGGGGATCTTCTGCGCGAAGGCGACCACCGCGAGATAGCGGCCGGCCTGGGCCCGGTCCGGGAGAACGGCGAACACGATCGCCTGGTCGACGGCGCTGAACATCGCGATGGCGAGCTGCATCAGTACCGCGCCGATGATGAGCTGGGGCATCGAGTAGGCGAACGCCTCGGTGACGGCCCCGGCGACGAAGATCGCGGAGCCGATCACGGTGAACAGCTTGCGCCGGCCGAGCTTGTCGGAGAGGAAGCCGCCCCCGATGGCGCCGCCGGTTGCCGCCAGCACCCCGAGGATCCCGATCGTCGACACGACGCCGGCGACCTCCTTGACGGGCATGTCGAGCCGCTGGGCGTAGAAGAAGGTCCCGAAGGTGGTGTTGAAGTACAGGCCCATGAAGAAGACGAAGCGGCCGAGCCAGTTCCAGCCGAAATCGGGGTACTTCCGCGGACTGAACCCGTAGCTGGCGACCAGGCCTTTGAGGCTCACCTCGCGGGTGTGGACGAGTGTGCGGGAGTCGCCCTCCGGCTTGAACAGCGGGAACAGCAACAGCATGGCCGCTCCGATGACGCCCGGGACCAGGAACACCAGAAGCGTGCTGGAGGCCACCGTGTACGCGATGCCGATGCCGACCACCGGCGCGATCTGGGTCATGACGCCGGTCACCGCCGAGACCCGTCCACGCTGCTCCTCGGGCACGCGGTCGGCCTGGACGTTCTGGATGGCCTGCCCGACCGTGGACCAGCCGACCATGCCGACGACCCACGCCAGGCCCACCAGGAAGACGGTCGGTGCGACGGCGATCCCCAGGAGCCCGAGCATGCCGAGGGCCGTGCCGGCGAACATGAACGGTGTCCGGCGGCCCAGGCGGGAGCGCATCCGGTCGCTCCAGAAGCCCATCAGAGGGCTGAGGACCAGATAGACGACCTGGGCGGATCCGGTGACGTATCCGAGCAGTTCCTCGCGTCCGGGAACGAGGTCGTCGATCCGCACGGCCAGCGAGTAGGAGAGCGGAACCATCAGGGCCAGGGAGGCCCCGAAGCTGGCGATCATGATCCAGGCGAGGTAACTACGGCTGACCCTCTCCAGCGGCGGGGCCTCGATCTCGGGGGCGGAGGTGCCGGCCGGCTCCTTGCCGGCGCCCGTTGCCGGCCCGGCCGGCTCCTCACCGTCACCTTGCGCCGGTTCGGTCGGCGGGGGTCCGGCCACGCTGATGTCACGGTCGTTGTGAGGCATGAGGACTCCTTCGTCTCATGAATGGCAGGTGGTGCGGCAGTTGGTGGGGGGCGGCACACGCGCTCGTGGATGAACTGGCGGCGCTGCATACGGAGCAGGGCGTCACCAGGCCCGCTTGCCGATCGACTGCCACTGGGTTTGGGCATTACTGGACCGACCAGCCCCCGTCGGACGGGAGGACGGCGCCGTTGATGTTGATGCCGTCGTCACTCAGCAGGAAGGTGATGGAGGCCGCCAGCTGTTCGGCGGTGGCCAGGCTCGGAATCGCCTGCTGGAAGGGGGCGAGCCGGGCGGAACCCGTCGGCGACACGTGCGCGGGCATGGGGATGCCGGTCGCCACGCCGCCGGGTGCGACCGCGTTGACCCGGATGCCGTGCGGGCCGTACATGAAGGCGGCGGATCTGGTCAGGCCGAGGACACCGTGTTTGGAGACGGTGTACGCGGTGCCGGAGGAGTTGCCGCGCAGCGCCGCTTCCGAGGCGACGTTGACGATCGAGCCGGCACCCGCGGCCATCATGAGCGGCAGGACCGCACGGGACAGTTTGAAGCCGCCGGTGAGGTTGATGCCGATGACGCGGTCCCAGATTTCGTCCGAGGTCTCGTGGACCGGCGAGAAATCGTCGTTCACGCCGGCCACGTTCGCCAGGGCGTCGATGCGGCCGTCGGCTGCCACGACGATCCGGTCGATGTCACCTTGCAGTGTGATGTCACCGAGGACGGTGGCGATCGCGCCGTCGGGGAGGGACGCCGCGAAGGTCTCGAGGCGCTCGGCCGAGACGTCCACAGCGATCACGCGGCCACCTTCCCGCGTGACGCGCGAGGCGGTTGCCCGGCCGATGCCGGATGCCGCGCCGGTGACGATGACGGTCTTGCCGTCGAACCGTCCGGGCGTGACGCGCTCGGTCCACACGCCCGGGGCGCTCTCCTCGGCCGGTACGACCCCGTCGTTGACCTGCAGCACCAGATCATCGACGACCGCCTGCGGCAGTTGCCCTTGGCTGACGGCGACGAGTTGCCGGAGCGGGAGCGTGCGGACGGGGGCGAGCATCTCCTGCGGTACCCCGGCCTGGTCCAGCAGCCCCTTGATGAGCGGCGCGCCTTTCGGGTGGGTCAGCCATGCGTCGATGGTGCTGTGCGCGGTGAGCTGGGGAGGGGGAGTGTCCATGTGGTCCGGTCTTTCTGTGCGGGGGTGCGCCAACGGGTATTGAAACGTTTCAAAATCCCGAGGCGGGCCATTGAGGTCCATGGCGGCGGAGCACGGAGCAGGGAGCGCAGGGAGCGGGGTAAGGCGTCAGTCGTCCGAGGTGTGGCCCGGCTTTCGCCCGTCCAGGCCGCGCCAGCGGCGACGCAGCGAGAACGCGGCCGTCTTCGGCTTGCGGTCGCGGGTGAACACGCCCTTCTTGTTGCCGTCGACGCGGTGGATGCCGGCGGAGGTCTGGAAGTCGGCGAAGTTCCAGACGTGTTCGCCGATGAACTCGGGGATGCGGTCGAAGACGCGGTGGTACATGGCGAGGTAGTCGCTCTGGTACTCCTCGCTCCACGGGGTGTCCCAGACGGAGTGCAGGCCGGGCTGGGTGTCGGCGCCGTACTCGGACATCATGACCGGCTTGCCGAAGCGCTGGACCCAGCCGAGGAGGTCCTTCTCCAGGTACTGCTCGGCGGTGGCGAGGTCGCCGGTGAAGAGGTACCAGCCGTAGTAGCGGTTGATGCTCAGTACGTCGAACAGGTCGCCGATCCGGTCGTTCTGCGGCGTGGCGAACATGACCGCGGAGTAGGTGAGGGGACGGGTCGGGTCCAGCTTGCGGGCCAGCTCGACCAGCGGCTCGAAGTACTCGCGGGCGCCGTCCTCGTTGGAGGCCGGCTCGTTGGCGAGGGACCACATCACCACGCTCGGATGGTTCTTGTCCCGTTCGATCAGCTCCCGCAGGTGCTGGGCGTGCACGTCGCCGGTGATCCCGCCGAAGTTCTCCGGCGCGAAGGTCGGGGTCGGAGCCTGTCCGGTGAGGCCGCCCATGACGCCCAGGTTGAGGCCGACGGCGGCGGTCTCGTCGATGACGACGATGCCCTGCCGGTCGGCGAATTCGAGCACCTCCTCCGCGTACGGGTAGTGCGAGGTGCGGAAGGAGTTGGCGCCGGTCCACTGAAGGAGCTGGAAGTCGTGGACGAGGTAGGCGTCGTCATGGCCCTTGCCCCGCACGGGGGTGTCCTCGTGCTTGCCGAAACCGGTGAAGTAGAACGGTTCGCCGTTGATGAGGAACTCGCTGCCCCGAACTTCGACGGTGCGCACGCCGAAGGGCTGGGTGTAGCTGTCGACGAGTTCTCCCGCGCGGGTCTCGTCCTCGGTGACCAGCTCCACCACGAGGTCGTACAGATAGGCGGCGCCGGGCTGCCAGAGGGTGACGTCCGCTATGCGGAGGGAGCCCTCGGGCCCGTGTGCCTCGGCCACGGTCCGGCCCGCCTCGTCGAGCGCGCGCACCCGGACGGCGATCGCGTCGGCGGCCTCGCCGGCGATCTCCACGCGGTACTCGACGATGCCGGCCGCGCCGTCCCGTCCGGTGACGACCGTGACGTCCTCGACGAAGGTCCGCGGCGTGCTGCACAGGCGGACCGGGCGCGCGATGCCCGCGTAGTTGTAGAAGTCGTGCAGATACGACTGGCGTTCGCGGCCGTCGGGGCCGGTGGTGACGGTGCCGGGCGGGATCGTCTCGTTCGTCAGCCGGTTGTCGACGCCGACCGTCAGCCGGAACTCGGCACCGGGGTGGACGATCCCGGTCAGGTCCGCCTCGAACGGGGTGTAGCCCCCGGTGTGTTCGGCCACCAGCCGGTCGTCCACGTAGACCTGCGCGGCGTGGGTGACGGAGCCGAAGCGCAGGACCACCCGCTCGCCCGCCCAGCCGCGTGGCACCCGCACATCGCGCTGGTACCAGACGACGCCGACGTGGTCACGGATCTCCGCGTCCACGAACAGGTCGTTGTAGCTGGCGGGGACGGGGACTTCGAGGGACGAGGTGAGCCGCGACGTCCACGGAGTGGCGCCGGCGCGGGTATCGAGGGCGAACCGCCACAGGCCGTCGAGGCCGACAATGTCACGGGTGGGGCTGGTGCGGGAGAAGAGCATGGCATTCCTACGCGTCGTTGCGGGACAGTGGCCCGGAGAAGGGACGGGGGAGGAGGAGAACGTCGCGGGCTTAAATCGTTTCACCGGCGTCGGCGAGGAGCGTGCTCCCCGTCATGAAGGCCGAGAGGTCGCTCGCGCAGAACAGCACCACGCGGGCGATGTCGTCGGGGACGCCGAGCCGTCCGAGCGGGCCCGGCTTCATCACGGACATGAGGGACTCGGCGTCCAGAGAGACCCCGGCCTCGGCTGCTGCCGCCATGTTCCCCTCGGTCGGCACGAAGGTCGGCGCGACGCCCAGGACGCGAATGCCGAACGGGGCGAATTCCAGGGCCAGTTGCCGGGTGATGCCGCGCGCGGCGTGCTTGGAGCCGACGTAGGCGGCGAGCCCGGGGGCCGTTCCCCGAAACCCGGCCGTGGAGACGACGTTGACGATGACGCCCCCGCTCCCCGCATCGTGCATCCGGCGCGCGGCCTCCCGGGATCCGAGGAAGACACCGCGTCCGTTCACGGCGAAAACCTCGTCCCAGGTCTTCTCGTCCATCTCCAGTGCGGGAACGCTGGGGAAGATCCCGGCGTTGTTGACCCAGATGTCGAGCCCGCCCAGCTCCCGGACCGCGAGATCGGCGGCCGCGGCCACGCTCCTGGCGTCGGTGACGTCCACATGGGCGGCCAGCGCACAGCCCGGGCGGCGGATGTTCAGCTCCTCGGTGACGGCGGCGGCGAGCTCCTGCTCGATGTCGGCGACGAGCACGTTCGCGCCTGCCTCGACCACGCGCTCGGCAATGGCCCGGCCCAGTCCGCGGCCGGCGCCGGTCACCACAGCACGCCGCCCGGACAGCGAGATCAGTTCGGCCAGGGACCGGGACGAGACGTCGGGTACGGATACCTGCACGGTGTGTCCTTCCGGTAGAGGGTTCGGTCAGCCGCGCGCGCGGTCGGCGGTCTCGCCCAGCCAGGTGAGGCTGGGCTTGGGGCGGCGCTCGAAGGTCTCCCGGTCGACCTCGACCAGTCCGAACGTCGGCGCCCAGTGGCCCCACTCGTAGTTGTCCAGCAGGCTCCAGTGCAGGTAGCCGCGTACGTCGACGCCGTCGGCGATCGCCGCCGCGAGGTGCTTCAGGGCCTCGCCGGTGTAGGCGATCCGGCGGGTGTCGTCGTGGGTGGCGATGCCGTTCTCGGTGACCAGGACCGGCATGCCGCCGGTGACTTCGGCGGTGTGCCGTACGGCGATGGCCAGGGCGTCGGGCCGGTAAGCGGTGCCGACGAGCGTGTTGTCCGGGTGCTGCGGATGGGGCTCGATGCCGTCCGGACCGACCCACTGGCTGGAGTACGACTGCACGCCGACGAAGTCGTCGCCGCGCGCACCCTCCAGGTAGAGGTCCTCCCAGATGTACTCCAACTCCCGCTTCTTCTCCTCGGCCCCCGGGCGGGCGACGAAGGCCCGGTTGGCGACCGTCCAGCCGACCTTGGCGCCGGTGCGCTCGCGCAGCAGCTCCCGTACCGCGTGATGCGCCTCGACGAGCCGTTCGCCGATCTTCACGTCGGGGGCCGGCAGCGGCGGTCGAGGGCCCTCGTTGTCGAGGGTGGGGCTCTGCCACTCCCCGGCCGCCTGCTGGTTCTGCATGGCCTGGGCCATGCCGATCATGATGGCCAGCATGTTCGGCTCGTTCATCGTGACGACCCACTCGACGCCGTCGAGGATCGGGGTGACCGCCTCGGCGTACGCCCGGAACCGCTCCACGGCGCGGTCACCGAGCCAGCCGCCCTCCTGGGCGAACCAGAGCGGGCTGGTGAAGTGGTGCAGCGTCACGACCGGGGTCAGGCCGAGCTCGAAGGCCGTCTCGATCATGCGCCGGTAGTGGGCGAGTTCGGCCCGCGAGATCATTCCGGGGACCGGCTCGATCCGTGCCCACTCGATGCCGAAGCGGTACGCGTTGAGCCCGGCGTCGGCGAGCAGTTGCATGTCCTCGCGGTACCGGTGGTAGCTGTCGCAGGCGTCACCGCTGCGCTCCATGCCGGGCATGAGCCCCTCGCTCGCCCAGAAGTCGCTGTTGAGGTTGTTGCCCTCGATCTGGTGCGGTGCGGTGGAGGCTCCCCAGAGGAACCCAGGAGGGAATTCGGTCATCGTCGACTGCTTTCCTGAATGTCGGTGGTAGAGGGCCTGGTGGCGTTTGCGCCATGGCCTGGCCGTTCGGGCGTGGTGGGCAACGGCCTTTGCGTGGAGGACTGTTCAGGCGTTGAGGCGATCTCTCCTGTCGGGCCGTCCTGCGGACGTCGGTATGGGCGGACGCTCACGCGGTGGATGACGTGCGGGACGACGGCGGCCCGTTGCCGGAGGACGACGAACGAGTCGAGAACGCGTGCCCGTGCGGACAGGGCGAGTGCCGAGACGGGTTCGTCGCGGACGAGGAGCCACGGCCGGGGCACAAGCACAGTCGGGGGTGTGGGGAGTGAGTGCTCATGGGTGGGGTTCCTTCGCGGGGGGAGCCGGGTGGGCCGCGACCTTCGGCAGTTCGCCGATGCGGGGTACGCAGGGTGTGAGCGCCAACTCTTACCATGCGGTTGGTTTTAAGTGGGACCGTAAACCGAGATCGCAAGGGCAGGAAGGTCGCTGCTCATCTTCGTAACCAGAACGTTACTTAGTGGTCACTCGCTCAGTGGACGCGCGTGCATGCGCCGCCGGAAGCCACACCCGAACACCCCGCCGTCGTCAACTCCGGTTGGACGGGCGGCGTCCTCAACGAAGAGGCGTGCCAGTGGGTGAGGTCGGTGGATTTACTCACCGATGCGGAGTGCACGCTGCCGTACGTGGTCGCCTGGACCTCAACACCGCCTTCCTCGCCGATGTGGCCCGCCTGGTCGTCGGCCTGTCCGCCCCGGACCACTTCAACGCCCCGACGTTCCACCCGAAGATCCCCGGCTCCTGGCTGGGCGACCTCTCGCACGTGGAGCTGTACCCGCGCCTGTCCAGCCCGTTCACGCCGACCGGCGAGCGAGATCGACGACGCGATCGAGCGGGCCGACCGGGACGCGTTCACCCGGGAGCGGCCCAAGCCTCTGAAGGGCCGGATCGGCTTCTCGAGACCACGGCGCTTCGCCTGCCGTCGTCGGTGACGCCGTTGAGGGTGATGTAGCCGCCGTCCCCGCCCTCATGGCTCCAGTAGGTTCCTCCGCAGCTCAGGGGGCGTTCGACCAGGCCGAGCCCGTATCGGCCGCCGGGCCACAGCTGTTGGACCTCCGCGCTCACGGGGACGGTCTGCTTCATCTTTGCCAGCTGCCGTGCCGGTAGTAGGCGGCCGTCGAGCAGCGCGCGGAGGAAGCGGTTCTCGTCCCGAGTGGTCGTGACCCACGAAAGGTTCTCGTAGTCCACCGGTATCTGGTCGGTGACGTCCACCCGGGAACCGGGGCCGAAGAGCTGGTAGGCCTGGGCGTGGGGCCGGGGCAGGGTGGGCGAGGTGCCCATCCACCGGGTCTGGTCGAGGCCCAGCGGGCGCAGGATGCGGATTTCGATCTCTTGGTGGGCGGGATGACCGGTGGACTTCTGGATGATCATGTCGAGCAGGACGTAGCCGGTGTTGGAGTACGCCCAGCTTTCGCCGGGCGGGAAGTCCGGCTCGTGGGCCATGGCGAGGTCGACCAGCTGCTTGGGTTCGTAGACGTTGTGGCGCTGCTGGTAGTACTCCTCCGGCGTGGTGCATCCGGGCAGGGCGTCGTGGATGCCGCTGGTGTGCTGGAGCAGTTGGCGGATGGTGATTCGGGTGCCGTCGTTGCCGTTACCCTGCACCAGTCCTGGCAGCCAGTGGTCTCGTCCAGGGACAGCCTGCCCTCGGCCTCCAGTTGGAGGACCACGGTGGCGACCAGCGTCTTGGACGTGCTGGCCATGCGGAAGTAGCCGCCGGAAGAGACCACCACCGTCAGGCCGCTACAGTCCAGCGGGCTCAGCGGCCGGAAGCGGATCTCGACATCCCCGGGTTGCAGCTCGCCGTCGTACGGCTCCTCAGGGCACTCCACAGCCAGGGACACCAGATGCGGCAGCACCGAACCGAGTTCGCGTAGTTGGGGCTCGGGCACCGTGGGCGCATAGGTCACTTCGACAAGCGGCATCCTCGACACCCTAGACGGACACCAGGCAAAACTGTCCGCCGTGAGAAGACCCTGATCGACCTCCAACGGTTGAAAGGGTTAAAGGACAAGGTAAGTACGTGTTTCTGATCCCCCCGTGCCCTCTGACTGCCCTGGCGAGAGGCGCGAGGCGGCGTGATCACTCCGGCTGGCGCCGGTTCACGTGCGGGGCAACCCCAGCGCGGGGGAGGCCTTCTCCGAACTACCGGTGCGGCAGGACTCGTTGGGGCCGGATCGCACCGCTTCAGTCCGTCGAGAACGCCTTCGGCTCCTGATGGAGCGGCGAGAAGCACAAGTTGCGTGCGGACCAGGCCGGAATGCTGACCGAGCGTTCGTGATGCGGAATGCTTTGGTCATGAGCGAAGAATCCGAGCGGCTGGCGAAAGCTCTCATCGAGTTCCGGGAAGCCGAGGGCATCTCCGTGAGGGAGCTCGCGTATCGCACCCAGTTGAGCCAGGCGACCATCAGGCTCCACGAGAGTGATCGCGGACGCCCGCCCGTCCCCTTCGCGGCCCGCCGTCTCGAGGAAGTACTCGGCTGGGCACCGGGCAGCATCCCGACCGATTCGCGCGAGACGACGGATCTCGAGCTTCCGCCGGACTCCGGCGCTGGCACTGGGTAGTCCGAGAGATCAGGTGGTCAGAGGGTGCTGGACCGCCCGGCGATCTGACCGAAGGTGGGCAGGCCCGGGTGGATCACCGAGGGTTTGAGTGCGGCATCGAGCTGGGTCAGCTTCTCCTCGGCGCCGGCCAGGCTGATCTCCAAGCCCTCGACCTCTCCCAGCCAGCCTTCGCGCTGAGCTTCGGCGATCCGGTCGAGCAGGTTGTCGCGGATCTCGATCAGACGGTCTCGTTGGGACGGCTCCGGGCGGAGGAGCGAACATCGGACGCAAGCGTGCTCGTGGATGCACGACGTTCCGAAGGACCGAGCGCAGGTTCCCAGAGAGAGCTTGCGCTTCTCGAAATGGGCGAGGAAGGCGTCCCACTCCTCGTTCGTCGGGGTCCGGTATTCCTCGCTCGGACGAAGCGATCGACGACGGGCGATGAACGCGCGGTGCGCTTCGATGGCGTCTGCCGGGTAGATGGCGTTGTAGCCCATCGTGGTGTCGATGTCGGAGTGACCGGCCAGTACCTGCGCGATGTGGGGCGGTAGGCCGCTGCGGATTGCGTCGGTGATGAAGATTCTTCGGAAGTCGTGCGGAGCGAAGTCGAGGGGCTGGCCTGCGGAGTCGGTGAGCCCGGTTCGTTCCAGGACCTCGTTGAGACCGTTGCGGACCAGTTGACGGGACACTGGTGTCCGCTGGCCTCCGTATGTCCACTGGAACAGCAGCGGCATCGGCGGGTTCCAGATCTTCTCCGCGACGTCGTAGTTGGGCAGCATCGGGATTGCGCCTGTTCGAGGGTCACGGACGCGGGCAATGATCGTGCTGAGGACGTCTGCCAGTTCTGGGCTGACGAGGAGAAGCCGTTCTTCGTCGGTTTTCGAGGGAGCGACCTGGAGCAGAGGTACCACGTCGCCGCTGGTGGGCAGCTTGTATTGGATCAGGGCGTGGTGGCTGGCCTCCAGCATCTCCTCGATCCGGACGCCGGTGTGCTGCAGGAATTCGATCGTGGCCCAGGCCCAGAAAGCCCGCTCCTCGAGCAGTCCCAGATGGACGCGTCGGCCGGACTCGTCGTAGGCCCGGAACGGAGTCGTCGAGTCCTTCTTTTGGCGTGTGAAGGTTCTGCCCCTGAAGGTGAACTGGCCGCCGAGTGGGGCGGCTTGGAGGGCGTCCAGCCCCTCCTGTGCCTCCGTCCAGTTCGCCCTGGCGGCGCGGACGACGGCGGACAGCGCGGGCAGTCGTTCGCGGGTGCGCTGGTCCATCTTGGCCTTGCGGCGCTTCTGGTGCTTGGAGGTGCTGGCATCGGCGGCGCTGACCGGGCAGGGAGCAACCCACGGGCCCCAGCGTTCTGGTTCCTCGACGGCCCAGTGGGCCAGGTCGAGGTAGAGGGCTCGAACTCCGATCATGAGGCTGCCGTAGTTGGCGCGCTCCGTCACCACTTCGTGGACTGTGCCATAGGGCAGCCGGCGGCGCGTGACTTTCGTCCGGCTGGCCTGCTTCCACGCGCTCACGACTTCGGACGGCAGCCGGAGTGTGTCGATGCCGGGCTGGATGCGCTCAATCTGGAGCCAGAAGTTCCTCACGAGCATCCGTGACGCGTCCTCCAAGGACGTGTAGTCCATGGTGGGCTGGCGTTCCTTGAGGTACTCGACCAACAGGTCCCGGATGGGCTTGGACTGCGGCTGGTAGCGGTCGACGAGCTGCTCGACCGAGACCTGGCCAGACGTTCGGTGCAGGAGCCTCAGCGACACGGGAGCGTCGGGTGGAAGGTGTCCCATTTCCTTCAGCCAGGAATAGAACAGGCTTTGACCGCCCGACGTGGCCCGCTGAACTCGATGCGCCTGCATGTACTCAATGGCGTCTCCGACATTGATGTCGGCCAGACCCCCGCCCTTGGCGATGACCAGCTTGACCAGCACGTTCTTCGCGAGGATGCCGAGGTGCGAGGACCATGATTCTGGGCCCACCAACTCCTCAAGGCGGGCAAAGCCCTCAGGGTCACGGTGCCGGGTGATGATGGCACGCAGGTTGGTCGAGGTCCGGGAGAGCTGTCAGTGGAGCGATGGCCGGAGCACGTCGGCGCAGACCAGAGCGAACAGGCCGGTGTTGAGGATGCCGTTCGCATTCGCCGCGTCGTAGCCGACCCAGCTGGCATTGAGCTTGTTCCACTGAGCCCTGGTCGAACCTGCCGCGGGAGACGCGTTCCACCGTTGTTGCCAGGTGCCTCCTGGCTGGTCCATGAGCCAGCGGAGAATGAGCGTTGCGCCCCGGCGACGGTAGAAGTGGGTGCTCTCGCTCGCGGCCCGAAGCGGCGGTCGGTTCAGCCGGGCAACGACCTCCTCATAGGACTGGCTGGTGGCAGGCCAGGCGTCCTCGTAAGGCCGCGGCGGGAAACGCTTCTTGGCGGCCCGGAGAGCCTCGCCGGCAAGTGGCTGAGCATCTCGGATGGCGGCCGGAGCGCCCAAGGTCTTTGTGCTCGTCACCATGAGTTCCCGAAGAGAGTCTTCAGCGAGTCGGAGTTGTAGCCGGGAGCCGGTGGCGCCGGCGGCCGGTCGCGCTGCTCGGCCCGGCGTGCGTGATGGGCGCGGACGCGTTCGATTACCTCGTCCTGGCTGGCCGGAAGGTAGAGCTGTGTGGTCGTCAGATGCGCGTGACCGAGGACCCATTGGACGTCGGTCAGAGGCATGTTGGGGTCGCGGGCGAGTCGGTAGGACGCAGTGTGACGTAGATCGTGAAGCGTCCAGTTCGCCCCGAGGAGGTCGTTGGCCCGGTTGAACATTGCCCGAGCCGCGTCGTAGTTCAGCGGGCGCCAGGGCCGCCTCAGCGTCCACCACAACGGCAGGTTCTTGCCGTGCGGGACGCCGTCTCGCCGGGCCTCCTCCTGGTAGAGCCGCAGCCAGACGAAGGCGTCGGTTGAGCACGGAAGCTGCTGGTAGGCCCGGGTTCCCTTCCGGATCACGCCGACCAACTGCTGACCGGGGAGGGCATCACGCTGCCGACTGCTGAGGAGTTCTTCGGCGCGGGCACCGTTGGAAACCCAGAAGGCCAGCAGAGCGCGGTCCCTGTTGTGGCGGAGGGCCGCGAAGAGCACGTTGAACATCTCGTCGGGGATGCGCCGGGGTGCACGCTTCGGGATGACCGGCCGGTAGCGGCCTGTCCGCTCTGACTTAAAGGGCTGGTCAGGCTTGTGGTGGGCGTTCGCGCGGCTGCTGCGACGGGAACGGTCAAGCGGGAACGGGTTGATGATCGGCCCGGTGCCCTCGTCCTGGTGGAAGTCGTAGAACGTGCGCAGCACGGTTTCGCAGTGTGCCCGCGTCCTCGCGGCGTACTGCGGGCCGGGCGAGGCCTTGCCCGTGATGGCGTTCGGCGTACCGGGGATCTTCTTCCGCGTCGTCCGTGGCTTCGGCGCCGTCGTCTCGGAGTGGCCCGTGTTGCGGTGCCTCCAGTGCAGGCGCTGCGGCTTGTTCGCGATCTGCATCCACCGGGTGAAGTCCCGTGCATCCGCCCGAGTTGCCCGGTTCCACTCGATGTCGAGCGCCCACAGGAACCGCCACCAGCGCAGCAGATCCATGCCGTATGAGCGGATCGTGGAGGCGGGTTTGTCCTCTGCCTGCAGCTCGGCGAAGAAGACCCGGACGGGGTCGACGACAACACCGTCCTGATCGAGTAACTGGTACGGCGCCCACTGCTCATCGGTCTCCTGCAGCCGGCCTAACTCGGGCAGGACGAACGTCGCCAAGTCCCGCTCGGGGACATCATCTTGAAGCATCCCGAGAAGCTAGCGGAGAGGCCCGCTGACCTGCAAGAACTCACGAGTTAGTTCGGTTAACGGGCCCCCGGTGGTCCCAGCAACACCCCCACACGCACCGTCTGGCCGCACTGTCCTAGCGCCTCGTGTCCGCCAGAGTCGTGGGGGTCGGTGGACACGGCCGACGGATTCACAAACGGAAGGGGAAACAGCATGTCCGAAGCGACAGTTGGGGCACGTCGCGGCATGGCCCGGCGAGGGTTCCTGGCCGGGGCCGCCGCCGTGACGGGTGCCGCACTGACGGGCACGGCGCCCGCCGGCACGGCACGCGCGGCCGGGACGAGGGCCGGAAACGGTGCCGACACCGGCCCGTTGGCGCTCACCCACGTCACCGTGATCGACGGATCGGGAGCACCCCCGGCCCCCGGCATGACGGTCGTCGTCGAGGGTGGCCGCATCACCCAACTCGCCCCGAGTGCACGGACCCGGCTCCGGCCGGGCACCCGCACGGTCGACTTGACCGGCAAGTACGTGATTCCGGGACTGATCGAGGCGCACACCCACAGCGACGGCCCACAGACGGTGATCCCGGCGCTGTACGCCCTCGCCGGCGTCACCACGGTGAGGGAGATGTGGGGTAAGCCGGTCCACCACGAGTGGCGCGAGAAGATCCGCAGCGGTGCGCTGCTCGGCCCCCGCTGGGTGGTCGGCAGCCCCATCGTCGACGGCGCGCCGTCACTGTGGGCGGCCGACGTGGGCCCGACCATCGAGGTGCGCGACGCGGCCGGGGCCCGGCGCGCCGTACGGCGGGTCAAGCGCGAGGGCGCGGACTTCGTCAAGGTGTACTCCCGCCTGTCCCGCGAGGCCTACTTCGCTATCGCGGACGAGGCCCGGCGCCAGGGCATCCCCCACCTGGGGCACTGCCCCGACACCGTACGGATCGCGGAGGCGAGCGCCACCGGCCACCGCACCATCGAGCACCTGCACGCGCTGCTCCTGGCGACCTCACGGCACGAGAAGGAGATACGGCGCCGCCTGGCAGCCGTACGGATCGACCCGCGCGACCCCAGCAGCCTGTCCCGCTACCACAGCTGGTTCCAGCAGGTGCATCCCCTCGAATGGCGGGCGGTGCAGGGCTACGACCGGGACCGGGCGGACGCCCTCTTCCGGAGTCTGGCGGCCGACGGGACCGCCATCGTCCCCACGCTCAGCGTGCACCGCTGGAGCTGCCCGACGACGTTCCGTCCCGGGTCGCGGAGTGGAAGTACCTGCCCGCCTGGCAGGTGGAGAACTGGCCGGACCAGCTGGCGGCCCTGACCGGCGGGCGCACCCGCGAGCAGGCCCGGCAGATCCGCCGGATATTCGAGCACCGGCTCCGGCTGGTGCGCGAGCTGCACGGCGCGGGAGTGCGGCTGGCGGCGGGCACCGACACCGGCACGGGATACCTCGTCCCGGGCTTCGCCCTCCACGACGAGCTGGCGCTGCTCGTGGCGGCCGGCCTCACCCCGGCTGAGGCCCTGCGCGCGGCCACGCGGGACGCGGCCCGTTCCCTCGGCCTGCCCACCATCGGCACCGTGGCCCGCGGACAGGCCGCCGACCTGCTCGTCCTCGACGCCGACCCGCTGCATGACATCCGCAACACCCGCCGCATCCACGGCGTGGTCGTCGACGGCAGGTGGATCCCGCCGGAGGAACGCCGCCGGCTGCTCGCGGCGGTGGAAGCGGCCGCCGCACAGACCCCGCCGCCCCAACAGGGGGCGACCATGACGGGCTGCGGCTGCGGCGGACACCCCTGACAGCCCTCCGGCGGCGGCCTCGCCGACGAGCGGTGCCAGCCGCAGCTCAGAGACGCGCTGCTGCGGCGCCTGTCCGTCAGGGGGCCTTAAATGAGCTGGTTCCGAGTCAGACCGCTGACGCGCGGCGACCAGTTCAGTTGAGACGTAGGGGTGCCGGGAATCTCGGCTGATGTGGTCCTGGCCAGGTGGATGCCGGATGTTGTCTCAGTTGATCTGGTCCGGATCCGCTGTTTCGAACTGATACCAAGTCGAGGGCCACGAGTTCAACCATTCCGAAGGGCTGTCGAGGGCGAACTCGAGGGCGAACTCGAGGGCAGGATCGGCTCGTTGGGTTGCAGTGCTTCCTCATTCCCGAGGACCTGGCAGACGGTCGCGGCAGCCGACACCCGGCTGACGCCGGGAACGACTCCGTCCACCCCGTTCGCCCTACATAATCCGGGGCCAGTCGAATGTCGCCTCCCGAAGCACCTTTCATGGCATCCTAGTCAACCTCTACCGACTGTCTCCGTCTCAGGGATTAGTGAAGCGGACACTCACTTGGAGGGTAGTTGGATAACGAATTTCGAGGCAAGATGCACTGTGACCTTCCCTCCCTTTTTGGGGACATCCATGAGGAGGGTTCCTTCTGCCCATCCGGACCCTACATACCGGCGTCCCAGCGGATTGTACTCCCACGCTATCGCGGCCTCAGGATTAACCTGTTCCAGTTCGTCGCCCTGAGGACTGGTCCAGTCATAAGCGATCGAGCGGAGATCGAGACCACCGTGCACTTCCAAAGATATGTCGATCCGGACAAAGAAACCTCGATCAGGCTTAACTGATTCTTCGTCATTGATGCGAATCTTGGCGAGATATGTGATATCCCGTATGGTGAAGCGCGCGTTTGGGACAATTTGCCCACGCTTCGTTGAATCGCCAACTCTCAAAGTGGGCAGGCCCTCTAGAGCCTCATATAGCTTGGGGTCCGGCGGCGAAGAGGATGCAGGGGATGGAGGGGGAGGGCTTTCGTCCCCCCTCGAACATGACCCTATGGACATGAGCACCGAAACGACGCAAGCGGCGGACATTGCCCGTATCCTAAGCGCACTTGCCACGCTTGACCCCCTTTTCCTCTGGCATCCAGCGACGGTATCGCAGTTATGCAAGAATTAGCGAAATCCTTATGCTAGTACGTCAACTCGGGACCGGTCCCGGCGTCCGCGGCACCCCTGGGCATGCAGGAGATTTCGGCTGGGGTCGAGGCGGTGAATCGGGTCGGCGGCCGAACAGATGCAGTTGCACCACCGGAGATCGGCTACAGGGCCGAATATGAACGCCTCGGTACCGCAACGCGGCTCACTGATTGAGGGTAGTGACCTGTGCCGGGGCCCCCTACCAGTTGTGCGAGCCCTATCAAGAGTCTTCGCGGTGGGGGATTCTGCTCGGTTCGCCAGCACGCGTACTCGATCGTACGGGTGGACGCCTCCACGCTCTCGGCGATGACCTGGCGGAAGCCGCCACGACGCGCGGGTTGGCCTTGCCCAGCAGCGAGGCGTGCGGGGCGAGCCGGTGGTCCACCACCGCTTCGACGCCGCCGGCTTCGTGTTTCCGTCCAGGACAGGCGGAAGGGCTGGGAGCCAGAGCGACGACGGCGGGATCGAAGTCCAGGGCCATCGCCGCGTCCCGCTCCACCCACGACTCGTAGCCCACCAGGGAACGCGAGGTCGCCGCCCAGTAGTCCCCAGTGAAGTTCTTCTGTCCCTTGAACGCGGCGAACTTCCGGGCGGGTGCGGCAAGCTCGAACGGCTCACCCCAGAAACGGGCCAGCGGACCGAGCCGACCGGCGCCGTCGACACCGACGAACCTCACCTGGACGTCAGATGCGTACTCCCATGCGGGGAGTGCTGCCGCGGACTCGCCCACGGACACCTCCGCCAGCCGCTACCGAACCCTGCAGCGCGAGCGTGGACCACGCCGCGGAGCCCGGTGCCCGAGACGAGAAAGGGGTCACCCAAACGTGTGACACCTCCACTCAAACAAGTCAGCGGACCAGAGCATCCGAGACGACACCGGGAGCCAGATCGACATGCACCGGCAGCGTTCGCCGGTGCGGGAGGAAGGTCAAAGTTGATCTGACAACGCCTGCGCTATGCCCGTGACGTCCTGGTATTCGCGCCAGTGCACGACGCGGCCGCCCCGGACTCGGAGAACCAGAACGAATGCGGCGCTCGCACTGCGGTCGGTCGTGGTCACCCTTCCTGTCACTCACCTCATATTCGGTGACGATCACCTCGGGGTCGGCAGTGTGGTGGACGGTGATGTTGCGGAACTCGTCGAACCGGACGGGCAGGGCGCTCCTGCCGGCTGCCGCGAACGCGGCGAACTCCTCGCGTCCGACGAACCGGCGGGGCCCTCCCGGCGGGGCAAACGGCAGGTCGACGATGACGTCATCAGCGCAGAGATCTTCAGTGAGTCCGACGGCCCCGTCGAGGACGTTCTCCCGGAAGCGCTCGAACACCTGCAACGGGCTCAGTGCAGACGCGGATGCTGCGGGCAGACGCGCAGCGCAACCGTGCCCGCATCCTCGACGCCGCTGAGGTCGTGTTCGCCGAGAAAGGACCGTCAGCTTCGACCGAGGAGGTGGCGGCGCGGGCCGGCGTGGCAATCGGCACCGTCTTCCGGCACTTCCCGACCAAGAACGACCTGCTCGCGGCCATCATGAAGAGCCTGCGGCAACGGCTGACCGACCAGGCGAACTCGCTGATCGCGGAGGGGGACCCTGCCACCGCCCTGTTCACGTTCTTCACACTGCTGGTCGAGCAGGCCGCGGCGACCAGGACCGTGGTCGACCTTCTGGCGCAGACCGGCGTCGAGATCCAGCCGGACGAGCCGATCCGGGCCCTGGAGCAGGCCATCCAGGTGCTCCTTGCCCGAGCCCAACACGTCGGTGCCGTGCGCCCGGAGATCCAGGTCGCCGAAGTGGTCGCCTTGCTCACCGCGGCCTGCCAGGGCGCACTTCGGGGCGCATGGGACGAAGACCTCCGACGCCGAACCCTGGCGATCATGTTCGCAGGGATGCACGCCCCGCGACCATGACTGGTGTCCGTTCTCAATGAGGTTGGTGGACTGCCTGGCTCTGAGCTGGGAGTTGTCATCTTGGAGTGAGACGGTGCCGCACCTTGATGTGTCAGGGGCTGTGCGGCGGGTTCGACCAGGACTTCGTGGGTCAACGAGGGTGGAAGCGGTAGGACCGCTGACCTGCGGGTTGTCAGTCTGATTGAGACAGGGAGAGCCTCGGTCTCAGGGAAGTTGCCAGTTTCTGGAGGGCTGCCAGCTCGCGGCTCCCTGCCTTGAGCTGGAACCGGCGTGCGATCTCCGGGGCCGATTCCTGGTGATCGCGCCAGTGCGGTGATGAGAGCAGGCTGGTGAGGATGACCGTTTCGGGGTAGGTCGCGATCTCGATGCGGTTCGGAGACGGGCGGAGTGGGTCTCCGTAGATGTCTTCGCCGAGGAGATGAATCCGGTCCGTCCACCGCTGTTGGAGCTGTGTCTCGGCGGCGGTGTGGAACCACTTCAGCAAGCTGTCACGTGCGGTGCGGTAGCTCTGCTCGGGGGCGGAGCCCCTGCGGCGGCTCGTGAGTCGCCGGTGGCGCTGGTTGGCTCTGCGAACGTCGGGCAGAACGCGGAGGAGATGCTGCTCGTCGCCCAGGAGCCAGCGGTGATGTCGTGGGCAGACTGCTTCGTGGGGCAGGGTCTCGCGGACGACGAGGCCGTCGATTCCGCGCCGGGCCATGCAGGGGCGGCATGCCGGACGGTGAAGGGCATCGCCGTGGCCGGTGCTCGGGCGTGGACCGATTCGTTGGCCCTCGCTGAGTTCGGCGAGAGCTGGCATCGCATGCACGAGTTCGGCGGGTGCCCGGCCGGTCAGGGCGGATAGTCCGAGCAGGGCCCGTGGGGTCCAGTGGTCCGTGCGGTTGTCGTCACGGCGGTGATGACGGTTGTGACCGAGAAGACCGGCCAGATAGCGGACCGGCAGGCGGTTGGCGTCCGCGAGCCGGTTCAGATAGGAGCCGACCGTCTCGCGGTGCACTGGCGAGAGGGGGACAGGCAGTATGCGCGGGTGTGTACTCAACTGGCCTTCCTCGTCGCGGGAGTCGAGGGACGGCGTCTGGTCTGCTGTGCAACGGCCCGGTCGAGTTCGACTTCATCGAGTCCGGTGCGTGTGATCTTCTCTGTGCCGCTGATGATGGCGTCCAGTGCGGCTTCGCGGACGAGGTGGGACAGGCTGCCGATCATGCCCCCGGTGCGGTCGTGCAGGTAGGCGCTCAGCTTGAGGAGGGTCTGCGGGCGGTGGGCATAAAGCCGTAGGGCCTCCTCCAGCGTGGTCACCAAGGACTGCCAGGCTTCTTTGTCCTTGGCCGTCTTGTGGGGGAAGGGGCGAGTGGTGATCTCGGTGTAGCGGCTGGCGATCTGCCCGCCGCGGCGGCCCGTGAACAGCCCAGTGTCCTCAACATCGACTCCGGCCAAGACGAACGTCGCCGGGATGCGCTCGGACAGATACTTGATCTGATCGGAGGCTTCGGCGCCGGTCTTGGTGCGGATGTCGAGGTTATGGAGCTCGTCGATCAGCACCAGGCGGCAGCTCCTGCTGCAGAGCAGGTCGCAGACGCGGTTGGTGATGTCGACCTGGCTGAAACGGCTGGGCAGCGGCAGGCCGATGAAGCGGGCGAGTTCGACCGCGAGCATCTTGGGTGTCGCTGCGGGCGGGACGGTGACATAGACGACGGGCAGGGCCTGGTGCCCGACTTCGCCGCGGCGGCGGCCGAGGAGTTCGTAGTTCTTGCCGAGCTGCGTGATCGCGGTGGTCTTTCCCGTGCCCGCGGGCCCGCTGACGATCAGTCCGCGGCGGGCCGACTGCTGGCGACGGTTGAGGAGGATCCGCTTGCGGCCGGTGGTGGTGACGTGCTGGATCGTGGGAGTGCGGACGATGACCAACTGCGCGTGATAGTCCTCGCGTTCACGCTCACGGGCAGTCCGCTGGTCCGGACTCAGACGCTGAATTGCGGCGGGTGAGAGCACCTCGGGAGGCATGGTCTCTTCGGCGACGAAGCATGCCCAGCCCTCCTTCGTGCTCAGCGGGTGGACGTCCTCTGGTTCCTGCCCGGCGTCCGGGGGCGGGTTCATGGACGGCTCCCGTCGGTGAAGGCGTCGAAGACCCCGAAGGGAATGACCTTGCCGACTGGTTGGTCCTCGTCCTCCGGGCCTTCCTGCGGTTCTTCGGGGAGGGCAGGCCGAAGGCCAGGGTGAACGGGGTGGCTGGCTGCCGCGTGGGTGCGGGCGGCAACTTTGCGGTCCGGGCCGTTCTGAGCCCGGGTGAGCAGGTCTTCCACAACTGCGGCGATCGCGCCTTCGTCGGTGTCGTCGGCGCCCTGGGCGGCCAGGACAGAACGGGCGTGTCGCCAGGTGAAGTCGGCGAAGGGGGCGGAGACGGAGTCCAGCCGGGTCCAGGGGACGGTGATCCAGCCGCCTGCCCGGTGATCGCGGATCCAGATGTGGGACAGATCGTAGGGGTCGTAGTGGACTTCCCAGAGGCCGCCCTTGAGGTCGACGCCAGAAGGCTGGCGCCGGTAGGGCGCCAGGTCGCGGCAGTCGTAGGTGCGGTAGTCCATGACGACGCCGTAGTCGTTGATCTTCCGCCACTCCGCGGGCAGGAGTTCGATGTAGTCGTCGCCGGTCAGGCAGACCGGCAGGTGTCCGCTGCGGGCCACAAGCATCGCGTAGACGTCGTTCGGGGACAGAGCCTGGCCCGGCAGGAACGGGCTGCGGAGGCTGTCGTGGGGCCTCGTCTGCCATCGGGCAACGACCCATTCGTCGAAGAGGTCGGCGAGTTCTCGCAGGGTCCAAACAGCCTGGACGTCCTCACCACGCCGGGTGGGGTTGGAGCCGACGTAGCCGGCGACGTGCTGGCAGAACAGCGTGTTGATCGAGGAAAAGGTGCGTTCCACCACGCCTTTGTCGGTCGGGGTGGCGGGCCGGGCCGGCTGGACGGAGACGCCCAGGGTCTGGCAGGCCGTCACGAACGTCTCCGAGATGAACACCTTGCCGTGGTCGACCACGATGGTGTCCGGGACGATCACCGGTTTCGCGGCGGCGTGTTCCAGGCGGGCATCCACGCTCATCAGCCGCGCGTGCGGGATGAGCGAGACGGACATCCGAAGAGCGTCGTGCCAGCCCGGCCGCATCGGCTCGGGGACCAGGATGCGGGCCAGTAGTAGAGCCGCATCCACGGCCTTGGTGCCCGCAGGCCGCAGGACGGCCGCGCAGATCGTCCGTGTTGCGACGTCGACCGCGATGGTCAGCTCGACCCGGCCCGTCACGCCGTCGTCCAGGATCGCCAGCACGTCCAGCGGGGTGGTGTCGATCTGCACGACCTCGCCGGGCCGGGCGGCCTTCGACGGGGTGAACACCCCTTGCGGGCGGCGGGCTCGTGACCGGCGGGCCGTGGCAGTGCCGAAGGAGTGCATCCCCTCCGACAGGGACCGCACCAGCCGGTAGAGGGTGGACCGTGAAGGCAGCTCGACGGCTCCCTCACCGTGACGCTCGACGAGGATCCGCTCAGCCTCGCGGAGCACCCGGCTCCGGGTTCCCGTGGACAGCTTCTCCTGCCCGGCCAGTGCCTCCGTGATGGCGGTGACCAGCCGTTCGTCCGCGTGCCCGGTCGGCTTGGAGACGCGGGTGGCACGGTGGTCGACCAGCCCCCAAAGTCCCTGCTCGCGCCAGCAGCCCCGCAACCGGAACAGGGTCCGGGCGGTCATCGGCGTCCCGAGAGCGGCCAGTTCCTCCGCCTTCGCCGCGATCCGTTCGTTCACCGTGCGCCACTTCGGGTCGTACTCGGGCCGGGGCCTGGCGGTCGGCTCCGCGCCGGGCAGCAGTCCGGTCTCCATCTCGACCATGTGCCGCTCAAGCAACCGGGCCCGCCGCAGGGCGGGCTCGGGAACGGTGTCCAGCAGTCCGAACGACGGCAACCCCGGCGCTTCGGGCAGGGAGTCGAGCATCTCGAAGCCGTCCGCCGCCAGCAGATGGGAGAACAGCACCAACGATGCTCCGCCGGACTCGCCCTGCAGCCGCACCGTGGTGCCGGCCAGACCCGCCACGAGGTGGACCTGTCCGTCGAACCGGACCCGGTCACCGACCCGCAGCACTCCACGAGGCCCCGAGGCAGTCACCGGCCCGCCTCCCCGGTCATCACCACGGTGCGATCACTCAGGCGACGGCCCAGGTCGGCCCGCAGCAGCCCGCGCCAGAGCAGGTGGAAGACCACCGGGAGCACGCCGATCGGATCACCCAGCGTTGCAGCCTGCCCGAGCAACGGTGCGGGAGTCGCGAAGGCCGCGCAGACCGCCGCCGTCATCCCCTCCGACACGGCGAAGCGCGGATGGCGATAGCCCGCCAGCCAGCGCAGATTCGCCACTCGGACGGGATCGATCTCACTGGCGACACGGTAGGCCCAGCCCACCGCGTCACACGCTTCCCGCGCCCGCTTGAACGACTCGGCGGCCCTCTGGTCGATCCGGTCCGCCGGACGGCAGTCCACCACCAGGCCACTTCCGTCCGCAGCCCGCGCGAAGTAGTCCGGAGCGTGTGACCGGCTGCGGCCTGATCCCTCGTCCCGCCAGCTCAGCCAGAACGGCTGCGAGGAGAACCCCGTCACCAGCGGATCGAAGTCGAGCAGCATCGCGTGATCCCGCTCCAGCCACGATTCGAACCCCACATGCCGACCGGTCGTCACCGCCCAGTACAGCCCCGGAAAATGGCGCTGGCCGCGGTACGACGGGAAGTCCCGCACCGGCAGCGCGTCCTCGAAAGCGACATCCCCGGCCTCGGTCAACGGCCGACGTCTCGTCCCGCCGTCCGCTTCAACCCAGCCGATCTCGTACCTCGACGCATCCGCGTACACGGAAACGTGCTCAACCCCCTGCGGCCCTTCAGGCACCGCCGTCCCCACACGAACCCTCATGGGACGACCATCCAGGGTTCGATGACACAGACCAGATCAGATGAGACCCAAACCACCCTGAAGTCGGAAAACCGGGCACCGGCTCACATGCACCACCGAGACCAGCCACGCTGAACTGCCAACTCGTCTGAGAACAGCAGGCTTCACCGATACGGGACAACTGGAACCAACTGACGGACCAGATCACCTGAGACGACAAGCGAATCGGACCAGATCACCTGCGACAGGCGCCTGATCGCCTGAGACGGGACACCAAGTCCACACGCGGCCCGCGCTGGCGCAGCTGTTGTCCTGTGCCAGCAAAACTTGAGCGTGTGCCATCGAAGCCTGATCGGCGGAAGCCCTGGCTAAGGTCATGCCGGTGCCGCGCCCCGATATGCGCGACGCTCATCTTCGATGGGTGCGGCTCCCCTGAAGGGAACGTGAGCTGAGGCAACGCTGATCGGGGTGTGTTCGGGTCTTCCCGTCTCTACCGTGGCGGTGGAGGAGGCGACTCTGATGGGCTCATTGTTCGAGGAGTTGGAGGCCCGGGAGGCGGCTGTCCGGGTGCGGGTGGAGGAGCTTGAGTCGCAGATCGCGGAGTTGACGGCGCGGCTGGAGGCCGAGCGGGAGACGTGGTCGCGGCTGCGGGTGACGCGGGAGACGGTGGCCGAGGTGGTCGCGGAGATGTCCAGTTCGGACAAGGCGTCGGTCGTCGAGCAGCCGGTGGAGCCGGCGGCGGCCGGGGAGCAGCCGGTGCGGGTGGTCGGGGCGATCATGGTGCCGCACTGGCGGGAGGGGCTGTCGGTGGATGCGCTGCCGGATGTGTACCGCGACATCGTGGAGGTGGTGGCGGACGCGTCGGATCCGATGCAGGCCAAGCAGATCGTACCGAGGATCGGGCTGCCGGCGGTGACGGCGAAGATCGAGGGGACGCGGGGGAAGCTGAAACGGCTGGTGGAGCGGGGCTGGCTGACCGAGGACCAGCCCGGACTGTTCGCGCTCGCTCACCGGACAGCCGAGGCAGGAGGGTGAACTCCCTGAACGATAAAGGCCCTTCTTTCTACCTTCGTAGGTGCCAACCAAAACAAAGCGCAGAAAGAAGAGCGCGATGGAACCCTACGACGCCTGCGATGCCATCGATGAGTTCGCTGCCGCAGTCAGCGCCTTCGGCTGCCTGCAAGGTGACTTGGCCGACCCCACGACCGCAAGGCTGGCGCATCACGAGGTGGAAGAGCTGATCGAGGAGCGGGGCCGTGAGCTGCTGCGTCTGCTATTCCAGGGCCATCTCGACCTGCGGGCCCGCCGGGAATGCGAACAACCCCGCCCGACGGACGGGATGGTGACCGGTGCGGACGGGCTGGTGCGTCCGTACCGGGAGACGGGCCATCACCGCGAGCTGGCCTGCGTGTTCGGCACGGTCACCGTCGAGCGGTGCGCGTGGCGGCAGAAGGGGCTGCCCAGCGTCCACCCCGCCGACCGGGCCCTGTCCCTGCCCGCCGGTCGGCACTCGCACGGCCTGCGCCGGCTCGCGGTCGCCGAGGCCGTCCGCGGCTCCTACGACCAGGCCAAGGCGGCGATCGACCAGCGGTGCGGAAAGGTGCTGGGCAAACGCCAGGCCGAACACCTCATCATCGCCGCGGCCCGGGATATCGATGGCTTCTACCGGCGTCAGATCCCGCTGCCGGCGACCGCCGACACCCTGCTGGTCCTGCAGTTCGACGGCAAAGGCATCGTCATGCGGCCCGAGGCCCTGCGGCCCGCCACCCTCAAGGCCCACCGGGCCGCCCGGCGGGCGATGCGCACCCGGCTGGCCCCGGGCGAGAAGCCGCACCGCAAACGGATGGCCACCCTGGCCTGCGTCTTCGACGCCGACCCCGCGCCTCGCCGTCCGCACGACATCATCGCCCCGCCGGACGGCCGCAGCCGCGAACGAACACCCCGGCCGGGGCCGAAAGCCTCGGCGAAGTGGCTGACCGGGTCGGTCGTCCACCCGCCCGAGCACACCGTCGCCGCCGCCTTCGACCAGGCCGAGGCCCGCGATCGTCACCACCTGCGCACCTGGGCGGTCCTCGTCGACGGCGCTCGCCACCAGCTCGACCTCATCCACGCCGAAGCCGACCGGCGCCGCATCCGCGTGCACGTTCTGCTCGACATCGTGCACGTCAGCGAGTACCTGTGGACCGCGGCGCATGCCTTCCACCCGCCCGGCACCGCTGACGCCGAAGCCTGGGTCGCAGGCCACCTGATCACCATCCTGCACGGCCAGGCCGCCCGCGCCGCGCAAGAGATCACCGCGCAGGCCGCCCGGGCCCGCCTGTGCGGAGCGAAACGCGAGGCCATCGACGCCTGCACCGGCTACCTGGCCGGGCATCTGGGTCAGCTCGGCTACGACACCGCGCTGGCGGCTGGCTGGCCGATCGCCACCGGCGCCATCGAGGGCGCCTGCCGCCACCTGATCGGCGACCGCCTCGACATCACCGGCGCCCGCTGGGGCCTGACCGGCGCCGAAGCCATCCTCAAACTCCGCGCTCTCATCGACAACGACGACTTCCCCGAGTACTGGACCCACCATCTCGCCCGCGAACACGAACGCCTCTACCTCGCCCCCGACCAGGCCGAATACGACCTGACCACCTGAATTCGACCGTCACTCGGGAGAGCCGCACACATCGCGCAAGGGCGAACCAGTGCCGGTGCTACGGTCCCAGTATGTCCAAGGCCGAGATCGACGGCGTCGTCGCCGAGTTCTTCAGTGCGTTCGACAACAGGGGCGGCAAGGCCGCAGATGTGGATCGGGTCCGCCGACTGGTAGTGCCTGGGGGTGTCCTCATCAAGGCAGGGCCGGAGTTCACGGTGTACACCGTGGAGGAATTCATCGAGCCACGCCAACAACTGCTGGCCGAGGGCCGACTGGTGAACTTCAACGAGTGGGAGACTGCGGAGCGCACCGAGACCGTCGGCGTCATCGCATCGCGGTTCAGCGAGTACCGGAAATCCGGGATCCTCGACGGCGTGCCCTTCGAGGGCGGCGGGACGAAGACGATGCAGTTCGTACTCACCCCGGATGGCTGGCGGATCGCTGCGGTCTCCTGGTGCGACCGGCCCTGAGGTCAAAAGCCGCACCGCCGCACGATCTGGAGTACCCCTCCAGGGTCAGCGCGAAGGGGGCAGGCGCAGTTGCATCCAGACCGAGCTGATGTAACCGCCGTTCTTCGTGGCGTACTCCTCGAAGGTGCCCACGTCGGTGAAGCCGAACTTACGGTGCAGAGCCACCGAAGCATCATTGGGAAGTGCGATCCCAGCCAACGCGACATGGACCGGCTGCGAGCGCAGCGTTTCGATGAGGGTGCGGTACAGGGCCGAACCAATCCCAGCGGCCCGCGCATCGGGATCCACGTAGACGCCCAGTTCAACCGTTTGATCGAAGGCCGGATGCGTCCGGTAGGGACTACTTGAGGCGCACCCGAGTACCCGATCGCCGGTCGTGGCCACAAACAGCTGGTGCGGGCCCGTGTCGGAGAATCTCTCGAACCACTGCAAGCGGCTCTCTACCGTGACCGGTTGGGTATCGAAAGTGATGATCGAGTGGGTGACGTAGTGGTTGTAGATCCGCACCAGCTCAGGAAGATCATCTTTGCGTCCGGTGCGTACTACCAGCCCGTCGACGGCACGACGCCCGGCCTCGCGATCTCTTCCTACCATGGGCCGCATCATGCCATGGTCGTTCTCCTAGATCAGCCCGTCCCTGCAGAAGAGCTACACCCATCAAAGCCGGAGAAGCCAATGGCTATCCCTCGTTGGAGTGCTCCCGTGGCCAACAGTGATGCTCAACTGGCCGTGCCTTCCGGTAGGAAGGCCAGCCCCGTCGGCTGTTGCCGTCGCCGCACCTGTTGCCCTTTTAGGTGGCGCACGGGTGGTTTGGTTGGGATGGTGGTCAGGTCACGGACGTGGCGGATGAGCAGTGTCTTGGGGAAGGGGATGACGCCGAGGTCGGGATGGTGACGCTCGACGATGTAGTCGGCGACGCAGCTGGTGAAGTCCTCGGTGAGGACGGGGACGGCGGTGCGGTCGCCGAGGAGTTCGTCGGGAGTGAAGCCGTGGCCGGTCAGTTGGCGGCCCCAGTGCTCTGCGTCGTGGAACTAGGCGCACTGGGCGTGGCCGAGGAAGAGGCAGTACTCGGCGGCGTCGTCCCCGCCCCCGGCGGCGAACTGCCACCAGAACCGTGCGCTGACCTGCTGTGGTCGGGCCTCCAGGCCCGGGACCGACCGCAGCAGGTCAGCGTGCTGGTGTATCTCGCCGGCCGTTGGTGCGTCCGGTGTTCCTCGAGGACGCAGTCTGGGCGGGTGCCTTCCGCGCCGTCTTCGGTGCCGTGGCCTTCTTCGCGGGCGTGGCCGGCGCCTCATGCAGGTCCGCGTCGCCCGTCTCGCCGCGCGCCGTCCGGGCCTTGTCGACCGACTGCTGCAGCATGGCCATCAGGTCCACCAGCCGGCCTGGCCCGGCCACCGGCGGCAGCTGGCGGTCTTCCTGTTTGGCCTCGATCACCGCGTGCAGAGCGTCGGTGTAGTGATCGTCGAATGCCGGGCCTTCGAGGCTGTCGAGTGTCATGGCCTCGATCAACACCAGGGCTTCGTCGATCTCGTCTTCTTCCAGTTGGGCAGCAGCGGGTGCCACGGCGGAGGGGTCGCGGATTTCGTCCGGCCACAGCAGGCCGTGCAACGCGATCACGCCCCGGTGGACCCGCAGCAGACCCAGCCGTTCACGGCCTTGCCACGCGTACCGGGTGACCGCGACCTTGCTGCGGCGTTGAAGGGCATGGCGCAGCAGGACGTAGGGCCTGGCGGCGGCGGAGGCTCACAACAGGCCGAGGTCCCGGGCGCGGAGCGCCGCCTGGGTGCGGTCACGCAGGGCAAGGCGGTTGAGGATGCGGGAGACGTGGTTCTTGACCGTGCCCTCGCTGAGGTACAGCCGCGCGGCGATCTCCCGGTTGGTGTGCCCGTGTGCCAGGAGCCGCAGGATGTCCGTCTCGCGCGGGCTGAGGGAGACCGCGGGAGCCTTGGCGGCGGGGCCGGAACGCGGCAGGAAGGCGGTCAGATGGCCGGCGACGGAGGAGTCGAGTTGGGTGACGCCCGCGTGCGCCAGGCGGACCGCGTGGGCGAGTTCCTCGGCCGGTAGGTCCTTGAGGAGATAGCCGTGCGCGCCGGCCCGCAGGGCCTGCACTACCCACTCCTCGTCGTCGAACGTCGTCAGCATCACGACCCGGCACTCCGGCGCCCGGTCGCGCAGGACGGCGACCGCCTCGACACCGTCCATCTCCGGCATCCGGACGTCCATGAGCACGACGTCCGGCGCGAGTTCCAGAGTCCTCGCCACGGCGTCCCGGCCGTCCACGGCGGTGCCGACGACTTCGATGCCCGGCCGGATGGACAGCAGGGAGGCGATGCCGTCCCGGATGAGCCGCTGGTCGTCCACCACCAGCACCCGCACGGGCGGCGCCTGCTCCGGCTCCTCGTCGTTCATGTCATTGCCTCCCCGTCTGCCCGGACTTCGCCGTCGCCCCGCGCAAGACTGTCACCGTCACTCGGGTGCCGGCGCCCGGGCTGCTGTCGATGTCGACGCTCCCCGCCACCAGATGTACCCGCTCCCTCATGCCGATCAGCCCGAACCCGGCGGCGGCCGCGTCCGGTGCGAAGCCGTTGCCGTCGTCCGTCACCTCCAGCCGCGCGGCGTCCCCGGCCAATCGGACCACAACTGTCACCTGTGTGGCCCGCGCATAGCGGCGCGCGTTGGTCACGGCCTCCTGGGCGGCCCGGTACAGCGCGGTCAGCTCGGCTGGGCCGTAGCCGTCCTCGTCGCCGCTCACCGCGACAGTGACCCGCGGTCGTGCCGCGCCGTCCTGCGCCAGCGCGGCGAGCGCCGCCGACAGCGTGGGGCGCGCCGCCTCATCCCGCAGGGCGCGCACCGACTGCCGTACGTCGCCCAGCGCGAGCCGCACCGATCGCCGCGCCTCGTTCAGTGCCCGCCGGGCACCCTCGGGGTCCAGGCTCTGGAAGTCCGAGGCCATCTCCAGTTGCACGGACATCGCGGTGAGATGGTGACCGAGGCTGTCGTGGATGTCCCGCGCCAGCCGGTTGCGCTCGGTGGCGGCGGACAGTTCGGCGACCCGCGCGGCATACGCCTGAAGTTCGAGCCGTGCGCGCTGCTCGCCGACGGCCACCGCCGCCATCGAGAGCGCCAGCACCAGCCCGACGCAGAGCATCAACAGGTCGGACACGTGCTCCTGGTCGCGGTACCAGCCGGGCGCGGTCAGCAGGTAGGTGGTGAGCAGCCCGGCCAGACGCAGCGTGCCCAGCGCCAGCGCGGTCGTGCGGCCGAAGGCGAAGTAGGCGGTGAACGGCAGCAGCACGAACAGCACTTGGGACAGTCCCGAGGCGTCCAGCAGCACCACCGCGGCGATCAGGGTGCAGCGGGCCAGCAACAGCGGCACCCGGGCAGCGGGCCGACGGCGTCCGGCCGCCTCCAGGGCGAACAGGGCACCGATCGTGGTGACGAAGCCGGCTGTCCGCCAGGACGTCGGCCCGGGGCCGTCGTCCAGGCCGGCCGCCGCGGAGTACAGACCACCCACCAGTACGACGCCGTACAGCAGCGGCGACACCCATCGCACGGGCACATACGCCACCATGCGCACCCCCTCACCCGTTGCCGCCAGGCTAGGCCGCTCACGACCGACCCGGGAGACCGACGGGCACATCACGGCCGGATCAGGCCCGACGGCATGTGCCGAACGGCCCGCCGCCGTCCGGAAGACGGTGACTTCCGGACGCCGATGCACGACGTCCTTCACCTCCCGACGACGACCGGCCGCTTCCTACGGTTGCGACCCGGACCCGCTGTCCGAACAGGTACTCACCGTTCGGCCCAGCAGTCGGCTGTGTGAGCGACCACCTACCGTCCGAGCAACGGAGCAACCCCATGTCCTCATCCGTCACCTCATCCGCCTCATCGACATTTCGCGTCGGCGCGCTGTGCGGGGCGCTGTCCGGCCTGCTGATCGCCCTGCCCGGCCTGGTCGAGGCCTTCACCGGAGAGACCTCGGCGACCAGCGTCCCGCTTGCCCTCGCCCCCGCGTTCGCCCTGCCGCTGCTCACCGCGCTGCACCTGCGCCAGCAACTGGCCGCCGGGAGCCTCGGGAAGATCGCCGCCACCGTGAACCTCATCGGCCTCGGCCTGTTCGGCGGTGCCGCGTTCGCGTCGAACCTGGTGCTCTTCTACTTGGACGAGGACGTCGTCGACGAGACCCTGACCGGCCCCACCATCCCCGCGCTCAGCGGCTCCGCGGCCGTCTTCGCCGTGGGCTGCGCCCTGTTCGGGGCGGCCATGATCCGCGCCCAGGTCTTCCCGAAGGTCCCGTCGTGGGGATACGCCGTGGTCCTGCCGCTCTTCGCGTTCCTGACCGCGCTGCCCGACTCCCTGCTCACCAGCGCGCTGCACGTCCTGGTCGGCGCCATCCTCATATGGCTCTCGGCCGCGCTGTGGCGCACGGCCCCAGCCGTCGAGCACACCACGGACCCGAACCGGATACCAGTCTGAGACGACGTGCGCTGCCGGCGCACAGGCACTGTCCATCAACTCGAACCTGCACCCGTCCGGTTTCGACGAGATCACGCCCAAGACCCGGGCCACCCCACGTCGACCGGCTCCCGCACGCCCGGACCGCAGGGCACACCGGGCGCCGTGTGCGCCCGCAGTCCGATCGCCATGGGACTCCGCCCATGGCGATCGTCCCCGGTACCGATCCAGATGACCACGACTCGGCTTCAGGGCCGCGGGACCGAGCTCCACTCCGGGGTGGGAGACGGGGGGTTCGCGGCGGGGGAGGGAGGACTGAGGCAGTGGTTGTGGTTGGGGTTGGGGGACGGTGCTCGTCCCGCCCGATCCGCTTGTCCCGCCTGTCGTCCAACCGGATCCGGTGGCCGTACCGGCCCTCTGCCGGTTCGCGGGGCCGCCGTGTCCGGCGTATGGCCTCCGTCTTCGCGGCGTAGGAACGGGAGAGGCTGACTCGGAGGGGCTCGGCGAGGAGGCTTGGGTTCTAGGAGTCGTTGCAACACCCCAGTTCAAGGGGTGCGATGGACTTCGAGATCCGTAAGGACCGGGAGAGGCCTCAGGGCAGGAAGAAGCTCGCCAGGGAGCGGGAGGCATACTCCCGGCTCATGCAGCAGGGTGTGAGCAACCGGGAAGCGTGCCGGATCGTCGGGATCGACCGCCGGACCGGCCAGAAGTGGCGCAACGGTCGTCAGGCATACGGTAACCGGAAGGCGCTGCCACCGATCAACGCGGTGGCAGCGCCCTGCGGGCCGTCCCGGTACCTGCGCGAGGAAGACCGCATTCACATCGCCGACCGGCTGCGGGAGAAGGCGACCGTGCGGGCGATAGCCGCGGAGCTGGGCCGCAGCCCGTCGACGGTCAGCCGGGAGATCCGCCGCAACCGTCACCCGACGGGCGGCCAGTACCGCCCGCACGCGGCCCAGGCCCGTGCCGATGCCCGCCGGCCCCGTCCGAAGCCCGGGAAGATCGGCCAGAACCCGCAGCTGCGCAACTTCATCCAGGACCACCTGGACCTACGGTGGAGCCCGGAGCAGATCTGTCAGGCTCTGCGGGCACGGTTTCCCCAGCGGCCGGAGATGCACGTGGTCCACGAGACGGTCTACCAGGCCCTCTACGTCCAGGGCCGGGGTGAGCTGCGCCGCGAACTGGCCCGCGCCCTGCGCACCGGACGCGCCCGGCGCAGACCTCGCCGCCAGGCCCAGCAGCGCCGGCCCCGGTTCGCCACCCCGATGGTCATGATCAGCGAGCGTCCGGCCGAAGCCGAGGACCGGGCGGTCCCCGGGCACTGGGAGGGCGATCTCATCATCGGCAAGGACGGAAAGTCGGCGATCGGTACCCTGGTCGAGCGGGCCACCCGCTACGTCATGCTCCTGCATCTGCCCGGCGACCACGGCGCCGAGAGCGTTCGCGACGCGCTGGTCACCACGGTCCGGACCCTGCCGTCCCACCTGCGACGGTCCCTGACGTGGGACCAGGGCTCGGAAATGGGCAGCCACGGCGCGTTCACCATCGCCACCGACGTCCCGGTCTACTTCTGCGATCCGGCCAGCCCCTGGCAGCGCGGCTCGAACGAGAACACCAACGGCCTGCTCCGGCAGTACTTCCCCAAGGGCACCGACCTCGCCGTCCACACCCGCGAGCACCTCGACGCCGTCGCCGCCGAGCTGAACGGCCGCCCACGCAAAACGCTCGGCCGGGAAACCCCAGCCGAGCGCCTGCATAAACTGCTCACCGCCTGATCAACACAACCACGTGTTGCGACGACACCTAGAAACCGCCAGGTTGGGGAGGAGCCCCCACTTTCAACGGCAACGCCCTGCCCGAGCCGTTGTGTCGTGTGGGATGATCGGCCGCATGATCGAAGCTCCAGCACGGAAGGGCGGCCTCCGCCCCGCCCGATGACGTGGCCGGACGAGGCCGTGGCCGACGGCACCGCCACGACACCCGCCCACCCTTCTCGTATCGCGCTCTTCGAGACAATACGCGCCGACCGCACCGGCCCCGTCGCCACCCGGCTGCTCCGGCTCGCCCACGCCGGCACCCCCTTCGTGCGCCGAGAGGCATTGGACCTCCTCCACAGTCTGGCCCGCGAACGGCCCTGGCCAGAGGCCGTCAACGCCGCAGTGGCCCGGCTCAGTGACCCCGATGAGGAGGTACGGCGCCGAGCCGCGTGCCTCTTCGGCTACCGCGGGCAGCCCGGCCTGGTTCTCGAGGCCCTCGGCGAACTCGCCGATCCTGTCGTGCGCACCATCCTGGCCAGGGCGCTTGGGCCGACCGCCGCCCGCCTGACGGGTGATGACCTCGCGTCGGTCCGCTTCCTCGCCCACCTGGAGACGCTGCGGGCAGCGCCACCCACGCGATGGAGCTCCCTGGACGCCGCACTCCTCGACGATGTCCGGGAGGCCGCGCACCACCTGGAGGACATCGGACACCTCTGGGGCCAGGCCCTGTACGGACTGAGGCGCGAGCACGACACCTATGCCCTCGTGGCCCGCCTCCTCGCCGACCCCGCCACCCGGGACATCGGCGCAGGCCTGGCCCGCGAGGCGTGCCACGACTGGCGGGTGGCCCCGGTCAGGCTGCTGCCGCTGCTCGTCGAGCACCGCGGCGAGAGGGTCACCCCGGCTCTTGGTGTTGCCCTCACGACAGCCTCGATCTCCGAGGCGGCGATGCGGACGCACGGAGCTCTCCTCGCCGAAGTCCCCTTCACGCCGTACCCGAGGGCCCGCCGGATCCCGTCCACCACGACGGCGTACGACAGCGCATCCGCCGCCGCGCTCCTCGCCGCCAAGCCCGTGGGCATCACCCGCCTCGCTCACGCCTGCGAGATCTTCGAGGCCCTGCTGAACGCCGGCCCGCTGACCTTCCGGCAGGCGGCCCAGCTGTACAACCTGACCTTCCGTCGGCCTGGCCGTTCACAGGCGGAGTGCGCCCCGCTGTGGCTGCGGCACGCCGGTCCTTCCGCACTGCCGCGGCTGCTCGCCCTCATGACACCGCACCTGGCCGACTACGCGGTCGGCGAGTACTACCTGGCAGGTCTCGCCCGGATGGGCGGCCACGCACGCCTCGCGCTGCCGGCCGTGACGGCGCTGATCGACAGGCGTACCCGCATCCCCGTCAACGACTCCACCCGCGACGCCGAGATGAGACTGGACGAAAGCCTTCTGGCCGCCGCTCTCAGCACTCGCCGCGCGATCCACGCGGACGCCGTTGCGACGCCTCCTGCCCCGCCGTCTCCCCGATAGCCGCCAGCTCGAGTCCTTCACGCGCCAAGTGAACGCTCAGTCACAAGCATCATGCTGTGGTCAGGGCCGGTCGGCAGCTCGGAGTTCGATGTCGACCATGGCGGAGGCGATTTCGTCCTTGCGCCACTTCTCGGGGGAGTTGTGGTTCACCAGGCCGCCCGCGCAGGCCATGGGCAGCAGTTCTGCCTTGGTGTGGCTGCGCATCAGCTCGTTCATGCGCTGCGCTCGCGTCCGGCCCCGTGCTGCCTGGGTCTCGCGCTCTTCCCCCGTCACCGTGTCGCCCTGGTCGTGGTTCTCCTGCGCTTCCGACGGCGCGTCCTGGACGGGACCGTCGTTCGCCGGAGCTGGGCCGCCGGACGGGGCCGGCACCAGTGCGGCCTTTGCCCAGGGCACGCCCAGGGCGGCGAGGGCGGCCTGCTGATCGGGGATGAGCCCGCCTCACCTCGATTTGGTGTTCGAGACCCATACGCCCAGCTTCACGACCACCGGCTCCGCCTCGCCGTCGACCGCGATCTGCTCGCTGTGCCCGCGCAGCGGCGGCCGGTCCGCGCCTTCCCGCTCCACCCACTGTGCGAGGGCGGTCAGGCCGCGCTGGTACGCCTGCTGCGCCTTGCTCGGGCCCTTCGTCGCATGCGTGGCCGCAGGGGCCGGAGGCGGCGCCTGGACAGCCGCTCCTGCTGTTCGGTGGACACCTGCGCTCAAGTGGCCGGCTCGGTCTGCCGCTTCAACCACCGTCCGATGTCATCGCCGTCCATCAGTACACCGGGCTGGGCCCTTGGCAGCCTGAGGCGGTGGCACTTCGGCCAGTGCCTTACGCAGACTTGGACGCGCGATCAGTCGAAGAGCGGGCGCCCGCCGATGCCCAGAATCGTGTCGCACCAGGGGCACTGGGTATGGCCGTTGATCAGGTGCTTCGGAAGATGTAAAGGTGCGACTACACGAGGGGCACCGTGTTCTGTCCGGGTTTTCCTGGCCATTGCTGTCCAGGATCGCCAACCTAGGAGATGACGCGGGGCTGAGCCCGCGCCGTTCGGTATATGCCTCGGCGACTTTGATGGCATCTGCACGTCTGAAGTTCCTGAGAGCCGTCTCAAGCAGAGCGCGCATCGACACCCCGGCGCGGTGGTCCCGGCGGATCGCCGCATACAGATCGGCCTTGGATTTCGACAGGCGCATCGGTGCCCCCAGAGGGAGAAGCATAGCCATCGTCCCACCACAATGCCCTAACTGCCCCTAAAACACAGTGATATCGCTTTTGCCAGAACAATGGTGACATCCGCGCTCAACGACAAACGACACTACGACTCACCGACAGAGCCGATTGGTTCTGTATGTGGGAGCGAGCAACGTCGATCGACGGTTTCGGGTAGCACTCGAGGATCGCGGAGCCCGAAAATGTCGATGAGAACCAGCAACGCTCCGAGAGGACCGGGTGGTGCGCGGATGGCCCGAACAACGGTCCGGGACACCTGAGAGAGTGGCTTCCGGATTGATCGGGTCGGTCCGGGGCGGTCGGAAAGGGGGTCCGAGCGCCGAGCCGCCGGAGACCTTGATGATGCAGCCACTCACGGAAGTCCACGAGCCTGTCGATGACGGTCGCATGCGCACGGCTGAGCAGGCCAGGGACCTGACCCGGGGCTTCTTGTTGGTGGCCGCGCCGGAGGGCGGCAGCGGCGTGGATGCGGTGCTGGTGGTGGTATCGGAGCCGGTCGCCGATGCGGTGCTGGATGCTGGCGGGGTGACCGGGTTCCAGCTGGGGGCCGGTGCGGGAACGGTGACGGTCCGGACCGGTCGCTGTCCCTCGACGAAGCCTCGGAGCGGAATCGCTGGGCCCGGCACTACCGCGAGCTAGCCGGGCGTCCCGTCCCGCTCGCTTCCTCGGGCGAGGCGCTGGGCTTGCCCGGTGTGTATATCGCCTACCCACTCCCAGCCGGGCTTAGCCGATGGGCCGAGCCGGGGGTCATCGGGAGCATGGCCGTCACGCAAGGCATGCACGTACGACCGATCCTGGTCGATCCGTGCGCGTACCTGATCAGCTCCGCCGACGGACCCATGACCGGGGACGAGGACATCGACGTCGCCCGCCACGCCCTCGAGTAGGCGCAGCCCGACAAGGTAGTCCTCAATCGGGTCATTGGTGCTGTTCAAGTTGTCGAGCATCGGAATCAGGACATCAGAAAGCATGTCGCCTGCGACGAGAACGCCGCACTCCTCGATCAACAGCGCCGCATGGCCCGGGGCATGCGCCGGATGCTCGATAATCCGGACTTGAGGGCCATCCCAAGGAATGTGCGTAGTTTCGGCGGGCAGACCGGTAATGCGGCCGAACAGGTCCAGCGGTACCTCCTCGGCGACTTCCGGCGGTAGCCCCTCGGCGGCGCGGGCCTTCCAGTCCGGGTTCGACAGCAGATCTCGCATATAAGCCGCACAGCGGGCTGTACCGTACCGGGGCGCTTCGCCGAGTTCGGTGTCCCAGAGCACGTGATCCCAATCGGGATGCGTCGAGAAGCCTGCCACAACGGGCTGGCCCAACTCGCGAAGGTCGTTCGCGAGGCAGGCCATTTCGACGCCCGTTATTCCGGGGTCGATGAGCAACACGCCGGCCCGGCCCTGCACGACGACCGTGTTGTTCTGGAGTAACTCGCTCTGGTGGCTCAGCACGCCCTCCGCGACCTGTCTCAGCACGGTGGCCCCCTCCGCTTGTGATGTGTAACCGCTCGTCGAGACGCTAGTTCCTGGTGGTGGTAGATTGCAAGCACTATGGGTGAAGCGAATGAGCCGCGGTCGGAGTGCCCGATCAACGCAGCCATCGAGGTGTTCGGCGATCGTTGGAGTCTGCTCGTCCTCCGTGACATCGTCTTCGGAGACCGTCGCTACTTCCGGGAGCTGCAGGCCAACTCAATCGAGGGGATTGCCTCGAACATTCTCGCCGACCGACTCAAGCGACTCGTCGAGTTCGGACTGCTCACCCGCGAGGACACGCGACGTGGCCAGCGGGCGCGCTACAGCCTGACCGAACCCGCGATCCAACTCGTACCCGTGTTCGCGCAGCTCGGCAGCTGGGGACTTCGCCACCGGCCCACGAGCCGCGCACTGCGCGTTCGCGCCGAGCTGCTCGAACAAGGCGGCCCCGCGCTCTGGGAGGAGTACATGGACGAACTTCGCCACTTGCACCTTGGCTCCGAATCCCCACCGCGATCACCGAGCGTTCGCGAACGCCTGAACGCGGCTTACCTCGCTGCCACCAGCTCCTCGTAGCTGCCTGGCCGTCGGCCATGTCCCAAGGCGCCAACGGGCGCCGCCCGAGATGATGTCTCGCATGGGAACGGCATACAGGACACTCCGCGCGGCCGTCGGCCGGCGTCGAGGCTGCGGCCAGACCGATTCCAACGCCGCTTTGACCGTGCGGTATCCGACACCGTGTTCGCGCATCAAGGCGCGGTACGACATCCTCGCCCAGGCAGCACGGCGGATCGCCGCGTAAGTTCGACGCTTGGGCTTCGGTGGCGGTGGCCGCTTCGATCCATGCCGGCAGTTGGTCGCCTTGCGGGTGGGTGAGCATGTGGGGGAGGAGCGCACGTGCTCGGCGAGTACGGTCAGTTCGGGACAGGCGGCCAGGACGGCCTTGAACTGGAGCCGGTCGCCCTCGGCCAGGGCGTTGGGGTGGGTGAGGATCCACTGGGTGACGGCGCGGGCCGATGGCGGCCGGGGCACGCGCCGGCGGCTGACCGGCCGACCCCACAGTCTCCAGGCATTCGTGCAGCCTTCCCGCCACCGCTGGTCGAGGTAAGGCTTGTAGGCGTCGAGTTTGGTCGCGCGGCTCTGCCACTGCCCGGTGAACAGTTCCTCCGCGGTGGCGGCGCGGGAGAAACGCAAGATGGTGTTGAGGGTCATGTCGAGTTGCCGGGCGACGGACCGCTTGCTGTGACCGGCCGCCAGGAGCGTGTGGATTGCGGCGTGCTTGCCGCGGGTGCGTTCGGCGAAGCGGTGGCCCGTCGGCCACGGCGATGACGCAGTCGGCTCCGCCTCCGCCTGCGGTTCGTCGGGCGGTGTCGGGATAGGGCGCAGGCAGCCGCGGTGCCGGTAGACGCACTTCTCGGCGGCTTCTCCCAGGTTGGCCAGAGGTGCCACTGATCGGCGATCTGGAGGGCCTGTGGGGCGCCTCGGGTGGCACCTTCGGCATAGAAGGGGGCGCGGTCTCGGCAGACGATCTCGATGCCGGGCCGCTCGGCGAGCCAGGCCGCCAGCGTGTCTGCTTCACGGTCGGGCAGGAGGTCGATCGGAGGACGCGTCTCGACATCGACGAGCACAGTGCTGGAGATACGGCCTCTGAGCTGAGCGAATTCGTCCACGCCGACCACGCGGGGCATGTCGATGGGCGGGCCCGGCAACGAGGTGATCAGCCTCAGCAGGATGTTCCGGCTGACCGGTACCCCAAAGACTTCCGTCATCCGGGCGCGGGCCCGGCCCGCGAGCGCAAGACCGACCGAGACCAACGTCGATCGCAGTCGCTCGGTCCGTCGGCCGAACCGGCGGGTGAGCCCGGGCACCTGCTCGGCGAACGTCTTACGCGGACAGGAGCGCTCCGGCAGACGAAACCGACGCACCCGTAACGACACCACAACCAACTTGCCAACCGCTGGCGGATCACGAGGAAACCTCAGGACTAGCCATGTATTCGACCTGACCAGCACCCGCATCCAGGGCAGGCCACCCCGCTGGCAGTGGTCCGGGCCTCGACCCGGACGACCGTGTCGGTCACCTCGATCGACTCCACGCTCACGCCCTCCACCGAGGAGAACAACAGCTCATCCAGCTGCGGCCGTACTTCGTTCACGGCGCAGCACTGTCGACCACACCGCATTCCGGGCGGGCGATTTTCGGGTGACCTCAACCGCCACCACACGAAGATCGACAGTCACGTCGCGTACGCGACCCCCAGAAGTGGACCAGAGCGTGGGAGCTGATACCACTTGTCGCTCAGAGCGGGGAACGCAAGGTTTGCCGGAGGGCGATGTTGCCGAGTTCTGGCACCAACAAGGGCCTTGCGGTGGGAGTCTGGGGTTCCTCTGCGGCCCGAGGCGTCCGGTCCCGTTCGTCAGCCCTACGGCATGACGCCAGTGGAGCACGGCCCGATCGCCGTTACCGTCTTTCCCGCCGCATGGACGTCTTGCACGTCGCCTGACAGATCCTGCACCAGGCGCCAGCCGAACCCGCCTGGTTTGCTGGCGTCCCAGGGCAGGCCGTGGCAGGGCAGGTCCGTGGCGGGGTCGTGCTGGCGTCTTGCACCTCCACCGTCACCGTCCCCGGCCGGGCTGGCTAGGGCGACTTCTTCCGGCCCCACCGAGGCGATTCCAGCAGGCCCCGAAATGTGAAGCCCGCTCCGAGGCGACCTGCATCGGCCCCGCCCGTGACCGGCTCGGAGGGCCAAGTAGGACTGTTTTCAAGCCGTCTTCGCTGGCGGCGATCTTCACAGATTGGGGCCGATTCGAGGCGCCTCGGTGGTCCCAAAACGCGTCGCCATAGCCAGCCGGGCTTCCAGCCGGAACCCGGTCACCCGCCGGCATGCTGCACCGCGTTGGTGAACAGCTCCGGCACCACGAGCAGAACTGCGGCCACCTCGTTCCCGCCCTTCGGCGCGGCCACCAGCATGAAGCCACGGGCCACATTTCTGGCCTGCTCCGCCGTCCGCACGCTGCCTTCATCGACAGGCTCGTGGCCCTCCGTGGGTGAATGCACCATTTCGATCTCCGGAGCTCGGCGCTCGGCGCTCGAACACCATCCGCCTGCCCGGGAAAGACCGGATCACCCCTGGGAGTCAGCCACTGGCCGATATTGGCAGGCCACTCACGCCGCGATTCGCCAAGCGCGGCATGGCCAAGCCAAGGCCACCGCTGTCACGAGGGCATGCCGTTCAGATGGCTGCTTCCAGCGCCTCCCTGAAGGACTCCGCGGTCGTGGTCACGATGCGCGGGCTGTCGATCAGCGCCTCGTCGATCACGTCGGCGAGGCGGCGCGGGATCGACGGGTCGCGGTCTCTGATCGGCACAGCCGCATCCCGGAGCAGCACCATGATGGGGTCCACATTCGGCGGGAAGGTACGCGGTGTGGTCCCGGTCAGCATGCGGTACAGGGTCGCCGCCGTGGCCCAGACATCGACCTCCGGCTTGGCGTATTTGTAGTCCACGACCTGTGTGCGCGGCATATACGCCACTGTGCCCGCCACCGCCCCGGTGCGGGTGAGCCCCGACAAGCCGGCCTGGTCGAACGCCTTGGCCAGACCGAAGTCACTGATCTTTACGGCCGGGGGCGTACCGGATGCGCTGGATACGCCGCCCGCGCCGGACGCGCCGAGTGCCGTGAAGAGGATGTTCGACGGCTTGATGTCCCGGTGCACCAGGCCATGGCGGGTGTGGGCGTGGTCGAGCCCGTCGAGCACCTGGGCCGCGATCGCGACGGCCTCTGCTGGTGGCAGCGTGCCGCCCCGCGCGGTCAGCAGTTCCGACAGGGTGCCGTACGCGCAGAACTCGCAGGCCAGGTAGAACGTGGCGCCCTGCGAGCCGCTGTCGTGGTAGCCCACGATGCCGGGATGCCGCAGACCGCGGACGCTCTCGATCTCCCGCAGGAAGGCGTTCCTGGCACGGTGACCGACCGCCACCTCGGCCAGCAGCACCTTCAGCGCCACGAGCTCGCCGGTGTCCAGGTGCCGGGCGAGATGGACGACGCCCTGCCCGCCCCGGCCCAGCTCGCGCACCACCTCGTAGCGGTCCATGTCCGCCGCCCGGGACAGCACGCCCCGCACGAGGGCCTGGGGGTCCTTCCGGCATGCGCCGCAGATGATGTCGCCCGAGCGCCCACGGTCGGCGTACTCCGGCACGTCGCGCCCGCAGTGGGCGCAGTACGCCCGGGTCGGATCCAGTGGGGTGGCGCCGGTGGAGATCTCCACCCGCAGCAGCGTCCTGCCGATGCGCACCTCGTCGCCGTGGGCGAGGTCGCGTTCCGGGAACGCGGTGTGCGCGGCCTGTTGCGGCGTCTGGTCCGGCTGACGGCGGCCGATCTCCTCGCCGTTGACGAAGGTGCCGTTCAGGCTGCCGAAGTCCCGCACGCGCACGTCGGGCGGGTTGATGTCGAACAGGCAGTGGTGACGTGAGACGCGCCGGTCGCCGTCCGGCAGCCTGGGCCAGCAGTCGGAGGCCCTGCCGAGCACACAGGTCGTGCGTTCGGTGAAGGGGAACGTCCGTCCCGCGGACGGGCCTTTCAGCACCGACAGGGTGACGGACAACGAGTCCGCGGCGGGCTCCCGGTCCTCGCTCACTCCGTCGCCTCCCCGGGAAAGGCGTACTCCCAGTCGAGTTCCCAGACATGGGTGACGTGCCAGTCGTCGATCGAGGTGACGAAGCGATCGTCACCGCAGATCCCGAGCCACCTGATGCCCGCCCGGTGGCCTTCCAGGTTGCCCAGGCAGGCGCCGGTGCGAAGATCCCACACCCGTATCAGTCCGTCGCCCCCGCCGGTGACGGCGAAGCGGTCGTCGGCGCTGAGCACGACCCTGCGGCTCGGCGGGAGCACCGCTTTCCTGACGGTGTGCCGGCACTCGCCCATGACGAGGTCCCAGATGCGCATTGTCCCGTTCATGCTGACGCAGACACCCGTGCGGCCGTCCGCGGAGACGGCCACGTCGATGGCGTAACGCTCGTGGCCGGCGAGTGCATGGCGGCACTCCCCGGTCGACGTGTCCCACACCTTCACCGTGCCGTCCTGGTGGCTGGAGAGCAGTACGTTCCCGGCGCGGCTCAGGGCGTAACGGTCAGGGCCCCACTCGGGGCTTTGCAGCACATGGCGGCATGTCCCGGTCTGCACGTCCCAGATGCGTGGCACGCGCTCGTATCCCCAGGAGAAGGCCAGGCGCCCGTCGGCGCTCATCTGCATGCCGAAGACCGGGTCGGAGTCGGTGTGACCGACGAGTTCCCCCCGGCCCGCGCCGGTCACCAGGTCCCACACGCGGATGCCCTCGTCGTGTGCGGTGAGCCCGACCCTGCCGTCCCCGCTCACCGCCACCTGGCCGACCCGGTCCGTGTCGGCGCGCAGCACATGCACGCACCGTTCCCGCTCGACGTCCCAGACCTGCGCGGTGCCGTCCCGGCCGCCTGCCGACAGGGCGATGCGGCCGTCGTCGCTGAGGACGAAAGTGCCGTTCCCGCCGCCGGCAGCATCCAGCAGGTGGCGCTGCCTGCCCTCCCTCAGATCCCCTACCTGGATATTCGGATCCCACAGCTTGCCGCCGCCATCGTCAGTACCGCGGCTCAGCACCAGTGGTGCCCTCCGGGCCGCCAGACGGGGCTCGCGGCCCAGGACGAGCGGGGTGTCGCGCAGCCACGCCCCGGACAGCGTGATGCGCTGCCCGATCCGCGGCGCCACGTCGTACCAGCGGTCGAGCAGTGGGCGGTGCCGCCGGTAGCCGGGTACGGCCCGGGCCCGGCGGATCTCCTGGGCCGCGGCGCTCAGGCGGCCCTGGGCGATCAGCTCGGTCGCGCGGTCCAGTGTGCCGCGCACCACGCTGCTCTCCCGGAGCCGGTCGGTGGCCGCGCGCGGGCGCGGGTAGCTCCATGCGGCGGCCGGCCCGGCTCCTGTCCATCCCCGTACGGTGAGGGTGCCGACGTAGGCGCCCACCAGCACGGTCCTGCCGTCGGCGCCGAGCGCCACCGCCGTGGGCTGTCCCTCTCCAAGCCAGATGCGCAGGCACCGTCCTGTGGTGGTCTCCCACAGCTCCATGGCCGGGTCCTGGGCGAAGAGCGCGTGGCTTCCGTCGGCGCTCACGGCGAAGATCTGCGACGGCGGTCCGGGACGGGTGATGATGCGGCGCCGCCGAGTTGCGACGTCCCGGACATGTACGAAGCCTTCGGGTTTCCCGAGCGGCCACTCCCCGCTGACGACGGTCCGGCCGTCGGCACTGAGGACGGCGGAGGAGAGGTCTGCGTCGATGGCGCCCAGCAACTCGCCGGTGCGCGGCTCCCAGCACGGTGACGAGCCCACTGCCTGGAACACGAACGCGAGGCGCCCGTCCGCGCTGAGCGCCACGCTGCGGGCCTGTGGACCTGCGGGTCGCGCCCCGGCATCACCCGGTCGACCCCAGGGGTCCGCCGCCAGTGTACGCAGGTACCTGCCGGTGCCGGCGTCCCACACACGGACACCTCCGGCGCCATGTGCCGTCAGGGCGAGCCGGCCGTCCACGCTCATCGCGACCCCGAATGCCCGGTCCATGCCGCTTCCGTCGGCGTGGGTGAGGGTGTGGCCGAGTTGGCCGGTGCGCAGGTCCCAGATCTGCGCCGGGCCCTGGTAATCGCTGGTGACAGCCCGGTGTCCTGCCCCGTCGATCGCCAGGGAGATGACACCGTGCTCGCCGTCCGTCACCTGCACCGCGAGGACGCCACGGCCGGCGACGAGGTCCCAGACGCGGACCGTGCCGTCCGAGGAGGCGGAAACGCCCCGCTGCCCGTCCTGGCTCAGCGCGACGGCGTTCACGCTGCCGCTGTGTCCGGTCAGGACCCGGGGCGGCGCGGGCCGGGGGGCACTCTCAGCCCGGTCGAGTGCGGCGGTGATCTCATCGGAGTCGTCGGAGTCGGCGGAGTCGCCAGGTCGGCGTCCGGCAGCGGCCTCCCGCAGTGCCTGACGCGCGGACTCGGTGTCGCCTCGCTCCAGGTGCACCAGGCCCAGCAGGTACGCGCCCGTCGCGTCTTCGGGGTGCGCCGCACGGACCCGGACCAAGTCGCCGATGAGCTGGGCGTCGGTCTTCTGTCCGGCACGCCACAGATGCAGGCCCCGGTTGTACACCGCGTACGGGTTGTGGGGATCGGCTTCGACGGCCTGCCGCCACAGCTCTTCCGCAGCCCAGCTGTATCCGAGGTCCAGCATCGACAGGGCCTTGTTGGACAACTCGTCCGCGAGCCCTGCCGCCGTCTGCGGCTCAGGGCGCGGGTAGGGCTCCCCGCACGCCTCGGCGTAGACGGCGGCCACCTCGCCGGCCAGCTCGCCCATGTCGCGGGGCCGTACGGCCGGGTCATGGGCGAAGCAGCGGCCCAGCAGCGCTGCAAGACCGTCCGGCATGGCGGCTCTGCGGTCGGACGCCCGGTCTTCGAGGTACGCCGCGAACGCCTCCGCGCCGGTCTGCCCGTACCGGGACGGCGGGCGCCCCACGAACATCTCCAGCACGGTCAGCGCCCACGACCAGGTGTCGGTCGCCCGCGTGAGATGGGTTCTCGGCCGCCCGGAGTCCGCTGTCCAGACGGCCGCCTCGGCCTGCTCCGGCGAGCAGTACGCCGGGGTCATGCCGCCGAACCCGGCCAGCACGCTGGCACCCGGCGGGACTGATGTGCTCTCCCCGGCGGCGGCACGGGCCCTGGCCAGACCGAAGTCCGTCACCTTCGCCGTGCCCTCGCCGTCGAGCAGCACGTTGGCGGGCTTGACGTCCTGGTGCACGAGGCCGTGCTGGTGGGCGTGTTGCAGTCCCCACGCGGTCTGGACGGCGATGTCGAGGATGCGGCGCAGCGCTTCCCGGCCACCGCCCGCGTAGAGATGCCCTTCCCGAACGGCCTCAGCGAGGCTGCCCCCGTCCAGCCATTCGGCGAACACCCTGGGCACGCCCCCCAGCCTGCGCACATACACACAGTTCGCCGTGTGCGGATGCTCCCCCAACCCCACCCACGTCGCGGCCTCGGCCTCGAAATCACGCAGCCCCCTCTCGGTGGCGACCAGTTCGGGCCGGGGCGCCTTCACCGCAAGTTCCACGTTCCACCCACGGTGCAGCACCCGGTGGACAAGACCCATCCCCCCGCTGCGGATCACATCCCGGACCTCGTACAGACCGAGGATCACCTCACCCGGCCGCCACACAGCCGGCACCTGACCATCCACCACCTGCCGCTCCCCTCCCAGCCGACCACACGAACACTAGAAGATCACTGAAAATGTTGCGGGTTCTGGCCCCGGCCCGGTAGGGCCGGGGTCAGTCTTGTAGGCATGCAGGGGGAATGGGCCGGGGAGATGGTCGGGCCGGATGTGTGGGAGACCTGCCGGGAGTTGATCCCGGCCGGGAGCGTATTTGCGTTTCTGGCCGAGCACCGGGAGGCACTGTTCCCGCCGTCGATGTTCGCGGACATGTACCCGTCGTCCAACGGCCGTCCGAGTCTGCCGCCGCAGGTCCTGGCCGCCACCGTGGTGCTGCAGAGCCTGCAGGGGCTGTCGGACTTCGAGACGGTCCAGGAACTGCGGTGTGATCTGCGGTGGAAAGCGGCCTGTGGGCTGGGCTTGTACGACATGGCGTTCGATCCGTCGCTGCTGACGTACTTCAGGCGCCGGCTGCGCCACTCGGCCGAGCCGATGCGGATTTTCACCAAGGTCAAGGAGGTCGTGGCCGCGACCGGGGTGCTCAAGGGCAAGCAGCGGCGTGCTGTGGACTCCACCGTCCTCGATGACGCGGTGGCCACCCAGGACACCGTCACCCAGATCGTCTCCGCGATCCGCCGGGTGATCCGTGATGTCCCTGGAGCCCAGGAGGCCGCCGCGGAGCACTGCCGCGCGCACGACTACACCGACCCGGGCAAACCGAAGATCGCCTGGAACGACGAGCAGGCGCGCGCTGCGCTGGTGGATGCGCTGGTCACCGACGCCCTCAACCTGCTCGGGCGCCTGCCCGATCGTGAGCTGGGCGAGAAGGCCGCGAACGCGATGGGCCTGCTGGCCCTGGTCGCCGGGCAGGATGTGGAACCGGCCGAGGACTCCGACGGACGCGATGGCCGCTGGCGCATCGCCCGGCGCACCGCGCCCGACCGGACGGTGTCCACCGTCGATCCCGACGCCCGGCACATCCACAAAAACCGCACCCGCCACCAGGACGGATTCAAAGGACACGTCTCCTTCGAGCCGGAGAGCGGGCTGTTCACCGCCGTCGCTGTCACCGGCGGCTATGGTCCCGGCAACCACGAAGCGGCCGTTGCCCGTGATCTGCTGGACGGGGAGGACGGCGAGTTAACCGTGCTCGGCGACTCCGCCTACGGCACCGGCGAGCTGCGCGAACAGTTGCAGGCCGCGGGCCACACCCTGGTCATCAAGCCACCGCCGCTGCGGCAGGTGATCCCCGACGGCTTCACCATCGACGACTTCCGCATCGACCCAGCCGCCGGCACCGCGACCTGCCCAGCCGGACGAACCGCCAACCTCGGCCAGATCAAAGCCGACGGGGCCCGCACCGCCCAGTTCAAACGCCTCTGCGTCGGCTGCCCCCTGCGCGAGCGCTGCACCACATCCAAGACCGGACGCACCCTCAACATCCACCCCCAGCATGAACTGCTGACCGCCGCCCGCCGAGACGCCGCCGACCCGGCCTGGCAGGCCGAATACCGCAGATGGCGGCCCCCGGTCGAACGCGCCATCGCCTGGCTGGTCGCCAAGGGCAACCGACGCGTCCCGCACCGCGGCGTCATCGCCAACAACCTCTGGCTGCACCACCGCGCCGCCGCCCTCAACCTCCGCCGACTGATCAACCTCGGACTCACCCGGACCGGCACCACCTGGCACCTCACCCCGGCCACCACATAGCGAAAAGGGCCGCCCGGCCCACGGCCGGACAGCCCTCAACAAGATTTTCAGTGATCTTCTAGATGATCGATTCCAAGGGATCAGCTGCGCACGTCCACCCCGTCACGGTAGGAGTACGACCGCGCCGACCACACCCCAATGAGCACTGTGCATCGAGTGGTTGCAGGTCATGGGTCTGGCGTGTGCTGTCTTCGGCGTGCTTGTGCTGGTCGTGAGCGGCAGTCTGGGGCGTAGATCGTCTGGCAAGGGTGGGTTTGCGGTTTCCCGCCCGACGTCGCGGGTTGCGTCCCTACGCTCCGGCGTATGACGGACCCCGAGGTGCTGGAGCGGATCACCGCGCGACTGCGTCACGAATCCATCGTCACGCCAGAGAGACCCTAGGCCGTGCCCGCCGACGTGCTGATGCTTGGTCGAAGCCTCAGGGCGATGAGTTTCGCGGTTCACCGCGGTCTGTCTCTCGACACCCTCGATCAACCGTCCGAGGAGGACATCATGACCGTCATCTGCACCGCCGGCATCTTTTCCACCGTCGATGGCTTCGGCGCCGCCCCAAAGCCCGGCACCTGGGGTGGTTACTGGGACAAGCAAGGACCCGAGTTGGTCGACCACTGAGCTGACCCCGGTTTCGTGGAGTCCCTGAAGCCAGGCTTATGACCCTGGCCCGAAGGAGAACCACGAGCAGTGCCAGCACCACGTAAGTACCCGGACGAGCTCCGCGAGCGGGCCGTCCGCGAAGTCCGCGCCACCGGCCGCCCGGTCGCGCATGTCGCCCGGGACCTGGGCATCCACGAGGAAGCCCTCCGGCAGTGGGTCCGCCAGGCCGAGGCCGACATCGGCGACCGGGACGACCGGCTGACCACCGCCGAACGCGAGGAGTTGAAGCAACTCCGCAAAGAAATCGCGGAGTTGAAGCGGGCGGACGAGATCCTGAAGGCCGCCAGCGTGTTTTTTGCCCTGGAGATCGACCGTCCCCGGACGAGGCCGAGCATGCGCCTTCCGCCTGCACTGGTGGACCGCCGAGGCAGAGGAAGGCGAAGTCGTGATGCATCCGGGCGAGGTGAGCGACGTGCGCTGGGTCACGCCGCGAGAATTCTCCCGGCCTCAGCCCGTCTTCGCGGCCGACCGCGTGTTCTTCGACCGCGTACTGCCGCAGCTCTGACGCCTCAAGTCGCTGTGTGGGCGGTCGGCAGGTGCCGTCGGCCGCCCACCTGTTTCGACGTCCGGGACCTGTACGCTCCGGTCGCCAATGTCCTAACGCCCATGGCTTCCCAATGGAGAAGTCAAGCCGTGTGGGTTCAACCAGACGACCGGATAGTTTGTGCGCATGGCGGTAGGTGGAAACTCGGCGTATTCGGACGTTGGCGGGCTTGCACCGCTGGTGGAGTCGGCGGTAGGGCTTGCAGCGAGCCTCGGCTTCGATCACTCGTGTGCCCCGGAGCAGGGTCAACTGCTCTCGGTCCTCGCTCGCGGCTGGCGCGGTGGACGGATCGGTGAGACCGGAACGGGCTGCGGCGTCGGACTGGCGTGGATGGTCGAAGCGACCGACCCGACCACGTCCTTTGTGAGTATCGAGCTCGACCATGGACGAGCCTCGGCGGCCGCCGAGCTCTTCGCGGACCACCCACACGTCCGCGTAGAGCAGGGCGATTGGCGGGGACTTGTCGAGTACGGCCCGTTTGACCTGCTCGTCTTGGACGGCGGGGGTAAGGGCAAAGACCCGTCGGTCGACTCGCCGCTGGATCCAGCCGCGGGATGGCTGGCGGTTGGGGGGACCGTCGTGCTTGACGACTTCATTCCCGCCGGCGCCCCGGGTGCCGCCGAACATGACGCCGCGCGACGCCACTGGCTGGAGCATCCGCTGCTGAGTGGGACTGAGATCCGCCTGTCACCAACCTTGGCGACGATCGTCGCAGTACGTGTCCGATAGCGCAGCGCCGAGCGTCCTGTCTCCACGGCTCGGCCTTAGCACCGTCGTTCTCCCAGTTGCGAGCCGCGGCTAGCCGGTGGGCTGGGGCGGGGTGACTCCGTAGAGGCGCCGGTCACGGATCAGGGCCCACAGGACGTTGACTCTGCGGCGGGCAAGGGCGATCACGGCCTGGGTGTGGCGTTTGCCGTCGGCGCGCTTACGGTCGTAATACGTCTGCGAGTTGGGGGCGTAGCGCACGCTCATCAGAGCGGACATGTAGAAAATGCGCTGGAGACCTCGGTGATAGTGGCGCGGGCGGTGCAAGTTCCCGTTGCACCTTCCGGAATCATGCGGTGCCGGAGCCAGGCCGGCGCAGGCTGCCAGTCCGTCCGGGCCGGCGAAGTCCGCGAGGTCGTTGCCGATCGCGGCGAGAAACTCGACGCCCAGCAGCGGGCCAATGCCGGGCATGCTGGCCACGACCTCGGTCAGCTCGTGAGTTCGGAACCGGGCCTCGATGAGCCGGTCGGCCTCGGCAACCTTCTCATTCAGGACCTGGACCTCCTGGGCGAGTGTCCGAACCAGCTGGGCGATCGCAGCCTCGCCCGGGGCCCGTATTTCAATAACTGTCAGCGACGGGTTCCCGCGGGGGTTGTTCGGGCGTGTAGCTGTTCCAATGTGCGGGCGGGCGATCCGGGTATCGGCGTGATGAGGATCCGGTGCAGGTCCAGGAGCCGTTTTGCGTCCTGGTACTGGATGGACAGGTTGGTGCGGTTGACACCCAGTAGTTGGGCCAGGAACGTCATGGTCACCGCTCTGCGGCGGCGGAGGATGGCTGCAAGGAGCCGGTGGGTGTGGTCCACGCTGCTGGTCTGTGGGTGGCGGTAGCTGCGCGGGCGGTGGAAGCGTCGCTGGAATGCTGCCTCGGCCAAGGCGTCCCAGAAAGGCTCCGAGACCGCCACCAGATGCTCGAAGGCGGTTCGTGACATGCCGGTCAGGGCCGGGTCGGTGAGCATCGCGGTGAGGGCCGGGTCGGTCCGGTGTGTCTTTGCCGGCGCGTCTGGCGCTCGTCGTGGAACGGGAGACAGTGTGTAGTTCCAGTCACCGTGGAAGGTGTTGGGTGTGATCGGAAGGGCGTGAAACTCGGCGGGTGTGACGCTGATGCCGAGGCCGTAGCTGCCTGTGTCCAGTTCGGCCCCGATGGTCAGGCCGGTCCTGGTGGTTGTGGCGGCGATGGTCTCCAGGACGACCTGGTAGCTGGTCAGCGGCCGCCCCCGCCAGTTCGCGGTGATGTGACAGAACATCCGGTGCTCTATCTTGTTCCAGTGTGTCCTGAATGCAGAGGGGAATTCGATGTAGGACGAGTTTCTTGAAGCAGTGCTGCGTGACCGATGAAGGATTGGCCCTTCGAAGTCGCCCTGCGGGGGGAGGCTTCAAACCGCCTCATGCCGCGTTAGCCGAAGACTGTCGTGGTGAGCGATGAGGAAAAGGCGTCCGAGAGGCGTCAGGTGGGGATCAGGGAGACGAACGCAAGTGAATCGTTGCTGACGTGTCGAAAAGATTCCGACGACATCAAAACCGGGGAGCTTGGAACCGTCCCGGGATAAGCCTGGCGGGAGCCCGCCGACTGGCCAGGCGGTGTCCGGCATGGAGACGACGTGAACCTGATCTGCCGCGGTCATGTGGAACAGGAGAAGGCGCGTACCGATACAGCCCGTCCTGGTAGGGCCGGGCGAGAGGGAGCACCCCGAGCGGTCGTGCCGTGAAGGGGCCGAGTACCGATGCGGAACGCGCCGGCGGACCGGCTCGTAGTAGTGGGGAAGCTCCTGTAATGGGGGTGGAGCGAAGGGGCCGGGTCGTTCGTGACTGTGTTGATCGCATCAACCGGACGGTGTCCGGGAGGAGTTCGGTGAGCCAGTTGAAGTCACAGGCCAAGCCGTTTGAGATTTCTAAGTGGGAAGTCAAGGAAGCATGGGAGGAAGTCAGGGCAAACAGGGGAGCACCGGGAGTGGACGGGCAGAGCATCGCCGACTTCGAGGAGGACCTGAAGAACAACCTCTACAAGGTCTGGAACAGGATGTCGTCGGGCTCCTACTTTCCTCCGCCAGTGCGTGCGGTGGCCATTCCTAAGCCGCATGGCGGCGGTGAGAGAATCCTCGGGATTCCCGCCGTCGCTGATCGTGTGGCTCAGACCGTAGTGGCCCGGCATTTGGTGCGACGGGTGGATCCTATTCTCCATCCGGACAGCTTCGGATACCGGCCCGGACGGTCCGCCTTGGATGCCGTGGAGAAGTGTCGGGAACGCAGCTGGAAACGGGACTGGGTTGTCGAGTTCGACATCTCCCAGTTCTTCGACAGTGTGCCCTGGGACCTCCTGGTCAAGGCTGTGGAAGCGCACACCGACGCCGTTTGGGTGAAATTGTATGTGCGGCGGTGGCTTGCTGCCCCGCTCAAGATGCCCGACGGCACCCTGCTGGAACGGGAGTGTGGGACGCCACAAGGAGCCCCGGTTTCTCCTGTTTTGGCGAACCTGTTCCTGCACTACGCGTTCGACGTCTGGATGGTCCGGGACTTTCCGACCGTCCCCTTCGAACGCTATGCGGACGATGCGGTCGTGCACTGCGTCACCGAGCGCCAGGCCCGCCAGGTGCTGGCCGCGCTCTCGGACAGGATGGCCGAGGTCGGGCTGCGTCTGCACCCGGCCAAGACCCGGATCGTGTACTGCCAGGACGGATTGCGGCGCGGCTCGTACGAGCACACGTCGTTCACGTTCCTGGGGTTCAGGTTCCAACAGCGCCAAATGCGGGACAGGAACGGCCGCATCAGATGGTCGTTCCGTCCCGCGGTCAGCAGGGACGCCCTCAAACGACTCGGCGAGGAGGTCCGTTCCTGGCGGCTTCACCGGCGGGTCAACCTCACCGTGGAAGAACTCGCGCAGCGGATCAATCCGATCGTCGCGGGCTGGATGCAGTATTACGGCCGGGTTCTACCGATCGGCCTTGTATCCACTTCTGATGCGCATCAACGCCTACCTGGTGCGCTGGCTCCGCAACAAGTACAGACGGTTTCGCGCGATGAGGAAGGCCATCGCGGCCTTCCAGCGGGCAGCCAAGCGCCGCCCGGGGATGTTCGCGCAGTGGAGATGGGTCAGTTCCCCCTCCTTGGCCTGGTGATCAGGACGACAAGAGCCGTATGACGAGAGATCGTCACGTACGGATCTGTGGGAGCCGGAGGGTGCGAATCCCTCCGGCTACCCGACCTTCGACGTCCTCGGCGGTAGGTGACAGACCGTGATTTCCAGGCCGCTCTCTCGTGCGAAGGTGGCAAGGTTGCTTTTCCAGGTCCAGCGGCGGGGGTCGTTGGAGCCGCCGGAGTCGGCGGTGATCAGGAGCCTGCCGGCATTCGGGTGGTCCGCCCGTCCGCGGTTTTGCCACCAGCGTCGGATGGACTCCACCGCGAACTGGGCGGTGTCGTGGTCGGTGCCGACGTTGACCCATCCGCTGTTGTTGGCTATGTCGTAGATCCCGTAGGGGATCGCCATGGGCTGGTCGTTGGTGGTGAACGTGTGGCAGTCCACCTTGATCGCGTTCTTGCCCGGCCGCCAGGTGCGACCGGGCCGGTCCCGGTTGCCGAGCCATTCCTTGGCCTTGGTGTCGACGCTGATCACCGGCTGGGCATCGTTGAGGAACGCGGCGGCGGTGGCATTGAGGTGGGTGAACTGGGCATCGCGGTCCGGATGGCTGATGCCCTCTGTTGTCTTCGCGGTTCCCTGCAGGCTGTAGCCCAGGGTGTGCAGCAGGTGTCCGACGGTTGAAGCGCTGACCGGGTGGCCCTGTGTGGCGAGGGTCGAGGCCAGGGCCCGTAACGACAGCGTGGTCCACCGCAACGGGGAGACGGGGTCGCCTCGGGTGTGCGGCTCGATCAGTGACTCCAGCGCGGGCAGCAGACCAGGGTCGGTGTCTGTCAGCCGCTTGCGGCCCGCACCTGGAGCCCGCACCCGCAGGGTCGGTGAGGGGCAACCGGCCAACTCGGCCATGCCTCGCGCGATGGTTGCAGTACTGGTGCCGGAGGCGGCGGCGACCCGGACGATCCCGCCGCGGCCGAGGGCCGTCGCCTCACTGGCCAGGTACAACCGACGGCGGCGCTCATCGAGGTGTGGCAGGATCTGATCGAACTTGGCCCGCAGAGCACGAGCGGCAACGCGGCCTGACAGACACGAGGTCATACCTCAGACTCCCACCAACACCCCCTCTGCCGAGCACTAATTGAAATACGGGCCCCCGGCCGCACGGAGAACTGCCAGATCGGCGTCTTCGCCGCATACGCCACCGTCAGAGGCCGGGCGCTGGTGGACCGGGAACTGGTACCTGCCGAAGTCCTGGACCTCCGATCCGAACCGCTGCGCCCAGGCGAAGATCCCCGACAAGCGCGCGTTCGCCACCAAGGGCGACCTTGCGAAGGCCGTCATCATGCGGGCGCTGGCCTCGTCGCTGCCGATCGTCTGGGTGACCGCCGACTCGGCCTACGGCCAGGAGTGGCGGCTGCGCCGCATGCTGGAGGAAGCCGGCGTCGGCTACGTCCTGGCCGTGCCGAAGTCCCAGCACGTGCACGCCGTCGGCCGCATCGACTTCGTTATCGCCCAGGCCCCCGACCGCCTGGGAACGCCACTCCTGCGGGCCGGCGCGAAGGGGTCCTGCGTCTACGACTGGGCTGCAGCCCGGCTGCCCGCCATCGACGACTTCGACGGCGATGAACCCACCCACGACCGGTGGGTGCTGGCCCGCCGCAGCCTGGCCCGCCCGGACGAGATCGCCTACTACCTCGCCTACGCGCCGACCGGCACTCTCGTCGCCGAACTGGTGCAGATCGCCGGGACGCGCTGGGCGATCGAGGAGACATTCCAGGCCGCGAAGAACGAGTGCGGCCTGGATCAATACGAGGTCCCCGGTATCCGGGCTGGTACCGGCACATAACCCTGGCCATGCTCGCCCGCGCCTTCCTCGCCGCGATGGCCGCCGCCGCAAGGACCGAATGGGGGGCGGCAGAAACGGTTCCGACGCCCTCGCACCGCTCACAGTGGCGGAAATCCGGCGACTCCTGGCAGTTGGCTGCGATCGCTCGCTGACGCAGCTGCGGCACACCGGCCACGCACTGAACTGGTCCCGCTGGCGCCGCCGTCACCAGGCCACCGCCCGCCACTGCCACTACCGCCGCCGCACACGAGGTCACGAACTCCCGCCACCTGACACAGCATCAGCCAAGTACACTGACGAACATGCCCATGACCAGCAGGAATAGCGAACTGCAACTGGAGTACTACTACTCCAGTCGTAGATCGTGATCTTCACGTCTGAATCACGGCTTGTCGATGGTAATGGCTGGCCTGGGCTCGGGCCTGGTGACGGCGTCGCCAGGCGGACCGGCGGAGCCGGTGCGCCACGTCGCGCATGGGCCGGACGAATGCTGTGAACAGTCGCTGGATTTCGTTGCAGGTGAGCGGGATCAGCCCGTCCGGGGCGGGATGGCGGGCGTGTTCGTCGGCGCGGACGACGGCGAGGAAGGCGTGAGCATGGCCAGGGTGACCCAGCGGGACCATGAGATGAAGCGCCGGACCTGGTGCTCGTCCAGTCCGGCCAGGCCCTTTCCGGCCCTCGGCCTGGAACGTCTCCTCCACCCGCCATCTCGACCGGCGACGCGGGCCATGGTGGTCAGGGGCACCGGGGCGGGCGACCAGCAGCGGTAGTAGGCGAGTTCACCAGTGGTGCGGTTGCGGCGGATCAGCAGCCGGTGACAGCCGGGCCGGGGTTCGGCCAGGCCGATGACGGCCCAGTCGTAGAAGCGGTGGCCCTTGGCGCCGGCCCCGGCCGACAGCTTCTGCCAGGCTCGCTTCGGCGCTCTCGCGGCCAGGGCGTCCGCGCGGAACTTCCCGGCACCGGTGGTCATACTCACGCACGTCATCACGCACGCGGTCGGCATCCCACCTGACCCGGCCGAGCAGGTGCTGCATGCCGTCCGGACTCGCCTCCCCAGCCCACTCGGCGATCGACCAGCAGTTCTTACGTGGCAGGTCGACAGCAGCCTCAGCACCAAGTCCTTCACCCGGCGCCGGGGCTCCATCCGCGCGAACCGGCCCGCTATCCGGCCCATCAGGACCTCAAAGCCTCCTGCCAGCGGGCGCGGTCTACGCTGTGACCTGCGGCCACGGCACGAGCGTCAGTGTTCACACACCGATGATCAGCGGTGGCCGCCGCAGCCTTCCCGCGGCCGGCCCACCAGCAAGATCACGCTACGGCTGGATTTCTAGGTCACGCTGATACCAGGTGCCTTGCTTACCGCCGAGGTCGGCCGGGTCGGCCGGGCCAACCGGGACGAACCCGGCTTTGGCCAATACTCTCTGGGACGCCACGTTTTCGTAGGAGGTGGCCGCCCGCAGTGTGCGCAGCCCGTGCCGCGCCGCCGCCAGCCGGCACAGCTCCCGGACAGCCGCGGTCGCCACACCGCGGCCGGCGACATGCTGCGCAACCCGGTAGCCGAGCACAGCAGCACCGTCCTCGAAGTCGTAAAGGTTGAACCGGCCCAGAACCGAGCCATCCTCAGCGACGAGCACGTGGAAGGCGCAGATGCCGGCCTCTTGCTCATCCAGCAAGGCGCTGTGCCGGTTGGCGAACTGGTCGTAGAACTCGTCGCCGCGGTCGGAGACCGAGGCAGCGAAGTAGGCGCGGTTCGCCAGCTCGAACGCCAAGACCGCCGGGGCATGGCCGGCATGCAGCCGTTTCAACTCGGGCATCGCCCGACTCTACCCAGATGATGCGCTGAGGCCACCTGAGTTTCCGCCAGCGGCAGACAGCCCCAAGACCAGGGCACATAACGATCTACGACTGGAGTAGTAGTTGACCCGTCGATCATGGCGTGGGCGAGCCCTCGGTGAGTGACATCCATTGTCGGACAGTCTCCTGGTGGGAACCCGTTGCGGTGCTTGCGGGCACTGCCTACGCGTCCAGGCCGGAGCACGGCGCTCCCGCGCGGGTCAGCAGGGCGAGCGGCCACTCGGGGCCCGCGCCGCTCGGGGCTCCGTCGAAGGCGGTCCAGTCCCAGGGCCCCTCGAACAGCCAGGCCCGCCCGGCTGCGTCGGCGACCTCATCGCCGGGCCGGAGAGCCGCGTACGGCCGCATCAAGAGCTCAAAGGTGAAGGGGATCCCGTCGCCTGGGTGAAGGGTGTAGCCCGTGCCGTAGAGATGGCTCTCGTCGGAAACTCGCGGTAGGAAAGGCCGCGGCGCAGCACAGCCACTGTGAACGGGGGGCGTGGTAGCCAGCCCGTCTCCAGCGGAGGATCGTGGTGGTCGACAGCCGTCACGTGCACCACCGTCGGAGGTACTCCGACCCGGCAGAAGTGCCCCGCCTTCAGTTGCTCGGGCGGCGGGTCGGTTCGGAACGGCTCCGCCTCGACTTCAGGCGCGACGCGCCCGCCGCTGTTCACACCCAGGGCGACGGTCCCGTTCCAGTGCATGAAATCGCTGCCTGCGTCGATGTCCCACCACGGCCATCGCACCGACACGTGGCCCCCACGTCATGCCCTGTTCGACTCTGGCCGGCGTGAAGGGGCAGGCGACCGACAACACGTCACCGACCCGGAAATCCCCCGAATCCGTCATAGGACCAGGCTCGAGGGGTGCCCAGGGTGAACCGGCCGCGGCCGGTTCCGGCTGTGATCCGTACGGCGCTGTACGCGGCCGGTGTGCTCGCCCGCCGGATGCTGCTGCTGGCCGTGCTGCTCGCCGCCGTCCTCGCCGCCGTCGAGCTGCTTCCGGGTGACGCGGCGCTCGTCACCTCCGAGCGCCGGGGAGAGCGCGGCCGACCTCGCCCAGCGACGCCATCTGCTGGGCCTGGACCGGCCGGTGACGGAACGGTTCTGGGACTGGATGACCGGCCCGCCCACCGGCGACCCTTGGCACCTCCACCCGCGGCGAGCAGGTCGCCGACCTGCTCGCCCGCCCTTTCCCCAACACGCTGCTGCTCGGCGGGCTCGCACTGCTGGTGACCCTCGTCGCCTCGGTTGCGCTCGGCTGCTGGGCGGCGGCCAAGCCGGGCGGCCCACTGGACCGGGCCGTGTCGGCGAGCGCCACCGGCATCCTCGCGCTGCCCGAATTCGTCGTCGCCGTCGCCCTCGTCCTCATCTTCGCGCTGTGGACGGACTGGCTGCCCGCCGTCACTCTCACCGACGCCGACGGCGCCCCGCCTCCTGGCAGATGCTCGTGCTACCCGTCCTCGCCCTCGCCATCCCGCAGATCGGCTGGAACACCCGCACCGTGCGGGCCGCCCTCGCCGACGAGGCCAAGGCCCCGCACATCGAGACCGCCGTGCTCGACGGACTGCCCCGGCACCCCAACCCCGACCTCTGCCTGGCCCAGGACTGCGGGCACTGCCATGAATGGGGCACCGTCGTCACTCCCGACGGCCACCACGAGCTGTGCCCGGCGTGCCAGAGCCGCGCCGGCGGAGACTTCGCTCCACACGTGTGTGACGAAACGGTCGGACGCGCGGCCGCTCACCCGTGACGCTCGCGAGCCCGCAAACGTAAGGCTCTCACCGTTCGGGCAGCTCGCGGCGGAGGCTGTCCATCGCCTTCTTCACGTCTTCGAGCTGGTCACCGTGGACCCGCAGGCGCCACTGCATATGTTCCATCCGCGCAGACATCGCCAGCGCGGCGAACGTCTGCGCCAACTCCGCTGCGCCCGCCTGCCCCTCCTGCGCTTCTTCGCCTAGATGAGAGCCATCTTCTCGTACCCCATGGCACGCTTGGGCGCTTCGCTCGCGGTCATCCCCAACCCCCTGTAGATCGACAGGACTTCCCGTTGTACCGAACGCACCGCCAGCAGGTGTGCGTCCCCAGCGGAATCCGCGGCCTAGGCCTCGGCGAGGCGCTGTCCGACTACTGGGGGGTGCCTCTATGTCTTTCGTCAAGCGGGGCGTGGTGTTCGGGGTTCGTAGAAGGTGCCGTCGCGGAGCATCGCGAAGAGCACGTTGATGCGTTGTCGGGCGAGGCGGAGGAGGGATTGGGTGTGGGTCTTTCCTCTGGCCCGGCACTTGTCGTAGTAGGTGCGGGAGGCGGGGTCGTGCAGGGCGGCGAACGCGGACAGGAACATCGCGCGTTTGAGCTGGCGGTTACCGCCTCTGGGCGCGTGTTCGCCGTGGATCGAGGTTCCCGAGGACTTGGTGGTCGGGGCGAGGCCGGCGTAGGAGGCCAGGTGGGCGGCGGTGGGGAAGCCGGTGCCGTCGCCGACGGTGACCAGCAAGGTGGCGGCGGTCCTGACGCCGACGCCGGGCAGCGACGTCAGGACCTTCGAAAGAGGGTGGTCCTCCAGCAGGGCTGTGATCTGGGCTTCCGTGGCCCGGCGTTGTTCGTGGACGGCGCCGAGCGAGCGGGCCAGCGACGGGATCACGATGTCGAGGGTGCCGGTGCCGGGGACCACGACGGTCTGCTCGTCGAGGGCGTCGAAGACCTCGTCGATCAGCCGTTTCGCCATGCGCGGGGCCTTGGGCCGGATGACCTCGACGAGCTTGCGGCGTCCGGCCTTTCGCAAGCTGGCGGGGGATCCGTAGCGTTCCAGCAGCCAGGTCACGGCCTGATGGTCCAGACGCGGTCCGAGGACGCGTTCCAGCGATGGGTGGAACTGGGTGAGCAGGCCGCGGATGCGGTTGCTGGTGCGGGTGGCCTCGGCCGCGAGGTCCTGGTCGAAGCCGACGAGGACCGTGAGCTCGGCGGTGATCTCGTCGGTGAGTTCCAGCGAGCGCAGCGTGTGCGGCATGGTGCGGGCCGCGTCGGCGATCACGGCCGCGTCGCGGGCGTCGGTCTTGGCCTCGCCGGGGTAGAGGTCGGCGATCCGCCGCATCGACAGGCCCGGCAGGTAGGCGACCTTGCAGCCGGCATCCCGGGCCACCGTCAGCGGCAGGGCGCCGATCGAAGCGGGCTGGTCCACGATCACCAGGACGCTGCCGAACTTGGCCTTCAGCTTCTCGAAGACGTCCCGCAGTTTCGGCTCGGTGTTCGGCAGTTGCTTGTCGAAGACCTTCTTGCCGACCGGGGTGAGTCCGTGGCCGTGATGGTTCGTCTTGCCGACGTCCAGGCCGAGGAAGACGCCTATCTCGTCGCTGTCGTTCAAGCCGTCCTCCCGAACGGATGTTGTGCGTGCTGGCCTGGGCGTTGGCGTCGTGCGCGCATCCACGTTATGCAGACCTGCCGCCCGTACGCGGCCGGGCGTTGCGCTCGGCCAGGCGGTAGTCGGACCTCTGACTTGTTGAATCAGACCCAGACGCGCGGTCTGCAGCCGTAGCGTCCAGGGTGCCGACCGGCACGGGCTCGCGTGACCTCATGCCGCCCCAACTCGGGCTGGCTCATGATGAGTTTGCCGCCGCCGGTCGGCACCCGCGCGGTGTGGCTCGACAGAGGCGTGACCAATCGACGCTGAGACTTCAAGTCAGAGTGCCCACCGCACCCGTCCCATCCCACTCGACCTGGGCAAGGTGCACGTGATCACTATCGGTATCGACCCCCACAAGTCCTCCCACACCGCCGTCGCCGTCGACGCCGCAGGACACCAGCTCGCCCAGCGCCGCTTCGTCGTCAACGCAGGGACCGTCCGGCAGCTGACGCGCTGGTGCGAGCGGTGGCCCGAGCGCCGCTTCGCCGTCGAAGGCGCCAAAGGACTCGGCCGCAGCCTCGCCCAGCAGCTCGCCGCAGCCGGCGAGCACGTGGTGGACGTGCCCTCCACCCTTTCCGCCCGGGCCCGGCTCCTGGCCACCGGCGGGGACCGCAAGACTGATGCGGCCGACGCCCTGCACGTCGCTCAGGTCGCCCTCTTCCGACACGACCTGCGCAAGGTCGAGCCCGAAGACCAGTCGACGATCCTGCGGTTGCTGACCGAGCGGCACGATGACCTGGTCAACGAACGCACCCGCATCATCAACCGCCTCCACGCCGTGCTGCGAGACCTGCTGCCCGGCGGCGCCCCCACCCGCCTGTCCGCGGAGAAGGCTGCCGCCCTGATGAAGGGCATCCGTCCAGCCACCGCCACCGACTGCTGCCGCCGCGACCTCGCCCGGGATCTCCTTGTCGACCTGCGGCGCGTCGACCGCCAGGTCCGCGACAACGAGGCCCAGATGCGTGACGCTCTGGCCGCCGCCCGCACCGCGCTGACCGCTCTGCCCGGCTTGGGCACCGTGCTCGCCGCCAAGCTCCTTGGACACGTCGGCGACGTCACACGTTTCCCCACCGAGCACCACTTCGCCAGCTACACCGGCACCGCGCCCCTGGACGCGTCCAGCGGCAAGAACACCCGCCACCGCCTCAACACCGGAGGCAACCGCGCGCTGAACTCCGTGCTGCACATCATCGCGGTCTGCCAGATCCGCGACGGCGGCCGAGGCCAGGACTACTACCTGCGGAAAATCGCCGAAGGCAAGACGCCTGCAGAGGCCCGCAGGGCCCTCAAACGACGCCTGTCGAACGTCGTCTACCGCACACTCAAACGCGACCGCCACACGACTCTGGCTCCGACCGCTTGACACACAGAGGCACTCATCAGCGTCTCCAACGGCGCCTCTCGGGCCCGGTGGCACCATCCCCCAGGTCATCTGTTCGACAGGGGGGACCAGTCATGCCGGGCCCGGAGGCCAGCGGCCCTCTTGCAGGACCGCGGAAAACATAACGGGGGTGCTGGACCGCGAGCTACCCGGCAAGACCGTCCGTGCGGAAGCGGACCTGCCGGGATGGCTGTCCCTCGTCGGCGCCTACCTGCCGGCTAGCCTGCCGCGCAGGCCAGGCTCCAGAGGCCGTACGAGCCGCTGACATACGCGCCGTTGTCGACGTGGCCGGTGCGGAAGTAGAAGCAGGCGTCCTCGCTCATCGACGTGTTGTAGATGTGCGCGTCGTCGAAGTCGAATCCGGTGTATCCGCCGGTGTAGTCGTGGGCCCACTTGGCGTCGCTGGTGGACGGGGTTCCCGTCGTCGGGTTCGTGGCCTGAAGGCGCACGCCCTTGCCGTCCGAACAGAGGTCGAGCATCCGGAAGACTTCGCCGTAGCTGGAGAAGCCCGTCGTTCCGCAGGTGTTGCTCGAGTTCGCGCGGTCGTCGATGGTGTAGGCGTGGGCCGAGGTGGCCGTCGCAATGGTGATCGCCGACGCGGCGAGGGTGGCCACGGCTATGCGTCTGAGCTTGGGCATGCCTGATTCTCCCTGTGGATCTCAGGTGGCGCGGTGTTCGCAAAAAATCCGCGATGGTGAACGGACTATGCCCAAACTTGATCTCTGAACAACCTCTGCTTCGCCGTCGGGTGTCGTCGGCCTGGTCGAAGACGACCATCAGGCGCGGCACATCGTCGAGGTCGCCGTCGAGGTCGGTGCGGCGCTGGAGCTCGGTGGCGATGCCGACCTGGGCGTCGTGGATGCCGGCTTTCCCTCTCCGCCCGCGAGTAGTTCGCCAGTTCATCCTGGGGGTCCCCACCAGCACCTGGCGCAGGCTCGCCCCGATGGCCGGCCCCGCCCCGAAGCCCAGCGCGCACCGGGCCGCGTCCACGTCGTCCAGGACGGCGCCGCGCACCAGCAGCTTGGCGGCCCCCTCGTCCTGGTCTGGGACCGTGAGAATGACGGTGCCTCGTTCGAACCACGGTCTGGCTCGGTCTGGGACTGACCTTGCTGTCCAGAGAGTTGATCTGCCGGCCGTGGTGCGAACGGGCATGCCGACCCGGCGGCGGGCAGGTCCGTTACCGACTGAAGGCCGTCGGGCGGGGCGGAGGTCTCGTAGTAGTCCGAGCGCGAGAGAGGCGCGTACATGGCGAAGGAGACCAGCAAGTCAGTAGTGGACGTTCCGGAAGGTCAGGAGGCTGTCGCCGGTGAATACCGACGAGCTTGACTCGGTCCTGTTCGGGGCAGAGCGCAGGGTACTGAAGATCCAGACCAAGCTGCACTGTTGGGCCCGTGATGATGCTCATCGCAGGTTCGATGATCTGCTCAACCTCGTCGCCGATCCCGCGTTCCTTCTGGTCGCGTGGGACCGGGTGCGGGGCAACAAGAGGGCCCGCACGGCTGGAGTGGACGGGCGCACGGCCTGGTCCATCGAGGCCGGGCAGGGTGTCGGGGAGTTTCTCGACGGGCTGCGGTCACAGATCAAGGACCGAAGTTTCCGCCCGCTGCCGGTGCGGGAACGGATGATCCCGAAGGCGGGTGGCAAGTTGCGCCGCCTGGGGATCGCCACCATCGCCGACCGGGTGGTCCAGGCTTCCTTGAAGCTGGTGCTCGAGCCGATTTTCGAAGCGGACTTCTACCCGTGCTCCTACGGGTTCCGCCCGAACCGTCGCGCTCATGACGCTGTGGCCGAGCTGCGCTACTTCGCATCCCGCTCCTATGCGTGGGTCGTCGAGGGCGACATCACGGCTGCTTCGACGAGATCTCGCATCCGGCCCTGATGGACCAGGTGCGCAAACGAGTCGGGGACAGACGCGTCCTGGCACTGGTGAAGGCGTTCCTCAAGGCGGGCATCCTCGGCGAGGACCGCATGCTGCGAGAGAACCGCGCCGGAACCCCGCAGGGTTCGATCCTTTCGCCGTTGCTGAGCAACGTGGCCCTGACGGTCCTTGGACGAGCACATCGCCCAAGGACCCGGTGGGCCGGCGGCCAGCCAGACGGAACGGGCCAAGCGCCGCCGTCACCACCTGCCCAACTACCGACTCGTGCGCTACGCGGACGACTGGTGCCTGATGGTTGCGGGCACGAAGGACGACGCCGTAAGCCCTACGAGAGGAGATCGCAGGGGTCCTGTCCACGATGGGTTTACGCCTGTCGCCGGAGAAGACCCTGATCACCCACATTTATGAGGGCCTCGATTTTCTCGGCTGGCGCATCCAGCGTCACCGAAAGCAGGGCAGCAACCGGCACTTCGTCTACACCTATCCGTCCGGCAAGGCCCTCAAGGCCATGACCGGCAAGGTCAGGACTCTGTGCCGGACGATGGACACAAGCCAGCCGCTCGACGCCCTGCTGCGTCAGCTCAACCCGGCGCTCAAGGGCTGGTGCGTCTACTTCCGGCCCGGCGTGTCCAGTGCGCAACCTTCGCCTACCTGAGCTACTACACGTGGCGCCAGGTCGGGAGCTGGTTGCGCCGCAAACACCGCCGGTCCACCTGGAAGGCGGCTCCGCCGCCGCTACTGCGACGTCGGATGGTGGTCGGCCTCGGAGGAAAGACCACTGTTCAACCCGGCAAAGGTAAACCACCACGCGTTACCGCTACCGGGGAGCAGTCATCCCGAACCCGTGGCCCAGCCTGGAATGAGGACAACACACAGACCCTGAACAGGGCTTGTGGAGCGCCCGGTTGCTCGGAAACGGGCACGCCGGGTGCGGGAAGCGGTCCGGGGAAACGGGCCGGTCGACGAGACCGGAACCGCGCCCCGGATCGACTTCACCGTCCACAAAGCCGCCGACCTGCGGCAGTGGGCGGCAGCCCGGGAGTGGCTGACCATCTACTACCTGCCGCCCTACGCACCCGACCTCAACCCCGTCGAAGGCATCTGGTCTCTCCTGCGACGCGGATGGCTCTCCAACGTCGCCTTCAGTACCCCCGAACACCTCGACCAGCGCATCCGACGCGGTTTACGCCTCATCCAGTACCGCAGTCACCTCATAGACGGCTGCCTCGCCGAGACCGGCCCGACCATCGGACCCGCCTGTTCAGCGACACGACACCACGAGTTCAACCTCAAGTGGAGGAGTTCGAGAGGCCGATGGAGAAGCAGCCGACCGAAGTCCGTGCGGCCCGAGGGGGCCCCTCAGGCCGCCATCAGGGCCGCCAGGGCGCGGTCCATTGCGGCGTTGAACTCCTCCGGCGTCAGCGGCAGACGGGACTTGACGTCTCGACTCCACTGGTCGGCGAGGACCTCGGCGGAGCCCGCCTCAACACCGTCGAGCGCCGCGTCGGCCAGGTCCGACGGAGCGATCTTGTCCACGGGCCAGCCCGCCGCCATGTCGGTGTCGGCCAGACCGAGGTGTACCGCTGTGACGAGCGTGCCCTGCTCGGCGAGCTCCAGGCGGACACCGTTGGTCATGGCCCAGGCGGCGGCCTTGGTCAGGTGGTAGGCATTGGCGCCCTTGCCCCCGAACCACGACATGGCGGAGAGGACGTTGACGATCGCGCCCTCGCCGTTCCTGGCGAGCGCCGGCGCGAACTCCCGGATCATTCCCAGGTGGCCGAACATGTTGGTCTCCAGCTCGTGCCGCACCGCGTCCAGCGAACCGGTCACCAGGTCGGTCCCCGTACTGATTCCCGCGTTGTTGATGAGTAGTGAGACGTCCGTTGCGGCCTCGGCGGCGGCCCTCACGGATGCGGGATCGGCGATGTCGAGGGGCAGTACCTCGACCCCGGGCAGGTCCACGGTCTCCGGTCGGCGGGCCGTCGCGTAGACCTTGCCGGCGCCCCGTTCGAGCAGGCGCTGGGCGAAGGCGCGGCCCAGGCCGCGGTTGGCTCCGGTGACAAGGGCGACGGAGCTGTTGATATCCATGGCCGGTACGCTAAAACCTGACGCTAGCGTCAGAGGCAAGCGCTGGTCGTCAGGGCCAGGGGTGAGAGGAATCACCATGACTGTCACAGTGGCCGCAGCCGAGCGGTTGATCCGCATCGGCGAGGTGGCACGAGGTGCCGGCGTCTCGGTGCGCGCCGTGCGTTACTACGAGCAGCAAGGGCTGCTCATCGCGGAGCGCAGCCCGTCCGGCCAGCGCCTGTACCGGCAGGACGCCATCCCCCTGGTCCGCTTCTTCCAGCAGATGTTCGCCGCCGGCCTCACCAGCCGACGGATCATCGAACTCCTTCCGTGCCGGGACGCCGGGCACACCGACGCCGAGCAACGAGCCATGCTGCGAGCCGAGCGCGAGCGCATCCAGGCCAAGATCGACGACCTGCAGGCCGCCCTGGACCGCCTCGACGAGGTCATCGCGATCACGGACACGCACCCGTAGGCAGGTCGGCCAGACGTTTCATCAGCGATCTGACCTCGCTGTCTTGGTTGGGGCGATGAGGAGTCGTTGAGGGGGGAACTGCTGTCGGGCGGCCGACGCGATTTTCGGTGTTCGGGCAGGGCGGAGACCAGCGCGGTGGTCTGGTTCTCCAGGGTCTTTCCGGTCGTAGGCCGTCAGGGTTTGCCGGTCAGCCGGCAGGACGGTGTAGTGCGGCCATGCGATGGAAGGCCTTGACCCCTGATGTTGGACACACGAGGCCCTGAGCCTTTTGCAACCTCACGCTGACGTTGTGGTGAAGGGCGACGAGAGCCTGGTGAGCGCTCAGTTGGTGGCGAGGCTCGGTTCCTCCACGGCGACGCGCTTGCGGCTCTGCGCGGTCGCGAGCGTCAGGAGGAGAGCCAGCAGGGTGGCACCGGCTGCCGGGATCCCCAGCCACACCGGGGAGATCCAGTTCTGGAAGAGTCCACCGAGGGCTCCGCCCAGGGCGACGCCGAGGTAGATCGCCGAGGAGTTCAGCCCGAGAAGCACGGGCGTCGCGGCTGGCGCGTGGGTGACGAGGCGATGCTGTTGGAGGACGGACGGGGCGCCCACCAAGACACCCCATACCGCGGCCCAGGCGAAGGTGGTTCCGAGGGTCTCGATGGCCGGCCGGCTGACCAGCAGGACGATGATGAAGACGACAAGGGCGCCGAGCAGGAGCCGTTCCGCCGGGTAGTGATCGGACAGGCGCCCGGCCAGGAGATTGCCGCCCAGCACGCCGAGCCCGTACACGAACAGCACCCAGGTGAGCGTCGTCTCACTGCCGTCGGTCGTGTCCTCCAGGGCTGCTCCGATGTACGTATACAGGAGATACGCGCCGGTCAGGGCCAGCGTCGTGACGGTCAGGGTGCCGAGCACCCAGCGTTCCTTGAGCGGCTGGAGCCGGGCCCGGAATGTCGTGGGCGGAAGCATGATCTTGGGCAGGGCGAAGGCGACGCCCAGAGCCGCCACCAGGCCCAGCCCGGCGACCGCCCACAGGGTCACGTGCCAGTCACTGCGGCCGATGAGGGTGCCGAGGGGAAGGCCGATCGCGCTGGAGAGTGTCAGGCCGCCCAGGACGAAGGCCAGGGCGCTACCGCGGCGTTCGGGCGGGCTGACCACGGCAGCCGCGCTGGAGGCGGTGGAGATGATGATGCCGGCGCCGGCCGCGGTGATGACGCGGGCGGTCATGACGGCGGCGTAGGAGGTGCCCAGCGCCGTAGCGACGTTACCGATCGCGAAGACCGCCAGAGCAATCATCAGCGCCTTGCGGCGGTCCATGGAGCTGGTGGCCCAGCCGAAGACGGGGGCGGCGATGGCGAGAGTCAGAGCGAAGGCGGTGACCAGCTGGCCCGCTGTGGGGACGCTGACGTCGAGATCTTCGGCAATGGAGGGAAGAAGGCCAGCGATGATGAACCCGTCTGTGCCGACGGCGAAGGTCGCAAGCGCTAGAGGGGACAACCGCTTGTACACGATGCACCGTTTCCGCTGCTGAGGGGGTGGGATCGCTTCGAGAGCGGCAACGTAGCAAATAGGTGGATGGTTGTCCACGTATCAACTCGCGGGCTATTATCGGTCCATGACTTCGCAGACAGGCCGACGATGCGCGAACTGACACAACCGGCGGCCGAAGAGATCAAGCTCGCCGAGATCTTCCACGCCCTCGCAGACCCGGTGCGTCTGCAGATCATCGCGCAGCTGGCGGACAAGGGCAGGGACAGCTGCTCCGCCGTGGGCGAGAGCATCGACGTGCACAGGACGACGATGTCCCACCACTACCGGGTGCTCCGCGAGTCGGGGGTGACCTGGACCGAGGTGGAGGGCCGGACCCGGTTCGTCAGTCTGCGGCGCGACGATCTCAACGCACGGTTCCCAGGTCTGCTCGACGCGGTGCTGGCTGCTTGCACTGATCGCGACTGAGCCACTCGGCTGCCGTTGCCTCAGGGCATGCCAGTGGCGAGAGGCAGTGTGCCCTTCTCAACCTTCCTGCGTGTACGGGAAGTTGTGGGGGAGGGTTGGGTGTGGGAAGAGGTGGACCTCCTGGTAGACGAGGTGATCGGCCAAGAACAACCTGACCACCCGGAGCTTCGTGTGCTTGTCTACCCATCGGGGATCGATCTGTCCGGCTTTGCCCTTCAGTTCCTGTCCAGCCTGCCGCGCACCCGTTGCCTGGAGCGCGGCACCCGGTGGCGTCGGCTTCCGGCCGACCGGCAGGCCCTGCTGGTGTTGGCCCACTTGCGGTGCGGCCACACGTACGCTCAGCTGGCAGCTGGTTTCGGCATCGGAATCGCCACTGCCTATCGATACGTGACCGAGGCCGTCGAGATCCTGAAGGCACTGGCCCCTGATATCACCACGGCGGTCCGGGCGGCGGCACACAAGGCATATCTCATCCTCGATGGCACGCTGCTGCCCATCGACCGCATCGCCGCCGACCGGCCGTATTACTCCGGGATGCACCGCAAGCACGGAATGAACGTCCAGGTCCTCACTGATCCGTTCGGCAGGTTGCTCTGGGCCTCGCCCGCGCTGCCGGGTGCAGTGCACGACATTCGGGCCGCCCGCACTCACGGCATGATCGATGCCCTGGCCGAAGTCGGCATCCGTTGCTGGGCCGACAAGGGTCACCAAGGTGCCGGTGGCACTGTGCGGGTGCCCTACCGCGGTCGCTGGAACAAGCTGTCTGCAGGCCAGCAGGCCGTCAACGTGTCCCATGCAAAGATTCGCGCCCTCGTTGAACGGGCCGTGGCCGCCCTCAAGACCTGGCGGCTACTGCGCAAACTGCGGTGCAGCACCACCCGCGCCACCAGCCTCGTCCAGGCGGTCCTCACCCTGCATCTCAACACCTCAAGCTGAGGTTGGAAAAGGCTCAGTGCGCAGGTAGCGGCAGAACTCCAGGAACCTATTGCGCTTCTTGACCGGCTTGATGTGGCCATAGAGCTTGTCCTTGGCCAGGTCCAGGGCGGCGAACAGGTGCCGTACTCCGCCGTAGCGGTTGTAGGTCGCCCGCCGCCTGCGGCGTGGTTCGCGACCGGGGTCCTTGTGCTTGCCGGCGCGTTCGGCCCACTGCCGGCCCGGGTGGGGCATCAGGTTGAGCGGCCCGAACTCATCCATGCAGAAGACGACTTCGGGCTCGTCCGCCTCGGGTATGACCTCGCCGTCGGTGATCGCGTAGAGGTGTTCGACGCGGGGCCTTCTTGGCCGCGTTGTCGGGGTCGCGGGAGGTCTTCCAGGTCTTCAGGCGTTGAAAGGGGCGCCTTCCTCGTGGAGCAGGATGCGCAGGCACTCGTGGCTGATGTCGTCGACCACGCCCTCGGCGACCAGGAAGTCCGCCAGCTTGGTCAGGTTCCAAGTCGAAAACGGCAGGTCGTGTTCGGTCGGCTTGGATTTCGCGATCTTCTTGATCTCGCGCCGCTCGGGCAGGGGGGAAGGTCTTGGGTCGGCCGCCCTTGTACTTCGGATACAGGGAGTCGAAGCCGTCGGCGTTGAAGTTGTGGCCCGGACCCGGTCCGCGCTGGTGAACGTGACCTCGGCGATCTTCGCCACCGGCATGCCCTGGGCGGACAGCAGGACCATCTGGGCACGCCGCCAGGTCACTACCGCCCCGGTGCCCCGGCGGATGATCCGAAGCAGCCGTCTGCCTTCGTCATCGTCGATCTCGCGTACACGTACTCGTTCTGCCACCGGGACAGGGTGACGGCCACGCGCCCCCCGGCACAGCACCGGGACGGCGCGTCACATCACAACAGAGCAAACGTTGCCTGCCGCGGCACTAGTCAGGTGACGTCCGGCACTGACTGGGTCAGGCGGTGTCGACACCCCAGGTGTGGGCGAGTGCGGCGGCCTCCCCTCGCGTGTCGACTCCCAGCTTGTCGAGGATGTTCGCCACGTGGAACTTCACGGTGGACTCACTGATGTGCAGCTCTTCGGCGATGTGCCGGTTGCGTCTGCCGCGCGCGAGGTGTCCGAGGACTTCCACTTCTCGGGCACCCAGAACGGTGAGCGGATCGTTGCGCGGCCCCTGCGGCGGCTCCAGTGGGAGCGTGGCCGTGACCGTCGTCCCCCAGCCGGGGACGGCGTCCACTTCCAGCCGCCCGTCCAGGACTGCCAGTCGTTCGACGACCCAGTGGTTCTCCAATGCGGCGCGTGACAGGACACCGGGACCGTCGTCCCGTACGGTCGCCCGCAGCTCGTTCTCTGCAACTTTCCAGCCGATGTGTACTCGGCTGATCGAATCCGATCCCGGGCCCTGTCCGTCCAGCAGGGCGGACACCACGGATCGCAGGGCCGCCCGCGCGACATGGGCGACGTCGGCGGGCAGGTGCCGGTCGGCGCCTTCCTCCGTGCCGGGCGGGCCCAGATCCAGCCGCACGCCCCGCCCGAGAAACATCGGCTGTAGCGAGTCGGCGAGCCGGGCGAAGCCGTCGCCGGCGGCTTCCTCGGCGAGCGCTCTGTCCTGGTCGGCGCCGGCTCGCAACTCCGCCAGCGCGGAGAGGGCCAGATCGATAGCCCGCTCCCTGGCACTGTGATTGTCCAGGTCGCGGCGTCGCAATGCGCCGAGAAGCCCGGACAGTACGCCACCGTGGGTGTCCACCAGTTCAGCGATTGCTGCGGCCCGGGCACCGGCTGCCACCCGCGAGAGCGCCAGCGGCCCGGGTACTGCTTCGGAGACGATGCGTGCGCTGTATGCGGTCAGCAGATCCCACAGGGTCTGGACGGCGGTGAGGTCGGGGTCCGCAATTGCTGCCTCGTCGGAACGTAGGAGGACGAGGAGGGCGTCGCGTTCGGCCTCGTCGCTGGCAACGGCGAGCACCGGATTCTCGGTTCCGGCGACCAGGGCTTGTCCTTGCCACGGACGACCCGGCCGCGCCTGCTTGGTGAGGGCGGCCAGTTCAGCGGCGGTTACCGCCCATGTGCCGTCTGCTCCGACGGTGTGAATCTTGACGGGGGAGCGCGCACAACTGCCGGACAGCTCCGCGAGCGCCCGGTGCGGGACGGCATCGGCGAGGGCTGCGGACAAGCGCGGCAGGATCTCGCCCAGAGGGGCCCTAATGATGTCGGCCGCTGCCGTGAGGTTCATAGCTTCAGCGTAAGCGGCTGCCCGGATCCACCTCTCCGTCCGTTCGGACAGGCGGAACCAGCCGAAAGGCCGGCTGTGATTCGGGGAGCGCCGCGCGACTGTGTCCCAGCCGAAGCTCAGGACCTGTCGCCAGCGAAGCCACTCCCGGGCAATCCGCCTGTGCAAAAGCTCACTTCCGGAGGCCGGACGAGTGAGCACCGGCTGCCGTCGCCGTCCCTGTCCCGCCGGCTAGGAGGAACTGCCCGAGAGGACAGGCCCTTGACCCGGTCAGCCGCCCGATCCTGGTTCAGACGGGCCGACAGCCCCCGGTGACCTTCGTCTAGGGAGCCCGGGCAGTCGCTCCGGCCAGTTCAGACAACGATCAGCACCCGGAGGTGCGCTATGAAAGCCGTGAAGTTCGACGGGCACGGAGACCTTGACGTCCTGGAGGTCCGCAAGGTCGATGACCCCATCGCCGAGCCGGGAGGCGTCGTGGTCCGAGTCAAGGCGGCGACGATCAACCCGGGCGATATCAAAGTCATCACAGGAAAGTCGCGCCATTGGGGTGAGTTGACGTTCCCTTCCGGGGTGGGGGCGAGCTTCGCCGGCACGGTCGACACTGTGGATGACGGCGTAACCGACTGGGCGGTAGGCGACGAGGTGTACGGCTGGAGTGCCCGGAAGGAGGCCCTGGCCGAGCTCGTGTCCGTGCCCGCCGAGCACCTGGTGGCCAAGCCGGCCGACCTGTCCTGGAAGGTCGCCGGCACGCTGTACGGCGCGCCGTCCGCCGCCTGGTCCGCCGTCCAGGCCGTGGCCGCGGCCCCGGGGGACACGATCGTCGTCTCCGCTGCTGCCGGGGGCGCTGGAGGCTTCGCCTCCCAGTTCGCGCGCACCAAGGGCGCGACGGTGATCGGGCTAGCGAGCGAGCACAACCACGAGTGGCTGCGTTCCCGCGGGATCGTTCCGGTGCAGTACGGCGAGGGGCAGCTTGAGCGGATTCGCGATGCCGCACCCGGCGGTGTCGACGCCTTCGTAGACACATTCGGCGGCGGCTACATCGACCTGGCAGTCGAGCTGGGGGTCGACGTCGACCGGATCAACACGATCGTTGACTTCGCCGGCGCCGCACGACTGGGCGTCAAGACCAAGGGCAGCGACTCGCCTGCGGATCCGCGGGGAGCTCTCGCCGAGATCGCAGCGGCCATCGCGGACGGCTCCATCGAACTCCCGATCGCGCGCACCTACCCACTCGAGCAGGTCCGCGAAGCGTACGAGGAACTGAGCAAGCGCCACACGCGTGGCAAGATCGTCCTGCTTCCCTGACGCCAGGCATCCTCCCGAGCAGCAGGCCGCTACCGACGCACTGGGGTGCGGGGCCGGCCTCGGACGGCGTCTCGGCGACTGCCTTGCCGAAAGCCGTCAAGGAGTTCCAGGCAGGCAAACCTCGTTCTCGGGTGTCGTTCGAGAGCTGGAGGTACGCATCGTCACAGTATGAGGGCGTTCGACCGCCGGTCCACCCCCGCCACCCAGGTCGCCAGCCCATCCGAGCAGCCGCTGCTGATCCACTGGGGTGCCGTGCCGCCCATCACCGGCACGGCACCCGACACCGGCGTCCTGACTCCCTCTTAGGGCACAACAATCATGCGAGCAGCGCGTGTCGTCATGTTCCCTGACGCCACGCGGGTGAGCATGTGCGGACCCAGCCCTCTTCCCGCACCGAGGCGATGCGATGCCCGACCGCGCCGACCATGTCCGCCCCGAGAGCGTCGCACCAAGGTGGATCTCGCGGCACCGGCCGCCGGAGCAGTTGCTGTTCAGCGGCATCTACGGACTGGTGCTGGCCAGCGCCCTGGTGGCCGCGCTGGACGCGACGGGCGAGAAGGCCGATCCCGGTCCCGACGCGCTGTGGGTCCTGCTCACCGCGCTGGCGTCGGGCGCCGCCCATGGGTACGCACACGTCATCGCCCAGCGTGCGTCCGTTGACGGGGTAGCCACCACGAGCAGACGGCGGTTGGTGCTCGCCGAGTGGCCACTGGTCGCCGCCGTGCTGCCCACCGTGGGGATACTGCTTGCCGCGGTAGCCGGGTGGTGGGCAGAGGCCACGGCTGTGGACGCGGCCTTGCTGTTCAACACCGTGTCCTTGTTCGGCTGGGGCGCCTGGGCCGCCCGCACCGCCGGGCACGGATGGCCGTCCTCGTGCCGGGCAGGGGGCCTGGACATGGTGATCGGCCTGTTGATCATTGTCGCGAATGCCCTGATCAAGTAGGCAGGCGAGCGGTTGCCATGTCGGCGAGAAAGGCCGCGACTCCTTGATCCATCGGCCCTTGGGCAGTCTCACGGGGAGCAGCCTCAGCCGTTCTGTTCCCCGGTCCACGGAAGTCCTCGTTGTCGGTGGCGGCTGCAAGGCTGGACGTCATGGACAGCGACGATGAGCAGCTGCTACGCGGCCCGGACTACGGCCACGACGCAGACGACCCCCACCCCGGCCCACGGCCCGGCCGCGCCTACGCCGAACTGGCCGGCGGGGCGCTTGACGGGTTGTTGCTCGACATCACCGGCTGGACGCAGGACGAGATCGGCACCGGCGTCTCCCTCCAGACTGAGCTCGGGCAGTTCGGCCCCGGCGGGCGGGCACTGTACGGCCCGCGCCCCGGCGACCCCGGCCCGCTTCGACTGGTCCGGCGACAGTCCCTGAGAAGACAGCTCCGTACGCTGACGGACGTGACGGACGGACTGCAGCGCCTGGCCGGGGAACTGGCGCAGGACTACGTGTACGGCCGGTGGAGGCCGCAGGCCCTCGAGGAACACCATGCCCGCTACTCGCTGCAGAAGTCGGCGCCGGCGGCCTGGACGGGCTCCCCATGGGCGGACTGCCCGCGCAGGCCATCGAGCGAATGCTGAGCGGGCACCCCGACCGGAAGTCCTGGTGGCTGGCCCCGATGCTGGACGCCTACGCCGCCGGAAGCCCGGAGGGGCAGGCACTCGTCCACGACCTGCTGGACGCGATCGCCGGTAGCGCCTTCCCCCTGCTGCCGCCCCGCTCCTTGCGGTACATCGAGGCCCCGGCCCCTTATGACGGCACGAGCCCGTCCGTCTTCCTGAGCGGCGGCATCACCGGCTGCCCCAACTGGCAGCTGCAGACGGTGCTGAAGCTGGACGCGATTGGCTCTCCCGCCGTGGTCCTCAACCCCCGGCGCCGCTTCTTCCCGACCGGGCAGCCGGGGGCGCTGCGTGAACAGATCACCTGGGAGTACGAGCCCTTGCGCAGGGCCGACGTGATCCTGATGTGGTTCTGCGAGCAAGAGATCCAGCCCATTGCCCTGTGTGAGCTTGGCGCGCACGCAGCCCGCGGTACTCGTCCGGCTGTGGGAGCACATCCGACTATCCGCGACGCCTGGACGTCGTGGAGCAACTGCGGGTGGCCCGCCCCGATGTGACGGTCCACGGCTCTCTCACTGGCACGGTCCGCGCGGCTGCGGCTCTCCTGCCTGGTCGGGTGATGCCCCGGCACTGGCGCAACCCTCCCTGGCCGCTGCGGCGTAATGCAGTTCATGGAACCGATCAACGAGGTGCACGTCAGTCGGCCGGGCCTGGTCATCGTCGACGTCGCGGCCGCCGGCGATGCCACCGCGCTCGCCTTCCAGTAGCTGCTCGCCGACCGGTGGGCGACGGCGACAGCGGAGCAGACGACCCGGGACGCCGGTCAGCCTGGCATACGGTTGCGCTGCTACCTGGACCTGGGACAGCCGGTCGGCCTGGCCACGGCGCCGTCTGCCGTCCTGCCGGAGGTCAGCGCGGCCGGACCACCGTGATGGCCGGGTGCCGTCTGCGGCTCCTTTCCGGATGCGCAGGCAGTCGCGGCAGCCGACGCTCGGGTCGCGAGGCCGCAGCCCCCAACCGCCGGCGCGACACCCCAGTTCTGGTGACCGTCATCCTCTGCGTCCTCGGCGCGGTCATCAAGCCGCCCCTCCTGGGAAAGCACCCCTCACGGCTTCGACGCCGCGGTCGCACCAGCCGCGCTGTGACCATTTCAATCCTCGGCCGTGGCGGTGTCCGTTTCCCTTGCCCATCGTCGGCTCCAGGCGTCCAACGGACTCAGCGCTTCGACAAGGTCCTGACCGAGTGGCGTGAGGTGGTAGCCGTCGCTGTGCAGGGTGAGCAGGCGGGCGCCGGTCAGCTCGTCGAGGCGGGTGCTGAGCACGCTGGAGGACATGCGCTCGCATCGGCGCTGCAGTTCGCGGAAGCCTGCCGGTGCCTGACTCAGTTCCCACAGGATGCGCATCGTCCAACGCCGCCCGAGCAGATCGAGTGCGGCCATGACCGGACGGCCCGACTCGGACCCCCGCGCCGGCACACCCGGCCGTGGCGCTCTGGCTCCCATTACCCACTCCTTGCGCTTCGTTTCTCGAAGCATGATACTGATTCGAAAACCGAAGCAAGGGGTATCGCATGCCGCGCATCGAACCGCTCACCCCGCCGTACACGGCCCCTGTCGACCAGGCACTCCGCCGGTGGATGCCCCCCGACGTGCCGCACGAGCCGCTCACGCTGTTCCGCGTCCTGAACCGCAACCCGGAACTGGCCTCACGCATGTTCGCCCTGGGCGCCGGGCTCCTGGGACACGGCAGTCTCCCCGCCATAGACCGAGAGCTCGTCATCGCCCGCGTCACCGCGCGCACCGGCTGTTCCTACGAGTGGGGCGTGCACGCCGCAAGCCTCGCTCGGGAGGCCGGGCTCGGCCCCGAACAGCTTCAGGCAACGACCGACATCGATCCCGCGGCGAACGTCTCATGGCCGCCACACCATGCGGCACTGCTCGGCGCGGTCGACGAACTGCACGACACGGCGCAGCTCTCGCAGGCTGCCTGGGATGCCCTGCGCGTGCACTACGAGGATGGCCAGCTGCTCGAACTTCTCGTTCTGGCCGGCTGGTACCGCACCATCAGCTATCTGGCCAATGGGCTCCTCCTGGAAGAGGAACCCTGGGGCGCCCGCTTCCCGGCCCGGTGACCGCACTCCGCACATGCTTGGCCGTTGACCAGCATTGCGGGACAGCTCTTCAGACGGGCTGGAAACAGTGATCTCGCGGGAGGGCATTCATGCGTGCCATGCGGTTCGGGAGGTTCGGTGGCCCGGAGGTCCTGGAGGAGGCCGATGTGCCGGATCCGTTGGCGGGGCCGGGCGAGACTCTGGTCCAGGTGGAGGCCGCGGGTGTCAATTTCGGCGACATCAAGCAGATGGCGGGCGAGCACACCGACGGTCCGTACGCCCCCCAGGGCCCGCTGCCCCGTATTCCTGGCATGGAGATCGTCGGCCGGACCGCAGCCGGCAGACGAGTCCTCGGCTATGTTCCGCAGGGCGGTTACGCTGCCAAGACGGTCGTCGCCGACCGCCACCTGGTCGCGTTACCGCAGGGGGTGGGTGCGGGCGAAGCGCTGGCAGTTCTCGTACAGGGGTTGACGGCGTGGCATCTGCTGCGGTCGATCGCGCGTATCAGGCCCGGTGAGAGCGTGGTGGTCCATGCCGCCGCGGGCGGGACGGGCAGTCTCGTCGTCCAACTGGCCCGGGAGTTCGGGGCAGGACGGATCATCGCCACGGCGTCGTCCGACGAGAAGCGCGCCTTGGCTCTCGAACTCGGTGCGGACGCGGCGATCGACGGCGACGCGGGAGGCTATCGAGAGCGGGTCCTTGACGCCAATCGGGGACACCCGGTCGACATCGTCCTGGACGCCATCGGCGGCCCCGTCCTCGACGCCGCTCTGGACACACTCGGACACCTCGGCCGACTGGTGACCTACGGCGCCTCGTCCCGGCAGACAGCCTCCGCGATTGCGCCGAACCGACTGGCGGCGGACAGCATCACCGTCGCCGGCTTCTGGGTCATCCCGCTCATCGCCAGGAACGGCGCCGGCGGTGCGGAGCTGACGGAGCTGCTCGACCTCACGGCACGGCGTCGCCTGCGGCCCCTGGTCGGCGCGGAGTACGACCTGGCGCGGGCCCGCGACGCGCACGAGGACCTGCTTGGCCGTCATACGAAGGGGAAGCTGATCCTCCGCCCTTGAAGACGAACGCCCGTCTTGCGACCGGACGGGGCACAACCGTATCGAGCCGATGATGGGCCTCGGCCTGCCCGACTCCTCGTCGAAACAGGTCGCCACCGGTACCGTCCCGGCCGACGGCGGGCGGGTGACGCTGACCGTGGATAAACAGGATCCGCAACTGACGCTGCCACGCGACCGATGCCGAGGAACGTACGGAAAGGTCAGTAACACAATGAGCCGAGTGGTCAGTGGCTGACCGAGCGGAAGCCAGGTCGAGGGCCATGCGCTAAACGTTGGACAGAAGCATCCGTGGGCGAATCTCTGTGTGTTCAGGACCGCTCGCTGCAATCCGGCCCGACGAGGCGTGCCCCTACGGCCAGGACCATGAGCACTGCGGTGCAACCGCCTAGCAGCATGACCGCGGACGGAGATGTGCGGTCCAGGATGACTCCCCCTACGAGTGCACCAATCGAGATCGTTGCCTGAAAAGAGGCGGTGAACAGGACCGATGCCGCTTCCGGGGCGTGCGGTGCCGCCTTGGAGAACCAGGTCTGCGACGCCACCGGTACGGCGCCATACGCGATGCCCCACACGATCAGCAGCATCACTGCGCCGGTCTCCCAGCGGCCCAACGCTGGAAGCAGGAGGGTCACCGCGGCGATCAGGGCGGCCGCGAGCCCGAAGACGGTCCGCGGATACCGGGCCACCCAGGCGCCGCCCAGGAAGTTGCCGAGGATGCCAGCGGCACCATAGAGCAGCAAGAACGTAGTGATCAGACCACCGCTGGCGTGGGTGACCTGTTCCAAGAATGGTGTCACGTAGGTGTAGGTGCCGAAGTGAGCCAGCACAACAAGGAACGTCAGCAGGAGTGCGAAGCGAGTGTTGACGCTGCGGAGCATGCCGTTGAGCACGCCCAGCCGTGTGGCCTGGACCGGAGGCAGCGGCGGCACCAACAAGAGCAGCATGACCAGTACGCCGACCGTCAGAACTCCCATGACGGTGAAGGCCGTTCGCCATCCAGCGAGATCTCCGATGAGGGTGCCCGTCGGCACGCCGAGGACGGATCCCAGCGGGACGGCAGAGAAGATCACAGCAGTTGCCCTGCCGACCGAGGCCGGCGGCACCAGTCGTTCCGCCAACCCGGCTCCGATCGACCAGAAGCCGCCAATCGTGATCCCGACCATGACCCGGGAGGTCAGTACGAGCCAGTAGTCGGGTGCCGCGGCGGCAAGGAAGTTCGCCAGTGCCAGCAAGAGCATGAAGACGCACAACATCAGCCGGCGGTCGAAGCTTGCCGTGGCCACGGTGACCAGTGGAGCGGCGATCGCCGCCAGGAAGCCCGGCATGGTCATCATCAGTCCAGCCATCCCGTCCGAGACGGTGAAACTGGATCCGATCGAGGTCAGCAGACCGATCGGCAGGATCTCGGTGGTGACGATGACGAAGATTCCCAGCATCACCGAGACCACGGCCAGCCACCCCATCAGCGAGGACCGAGGGGGTAAGAGTTTGCCGTCGACTGAAGCGGCAGTGGTTGCCTGCATGGCGTTCCGTCCTGTGAAAGGCAGCGCGTTTCGCGATCAGTCCAGCAGGTCTCATCGAGAGGTGGCTGGCAGATCCGCGACTGCACCCTTGCCCTTCACGGGTGATGTCGTATTCCGGCTAACAACGGTCGACGCGGTGAGACGCCTTGGCCCTGGTTGTGGTGTCCGCAGGGCCAGCTGAGCATTCTGATCACATGGGGGCTTCACCATGGATCGTGTCGGATGAGCTGTGGGAGCAGATCGGACCGCTGCTGCCGTGCAAGCAACGGCGGTTCCGGTATCCGCCCGTGCCGGATCGGATGGTTCTCTGCGGCATCCTGTACGTGCTGCACACCGGCATTCAGTGGGTACCTGCCCACCGAGATGGGCTTCGGGTCGGGCATGACCTGCAGGAGACGACTACGAGACTGGAATGAGGCCGGAGTCTGGCAACGACTGCATGCGGCACTACTTGCCGAGCTCAATGCCGCATCGCGGCTCGACTGGTCGCGCTGCGTTGTCGACTCCAGCCACGTGCGAGCGTTGAAAGGGGGGATCCACACAGGCCCGTCGCCGGTCGACCGGGGCCGGGTCGGCTCCAAACACCATCTGATCACCGACGGGCGCGGCAGAGTCATTGTCAAGAGTTGTGGATCGAGTGACGTGCGATCCAGCCGGTCATCCCTCGTCCAGGCACAGGCAGAAGGGGTGTCCGGCCGGGTCGAATAGCACCCGGACGCTCTCCTGCGGCTGGAACTCCGCCAGCGTGGCGCCCAGGGCCACTGCCTCGGCGACCGCCGAATCCAGATCGCCGACCTGGAAGTCGAAGTGCATCATCGGGCGCTGTTCGCCCTCGACCGGAGGCCACACCGGAGCCCGATAGGCGTCCGCCTGCTGGAACACGAAGAATGGCCCTTGCGGGGAGGCGGCGACGATGGCCGTGCCCGGCTCCTCGTGCCCGATGTGCCAACCGAGGAGTTCGGCGTAAAACGTCGCCAGGCCGCTGGGGTCCGGCGCCTCGATCGCAGTTCCCCACCACATACCACCGGTTCGAGATCTCATTCCGGCAGCCTGCCTCATGATCCCGTGCTTGTCGTGCGTGAAGGGTGATCAGGCTGCGGTGGCCTCAGGGCGTTCGACGAGGTGACCGTTCTTGAAGCGGGCGCCGTTGCGGACAAGAGCGACGAGGTGGGGTGCGGTGATCGCGCGCCAGCGAGCCTGGGCGGACTCGGCCAGCTTGAACACCATGGCCAGGGCCGCGACCGCGCTGCCGGCCCTGCGGGTGACCTTGGTCCGGAGTTTCACGGTGCTGAAAGTGCTCTCGATCGGATTTGTCGTGCGCAGATGCACCCAGTGCTCAGCGGGGAAGTCGTAGAACGCGAGGAGTTCGTCAACCTCGCCGATGATCTTCTTCACCGCCTTCGGCCACTTCGCGCCGTAGACGCCCTCGAAGTCACGGACTGCCTTCTCCGCGTGGTCGCGGTCCTCGGCGTTGTAGATCTCCTGGAGGGCCTTCTTCGCGCCGGGCTGGGCCGACTTCGGCAGGGCGTTGATCACGTTGCGGGTTTTGTGAACCCAACACCTTTGATGCCTGGCCTGCGGAAACACCTCCGCGAGGGCCCGCCAGAGGCCCATCGCGCCGTCATCGACGACGAGTGCGGGATCTCGCATGCCGCGCCGACGGCAGTCACGCAGCACATCCGCCCAGGGCTCGATCGACTCGCGCAGCCCCTCGGCGAGAGCGATGAGTGAGTTCCTTGCTGCCGTCCGTGCGCACGCCCATGAGGACCAGGGCGCAGGAGTGCACCTGGCCGAGGCGGACCTTGGGGTGGACGCCGTCGGCCCACACGTAGACGTAGTCGGATTCCGACAGGTCGCGGGCCTGGAAGGCGGTGTGGTCGTCCTGCCACTGCTTCGTGAGCCGAGTGATCGTTGCCGGGGAGAGCTCCGCCGCCGAGCCGAGGAGCTGTTCCATCGCGGCCACGAAGTCGCCGGAGGACAGTCCGTGCAAGTAGAGCAGAGGGAGGGCCTCGCCGACTTTCGGGGATTTCCGGCACCATGGCGCGAGTATTTTCGACGAGAACCGCTTGCGCTCTCCTGTCGCCTCGTCCACGCGCTTGTCGTTTACGCGCGGCGCCTTCACCATGACCGGCCCGGCGGCTGTGGTCACGGTCCACTCTCAGGGGTGTCCGTTGCGGACGACCAGACGGCGGCCGGCCTCGTCGCGCTCGCCTGCCAACTCGGCTATGTACTGGCTGACCTCGGCCTCCAGGGCCGTGGCGAGCATCCGCCTCGCGCCCTCGCGGGCGATGCCGTCGATCAGGGAACCGGTCTTGGTGGTGCCGTCCTCGTTACTGACTTCGGCTCGTCAAGGTGACGTGGGTTCGTTGAGGGTCAGGCCGGTGCCGGCTATGAAGCCGTCGAGGGTGTCGGGCCGGTACTGGAGGCGTTTGAGCCGGTTTCGTACGAGGGCTTCGAGCCGGTCGAGCGCGACCACGGCGAGGTTGGCCAGACTGCGCTTGACGTGCGCCCACACCCACTCGACGGGATTCAGGTCCGGCGAGTAGGCGGGCAGCAGGAACACCGTCAGCCACTCCCGCTCGGCGGTCAGCTCGCGCATGGCGTGGGAGACGTGGGTGTTGAGCCGGTCCCAGACCAGCACGATCGGCGCCTTGACGAGCTGGTGGACACCGTCGATGAGTGCGATGAAGTCCCGCTCGCCCATGCTGCGGCGTGCGCTGCCGCCCGCTCGGTGGGTGCGCAGCCGGTGGCACAGCCGGGTGCGCGAGCCCGGCCGTATCGCGATCAGCCCGGCCACCGACAGACGCCCCGAGCGTCGTCCGCTGACGGTCACGACCGGGGTGCGCCCTCGCCGGCCCCAGGTTCGTCCCCGTGGCGGCTTCCGGGTGAACCCTGCTTCGTCCTCGAAGCAGATGTAGCCCCCGCAGGCCGCCCGGGCCCTTTTACCTCCGCCCAGGTCGCCTCCTTCCAGGCGGTCACAGCCTGCTCGTCGCGCTCGGCGACTCTGCGTGCGGGGACCTGCGGGCTGAAGCCGAGCCGGTGCATCAGCCTCGTGGCGCCGGAGACGCTGTAGGAGACGTGAAACTTCCTGCCGATCAGCGTGGCCACCCGGGCGGCAGTCCACACCTGGTCCTCCACCCAGCCGTGGGCGGCCGGGCCCTCATCGAGGTACGCGGCCAGTTTCTCCAGACAGCGCGGGGACAGCCGGCAACGTGATCCGCTCGGGCCGCGGGAAGCCAGAGCCTTACGACCGCCGTCCCGCCACAACTGGTGCCAGTGGTAAGCCGACTTCACACTCACCCGAAGCCGCCGTGCGACCTCCGACGGCTTGATCTCCTGCTCGTACAACTCGGCCGCCTGCATCCGAACCGACTCCCGGCGCCGACGTCCCGCAGGGGTCAGCCCGCCCCCATCCGCATATCTCACACCACACGGATACAGCCGCCCACCCACACCCACTCAGGGGCTTCGCAAAGATTCACCCCAACGAGCTGAAGTCAGTAACTACGCTCAGCACGGGCGTGCCTTCCCGACCCGCGCTGTAACGCGGGCCTGCTCGATGACCTCGAGTCGATCACTCGGGAAGGTACGCCCTCTGCATCACACGAGGCACCCCACCCGAGGTCGATCCACAAGTCCTGAGCATGGCTCACGGGCCTTGGGGTATCTGACCAGTTGGCTCGGTCGCGCTCTATTGGTGAGGACACCTCATTCGCCGGAAACAGGCAGGCCGGCATCGCTGAGCCAGTGGAGACGCTCGCCGTGGGGTCCTGTGAATGCGATCGGACGCTCGTCGAGGGCCATCACGAAAGTGGCGCGGTCGGTCGGGGCCGGTTCAGGCAGGAGATCGAGCAGCGCGGGAAAGACGCTCGGGGACTCGTTCGAGATCCAGCGGCATGGGAGATTCCGCATCGTCCGCGCGAACTGGGCGCGTGCGTCGGGGGAGAGGTAGGCCAGGACCGCGCTGTGGAAGACCACGGGCGTAGCCCCCGTGGGAGCCTGAGCCACCAGTCTGCTCACTGCCTCGTTCAGGTCGCCGCGGACTATGTGCGCGGGCTCGGCCCGTGCCACATTGAGGGCACCGCGCAGCCGTTGCAGGCGCTCGGTCTGATCCGGCCAGACCAGGCTCTCCAGCCAGCTGGTGTCTTCGGGATCGGAGGGGTCGAGTGGGTTGAGGTCGACCCCAGTCCGCCAGACGACGTCGGGCAGCTGACGCGGGATCGGAACCGGTCCGGTGGTACGGCAAGGAAAGATGACCGGGCTGTCCGCAGGGCCGAATGGCTGACTCTGGTCATAGATGTAGCGGTACCGGTCCGGGTAAAGACAGAGCCCGGCCGAGGCTCCGACCTCTATCAGCGCCAGCGGCTGCGGCAGTGTGGCCAGAACCGGCAGCAAGGTGGCGCACCGGGCGCTTTCGTTCGTTTGCGTCAGTCGGACGAGCATGAGGGAGCTCAACTCGTCCCAGTGGGTCACCACCCATGTCAAAAACTCGCTGGTCGAGTCGAGGGGTACGCCGAGGCGGCGTGCGGCAGCGAGCAGCAGGTTGGGCTGGCGCTTGACGGGCGGAAGTGTGTGGAGCAGCGCGAGGAGCCTCTCGTCGCCGGCAACCGCAACGCTCAACGCCTCGTAGACGGGCGAGTGGCCCTTCGCCTGGCGCTCGGCGAAGAGCCGGTATTCGTGCGCGATCGTCCCCAGGTCGATGTCCGGGGTGGGGGTGCTGCTCCCCTGGCTCCTCATTCGCTCTTCTCCTCTGGTGATCAGGTTCCTGCCCGATGTTGAGGGCCTGGACGCGGCGAGTGGGTGTTACGAGAGACACAGTGGCGGGCCGGTCGGCCTCGTTCTTGCACATGTGCGCCAGACAATCAGGCTGCGGTGCACTGCTCGCGTTCCACCAGGACTCCGCGTTCGAAGCGGGCTCCGGCGCGGACGAGGGCGACGAGATGGGGTGCGTTTACCGCCCGCCACCCCTGTTGGGCGGACTCGACGAGCTTGAAGACCATGGCGAGGGCGGCGGTGCGGGAGCCGGCGCCGCGGGTGACCTTGGTCCGCAGCCGGACGGTGGAGAAGGTCGACTCGATGGGGTTCGTGGTCCGCAGGTGGATCCAGTGTTCGGCCGGAAAGTCATAGAACGCCAGCAGCTGGTCCTGATCGTCGGTGATCTTCTTGACGGCCTTGGGGAACTTCGCGCCGTAGAGCTTGGCGAACGTCTTGATCGCCGCCTCGGCGTGGTCGCGGTCCTCGGCGTTGTAGATGCCCTGGATGGCCTTCTTCGCGCCCGGCTGTGCGGACATGGAGTCGAGGACATTGGCCGTTTTGTGATCCCAGCACCTTTGCTCGCGGTGTCGGGGAACACCTCGGCCAGCGCCTTCCAGAAGCCCAAGGCACCGTCCCCGACAGCGAGGACCGGGGCGCGCATGCCCCGGCGGGCGCAGTCACGCATCAGGTGGAGCAGCTCCGGATCATCGCGGCTGCCAACGCCGCGGCGGGCCGTACGGTCGCGCCTGCGAATCCTGTCGCCGGGCGCCATGCCCGCCCCTGATTCGGCTGCCGTCGCCCCGGAGTCCCCGGCCGCGCCTATGGGCGGTGAGGACCAGGTAGACCGGCGTGCGGGGGCTACCGTCGCGCCCTCGCCGCGCACCGGCAGGCCGCCCCAGCTAGGGCCCTTCTGATGGATCTCCGTGGCGTCGCGACGCCCGGCACGCACTCTCGCCGCACCGGACAAAAGCCCTCGTAGCGGAGCTACGAGGGCTTCCACCCGGAGCGCCGAGAGCACGCACCGAACGCCGCTCCTTCTCCCACGGAGATCCATCAGAAGGGCCCTAGTAGGACTCCGTTAGGTCTTTCTCGATCTTGGCGTTGTGTAGGTCCTGGTGGGCAGGGTTTGGTGGCAGGTGGTGCAGATGCCGGTCCAGCACCTCAAGACGTCCTGGAGGGTCTCGAGGACTTGGTAGAGGGTGAGACCGGCCCGGGCACTTTTGGGGCCAGGCGCTGTTCGGTGAGGAAGGCGTGGGCGGCGGTCACGAGGGTGACGTGGTGGTGCCAGCCCGGCCAGGAACGCCCTTCGAAGTGGTCCAGGCCCAGGCCGTGCTTGAGTTCGCGGTAGTCGTGCTCGATGCGCCAGCGGACCTTCGCCAGACGGACCAGGTCGGCGATCGGAGTGTCGGCCGGCAGGTTGGACAGCCAGTAATCGGTCGGCGCCTCGGCGCCGGAGGGCCATTCGACCAGCAGCCAGCAGTCGGGCAGGATCCCGTCCCACCAGCCCTGTCCGGCCGAGGCCGCAGCTTTGATCGGGCGCTCGACGGCCTTGCCGGCGGGACGGACACGCACGGCGGCGAAGCGGGAACGTAACTCCCCTCTCGAGCCGTGCCGCCAGGTGAGCGGGGTGAATGCGTCTTGATCAAGGCCGGCGGCAAGGGCCGCCAAGGACGGTGCTGGATGCCGGTAGCGGGGCTGTGGCCAGCAGCCGACATGCCCGTTGCGGGCTGGGGCCTCAGGCTCCGCGTCCAACGGATGGGCGGTCACATCGCCGCGGACGGCCAGCACGTAGGCGACTTGGCGGTCGGACAATGCGGCTCGCAGATGCGCGTTGGTGCCGTAGGCGGCGTCAGCCACCACAGCCGGCGGCCTCATGCCCCAGCCGGCGAGCGTGTCGAGCATGTCCAGGGCCAGGCGCCACTTCTCGCGGTGCGTGACGTCCGCCGGGATCCGCGCGAGGTCCCGGCGGACGGTGTCCGATACCCACTCCTCAGGCAGGAACAGACGCCATTGCAGCGGGCAGGAGGCGGTGTCGGTGGCGGCGTGAATACTGACCGCGACCTGGCAGTTTGCTCTCTTTCCCAACGCTCCGCAGTACTGCGGAGCCACCCCGGCCGACATCCGGCCGTCCTTGGGCACCGACACATCGTCGATCACCCACGCCGCCGGACCGATCAGCGGCAGCATCCGTTCGCAGATCCTGCGCTGCACCGGCACCGGATCCCACGTGGACTGGTTCACGAACTGCTGCAGGTTCTGCTCGTTGCCGTCCGGTAATCGCGAGGCCATGGCCTGGATGGACTTGCGCCGACCGTCCAGCATCAGTCCGCGCAAGTAGCAGTCGCCCTTGGCCCGCTGGTCCTTCCGCGGCACCGAGGCGAACACATCCGCCACGAACAGCGCCAACTTCGCCCGCACACGGTTCACTTCATGTGCATCCACCCAACCCAACATGCTCCCGAACAGGCCCGACCGGAAGACCTAACGGAGTCCTACTAGGAGCTGCTGTCCGGGCGATCAAGGTTTGGTGCGTAAGGCCAGGGGTTGCTTGTCGGCGCAGTCGCATAGCCTGCGCTCATGACGACCGCTGAGCCCGGATCTCTTTCGAGTGCGGCCCTTGAGGAGTACCTTTCCTTGATCGACGAGCTGCTCGCACAGCCTTTCCCGGAGGCGAACTTCTATGACGACACCGGGTGCGGTGGCCCTGAGCATCGTGTGCGCATCCTGCGTGTCAGTCAGGAGTTCTGGGATGACTATGACGGCGAGGCGGCGCGCGAGGCTGACGCAGAGCTGCGGGCCTACCTGGACGCCCTGATCACAGCTCTTGCGGCACGCTGGGGCGAGCCGCTCGTCGTTGACCTGTTGCCGTATCTGCGGGCCGGCCTCAAGGGGGAGGCGGTGTCCGAGCCGATCAACTGCCTGAGCCAGCTGGCTGGAAGCATGCAGGCGTGGCCGCACCTGGATCCCGGCCGCTGGCTCGGGCTCGCCATTGGACAGGGGGATAAGGAGTTGCCGCTCGAGCTGCTTGCAGCGGTTGGCCAAACCCTTGCGCTTGAGCCGAACGTGTCCGGTCGGTCATGAGCGGAGCCAGATGATCGCCGCTGCCACGGTGACTGTTCCGAGGAAGACGTAGCTGCGCTTGTCGTGGCGAGTCGCCACGGCCCGGGACTGCTTGAGCTTGTTGATCGCCCGCTCGACGGTGTTGCGTTTCTTGTAGCGGTCTTCGTCGAAGCCCGGTGGCCGTCCGCCTCGTGAACCTCTGCGCAGGCGGGCGGCCTGGTTGTCGGCCTTCTCCGGGATCGTGTGGCGGATGCCGCGACGTCGTAGGTACTCGCGGCACGGGCCGTTGCTGTAGGCCTTGTCCGCGGTGAGACTGTCGGGCTTCTTGCGCGGCCCGCCCCGGCTGAGCCGCGGGACGCGGATCTCCGACCAGAGCGTCCTGTCCGGTACCGTGGTCGCGCTCCCACGGGCCCAGGCCCCGGCCCCCGGCCTGGGCGCGCGTCGCTGGCAGCGCCTGGACATGGCTGTGGCCTCCCACTGCCCGCTTCAGGAGCCTGTGGCCGCCCCTGGCCGAGTACCTCGCCAGTGTTCCGCATCGCCCGCAGCACGTGCCCTACCTGACCGACGTGCGGGGCCGCCGCATCCACCAGGACGTCGGCGCCGTGCTCGACGACCTTGCCCGGTCCGTCGCCCGCCCCGTGCGGTGGTACGACGCGATGCGTGTGATCGGCGAACTCGGCGCGACTCATGCCGTGCAGATCCGCAGGGGCAGGCACTGGCCCGTCTCCTGCTCGCAGCGGCACCGGCGACCCGGCCGATCGCCGTGGAGGAGACGGGAATCGGCCCCCGCAGGTGCGCAGTCGGTGACCCGAGCGCGAGACAGCGCAGACCACACTCAACCATCGAAGGAGGAACCCCTGATGACGGGCACACAGATCCGGCGGATCGCGGCGATGGGAAGCTCGTACGCTGCGGGTCCCGGCATCGAGCCGGTCGCCGACCGCCGGGCGAACCGCTCGGCGCGGAACTACCCGCACCTGCTGGCCGAACGGCTCGGTGCCGAACTCACGGACCTCACCGTGAGCGGAGCGACCACCGACACGATCACCACCACCCCCCAACGCGTGCTGCTCCACACCTTTCCGCCCCAGCTGGCCGGTCTGCCGGAGGACGCCGACCTGGTGACGATCACCGCCGGTGGCAACGACCTCGGCTACATCGGCAGCATGTTGCGGCTGGGCGTGGCGGGCCGGTTCTCTGCCCACACCCTCTTCCGGCCGCTGGGCACCGCACTGAAGCGGAAGAGCGTGCCGCGACCGTCGGAGGCCGACGTCGAACGGGCGGCGGCCGGTCTCGTCCTCATCGTGGAGGAAACGCGACGCAGAGTCGAGCGCGCGCGGGTGCTCCTGGTCGACTACCTCACGGTCGTCGGACCCGACACCCGCCACAGCCGCGCGACACCCTTCGAGGCAGCGACTCTGGAGGAGTTCCGCCGACTGGGCGACCAGGTCGCCGACGTCTTCACCCGCGCCGCCGCCCGCTCCGGGGCGGAACTCGTCGCGATGCGGCCGCGCAGCCAGGAACACGCTCTCGGATCGACCGAACCATGGGTGACCGGACTCCCCGAACGACTTCGCCCTTCCACCGTCGTCGGAGCCTTCCATCCCAACAGCGCCGGAATGCGCGCTGTGGCGGACGCGATCGCCGAGCACCTGCAAGGGCCCGAGAGGGAGCAGGGGCCAGCAGGCGACAGGTGGCAGGCGTACTACACCTGGTACCGCCGCTACCAGGCCGAGGGAGCCGACGGGCTGCGCACCCGCTCCAAGGCACCGAAGCACAGCCCCAACGCGACGCACGTCGAGGTGGTCGGGAAGATCATCCATCTGCGGCAGAACTACCACTTCGGGCCCGAGGAGATCGCCATGTACCTCAAGCGGTACCACGACGTCACCATCAGCAAGTCCGGCGTCTGGCGCATCCTCAACCGCCTGGACATGGGCCGCCTGCCGGCCTCACAGCGCTACAAGCGTCACGACCGCCGACGGAAACGGTACGAGAAGCAACTGCCCGGCCACCGCGTCCAGATCGACGTGAAGTTCATCGAGCCCCTCGCCTCAATGCCCCAGGGCCGCCGCGGCGGCCGCAACAAGTACTTCCAGTTCACCGCGATCGACGACTGCACCCGTCTGCGCGTCCTGCGGATCTACCCGACGCTGGACCAGAACACCGCGATCCAGTTCCTCGACTACGTCATCCAGCGCCTGCCGTTCCAGGTCGAGGTCATCCAGACCGACAACGTCGCCGAGTTCCAGTCCGCCTTCCACTGGCACGTCCTCGACCACAACATCCCGCTGGCCGACCTCACGCAAACGGACGTCGACATGTGGCTGTCGGAGAGCCGGGATCGCCGGCATGTCCGGCTCTTCCTTCGCTGGGCCCACCAGCGTCGCCTCACCGGCAAGCATGAGGTGCCTGACCGTCCGCGAGATGAGCCCCACCGCTGGTGGACGGAGACCGAGCACTGGACGCAGTTGCAACGCTGCCTGCATGACGAGGCGTTGCCCGCTGATGTGCGAGCCACAGGCGCCCTGGTGCTGCTGTACGGGATGCCGATCACGCGGATCGCTACTCTCACTCGCTCCGACCTCACCGACGGCATCGAGCCGCGACTGCTCATGGGCACGCATCCCGCAGCGCTGCCGCCCGTGGTCTACCAGCTTCTGCTTCGCCAAGCAGAACGCGCCGAGCCGAACTCGGCGATCGGCCGCGTTCCCCCACGAACCGCCTGGCTTTTCCCTGGGTACGCCGCCGGGACACACCGCTCAGCAGCCGATCTCGCGCGCAAACTGCGCCTCCATGAGCTGCCAGCGCGTACCGGCCGGAACACTGCGCCGCTCGCCCTCGCAGCTGACCTGCCCGCCTCAGTGCTCAGCGAGACTCTTGGTCTCAGCATCACCGCGGCACTCAAGTGGACCCGCCGAGCTACTCGCGACTGGAACGCCTATCTCGCGGCCCGTCCGACACCGAGACTGAACACAGGGCCGCCCACGAAGACCAACTCGGCATCGGGCCCGCCCCCCGAATTCAAAGCTGATGCTTACTAATATTTGGCTCAACTGCGACTTTCACGTCGAGTATCGAAGCATGCGCTGAACTGCGGGCGCATCGAGGTGCCCGGGCTGCGGCACACGCTGGCGATGCTGCCGCAGCCCAAGGCGGCGGACAACCGGCTCGTCCTGGCGGTCGACGTGACCAACTGGCTGCGGTCGGACGCCCCGTGCAGTCCCGAGCGACTGTTCTGCCACGTCTACGACCGGAACGGACGCTCCAGCGACCAGTTCATTCCCGGCTGGCCGTACTCGTTCGTCGCGGTCCTGGAGACCGGCCGCACCTCGTGCTGCCAGCTGCTGGACGCGGTCCGGCTCGGCCCGAACGACGATGACCGCCGTCCAGGTTCGTCGCGTCGTAGCCGACCTGTCAGTCGATGTGCAGGTGCTTGATGTACACGTACGGAGCGGTGCCCGTCTGCCCCTTGGTGAAGTACACCCGCTGCTCCACGCCGTTGGCGTCGTCGTAGCTGAACCAGCCGGTGTTCTGCCCGGCGCCCCAGGGGCCCGGCTTCCACATGGGCAGCGTCATCGGAGAGTCGAGGTCACCGTGGCCCTTAAAACAGGTGGAGCCGCTGAACACGGCGACGAAGTAGAACTGCGTGCCGTTGGCCTCGCAGGCGGCCCGCTGCAGGGTACTCGTCGCGGCACCCGACGGAGCGGCACCGAGCGCGAGCGTGGCGCACGCCGCGGCGGCGACGGCCCCGCCCTTGGCGATGGACATGCGCATGAAGCACTCCTAACTACGATCCGGTACTTACCGGATCAGTCTGGCCACGCCGCCACTGCCCCGAACGCCCCCGGACAGCAAGCTGCCAGCGCGGAACCGCCCCCGTCCTGGATTGGGGGGGGCCAGGACGGGGGCGGTTGTCAGGAAGCGGACACTCAGCCTCGGTGCAGCCGCCTCTCCCGTGGTCGGACTGCTCGGCACCCAAAGCCCCGCGCCCATAACAGCCGTGATGGCTGTCTCCCTCACCCCGGGCACCCTGGCAGCGATCGCAACGAAACGGACATACAGCCACTAACACCAGAGCCCCGACCAGGTGCAGGGAGAGGAATAGCGCCAGTCACGAATGCGTGCCTGGTACCAGCTGCCCGCCCCGACCTCCAACCCACTGACATCCCCCACCTGACGTCACCGCCGCACTGACGGCGGCGCAGCGCGGCGGCACCGGCCGACGCGCAACACCGGTGAGAGCGCCCCAATCCCCGGCTGCGTCCGCGCCGCCCATCCCGCCCTCCCTCATCCTCAACTCCAACCAGGGCATGGGCGAAGGGGGCGCAACGGGGATGTCAGCGGCCCGACCAAGCCGTACGCCCGTGGTGACCTGGGCGGACTCCAGGGCGCTGTGAAGGCCGGCGCAACATCTACCGCAACACTCCGCGCAACATCTACCGCAACACCGGGCCTTATGAGGTGAGGCGCCGGCCGGGCGGGCTGGTCACGGTGTCGCCCTGCGAACGGTGCCCAGGGTCTGGAGCTGGTCGCCGGTCGCGCGCACGACCAGGTCCAGGACGTCGTCCAGGGTGAGCCGCAGTTCGCGTCCGTCCTGCGACGTGGCGCGGGTCGGGGAGTCCAAGATCGCGGCGCATCGTGCTGCGACCGGTGCGAGTCGCCCGCGGGAGACCTCGGGGCCGGCCGCGCGCAGCCCGACGCGTACGGCGTGGGCGCTGGCCCCGCCTTCCGCGCGCATCGCTGTCGCCAGGTCGTGCTCGTACTCATCGGGCTGCCAGGCGTGGGTTTCCAGATCGCTGCGCAGTTCGGTGAGCGCCGCCAGCACCTCGTTGATGGTCGCCATGCGCCGGACCTACTCGGTCGGGTGGAGGCGCCAGGAAGGAGAACCTCACACCGCGCTGACCAGCCGTGGTCGGGCTGCGTGCAGTGCGGCGAGAGTCGTGGTCGGCCTCATGGTCGGGTCCGTCGGGCGCATTCCAGGGGTCGTTGCCCGGTAAGTTGCAAACCGCGAGCAGTTTGGACAGACGCTCGGCTGGGGGTTCCCAGCCGAGCGTCTTGCGTGGACGGCTGTTGAGTTCGGCGGTGACGGCGTCGAGGTCGCTGCAGGTTGCCGGATCAAGTTGGCGGGGAACGCCGTCGTCGGACAGCGACGGCGAGCACCGAACGCACTCTCGGGAAGACCCCACACACGCCGGAGGGTTGGCCGGATGGTCGGTTCTGTCGGCGGATACGTACGGTCACGGCATGAAGCGAATGAGCAGGATACTGATGGTCTCGGCGGTGTCGGTGGCGCTGACGGCGAGCGGCACGACGGCCGTGGTCGAAAACACAACAGAGAAACCCCGGGCCGCCGCTGTCGCGCCCGTTGCGACGGACTTATCGCGGGGCCCGCTCGTGTCGGTCGAGCACCTGCGCACGCTCACCGCCCGCGAGGTCGCGGCCGAGCTGGCGGGGGACAAGGCGGGGGCCTGGGACACCGGCGCCGTACGGTACGGTCTGGACACCTTCCGGATCGTGTACCGCACAGTTGACTCTCATGGCCGGTCCACGGCGGCCAGCGGACTGCTGGCCCTGCCTCAGAGCGGTGAGCGGCGGCTGCGCACCGTGTCCTTCACGCACGGCACCGAACTGTTCAAGGGCGATGTCGCCTCCGTCTCGACCAGCGTCTGGGACCAGGCCCCCGCCCTGACCTACGCCTCCGCCGGATTCGCCACGGTGCTCCCCGACTACCTCGGGTTGGGCTTGGGCCCCGGCCCGCACCCCTGGATGGACGTGCCCTCGGAGACGACGGCCGCCCTGGATATGCTGCGCGCCTCCCGCGCCGTCGCGACGGCGAAGGGCCGGGAGCTGCGGCGCGAGGTACTGGTCACCGGCTTTTCACAGGGCGCCTCGGCGGCACTGGGACTGGCCCGGTCGCTGCAGGAAGGCGCCGACGGATGGTTCCGGCTGCGAGCTGTGGCGCCCATCAGCGGCGCGTACGCGTTCCGCGACGCGGAACTGCCCGCGCTGCTGGCCGGGCAGACGGAGCCGAAGGCAAGCGTGATCTACACGGCGCTGATCCTGGTCGCCTTCAACCGCCTGCACCACCTGTACGACACGCCGGCCCAGGTGTTCCGCGCGCCGTACGACCAGACGATCGAAGATCTGCTGGACGGCACACACACCGGTCAGGAGGTCGAGGCGGGCACCCCGGACTCCATCGACGCGCTGCTCACACCCAAAGGCCGGGCGATGCTGGCCCATCCCACCGAACGGCTGGCGGCCGCTCTGCGGATCGCCGACGGCGTGTGCACCGACTGGACGCCGCGCGCTCCGATCCGGCTCTACTACGCCGACGGCGACGAGCAGGCCGTCACCGCGAACACCGCCCGCTGCCACGCCGCCCTGCGCGCCCGCGGCGTCCATGCCCCGCCGATCGACCTCGGCACCCCTGACTACGGCGGCTCACGCCACCTGGGTTCCCAGCAGGCGGGAACCGCCGCCGTGGTGAGGTGGTTCCACTCCCTGCGGTAGGCGGGCCGTCTACCGGGTGTTCCGCTGTCGGAGGCTTCACTATCACTCGCCCGGGTGCAGAAACAGCTTCTCCCCGGCCCGTCCCTCGGGTGAGGGGTCCGCTGTAGGGAGCTTGCAACACTGTGGTGAGTTGATCAAGCTGCGAGCAGTTTAGACAGACGCTCGGCTGGGGTTGCCAGCCGAGCGTCTTGCCCGGGCGGCTGTTGAGCTCGGCGGCGACGGCTCGAAGGTCCTCAGGGGTGTGCTTGGACAGGTCGGTGCCCTTGGGGAAGTACTGCCGTAGCAGGCCGTTGGTGTTCTCGTTCGAGCCTCGCTGCCAGGGACTGCCGGGATCGCAGAAGTAGACCGGGATGTTGGTAGCGAGGCTGAAGCCGTGGTGAGCGGCCATCTCGGTGCCCTGATCCCAGGTCAGGGACCGCTTCAGGAGGGGCGGCAAGGTCTCGAGGGTGGCGATGGGGGCGTCGCGCGCGGCTGCGGAGTTGTAGCCGTCGGGCAGGTGGATCAGCATCAGGTAACGGGTCGGGTGCTGCGGTCGACCAGAGTGGCGATCGCGGAGTGCTTCCTGCGGCCGAGGATGCCAGGCACTGTCCGACACGCTGGCACGGTGTGAGCCCTCACGGAAGGTAGCCGCAACCACACAGCCGAGCTGCCCAGATGAGAGAAGTGGAAACGTTGGTCACCGCATAGCGCTTTCAGCTTGGGAAGCTCGGGTTGCCTGGGGACGATTGCAGAGGAGACCTGCGACGGAGCAGCATCGATGCCTGGTCGGCTGACCGTCTCCATGCCCGGTGTTCCCCGTGATTCCCCGCACGATCCGGCACGGGTCTGACTGGCCGTTCTCTATCCGTTCGTGTGCTCGCTCTGGTTCGAACAGGGTCATGGATCGGGTGAGTTGGTTGACGTCGGGGCATGAAGGAAGGGCCTCTTGGTAGCTCGCGGTTGTCGAGTCCAGCGAGAAGCAAGAGGCCCTGTTGTCGAAGTGTCGCGTGGTCGTGGTTGCCGGGTCCAGTCCGTCCACTCCTGGGTGTGACTGTCTCGCCCATCGGTTCGGGAACGCGGCTGACCGGCCAGAGCGCCGGCCCCGGTATAGCTCGGACATGAGCGATGCGGAGTGGGCACTGGTGCGGGATCTGCTGCCGGTGCCGGGATGGCTGGCGGGCCGGGGCGGCCGTCCGGAGGGCTACTGCCACCGGCAGATGATCGACGCCGTGCGCTATCTCGTCGACAACGGCATCAAGTGGCGGGGTGCGACACGAGGTCGCACGGATCAAGTGGCAGACGAAAGAAAGGAGTTGATGAAGCCCAGGCCAGTGTCCATGGCCTGTCCCCTGCGTCCACATGCGTCGCTGGTAACGGCGGGGTGTGAAGCTGGACGATCACGCTCAAGAGCGTCCCGGCCATCGGGAGGCAACAAGTAAAGGGGAAGACTGGACGGGCGAGCGAAAGCGAATCCCCGGCTATGCCTCGTGATTGCATAAGCTGCGCGATGGTGACGCAAGCGGCAGCTTCAGGACTCGGCGTGGAAGAACGCCAGGTGACCCTCGTGGACTCGCCGGCGAGGGCAGGACACCACCGGTCCCGGGGTAGAGGAGGCGCCCACCCCAGTCGCATCTTGTCAGTGCGGAACGTGGAAACCCCGTCGGGGTCCGGGATAGTTCCCGGTTGTCCGACCGTGAGGGAGGATCAATTCCCCGGCGGGAACAGGATGGCCCAAGAAGCAAATGCCGACAGGCCGAAAGGCCAGGGGAAATCGGACGGCGCCCGCCACCGTATAACCCGTCGGATACGGGTCCGAGTGGCCCGGCCCGAAAGGGCGCCCACGTGGGCCGGGTGAGCCTTTGAAGAGATCTGGTGAAGAAGCCAGAGCCGAAGGGCAAGTTGGACGCAGGGAGGGGCTGATGGCTCGACAGGGTAGTGAGTCCCGCCGTTCTTCCCGTGCGAACGGACCGGAGGACGTGCGAATCGACTGGCACAGCATTGACTGGGCCGCGTGCGAGGACCATGTACGGCGACTGAGACGAAGAATCTTCAAGGCGACTCAGGAAGGCGACCTGAAGAAGGTTCGCAATCTGCAAAAACTCATGCTGCGAAGTCACTCCAACACGCTGATCAGTGTCAAGAGGGTGACGCAGCAGAGCGCGGGACGCATGACCGCGGGCATCGATGGGGAAACTGCGCTCACGCCGAAAGAGCGAGGCCGCCTCGCGGTCCGAGTTCAACGGTTTGAGCATCCCTGGAGGGCTCGTCCGGTCAAGCGCGTGTTCATCCCGAAGGCCAACGGAAAGAAGCGACCTCTCGGGATCCCTGTGATCATCGACCGCGTACTTCAAGCCCGGGTGAAGAATGCATTAGAACCCGAGCGGGAAGCGCGTTTCGAGCCGAGGTCATACGGATTCCGTCCTGGTCGGGGTTGCCATGATGCGATCGAGGCCATCTACAACACGTTGGGGGCCAAAGGAGCCTCACGTTTGTGGGTGCTCGACGCAGACCTCGCGGCAGCCTTCGACCGGATCAACCACGCTCAGCTTCTGGAAGCCCTGGGCCTGTTCCCTGGTCGGACCATGATCAGGACATGGCTGCGGGCTGGCGTGGTTGAAGAAGGCCGCTTGACGCGGACGGACGAAGGCACCCCTCAAGGCAATGCCGCGTAGTTAAGAAACGGCGAGGATTTTGATGTCGGGTGGGTCGGGGTGGTGGATGGTGGTTTCGGTGCGGAGTTTCTTCCTGTAGGCGTGGACGTGGACGCGTTTGACGGCTCGTGGGCTGGTACGGTGCCGGCGTCGCGGGTTGAGTCTTTCGAGGATTTCTGTGCGGGCTGTTTCAAGAGCTTCCGTGAGACGCTGAGGGGGAAAAGCCCGCCTGGTCGGTGACCTGGCGGCGGATGATGCGCAGTGATCTGATGAAGGACAGCCTGTCGGGGTCGATGTCGGCCTGGTCTGCTGCCTCGCACATCAGATGTCGGACCGCGTAATGGGTCAGTAGGAGTGCCCAGATCTCCTGCTCGATCATGTCCGGTGTTTTCGAGCGCAGGACGCCGCCCCGGCCGCGCTGATGGGTCTTGATCTCGTCGAGGCTGGATTCGAGTTCCCAGCGTTCTGCGTAAGCGGCCGCGAGTTCGGCGGCGCTGGCCTCGTCGGGATCCATGATCGTGGTGATCAGGCAGAAGATCTCGCCTTTCCCTTCACGGTTGGTCACTTCGTACTCGACGACACGGACCGGGATCCCGGACGGCTCCTCGATACGCGCAGATCCGCGGTAACGCTGGTTCCCGCGCCGGTTCCTGACTTTTGGGTCGAGCAGAAAGGACTCGTACGATCCGTCTTTCAGCGGCCGGACTACCGGGAGATGAGGTCCGTCGGGCATGCGCCACAGCAGATCCGCGCCGGTCGCGGCGGCGGCCTCCCACAGGCGGTAGGCGTAAAATCCCCGGTCAGCGGTGATCAGCATGCCCGGCTCGAAGTCGGTGACGAGTTCTTTTGCGAGGGCGCCCTCGTCCACACGCCAGGGCCCCAGCCGGGCGGCCACCACAGCGTGGGTCCCGCATTCGCCAAGTCCCACGACTTTCACCTGCGGGAAAGGAGCGGGGTTCTTCGTCCCGCCGGAGCGTCCGAACTCCGCGTCATTCGCCGGCGTATCGGGAATGTCCAGCACGAACCCGTCGATGGCCATCAGCCGCCACCGGCCCAGCCAGGCTCCTTGCGTGCCCCGCTGAGCACACGGCAGAGCCACCCGCTCGAACAAGACCCGCAAAGGATCCGGTCCCAGACGCCGACGCGCCTGGGAAATCGCACTTGTCGTGGGGACCTTCCAGTCCTTGCGCCATGTCCCCAGGAACCGTAGGCCATTGACGAGTAGACGGATGACTTCCTCGTACGACTCACCGAAAAACAGGCACAGAGCCATGACGTAGTAGACGACAACGCGGGCCGGCAGCAGGCGGGACCGCTTCTCGAACCGGCCCGTCTCAGCCAATACTTCATCGACCAGATCCCGGTCGACCAGACGCGTCAGAACCCCGATACCCACCCGGTCCGTCAACCGCGTACCGGAAACCGCCGAGCTACCCCGAACCCCACCCATGAAGAAGGAAGATAACCCGTTTCATCGCCGCCACAGACAACGGCGGCCATGCCGGTTGACCATCCACAACCAACGCGGGCGTGTCGCTGTGCACATGTGGAAAGAGAATCCCAAAACACTTATCTACGTGGCATTGCCCCTCAAGGAGGAGTGATCAGTCCGCTGCTGCTGAACGTTGCCTTGCATGGGATGGAGACAGCGGCGGGGAGCCGTTATCGGTATGCCGGTCCGGGCAACAGAGGTACATATACGGCCCGGGATGCCCCTGTCCTCGTGCGGTACGCGGATGACTTTGTGGCCATGTGCCACAGTGAGGAAGAAGCGAATCGCGTTAAGACCGAGCTGGCCAAGTGGCTGGAGCCGAGAGGGCTGAGATTCAATGAGGAGAAGACCCGTGTAGTCCATGTGACGCAAGGGTTCGACTTCCTCGGCTTTGGGGTCCGCCGTTTCGGTAACAAGCTGCTTATCCGGCCCAGTAAGGACGCTGTCGAGAGAGTTCGGGAGAGACTCAAGACGGAGGTGAAGGCGCTCTACGGCGCCAACGCCGGAGGCGTCTTGAGAAAGCTCACGCCCATCATTCGGGGCTGGGCCGCCTATTACCGGACGGTGGTGTCGTCCAGAGTCTTCGCTGATCTGGATAACTACATGTGGGTGCTCACTTACAAGTGGGCCAAGCGTGCTCACCCGCTAAAGTCGAGGGACTGGATCGTCAAACGGTACTTCGGCCGGTTCGACAAGACCAGGCGAGACAGATGGGTATTCGGCGATCGCGTCAGCGGTGCCCACCTCGTCAAGTTCTCCTGGACTAAAATCGTTCGGCACACCCTGATCAAGGGCGCGGCATCACTGGATGACCCGTCCCTCATCGAATACTGGGAGAATCGCCGTCGCCGAAAGACGCCCCCGCCTATGGACAAGACGAGTCTGTCCCTGGCATACCGGCAACGGGGGCTCTGCCCTCTATGCCGTCAGGCGTTGATTGCCGGAGCCGAGTACGAACCGGACAACCCACGTGAGTGGATTGACTGGTTCGCGGCCTCGAAAAAGATGCTGAATAAACATCACTTCGAATACCGGCGTGACGGCGGGTCGGACGAGAGAAAGAACCTGCGTCTCGTTCACGCCGACTGTCATCGTCAGCTTCATGCTGCGGATGGCGGACGGTCCCGAAAGCAGAGCACTGCGACGCCCTTGGGGCTTGCTTGAGCCGGTTGCCTGGAAAGCGGGCATGGCCGGTTCTGAGGGGGCCGGGGCACAGCAATGTGTCCCGGCTACCCGACCGATGCCGTCAGACTTTCCGCCCTGGCCGCGGGTGTATGCCTTCTGTGCGCCGTGAGGCGCTTCGTTGTATCCCCGACTCAATCGGGAGGAACTTGGAGGAATATTCTGGGTCGCCTGACTTACCTGGAGGCGAAAGCCGAAGGGGACAACAGCATGTCAGGAAAGCGGTGGCCGTCTGGAGGTATCCAGGGCGGAGGGCCGCAAGACCCGCGCGATATGGCCAAGGCTGGATTGCTTGAAGCCCAATCTCCAGCGGCAAAAATAGAAACTCACCGGAACGATACCTGAAACCGGTGCCCTTTCCTTGCCGGGCTCTGAAGAACGGGTTCGGACGGCAACCTCCAAGGAGAGGGGCGTCGCCCAGTGAGGGCGGTCAAGGAGATGAGTGGGCGGCCTACGTCGTGCTCGATACGTACAGCGAAGACGTACCACGGGATCGCCTACGGGGCGCGAGCCCTACGGCGACGGAGTGCCCATAGTGGTCGCCGGAGTTGCGACCGGCCGTGAAGTCCGGGAAAGCCGGAATGAGGGCGAAGGGGCACAGGTGAACTCGACGTCCGGTAAGGGGAGGTATGCGCAATGCAGGGCGCTGAAACGGTGCTGGACGTCATCCGGGAACGCGGCAGGCGAAGCCTGCCGTTGGAAAGGGTCTACCGGCAGCTGTTCAATCCGCAGCTCTTCCTGATGGCCTATGGGCGCATCTACCGGAATTCCGGTGCGATGACTCCTGGGGTCACCAGGGAGACCGTGGATGGCATGTCACGGGCGAAGATCGACACGATCATCGGCACACTGCGGTCGGAGTCGTATCGATGGACGCCCGTCAAGCGGGTCTACATCGACAAGAAAGGCGGTGCGAAGAAGAAGCGCCCGCTCGGCCTGCCGACGTGGTCGGACAAACTGGTCGCCGAGGTCGTACGTCTGTTATTGGAGGCGTACTACGACGTCCAATTCTCCGATCGCTCCCACGGGTTCCGCCCCAAGAGGGGCTGTCACACCGCGTTGCAGGACGTGGTGAAGTACTGGACCGGAACGCGCTGGTTCATCGAGGGAGACATCTCCGACTGCTTCGGCAGCCTGGACCACGAGGTCATGCTCGCGATCCTCGGGGAGAAGATCCACGATGGCCGGTTCCTACGGCTGATCCGGGCCATGCTCAGGGTCGGATACTTGGAGGACTGGCGGTGGAACGCCACGCTGAGTGGGGCTCCCCAAGGCGGTGTGGTATCGCCCGTCCTCTCCAACATCTATCTTGACAGGCTCGATCAGTTCATTGAGCAGAAGCTGCTGCCGGAGTACAACCGTGGCAGAAAACGGCGGCATCATCCCGAGTACCATCGGCTCGACAGCCGGATGTACTGGGCGAAGCGACGCGGAGACCGCGCCGCGGTACGGCAACTCCGGCTCCAAATGCGGAGCCTGCCGAGCAAAGACCCTTATGATCCAGGCTTTCGGCGCCTACGGTATGTCAGGTATGCCGACGACTGGCTGCTCGGTTTCGCTGGGCCCAAGCACGAAGCCGAGGAGATCAAGGCGCGGATCACAGCATTCCTTCTGGATGAACTCCGGCTGGAACTCTCCGAATCCAAGACCCTGGTCACGCACGCCACCAGCCAGGCGGCGCGCTTCCTCGGCTACGAGGTGAAAGCCCAGCGATGCGACACGAAGCTCACGGGACTACGACGCTCCGTCAACGGTGCCATCGGGCTTTTCGTGCCACGCGAGGTAATCCGGCAGCGTTGTGCCTCCTACATGGGTGGCGGGAAACCGAAACTCCGTGGTGTGCTTCTCCACGACAGCGATTTCTCCATCGTGGCGACATACCAAGCCGAGTACCGGGGACTCGTGCAGTACTACCTTCTCGCCCAGGACGTCGCCCGCCTGAACCGCCTGCAATGGGTGATGGAGACGTCCATGCTCAAGACGCTGGCGTCGAAGCATAGATCGACCGTCACGAGGATGGCCCGCAAGTACAAGGCGACCATCGACACCCCGGACGGCCCTCGAAAATGCTTTGAAGTCATCGTCGAGCGTGGCAGCGAGAAGAAGGCGCTGGTTGCCCGCTTCGGCGGCATCCCGCTCAAACGGCAGCGCACAGCGGTAATGGCCGACCGAGAGCCGTTGAAACCCAACCACATCAGCACCACCGAGTTGGTGAAGCGGCTCCTCGCGGACTGCTGTGAGATATGCGGATCAACGAGCCGGATTGAGGTTCATCACATCCGGAAACTCGCCGATCTCAAGCAACAGGGCCGAGCCGAGCGCCCCGCAGGGGTGAAATTGATGGCAATGAGACGACGCAAGACCCTGGTCGTCTGCCGGCCTTGCCATGAGGACATCCACGCGGGACGCGCGACCTCATCCACCCGGAAAAGATCACTGGAGAGCGGTGTGCTGGGAAACTAGCCCGCACCGTTCGGGAAGGGGCCGTCGGAAAAGGACCCGGGCCACGGGCACCTCGTCGGCGGCCTACTTCACTCGCCCGCTGGCGGGATGCGGGGCTGGTGACCGAGCTGCATGAACGTCTGCGCGAGGCCGTCCGCCGGGCTGAGGGCCGCAGCCCGGAGCCGAGCGCGGCGATCGTGGACTCGCAGTCGGTGAAGGCGGACGCCACCGTCACCCATGTCTCGCGGGGTTTCGACGCCGGCAAGAAGATCAACGGGCGCAAGCGCCACCTGCTCACCGACACCCTCGGCCTCCTGCTGGCCGTGCTGGTCACACCGGCGTCCATGACCGACCGGGACGCCGCCCGCATCCTGCTACCCGCAGCGAAGAACCATTTCCGGCGGCTGGCGCGCGTCTGGGCCGACGGCGGTTACACCGGCCACCTCACCGACTGGACCACCCAGCACCTCGGAGTCGTCCTCGACATCGTCCGCCGCAGCGATGATGCCAGCGGCTTTGAGATCCTGCCCCGCCGCTGGGTCGTCGAGAGGTCCTTCGCCTGGTTCCTGCGCAGCCGGCGCCTGGTCCGTGACTACGAACGGCGCACTGACACCAGCGAGAGCGTCATCCTGTGGTCGATGACCATGCTCATGAGCCGCCGCCTGGCCGCCCAGCACCAGCAGCGTCTTGCTCCGGCACGGGCAGCGTGAACCTGCCCGGCTTCTCCTCCACCAGCCAGCCCCGCTCCACCAGCCGTTTCAGCCGGGCCCGTGCTCCTTCGACACGGGAGGCGGAGGCGCTGTCCCAGCCCAGCACCACCGCTGCCCGCCGGGCACCGAGCCCATCGGCTCCCGCCTCCCGGGCGGCGGCCATCAACGCCTGGTAGTCCACCGACAGCACCTCGGTTCCGGCCGCGTCCTGGCGGTGAGGCACCGCCCGGCGCGGCCCCACCGGCTTCCGGTGTGACACCCCGTCGGCCGCCACCGCGGGCGCATCCTCCTCGGCCAGTGCCTCCAGATACTGTTCCAGGCCGATCACCCGGCGCCGGAGCACCTCTTCCGCCTCCGCCAGAGCCGCCCGCACCCGCTCCAGCTCGGCTTCGAGGTCCTCCACCCGCACCGCCGCGGCCTTCTGCCGCGCTTCCAACACCGCCCGCATCGATGGCACCCGCCACCCCCACGACATCTCGGCCAGCAACGGACCGAGACTCCCGCGACAACTGCGATCTCATGCCTGACCAGCAGAAACCGCACACGAGGTTCGGAAAGAGAACGACCTCTGACACGGTCAAAGCAGCGATCTGGCATGGCTGGCGCGGACCTTCTTGCCCCAAGAGGCGAGCGCAGCGATTACCGGTTGAGCATGGTTACTCCAGGGAGCAGCCGCTCCGAGGTTGGGCTGGGACCGAGCACCGCTTTAGGAGAGCGGTACTCGCGGGCCGCCACCAGGGCCGCCTTCATTATCCTGGCAGACGGATCATGGCCCGCCAGCCCACCGGTGGGCAGCGTTACACCAGGTCAGGACCATGCGGTGAGGGCGATTCTTGAAAACGGCTCTGTCTGCGGTTACGTGAATCGACAGGCAACTTTGCTTCGCCCAGTGGACGAGAGTGGCACTCGGAAGGCTGGCCGGAGGATCAGCAAGTGTGGAGGAGCTGAGGTCTGCTGTCTCAGCCTCTCGCCGTCCTTGCTGCTGAAGCAGCCAACAACTTCTGGGTGTGCTGGTGCAGCCGCCGTGCTTCCTCGATGGTGAACCCGGGCCCGTGTGGACTGAGCGGCTCGCCCTGCACAAAGGCGCTGAGCGGTGTGGTGGGCGGGTCGTCCAGCACTTTGAGGATCGGCGTTATGGCCTCCTCGACCGACTGGGCGGACCGGCGGATGACCTCGATGTGCGCCATGATGTCCGAGGCGTACTGCCCTGAGAAGCTGGTGTTGACCGTTCCTGGGTTGAGCAGCACGTACCGCACGTTGGTGTCCGGTCGGCGGTCCGCGAAGTCGACGCCGAGCAGGTCAGTGAGCCGACCGCCTTGCATGAGCGCCCGTTGCCCGTCGTACTCCCGGGCGAGTTGCAGGTCTTCCCAATGGATTTGAGCCTGGCCGCCGGGGCCCGCGACGTTGAGGATGACTGGGGTGTCGGCGGCTTCGAGCAGGTCCACCAGCCCATGGCTCAGCACGAAGCGGCTCAGGTAGAAGTGCGCGAAGGTGTTCTCGAAGCCTTCGGCCGTGACCAGGCGGGTGGTCCGAAAATGCCGGGCGCACAGCACCAGGGTGTCAACCCTCGCAAAAGACGACCGGACGCTGTCAGCCGCTGCTCTGGTCTCGGCTATCAGACTGAGGTCGGCATTTACGAAATGTGCTCGCTCGGCCGCACCTCGTTGCCGCGCGGCATCCAGCCATGCCTTGCCCTTCTCCGCGTTGCGTCCGACGACCACTACCTCGTGTCCTCTGTCCAGGTAGTGGTGGGCGACGGCCTTGCCGATTCCGTCCGTGCCGCCGGTGATGACGTGGGTCTTCATCGCCCTGCTCCTTCGTCGTTGCGGCGACTCACAGGAACCGGGCCGCGATCTTTTCCGGGGTGACGTGGATGGTGACCAGTTCCGGGAGCGTGGCGTACGACTGCGGGTTGTGTTCGGCGTAGGTCTTGCCGGTGTACTTGACCGCCAGTTCGTCCATGCGTTCGCGGGCGCCCACGCTTTCGAATCGGGCGGTGCCGCTGATCACCGCGTATCCGTAGGGATCGTCCGGCGGGTTGACTGTCACGCTGAGCCGAGGGTCGCGCCGCAGATTGCGCACTTTGACCTTGTCCACGCCGGTCACGAAGAGCAGGTTGTCTCCCTGCCTGCCTACCCAGACCACGGACTGGTGCGGACTGCCGTCGGGCTGCAGGGTCGCCACGGTGACGAAGACCCTGGAGTCGAGGACTTCCTTTACCGGTAGTTCGTTGAATCCGGCCGGTGGTGGGGATTGACGACGGGTCGGGTTGGTCGTAGGCCGGTGGTATGAGCCAACTGCCTGGCTGGGGGCTGAAGATGACTGCTCGCCGTCCGTGTCCGCCTGCGCCGGGGCCGTTGGAGGAGTACGCGGCCCGGTTCGACGACCTCTTCTTCAGCCTGGCCCAGCGGCGAGGGTTTCGCGAGTATCTGACCGGACTGCTGGCGCCGAGAGAGCGGAACAAGACCATCACCTGCCTGGCAGGGGCGGAGCCGGTGGCCGGTGCGGGGATGCCGGGGGTGCAGCGGCTGCAGTTCTTCCTGTCCGAGTCGCCCTGGGAGGCCGAGCAGATCAACAACCGGAGGCTTGAGCTGCTGCGCGAGGAGCCGGCGACCGCTCCGCACGACGGCGGGGTCATCGTGATCGACGACTCCGGGGACCGCAAGGACGGCACCGCGACCGCGCACGTGGGCCGGCAGTGGCTGGGCCGGCTGGGCAAGACGGACAACGGCATCGTCACGGTGACCACGGTGTGGACCGACGGCCGCGTGTATCACCCGCTGCACGCAACTCCCTACACCCCCGCCCACCACTTCGCCCGCGGCCGGGCCGATCCGGCCTTCCGCACGAAACCGCAGCTGGCCGCTGCCCTAGCGGCCCGGGGCAAGGAGGCCGGCTTCGGCTGCCGGGCGGTGGTCGCCGACTGCGCCTACTCCGTCAGCGACACCTGGTATCTCGCACTGCGCGAGGCCGGCCTGGCCTACGTGGTGGCGCTCAAGCCGCACCGCGGTACCTGGGCCCCGGCCGACCAGCCGCACACCGCCATCGAAGCCGCCCACTCCCTGACCTGGCACGATGCCAAGCGTCCCGGCGAATGGACGCCCGTGGAACGTCACTTCCGCGACGGGCACACCGAGACCTGGTGGGCCGCCGATGCCTGCCTGGGCGGCTACGGCCCCGACTCACCCTGCCGACTGGTCGTGGCCACCACCGACCCGGTCGGCCTGCCGGAGAAGGCCACCTGGTACCTGGCCACCAACCTGCCCCACCCCGACGCACCCCACCACGCCCCCAGCCCGTACCCGCCGGCCGACCTCGCCGAGATCGTCCGCCTCTACGGCCTGCGGCCGTGGATCGAGCAGAGCTACAAACAGATCAAGGACGAACTCGGCTGGGCCGACTTCCAGGTCCGCTCCGACCGCGCCATCCGCCGCCACCAGACCCTGGTCAACTGCGCCTTCTCCTTCTGCTGGGACCAGTGGTTCGCCCCGCCCGGACCCCTGGACGCCACCGCGCCGGACCCCTGCCCCGACGAGGGGCCAGAGAGGGGGACCGGCCCCGTCCCACCAGCACCAACAGCCCTGCTGGCCCAGGGCATTACGCGCCATCCGCTCCTGGCTCACCCCCGCCATCACCCTCAACCGATGGTGGCAAGCCTGGACGGACAAAAATCCACCCCCAGACCTCCAGGCCCTGATCGACGCGGTCACCACCGGACACGGCATTGACCTCTACCGCCGGATTTAACGAACTACCGCTACTGCTTCGTTCCTCAAAGGACGTACACATATCGGCGGCGTAAGCGCCGTGTGGGCGGTGCGGGTCTGCCCCAGATCCAGGGTCGGGCGCGGGCGTTGAGCTGGGCTGTGGCCACTTCGGTGGCGTGGGTGATGTGGTCGCGGTCGCCGAAGGAGCGTCCGGCCAGGGCGGTCTTGCGGAAGATGCGCCACCAGCCCTCTTGAAGGTTGAGCCAGCAGGCGCCGACCGGGATGAACACGTGCCTGATGCGGGGGTGGTCCTCGAGCCAGGTCCGGGTGGACACGCTGTTGTGCGAGGACAGGTTGTCGGTGATCACATAGATGTCCCCGACGGGGTTCGCGTCCTCGACCAGCTGAAGGAACTGCTGGTAGAAGGCGCTGTTGCGGGAGGTGGCGGTCATCGTGAGTTCCTGGCCGTCGCGGACGCGTAAGGCGCCGTAGACCCAGGTTTTCTCGGGTCCGCGGGAGTAGTCGATCTCATTCTTGATGCGGTGCCCGTCCGGTGACCAGCCCGGTGCCGGCGGGAAGGTGCGTGGGATCACCGGGCCGAGCTCGTCGGCGCAGACGACTGTCGCGCCGGCGGGCGGGCTGGTGTAAAGCTCGACGATCCGCGTCCTTTTCCCTCGAAGTCCGCATCTCTCGAGCGCGTCCACGAGCGCGTGCGCCGCCAACGCACACCCTCGGCCAGCAGGATACGGCGCACCTGGGAGCGGCTGACCTCGATTCCCAGGCCCCGGGCCGCGGCAGCCAGTGCGTCCAAGGTCCACTGCGAGGGTCCCGACTCGTCCGCGGCCCACATCTCGTTCGACGGCTGCACCTCGAGCCGACCGGGCGGAGTCTGCTTGACCATCGCGATGATCCGGGAGCGTTCGGCTTCGGTGATCCTTCGCTTGCGGCCCTGCCCGCCCAGATCCTCCAGACCCTCAAGCCCCGAGCGGTTGAAGCGGTGCAGCCAGCGCCGCACGGTCTTCTGACTGCACCTCAGCTCGTCGGCGATCCGCGGGACCAGCCAGCCGTCCCAGCTCAGCTCCACCATCCGGCACCGCTCCACGAGAACCTTCGGCGCCTTCCTGGCAGCCGCCAGACGGTGGACCACCGCTTGCTCGCCCTCGTCACGGCCCGGCCGTGCCCGTAACACCATCGTCCAGCACCCGCCCCCGAGCACCCGCAACCACCCTGCTACCAGCAGCTATACCCACCGAAAGCGGAATTCAGCACTACTGACGTTGTTGCGGTGATGTCGTCAAGGTGAGGCCGGTTTCGGCGAGGCATCCGGTGATGAGGTTGCTGCGGTACTGGATCTGGCGGAGACCGTGGCGGAGCGTGCTGATGAGGTGGTCGGGGTCGGTGAAGGCGGTGTTGGCCTGGCTGCTGCGCCGCAGCAGGGACCAGATGCCCTCGACGGGGTTGAGGTCCGGTGCGTAGGCCGGCAGGAAGTAGCAGGTGATCCAGTCGTGGGTGTCGATGAACTCCCGCAGTCGGCGGTCCTTGTGGACGTTGAGGTTGTCCCACACGAGCACAATGGGTGCGCCGAGCTGCTGGTGTGCGGCGATGAGCAGGTCGCGGTAGTCGGTCCAGGTGAAACTGCGTCTGCCGCCGCGCTTGTGATCGAGATGCCGCTTGGGCCGGTAGATCAGCCGTGAGCGTTCACCATGCTTGTAGCAGGCCAGAGCGGCGATGGAGAAGCGGCGCTGGGAGCGTCCCCGGACCCGGATGAGGGGTGTGCGTCCGCGCCGGGCCCAGGTCCGTGCGGTGGGCGGCGTCATCGAGAAGCCGGCTTCGTCTTCGAAGCACAGCCAGGCGTCGAGCGCCGCCACGGACCTTCCACCTGCGGCCAGGTCTCCTTCACCCAGCCCGCCACGGCCTCCTCGTCGCGCTCGACCGCTCGGCGGGCCGGGACCTGGTGGCTGAAGCCGTGCCGGTGCAGCATCTGCGCGATCGCCGACAGCGTCATGCTCTTGTGGAACCGGCGCCCGATCAGCGTCTTGATCCGCGCCGGCGTCCACGTCTGGTCCGGCCAGCCGTGCGCGACCGGCCCCTTGGCGAGCTCCTCCTCGAGCACGGCGAACAGGGCCTCACCCAGCTTGGGCCGTGACACCGGCCCGGCAGACCGCAGCCCCTCGGTGCCGGCGTCGTGCCAGGCCCGGCGCCAGCGCTGCACCGAGCGCACACTCACCCGTAAGTCCTTGGCGACCTCGGCGTTGGAGGCACCCGCAGCGAAACGCTCCGCGGCCTCCAGCCGGATCCGCTCGCGAAACGCCTGCCGTTCAGGCGTCAGCCCACCACCCTGCGGATATCTCACACAACAGGCATACCGCGACGATCACACATCGTCAGCCCTCAACGACATCACGCCGCAAAGGTCAGTAACGGTAGTTCGTTAAATCCGGCGGTAGAGGTCAATGCCGTGTCCGGTGGTGACCGCGTCGATCAGGGCCTGGAGGTCTGGGGGTGGATTTTTGTCCGTCCAGGCTTGCCACCATCGGTTGAGGGTGATGGCGGGGGTGAGCCAGGAGCGGATGGCGCGTAATGCCCTGGGCCAGCAGGGCTGTTGGTGCTGGTGGGACGGGGCCGGTCCCCCTCTCTGGCCCCTCGTCGGGGCAGGGGTCCGGCGCGGTGGCGTCCAGGGGTCCGGGCGGGGCGAACCACTGGTCCCAGCAGAAGGAGAAGGCGCAGTTGACCAGGGTCTGGTGGCGGCGGATGGCGCGGTCGGAGCGGACCTGGAAGTCGGCCCAGCCGAGTTCGTCCTTGATCTGTTTGTAGCTCTGCTCGATCCACGGCCGCAGGCCGTAGAGGCGGACGATCTCGGCGAGGTCGGCCGGCGGGTACGGGCTGGGGGCGTGGTGGGGTGCGTCGGGGTGGGGCAGGTTGGTGGCCAGGTACCAGGTGGCCTTCTCCGGCAGGCCGACCGGGTCGGTGGTGGCCACGACCAGTCGGCAGGGTGAGTCGGGGCCGTAGCCGCCCAGGCAGGCATCGGCGGCCCACCAGGTCTCGGTGTGCCCGTCGCGGAAGTGACGTTCCACGGGCGTCCATTCGCCGGGACGCTTGGCATCGTGCCAGGTCAGGGAGTGGGCGGCTTCGATGGCGGTGTGCGGCTGGTCGGCCGGGGCCCAGGTACCGCGGTGCGGCTTGAGCGCCACCACGTAGGCCAGGCCGGCCTCGCGCAGTGCGAGATACCCCAGGTGTCGCTGACGGAGTAGGCGCAGTCGGCGACCACCGCCCGGCAGCCGAAGCCGGCCTCCTTGCCCCGGGCCGCTAGGGCAGCGGCCAGCTGCGGTTTCGTGCGGAAGGCCGGATCGGCCCGGCCGCGGGCGAAGTGGTGGGCGGGGGTGTAGGGAGTTGCGTGCAGCGGGTGATACACGCGGCCGTCGGTCCACACCGTGGTCACCGTGACGATGCCGTTGTCCGTCTTGCCCAGCCGGCCCAGCCACTGCCGGCCCACGTGCGCGGTCGCGGTGCCGTCCTTGCGGTCCCCGGAGTCGTCGATCACGATGACCCCGCCGTCGTGCGGAGCGGTCGCCGGCTCCTCGCGCAGCAGCTCAAGCCTCCGGTTGTTGATCTGCTCGGCCTCCCAGGGCGACTCGGACAGGAAGAACTGCAGCCGCTGCACCCCCGGCATCCCCGCACCGGCCACCGGCTCCGCCCCTGCCAGGCAGGTGATGGTCTTGTTCCGCTCTCTCGGCGCCAGCAGTCCGGTCAGATACTCGCGAAACCCTCGCCGCTGGGCCAGGCTGAAGAAGAGGTCGTCGAACCGGGCCGCGTACTCCTCCAACGGCCCCGGCGCAGGCGGACACGGACGGCGAGCAGTCATCTTCAGCCCCCAGCCAGGCAGTTGGCTCATACCACCGGCCTACGACCAACCCGACCCGTCGTCAATCCCCACCACCGGCCGGATTCAACGAACTACCGGTAACCAGCCGGTGACATCCACTCAGACGGATAACCGACAACCCACAAACACCGTCAGAGCCATCCTTGCGAAAACCATTGGTGCCCGGCTTGCTCCGCTGATGGACTGACGTCCTACCGTGAGTCTGCCGCGTGACGGAGGTAGTGGTTGTGACAGGCTATGACGTGCTTGCCGAGGTGTACGAATGGCTCATCTCGGATGCAAAGTTGCCTCCAGCCGAGTTCGCTGCGTCGTTCGACGATGTCCTCAATCTCCTGCCGTCGAACGCTCACGTCCTCGACTGTTCGTGCGGAACCGGACAGTTGGCGGTTGGCCTCGCCGGTCGTGGCATGCAGGTTGTCGCAACTGACGCCAGCGAGGCGATGGTTCGTCGGACTGCGGAGTTGTCTGAGGAGTTCAAGGCATCCGTCCGGGCCGTACGGGCGAACTGGGAAGAGTTGCCCGACCATTTCCAGGACAACACGTTCGACATGGTGTTCTGCGTTGGCAACTCGCTTCACCATGCCGCGGGCGCGACAGGCAGGGGTGCTGCTCTGGAGTCGATGTCACGGCTTCTGCGCCCCGGCGGGCGCTTGGTACTCACATCCCGCACTTGGGAACTCGTGAGGGCCAGAGGTTCCCGGCTGGAGATCAGTGACCGACTCGTCCGCCGGAACGGTCGCGATGCCGTCGTGGTCTACCGCTGGGAGATTGCGCCGCATTGGGAGGAGGAGCACCACATCGAGATTGCGATCGCGCAAGTTGATGCGACCGGGTTGGTTCTTGTCCGCTCGGAACTGCTGTCCTGCTGGCCCTACCGGTACGAGGAACTCGAAGTCGAGCTGCACCGGGTCGGACTCCAAACGGAACTGAGCACGTTCGATCTTGAGGCCGAGAACTACATGGTGGTCGCGAGCAAGGTATAAACACCGGACTCTCAGTCCCTGGCCGGACCGCGCGGTTGCTCGCAGGACGCTTGCGCCCTCTCATCGGTGCGGGTTCAAGTGGTCAACGCAACGCCTCGGACGAGGAGTGCTCGTCGATCAGACGGCGGTAGATCCGGGGTGACGGTGTGGCGCTGTTTCCTGGTCGCGTCCAGATCAATGAGCAGGATCTCGTCGATCAGCAGCGTGAACGGATCCAGCTTCGACGGCCGCGCCGAAGCGGTTGTCGTGCGTGGCTGCGGCCAAGCCGAGGTCAGGGCCTTGTTGACCGTGCTCCAGGTGACGCCGTACTTGCACTGCAACGCCCGGTTCGACATGCCATCGCGGGAGTCGCGCCGCAGCGCGGCGTACAACTCGACCTTCGACTGGCCAGGCGGCATCGGGGGTGCTCCTTCACTGAGCACATCCAGCTTGACACCGCACCCTGATGGTGACGTCAGAATTCGCGAACATCTTTCTGGGCCATCACCTGGTGCCGTCAGCTTTCACGAACAACTGACGTCACCAACTACCGATAGAACCAGAGGCCGGCGGTGACGGCGTCGAGGTCCTGGCGAAGGGAGCCCGCGAAGCCCTGCATCGGCTTCGGGGCGTCCTGTTCGGCCTGGCGGATCCACTCCAGCAACAAATATCCACGCCGGTGACGGAAGAGATCGGCGAACGCCCGGGCGAGATCGCACGCCCGGGTGATGTCCGGGCAAGCGAGCCGGACCTCCAGGAGCCTCCGGTCCTGGCTGTCGGTCAGGGTCTCGCGGGGGCGCATGATCCACGAAGTGATCTTGCGCGGGCTAGGGATGTCGGCCCGGACCGGTTCGGCGGTGCCTGCCCGCAGGGCGGCGAGATGTTTGCGGACGACCTGGCGGCTGCCCTGGTAGCCGCGCGCCTGGATTTCCAGGAAGAGGCGGGTGCCGCTGACCTGGCCCTGGGTCTCGGTGAAGCTCGCGCCTCGATGCGTGTTCTCCAGCAGCCACGTGTCGTCGGGCTGTCGTTTGGACTGCACCATGTCGATCGCCTCAGCCAGCCGAGGACCGGGATCGTCCCCGGCGGCGCGGAAATAGTCCAACGCCCGCAGCACGTCGTAGTGCCACCAGGTCGGGAACGAGAAGCGAAGCCAGGTCGGGTCGACAACCTCCCCCGTGCTCAGTCGGCGGAACAGCCGCCGTTGCAGCAGGAACTGCTCACCGCGCCGCCGCGCCGAGACGGACTCCGCTGAACCGCCGGTCGTCCGCTCGTGCTCCAGCAGTCCCTCAAGCACGCAGGATGAGACTCTCCGGCGGCCAGTGGTGCACCCTGAACTGTTATAGGTACGGGCAGAGTTGAAGATTTTGCATGCTGTTGGGGGATCGGTCAGGGCCTCTGAGCCGTCCACCCTTCCTTTTTCAAGACTGCCTACGGGGGATCAGCATGCGCAACTTCAAGAAGAGGGCCATGTCCGCTGCGCTTGGCGGAGTCATGGCCGCGAGTGTCGTTCTCGTTGGAGGATCACCAGCCGCTGCGGCCACCTGCCCGTCAGTTGCGGAGCCGGTTACAACTGGCGGTAAGGCGAAGTGGACGCTGGAGTGCTATCGCGGGGCCCTCAAGGTCTACGGCTGGGTTGAGGACACACGCCTGGACGGCAAGTGCGCGAGGGTGGATGTGGATTGGCACAATTCTAGGCAAATCTGGTCCAGGTCGGCGTGCGGATTCAAAGAGCGTACGAACTTCGACATGAAGATGGATGGCACGTCGGGCGCCAATGTGACTCTGTACATCGAGTAACGGACGTCGGCATTCCATGACGGCCCGTCGGATCTTCCGGCGGGCCGTCATCGGCCGACGGCGCGTCAGCCAGATCGCGCAGCACTTGCCAGCGCACCCCGGGATCCGAGTCGAGCAACCAGTCCAGAACGGTCACCCGCGGAGTGTAAGCCCGGTTCACCGGCATCGGTACGTCACCCGGGGGCGGAAAAGCCTCAGAAGCGGGCTGGCCGCGGCGTCGCCGGGCGGCTACGGCCGCGGCTGGGTGAACAAGCCCTGCTCGGTCTCGACCAGGATTCCGCGCTCGGCCAGTCGCTTGAGCTTCAGGCGGGTGTTGTTGATGGTGTTGGGCGCGATCTCCAGGTCCATCGCCTCGCACACCTGCCGCGCCCGCAGCGGCGCGTCGGCCGCGGCGAACACCGCCATGATCTGCTGGTAGGCCGGATGGTCCGGCAGTTTCGGGGCCGGCGGCGCGGACGGCTGCGGATCGGGCAGCTCCAGCAGCGTCTTGCGGGTGATCCGGATCTCCTCGGCGGCCCGGCCGAGTTCGTCCAGCCGTGCGGTCAGCTGCGCGATCTGCTCCCTCGTTGCCTCGGCCTGCGCGGCGATCTCCCCCGCCCGCTCCTCCAGCCGCGCCAGCACCGCCCCGAGGGTCAGCTCCCCGCCGGTCATGTGCTGCGCCAGGCCGCAGCGGTGGCCCCGGTCAGCCGGCGCAGTATCACCGCGGTCATCGCCCAGTACACCCGCGACTCCGAACTGCGCGGTAGGTGCTCGTAGTCGCGTGCCAGTCTGCGGTGCAACATCAAGATCCCGTAGGCGCGCTCCACGATCCACCGCTTGGTCTGGGGAACGAAGCCGGTCTGTGCGGGGTTGCGCTCCACGATCTCCACCTCGATGCCGGCCTTCTGACCGTGCGCGACGACGGCGCTTTTGAAGCCCTGGTCGACCAGAGCCTTCTGAACGGTGTCGGTGTCGGCGGCGACCTTGTCCAGCAGCGTGATGCCGACGGTGTTCTCGTGCGCGAGGCGGCCACCACGACCACCGCGATCACCAGCCCCAGGACGTCAACGGCCAGGCCGCGCTTGCGGCCCGGTACTTTTTTTGCCGCATCACGCCCCGTCGACTGCGCGGGAACCCCGGCCGCCGCGTGCACACTCTGGGTGTCGAGCACCACCAGGCTCGGGTCCGCCTTCCGCCGCGCCTTCTCCCGCACCTGCCAGCGCAGCAGATCGTGGATGGTCTGGTCGGTGCCGTCGTCGCGCCAGGTGTAGAAGTAGTACTTCACCGCGCCGGGCGGCGGGAAGTCGTGCGGGAGCAGGTCCCACTGGCAACCGGTGCGGCCCTGGTAGAGCAGCGCGTTGACGATCTCCCGCATCGCGTACCGGCCCTGATGACCGCTGACCGAGGGATGTGCAGCCTTCCACGCGGTGATCACCGACTCCACCAGCGCCCACTGCTCATCGGTCAGGTCCGTCTTGTAGGGCTTGCGCTCGCTCACGACGACCAGCCCAGCACGCCCATGGCCGCCGACCGGCAGGGATGCCGCACTGGTACACGTTCAGGTGACGACAAAGCGCCTAAGCAATCTCATACCGCCCACTCAGGGGTGATGTGGCCCCGAGCGCGGACGCGTTCGGCGCGTCAGCTGCACATGTCGACCCACGACACGTTGGGACTCCAGGTCTTCTCGCCGGAGGCCGCACCCCTCCAACTGAACGTCGCCACCACGCTGAAACTCTGGTCCCAGTCGCACGGGTCGACGGCGGTGGTGCCGGCCCAGTCCTCGGTGGCATGCCAGCCGTCGGTGTCCGCCGCGGTGCGCACCGGCACATTTTCACTGCCGTTGAAGCGCAGCAGCTTCACGTTGGTGACCTTGACCTGGTAGCTGCCGCCACCGGCGAGATCGGTGATCTTCGCCCGCGCTCGGTAGGTGTCGGCGGCCTCGTCCCGCCAGACGGTGGCGCAGCGCTGGACCTCGGTGCCGAAGCACTTCCAATCGCTTACCGCGGATGCCGACGACGGAGTGAAGACGATCGACGCGCCCAGCGTCGCGGCGACCAACGCGCCCGTGGTCCCGACCCGGCGCACACGCTTGACCCCCATGAGAACCCTTCCTGATGCCGGATGCCCTGGCGGCTCCGTACGCCAGGCACAGTAGTCCGGCCCGGTCGCTGAGTGTGCCGGTCGTTCGCCCCACAAGGGAGCCGGACTATGCAACTCAAAAACTGGCAAAGACTCACAGACCGCCCTCTGAGGTATGCCTTGAACGGCTCCAGCACGCTGTTGGGGCGACGGTCGCGGGCGGAGACCAGCAGTTCATCGAGGGCAGTATCACGGAAGCGGCGCACGGTCTTGCGGTCGAGGTTCAGCCGTCGGGCGATCGCGCTGATCGTCCAGCCCTTCTCCACAAGACGATGGATGTCCTCGTAGCGGTGGCGGGTCCGCTCGATGATCTGCGTGCGGGGCAGTTCCGGCACCGGCATCTGCATCGGGACTGGTTCCCGAACCGTCGGCGGCTCCTCCGGTTCGGCGTGTTTACGCAGGCAGTCGCGGTGCTGATGGCAGGTCTTTCTCCACTGCGGCGGACAGGTTCTGCAGCAAATGCCACCGGTCCGCGACCTCCAGGGCATCGGGGGCGGCTTCTTTGATCGCCTTGGTGTAGGCGGTGGCCCGGTCGCGGCAGATGATCTCCGCGCCGGGATGGTCCTTGAGCCAGGCCGCGAACGTTTCCGAGGTGCGGTCGGGCAACACGTCCACGACCCGGCCGGCCTCGACATCAACCAGCACGGTGCCGTAGGTGCAGCCCTTACGGAAGGCGAACTCGTCCACCCCGAGCACCCGCGGAGCCCGCTCCGGCACCGGCGGCGCCTCCAACAGCCCCAGCAGCCGACTCCGGCCCGCCGCCAGCCGTATCCTTCGGCACAGCCGCTCACCAGCACGACCGCCCAGCTCAGCTGCGATCGACCGCAGCCAGCCCGTCAGGCCGACGCTCGACCGGCGGTGCCGTTCGGTCAGACCACCGACCTGCTCCACGAATGTGCGGCGGGCACAGCTCCTGTGGTCGCAGAAGTACCGCCGCACCCGGAGCCGGACCATGACCCGCCGGTCATCCAACGGCCGCTCATCCAAGGTGCGTTGGTACGAGCTGTGCACCCGGCTCGCCCGCTTCCGGCAGTCCGGACACCGGCCCGGCTGACCGGTGGCTATCGCCTCCGCCACCAGACCGGCCGAGGAGTCGCTGACGTGCTCCACTCGCACACCGATCCCTGGGAACAACAAATCCTCGACAGTCTTGCTTGCCACGGCAGGAAACACCCTGCCGAAACGATCCCCCGTTCCCCTCGCTGAGCTGGGGATTCACGGAACTGCGGCCAGAGCCGATTTCAGAGATCCTCACCATCTGCCGCCGACGCTGAGCTTGTTCTTTATGGTCTGACCTCGAACAATGTCCCGAACGTGATCGCTCGTACGAGGATTCCGGGGACGTGAACACGGCCTTCGTCTGATCCTGTGCTCCGACCAAAGAGGCACTTGACCAGTACGAAGGCCGTGGGGGAATGAGTCTGCTGCAACCCGATGTCCGGCGGGAGGCGTTCGCAGTGGCGTCACGCTTCCGGGACGAGTTGTACGCGTGTCTGACTGCGCGGGGCGATGAGCTGTTCGAGCTGACCGACGCGCTGCTGTGCGCGGACGGTGTGGTGGCCACGCCGGTGGATCTGACGCTGACGGCTGAGCACCGCCGCGGGCACGGCGCGATGTACGACGCGCTGAACCGCGGGGACGTCGATGTGCCGCGGCTGCGGCAGGTGCTGGCCGGACTGCCGCAGCCCGTGGCCGCCGACGGGCGCCTGGTCCTGGCCCTCGACGTCACCCACTGGCTCCGGCCCGACGCGCCGACCAGTGCGGACCGCTTGTTCTGCCATCTCTACGGCCGCAGCGGGCGCTCGTCGGACCAGTTCGTGCCCGGCTGGCTCTACTCGTTCGTTGCCGCGCTGGAGTCTGGCCGGACTTCGTGGTGCCAGATCCTGGACGCGCTGCGGCTGGGGCCGGCCGACGATGTTGCCGAGGTCACCGCGTCCCAGGTCCGCCGGGTGGTCACCGACCTCATCGATATGGGCCGCTGGAAGGCGGGCGACCGCGACATCCTGATCGTCTTCGACGCCGGCTACGACGCTCCGCGCATGGCCTACCTCCTCGACGGTCTGCCCGTGGAGGTCCTGGGGCGGATGCGCACGGACCGCGTGATGCGCAAGCCCGTCCCGGTGCCGTGGATCTCGCCGCCGCAAGGCGGGCGTCCGCCGAAACACGGCAAGGAATTCCGCTTCGCCAAGCCCGACACCTGGGGCGAGCCCGATGCCGCGACTGTCCAGGCCACCGACCGCTACGGGACCGCTCGCGTGATGGCCTGGGACCGCGTCCACCCGAGGCCGACTACCCGCTCCGCGTGGATCGACCACACCGGCGAACTCCCCGTCATCGAGGGGACACTGATCCGCCTGGAGGTTGACCATCTGCCCGGTGGCCACGATCCGCTCCCGGTCTGGCTGTGGTCGTCGGCCACCGGGACGACCGGCGAGGACGTCGACCTGCGCTGGCAAGCATTCTTGCGCAGATTCGATCTTGAACACACTTTCAGAATGATGAAGCAGACCCTCGGGTGGATCCGTCCGAGGCTGCGGGTTCCCGGGGCCGGTGGACCGGTGGATCTGGCTGTTCGTCGCCGCCCATACGCGGATCCGTCTCCTGCGCGGGGCCGCTGCCGGCTTGCGGCGGCCATGGGGGCCGACTTGCGGGGGCCCTGGGAGGGGCCGGCCGAGTGCGGTCGGCTCGCCCGTGCCTGTGTCCGCCGCGGGTTGAGGAACGTTGGCTCACATCTGGTCTGCTCGGTTCGTGCGCCGAAACCCGTCCGGCCCGGTCCCGGAGGCCTGCTCGGCTCGAGGAATCAGTGTCCTGCCGCCTGCTATGGGGTGGGCAGGACGACCAGACGCCCCGGCTCCATTGAGCTAATTCCATCCTGAAGCCGCAGGTCAGGCCCCTGGTGTGAGCGGTGGTTGGTGGGCTCGCACTGCTCAGGGGTGTGATCGCTAGCAGGTGATCGTCTGGCACGGGCGGTTCCCGGGTTCTCTGGTGATGAGTTGGGGCATTCCGTAGGTTCTGCGCCGGGAGGGGATGCGCATGGCGGACGTGCTGACGTGGGCGATCGAGCGGCGGATCAGGCTGTCGGAACAGGCTGAGCGGCTGAGCAAGGAGCTGGCCGGGATCGGTGCGGAGGTGGCCAGGCTGGAGGCTGCCGAGGTGATGTTCGGGCAGTGGGTCGAGGCGACGGACGGCGGGCGCCAGCTGTCAGGGATCGTGGAGCCGGAGCCGGAGCCGGAGCCGGAGCCGGAGCCGGAGCCGGAGCCGGAGCCGGAGCCGGAGCCGGAGCCGGAGCCGGAGCCGGAGCCGGAGCCGGAGCCGAAGCGGGTGGAGGCGAACACCGTGGCGAAATCGGGTGTTGTCGATGACGTGGAGGATGGGTAATGGGGGGATGACGAGAGGTGCATGGCGGCAGCGTCCCGGCCGCGACGGGCGTGTCACCAGAGGCGACGCCTGTGTGGCGGGTCGCTGTACGTCACGGGTGACGCCCGTACACGGCAGCGTGGCGGAGTCGGCCTCAAGTGGTGGGGACCTGAACGACGTTGTCCCCATCGTGGACCGAGTGGGGCGGGCCCGAACTTGTACGTCCCGATTCTGTACATGGCGTAGCCGTGACGAAATGCCAAGCACCAAGCGGAGACTGGACGCATCCACGTGGTAGGGGGACGGGCATGACGACGACGGGGGCATCGGGCGGGAGACCAGAGGCGCAGCCGGGCGGTACCGACGGCGCCCTCACGGAGCCGGTCGCGGCGACTGGGCAGAGCGGGGACTCCGGCGGCAGCCCGCCAACTGCGCCCGCGCAGCCCCCGCGGCAGGCCGCCGACGAGGGCGACGAACCTCGTGAGAGCTTCGGATCGATCGTCGCCGAGACGCTCGGCCTGGCGCCCGGCTCCTCCCGGCGCAGAAGAGTGGTGACCTTGCTGGTGATGATGGCGATCGCTTTCGTGGCCGTCTTCCGGGACACGCTGATCGATTACGTCATGATCAAAAGCAGCGTGGCCAAGGAGAACGAATCCAACACGCAGTACGACGCCAACAAGGTGCCGTTCACGGTGTCTGTGCAGCCCGAAGAAGACGAGCCCCTTGAATGGGCGATGGTTCTCGACCGGAAACTGACCCCCGACGAGACGCGCGAGCTGGTGGCCCGTAACAACGACCGCTCGGGCGCCTTTTCCTACCTGAAGGAACTGGGTGCCCGCCCGCTTGTGCACACGGCGACGATGGAGTACGCCCCCGAGCGATACAAGCAGCAGATGCTGTCGAGCAACAGCGGGACCTTCGCCGATGTGTTCCGGATGCACATCATGAGCACTCGTTCTTCCGCAGTGGTCATCAACGGCTGGAAGGTCACCGACATCACGTGCCGGAAGAGCATCGCGCAGACCATCGTCGAGGTTCCGCCGCAAGGCGGAGGTGTCTACGAGGGTCTCCAGCTCCACATTCCGCCTCTCGCCGGCGAACCGGTGCTGGCCGATGACATCGAGGGGCAGGGCGAGCCCTATTTCAGCACCCGCTACGTCGAGGTCGGAGGCGGTCAGTCCTCGAGCGGTTTCAAGGTGCAGGCGATCGGGCCATCGGGGCAGTCGTGCGAGTGGGGCATCAAGGTCCGCTACACCGACTCTTACCAGAACACGCGGTGGGTCCAGCTGAAGGATAAAAAGGGCAAGACCTTGCGGATCCGCACCGAGTCCCCTCCTCTGGACGCCACGCAGAGATGGGTTTTCATCGTCGACCCCTGGAGGTTGTGCGACCTGACGCCCGAGACCCTGATGCCCGGTAAGGAGAAGTGCGTCCAATGAGCAGCTTTCATCATGTTTTCGCAGGTCACGGGGCTGGTGTGGCCCTGAGTTGAGCTCGTGCCGGTCAGGAGCGTGATCGTCTCGGGGAGATCGTCGGTCACCTCTGGATCTCGGTGTTCGCGAGGACGAGGAGGGCCCGCAGGAGGGTGGTCGCGTGGCGGGTGTTCATGCGGACCTTGGTGAGGATGCGCCAGGTCTTCAGATTGGCGAAGCCGTGCTCGACGGCGGCGCGTTCGCGGCTGAGCAGACGGTTCGCCTCCTTCTCCGCGTCGGTGAGCTTGTGGTTCCGGGTGGCTTTGCGGCTGGTGATGATCACGGGGTGGTCGTCCAGGCCGACGAAGCCGAGGTCGGCCAGGGCGCCGAGACCGGCCTCGCGCAGATGCTCGGTGAGCTTGTCGTGGCGGGCGGTGGTGATCTCGCTGGACCGGCCGGGCCGGGCTGAGGAGATCCAGATCAGGTTGCCCTTCTCGTCGGTCAGCGCGAGAAACAGCAGGCCATGGGCCTTATGTTTCCCGCTGTAGTTCTTGCGGTTGTCCGTCCCGGTGCGGCGGCGGGTGCGGATCAGGGTGCCGTCCAGCAGGACGACGACCCCGCCCTTCTTTGCGATCTTCTTCAGGGCGCGGTCCAGGCGCGGGGCGCGGGCGGCCAGCAGACGCAGGACTTCCTCACCCAGCGGCGCACGGTGGAGGCGGACGCCTGGTTGCCGCCAGCCATATCGGAAAGACGCTGGTCATGGCGGAGAACGGCGAGCACGATCAGCGCCCTGGGTACCGGGGGCGACCTTGCGCCAGCGGGTGCCGAGCCGGTTGCGCTCGCGGCGTATCAGATCACCGACGAGGTCGAGGGTCCGCTTCGACACTGGAAGTCGAACCTGGTAGACAGCATACTGAGAGCCCTCGGCGGGGCTGGTTGTCTTCACAAACACCCCAACTTCCGCTGAGGGCCCTCTTGTTACGGCAGGAATCAGCCGGTCCGCCGACGCCCTTGGCCGGTCAGCGCGGCAGGTAGCGGCCCGATCCGGTCCGGTCCAACCAGCCCCGGTCGGCGAGTTTGCGCAACTGCCCACGGACCGGCTCGACCTTGCCCGGCGTGAGCTCACGACCCAGCGCCCTCGCGACGTCCTTGGCCATCACCGGCCCGTCCGCGTCGGCCACGATCTTCATGATCTGCCGATAGTCCGGCGTGAGGGCCTCTGTCCCCATACCCTCCGCGCGGTCCGGCACCAGACGCATCCCGCCGGCACCTGGCCCCACCATGACCGGCTCCGGCTCCGCGATGCCCGACGACCGGCGTCCGCCGTCGGTCGCCTCGGCCCACTGCCCGAACACCACCTCGGCGGCCTCCAGCCGGGCCACCTCCACCTCGAGCCCGGCCAGCTCCTTGCGCAGCAGCTCAGCCCGCTCGGACAGCTGAACCCGCCGCTCGATCGTCCACGTGAGCATGTCCGTCATCCACACCCCTCCCGCCACGGAACCTACGCAGCGGCCCGTGATTCCCGCCCGGGAACCCCAGAGTCCCTCCGTGACGGACGATCACGTGCTACCGATCTCCACCCCGACCAGCACGAGCACCTCACCCAAACGTCACACCAGCCCCGCTGAGTAGCGGAAATCACGATGGCACCAACTCATTGCCGAACGTGACCGGGTCAGGCCATGGAGAACGCTCAGCCGGCGAGCAGGGCGTGTATCCACTGGTCTTCGCGTTGCTCGATGTATTCGGCGTCGTTTCGCCAGGCGTCACCGTGGCCTTCGGCCCACAGCCTTGCCCAGGGCTGGGCACCTTGGGCTGTCTGGTCTCGCAGGAAGTCGTGCATGGAACGGGTACGGCGCCCCAGCAGGGGGACCAACCGACGTCGTTCGGTCTCATCGAGACCGTACGCGTCGGCGAAGACTCGCAGTCGTTCCGCCGCGTCCGGGCGCTGCCAGTCTGGATGTGCGGACAGCGGGATGAATCCGTGAACGGCGTATGCGACATCCCACAGGAGGGAGCCGGGACCTGCTGCGTCCCAGTCGATGAGGGCCCACCGCGTTTCGTCTGCGACCACGAGGTTCCAGGGGGCCAGGTCGTTATGGGCGATGATGTCGCTGCCCTCGGGAGGGATCAGCGTCTGCCAGTGCGCGTCGGGCGGGGGCGTGAAGTCCTGCACGGCATCGTGGAAGTCGCGGATGAGGCGTGCGACGCGAGCCAGTTGTCGGGCGGGTTCCATCAGCGAGAACCGGTCGGGCCAGACCACATGTCCCGGCATGAAGGTCAGGACCTCACGCCCTTGATCGTCAATACCGAGTGGGCGAGGCGCCGCGCTGAATCCCACCTCGTGCAGGTGGGCAAGCAGGGCATGCACGGAGGGAGCCCATGGTCCGGCCGGACGGCGAACGGTGTCTCCGACGCGAACGACACCATCACTGACGTTGCCGCCGGGCAACGGCTGTTCATCATCGTGCTGCATTGAACCAGTGTGTCGTACCGGCTCGCCGTGATCACCCCATTGACAGGGGAACGTCAGAGTGCGGACAGAGGTTATAGAACGAGCTCAGGAGCTGTGTCTGAGCCTTGCATGAGAAGGTAAACAGGCCTCGAATGAGGTCTGGTTTCTGGGGCTTGTGCAGGTCCCGGATCTTCCGGCGGTCTGACTCGTGCAGCCTGGACTCAGCTCGGGCTACTGGAAGCGGCGGCTGACGATCCTGCAGGGCGCATGCTGCCCTCACCCGTACGAGGGACGCGAGTAGTTACGGATCGGTTTATCGGCCACTGATCGATACGATCCGCATCGGGAACAGGGGAGGACGAGTCCGACATGCCATCAGATACTCGATGTGGATCTGAGTCAGGCGGCACGTTTGTAGTTGATCGGGAGGAGCGTCCCGCCGGCCAGTTGCCGATGCTGTTCGAGCGCGAGTCCGCCGATGGAGTCACATCAGGATACGGCGCGTGCAGATCGTGTAACTGCGACAACTTCTCCGGCGTCGGCTCGTGGTGCAGTCACATTGGCTGCGCCCACCACTTCTCGGCTCACCGATAACAAGGGCCTCGAGCGGCACTTCGCAGCCGACCTCACGCACCTCGCTGCGGGGGACCCCCCGGCGGTGACTCGCTCTTCGTATGGTGGCGGCATGCGCAGGGACGGGGCGCCCGGCTGCGGCTGGTTGTCGTCACGGACGACGATGCGGGGCCGCGGTTGTGCCGTGGGTGCGGTGGCCCGCTGATGCTGTCGGTGAAAGCGACGGCGGTGTTCTGTTCATCCGCCTGTCGTTGGCGGCATTGCCGGCGGATGCGGCGGGCGCGGGTGAGGACCGAGGCGGTGAAGGCCGGCGTGACGTCCGGTTGCCCGGAGTGCGGGACGGCCTGGACGGTCGGGGGGTGAGACCGCGCTTCCGGCGGAAATGTGGAATTCGGCAACTGCCTGCTCCCGGTCTCGGTCTCAGCCAGCGTGCAGGCGATGTCCAAGAGGTGAGTGATGCGGATGTGGCCGCGGGGAGAGGTTCGCTCTCCCCGCGGCCGCCGGTGTCACTCGGATGTCACTCGAAGAATTTCAGGCTCCAGCCCTTGTCGGTGTTGGCGCCGGGTACGTTCGCGCGGCTGTAGGTGGTGTCTCCCCACCAGGTGAAGGTGCCGGTGTGCCACATGCGGTTGCCCCATGAATAGGGCGTGCCCTTGCGTACCGCGTGGAACATGAGCGGGAACTTCGGCCCGGCGGGCGGGCTGGTGTCGATGTCGCCGTCGACCAGGACGAAGCTGTGGGAGCCGGGTCCGTTCGCATACAGGGTCGGGTCCCAGCCGTCCATCATGCTGTCGCGGTTGGAGCCGAACAGGCAGCCGTTGGACTTGTACCAGTTCCAGACGTTCGTGGGGTCACCGTCCTTCTTCAGACGCAGGTCAGCCAGGCAGTACTGGTCGCTCCAGGAGCCGTTGGCCGAGTACGCGATGTGCAACTGACCGCTGGGATCCTTGATCGGCTGAGGCGCCTCGTTGACGAACGGGTTGCCCGCCACCTTCTCCCAGCTCTCGCGCGGCTGCTTGCCGTCTCCCGAGGCGAAGTAGACGGCGTATATGTTCGTATCCAGTGCGCCCTTCAGCTTGACCAGTTCGGGCGCCCAGACATTCGGCATGTTCTTCGGGGACGACCAGATCAGCCTGCGCTCGGCTTTGCCCAGCCCGGCCGGGCTCGACGCCGAACGGGCGTAGATGTTGTTGCCGTCCGACTCCACCGAGTGGTACGTGCTGCCCACCCGGATCACGCTCGGGTCCGCGTTCTTGGTGATGCCCTGCCCGGGCGGACCGGGCACGGGCGGAGGCGGCAGCGGGGCGTCCGCGTCCTCGAAGAAGCCGAGGCTGTAACCGGTGTCGGTGTTGGCGCCGGGTACCTTCTGGCGCTCGTAGGGGATGTCCTTCCACCAGGTGAAGGCGCCGGAGTACCACACCCGGTTGTCCCAGTGGTACCGCATGCCCTTCGGCACGGCGTGGTACATCAGCGGGAACTTCTTCCCGGTGGGCGGACTGGTGTTGATGTCGCCGTTCTCGAGGACGAAGGTGTGGTGGCCCGGCCCGTTCGAGAACTGCGTCGGCTCCCAGCCGGACATCATGGTGTCGCGGTTGGAGCCGAAGACGCAGCCGTTGGACTTGTACCAGTCCCACGTGGGTCGGGTCACCGCCCTTCTTCAGCCGCAGGTCTCCCAGGCAGTACTGGTCGGTCCAGGAGCCGTTGGCCGAGTACACGATGTGCAGCTGGCCGTTCGGGTCCTTGATCGGCTCGGGGGCCTCGTTGATCCACGGGTTGCCGGTCACTCATCTCCCAGCCCTCGCGGGGCTGGGAGATGACGTGCCGGCCGCCGGTGGGGGTGGTGGGATCGCTCATCCGGGCGATGTAGAGGTTCTGCTCCACATTGCCGTCGCCCTCCCAGCCCTACCACACGAACCACAGCTGGTTCTCGAAGGTGAAGGGGGTGCCGTCGATCGCCCATCTGTCCTCAGGCAGGGCGAGTTTCCGCTCGGCGCCGTAGCCGGACGCCGGGGACGCCGAGCTGATCACGTACATACGGTGGTCCGGGCCCCGGCCGGCCGAGAAGTACACGTAGTAGCGGCCGTCGATCCGCACGAGTTCGGGTGCCCAGACCTCACCCAGCCCCGGATCCCTCCAGATCGGCACGGGCTCCGCGTCGTCCAGACCGGCCGGGCTCGACGCCGGGCGGACCCAGAGCCGGCCGTCGCCCGACTGCACCGAGTGGTACGTGCCGCCCACCCGGATCACGCTCGGATCGGCCCCACGGATGTCGGTCCGGCCGACGGTGGGATCGGGGAGCGGGTCCTGGGGCGCCGGGGGGTTCGGGCTGCCGGAGGGCTCCTTGACCCAGCCGTCCACCACCGCCATGCGGATCCCGGCCACGAAGGCCTCGGCGATCTTGTGGTAGCCCGCGTCGCCGGGGTGGACCGAGTCCACCAGGTCCTCCGTGGTCACCGCGGTCAGCTCGACCAGGACCAGGTGGTCGCCCCTGGCGGTCCGGTCGTCGACCAACTGGCGCACGGCGTTGTTGTAGGCGTCGATACGGGGCTGGACGGCCGGGTCGGTGGACGGCGGCAGCGTGCCCACCACGATGGCGACGTCCGGGGCTTCGGCGAAGATCCGGTCGATCAGTTTGTTCAGCCGGTCCGGGGCGGTGGCCGCGTTGTCGTTGTTGACCATGTCGTTCGTCCCGGCCAGCAGCGTGACCACGTTGGGCCGGGACGGCGGGAACTGCACCCGCTGGTTGATCCGGTCGATGGTGTGGCCGGGCCAGCCCTCGTGGTGGGTGTCCGGGATTCCCCGGCCGTGGCTCCGGCTGCCCACCAGGTCACGGCTGTCGAGTCCCGGCCGCACGAGCGAGGAGTCGAGGCTGCCGAACAGCCCGCCCCAGGTCATCTTCCCGATCTCCACCTGGATCTCGTCGCGGGCGCCGGATTCGTCGCTGCTGCCGATGCCCTGGGTGAGGTCGTCACCGATGGGCATCAGGTTGATCTTGGAGGGCGGCCGCTCGGCCGAGCCGCGCAGCCTGCCGGCCCCGACCACTCGGTGGTCCGAGGGGGGCGTCCCGACGACGTAGGCGTCGCGCGGGTCGGTGTGGAGGACGTCGGTGACGAAGTAGTCGAGCCGGTTGCGGCTGTTGTGGGTGGCCACGTTGGCGGGGGTGTGGATCGTCCGGGCGCCGATCGGGAAGGCGTCACGACGGGCGAGGGCGTTGGGATCGACGTTGAAGTCACCGCCGACCGTCCAGTTGTACTGCACCTGCCGGTCGGTCGCCCAGTGGTCCACCTGTTCGTCGATGGTGTTCAGCAGCACGGCGGAGTCCCCGCCGCCTCCGGACAGCCCGTGCACGGTGAAGTACCAGTTGGCGCCGAAACGCACACCCAGCGCGATACGGCCTGCCTCCACCGGGTTCTGCACCACGTTCACCTCATCCGGATCCCCCTCGACCACGATCGCCAGGTTGACCCGGCCGCCCTCCTCGTTCTGGGTGAGCGCGAAGAAGACGTTGCGCAGGGTCGGGTGGTCGGAGGTGTCGAGGTTCCAGTGGTAGTGCTGGATCGTGCGGGTGCGGATGTGGCCGTCGCGGCCCACCGTGGTCCGGGTCAGGTCGGTTTGCCGGTTGCTCGTCCTGGCCGGCGTCGCTCCGGCCTCCTGGAGCATCACGACCGGGGCCTGCCGGGCGTAGCTCCGGACGTGGTTCTGCCATTTGTTGGTGTCCGGCCCGGCTTCGTTGGCGCCCTGCATGTTCCAGGTGATCAACGGTGTGGAGGCCAGCGGGTAGTTCACGGCCGCGGCCGTCTGGGCGGGCAGTACGACCGCCAGAACCGTCGAGAGCAGGGCGAGGACCACGGTGGTCGCCCATAATCGCCGCTGTCGTTGTCCGCCCAGCCGTCTCCCGGACGGCTGGGCCCACGCGCTCACCCCCCCTCGCCGACGCGCCGGGTAACGACTGTGCTGACCGTGCCAGGACAAGCTCCTCTGGTAGGGGCCGGTTTCCGATGGAAAGGTGCCGGTTTCCGCCACTGCCGCCGGTGCTCGGTGTGAACTGTGGGGCGTCGGATTCCGTTTATTAGGGATGCCTGGGGCCGGATGATGGTTGCGCCCCGACTCGTGTTCAGCGCCTCACGGCCTCCCTGGCGCACGGTGCCACGGCCTCCCTGCGCACGGTGCCACGGCCGCCCTGCGCACGGTGTCCTGGCTGCTGCTCGAGCTGGGGCTGACCGTTGCGCTCGCCGCCCGGCTCACCGGCCGGTACGGCGTCTTCCGGCGACGTCGGCGAGCGTCCGCAGCGCCCACCGCAGATGGGGCTCCGCGGCCGACGCGAGGCCGAGCCTGACGGCGTCGGGCGTGCGGCCGGGGCCGACGGCGAAGGCGGGCCCGGGCGTGACGGCGATGCCGTGCGCGGCGGCGGCCGCGGTGAAGGTGTCCGCACGCCACGGGGCGGGCAACTCCCACCAGGCGAAGAAGGCGTGCGGATCGCACCGTACGGCGAAGTCCCTCAGGTGCTCCCGGACGATCCGCTGCCGGCGTACCGCCTCCGCCCGCTTGGCACCCACCAGCCGCGCCACGGTCCCGTCCCCGATCCACCGCACCCCCGCCTCCAGCGCGAACCGCCCCGCACTCCACCCCCCGGATCGGTCATCGTCCTGGACGGCGTCTCCACCGTCTCCGACGACCAGCCCCGCGGCGGCTGGTACGCACAGGTCCTCGGCGAACGCCTGGTCACCGGCCTCGCCGCCGACCCGAACGCTGAGCTGCGGCACGTGCTCGAACAGGCCATCTCCGCCTGAGGCCTGGCGATGAGAGGGACCTGGGGTTCGACGCGGTGCACGATGTCCTCAGACACTCGATTCCCAAGCGGGCGAGCCCGAGTTTCCCATGCGACCGCCGGCCTCGCGCCGTCCTGCTTGATCCATCGGCGGGGAACGATCACTCCATGCACGGGGAACGATCTTCGAGCGACTGCAACGGTCACGTCAACCCCACTCGTGAACACCCGACCTCTGTCCCGTCCGCAAGCCGCTCTACGTGGGCCCTGGGGACCCTGTATGGCCTGCATCGTGGCGAGGGTGACCAGTTCGGCATCGCTCAGGCGGGGCGCAATGCCGACCGGCGGGTGCCACGGCGCCAGGTCGGGATGCTCCTTCAGCATGTCGTCGGTCGTCGCACAGAGCGCTGTCGCGAGGGTGTCCACGTCGTTCGTCACAAAACGATCTTGGACACCCTCGTTCTCGTCTCCGCAGGCACCCCTTGGACCACACCACCAGGAGGAACCGGTGTCATACCCGCAACTGCTCACCCCCGAGGAGAAGCTCGCCGACGCCAAGAAGCTGTTGAGCCTCCCGCGTATCGTCGTGATCTGCGGCTCCACCCGCTTCATGACCGAGATGACCGGGGCCGATCTGCGGGAGACCAAAGCCGGAAAGATTGTCGTCAAACCGGGCTGTGACATGAAGCCGCCGCACGAACTTTGGTCCGATCCTGCCGAGGCCGAGGCGCTGAAAGTTCGACTCGACGATCTGCACCGGGCGAAGATCCGGCTCGCTGATGAGGTGCTCGTAGTCGGCGACTACATCGGAGACAGCACCCGAGCCGAAATCGCCTACGCCCGGTCGCTGGGCAAGCCCGTGCGGTTCACGCACCCCGAAGTCGACCCTGACGCCTGACCGCCCGCTGCCACCTCGACAACCACGGCCGGCAGCCCGCCGCCTGACCGTCTCGCGGTGGCTTCGGCCGCCGCCCACCCCACACCCTCCGCAGCCATCCCTTGGAATTGATCATCTAGAAGATCACTGAAAATGTTGCGGGTTCTGGCCCCGGCCCGGTAGGGCCGGGGTCAGTCTTGTAGGCATGCAGGGGGAATGGGCCGGGGAGATGGTCGGGCCGGATGTGTGGGAGACCTGCCGGGAGTTGATCCCGGCCGGGAGCGTATTTGCGTTTCTGGCCGAGCACCGGGAGGCACTGTTCCCGCCGTCGATGTTCGCGGACATGTACCCGTCGTCCAACGGCCGTCCGAGTCTGCCGCCGCAGGTCCTGGCCGCCACCGTGGTGCTGCAGAGCCTGCAGGGGCTGTCGGACTTCGAGACGGTCCAGGAACTGCGGTGTGATCTGCGGTGGAAAGCGGCCTGTGGGCTGGGCTTGTACGACATGGCGTTCGATCCGTCGCTGCTGACGTACTTCAGGCGCCGGCTGCGCCACTCGGCCGAGCCGATGCGGATTTTCACCAAGGTCAAGGAGGTCGTGGCCGCGACCGGGGTGCTCAAGGGCAAGCAGCGGCGTGCTGTGGACTCCACCGTCCTCGATGACGCGGTGGCCACCCAGGACACCGTCACCCAGATCGTCTCCGCGATCCGCCGGGTGATCCGTGATGTCCCTGGAGCCCAGGAGGCCGCCGCGGAGCACTGCCGCGCGCACGACTACACCGACCCGGGCAAACCGAAGATCGCCTGGAACGACGAGCAGGCGCGCGCTGCGCTGGTGGATGCGCTGGTCACCGACGCCCTCAACCTGCTCGGGCGCCTGCCCGATCGTGAGCTGGGCGAGAAGGCCGCGAACGCGATGGGCCTGCTGGCCCTGGTCGCCGGGCAGGATGTGGAACCGGCCGAGGACTCCGACGGACGCGATGGCCGCTGGCGCATCGCCCGGCGCACCGCGCCCGACCGGACGGTGTCCACCGTCGATCCCGACGCCCGGCACATCCACAAAAACCGCACCCGCCACCAGGACGGATTCAAAGGACACGTCTCCTTCGAGCCGGAGAGCGGGCTGTTCACCGCCGTCGCTGTCACCGGCGGCTATGGTCCCGGCAACCACGAAGCGGCCGTTGCCCGTGATCTGCTGGACGGGGAGGACGGCGAGTTAACCGTGCTCGGCGACTCCGCCTACGGCACCGGCGAGCTGCGCGAACAGTTGCAGGCCGCGGGCCACACCCTGGTCATCAAGCCACCGCCGCTGCGGCAGGTGATCCCCGACGGCTTCACCATCGACGACTTCCGCATCGACCCAGCCGCCGGCACCGCGACCTGCCCAGCCGGACGAACCGCCAACCTCGGCCAGATCAAAGCCGACGGGGCCCGCACCGCCCAGTTCAAACGCCTCTGCGTCGGCTGCCCCCTGCGCGAGCGCTGCACCACATCCAAGACCGGACGCACCCTCAACATCCACCCCCAGCATGAACTGCTGACCGCCGCCCGCCGAGACGCCGCCGACCCGGCCTGGCAGGCCGAATACCGCAGATGGCGGCCCCCGGTCGAACGCGCCATCGCCTGGCTGGTCGCCAAGGGCAACCGACGCGTCCCGCACCGCGGCGTCATCGCCAACAACCTCTGGCTGCACCACCGCGCCGCCGCCCTCAACCTCCGCCGACTGATCAACCTCGGACTCACCCGGACCGGCACCACCTGGCACCTCACCCCGGCCACCACATAGCGAAAAGGGCCGCCCGGCCCACGGCCGGACAGCCCTCAACAAGATTTTCAGTGATCTTCTAGAAGATCACTGAAAATGTTGCGGGTTCTGGCCCCGGCCCGGTAGGGCCGGGGTCAGTCTTGTAGGCATGCAGGGGGAATGGGCCGGGGAGATGGTCGGGCCGGATGTGTGGGAGACCTGCCGGGAGTTGATCCCGGCCGGGAGCGTATTTGCGTTTCTGGCCGAGCACCGGGAGGCACTGTTCCCGCCGTCGATGTTCGCGGACATGTACCCGTCGTCCAACGGCCGTCCGAGTCTGCCGCCGCAGGTCCTGGCCGCCACCGTGGTGCTGCAGAGCCTGCAGGGGCTGTCGGACTTCGAGACGGTCCAGGAACTGCGGTGTGATCTGCGGTGGAAAGCGGCCTGTGGGCTGGGCTTGTACGACATGGCGTTCGATCCGTCGCTGCTGACGTACTTCAGGCGCCGGCTGCGCCACTCGGCCGAGCCGATGCGGATTTTCACCAAGGTCAAGGAGGTCGTGGCCGCGACCGGGGTGCTCAAGGGCAAGCAGCGGCGTGCTGTGGACTCCACCGTCCTCGATGACGCGGTGGCCACCCAGGACACCGTCACCCAGATCGTCTCCGCGATCCGCCGGGTGATCCGTGATGTCCCTGGAGCCCAGGAGGCCGCCGCGGAGCACTGCCGCGCGCACGACTACACCGACCCGGGCAAACCGAAGATCGCCTGGAACGACGAGCAGGCGCGCGCTGCGCTGGTGGATGCGCTGGTCACCGACGCCCTCAACCTGCTCGGGCGCCTGCCCGATCGTGAGCTGGGCGAGAAGGCCGCGAACGCGATGGGCCTGCTGGCCCTGGTCGCCGGGCAGGATGTGGAACCGGCCGAGGACTCCGACGGACGCGATGGCCGCTGGCGCATCGCCCGGCGCACCGCGCCCGACCGGACGGTGTCCACCGTCGATCCCGACGCCCGGCACATCCACAAAAACCGCACCCGCCACCAGGACGGATTCAAAGGACACGTCTCCTTCGAGCCGGAGAGCGGGCTGTTCACCGCCGTCGCTGTCACCGGCGGCTATGGTCCCGGCAACCACGAAGCGGCCGTTGCCCGTGATCTGCTGGACGGGGAGGACGGCGAGTTAACCGTGCTCGGCGACTCCGCCTACGGCACCGGCGAGCTGCGCGAACAGTTGCAGGCCGCGGGCCACACCCTGGTCATCAAGCCACCGCCGCTGCGGCAGGTGATCCCCGACGGCTTCACCATCGACGACTTCCGCATCGACCCAGCCGCCGGCACCGCGACCTGCCCAGCCGGACGAACCGCCAACCTCGGCCAGATCAAAGCCGACGGGGCCCGCACCGCCCAGTTCAAACGCCTCTGCGTCGGCTGCCCCCTGCGCGAGCGCTGCACCACATCCAAGACCGGACGCACCCTCAACATCCACCCCCAGCATGAACTGCTGACCGCCGCCCGCCGAGACGCCGCCGACCCGGCCTGGCAGGCCGAATACCGCAGATGGCGGCCCCCGGTCGAACGCGCCATCGCCTGGCTGGTCGCCAAGGGCAACCGACGCGTCCCGCACCGCGGCGTCATCGCCAACAACCTCTGGCTGCACCACCGCGCCGCCGCCCTCAACCTCCGCCGACTGATCAACCTCGGACTCACCCGGACCGGCACCACCTGGCACCTCACCCCGGCCACCACATAGCGAAAAGGGCCGCCCGGCCCACGGCCGGACAGCCCTCAACAAGATTTTCAGTGATCTTCTAGCCGCCGAACTGGAGCGCCGCCTCAACCTCGACGGCGACCTGGACGACGTGCCGCGCCTGATCGTCGCGGTCGACGAGGCCAACACCACGCTGCGCCAGCTCGCCCGCTGCTGGGAGACGTTCCGGCAGAAGGACGACCCGAAGACGTCCCCGGCTATCACCGCGCTCGAGGAAGCCCTCTGGCTGGGACGGGCGGCCCGCGTCCACGTCATCTTCGACGGACGGCCTCAGGCTGCCGTCCTCGCAGGGGCGGCCCACGAGTTCGCCACGGTCATCCTGGCGCGGTTCACGGCCGACACCTGGCGGCGCCTGGCCCCGAACGATAGCCGGTCCCGCCCCCAAGCCGCGCCACCACCAGCGGGGCCGCTTCCACGTCGTCCAGCACGGCGCCGCCCACGAGGCGCAGGCGATCCTGATGACGCCCGCCTCGTCGCCCTGGTCCGCGCCGGAGCCCGCTGCGAACGCGGCCACCTCGTCGAACGCCCCGAGACCCTCGCGGCATGAACAGCCTCAACCGATTGACAGCCCGCCAGTGCAGATTCCCCGCCAACGGCCGGCTGTGAAGCCACTCTCCGTAACCCTCAGTGGGCGATCTAGCCTTCGGGGTAGAAGACGAACAGCGTGCAACCCGTCATCGTCTGCGGGATGTGCGACGAACCTGCGGGGGCATGGATAAAGGAGCCAGCGGGATAGTCCCGGTCACCGTCGTTAAAGACGCCGGAGACCACGAAGACCTCCTCGGGCCCCGGTTCGTGAACGTCGATTCCCTGCCAGCACGTGTTCGGGTCCATCTCGAGGACATGGGCTTTCGCGCCGTTACCTCCGAGCCACAGCGGGCGCAAGCGGATACCCGGGAAGAGCTCGCGAACCGGGGCGTCCTGCACGGTGGACCACTCATAGCCGGGCATGTTCTGGTCTGTCGTCATGGAGCCAGCCTCTCCGACCGGTGTACCCCCGGCCGAGTGTCAGGGACGACATCCTGAGGTACTTTCCTGCCATGCATCGAGTAGCCGCACTCGTCCGCTCACCGCAGTCGACCTTCGAACTCAGCTGCGCGGCAGAGGTGTTCGGGATTGAGAGGCGAGGACTTCCGACGCGATACGCGTTCAGCGTGTGCACTGAGCACCCCGGACCCGTCGCGACGCGCGCCGGGTACGCCATGCTCGTGACCGACGGACTCGACGTTCTCGACCGGGCAGACACCGTGATCGTCCCTGGGTGGTTGCCCACCGAGGAGCCACCCTCACCTGCAATCACCCGGTCCCTGCGGCGCGCACACGACCGCGGAGCGCGGCTGGTCAGCATCTGTACCGGCGCCTTCGCGCTGGCGCACGCCGGTCTGCTGGACGGGCGACGGGCGACCACCCACTGGGCCCGAGCGGACGAACTGGCCGCATGCTTCCCAGCCGTCCACATCGACCGGGACGTGCTCTACGTGGATCACGGAGACGTGGCCACCAGCGCAGGCGCCGGAGCCGGCATCGACCTGTGCCTCCACCTGGTACGCACGGACCAGGGCGCCGGATACGCCGCGCATGTCGCTCGGAGCATGGTCATGCCGCCCCACCGCGAGGGCGGGCAGCTACAGTACGCGGCGCCGCCACACCCCGCCCAGATCGATGGTTCGCTTGCGCCATTGCTGGAGTGGATGACTGGGCGACTCGGCGAACCGCTCACGGTCGAGGATCTGGCCGCGCAGGCCGGCGTCTCCTCCCGCACGCTCGCCCGCCGGTTCACCGACCAGCTCGGCGTCGGCCCTGGGCATTGGCTGCTGGCCCAGCGGATAGCCGCGGCACGGGAGTTGTTGGAAAGCTCCGACCTCCCCTTGGACGCCGTCGCCCGCCGCGTCGGCCTCTCCTCGGCCACCAACCTCCGCAGGCGCTTCCTTCGCGCCCTGGGCACGACACCAGGTGCTTACCGCAGAGCGTTCAGGACCCACCCCCGATAGCACTCACCGGCTGCCTGTTGTCGATCCGGGGGTGGGTAGTTGGTGTGCTGGGTGGGGTGTGAGCTGTGGGGTTGGGTGTTGGTTGAGAATGGGCTTTGGCGGTGGTGGGGTGGGGCTGAGCTGGGGTTGTGCGGGTTGTAGTGGGAATTTCCGGGGCGTTGTGGGTAGCTTCTGCGTCTAATGGTCCGGGGTGTGTTTTGGCTGGTCAGGCGTGTTGTGCCTGGTCATAGGCCTGGCCTGGTGTCTGTGGTGTAGGAGCGTTGTAGGGAGCGTTCGGGCGGGGCGGGGGGCTGGTAGCTCCTGGCTCAGTGGTCGGTGGGTTAGGGGTTTTTGCCGGTCCAGTACAGGGCGGTGTCGATGTCGCGTGCGGTCCAGCCGTCGGCGGGTGCTCGGCTGTGTTGGAGGAGGTCGTCGAGGAGTTGCATGTAGCGGCCGTAGCGTCCCGGTGTGCGGGTGAGGGTGAGACCCAGGGTGTCCAGGGCGTGTTGGACACGGCGGTCGTAGACGCCATCCGCGTGGGTGCCGCTGCTGTCAGGGCGGCTGAGGCGAGGGCGTCGCCGGTACGGAAGCCGGGCAGTTCCCCCATGATGCTGCGTCCAGTGCGGGCAGCCTCACTGCGCGGTACCGCGGTGTCGCGGACTGCGGTGACGGCCCGCTTGGTGACCTCGCGCACGTGTGCATCGGGCAGGGACATGAGCGCCGATACCCACGGTGGCTTTATTCACGAGTAGTGACGTCAGTTGTTCACGGGTTTGGGAGGCACCCAGATCCACGGTCGGGTGATGTTCACGAGTTTTGACAGCACTGGGGTACTTGCCAGGGCAGCATCGGGGTGCTCCTGGTGAAAGGTCCTGGTCATGCCGCAGATGTCCAAGGTCGAGCTGTACGCGGCGATCCGGCGTGATCACCGTGCTGGCATGAAGATGCGCGAGCTTGAGCGGAAGTGCAACGTCTCGTGGAGGACGGTCAAGAAGGCCGTGGACTCCGTCTGGCCGGAGCCGCGGAAGAAGCTGCCGCCGCGGCCGACTGCGCTGGATCCGTACAAGCCGGTGATCGACGAGATGCTGCGGACGGACCTCGACGCGCCGCGCAAGCAGCGGCATACGATCACGCGGATCTTCCACCGGCTCATCGAGGAGCACGGCGCCGACGTGTCCTACCAGATGGTCCGACGCTACGTCTCCGACCGAAAGCCGGAGATCCTCGCGGCCTCGGGCAAAGCCCCCGTTGAAGCTTTTGTGCCGCAGACCCACCTGCCCGGCCACGAGGCGGAGGTCGACTTCGGCGACGTGACCGTGCGCCTGGCCGGCGAGCTGGTGACCTGCTACCTGTTCTCGCTCCGCCTGTCCTACTCGGGCAAGGCCGTCCACCGTGTCTTCGCCTCCTGCGGCCAGGAAGCCTTCTTCGAAGGACACGTACATGCGCTTCGCACGCTGGGCGGTGTCCCGCGAAGCAAGATCCGCTACGACAACCTGAAGTCGGCCGTCGCCCAGGTACTGGGGCTGAACAGGGCCCGGGTGGAGACAGACCGGTGGATCGCCTTCCGCTCGCACTTCAACATCGAGAGCTTCTACTGCCGCCCGGGCATTGAAGGCGCCCACGAGAAGGGCGGCGTCGAAGGAATGATCGGCTACTTCCGCCGCAACCACTTCACCCCGGCGTGTTGACTGAACTACCGAACCTTGTCTCCTTGTTCTTCGGACAGGCGGGAAGCGGGGTGGTTACCGTCCCCTGCCATGGCTGAAGGTGAGGATGTTCCAAGGGACTTGGGCTCGTTGGTGGTTCCTCGGGTGGGCTCGCTCGTGGAGGCCGACGATCTATGGGAGCCGTATCGGCTGGTTGATCCAGCGGGGTTCCCGGTGGGTGCGGTGACCGCGTATCTGCACGAGTTGCAGGCGGCGGGGCGGCCCGCGACAACGCAACGCTCCTATGGCATGGACCTGCTGAGGTGGTTCCGCTTCTTGTGGGCGATCGAAATGCCCTGGAACGAGGCGACCAGGATCGAGGCCCGCGACTTCTCGCGGTGGATCCAGATCACCGCCAAGCCTCCCCGACGCCGACGTACAGGCCAACGTGCACAACCGCGTACAGACCGTGCCGTGAATCCGATCACCGGGAAACGGCCGATCGGGACGACCTACGCCTCCTCGACGGTCGCGCACAGCGAGACGGTGCTCCGCAGCTTCTACGCCCACCATTTGGAGGCCGGGACCGGCCCGCTGGTGAACCCGTTTCCGCTGGCCAGGGCTCCTCGGGTGAACGCGCACCACAACCCGATGGAGCCGTGGCGCCCGCAGCGATCGGGGCTGTTCCGGCCGGGGCAGCCCCAGCGGATCCCCCGGCAGATCCCCGATGAGGTCTTCAACGAGTTGTTCGCGAGACTGTCCTCGGATCGGGACCGGGCCCTGGTCGCCTTCTGGATCTCGACCGGGGCCAGAGCCTCGGAACTGCTCGGCGTTGTGTCCGCGGGCACGGATCCGGGGCGGCAGCTGGTCACGGTGGTGCGCAAAGGGTCGCGCGCGATGCAGCAGCTGCCGGCCTCGCCGGACGCGTTCGTCTGGCTGCGGCTCTACCAGCAGCGGATGCACGGGCTGGTGCCCACTGGCCCGGATGTCCCGCTGTGGTGGACGCTGCGACGGCCGTTTCGCGCGCTCAACTACCATGCCGCGCGGGCGATGTTCGTCCGCGCGAACACCGCGCTCGGGTCGAACTGGTCGCTGCACGACCTTCGGCACACTGCGGCCTACCGGCTGGCCCGCGACCCGCTCATGCCGATCACGGACGTCCAATGGGTCCTCGGACATGCCCGTTTGTCCACGACTCAACGGTATGTCACGCCCACCGCCGAGGACGTCATCGAAGGAGTCCTGGCCCATCACCGCCGTCAGGCGGAGAGGCAGACAGAGCCATCTGCGCCGTTGCTGCACTACCGCCCGGAGAGCCTGGACGTGCTGTTCGGCCGGGGGCGGCCGTGACCACCAGCGTCATCAGCGAAGCAGTGGCCGCTCGGCCCTGGCAGCTCAGCGCGGAGGCCGAGGCCCTTTGGAAGAAGTTCCCGCCCCGGGCCAACCCAAAGAGCTGGCCCGCGACCCGAGCCTCCCGAGCCGCCGTGGTGACCCGCATGCTCACGCCGCCATTCCTGGGGCACGACTCCAAGACACGCTGCAACCGGAAGCTGACCCTGCTCAAGGTGCTCGACTGGCTGGAGATGCAGCCCGGCAACACGTGGCAGGAGCGGTGGGACGCCAGCGGCGTCGGTGTCGACGGGCGCGTGGACTGGCGGACCCGCCTCATCGACGACCTGAAGAGCGTCGACAACCTCGGCCCGCGCGGGGAACGGATCTTCAAAATCCTTGGCATGGGCCTGGTCCAGCTGATCGGCGGCGACGTCCTGCGGCCGAATCTGGGCTGGTTGATAGCCACCAACTCGCCCCTGCGGATCGCGAACGAGATGGAGCGCGTCCGCGACGGCGAGGCCATCGCCAAGCTCCGGGCCCTGCGGACCGCGAGCACGGTCGGCGACTCCACGGTGCTGCCCGCGATCGAGAAGATCGCGCTCATCATGGCGGCGAAGGGCGGCATGGTCGCCGACCTCACCCCCGGCGACTGCCTGGAACTGTTCAAGACCAGTAAGGAGGTCTTCCCGGGACCGGGCAAGTCCGCCCGGCACAGCCCGTTCTGCTATCAGCTGCTGCACTCTCTCGGCGCCTTCCCTGCTGACGCACCGCCTTCGGTCCGCATGTTCAGCACACGCTTCCCCGGCCAGCTCACCACCGAGCAACTCGTCGACCGCTACGACCTGGCCTGCCGCCCCGTCCGCGACCTGCTGGTCGACTACCTGAGAGAACGTCAGCCCGGCGTCGACCACAACACGTTGACTGGCCTGGCGACCGCGCTGGCCCTGTGGTTCTGGAAGGACCTGGAGAAACACCACCCCGGAATGGACTGGCTCCGGCTCGCACCGGACGTCGCCGCAGCCTGGAAGCGACGTCTGCAGACCCGGATCGTCCGCAGCACCAACGAGCACGGCCAGGTCGTGGAATCCACGGTGGAACGGGCCACCGCCTCCGACACGCTGATGACCGTTCGCGCCTTCTACCTGGACCTAGCGCAGTGGGCCCTCGACGAACCCGCCCGCTGGGGCCCGTGGGCTGTCCCCTGCCCGGTCCGCGCCTACGACGTCCAGCACCGCAAAATGAAGTCGCGGCAGAAGGCCCGCATGGACCAGCGCACCCGCGAGCGACTTCCTGTCCTCCCGGCCCTGCTCGAAGCGGTTGACCGGAACCGCAGAGCCGCGGCGGCTCGCCTGGCTGCCGCCGAACACGTCCGCCCCGGCGAGCTGTTCACCGCCGGCGGACAGACGCTGCGGCGCGCGATCCTCAAGCGGCATTCGCCTCACCTTTGGGCCGAAGAACCCGCAACCGGCCGGCGCCGGAACCTGGCGAGGGAGGAGAGCAACTCCTTCTGGGGCTGGGCCGCGGTCGAGGTCCTGCGGATGACCGGCATCCGGATCGAGGAACTGAGCGAGATCTCGCACCACAGCCTGGTCCAATACCGGCTGCCGAGCACGGGCGAGCTCGTCCCGCTGCTGCAGATCGCCCCGTCCAAGACCGACGAAGAACGGCTCCTGGTCGTCTCCCCGGAACTCGCCGACGTGCTCTCGGCGATCATCTGCCGCGTCCGCGCCGACGATGGCGGCGTCCCGCTCGTGATCGCCTACGACCACCACGAGAAGGTCTGGAACCCGCCCATGCCGCTGCTGTTCCAGCGCAAGATCGGACTCGAGGACCGGCCGATCCCCATCGACGGCATCCGCACCCTCCTCCAGGACGCGCTCGCCGCCACCGGATTCACCGACGCGACCGGCCAGCCGCTGCACTTCGCTCCGCACGACTTCCGGAGGATCTTCACGACCGACGCCGTCATGAACGGCATGCCGCCCCACATCGCCCAGCTGATCCTCGGACATCGCGACATCAACACGACCATGGGATACAAGGCGGTCTATCCCGAGGAAGTCATCAACGGACACCGGGCGTTCATCGCCCGCCGCCGGGACCTGCGGCCCAGCGAGGAATACCGCAGCCCCACCGAGGAGGAGTGGGAGGAGTTCCTCGGCCACTTCGAACACCGCAAAGTCGCTCTCGGTGACTGCGGCCGAGCCTACGGCACCAGTTGCATTCATGAGCACAGCTGCATCCGCTGCCCGCTCCTACGGGCTGATCCAGCCCAAAGGCCCCGTCTCATCGACATCCGAGACAACCTGATCGCCCGCATCGCCGAGGCCGAGCGCGAAGGCTGGCGCGGTGAGGCCGAGGGGCTCAAGGTCAGTTTGTCCGCGGCGAACGCCAAACTTGCCCAGCTCGACAACCACATCGCCCGACGCGCGACCGCTGTCGAGCTCGGCATGCCGAGCTTCGGGCGCATCGTCATGCGCACGGTGAACTCCGAGCAGGAAGGTTGAGCAGCGAAGGGGGCGGCTGCCTTCGGCAGCCGCCCTCTGATCGCTTACCGCGGGTCGGAGTCCAGGAACTCGCGCAGGGCCTGGCCGCTCAGGATGCGCACCGGGTTCCGGCCGGGCGGCAGCGGAAGTTTCTTCCCCAGCGCCCACTGGAACCGCGATGCCGGGCGAAGATCGAAGACGTACTTCCCGCCTTCGGCCTCATCGGGTTCCGATCCAACGATCTCGAAGGCGCCGACGCACACTTGGCCGTCGACGAAGGCCAACAGGTAATCGCCGTGCTGGTTGATGGTGTCCGCCGAGAACTTCCACCAGCGCGATGCGCCAACCTCGACGGTGTCGCCGTTCTTCAAGGACTGCCGCACGTCCACTGCCAGCATCGAACCCCCAACTGTTGAGTTGTTCGACCATGTTGTTCGGCCGATGAGATGACTCTAGGGCACTTCGATGATTTTTATCAACCGATAAACCGTGTTGATCATGGGTCAACTGGCCCTGCGGGCGGGCGACATGACCCCCTTGGCCCCCTCGCGCAAGTTCAGAGAAGGTTCCGGAAGTCGACTCCCTCGCCGAGCTGAACGAGATGGTCGACCAGTGGGACCTGCACGACGGGCACCGCAGGATCGGTTCACGGCCGCGGACCGTCGACGAGTACTTCGCCATCGAGCAGCCACTGCTGATGCCGCTTCCGCAGGAACCGTTCGAGACGGGCCGGCTGTTCACGCCACGCGTCGACCGCTACAGCCAGATCGCCGTCCGCACCAACCGCTACTCGGTCCCGACCCGCCTCATCGGCAAGCGGGTGCGAGTTGTCCTGCACGCCTCGCACCTGGTCGTTTACGACAGAAACATCGAGGTGGCCCGCCATGAGAGGCTGATCGCGAAGGGCAGCTGCCGCCTGGACCTGGACCACTACCTCGAAGCCCTCATCCGCAAGCCCGGCGCCTTCCCCGGCGCCACGGCCCTGGAACAGGCCCGATCCGCAGGCAAATTCACCCCGGTCCACGACGCCTGGTGGGCCCAGGCCCGCAAGGTTCACGGCGAGCGGGACGGCACCCGGGCGTTGATCGAGGTCCTGCTGCTGAACCGCCACCTCGCCCACGAGCACGTGGTCGCTGGCCTGGCCACCGCACTGCGGGCCGGCGCCCTGACCGCCGACGCGGTCGCCCTGGAGGCCCGCAAGGCCGCCCAGACAGAGGACGAGCCAACCATCGGCGCATCCATCCCGACGGTTCCCGGGCAGACGCCGGCCACTGTCACGTCACTGCACGAGTGGCGGCTCGCTCACCTCCCGCCGGACACCAGGCCGCTGCCGTCGGTGACCCCCTAAGACCAACTGCTCCGACGCCGCCGCACCAGCGGCAGCGACCACCATGAGGGAGAAGCCCAGTGACCCTGCCCCGCCAGCGAGGCTTGACCGAGCAGGCCGCCGACGCCGCGATCGACACCGCCTGCCGCCTGCTGCGGCTGCCCTCGATCCGCAACGAGTTCAACGACATCGCCGACAGGGCTGTCAAGGACCAGATGACCTACCGGGGCTTCCTCGCCGAACTGCTGATGACCGAGTGCGACGACCGGGCACGCCGCCGCTCGGAACGACGCATCAAAGCAGCCGGTTTCCCACGGGAGAAGTCACTTCGGGCCTTCGACTTCGACGCCAACCCGAACATCGACGCGGCCACCGTCCACACCTCGCCAGCTGCGAGTGGATCAAGAAGAGCCAGGCGCTCTGCCTGATCGGGGACTCCGGCACCGGCAAGTCCCACATGCTCATCGCCCTGGGCACCGAGGCGGCCATGAAGGGCTACCGCGTCCGCTACACGCTCGCAACGAAGCTGGTCAACGAGCTGGTCGAGGCCGCCGACGAAAAGCAGCTCAACAAGACCATCGCCCGCTACGGCCGCGTCGACCTCCTCTGCATCGACGAACTCGGCTACATGGAACTCGACCGCCACGGCGCCGAGCTCCTGTTCCAGGTGCTGACTGAGCGGGAGGAGAAGAACAGCGTCGCCATCGCGTCAAAGGAGTCCTTCGGCGGCTGGACCAAGACCTTCACCGATCCCCGCCTCTGCGCGGCCATCGTCGACCGCCTCACCTTCAACGGCACGATCATCGAGACCAGCACCGACTCCTACCGCCTCGCCAGCACCCGGGCCCGAGCCGAAGAGCACGTCGCCAGCTGAAGATCTTCCCTCCCGGCCTCTGGACACGTCCCCAGGGCCGGGAGGCCAGGGTCACAGGGCGAACAGTCCTGCCGCCGTCTCTCTAAAGCCGCAGGCACCGAAGTAGAACGATCGCAAGTGCTCTTCGAAGTCGACATGCAACCACTCACACCCCGCAGCACGGCATCCCTCAGCAGCTGCCTTGACCAGCGCGGCTCCCACCCCGTTCGAACGCTTGCGCTGAGCTACGACCGTGTCCAGGACGAACGCATGGACGCCGCCGTCCCAGGCGACGTTAACGAAGCCGACCAACCGATCACCTTCCCAGGCGCAGACCCAGCCGAGGCTGTGACGTTGAAGCCTTGCACACCAGTCCGTCTGCTCGACCGGATGATCGAACCCTTCGGCATGCAGCTTGTTGAGAGCTGAGTTGTCGACGTGGCCCCGCCACTCATACGTGATCGTCATGATCCGAACCTAGCGACCACCAGAGCCGGACTACAGAGCGGGCCGACACACTCACTCTCGGCTGCCGTCAAAACTGCTGACCAAAGAACGCGCCGAAGATCGGTAAGTGCTGCCCAAACTCATCGACAAGTGCTGTCGCAACAAACGAACGAAGCCAATGTCGACGGCAAGCCCCGCAGGCCGTGGATCACGTGGTTCACCGACTGCGCCACCAACGGCATCACCGGCGTCGCGGTCACGCCGGTGCATCCGTCGCGGGAGTCGGTGCTGGCCGCGCTGCGTTCCGCGGTGCTGCGCGAGGACCCTTACGGTCCGTTCGGCGGCCTGCCTCAAAAGGTGCGGGTGGACCGGGGCAAGGATTTCCTGTCCAGGACGGTGACCGCAGCGCTCGATCTCCCGGACGTCACCGTGGAGGACCTGCCCGCCGGCACCCCGCACCTCAAGGGCACGGTCGAGGGCCTGAACCGGGCGGTGGAGCCGATGCTGCTGGCCGCGCTGCCCGGCTACGCCCGCCAGCCCCGCCCCGGCAAACGCCCCTCCCGGCCGAAGGACGAGGTGCTGCTCAGCTTCGAGGACTTCACCGCCCGGCTGCTGGACTGGACACGGTTGGTGGAACACCGAGCACCGCCCCGAACCGCTGCGGGGCAGGACCCCGCTTCAGGCGTGGCAGGACGATCCCACTCGACGTCCACGCCGCGTACGCCAGGGCCCGTCTCCTTCACAGTCCAGCAGTCCGGCCGGGTGTGCGCACTCCAGGATGAGGCGGACAGCGCTCGCCGGGAAGCCGCAGTCCAGGCGGGCCATGCCTGCACGTGTCCGGCTGCCGCCAACTGCACTGCGAAGGTGTAGGCGGGCTTGGTGGTGTAGAGCGGTCGCGGTTCGGTGACCATGGTTTCAGTCCTTGGGGAAGTGGCGGTGCACGTTATGGCTGGTGATGCTGTAGCCGGGCATGGTCTTCATCTGGGACAGCCGCTGCCTGGCACGGACTCGGTGAGGTCAGGAGAGGTAAGCGAGGACCTCGGCGTAGGAGTCCGCTGTGAAGTCGGACGGCACTCCCACTTCCCGCTTCCTTCCGACTGGTCCAGGACGGCGGGATCGCCGCCGACCACATCACGGCAGGGACGACAATGAGCAGCGAGACCACGGCCGACCACGCCACGGCACGGGCGGGCTCCGACGCCGTCCCCATGGCGGACCGGACGGACAACGCGGACAGGGAGGCGGCGCCGTGACAGCGCATCACATCGTGGCAGTGGACGACGAGGCGCGCCTCGGCACCGACGTGCTGCTGCGTGCCGAGGACGTCGTCAAGCACTACGCCCTGCGCCGGGATTCCCTCACCCGGCACCGCAGGGTGCTGCGCGCCGTGGACGGGGTCTCCCTGGAGGTGCGGCGCGGGAGACGCTCGGCATCGTCGGCGAGTCCGGCTGCGGCAAGTCGACCCTCGGCCGCTGTCTGGTGCGGCTCACCGACCTCACGGGCGGCCGGGTCGAGTTCGACGGGCAGGACATCACCGCGCTGTCCGCCCGGCGCCTACGGCGCGTCCGTCCCGGCATGCAGCTGGTCTTCCAGGACCCGCAGGCCTCCCTCAACCCGCGCCGCCGTGCCGGGGACATCGTGGCCGAGCCGCTGCTCGTGCACGGCTACGGGGGCGCGGCCGCGGTCCGGCGGCGGGTCGCCGCGCTGTTCGACGTCGTCGGGCTGGCCTCGGCGCACCTGGACCGGTACCCGCACGAGTTCTCCGGCGGCCAGCGCCAGCGCATCGGCATCGCGAGGGCCCTGGCCACGAACCCCGAGCTGATCGTCGCCGACGAACCGGTGTCCGCCCTCGACATGTCGATCCAGGCGCAGGTGCTGAACCTGTTCGCCGATCTCCAGGAGGAGTTCGGGCTCACCTACGTGTTCATCGCCCCACGACCTCGGCGTGGTCCGCCATGTGTCCGACCGGATCGCCGTCATGTACCTGGGCGAGATCGTCGAACTCGCCGAGACGGAGGAGCTGTACGGCGCCCCCGCCCACCCGTACACCCAGACGCTGCTGTCCGCGGTACCGGACATCGACGACGGCACCACGACGGCGGACGGCGGCCCGGGGCCCCGGCCCCGGGAACGCATCGTCCTCACCGGCGAGGTACCCAACCCGGTGGCCAAGCCGGCCGGCTGCGCGTTCCACACCCGCTGCCCGTACGCGCGTGAGCGCTGCGCGCTGGAACGTCCGCGCCTCGTCCGGACGCCGTCCGGCCGGCACACCGCCTGCCATTACCCGCTCGTCGGCTGACGGCTCCCTGAGGCTCCGGGGGCGCGCCGCTGGGCCGGAGCGGAGAGCCTGCGAGCGCCTGAGTCGCTCGCGTCGTCGTCGGACTCCAGGCGCAGACACTCGATCAGGTAGTCGCCGGTGTCGGGGTCGAGGGTCACCCCGTGGGTCTCGCTGCGGAAGCCGGGGAAGCGGCGGTCGAAGGACTCCAGCGCGCTGAGGTAACGCAGCAGCGGGCCGTCCTTGTCGCCGGCGCTCTCGCCGGGCATCAGCACGGGGATGCCGGGAGGGGTGACGGTGACCATGGCGGCCGCCACCCGGCCGGGCGCCTCGGCCAGCCGCACCCGCTCGGTGCCGCCGCGGACCAGGCGCTGGTAGCACAGTTGGGGCGGGGAGACTGGCTCCGGCAGTTGCTGGAAGGCGGTGTCCAGCAGCTCCACCAGGCGGACCGAGCGCAGATGGTCGTGCATCTCCTGGCACAGTTCGCGCAGGGTCCGGCCGGAGTAGCGCCTCGGGTGCTCGGCGACGAGGGCGGGTAGGACGCGGTCGAGCGGGGCGTCACCGTCGTAGAGCGCCTTGAAGTCCATCAGGGCGTCCAGCAGGGTGCCCCACTTGCCCTTGGTGATGCCCATGGAGAACAGCACCAGCGTGGTGTAGCTGTCCGTCTTCTCCACCACGATGCCCCGGGTGCCCAGGTAGGCGGTGAGCACCCGGGCCGGGATGCCCCAGTCGGCCATGTCGCCGGTGGCGGTGACCCCCGGGCAGGTCAGGGTGACCTTGATCGGATCCAGCATGCAGTAGCCGTCGGTCAGCCCGGGGAAGCCGTGCCAGTCCGCTCCCGGTTCGAGGTGCCAGCAGGAGGGCTCGGTGCGCAGCAGGTCGGCCGGGGCCTCGTCGAAGGGCAGGCGTGTGCCGCTTTCCGGGTCGGTCACCGTCTCGGGCTGCCACACCCCGAAGAACCACGGCGGCCGGTCCCCGGCGGCCTCGATGCGCCGCCGGATGCGCACCATCTCCTGGCGGAAGCGGATCGCCTCGGTCACCGCCTCGTCGACCAGCCACTGGCCCTGCGGCCCGTCCATCATCGCGGTGGCCACGTCCAGTGAGGCGATCATCGGATACAGCGGGGACGTGGTGCCGTGCATCATCAGCGCCTCGTTGAACCGGTCGTGCTCGACCGGGGCCCGGGGCGCGGGCCGGACGTGCACCATGGCGCTCTGCGACAGCGCGGCGAGGAGCTTGTGGGTGGACTGGGTCGCGAAGACAGTGGGGCGTTCGGGGCCGGGGAAGGTCTCCGGGCCCACCGACATGCCGTAGCGGCCGGCGTAGAGGGGATGGAAGCGGGCGTAGGCGAACCACGCTTCGTCGAAGTGGAGCCTGGGTGTGCTGGAGGCGAATGCCCGGGCCGCCGCCACGGCGTCATAACACAGGCCGTCGTAGGTGGAGTTGGTGAAGACGGCGTACTGGGCTGCGGTCGGGAGGGCACCCTGGGCCAGCGGGTTCGTGGCGATCCGGGCTGCCACCGAGTCCGCCTCGGTCTCGGACGGGGGCAGTGGCCCGGCGAGACCGTAGCCGTTGCGGGTGGGGATCAGGTACACCGGCCGGGCGCCGGAGACGACCAGGCCCTGAAGGACCGACTTGTGGCAGTTGCGGTCCACCAGCGCGATCTCGTCGCGGGTGACGCTGAAGTGGCCGACCAAGCGGTTGCAGGTGGAGTCGCCGTGCAGGACGAAGTAGGTGAGGTCGGAGCCGAAGACCCGGGCGGCGTTGCGCTCGGCCTCGCCGATTGGGCCGGTGTGCTCGAACAGCGACCCGAGCTCTTCGACCGAGATCGACAGGTCGCTGCGCAGCAGCCGCTCCCCGAAGTAGTCGTGGAACGCCCGGCCCACGGGCGACTTGAGGAAGGCGACGCCGCCGGAGTGGGCAGGGGTGTGCCACGAATACTCGTGCGCGTCGTCGAAGCGGCGCAGCGCCAGGAAGAACGGTGGCAGGACGGCTTCCCGGTAGCTGCGGGCAGCGGTGGTGATCCGGCCCGCGATGAACGCCGGGGTGTCCTCCAGCGGCCAGACGTAGCCCACCACCGACTCCGACACCCACAGTGGCAGGTTCTGCATGCCCTCGTCGTCCGTCATGACCAGGAACACGGGCAGGTCCTGGAAGCGGCGGCCGATCCGGCGCAGGACCGCCGCACCGCCCGGCTCACCGTCCGCCCCGGGACCGGGCGGAAGGTCCCAGGCCACCAACGCGGCGGCCAGGCCGGCCTCGGTGCGCAGCACCGCGTCGGCGTCGGCCGCGCTGACCGCCCAGCGGGTCCCGAACCCCGCTAACTCGATCGCCTCACGGATCTTCACCAGCTGCTCGACGCCTGCGCCCTCGTCCTTGGGGTGCTCGCGTACCGCGACCAGAATCCTGCTGTCGGCCATGCCGTCCCCTCCCCGGCGGCGTGTGCCGCCCCCGGCCAGTGTCCGCACGGCACACCGGGGACGACGGACATCACAGCGGTAAACCACCCCGACGACGGAATGCGCCATACGCGCCTTGACCCGGGTTGCCGGTCAGCGCTGATGGCCGGGCCGACCGGTCGGTGCGTTGTGCTGCCGTGTCGCGGTCGCCTCAGGCGCCCGGTCGCCTCCTCGATGCCGAGGGCGGCCTGGCCCGACACAGCGGGGCCGCTGGGTCGGGCCAGCTCCGGGATCGGGACTGTAAAACGTTCGGTGTAACTCCCGATCATGGAAGATGCATCGATGACCATCGACAACGTGACCGAGGTTGAACCCGGCGAGCCGTCTGAGGCGGCGTCGGCGAAGTTTGTGGACGACCGGCTGATTGACGAGCTGGTGGGCCGGGCTCAGGCCGAGGGCCTTCAGCTGACCGGCGAGGGCGGGCTGCTCCAGCAGCTGACGAAGCGGCTCCTGGAGTCCGCTCTCGAGGGTGAGATCACCGACCATCCCGGCTATGACAAGCACGATCCGGCCGGCAAGAACGGCGGCAACTCCCGTAACGGCACCCGCGCCAAGACCGTGCTCACCGACGTCGGCCCGGTCGAGATAGCCGTGCCCCGCGACCGGGAAGGCAGCTTCGAGCCGAGGATCGTCAAGAAGCGGCAGAAGCGATTGTCCGGTGTGGACGAGATGGTCATCTCGCTCGCGGCGAAGGGCCTGACGACCGGTGAGGTCCAGGCCCACCTTGCCGAGGTCTATGGAGCCGAGGTGTCCCGGCAGACCATCTCCACGATCACCGACAAGGTTCTCGACGGCATGGCCGAATGGCAGAACCGACCGCTCGACGCCGTCTATCCCGTGATCTTCATTGACGCCATCCACGTGAAGATCCGTGACGGGGCGGTGGCCAACAGGCCCATTTACGTGGCCCTGGCGGTCACTGTCGAGGGCCGGCGGGAGATCCTGGGGCTGTGGGCCGGCGACGGCGGCGAGGGCGCCAAGCACTGGCTGCACATCCTCACCGAGATCAAGAACCGCGGGGTGAGCGACGTGCTCATGCTGGTCTGCGACGGGCTCAAGGGCCTGCCCGAGGCGGTGGAGACCGTCTGGCCCAGGACGATCGTGCAGATCTGCGTGGTGCATCTGCTGCGGAACTCCTTCCGCTATGCCGCCCGCCAGGACTGGGACAAGATCGCCAAGCCTCTCAAGCCGGTCTACACCGCCCCCACCGAAGAGGCCGCCCTGGACCGGTTCGACGAGTTCGCCGACGCCTGGGGCCGGAAGTATCCGGCGATCGCGAAACTGTGGGAAAACGCCTGGGAGGAGTTCACCCCGTTCCTGCGGTTCGACACCGAAATCCGCCGCATCGTCTGCACGATGAACGCGATCGAGTCCGTCAACGCCCGCATCCGCCGGGCGGTCCTTGAGTCAAGGCCCGAGGACACTTCCCCAACGAGCAGGCCGCCCTGAAGTGCGTCTACATGGCGATCATGTCCCTCGATCCCACAGGCAAGGGGCAGGCCCGCTGGACCATGCGCTGGAAGACTGCACTGAACGCTTTCGATATCACCTTCGACGGCCCCTGTCGGCGGCCCGTCAGTAACCTCAACTACCGCAGTCACACCAATCGTTTGACAGTCCCTGTTCAGGGCACACTCCCCGACGGAGCCCAATTACGCGGTCGTTCACAGCACGGAGTGACTTCGCGCCCTGGCCCGCCAAGGAACGCGCGACAGGCCATGACGCGAAGTCGCCGGTTTCACTCCCCGTGAAAACGCCGGACAGGGCTGATGGGTTCGGCCACTACTGGTCCTACCTCGCCCAGGCGAAGGTGCGGGTCCCGCTCACTGCCTCGAAGACGACCGTGTCGCCCACCTGGTGGGCACCGCGGCCCGCATCCCCCGACGGGCGGCCGTCCAGCCAGGCGACCCGGCCGTTGATGGCGATGGTCCGGTCCGCGCCGAGGAGGGGAATCGCGACCCGGCCCGTCGTACCTTTCGGTGCCCTGACCGTGAGGGCGAACGAGTCGTCCCCCGCTCCACGCCGCCACCGCACGGAGATCTCGCCCGCCGGCACCGGGACGTCGCCCTGTGCCCAGCGCAAGTCGACCGGGTCGGGCTCCACCGCCCACGTGCGGTAGCCGTCGCCGAGAGGCCGGACACCGAGCACGCCCATCGACAGCGCGGGCACCGCGGTGCTCCAGGCATGGGCCATGCCGACATGGCCGCCCCATGTCAGAGAGGTGCCAGGCCGGGGCACGGTCGGGTTCCCGTCGGCGCCGACCTCCTCCCATGGAGTCCCGGGCCCGTTGCGGATCATGTGGCCCCACGCACTGCGGATCACCCGGAGCGCTCCGGCCCCGTCGCCGTACCGGAACCGGCCCAGGCTCTCCTGCCCCATCACGTAGGGGGAGATGTACCGCGTCATGTACGGGTTGTCGGCGTGCCGGGTGGTGAGCGTGCCGTACGGGCCGCTGAGGTGCGTGTCCAGGTATGCGGTGGCGTGGCGGGCCTGCTCGGGGTCGAGTACCCCGAAGACGAGGGCGGCGGCGTTTGAGTCGGCCGTGTGGTCACCACGCGGGTCGTCGGCGTTGAGCGTCATGGCCCCGGCTTCCGGGTCCCACATCCTGGTGAGCAGGGCGGTGCGGACGTGGTCCGCCCGGCGGTCGAGCGCCGTCGCGGCACCCCGGTCACCCGCCACCGACCGTTCGAGGCGGGCGAGCGAGCGCAGCGCCGCGTAGTACGCGGCGTTGGTGGTGGCGTCGACTCCGGCGGCCCGGTCCGGGGTGTGCCAGTTCTGGGCGGGCAGTCCGCCGTAGTCGGCAGTCCTGAACAGCCCGCCGTCGGTGTCCGAGGCGCGTGCGTCGAAGAAGCGTACGGCGCGGCGCGCGACGGGCAGCAGCGAGCGCACGAACTGGCGGTCTCCGGTGAAGCGCAGGTAGTCGGCCACGCTGACGACCCACAGGGCGGTGAAGCTGTCGAGCCTGACCTCCGCGGCCAGGGCCGGCGGTTCGAACCCTGCCGGCGATCCGTCCGGGGGGCCGGGGGCGCCGGGCTCGCAGGGCACGTCGATCCGGCTGGTCACCGGAAGCGTGCCGTCGGGAAGCTGCTGGCAGGCGAACAGGTTGATGGTGTCGCGCAGAATGCGGCGGTACGCGGCGCCCTGCTGGTACGCGCCCAGGGCCACGAGCTGGACGTCGCCCGCGTAGACGGTGCGGTCCCGCTTGGGGCCGTCCATGACGACCCAGGGCGGGGCCTGCCCCGTGGCGGTACGGGGCCCGCGGGCCGTCGACAGATCCACGCCGTACGCGCTCGCGTACCAGGCCCGGTTGAGCACCGGGTCGCTGGAGAGGAAGTGCCCGTCGTACGCACCCGGGAAAGTGGTCTGCCGCACCCGTACGAAGTCGAGGGTGAGTGAACCGGGCCCGTCCAGCGTGATCGCGATGTAGCGCTGGGAGCCGCGCAGGCCGGGGCTGCGCAGCACGGTGGGTGCGCTCGGTGGGGCGTAGACGTCTGCCCGTCCGTCGGGGTCGTCGTCGGTGCCCAGGGTCCTGCCCTTGTGGAAGTAGCCGTCGGGGTCGGGATCGGCGTCCCCGTCCGGGGTGAGGTACTGGCGGGCTTCCGCGTACGACGCTCTGACCGGGGCGCCCGACGCCCGCCTGACGCCCAACTCGACGTATCCGCCGGCCAGTACACCGAGGTCGAGCACGAGCCGTGCGCCGCGCGGTGCGGTCGTGGTGAGGGCCGCCGCCGCGCCGCCCTCCTGTAACACCCCGTCGGCGCCGGTGACCGTGCCGTCGTTGCCTTCGGCCGTCACGGACTCGGGCGGTACGAAGGTGCCGGGGACGCCCAGCACCTGCTGCCGCCACGCCGGGTCCAGATTGACCGGTTCCCGGGAGAGGGCCACGGCCCGGTCCTGATGTCCGGCGGCGAGAGTCCCGGAGAGGGTGGCGGCGAGGCAGGCCAGGACCACGGTCGATCGAGTCATTCGGTTCGTTTTCATTGTTTATGCTGTACGCATACGCTGAGTGAGGGGCAACCTCTGACGGGGTGGGGTGGGATGGAATCAGGCCACACAGGCCACAGCGGGGACATGAGCGCCGTGCGCGGTCTGGAGCTCCTCTGGGGCGTGGGCGAGCGCCCGAGCCGGGGCCGCCGGCCGGCCTTCACCCTGGAGCAGATCGTGCGCACCGCCGTGGGGATCGCCGACGCCGAAGGGCTGGCCGTCGTGTCCATGCGCCGGATCGCCGAACAGCTCGGCTGCACTACGATGTCGCTCTACCGGTACGTGCCCGGCAAGGCCGAACTGCTCGACCTCATGACGGACATGGTGATGGCCGAGATCCCCCTGGCGGACGCGCCGCCGGGCGGCTGGCGGACCAGGCTGGAGCTGTCCGCCCGCGCCGACTGGGGCTTCTACCACCGTCATCCCTGGATCCTGCGTATTCCGGCCGGGCGTCCAGCCCTGGGGCCCAACGGCTTCGCCTGGTACGAGTCCGTCCTGCGTGTGCTCACCGCGACCGGCCTGCCCCCGGCCGCGCTGGTCGACGTGTTCGATCTGGTCGACGCCTATGTTCGCGGCGCGGCCCGCGACTCCGTCGACGCGGCCGCCGCCGAGCGTCACTCCGGCATCACTGACGAACAGTGGTGGGCCGCCCGCGCCCACATCTGGGACGCCGCCCTCATCCCCGCCCGCTACCCGCTGCTGGCGAGCCTCCGCGCCGCGGGCGCTCTCAACCACCCCCGCGACCGTGGCTTCGGGTTCGGCCTCCAACGCGTGCTGGACAGCGTCGAGGCGTTCGTCCGGAACCAGCCCAAGCGCCGTTACGAAACATCACAGCGTAACGAAATCACCTGCCCGCAGTGTGGCGCCCCGGTCCCCCGCTCCGCTCCCGCCGGCCGTCCCCGGACCTACTGCACCGACGCTTGCCGTCAACGCGCCTACCGCGCCCGACGCGCGGCCCCCTACCGTTAGCTTGATCTTTCGTGTGGCTGTGACCAGCACCTTGGCAAGAGGCCCTAGCCCACCTCCAGTGCCCCCCGGGCAAGTTCCAGGAACCTCAGGTGCTCCCGGCGGAAGTCCCGGTATGCGGCGTCGTACTGGCTGCGCTGCTCCTCGCTACCAGACACCAGTCGTCCGAGCAGGCTGTTCGTGATGATCGCCGCCCGGCGCAGCGTCCTGGCGGTTTCGGCGACCGGCGTCGGCCCCTCCAGCATGACCTCTCGGCTGGCTCTGGTCACCTCGTTGAGCGCCGCCCGGGCGGCAGTCTGAATCTCCGCGATGACGTCGGCCCGCGGCTGGCCATCCGGGGCGGCGTCGGCCTCCTCCACGCGCCACAGCACCTCCGACAGTCCGTGCACCGCCGCACTCATCTCCCGGTAGGCGTCGCGCCGCCGGGTCCGTACCTCCGCGGCCTGGGCCGCATGCGCCGTGACCTCAGCCTGCACCCGCGCGGATCTGGTCGCGCCCCGGCCGGTGACCCAACTCGCGACCACCGCCGTCCCGCCGGTGATGAGACCGATCCACCAACTGTTGTCCACCACAGCGGAATTATGACAACCGACCGCACGTCCGTAGGCAGCCGCCCGTGGCGGCCCGCGGGTACTGCCAGCGCATTCCCATGGCCGAGAGCTGACGGCCTACCGCTCGGAGAGGACGGCGTAGACGTCGCACAGAAGAACCTACGAACCCGCAGAGGACCACCCGCCGCCCCGCGCTCGGCACGTCGGCAGGGAACCGCACGTAGGAGCTATGCGGTCGGTCCGACCGCCTCCCGCAGTCGGGACACTCCGCCCCGGCCGTCGTACTGCGTGCGTCGATCCGTACCGCCTCGCTGTTCACGTCCACGGACAGCACCGCTATATCCGCGATCGACGGGAACAGCAGCTCCTCCAGCCGGAGCGTCGTCTCTTCCACGGCCCTGAACTGTCAGCCACACCGTGACGGGGACTGATCATTTTCAGGCGACTTCCTGGAGCCACGGTCAGTGCCAGCCGTCACTCACCGTGCGTCCGTCACGGAAGTTGAGCCAGAACCTGGGAGCTGACACCACTTGTCGCTCAGAGCGGGGAACGTCCGGTTTCGCCGGAGTGCGGTGTCTCTGAAGCGCTCAGACGGACGTACGTCATCGCCAACGGGAAGGGCGGAGTCGGCAAGACGACACTGGCCTCCAACTTCGCGGGCCTGGTCGCCGCCGATGGCGCCCGCGTGCTGCTGGTCGACGTCAACGGGCAGGGCAACGTCGGTCGTGACCTCGGATACCGCCAGAGCAGCGTGGACGACGACGGGGCCGCCTTCTACGAATCCCTGCGCACCGGCTCGCCGTTTGTCCCCGTGCAGGGCGTGCGCCCGAACCTGGACGTCGTGGTGGGCGGCGCGGAAGTCGGCGCCGCCCACCGACATGCTGGCCGCGACCTTCCGCATGCAGCAGCACCGGCAGGCACTCGCCCTCGCCGTCTGCCTCGCCCCGATCGCCCACCACTACGACCTGGTGGTGCTCGACAGCGCCCCCGAGAACCCGCCGCTTCAGCAACTGGCACTGTCCGCCGCCCGCTGGATGATCGCGCCCACCCGGTCGGACAAGGCCAGCATCAACGACGGATTGGGCTCTATCTCCCGCCAGTTCCAGTTGGTGCGACGCACCGTCAATCCGGACCTGGCCTCCTTGGGTTGGTCCTTTTCGGCAGCGGCAGTGCATCCAAACAGATCCACCGCAACGCCCGCCAGTGGGTGGCCGAAGAACTCCAAGCAGACGGCTATCTGTTCGACGCGATCGTTCGGTACTCCGAAGCCGTGGGCCAGGACGCCCGCAGCCATGGCCGGCTCGTGCACGAGCTGGAGATGGCCGCCGCCAACAATCCGCGTTTCTGGGACCTCCGCGCCGGCCGCGCGGCCAACGAGACCATCGTGTCCGCCGGGAGCAGCTGCCGGCTACTGCCTTTCGGCTCGGGCCCCGTGAACTCTTTGAGCACCTGGGATACGAGGTGCTGCCGCGATGTCTGCTGTGCTATTCCCACACCCCGAATTCTGCCAAGTACCCCTCTCCACCCGCTCAGAGTTTCCCGGCTGCCGATCCGGCCGAAGGTCGTGAGTTCACCCACGAGCTGCTGGACGAGCTCCCGCCCGACCGGAACCAGCGCTACATCCGTCAACTCCTCGTCCACACCGGCATCTTGGGCGACCGGAAGGAGGACATCGAACGCATCCCCGGCTGGCTGGACACGAGCTCGCGGACAAGCCGGCCGCGCACGCCAACCTCACCCGCCCGTTCCTGCACTGGTTCCTGCTTCGGCGAGCACGCCAGCGGGCCGCCGCTCGCCGCCATCCCGCCTCCGCCGACCGTGACCTGCGGCGCCGAGTGAGGGTCGCCCTGGACTTTCTAGCCTGGATGGATCAACGCGGCTTGGCTCTCGCCGACCTCGCCCAGGAGCACATCGACGACTGGATCACCGGAGCCACCAGCCAACGTCGTTACCTGGTCCGATACTTCCTGAAATGGACCGCGAGCCGTCGGCTCACACATGAACTGACCGTCCCCTCCATCCCGAGGCAGGAGCCCCAGAACTTCCTCGACGAGGACGATCGGTGGCCGCTCCTCCAGCGCTGCCTGATCGACGATGCCCTACCTGCGGACGTCCGGGCCGCCGGCGCGATAACTCTGCTGTTCGGCCCGTCCACCGAACGTCTTTGCCATCTGACGCCTGAGCACCTCAAGCTCGGTGACAAGCACGCCCACTTGGTCCTGGGCCGCCACCCGGTGCTGCTGCCTCCACGACTCGCCGAACTCCTTCGGCGTCTCGCCGAACAGCCCAAGCAACGGCCGCAGCTCTCGCGAGTCCGCCCAGGTCCTCGGTGGCTCTTCCCGGGCATGGTCCCGGGCAAGCCGATTTCGACGCACGGCATGACCCAGAAACTCAATCGGCACGGCATCCCGGTTCGCACCGCGCGCAACGCGGCGCTGGCCGCCCTCGCTGCTGATCTCCCCAGCCCGATCCTCGCCGACGTGACCGGGATGCACCGCCACACCGCGCTCCGCTGGGTCGCCTACGCCAGACGCGACTGGGCCGAGTACCTCGCCGCCCGGGCCGCGGACGACGAGGATAGGGACTGAAAGGGTTGAGAGAAGATACGGCCGTAGTGATCCTTCAGTAGATGTGGGCGGTCCCCGTAGTTCACGTACGTACACGCTTCGTCACCAGCGTGACAGTTGATTCCACAGACCGCAGCTGCCGCTGGCTAATGAAATGGCCAGTGGAAGATGGGCCCTTAATTCTCCATTCCGGGATCATGAATGAGAGTTCTGGAGGACCCCCATCCCACGAGAGCATCAGGGTCCACGCGCACCAGCTCGGACAGCGGCACCGAACGGGGCGAGAAGCAGCGGTAGAAGGCGAGTTCGCCACTGCGACAGCACTGGTCGTCGGAGACAGAGATCTCACTCGGAGCACCCAGCGTCTCCACGAAGCTGAGAAGTGTCACGACGCTGCCGCCGGGCGGATCGGCCTGTCAGTCGTTGCTGATAAGGAGCGTTATCCTGAAAGGCAAATCGGTGGGCCACCCAATGGAAATCCGCAGGTCACGGTGGCGGTCGCTCGGGACGACGTTCAGTACACGCATCACCGCATCCCCTGGCCGCGGGATTGGTCCACTAATATCAAGGGCCACCTCGCAGATTGAGGCGACGACGCTGCTGGACCTAGTGTCGTGTGAATGAAGTTCTTGGACGTTTGGGTGTGGCGTGTTCGAGGATTTCGTCAGCGGTCTTGGTCCAGGTGAACGGCTGGCAGCGGTCGTTGTAGGCGTCGATGTAGCGGCGGATGGCGTCGGTGAGGTCGGCGACCGAGGTGAAGGTGCCGCGGCGTATGGCCTGGCGCGTGATGATGCCGAAGAAGATTTCCACCAGGTTCAGCCACGAGCAGGAGGTCGGGGTGAAGTGCAGGGTGATCCGCGGGTTCTTCGCCAGCCACGCCTTCACGCGGGGGTGCTTGTGGGTGGCGTAGTTGTCGGCGACCACGTGCAGCTTCACCCTCGGGTGGGCCTTGGCGACCTGCTTGAGGAAGCGCAGGAACTCGTCGTTGCGGTGCCGGTCGTAGCAGGCGTCGGCGGTGATCTTCCCGGTGGCGACGTCCAGGGCGGCGAACAAGGTGGTGGTGCCGTGGCGGACGTAGTCGTGGGTGCGCCGCTCCGCCAGGCCCGGCCGGACCGGCAGCATCGGGGCGGTCCGGTCCAGCGCCTGGATCTGCGACTTCTCATCGACGCAGACCACCACCGCCTTCTCCGGCGGGGCCAGGTACAGCCCGACCACGTCGCGGACCTTGGCCTCCAGTTCCGGGTCGGTGGAGAACTTGAACGTCTCGCTCCGCCAGGGCTGGATCTTCCACTTGCGCCACACCTTGGCCACCGCGACGTTGGACAGGCGCAGTTCGGCGGCGAGCAGCCGGGAGGACCAGTGGGTCACGCCAAGTTTTTCCGGCGGGCCCTCCAGGGTCCGCACCACCACTTCGGCCTCGTCCACGGTGCCGGGCCGGCCCGAGCGAGGCCGGTCCTCCAGCCCGGACAGGCCGGCCGAGCGGTACCGGCCGCGCCAGGTCACCACCGTCTGCCGGGAGAGCTCAAGCCGCCGCGCGATCTCGGTGTTCGAAGTGCCTTCCGAGGCAAGGAGCACGATCCGGGCCCGCGTCACCAGCCCCGACGGGGACGACGGCGAGCGGACCCACGAACGCAGAACCTTACGGTCCGCATCGGACACGGCCAACGGCAGGGCGACAGGCATACGCCATTCAACCGCACCCCAGTTCATCGTCCAAGGACTTCATTCACACGACACTAGTTGTGAAAGCCTCACTGACGGGCTGCCAGAATTCTCCGTGTCGGTTGCCGCCGTCTACGATCCGTCGAATTACGGTACTCACGATCAACTCCTGGGAGCATCAACTCTTCGGTGGGTTTTGGGATTCGAGTCCCGGAGCCACAGCGATCCCTCCAGCACGCATCTCCTCCGCGGGCTCAACCTGCACGCTCCGCGACTCGAGCTCGGGGGCTGTAGCGGGCTTCTCCGAATTACTCATGCGGGCTTCCTCATCGTAGATAAACTCATGCCGGTGTATGTCCGCAGGGCCTAATGGGAACTGTCGGGTCGTAGAGACTCGGTGCTGTAGCCGCCAGTGGGTGAGCACTCACGCCGCCGGAAGCATCCGACTTCTGAGGTCAGACCGTGCCCCTGCTGGTGGGCCGGAAGGCCAGACCGTTGATGGGGTGGCGTGCCCGCCGGGCAGTGGGGCGTGAGCACTGGATCCATTAGGCCGCGTGCCGCGCCTTCCGCGGGCTGCACGGAGCGAAGTACCGGACTGGGAGGGTGAGTTGCTGCTGATCGGCGATGACTGGGCCGAAGACCACCATGATGTCGAGGTCCAGGACGAGGCGGGCCGGAAACTGGCCGTGGCGAGGCTGTCCGAGGGCGTGGAGGGGATCGCGAAGCTGCACGAGCTCGTTGCGAGGCACGGCGGCGAGGACCTTGATCCGGCCGGGGTGGTGATCGGGATCGAGACCGACCGTGGTTCGTGGGTGCAGGCGCTGATCGCCTCCGGCTACCGGGTCTATGCCATCAACCCCCGGCAGGCCGCCCGGTTCAAGGAGCGGTACGGCTCCTCCGGTGCCAAGAGCGACAAGGGCGACGCGCACGCGCTGGCCGACATGGTCCGCATCGACCGGGACCAGCTGCGTCCGGTGGCCGGGGACAGCGAGCAGGCCCAGGCCGTCAAGGTCGTCGCCCGCGCCCACCAGACCTTGATCTGGGAACGCACCCGCACGTTCCAGCGGCTGCGCAGCACGCTGCGCGAGTACTTCCCCGCCGCCCTGCACGCCTACGCGGATCTCACGCTGACCAGCACGGACGCGCTAGAACTGCTGATCAAGGCCCCCACCCCGGCGGCCGGGGCAAAGCTGACCCGCACCCAGATCACCGCCGTCCTGGCCCGCGCCCGCCGGCACAACCGGGACGCGAAGGCAGCCACGATCATCACCGCGCTGCGCGAGAGGCAACTCGGCCTGCCCGAGCCGGTCACCGCCGCCTACGCGGCCACCGCCACCGCCCACGCGAAGCTGCTGATCGCGCTGAACGAGCAGATAACCGACCTGGAAGGGCAGGTGAAGGCCCATTTTCTGAAGCACCCGGACGCTGAGATCTACCTCTCGATGCCCGGCATCGCGGAGATCACCGGCGCCCGGGTGCTCGCCGAGTTCGGGGACGACCCCACCCGCTACGCGTCCGCGAAGGCCCGCAAGAACTACGCCGGCACCAGCCCGATCACCCGGGCTTCCGGCAAGAGCCACACCGTCCAGGCCCGCTACGTCCGCAACAACCGCCTCGCCGACGCGCTGCAGACCCAGGCGTTCTCCGCCCTGCGGGCATCACCCGGCGCCCGTCGCTACTACGACAAGCAACGCGCCCGCGAAGCCGGTTACAACCCGGCCCTGCGCCAACTCGGCAACCGCCTCGTCGGCATCCTCCACGGATGCCTCAAGACCCGAACCCTCTACGACGAAGCGACCGCCTGGTCACACCACGCCCACACCCCTGCCACTTGACCCCCAACGACATGGGGTGTCTGACCTGTCCCAATGCCCGCCGCTCCGGCGTCCACCTGCCCCGTCTGACCACCGCCCGCGCCCAGGCCCAGCGCCCGCTCGACGCCCCGGCGGGGCTGTCCCGCCTCCAGACCGCCGCGCTGACCACCCACATCGCCGAACTCGACCACGCCATCGCAGAACTCACCGCCACCGGAAGCCCCGACGCATGAAATGACCCCGCGGCACTGCGGCTGCGGCACGCCCTGGAACACGCCGGCATTCCCGTACGGCCGGGCGTCGACCAGGCCATCGTGCACGCCTTCGAGCGGATCATGTCCGGAAGTCCCGAGCGCACCAACGGCGTTTTCACCGTGACCGCCCTATGCATTGAGGATGGCATTTCTCGTGCCACCTACTACCGCTCGCCCCTGGCCAAGACCATCACCAGCCTTCTGCAGGCACCGGACACACCTCGCTCGCAGGAGACACCCTCACCGCCGAGATCACCCGTCTCAAGCGAGCCGATCGTGCTCTGCGCTCCGAGCATGCGGCCGAGCAGCGGGAGATGCGCGCCACCGTTGCCGCCTACGCCAACCGCATCCAGGCCCTCAGCCTGCGCAACGCCGAACTCGAAGCGGAAAATGCCGCCCTGCGCGAGCACCTCGGCCAGGCCGATGGTTCGCTCACGTCGCTCCGGTGACAAACCGGCGGTGCCGTGACTGGGCTCAATCCGAGCTGGTTGGTGGGGCGAAGAGGTAGCGATCCATCATGAGTGCTGCGTCGGCAAGGATCTCGGTGTCCCCCATGGGGTCGTCGCGGAAGGCGAGGCCGAGGAGGTTGCTTCCGACCTCGACAGCGAGCCGACCCCGGCGACGTGATTCGTCGGTGTCCGGCATCGCATACCCGCGGACGAGGGCCCGGTGAATCCGGTCAGCGATCTCCCGATCGGTCTGCTGGGTGTCGGCTCGCAATGACGCGATGCGCGGTCCGTGGTACCAGATCCGACGGTAGCCGGGCTCTTTGCGGAAGCGGTCGGCGTAGGCAGTGATCAGCTTGTCCAACAGGTCCTGCGAGCGTTCGGGCAGAGGCTCGCTCGTGACGCGCTCGGCGATCTGCACATCCAGCTGAAGCCAACTGCGCACCAGGGAGGCGACGATCGCCTCTTTGTCAGCGAAGTACCGGTACAGCACGCCGACCGACACTCCGGCCTCGGCCGCGATCAGCTTGGTGCCCAGATCGTCGTAGGAGGTCGTCTCCAGCAGAGAAGCTGTCGCCTCAAGGATGCGGGCGACCTTCTCTCGACTGCGTTGCTGCTGCGGCTCGTGCATCTCGGCCATCGAACTCCTTGACACCTCCCTAAAACCCGAACCAGAGTCTAGTTCATGTTTTTATCCAGAGGCATCACGCGCACGAAGCTCGGGCCGAATTTCCAGCGCGTCTGGGCCTCGGTGACCGTCTCCAGCCTCGGCGACGGGATGCGTTTCGTCGCTTTGCCGCTGCTTGCGGCTCAGCTCACCTCCGATCCTCGTCAGGTCACCTTCGTCTATGTGGCCGAACAGCTGCCCCTGCTGCTGTTCGGCCTCCTCTCGGGCGCCATAGCGGACCGCTTCGACCGCCGCCGCATCCTGTGGGTCGTCGACGCTGTCCGAGCCGTGATCGTCGGGGTGCTCGCCGTCGCGGTGGCAGTGCACGCGATGACGGTGCTTCTGCTGGCCGGCACCGGTTTCCTTCTTGGGCTTGGGCAGACCCTCTACAACGGAGCCTGGTCAGGCATCGTGCCGACGCTGGTTGCCTCCCCGGACCTGACGCGCGCCAACGCCCGTCTGCAGTCCGGTTCTCTCATCACCGACACCCTCCTCGGCACCCCGCTCGGCGCGTTGCTCTTCGGGGTCTGCGCCACGCTTCCCTTCGCCGTCGATGCGGTGTCGTTCGCGGCCGCTGCCGTACTGGCCCTGACGCTGAGCGGCGACTTCCGTCCACGGCCGCAAACCACACCAAACCCTTGGAGGACGTTGCTCGACGACACGACTCAGGGGGTGCGCTGGCTCTGGCAGCAGCCGTTGCTCCGTCGCCTCTGCCTGACGTCTGGGATCACGAACTTCGTAGGTGGGGGTCTCATCGCCATTCTGGTGCTCTACGCCCGGCAGACCCTGGGCCTGAACAGTCTCGGATTCGCCCTGTTGGTCGCCTCCTTCGCGGTCGGAGGCGTAGCGGGAGCGATGGCGACCCCTCGCCTGAGCGCCCGCTACGGAACCCCTCGAGTTTTGCGGCTGGCGGCTGCCGTCACGGCAGGCACCGCAGTGGCTGCCGGCGCGGCCTCCTCGGGCCTCATCGCCGGCGCGTGCATCGCTGCCTACGGAGCGGCGAACCTGGCATGGAACGTGACCGCAGTGTCCCTCCGCCAGGCACTCGTCCCTGCTCACTTACTGGGGCGCGTCGGCATGGCCTACCAGATGGTCATCGGCGCCGGAATCACGCTCGGCGCTGTTCTCGCGGGCCTTGAAGCCGACTCCTTCGGGCTTCGCGCCCCCTTCTATATCGGGGGCGCTCTGCTACTCGCCGCAAGCTTGATCAGCATGCGTCCCGCGAGCAACGACACTCCAACACCACGTGGCTCGACGGGATCAAGGGTTCATACAGTCCGACGACGCACTGGAGATACACAAGCGACTGAGCCGGAGTGTGACCGATGAGCCGCATCGGGAGGGGTGCGCACCCTTGTCGGCCCAGTGCAGCGCAACGGGCCATCCATGCGGATACCACCAGGGGCGAATGCGTACGTAGTACCAGCTCTCTGGGGAGCCTATCGCCCGGAGCGGGCCCCGCGTCCGACATGAGACATCAACGGGCTGAGACAGGCCGACAGGTCACATAACCCCATCCAGCGCGGTCGCGTGCGGTAGCTGCACGGCCCCGGCCACGACTTCCGGAAATGAGGCCGCCATTTCGGTGCCGCGTCTGGAGCGCAGCACCCCTTGGCCCGCGTCGACGGAGACGAGAGCCCGAAATCCGTCCCACTTCGGCTCCGCAGCACAGCCAGGCCGCAGATCAGGCACGGACACGGGGGTGGTCAGCATCGGTTCCGGCAGCGTCCACGTCACCTCCCATCCCTTATCCCATCCGGACGTGGCCGAGGCAGCCGAGCAGCTGGTGTATCACCGGCGCCCGCCCGCCAGCGGGTTTCACACGCGATGGCCGCAGGCACCGGCAGTCCGCGTCGCGATCGACGCCTTCCGTCGTCGTCCGGCGGGTTAGCGCATGGCTTGGATGCGGTGCATGTTCGGTCGGGGATGGTCGTGTGCGGGGGTGGGTGCGGCGCCGTGGCGGCGTTGGCGGGTGCTGTATTCGGTGATGGCCTGCCACAGGTCGCGTCGGTCGACGTCGGGCCAGTAGGTGTCGGTGAAGTGGATTTCGGCGTAGGCGGCCTGCCAGAGGAGGAAGTTGGAGATGCGGCGTTCGCCGCCGGTGCGCCAGAGCAGGTCGACGTCGGGGGTGTCGGGCCAGAGCAGGTGGCGTGCGAGGTCGGCCTCGGTCATGTGGTCGGGGTTGAGGGCGCCGGTGGTGGCGGCGCGGGCGAGGTGGGCGGCGGCCTGGGTGAGTTCGGCACGGCCGCCGTAGTTGACGCAGAGGGTGAGGGTGAGGCCGGTGCGGTGGCGGGTGGCCTGCTCGGCCTGGAGGAGGTCCTCGACCAGGTCCTCGGGCAGGCCGTCGGTACGGCCGGCCCACCGGATCCGCATGCCCAGGGAGTCACTGGTGACGAAGTCGTCGCGTAGCTGCTCGCTGAGGTTCTCGAAGAGGCAGGTGATCTCCTGGGTGTCGCGTTTCCAGTTCTCGGTGGAGAACGCGTACAGGCTCAGGTGGGACAGGCCGATCTCCGCGGCCCCGTAGATGACCTCCCTCGTGGCGGCATCCGCACCGATGCGGTGGCCTTCGTGGCGTGGCAGGCCGCGCTGGGTGGCCCAGCGGCCGTTGCCGTCCATGATGACGGCGACGTGCCGGGGCATGCGGCCGGCGGCAATGGCGGGTGGGCGGGCACCGCTGGGGTGTGCGGGCGCCGGCTGGGGCGTGTGCGAGGAGCGGTGGTGACGGGGCGCGGGGAGGGCTGGCGCGTAGTTCGGGGTGAGGGGCGCCGCAGGCAGGGGGGCCAAACGCCAGGCGAAGGCGGCACGGATACGTGCTGGGGCGAGGATGCGCGACCGCACCAGGGGCGTGGGGACTGCGGGGCGTGAGAGCAGTGCTGGACCTGCTGCCTGGACGGCGTCGAGGCGGGCGTGGAAGAGGCGGGTGGCGGTGCGCAGCATCTCGGCCGGGCCTGGATGGAGGGCGCCGGTCAGGCCGGGCTGGTCCAGCCAGCGGCGGGCCTGCGCCGTCAGGTGGCTGATCAGGTCCTGGACGGCAGGGCTCCAGTGCCGCTCCTGCAAGTGGTCGGCAGCGGCCGGGAACTGGTCGAGGACTTCGGCGGGCAGGATCAGGTCGTCGCGGGCGAGGTCGTGGGCGAGGTCGGTGAGGGTGTCGGTGAGGTAGAGGCCGTCGAGGTAGCGCTGGTAGGCGTCCTTGCGGCGCAGCCACAGCGGTACCGGCACCCCGGCGCGGGCGAGCAGGGTCATGGTCTGCGCGGCCCAGGAGAGGTTGAGGTCACCAACCCATGTGCTCCACTGGTCCCAGGTCTGCAGGCGGCGGCCGCGGGCGTCCCCGTCCAGTGTGGTGAAGGACAGTTGTAGGTCGGCCAGGTCCAGGCGCCACCGGCGCATGGTGTCGATGAGGGCTGAGCGGATGGGGTCGTTGCTGTGACCGGCGGGCAGTTCGCTCTCCAGGGCGTCGGTCCATGCCTTCAGCCGCGCCGCGCGGGCGGCGTGCGTTTCTGCCTCGGTGTCGGCGGCGTCGTCGGCGGCGTTGAAGGCGGCCCACATCGCCCAGCAGGCCGGACGCAGCACCGGCGGCATGAGCTGCATGATCGAGTACTCGACAGGGTCCTCCCGCCGTGCGGTGCGCCGGCAGTGCGTGTAGGCGGCCCGCAGTGCGGGGTCGTCGATGGCGGCCTGGGTCAGGGTGCTGGGCACGGGGGTGTCTCCCTCTGATGTGAGGTCTGGTGCGGCAGGCCGCGGTGCGCGGGGGCTGCTCGGTCCTCGGCTGCGGCTGTGGTCGGGGGGAGCGGCGCGTGCGGCGGGGTCCAGGCGAAGGCGAGCGAACCGCCCACCATCCCCGCCACGCTGCCGATCAGCAGTCCGCCGAGATTGCAGGTGATCAGGGCCAGGACGGCCAGGGCGGCGGCCGCGACACCGGCGAGGGTGCGCAGCTGGGGAAAGCGCAGCAGCACGAAGCCCGCGAGGAACAGCGGCAGGCTGACGCCCAGCCCGGCGGCGTCGGCCACCCCCGGGCGCAGGATGGCGGCAGGAGTTCCGAGGAACGGCAGCACCAGCATCTCCGCGCCGGCGCCGGACACCAGGACGGCGGCGGCCAGCGGACGCTGCCTGATCCATCGGCGCACTCGGCCGGCAGGCGACGCACTGGGACGGCGGGTCAGAAGCATTCGTGGTCTCCTGGCTTGACCCGCATGCTCAGGCCACTCAAGTGGAAAGAGCCGGCCGTGCCCTGCCAGCCGGTGAAGCGGGGATGGTGCACCGTGACCCGCGCGGTCTGGGCCATGAATCCGCCAGAGGAGCCGCCCTCCGCCCGGGCCAGCACGTCCCCGAAGTGGATGTCTCCGTGCAGCTGGTCGCTGTCGACGACGAGCCCGCTCGCCTTCACCGGCTCCTCAGTCCCGGCGCCGATCAGGACCGTCACCGGCCCCACCGGAGTCTTGACGAGCACGCTGACGCACAGGTCCGACAGCTCTGCCTCACGTGCCGTCACGACCACCACGGGATGCCGGGCACCGGTCTTCGGATCGACGTTCATTCCGGGCAGGGCAGTGAAGCCGCTACCGGTCAGGCGGTCAGCGGAGACCTTGAACGCTTCCCCGGACGCCGCCACGGACGCGGCCAACGCCCCGGTGGCCGTCCCTGCCAGAACACCCCCGGCCGCCACCGACGCAGGCCCCATCAGCAGCCAAAATCGCATCCACCGACGCTGGAAGAGCGGCGGTTTCTCCTTGACGTGTCGGTGCGCACCGTTCATGTTCTGACAACGCCACCAGGGTGATCACGACACGGGCTATACCGGCCGTTTCATCCACTGCGCCAGCGACCACCTCTGGGGCGGCGCACGGCTGAGCTGAGGGCTGACCACAGCGCCCTGACCGGCGGTTTGTACGCACCGTCAGCGGTGTCCGCAGACTGCACGTGAGGGACGTCTGTGATCACGGTGTGGCGCTTTTTGAGTGTCGGCGGCGTTGCCAGGTCCGGTGTACGACGGCCGCCATCAGCAGTGCCGTGAAGTCGACCAGGACGTAGCCGCCGGGGAGTCCGGAGGGCGGGTTGGCGAGCAGGAGCAGTCCGGTGACGTCGTGGGGCCGGTAGCTGTAAGCAGCGAAGTAGGTACCGGCGAACTCAGTGGGTACGGTCACGGCAATGATCCATGGGATGCGCGGCCGCATGACGGGGTGATAGCGAACCACGGCGATGATGAGAAGGCCGAAGACACCGCTGTAGTCGGGTCGTTCTGCCAGCGTCAGGCCCCACAGCGTCCATGCCGCCACACCCGCGTAGGCGGTGTGATGCAGCCAGCGGGGAGCTGGGGTCCGGGCGAGCACGATGCAGACCAGGGCGATGCTGGCGTGGCCGGGGGGAACCCAGCCGGGAAGGTTGCCCAACCGGTAGTCCCACCAGCCCATCAGGTGGGTGCCCACCCATTCGACGGTGCAGGCCACGCTGAGGGCACACAGGACCTGGACGCGCACCCACGCACTCTCATGCCAGGCAACGAACGTCGTCCAGCAGGCCACAACCGCTCCCAGAGCCAGTTGCCCGAGGGGCCCCGAACGGGGATCGGTCAAAAACACCACCAGCAACGCACCAGTGAACAGCACGGTCACGAGGGTGCGCTCCGAATGGCGCGACATCATGTGCGCGCCCACACCACCGGGATGGGCGTCCTCCTGCTCTTGTACGGCCGTGGCATGACGGAGCAAAGCATGCAGACGCGGGAATCGCCTGAGTCCTGCCGGGTGGCTTCGTGGATAGCCGGTGGACACCATGTCTGATCAACGACGCCGGAGGCCCAAGGAAAGCCTCTTTCACTCGATCCAGACACGTCGCACGCGGTGGTGACCGGGCCCCGCCCGCTGGCACGTGGTGCCGAGGGTGCCGTCATGAGTGCGGTGAGCGCATCCTGTCGACTCTCTGGTCCGGGTCAAGGACGGGGCGCCACACGGGTGCTGCGGGGCCGTTCCCGGCTCCCGCAGCTTGTCCGGCTGGTCATGGGGTGTGCCCGTCCGTGGACTGCGGGCCCAGTACCGGAAATGCGTGGTGACGGCCCGGTGATCCCGTTTAGCGTGATCTGGCTGGCGATCGTCAGCGGCATGTGGTGAACACACTGGAGTACCGATGGCTCTGCCCGCACGGCTGACCGCCGCCTTGGGACGACACCCCGATCACCTCACCGAGGACGATCTGCACCGCGCGGTTGAAAGCCACGTGCCCGAGAGCGTCGACCTGGACTGGAAGAAGGATTTCTACCCGGGCACCGACGCGGGCAAGAAGGAGCTCGCCAAGGATGTGTCCGCCATGGCCAACACGGCCGGCGGCATGGTGGTCATCGGCGTCGACGACGGAAATCAGGACCACGCCCACCACCTGGACCCCGTCGATCCGGTGCCCGGCCGTGGTGAGGAGTGGATCCGCTCGGTGCTCGCGAACTGGATCCAGCCCGTCGTTCCCAACGTGGGCGTCCGGGTTGTGAAGTCCGCGACCAAGGGGGGGGGGCAAGATCTACTGGGTGCTCACGGTGCCCCCGAGCCCCCAGGCCCCGCACGCGGTCGCTGCTCCGGGCAACGACTACCACTTCCGCGTGCACGTCCGGCACGGCACCACGACCCGCACCCTCGCCGAATCCGAGATCGCCCAGCGCTACCGTGACCGCTTCCAGGCTGCCTCCGACGACGTCGACCGCCTCCATCAGGTCGCTGACGCGGGCCTTGACTACCTGTCGGGCTACCTGACCAGCACGGCCACCGGCGGCAGCCCCAAGGTGACCTACTACCCGGGCTGGGTCAGCCTGGCCGCCGTTCCGGCCGTCCGCGGCACCTATCCCGTGACCACGCGGGTGGATCGGGATGCGGCGTTCGACCGCTTCGTCAAGCTCGCCGGCGAAGGTGTGACCACCAACGTGCAGCCGGCCCGCCCCGTGTTGGTCGGTCGCCGCCAGGTCCGCTTCGAGGGCGTACCGACCGGCCAGCTCCACCAGGACGGTAGCTTCTACGCGGCGCTGCCCATCAACCTCCAGAGCGACCACGGCAACTCCGACGGTCCCAAGCGGCTGTTCCAACGCGGACTCGAACTCGACCTCGTGGCCTTGGTACAGGCCGCCGCAGCCTGGGCGGCGGAGACCGGATCGGCTGGCGACCTGGTGCTGACCGCCGCACTCCACCGCTTCGACGACGACAGCGACAAACCCGTGCACCTGATCGCGGCGGAGCACGCCTTCCCCCACGGCCCCGCGACGCCGCTCCCAACAGTTCCCGCGCAGACCACCGGCGATCTCGCCGCCATTGTCACCGACCAGCGAGAGGCCGTCGTCGTGGCCTGCGCACTCGTCTCCGACCTCCTGGCCGACATGGGAGCGCACGAGCCTCACGTCCTGACCCCCGAAGGAGAGATCCTGATCGACCGGCTCCAGGGCTACCGGCATTCGCTGCGGTAGTCACTTTCGACCAACAGCATGAGCCCCAGGCATCGAAAGGCCTGGTGGCGGTGGCAACATCTCCTTGTGATTGGGCGGTGGGGTGGCAGCGGGTGGGTGCCAGCGGGCTCGTGGTGTGGATGTCCTGGTAGTGGGTGTGGGGCTGGGTTTTTGGTTGCTGTCATGGGGTGACCAAGCGGCTGTTGTGGGGCGGCTAGCAGGTTGGTTGCTGGCTGTCATGGCTTTCGCTGTTCCTTTGTGAGGGGCTGGCGGGGTCGGGTGGGCTGGGCCGTATGACGGTTCAGGGGGTTTCGGCGGGTGGGGCCGGGGTGGGGTCGGGGTGGGGTCGGCTGGGGCTGTGCCGGCCGGGGGTGTGCCGTTGGCTCGGGGTGTGGTTGTGCGTCGGCTTCTCGCGGTGGATGGGGAGGGGACGCTGACTGCGCTGCATGTGCGGATCGCGGCGGAGTTGGCGGGTGTGTCGGAGCGGACGGTGTGGCGTTGGCTGGCGGATGGGCGCCGTGGCCATGTTGAGGCGCGGCCGCGGCAGGACGGGTTTTCGCTGAGTGACGCGTTGTGGGAGGTCCTGGCTGAGGCGGGCGGGAACGTCGCGGAGTTGCGGCGCAGGATGCTCCGGGCCCAGCAGGAGGGGGTGTTGGATGGGTGGGGTGCGCAGTGTGTGCCCTCGCTGCCGACGTTGCACCGGGTGATCAAGCGGGATCTGGGGGCGGGCCGGGTTCTTGAGGTGGCCCGTCCGGCAGGGGCTCGGGCCGGGCTGCAGCCGAGCCGGTATGACCGGGCACTGGCGGATTTGGGACTCGTGGACGGTGAGGGTGGGCCGCTTGTTGTCGACGGGCCGCCCGCTGACGTGTCAGTGGCGGAGGGCGCCGCGGATGCGGGGGTGCGGGGCGGTGGTGTGCGGTTGTACGTGCCGGGGGCCCGGCTGGTGTCCACACGGCAGGTGGCCGCTGTGGTGGAGGCTGTGGGGCATACGGTCGCGGCCCGGGGGATGTGCTGTGTGTACGGGAACACGGGCCTGGGGAAGACGGTCGCTGTCGAGCAGGCGTTGCATCTTCTGCCCGGCCGGGTGCCGGTGTGGCGTGCGGTGGCCGGGGTGGCGCCCGGTCTGCCGCAGCTGCGGGCCTCACTGTGTGAAGCGTTCGGGCTGCCGTCGGGGGCGCTGCCGCACCGGGCCGGGCCGGCCAGCCAGGCTCTGATGCGGGCACTGGCCGAGCCGGGTGTGCTGTTTATCGATGACGCTCAGCGGCTGACGCCGCCATTGCTGGATTATCTGCGGCAGTTGTGGGACGCGCCGGGCTGTGCGGCGGCGCTGGTGCTGTGTGGGGCGGGAAGCGAGCGGGCCCTCGCCCGTGCTTCGGCGCTGCGCTCCCGAGTGCTGACCTGGCATCAAGTCGGCCGGCTGGATGCGTCTGGGGTTCCGCAAACGCTGAGCCTGTTCCATCCGGTGTGGGCGCAGGCGGATGCGGACGACGTTGCGCGGGTGGATGAGCAGATGGCGCGCGGCAATTTCCGTACCTGGGCGAAGATCACGTCGCATGTCTACGCGGCCCGCGAGCGCGCCCCCGCAAGGCGTGTGGACCGGGAGCTGATCGAGCAGGCTTGCGCGCGTCTTGGGCCCTATCCGTGACGGTCCGGGCTGCTCGAAGGGCTTGTGTACGGGGCCTTCACCTGTTCCGACGGGGTGAACGAAGGCGGGCTCCGCGGAAGCGGATGAGAACGAAGGGGCATGGGGTGCACGGGCAGCCGCTGGCGCCGCCGGAGGATCCGGCCGGTGTTTTGGGGGAGGAGTCGTTGATGGCGTTGCGGGGGCCGGCGGTGCGTCGTCTGCTGGCGCTGCGCGCCGAGCGGCGGCTGTCGCGGGAGCATGTGCGCCTGGCCGGGGAGTGCCTGGGTGTGTCGGAGCGGACGGTGTGGCGGTGGCTGGCTGAGGCCTCCCGGACGCCTCAGGCCGCGATCCGCCCCGGGGAACGCAGCGGTGACCGGTTCGAGGTCACCAGGGAGATCCGGGTGCTGCTGGCGTACTGGCACGGCAACGCTTCCGCGGTCCACCGCCAGTTGGTGGCCCGGGCCGAGACCGGCGGCGATGACGGTCAGCCGACGACGCCGCCTGAATCCGCGGCTTCTCCCGCGGGCGCCCCGCCGGCTGCGGTGCCGTTGCTGGACCCGGTGCCGTCGTTGTCGACGTTCCTGCGTGCGGTGCGTCGTGATCTCACGGTGGGGGAGCGGGCCGGTCTTGCCGCAGGACCGGACGCAGCACGCGCGCATGACGTCTTCGGTAAACGGGCGGCCTCCTGGCGCAATCACGTCTGGGAGGCCGATCACGTCCAGGCACCTCTGCTCGTCGATGCGGACGGCGACCTGGTGCGCCCGTGGGTGACCTGGTTCATCGACACCGCCACCAAAGTCATCACCGGTACCGCGGTCACCCCTGGCGTCCCTTCCCGCGCCTCGGTGCTGGCTGCGCTGCGCGCCGCTGTGCTGCGTGAGGAGCCCTATGGTCCCGCGGGAGGGACACCGGAGCAGGTGCGGGTGGACCGGGGCAAGGACTTCCTGTCCACCGCCGTCACCGCGGCGTTCGGCACGATGGGCGTGACGGTGAAGGATCTGCCCGCCTACAGCCCCCATCTCAAGGGCACGGTGGAAAACCTCAACCGGGCCGTCGACCGGATGCTGTTCGCGGCCCTGCCCGGCTACACCCTCGCCCTCACCAAGCCCCGCTCCGGCCGGCGAAGCGCAGGCGCGGGCCGCAGGCCGGAGACCTCCGGTGCCATGTCGTTTCAGGACTTCACAGCGGAGGTGCTGGCCTGGACACACTGGTGGAACACCGAGCACCGGCCGCAGGTGCTGTCCGGCCGTACGCCGCTTGAGGCATGGCAGGCCGATCCGACCCCTGTCACGGACGTCCCCGCCGCCGACCTGTGGACGTTCACCCTGGAGGACGACGGCCGGGCGCGGAAGCTGACCAGCCACGGTGTGCGGTGGCGCGGGCGCACCTACATCGCCGCCTGGATGATGGGCCAGGCTGGCCGTACCGTCACGGTGCGCTATATGCCGCACCACGATCACGAGATCGACATCTGCGATGCGAGCGGCAAGTATCTCGGGCCCGCGCACCTCGCGGACGCGGCCACCCCGGAACAACTCGAAGCCTTGCGCACAGTCCGTGCGGAGCGTGCCCGACGTCCGCGCGCCGAGGTGAAAGCCGCCGAGACCCTGCGCCGACAGCGCTTCGCCCCGGCCACCACGGCCGGGCCGGCCCAGCGGCTGGGAGCCCTCACCGCCGCTCAAGCCGGGGACGAACTGGCCGCCGTCGAGCACACCGACACCTCGAAGCTGGCGCTGCCCGGCCTTATCCCGCCCGCAGCGCCCCCGGCCGACTGGCGCACCCCGCCCTCCCTCGCCACCCGGACCACGCCGGACCGCCCTGTTCCGCTCCAGCCCGAACCCGTTCCCGACGGTCCGCCCGGACGAGCCGCAGACCCTGCTGAAGACGGAGACGCCACGTGACCGCGGCCACCTACCAGTACGTCGACCTGCCCGATGCCTCCGTGGTCACCACCCGCGCCCTGCTCACCGCCCGGGAGAACATCACCGACACGGTCGCCGCGCGGGCCATGATGTGCATCCACGGCGGCGCCGGCTTTCGGCAAGACCCTGGCCGTCAACATCTGCCTGCGCGAACTCGAACCGGGCGAGGACGTCCGCAAGATCACCTTTCGGGCCCGGCCCACCGCCCGCGCGGTGCGCTATGAACTGTTCACCGCGCTCGACCTGGCCGGTGAGCCACCGCGCCACCCCAGTGAATTCGACCGCTTGCTGAAGACCGCCCTGGCCGAGCGCCCCCGCACCTTTCTGGTCGACGAGGCCCAGTGGCTCAACGGGGAGGCGTTCGAGTACTTCCGCTATCTGTGGGACGAGCCCTCCACCCAGCTCGCGATCATCTTCGTCGGCGGCGAGGGCTGCCACACCGTGCTGCGCCGCGAACCGATGCTCTCCTCCCGCATCTTCATCTGGCAGCACTTCACCCGCCTCACCCCCGACGAGGTCCTCGACGTCATCCCCCTGTTCCACCCCATCTGGGCCGACGCCGACCCCGACGACATCACCTTCGCCGACAGCCACGCAGCCCACGGCAACTTCCGCGCCTGGGCCCAGCTGACCGCCCACACCCGCACCGCCCTGGCCCGCACCGGCCGCGCCCGCGTGGACCAGGAGCTGCTGCGCTGGGCCTTCAGCCGCCTCGCCTGACCACACCGCCTATGCCTCCCGCTCCGCCGCTGCCGCCCGTCACCGTGGTTCTCGACCGCCACGACGACGCGCTGCACACGCACACCGCCCTGGCCGCCCACCATCCGCCGTCCCGCCGGATCACCCTGCACCCTGGCCCGGGCACCACCAGCGAGACCGGCCTCGCCCACGACCTTCTCGCCGCTCTGGGCAAGCCGCCCCTGCTCCCGGGCCGCTTTCCCACCGGCCGTCAGCCCGCCTGGCAGGCCGCTGCCGCCTGGATGACCGCCCTGCCCGTCACCCGGCTGACCGTCCTGCTCGCCCACCGCCTCACCGCCCGTCGCGCGATGCGCCTCCTGCAGCTACATGCCCTCACCGGTATCCACCTGACCTTGGTCTGCCACCGCCCGCACCTTCCCGCCGCTCTGCACCAGGCCCTGCGGACGGCCGACTACTCCCCTCACCGCCGACTTCGAGGCCGCCCGCCGCCACTACTTCGGCACACCTGTCGCCGAATCCCCGGCCGCAGACGAGCCCACCGGGCCGGCCAGCCGATGGCTCACCCTGCCCGCATTGGACCGCCTCGTCTCCTACGACAGCCCCCGCCCCTGCGCCGTCCCGTGCACGCCACCGCCGATCGCCTGGCGGCACCGCCCACCGCCCGCGCCTCTCACCGCGCCCACCGCGCAGCGCGTCGCTCACCGGCTGCACGCGGCGACCGCACATCCCCGCCTCGCCGCGGCAGTCGCCGCCGCGCTGTTCACCGGCGCCTCCCTCCAGCAACTCGCCACCGCCCGCCCCCGCGACTACGACGACGCTGTGGCCACGCTCGCCCTGCACGACCGCGCCCGCTACACCGACGGCTGCGCCGCCCACCCCGTACCACCCTGGGCAGGCATCTTCCTGCGGGCTGCGGCCTGCTTCACCCGACTCGTCTCCGGCGAAGACCAGGAACTGCTCGCCGCGCCAGGTGACCGTGCGCACCTGCTGGGCGTTGCGGAGACGGCCAGACTGCGCCCGCCCCAGCCGCCCGCGGCCCGCCGCCAAGGCCCGGTCGGCCGTGTGGAGTGGGACTGGCGCGAGCGGCAGGAAGCTGAGAGGTACAAAGCGGTGCCGGCCAGTCGCGTCAGGCCCTAACGATGCTGAACACCCTGACGCGTTCGCTCGACAGGGCAGACTCAGCCGATCGAGAAGTCGGCGAACTCGACGTCGCTGAAAGCTACGTGCAGACCGTGGGCCCGGCGGCCCCCTTCGCGAAAGTAGGCGTGCCCCAGCGCACGGGCGAGTATCACCGTCTGCCGCTGCTCGCCCGCGCCGGCATCCCGAGCGGCGAACAGCTCCCGGGCCACCTCTCCCGGCAGGTCCTGGGTGATCCATCGCACCCGCGGATCGTCCGAAGACCCTGCTGGCGCGGCGAACCCGAATCGCGCCCTCGTGTGGAGGACGAACCCGTTAGCTTCGGCCTGTGCACGCCGACGGGCCCGTATTCGGGGCTGCCATCGGGCCAGGACCGCTTCCTCGATCGCCCGGACCTGCATCGGACCCGGCGGACGACGCGCTCCTGGCTTCTTCGTCACCCACCGCTGCACAGTGCGCTGCGACACCCCCAGCACGGCGGCGACCCTCCGGGTGGAACCCGGGTGCGCCGCTAGCAAAAATCGCAGGCGTGCCTCGGTGCTCGAAGGAACGGGGCGGGTGCGCAACGCGCGCTCCAATCCCTGCTCGATCTGTCCCACGTCCGTCTCTCCAAGCGGCCAGCCGGCAGGGCCAGCACCCCGCAGTCCGTAGCCAGTTCTGCCAGGTCATCTGCACCCGCCTGCCGTGTCCATGGGCGAACTCGTTGACGGTGCCCTCTGCTTTGGAGCGGACCACGTAGCGGCCTTCCGGCCGGGCCTTTGCTGATCGGTGCGGACGCGTACTTGCAGGTCGCGGAGTGCTCGCGGCGGGAAGCCCACGTTCCGGGCGCTTTCGCGGGAGGTTGTGCACCCGGTTCGGACCGGGCACGTGCGCGTTCACGTACGAGCCCGGCGTCCTTGAGCCGCCTCGCCACACACCGGGCGTAGCCGGGGCCAGCGCGAGATCGAACAGGCCGTCGGCACCATCGCCCTGGGTGAGGCGCTCACGGAAGTCGGCCAGCACGCTGTGGTGGAAGCCGGGATCATCCAGCTCCATGGCCAGGGCGTATGTGGAGTCGATGCGGCAGCGGACCGCCTCGGCGGCCTGCCGGTCCGACAGGTCGAGCAGGAACTGCAGGACGCAGACGGTGGCCAGTTGGGTGGGGGAGAGGTCCGGGCGCCCGTCGCGCGGGTACCAGTCGGCGAAGTCCTCATCGCACCGCAGCCCGTCCAGCCGGTCCCTGACCCACATCGCCGTCGTGCCGCCCGGGTTGCTCGCCCGCGCGGTCTGCACGGTCAAAGACGGGACTTGCTCACCGGAACGGGGGCGGAGGGACAACGGGTGCCTCGACAACTGCATTGGCCTTCGGAACAGCCTGAGCATGCCCGCTGATCAGGCTTCCGCACCGGGCAACTCCAAGATCCCCGGCAGAGTCAGGCCAAGGCACTCGATCAGGCGGCAGTGGGCAGCTGAGCGGCGGCGCAACCCGACGCCGGTCGGTGCGGTGACCGCGGCCACGGCGGGACGCCTGGGCCGACTCCGGCGACGGCAATCTGCGGCCTGGCCGCGCTGATCGCTCTGTTGTCCACCTGGGGCTCGGTGAGCCAGACACGGACCGAACCGCACATAGCCGAGCAGGCGCAGATCACCACCACTGATCACGCTACTCCCTCCAAGATCCACGTCCCCGGGCTGTCGGTCCGATCCTTCACCCGTTAGGCAGGATGGGCGCCATGACCGAGATTCGCACTCCCCGCCTCATCTTTCGTCGCTGGTATGACGACGACCTCGCCTGAATGTGAGGGGTCGAGAGCGACCACGGAGGTCGGGTTGTCCGGGAAGGCGGCGTCCACGTCGCGGCTGAACTTCCGCTGCAGGGCCGGGCGGATTGCCATGCCCGGTGTGCAGGTGACATAAGTGCGGGGCACCGGGCCCCAGCCGTCGCGGGTAGTGGCTCGTCACGCAGCCTGGGCCGGGGTTGCGGTCCGTTGACGTAGGTGAGTCAGCGGCGAACCTGGTCTTCGGCTCAGCACGGGCGTTGCACCAGCAGCGCCGCCATCACCCTGCCGACGCGGTTTCCGTGGCGTGTCGCGCGCGGAAGGAGTGCGCTGGACAGCCCAACCAGGAAGAGGCGGGTCAAGGGCGGTGGCCGCGTCGTAGACGTTGACGAGAGGCTGGACGGCGTCTGCATACGTGGTGAGCCGGAAGGCCGACTGGGATTTGCCCAGACCCAGAGGGTTGCCTTCGTGGATGCGGGCGGCGTCGCCTCTCTCCGCGTCAGGCGGCGCGGATCGCGGTCATCGATCAGTAGGAGCGTCGGCTGCGGCGACCGGCGAGATGATCACGAGCATCGCCCGGGCGGCGCCGGAGACGCTGCGCAGGACGTGCTCGTCGGCGGAGTCGAAGTCGATGGTGTCGCCGGCGCTCAGCGTCCACCGTTTCGTGCCGATGCTGAGCTCGACGGCTCCTTCCAGCATGAAGATGCACTCGGTGCCGGGGTGTGATGAAGGGGGCGTCTTCGTCCCAAGGGCAATGTCCACCAGGACGATCTGGACGATGCCTGGGTCGGCCTGGGTGAGCAGCGGCCGGTAGGCGACTCCCGCGGCGGGTGGGTGCGGGCGGGCGACGCTGTGCCGCACGGTGAGGGAACCGGGCTGGTGCTCACCCACGAGTTCGCCCAGTGTCACGTTGTACGCCTGCGTCAGTTGGAGGAGGACACCGAGCGAGGGAACGCGTTCCCCTCGCTCGATACGCGACAGGTGCGCGGGAGACACACCACTCGCCGTGGCGACAGTGGTCAGGCTTAGGCCGCGGTTCCGGCGGTGCTCCGCGATCGTCCGGGCGGCGAGCTCCTCCAGATCCTCCGCCTGCGCGTGCGACATCGATCTCCCTCAGACCTGGCTCGGATGGTAATGTTGCCTATTGGCAAAAAAACATGGGGCAAGCCCATGATAGTGCGACCCAGCCGGGTGAACGCTGATACCTACCCGGCGGGCGCCCGGCAGCGGTAAGGATCATCGCGATGGATACGACGACATGTGACGAGGTGGCCGACGAGCCGTGGCGCGGCGAAGTCCTGTCCATCTACGTTGCCGAGTACGCCGGAGTGGAGATGCACGCGCTGCCGGCGGCGCGTCTGGTGGCGGGCGTGGGCGTGGCCGACGACAGATACGCGCTCGGTCACGGTCACTACTCGTATATGTGGCACCCGGACCGTCAGCTCACGCTCATCTCGCAGGAGGTGATCGACGAGGTCTCGCGGGCCATCGGTGAGCCGGTGGACGGGATGGAGCTGCGTCGCAACATCGTGACCCGTGGCGTCCCCCTCAACTCGCTGGTCGGGAGGTGCTTCGCAATCGGCGAGACGATCGTCTACGGAGGCCGGCTCAACGTGCCCTGCCGATATCTCGAGCGTCTGATCGACAAGAAGGTGTTTGAGCCGCTTCTCGGCCGGTCAGGGCTCAACTGCCGGATTCTGCGCGGAGGTACCGTTCGTCCTGGGGACGTCGTGCGACCGCTTCGCCCAGGAGAGGACTCCACGATCGAGGCGCCCGCCACCGAGCCAGTAGAGATCGACGGGGCTTCCGAATGAGCGTGCGCTTGTTGATGGCCGCTCGGCTTGAGGCGGATGCGTGGCCGGCGCGGGGGGTACGCGAACTCACCGTCGTTCCCGTCCACCGTGAGACGTTCCCGCGTTTCGTTCCCGGCGACCATGTCCACATCCAGCATGGGAACGGAACGAGGCGCGACTACTCGCTCATCGGACCCGCGGACGACCCCTCGTGCTACCGGATCGCCATCCGTAGGGACGATGACGGTCGCGGCGGTTCCGTCCTGTTCCACGAGGAACTAGAGGTCGGCGACCTGCTGTTCGTGTCCTACCCGCAAAGTGGTATGCGGATCGACCGCACCGCATCGCACCACGTGTTCGTCGCCGGCGGGATCGGAGTGACCGCGATTCTGGGGCTGCTGGAGGGGCTGCCGCCTGGCGCGTCGAGCGAGATCCGGTACTGCGTACGGCACCGTGAGCACGCCGCGTATCTCGATGTACTGCAAGCGTCGGGCGCCGAGGTCATCCTGCACGAGTCGGCCGCGGGTGGCCGGCTCGACGTGCCGGCACTGACAGCCGGGCTGGCTGACGACGCGACTGTGTACTGCTGCGGTCCCGAGGCCCTTATGGCCGAGATGGCCGAGGCGGCCAGCCGCCTCCATCCGGACCGAGTGCGCTGCGAGAGCTTCACGGGGCGGGTGAGTGCACCCGGTGACAGGCTCGGTGACTCGTTCGAAGCCCGGCTGATGCTGTCGGAGCAAGTGATCCATGTCGCGGAGGACGAGTCGCTGCTCCAGGCCATGTTGCGTGAGAACGTGCCCGTCGACTACTCGTGCGAGGGCGGCGCCTGCGGCAGCTGCGTGCTCGAAGTGGTCGACGGGGAGATCGAGCATCGCGACCTGTGCCTGAGTGACGAGGAGCGCGGGCAGTCCATGGCCGCCTGCGTATCGCGTGGGAAGGGTGCCATCTCGGTGCAGGCCTGACCCACGTGACATAAGTGTGTTACCAGGTCGCAATGCTACGCAATCGGGCAGCAACAACGAGCCCCTAATTTGCCAATAGGCAAAGCAGGGGCTTCATCCTCGACGAACCTCCCGATTGGACGCACGATGACCGACACACTCCCGCCCCGGAGCAAGACCCGGGACCACTCACGAAGACTTCGGCGTACCGTCGCAGCCAGCACCGTCGGCAGCATCATCGAGTGGTACGACTTCATGTTGTACGGCACGGTCGCCGCACTGGTGTTCCCGACGCAGTTCTTCCCGTCGAGCGACCCGTTCGCCGCCACGATGCTCACCTTCTCGACCTTCTTCGTCGGCTTCGCGGCACGCCCGATCGGTGCGATCGTCTTCGGGCACCTCGGTGACCGGGCCGGGAGGAAGGCGGCTCTCATCAGCACGCTGGTGCTCATGGGGATCGGCACGGTCGGGGTCGGTCTCATCCCCGGCTACGACTCGATCGGATTCTGGGCACCCGTCCTTCTCGTACTGATGAGAGCCCTGCAGGGCATCGGTATGGGCGGCGAGTGGGGCGGTGCGGTGCTCATGGCCGCTGAATCGGGTGACTCGCGACGGCGCGGCTTTCGCATCGGGTTTCCCCAAGCCTCGGCCATGTTCGGTGTCGCGATGGCCAACACGGTGGTGCTCGTGGTCGGAAACGTCGCGGGCGACGCGTTCGTCAGCTGGGCGTGGCGGCTGCCCTTCCTGGCCAGCATCGTGCTTGTCGTCCTCGGGTTCTGGATGCGGAAAGGGATCGTGGAGACAGCGGACTTCGCCGTCGTCAAGGAAGCCGGAACGGTCCACCGCGCCCCGGTGCTCAGCGCCTTGCGGTCGCATCCCTGGGAGATCACGCTCGGTCTGTTCCTCAAGGTCGGCGAAATGGCCGCCGTGTTCGTCTTCATCACGTTCGTCTTCTCGTACGGCACCTCGGTGGGCAAGTTCGACCGCGAGCTGCTGCTTGCGCTTGTCGCCGGCGCGGCGATCATTTCCTCCCTCATCACGCCGCTCATGGGTGCGCTGGGCGACGCTTTCGGCCCCCGCCGGGTGTACCTGGTCGGCGCCGCGGGCATGGCCGTCATCTGCGTCGTCTACTTCGCGGCCATCAAGAGTGGGAACCCAGCCGCAGCGGCTCCGGTGATCCTGGTGTCTCTCGTGCCCTACGCGGCGATGTTCGCCAGCGAGGCTTCATTGATCACCGGACTGTTCCCTGCGCAGGTGCGTTACTCAGGTAGTTCCCTGGCCTTCAACCTCGCCGGGATCATCGGGGGCGGACCGGCGCCGCTCATCGCCACGGCGATTGCCGGCAGGTTCGACTCACCGTTCGCTTTGAGCGCCTACCTTCTGGTGACCGTGGGACTCGGCGTCACAGCGGTGATCTTGCTCGGCCGCAGGGAGGCCTCCCGTGTCTGAAAAGCGAAGCACCCCCGCCGAGGTGCTCGTCATCGCGCCGCGGGACGCGCCCTTCGTAGCGGGTTCAGCCGCTGACCCATCGGTTCACGAGGCCGCACTCGACGACATCGCAACTGCGGATCTGTTCGCCGACCTCGCCGACTCGCAGCACCCGCTGCTGCACCGCACGCTCGATCGGCTTCCGGTTGCCGGCGAGTGCGAGCCGCTGCCCCAGGTCGTGGCACTGACCATCGGATACATGTCGCGCTACCAGAGCGAGCTCGCCGCCGCGAGTGAACCGGTGGTCGTGTCCTCGCCATTGCTGGCGGTGCCGACTCTTCTTGCGGCGATCGCCCCGGACCGTTCCATCCTGCTGGTATACGCCGACTCACGACTCGCTTCGGCTGCCGACGTGCCCGGCGTCGCCGAGGAGGATGCCGGCCGCCTTCTCGTTGCGGGGCTCGAGGGCCCCGGGCCGTTCCGCCGCGCCGTGATCGAACGAGCAGAGGCGTTCGACGACGCTGCCATCCTGAGGCAGATCGAGGGGGTCGTCGCCGAATTCATGGCTTCGCATCGTGTTGGTGCGGTGGTGCTGGAATGCGGAGAAATGGCGAGCATCGCCAGCCGGTTGCGTGAGCGGATCACAGTGCCCGTGGTCGATTACCATCTTGTCATCGACTTCTTCCGGAGAGCGAGCAGAAAGGGGCCATCGACCGACGTCGCCTGAGTAGGTCCGGGGCGGTCAGGCTCACGGACCGGTGCCCGGCCCAGCTCTCCGCGTGGCCTGACTCGACGGTTTGGCAATCCACCGGCTTGTCACGGGGCCTTGGCCGGGTATTCGGTCCACTGCCGGATCGGCGACTGTCGGATCTCCGACACCGTTCGCTCCTCCTCGACGGCCGGTTCGGCGCGGGCGTCTGCCGTGGCCCGGTGCTGGTAGTAGCCGGAGCGGGAGACGCCCAGGACCCGACAGATCCGCTTCACGCTGAAGGCGGCGCGGTTCTTGGAGACGAAGTCCCAGCGGCGGGGGCTCACTTCACCCACCGAGCGAAATAGGCGGCTGCCCGGCGCAGGATCTCACGCTCCAGCTGCCACTCCGTCTCCGCCAGTAGCCGGGCGTTCTGCGCCCGCAACCGGACCAGTTCCTCAGCCGGACTCCCGCCGGCCTCGCGGCGCTCGGTCAGTGCCTGGGACTCGTTTTCCTTGCGGACCCACGTCCTCAGCGACTCGTCGGTGATGCCGAGGTCCGCCGCGTATGTGCGCTCCCGCCCGGCCTCCAGCACCTCTCGAAGGGCGGCCACCACCCGCTCATCCGCACGCCCCAGGACGGACCGCGGCCGGATGGCCCGGTGGTCCACCAGCCCCCACACCCCTTCCCAGCGGTAACGGGCCCGCATCCGCCGCACTGTCACCGCGCTGGTCGACATCCCCGCCGCCGACAGCTCCGCCGCCTTCGCCTCCTCCCGCTGCGCCAGCGTCCGGTCTGCGGGTCATACTCCGCCCGCGGCGGACCTGCCGCACCGGACCCGCCCGGCCGCCCCGTCTCCACCTCCCGCACATGCCGCTCCCAGACAAGCGCCCGTTCCCGCACCGCCTCGGGCAAGGACTCCAGCCAGCCCAGCGGCGGCACCCCGGACACTCCCGGCGCATCCAGGACTTTGAACCCCGCATCGGCGAACAGCAGCGACAGCAAAACCGGCCGCTACCTCACCGTCCTCGGCGACCAGCCGCACCTGACCGTCAGTAAGGGCCGCCACCGTCCAGGTACGTCCCCCCCAACCGCACCTGGCACCCCAGCTCCACCACCGGCCTGCCCGGCATCCCGCTGCCCGCCCTCACTTTGCCGCCTGCGCCCACACCGGCATCCGCTCATGCATCGCCGCCCCCAGGTCCGCCGCCAGCCGTCCCGCCCATAGGGCATGGAACAGCGCGGGAAGCACTACCAGCGGATCCCCGATCCTGCGTACGCCCTCCCACAGCGGCGCGGGCTCGGCGAACGCCTCCTGCAGTGCCGCAGCCAGCAACTGACCACCGTGGTGCCGCGGGTGCCGGTATCCGGCCAGCCAGGTCATATTGCGCCGGTAGACCGAATCGACAGGCCCGAGCACCCAGTACCGCCAGCCCGCCGCCGTACAGATTTTGTGGCGTACCTGTCGTGCAGGCTAATTGATCTTGGTTGTGACCTGCTGTTGCTCAGCTGTACTGAGTGGTACGTCTGTATTCCAGGGGAGGATTACGCCGGGCCGAGGCGTTGGCGATGGGCGATACGTGGGTTGAGCTGGCCGTGTTGCTCTGCGCAGTGAGCTGAGCGTCATGCCAGCTTTTGCGCAGTGTGGTCGGCGCGCCTGTAGGCAGGGGGAGTTGGCGGCTGTTCCCGGCTGGTGCAAGCGGGTTGTTCAGCGGGCGTACAGGCGTTGCCAGAGCAGGTCGTGGTCGGCGGGTGCGAGGCGGGGCAGCCGGAGGCGGTCGGCCAGGCGGTGGAGGAAGGCGGTCTGCTGCGCGCGTGTCAGGGGGTGCGAGGGCAGGCGGTCAAGGGCAGCGGCGAGGATGAGGGTCTCGGGGTGGATGACCAGGCTCCGGCAGGTCAGAGCTGGGGAGGCCGGGCCTGGAGGGATGTGGGGGTTGGCGTTGGTGAGGCGGTCAAGGCGTGTGAGCCACCGCTGGTGCAGGTGCTGTTGGTGGTCGTACCAGCGTGTCGTGATCGTCGATGCCCAGCTCAGGGAGGCCGTCGTCGCGCGGCGGGCTGTGGGGCGGGGCCGGGTGAGCTCGGGGACAGGGCGGATGTCGAGCGGGGCGGGCTGCCGGGAGTCGCTGGAAGCCTGCTGGTGGCGGGTGCAGATCATGATCCGGGGCGAGTTGGACACTGGGTGGATCCACGCGAGGGCGGCTTGGTGCGGGCTGCGGCGGATGGTGCAGGCGGTGCACGCCGGTAGCGGCTGCACGGCGGGCGGGACGGGCTGCCAGCGGGCGATGGCGGCGCGGGCCATGCCGATGGAGGCGGGTGGGGGCTGACGGGCCAGCGCGCGGGCGAGGTGTGCGGGCGGGATGCGGGTGAAGGCGGACAGGCGGTGAGCGGCTTCGGCGCTGAGGTGGATGTCGGTGGCGGGCGGGGACGCGAAGGTACCGGTGGTGGCGATGTTCAGGCCGTCGAGGAGCTGGGCGGCGGTCAGTTGGTAGGTGCCTGCGAGGCGGGTGAGGTAGGAGGCTGCTGACTCGCGGGGCAGGGGCCTGGTCCGCAGGGCGCCGGGCTGGGACGGCCACATCGTGCGTGCCCGCACCACAGGGCTGCTCCAGGCGTGCGCGGTCACCGGCTGCTGGGTCGGGTGCGGCGGCTCGTCGGGGTTCGGGGCCGGTAGTGCTCCTCGGCGAGGTGGTCCAGCGCGATGGAGTCCAGCAGTGTCTTGGTGATGCGTTCTTGGCCGTCGAGGATGGCTTCGATGGCCGCCTGGCGGATGAGGCGGGAGAGGCTGCCGATGCGTCCAGCGGTCCGTTCGTGCAGGTAGGGGGCGAGCCTCGGCAGGCTGCCGGTGCGGTGGGCGTGCAGGTCGAGGGCCGCTTCCAGCGCGGCGATGAGTTCACGGAACGGCTCGCGTGATCCGGCGCGGGCGGGCAGTGCCCCGCAGTCGATGAGTGAGGCGCGTCCGGCCAGTTGCGCGCCGCGGACCCCGCTGAAGACGGTGCTGGTGGTGACGTCGATGCCCGCGTACACGAACGTGGCGCCGACGCGCTCGGTGAGGTCCTTGAGCCAGTCGGCGGCCTCCGCTCCGCTGGAGCTGCGGGGGTTGAGCCGGTGGATCTCGTCGATCAGCACCAGTTTCACTCCGGCCGCGGTGTAGGTGTGGCAGACGGCGGTCGTGATCTGCGCGGTGGTCATGCGGGTGGTGACGGGGATACCGAGATAGCGGGCGAACTCGCAGGCCAGGGTCTTGGCGGTGGCGCCGGGCGGAACCAGCACATACGCCACGGGCACGCTGGTGTCGCCCGGGGCGGCGCGGCGGGTGTGGGCCAGGTGGCAGGTCCGGCCGACCTCGAGCAGGGCGGTGGTCTTGCCGGTGGTGGCCGGCCCGGTGACGATCAGGGACGGTCGGGCGGTGACGCTCTGGCTGCGGCCGAGGATCATCAGCGTGCGCACGTTGCGCGAGAGGCTTTCGATGGCCGGGGTACGCACGGTGACGAACTGCGAGTGGTAGGCCAGGCGTTCCTCCAACGAGCGTGCCGGCTGGCCCGGTTGCGGGGGAGCGGGCGGGGCGGTGTGGGCGAACCGGGCGAACGCATCGAACGTGGTGACCGTCCCGGGGGAGGCATCCTCGGCGGCGGGCGTGGTGTGGGGGCTGGTGGTCACCAGTGCTCGGCCTCCTCAAAGGCGTCATACAGCGCGTAGCGGCCCACAGGCGGGGAGAGCTCCTCGCCCTCGGCGAGGTGCCCGTCAGCGTCAGGGGAGTGGGCTTCGAGAGCGTCGAGACTGTCCTCGGCCCGTATGTCGTCATCTGCCGTCTGCACCGTGCTTGTCGCCGCCGCGTGGCGCGCCGCTGCTGCGGAGGGTGTGCCGGTGCCGGGCAGGGGGCGGGCCCGCCGCAGGACCTGGTCGGCTGCTTCGGCCAGGTCGGCCTCGTGCCGCTCGCGGTCTGCGCGCTGGTGGAGGGTGCCGCGGATGTGGCGCCAGGCGGTCTCGCTCATCGGGGCATGGACGTGGTCGCGGTGGATCCACGGGATCTCGTGCAGGCGTCCGTCGGGCAGGCGGATGTAGACCTGCCGCACGTCGTGCGGGTTGAGGTGGACCTCCCACTTGCCGCCGGGATGGGTGGGACAGAGCCGGCCGCGGTGCTCGTTCAGGATGGCGTGGTCGTAGGTGCGGTAGTTGATACGGATGCCCCGGCCGGTGACGGGGTTGAAGCGCACGGGCAGCAGTTCCGTGTAGTCGGCCCCGGTCAGCGGCAGCGGCACGTACCCGGAGGTGCCCAGCAGTGCGCTCCACATCTCGTTCGGGGCCAGCGCCTTCTTCGGCAGGACCGGGTGGCGCAGCCCGTCGTGGGGGCGGTGCTGCCAGCACGCGGTGACCCACTCATCCAGCAGCTCCTGCAGCTGAGCCACGGTGAAGTGCGCCTCGTCCTCCACCGCGTGACCGCGCTCGAGGACGTGGGAGCCGGTGTAACCGGCGACGTGCTGCGCGAACAGCGAGTTGATACTCCCGAACGTCCGCTCGACGGCACCCTTGGCGGCCGGCGAGCGCGGCGGGGCGGGCTGCACACTGACGCCCAGGGTCTCGCAGGCGGCCAGGAACGCGGCGGAGACGAACACCCGCCCACGGTCGATGATGATCGTCTCGGGCACCGCCACCGCCGGCCGCGCCGCTGCCTGCTCAGGGCGCGCAGTAGCGAGAGCGAGCAGCCGGTCGTAGGGGATGGCCGCATGGGCCAAGTGCAGATGTTCGAGCAGTGGGCTGCGCCGGGTGGGGCACGGCCATCTCCGCCAGCAGCAGGGCCGCGTCCACCGCCTGGGTGCTCTCCTCGCGCAGCACGGCCGCCACCACCGACCGCGTCGCCACATCCAGGGCGATGGTCAGCTCCGGGCGTACCGGGCGGCCGTCCTCGCCCACGGCCATCACATCCAGCCGGGTGGTGTCGACCTGCACCAGCTCGCCCGGCCGCAGCGCCATCGTCGGCGTGAACGGTCGCGTCGGCGTGGTGGTGGCGGTGCGGGCGGGGCGGCCGGGATGCTCCAGCGGGTCGGCCAGTACCCGCACCAGCCGGTTGAACGTCGACGGCGCAGGCAGCGCTACGGCGCCCGGCCCGTGGGTGTCGGCCAGGATCTGCCCGGTCAGCTGTCGCAGCCCCTTCAGCGTGCCCTTGGACCGGCCGCGCTGGCGGCGCAGCGCCTCCAGCACGGCGGCCACCACCCGCTCATCAGCTCGCCCCCGTCGCACGGCTCCGCCTGCTGGCGGGGGATCAGCCCCATCAGACCGTGGGCGCGGTAGGCGCGCACGCGGCGCACGGTGGCCCCGGCTCACCTTCGTCAGGGGAGCCCAGCCGGGCCAGTTCTTCGGCCTTGGCCTGCTCCCGCTCGGCCATCGACGTGCGCTGCGGGTCGTACTCGGGCCGCGGCATCCCGCTGCTTGCCGGGCCGTCGGGCAGCCCGGTCTCGATCTCGCGGATGTGCCGCTGCCAGGCCAGGGCCCGCTCTCGCTCCCGCTCGGGCACCGTCTCCAGCAGCCCCCACGGCGGCACGGCGGCGGCCGGGGAGCCCGCCACGGTGAACGTGAGGTCGGCGAAGAGGAACGAGGCCAGCATCGACGCGGTCTGCCCCTGCTCGTCGACCAGCGTCACCGACGCCCCCATCAGGGCGACCACCTGCCAGGGCCGGCTCTGGAAAGTCACATACGCGCCCAGCTTCACCTGCCTGCTGCTGCCGGCGGCCACGGGCGGCCCGGGCGGGCGGGCGCGCTCACCACTGCCCGGCCTCCGCCTGCGCGTCCCACACCGACCGCGGGCCCTTCTCGCTTGCCCGGCGTCCCTGCACGGACACCTCCGCCACGCCCGGGCCCTCCGTCAAGGACCAAGCTGGCGCGGCCGCTTCGGTCTCTCTGCGCGCTGCTCGGCTGTGCCGGAGTCGTCGACCGGTGACGTCGGCTGGTTTCCGGGCCGGCGGGTGCGGGCGGTGACCGTCTGCGCGGTGCGCTGGTGCACGGTGGCGTCGAAGGGCCGCAGGCTGAGGGTGCTGTCCGTCCAGGCCAGCGGGTGCAGGTCTCCGTCGGGCAGCCGGATGTGCACCTGCCGCACGTCGTAGGGGTGGTGGTGCACCTCCCACCGGCCGTCGTCCGTGGTGGGGCAGGACCGCCCACGGTGCTCATCCAGACAGGTGGCGTCGTAGCGGCGCCGCCCCAGCCGGATGCCCGCCTCGGTGACCGCATGCCGCCCCGCGGGCAGCAGTTCGGCGAAGTGCCGGGCCCCCAGCGGCAGCGGCACCACTCCGGCGGCACCCAGCAGCACCTGCCACATCTCATCCGGGCTCAGCACCGCCCGGGGCATCAGCGGGTGCCGCAACGCCTCCTGGTGGGTGTGCCACACGGCGGTGATCCACTCATCCAGCACATCCTGAGGTGCAGCATGCTCAGCACGGCTTGCGGCTGCCCCAGGCCGTCATCGCCGGGCCCGGCCGGCCGGGCGGCGCGGCCACCCCGGCGGCATGCCGGGTGAACAGCCCGGCGAGCACCCGGACGGTTTCCGCAACCGCCCGGCCCCCCTGCCGCGCCGAGACGGCCTCCAGGCTGACACCGAGGCTTTCGCACACGCTGAGCAACCATATGCCTGGCTGTCGCCGGATCGAAGACCAGCGTCTCGGACGGCCACCGGCCGCACCGCCGCCGCCTCCAGGCGCGCCTCCACACCCATGGTGCCCGGAAGCCGACTCTGCGCCGTGCGCGCAGCATCTCCCGCCAGCCAGGACGCACGACGCGGGACGGCCATCTCGGCCAGCAGCACCGGCAACTGCAGGCACCGCCTGCCGGCCGTGCACCACTGGGCGGCCAGCACACAGCCCGTGGCCCCGTCCACCGCCGCGGTCACCGACCGCCACCGCACGGCCGTCCGCACCACTACGGCACACCCAGCGCAGCGGTGGCGACATGGCACCCGCTCCGCAGGCCGCAACGCAGGCGGCGCACCGCCCCAGCCGGGACCGGGCCGGGCGGCGGTCCGCGCCGGGCTGCCCTGCGGCTCGGCCGGATCCGCCAGTGCCTTCACCTGACCGGCACCAACGCTCTTCGCGGGCCTCACCTGCCCCGGACCGTGCCGGTCCGCCACGATCTGTTCCCGCCAGCTCGATGATCTGCTTCACCGTGGTCGCCTTGCGGCCGCGACACAGGCGCAGCGCCTCCAAAACGGCGGCCACCACCCGCTCGTCGTCTTGTGCCTGACCGGCCGCGCAGGGACCGCCGGTCCACCAGAGCGAGCAGCCCCTGGCGGTGGTAGGCCAGCCGCATCCGCTGCACGGTCGCCCGGCTGACCCTCGTCCAGCCCAGCGCGGCCAACTCTGCCGCTTTGGCGTGCTCGCGCTCGGCGAGCGTGAACCGCGCCGCCGGTCTACGCTCCCCGCACCTTGCCGCCGCTGCCCGGCCCGCCAGGCAGCCCGGTCTCGATCTCGCGGATGTGCCTGACGCCGCCACGCAAGAAGCCTGCTCGCGGGCCGCCACCGGCAGCGCCGCCCTACGTCTCGGCCGCCGGAAACTGAGGATCGGCCTGCCCGACGATCCTGAAGCCGCGAGCGGTCACCAGACGGGCTGCCGAGCACACACCCCGTGGCCCGTCATCGGCGGCCAGACCCCGCCCTGGCCCGTCGACCAGACCGCTCACCTGCCAGGCGCGGCCCTCGAACTCGACCCGCGCACCCCACCCCAACACCCCGCCCATCAGGGTGGTTGATTTGTGCCCGCTCAACGTGCTCGTCGCTCCCGCTCGCTGCCGTCCGCGGCCGGATCGACGGGCGGGCAGCACGCAGCGGGTGCCCGCCCAGCGGCCGGGTCAGGTCCGCGGTCAACCGCCCGCTCCACAACGCGCGGCAGGCACCGGCAGCGTGCTCAGGACCACCCGCCGCCGCGGCCCCCGCCATCAAAGCCCGCGGGGCGGCGAACGCCTCCAGCACCGCCTGTTCCAGCCCGCCCGCATCGCGGAGCGGATGGCGGTTCAGCCACCGCACGTTCGCCGCCACCACCGCATCCGGCGCCAGCAGCCGCCGGTAGGCGGACCCCACCGCCGCACACGCCGCCCCCAGCACCGCGGCCGCGCGCGCGGCACGGCCTGCCGGTGCTCGCGGGACAGTCAGCCACGAGAGCACGCCCGTCGGCGTAGCGGGCGAACACCTGCGGCACCCACGTCAGCACGCGCCCGGTGCCGGGATCACGCCAGATCAGCCGCACCGGCCGCGCCGACAACCCCACCACCTGCGGATCACGGTCCTCAAATCATCAGCTGCATGCACATCGCCTGTGACCCGTGCGGACGCTACTGCTGGCGGCGGCCGACCACCACCAGCCCGGTCCCCCGACCTGCGCCCGGGCACCACCGGGAAGGCCGCCACCGGCTGGATCTGCTCCAGCCAACGGCCGCGGCGGCCTCGACCCAGCGGCGTTGCACGAGAGTGCTGTTCCCCTCGGCTAACTCTGCCTCCACCACCGGTTCCGGCACCCGGCTACACTGCCACGGAGGTAAGCCGTCTGGCTGCTGTCGATGATCACGTGCTCCACACAACGTCATACCGGCCATGGCGCGCAGGAGAACCGGCCAGTAACTCCAACTGCCTTGCCGCGAGAACCGGTTGTCCTGTGCGGGGGCCAGGATGCCGCCTGGGGCGCGCTGGTGTCAGTGCGCATCTCTGCACTTTCCCGTCCGGGCCGCCAGGTGAGCAGGCGCCGGATCGGCTGCGCCGCTATCCCAGAGACGACAGCACCCATCCCGAGTCGTCTTCGCCGGAACCGAACCGGATCAGGGCGCCGGACGGCATATCGCCGCACCGCGCGCGAGTGTGTCGACGAAGGCGTCTGCGAACGCGTTCGACTCGCCACTGGTCGTCATCGCGGACCCCTCAGTCGAGCCACAGGTGGTCGCGGTGCCCCGTGACCTTCAGCATGATCTTGAACGTTTCGTGGTGGTAGTGCGGATCGCTCACGGCGACGCCCACGACGGTGTCACCGCGCACCAGGTTGTCACCGACGCGTACCCACACATCGCGTTTGGCCACTGCTCCCCACTTCCCCCGCCCGGCCGCATCAGCAGCCTGAGCGTAGCCGTCTCGGGCCCGCCTCTGGCTGAGCCGGAGAGTCGGCCCACCAAGGAAAGACTCAGTCTGCGGCTTTCATGCTGACCCTTTGCAGCCCGGGGCCTGGCGGCGGCCGGGTCAGGAGTGGCGGGAAGCCGCGGTCGGGTCGTGGCGACCGGCGGAAGGGCACGAACCAGTCCGCAGCGGCCAGGTTGGCAAGCCCGAGGGCCTGGTTGATGTCGTTGCCGCGTCCTCTTGATCCCGTCCAGGGACGCGTCGAACAGCATCAGGACGTCGTGGTCCTCGAACAGGACGGTCGAGCACCAGGCCCAGTCAAGTCGCGCCGGTCTTCACCGTGAGACTCGCACTGTTTCCGCGACCAGGCGCGGCCGGTTCCGCGTCAGCGACTTGGCCCGGTCGATGCCCAGGTGCAGGGCCATCGCCGGTGCACAGCGGGCGGACGGTGCCCGTCTCGGCGAGTTCGGCGGCCAGGTCGTCGAAACAGCGGGCCATTTGCCGCCGCCACTGCTGGTCCTGGTGAAAGGTGATCGGCGGCAGCGAGCCCAGGACACGGCCCTCGCCGCGCCCAGCAGGCGCATCCCCCACATCGGCGACGTCCTGCCAGATCTGCTCGGACAACTCCTCGAGCGCCACCCGCAGCACCGCACCTGTCCGCGCGGTGAGCTCGTCCTCCTCGCCGTCCTCGACGAGCGTCTGTTCCGTCGTCGTCGTCCCACGCCGCCGGCTGGCCGTGGCGAGCGAGGCAAGCGCAGACGGCTGCGCACGCGCTGCGCGGCCTGTTCGGGAGCGGCCAGGGCATTGTCGATGATCTGCAGTTCGTCGGAGAACTCCTGGGCGCTCAGCAGCATGCCGGCCTCGGCGAGCAGAGCGGAACCCGCGTCCGTGCAGGCGTTCTTGGCGGGCAGGACCACGGCGAAGTAGTTGTCCGTCAGCCGGTCGATGACAGAGGCCACCACCCCCGCGACGACCACAGGGTCGGCGAAGGCTTCCTCCACGTGCAGCCGGTCGACGACGAGAACACTGGAGGCCGACTCGATGAACTCCTCGAACTCGTAGGTGAACCGGCCGTCCTCGTCCAGGAGCTGGGCGGCCACCAGGGCGGGGAAGGACTGCTCGTCTGCCATCCGCTCGCGCAGATTGTCGGACTTCCAGTACAGGCCCCTTACGGCCGTCAGGCTTCCCACCGGTGCCGGCCGGCGACGCACCTGCCACTGCACTCCCTGCGCGGCAGGATCCAGCAACTGGTGGGTGTGGTGGAAGTCGAGCGCCAGCTGGGCAAGGTCCGCCCCCGCCGCCGCCGGACCCGGATGAGTACTCAACGTGCTCCCTCGGCGCCGGTCCCCGGGCCGCTGCCTACCTGCGGCCCCGCCTCAGCCTAGTGGCCACACGCAGCAGTCCTCCCGCAACATGGCATCACCCATCCTCCCGGGGAGACCGGCCAGATCCTTTCTGCGGCCGGGGCTGCGGCGTACGGCGGCTGACACACACCACACCGGCCGCCGATCGCGTCACTCCTCATCCTGGCCCGCGGTGATGATCTCTGCCAGCTCATGAACGGGCAGGCGTGACCAGGCGGCCACCTCGTCCAGCGCCACCCCGGCGGCGACAGCCGCAGCGGCGGTGTCCACCAAGGCCTGGTCGATCAGGGCGGCACTGTGGCTGAGGTGCTCCAGCAGCGTGCGGGCCACCTCGGCAGTGGTGCCGCTGGTGTACGCCCCGTAGCTGTCGTCGCTGCTCCCGCGCCTCGCCGATCATCTGCTGTATCTGGAAACGGTGTTCGGCGCTCACTGTGGCCCGCCACCGGGTGCCCGAGCCGCCCGACTGCTGCTCGGCCGCCATCACGCGCAGCTGGCAGGCCATCGTGGCGGGCTGCTGTTCCCGCTGCAGCCGCCATGGATCGTCCCTCCACCCGGTCGGCCCGCCTTCACCGCGCCGCTGACGGATGACAGCGCCCATCCAGGTGAGCAGCGGCCCGCCGTAGTCCACCGCCGACAGCGGGCCCAGCCAGTTGCGTCCCACCCGCTCGCCCAGCCGGCGGCAGAACGCCCCGTCGGCGGGCAGCGGCCGCGGCCGCCCGGCGCCGCTGTCCCTCCACACCAGCTCGGCCATGGCCGGGTCCAGCAGCGCGTCGGCCACGGCCACCACCTCCGGGAAGGTGACCGGGTCCCGGCCCACGATCCGCCACCGCTGAAGATCCGTGCCCACGCCTCGAGCCACCCGGCGAGCCTGTGCGGCCAGATCTCCTCCTGCTCCCAGTGCAGGGCCTCTCACCACCGGGCCACGACCGCGTGCGCCAGGGCGAACACCTGACCGGGCTCCGCCGCGGCCCGCACGACCGGCGTGCCACCCCCGTCCACTGCCGCTGCGCGACGACCACCTCCGGAACACCGCGCAGGTTCGCTGTTCCAGCGGCTGGTCGGCGTCCGCGTCCAGAGCGCCGTCCGTGCCGGACACATACTCGCTGCCAGCGCGGCAGATACCGCACCGCCCGCAGTGCCTGCCGCGGCGCACAACCGGCAGCCGAACGCTGCTTCTCCCGCCACCGTGCCCGCCGCCCGCCACCGCGCCTGCGCCAGGGCTCGGCTCCCGCCCGGTACTCGATCTCGGGGTCGTCCACGGTGAAGGCGGGCAAAGCGCGCGCCAGCACCGCCGGTTCCACGCCGCACAGCTCGGCGAGCACACCCCGCCCGGCTTCGTTGAGCACGACCTCTGCGTCGGCTCGCACGCCGCCGTCGTGCGGGGTGGGGGAGTTGCGGCACGTCCATAGCCGCAGCACGCTGGCGGCCGCCAGACCGTAGCGGTCCGCAACCCGGTTGATCAGTGACGCGGTCAGCTCCCCGGCCAGCGGCACGGTCCGCAACACCCCTGCTGCCACAGCTCTCCCCGATGCCTGTCCTGATTCCTGTCCAGCGCCCTGACCGGCTACAGCTCGAACTCGAGGTCGAGGAGGTCGGTGAGTTCGACTTCGAGGCCCTGGGCGCGGCGGCCGTTGTCGCGGAAGTAGACCTCGCCCAGGGCCTCGGCGGCGATCTGGCGGAGCTCGTCCTCGGTGAGACCGGCCTCCTGGGCCTGGAAGAGACGGGCAGCGTGGCCGGGCGGCAGCGCGAGGGTGAGGTGACGCACGCGGGCGTCGTCGGTGCTGCCGGGGGCCGCGGTGTAGCCGAACCGGGCCTGGACATCGATCGGACGACGCTGCTGGTGGTGGCCGCGGCCTGCTTCGCCCTGGCCCTGACCTGTGGCTGCCAGCGCACGCCAACCTCACGTCGAGGCGTTCGGCGCGAGCTCCGGCGGGGCTTTTTGATCTGGTTCTTCACATACCGCTCGACGGTGCGCTGGCTGATGCCGAGCAGCCTCGGCCACGCGCCGGGTACTGCGCTGATGCTGCCGGACCAGGTAACGCATCTGCGCCCCGGCCGACTCGGACAGGACGCGTGCAGCGCTGGCCCTGCACCGCCTTGTCAGTTCGTCCCCGACTGTTACGATCGCCGTAAACGTCTCCCGACTTCTCCGGTGTCCTTGGCGGTGACCTCGCCGGTCTTGATGTAGCGGCGAGGTTGGCGGTCTTGCCGTCGGCGTCGAGCTGCTCGAGGACATCCGCACCCCACAGCACGCTCGGATGCTTTGCCGACGATCCCCGGCGCACACCCCCAGCCGGAACGAGCCCGGCACGGTCTTGCCGTTGCTGTCGTAGGGCAGGACGTCCAGGGGGCTGGGGCCGTCGGATGCGTACACGGCGTACTTGGACAGGACCGCGACCGGATACTGCCCCGTGGAGCCGCCAGATGGAGCATCTTGCGGTGCATGTTGATGCGGGCCCGGGAGATGACGGCGGCGCGGATGTCCGGCCGCCAGGTCGGACGGGCCAGTGCGGGCCAGGCGTTTTTGGCTTCCAGCCGCCGCCGCGCGCTTTCTCCCGCAGCTTGCCGATGCCGCCCTTGACGGTCATCTTCACGGCGTCCACGACGATCGCCATTTCCTGGTCACGCTGCTTGTAGCCGTCCATCGCCGTCAGGAACTCGTGCGGGGGCAGCTTCTCCGCTACGCCCAGGTCCGCCATGGTGGCGACGTAGGCGTCGCGCAGCCGCTTGTACCAGCCGTCCAGGAACCGGCCGCTCTCGGGACGCACCCAGGCCTGAAGCGGCGCGACGTCGTAGCCGAGTTCGACGGCGTAGGCGACCGTCGGGGTGGCGTACCAGGCCGGACCCTCGGGCCGTTCACCGGTCGGCGTGAACGGGCTGGGCAGCAACTCGCCGTCGAGCTCGCGCCACTGCTCGCCGACCTGCACCCGGGCGAGGTCGACGTGGGTAGAGGCTCGACCAGCCAGTAGTGGCACGCCCTATTGAAGTCCGGCTGGGTGACATGCAGATGGGCGGCGAGGCCAGACCGACGACGGCGCCGTTGGCGGCCGCACCGAAGGCGAGGTTCACATCCAGGCTGACTCAGGCAGCGCTTCATGCACTCGTCATCAGTCAGGTCCCGCGCCCAGTCGTAGGCCTCCTCGAACAGCCTCTCGCCGGGCCCGCGCACGTGGAAGCGGGGCAGGTGGGCCAGGGTACTGGTAGGTCTTTGCTTTACTCGCCTTGCACGGCGCCGGGTCCATCGGTCGGTTCCCAGCCGATCCGGGCCGGTGCTCGGCGTGCCGCTTTCCGGTCTCGTCCGGCTCGCTCGCGCGGGTCGGCGGGCTGAGCGCGGTCATCAGCTGCAGCCCCGTCACAGCGGTGGAGCCGACCGGCGTCATCACCCGGGCCGCGTACACGCCTAGCACCCGGGCGAGCTCTGCGGGCTCCAACTGCGCGGCATGTCCCCAGGCGCGGTCGTCCAGGGCACGCCACGAGGGGATGCACAGCTGCACACACTGCCGACGGCTGCCCTGGGCGGGGCGGTAGATCCGCGCCCACGGCCCGAACCCGCGCTTGGTCAGCTGCCAGTCGGCGCGCTCAAGCTGCCTGATGACCTTGTGCCCCTCCGGGAGCCGCCCGGCGAGCCGCTCGGACTCCGACAGGGCAGCGGGCAGCCCGTAGCGTTCACACGCGGCCTCGGTGAGCACCAGCAGCGGGTCGGCGTCCTTGCCCGAACCGTGCAGCCTCTCCGCCCCTAGCTGCGCCTTGGCCAGTGTCCACTCCACCAGCGCGGGCAGTGACTTGGCGGGCACGTCCAGGATCAGACCGCCGATGCCGTAGCCGCTCACCCGCCGGTCGGAGTCGGCGTCGAGGACGAGCAGCGGGCCGTGCGCGTACTCATCCCACACGGGTGGCCGCGGGGCAGCTTTCTTCATGCCCGGGCGGCGCGAGGCGTGCGGCGTTTGGACGGCACGCGGATGCGCGCCACGGCGCCCGCGGCAGCAGCCGCGGGGAGCGGACGGGGACTTGTCGGCCCCGGCCGTGGCCTCCGGCGCCCCGGCCGGGGGCTGAGCCTGCGCTGCGGACGCCTGCGTGGTGAGAGTCTGCGGCCTCGTGGTCTCCTCCTGCGGGGCACCGGCGTCCTCGGGGCGGGTAGAGCTGCGCGAGCTGCTTCAGCAGGCGCGCGTACGCCTCCGCTCCGGCGGCCGGGGCTCAGCCTTGCCCGACTCCCAGCCGCCGACGGTCGCCCGCCGCACGCCCAGGGCGGCGGCCACCTCATCCAGGGTGAGCGCGTGAGCCTGGCGAAGCCGCCTGCGCTCCGCAGGTGGCGGCAGCGGGGACCGGCATGGCCACCAGCGCGTCCACCGCGATCGAACAACTCGGACATGGATACCTCCGCCCTTCGGACCTACCCCACGAACCGCTCTGGCCCGCGTACCTTTCGCGTACATTTCACGTACGGACGGCGTGCGAATGGTAGGGTCCGCGAATCAAGGGAGGCTTTTCAACGACGGCCGCCACAGCCGGTTCCGTCCCGGTTCCCCCGGCACCGCCCGCTTCGGATCGAGGAAGAGCTGCATGACTGTGGTGACCGCGGCGCTTCTTGAGCCGCCCGAAGCGCCACGGCTCTTCCCCGACCAGGCGCAGCAGTCGAGCGCCTGGTACGGCATCTGCGGCGTGCGGCACCCGCGGGCTGTATGTGTCAGCGACGGGGACCGGCAAGACGCTGGTGTC